>NZ_BAAAWU010000001.1:5955000-7446670 GCF_039535235.1 Streptomyces roseoviridis
AAACAGCCCAGAGCATCGACTAAGGCCCCTAAGCGTACGCTAAGTGGGAAAGGATGTGGAGTCGCAGAGACAACCAGGAGGTTGGCTTAGAAGCAGCCACCCTTGAAAGAGTGCGTAATAGCTCACTGGTCAAGTGATTCCGCGCCGACAATGTAGCGGGGCTCAAGCGTACCGCCGAAGTCGTGTCATTGCAGCAATACTCCCAACGGAGGCTGTGATGGGTAGGGGAGCGTCGTGTGCCGGGTGAAGCAGCCGCGGAAGCGAGTTGTGGACGGTTCACGAGTGAGAATGCAGGCATGAGTAGCGATACACACGTGAGAAACGTGTGCGCCGATTGACTAAGGGTTCCTGGGTCAAGCTGATCTGCCCAGGGTAAGTCGGGACCTAAGGCGAGGCCGACAGGCGTAGTCGATGGACAACCGGTTGATATTCCGGTACCCGCTTTGAAACGCCCAATATCGAATCCTCTAATGCTAAGGCCGTGAAGCCGCCCCGGAGCCTTCGGGCAAAGGGGAGTGGTGGAGCCGCTGACCCAAGGTGGTAGTAGGTAAGCGATGGGGTGACGCAGGAAGGTAGTCCAGCCCGGGCGGTGGTTGTCCCGGGGTAAGGGTGTAGGCCGTGTGATAGGCAAATCCGTCACACATTAAGGCTGAGACCTGATGCCGAGCCGATTGTGGTGAAGTGGATGATCCTATGCTGTCGAGAAAAGCCTCTAGCGAGTTTCATGGCGGCCCGTACCCTAAACCGACTCAGGTGGTCAGGTAGAGAATACCGAGGCGTTCGGGTGAACTATGGTTAAGGAACTCGGCAAAATGCCCCCGTAACTTCGGGAGAAGGGGGGCCACGCCTGGTGATCGGATTTACTCCGTGAGCTGGGGGTGGCCGCAGAGACCAGCGAGAAGCGACTGTTTACTAAAAACACAGGTCCGTGCGAAGCCGTAAGGCGATGTATACGGACTGACGCCTGCCCGGTGCTGGAACGTTAAGGGGACCGGTTAGCTCACTTTCGGGTGGGCGAAGCTGAGAACTTAAGCGCCAGTAAACGGCGGTGGTAACTATAACCATCCTAAGGTAGCGAAATTCCTTGTCGGGTAAGTTCCGACCTGCACGAATGGCGTAACGACTTCTCGACTGTCTCAACCATAGGCCCGGTGAAATTGCACTACGAGTAAAGATGCTCGTTTCGCGCAGCAGGACGGAAAGACCCCGGGACCTTTACTACAGTTTGATATTGGTGTTCGGTTCGGCTTGTGTAGGATAGGTGGGAGACTTTGAAGCCGTGACGCCAGTCATGGTGGAGTCGCCGTTGAAATACCACTCTGGTCGTGCTGGATGTCTAACCTGGGTCCGTGATCCGGATCAGGGACAGTGTCTGATGGGTAGTTTAACTGGGGCGGTTGCCTCCCAAAGGGTAACGGAGGCGCCCAAAGGTTCCCTCAGCCTGGTTGGCAATCAGGTGTTGAGTGTAAGTGCACAAGGGAGCTTGACTGTGAGACCGACGGGTCGAGCAGGGACGAAAGTCGGGACTAGTGATCCGGCGGTGGCTTGTGGAAGCGCCGTCGCTCAACGGATAAAAGGTACCCCGGGGATAACAGGCTGATCTTCCCCAAGAGTCCATATCGACGGGATGGTTTGGCACCTCGATGTCGGCTCGTCGCATCCTGGGGCTGGAGTCGGTCCCAAGGGTTGGGCTGTTCGCCCATTAAAGCGGTACGCGAGCTGGGTTTAGAACGTCGTGAGACAGTTCGGTCCCTATCCGCTGTGCGCGTAGGAATATTGAGAAGGGCTGTCCCTAGTACGAGAGGACCGGGACGGACGAACCTCTGGTGTGCCAGTTGTCCTGCCAAGGGCATGGCTGGTTGGCTACGTTCGGGAGGGATAACCGCTGAAAGCATCTAAGCGGGAAGCCTGCTTCGAGATGAGTATTCCCACCTCCTTGAGAGGGTAAGGCTCCCAGTAGACGACTGGGTTGATAGGCCGGATGTGGAAGCCCAGTAATGGGTGGAGCTGACCGGTACTAATAGGCCGAGGGCTTGTCCTCAGTTGCTCGCGTCCACTGTGTTAGTTCTGAAGCAACGAACAGTTGCTGGTTTGAGCAGAACACAACTACAAAGTGTGCTTGTTCGCTCGAAACCGATAGGGTTTCGGTGGTCATAGCGTTAGGGAAACGCCCGGTTACATTCCGAACCCGGAAGCTAAGCCTTTCAGCGCCGATGGTACTGCAGGGGGGACCCTGTGGGAGAGTAGGACACCGCCGAACAATATTTCAGGACCCCTGGTCCCAGCGTTCATGCTGGGACCAGGGGTCCTTTTTGTTTTGCCTTGTATTTTCTGAAAGCGCGGTGCGGTGCCGACTGCGCGAGAATGACTGCAGTACCCGAAGACAGGAGTCACGCCGATGTCCACCAACTCTCCCGACGATCGTCCGGAGCGCGACCCGCGCCGACGGGACGGTGGCGACCGGGGCGGCTTCCGTGGGCCGCGTCGTGACGACAGCCGTGGCGACAACCGCGGCGGCGGCTTCCGCCGCGACGACCGCGGTGGCGACCGCCCCTCGTTCCGCCGTGACGACCGTGGCGGTGACAACCGAGGCGGCGACAACCGTGGCGGCGGTTTCCGCCGTGACGATCGCGGTGGCGACAACCGCGGCGGCGGTTTCCGTCGCGACGACCGTGGAGGCGACCGCCCCTCGTTCCGCCGCGATGACCGTGGCGGTGACAACCGCGGTGGTGGCGGCGGTTTCCGTCGCGATGACCGCGGTGGCGACCGGCCAGCGTTCCGCCGCGATGACCGTGGCGGTGACAACCGTGGCGGTGGCTTCCGCCGTGACGACCGCCGAGACGACAACCGCGGTGGTGGCTTCCGCCGTGATGACCGCCGCGACGACAGCCGTGGCAGCGGTTTCCGCCGTGACGATCGTGGCGGTGACAGCCGCGGTGGTGGCTTCCGCCGTGACGACAACCGCGGTGGCGACAACCGTGGCGGCGGTTTCCGCCGTGATGACCGCCGTGACGACAACCGTGGCGGCGGCTACCAGCGCGACGACCGCACGTCGTTCCGTCGGGACGACCGTGGTGGCGAGCGGCCTCCCTTCCGTCGCGATGACCGGCGGGACGACCGCCGTGACGACCGTCGGGACGACAACCGCGGTGGCGGCTACCAGCGCGACGACCGCCCGTCGTTCCGTCGGGACGACCGTGGTGGCGAGCGGCCTCCCTTCCGTCGGGACGACCGGCGGGACGACCGCCGTGACGACCGTCGGGACGACAACCGCGGTGGCGGTTTCCGCCGCGACGACCGTGGCGGCGACAGCCGCGGTGGTGGCTTCCGCCGCGATGACCGCGACAGCCGTGGTGGCGGTTTCCGTCGTGACGACCGTGGTGGCGAGCGGCCTCCCTTCCGTCGGGACGACCGGCGGGACGACCGTCGGGACGACAACCGCGGCGGTGGCTACCGCCGTGACGACCGCGGCGGCGACCGCCCGGCCTTCCGCCGGGACGACCGCCGGGACGACAGCCGCGGCGGCGGCTACCGGGGCCGTGACGACCGGGGCGGCTACGGCCGTCGGGACGACCGTGACCGGGACCGCCCGGACCGGGCGCCCATCAAGCGCCTGCCGATCCCGGACGACGTCACCGGTGACGAGATCGACCCGGACGTGCGTCAGGAGCTGATGAGCCTGCCCAAGGGGCTGGCCGAGGACGTCGCGCGCAACCTCGTCATGGTCGCCCAGCTCATCGACGAGGACCCGGAGAAGGCGTACGAGTACTCGAGGATCGCCCTGCGGCTCGCGTCCCGTGTGGCCGCCGTGCGCGAGGCGGCCGGCTTCGCCGCGTACGCCACGCAGAAGTACTCGGAGGCGCTGGCGGAGTTCCGGGCCGCGCGGCGCATGACCGGCAGCGTGGAGCTGTGGCCCGTCATGGCGGACTGCGAGCGCGGCCTCGGCCGGCCGGAGCGGGCGCTGGCCATGGCCGGTGAGCCCGAGGTGCAGAAGCTGGACAAGGCCGGGCAGGTCGAGATGCGGCTCGTCGCCGCCGGTGCCCGCCGGGACATGGGGCAGCTCGACGCCGCCATCGTGACCCTGCAGAGCCCCGAGCTGGCGTCCAGCGCCAACCACCCGTGGACCGCGCGGCTGCGGTACGCGTACGCCGACGCGCTGCTGGCCGCCGGCCGTGAGCGCGAGGCGCGCGAGTGGTTCGCGAAGGCACTGGAGGCCGACAAGGACGGCTCCACGGACGCCTCCGACCGGCTCGCCGAGCTGGACGGGGTCGAGTTCGTCGACGCGTTCGACGACTCCGACGAGGAGAACGGCCAGGACGACGCCGACGATCTCGACGAGGACGACGACCTCGACGAGCGCGACGAACAGGACGGCGACAAGGGCTGACGCCTGAGGCACGAGCCGACGAACGAAACGAAGGGCGGAACCCCACGGGGTTCCGCCCTTCGGCGTTCCCAGGACGGACCGGGCCGGGCCAGACCAGAACAGTCCGGGCCAGGTCAGTCCGGACCAGGGCAGGTCAGTCGAGTGCCAGGCTCCGCAGCACCAGTCCCGTCGCCGGCTTCGGACCGAAGGAGGTCGACTTGCGGGGCATCGTGACGCCCTGGCGGGCCAGGTCCCGTACGACCTCTTCCTTGACCGGGTGCATCAGGACCGCCGTGCCGCCGCGGCGTTCGGCCTGTTCGACGGCCGCCTCGGTGTCGTGGATGTAGCTGATGTCCTCCGGAGCGTCCGGGATGTGCCAGACGTGGTCGAGGAGGGTGGAGTGCAGGACCGTGGCGTCGAGGGTGCGCCAGGCCTCCGGGCGGTCGCCGCGGACGGTGCGGGCCAGGAGGGCCGGGTCCGGGCGGTCGACGAGGTGGAAGGAGCCGTCGCCGGCGAGGAGGAAGGCGTTGCCTTCGGCGCACGCCGCCGTGAGGGCCTCCTGGGCGGCCGGGAGCGGGCCGTCGACCCGGGTGACGCGGAAGCCTTCGTCGAGGGCGGCCAGGGCGGCGAGCGCGTCGGCGACGGGGAGGCGGTTGAGCAGGCGGTGGATGGCCCGCACCCGCAGCGGGTAGCGGGCGGTGTCGATCAGCAGGACGAGGCCGTAGTTCCACGGCCCGGGCGCCGCGTGTTCCTCGCGCAGCCGCAGGTAGGTGGCCCAGCGGTGGTGGCCGTCGGCGATGAGGGCCTGGTGGCGGGCCAGGTCCCCGGCGACGGTGGCGAGCTCGGCGGGATCGGTGACCGACCACAGGCGGTGGTGGAAGCCGTCCTCGGTCGTCGTGGACAGCAGCGGTTCGCCGGTGACCACACGGTCGATGACGGCGGCCGCGCCGTCGCCGTCGCCGCGGTAGGTGAGGAGCAGCGGCTCCAGATTGGCGGCGGTGGTGCGCATGAGGGCGGCGCGGTCCTCGACGACGTGCGGCATGACGTCCTCGTGGGGGAGGACGATGCCCTCGCCGGGCGCGGAGAGTTCCAGGGCGCCGATGAGGCCGCGCTGGAGGAGGCCGTCGCCGCGCTGCTCGTACACGTAGAGGGCGGGCTCGGGGTCCGGGGCGAGGATGCCGTCGGCGAGCCACCGGTCGAGGGTGACGGCGGCCTTGCGGTGGCGGGTGCCGGCGGTGACGGCCTGCGGGAGGATCAACCGCACGATGTTGTGCGGGTCGGCGGATTCGAGGTGGTGCAGTCCGTCGGGCCGTACGACGACGTCGTACGGCGGTGAGGTCACGGCGGCCAGGCTGCCGACGCGTTCGGGTACGTACCTGAGGCCCCGGAAGGGGGCCAGGCGGAGACCGGAGGCGCGGACGTCGTCGGCCGCGTGACCAGAGGTGTTCATCTCGTCATCGTATGTGGGGGTGACCATGAGCGATGATCGGGGGAGCGGGAAAATGTCATACCGATGACGTGAGGAGTGCGTGGCATGACGGGAATCGGCCAGGGACGGGGCAGGAACCGGCCGGAGGGGAGTGCGCGCGCGCTGAGCGAGGCGTACGACACGGCCCTCCTCGACCTGGACGGTGTCGTGTACTACGCGGGCGGGGACGCCATCGCCCATGCCGTGGAGGCACTGGAGGCGGCCCGCCAGGGCGGCATGCACCTCGCGTACGTCACCAACAACGCGCTGCGGACGCCGGACGCGGTGGCGGGTCACCTGACGCGGATCGGCGTGCCGGCGGCCGCGGACGACGTGATCACCTCGGCGCAGGCGGTGGCACGGCTGATCGCCGACGAGGTGCCGTCCGGTTCGCGGGTGCTCGTGATCGGGGGTGAGGGGCTGCGGGTGGCGTTGCGCGAGCGAGGGCTCGTACCCGTGGAGTCGGCGGACGACGATCCGGTGGCGGTGGTGCAGGGCTACGGCGGGCCGGAGCTGCCGTGGGGGCGGCTGGCCGAGGCGAGTTACGCGGTCGGGCGCGGGCTGCCGTGGTACGCGTCGAACACGGACCTCACCATCCCGAGCGCGCGGGGGATCGGGCCGGGCAACGGTGCGGCGGTGGAGGTCGTGCGGATCGCGACGGGGGCGGAGCCGAAGGTCGCGGGCAAGCCGCTGCCGCCGATGCACCGGGAGACCGTGCTGCGGACCGGGGCCGAGCGGCCGCTGGTGGTGGGGGACCGGCTGGACACGGACATCGAGGGGGCGTTCAACGGCGGTGTGGACTCGCTGCTGGTGCTGACCGGGGTGACGGACGTGGCGCGGCTGCTCGCGGCGGTGCCCGAGCACCGGCCCACGTATGTGGCGGCGGATCTGCGGGGGTTGCTCGCGGCCCAGCCGGAGGTCGTCGAGGCCGGGGACGGTGCGTTCCTGTGCGGCGGGTGGACGGCGTCGGTGAGCGGCGGGGCGCTGCTGCTCGACGGGGCGGGCGGCGGCGAGGGGGACGCGCTCGATCCGCTCGACGGGGTACGGGCGTTGTGCGCGGCCGCGTGGACGGAGGCGGGGACGGGGGCCTGCGATCTGGACGCGGGCAAGGCCCTGGAGCGGCTGGAGCGGCCGGGGCGGCCGGGGCGCTGAGGGGTCGGCTCCCCGGCTTCCGTCCGGATCGACCCGAGGACCCGAGTCGGATGGGGTTGACCCTGGCGGCCGGGGCGCTGAGGGGTCGGCTCCCCGGCTTCCGTCCGGATCGACCCGAGCCTTGCCCGGCTCGGTGGGCGGCGGCGGTCCGGCGGACGGCGCGCGGTCGGCGTGACCCCTGGTGGAGGGGCGAATTCCCGTTTCGTACACGGGATCGATCACCGTTGGGAGGGTAGGCTAACCTAACCTCGTGTTGGTCGAGAGTCCCTCCCGTGCAAGCGCGGAACCGGTCGGCCCTGCCCAGAAGCCGACGCGCCGCAACTCCCTGCGCGCCGTCGGACTGGTCGCGGCCCTCGGAGTCCTGCTGCTGATCTGTGTCCTGAGCATCATGATCGGTGCCAAGCCGGTGCCGCTCGGCGACGTGTGGCACGGCCTGTTCCAGAACAGCGGCATCCGCAACGACGTCATCGTCCACGACGTCCGCGTCCCCCGCACCCTCCTCGGACTGCTCGTCGGCCTGGCCCTCGGCCTCGCCGGCGCCGTCATGCAGGGACTCACCCGCAACCCGCTCGCCGAGCCCGGGCTCCTCGGCGTCAACGCCGGTGCCGCCGCGGCCGTGGTGTCCGCCATCGCCTTCCTCGGCGTCACCGACACCTCCGCCTACGTGTGGTTCGCCTTCGTCGGCGCGGCCGTCGTCTCCGTCGTCGTGTACGTCCTCGGCGGCAGCCGCAGCGCCACGCCGGTGCGGCTCGCGCTCGCCGGGACCGCCGCCACCGTCGCCCTGTACGGGTACGTCAACGCCGTACAGCTCCTCGACTCGGCCGCCCTGGACCGGCTGCGCTTCTGGACCGTCGGCTCCCTCGCCGACGCGAACATGGACGCCGTCCGCCGCGTCGCCCCCTTCATCCTGGTCGGAGCCGTGCTCGCGCTGCTCATCGCCCGGCCGCTGAACGCCATGGAGATGGGTGAGGACACCGCCCGCGCGCTGGGCGCCCACCTCAACCGGACCCGGATCATCGCGATGGCGTCCGTGACGCTGATGTGCGGTGCGGCGACCGCCGCCTGCGGGCCGATCGTCTTCATCGGCCTGATGGTCCCGTACATCGTGCGGTCGATCACCGGCCCCGACATGCGCTGGATCCTGCCGTACGCGGCCGTCCTGTCGCCGGTCCTGCTGCTGGGCTCCGACGTCATCGGCCGGGTCGTCGCCCGCCCCGCCGAACTCCAGGTCGGCATCGTGACCGCGCTCGTCGGCGGACCGGTCTTCATCCGCCTCGTCCGCCGCAAGAGGATGGCCAAGCTGTGAGCACCAAGACCCTGCGGACCGGCGGCGGCCTCTCCGTACGCTACGAGCCGCGCGCCGTCGTCGCCGTCCTCGGCCTGCTCGTCGTCGCGCTCGCCGCGGCCGTCGTCCTCATCGGCAGCGGCGACTTCCCCATCGCGCCCGGCGACGTCGTCGCCACCCTGCTCGGCGACGGCACCCCCGTACAGGAGTTCGCCGTCATGGACCTGCGGCTGCCGCGCGTCGCCGTGGCCGTGTTCGTCGGCGCCGCGCTCGGCATCGGCGGCGCGGTCTTCCAGTCGGTGTCCCGCAACCCGCTGGGCAGCCCCGACGTCATCGGCTTCGGCCAGGGTTCCACCGTCGGCGCGCTCGCGGTCATCGTCCTCTTCCAGGGCGATGCGACGGCCGCTGCAGGCGGCGCCGTCGTCGGCGGCCTCGTCACCGGCGCGGCGATCTACCTGCTCGCCTGGAAGCGCGGAGTGCACGGCTACCGCCTCGTGCTCATCGGCATCGGCGCCGCCGCCATGCTCACGGCCGCCATCCACTACCTCCTCACCAAGGCGCAGCTCGTCGACGCGGCCCGGGCGACGGTCTGGATGACCGGCTCGCTCGAAGGACGCGACTGGTCCCAGTTCTGGCCGCTGTTCGCCGTCTGCTGCGTGCTGCTGCCGCTGGTCCTCGGCCACGGGCGGGCGCTGCGGATGCTGGAGATGGGCGACGACGCCGCCTACGCGCTCGGCGTCAAGGTCGAGCGGACCCGGATCGTCCTCATGGGCTCGGCCGTGCTGCTCGTGGCCGTCGCCACCGCCGCCGCGGGCCCCATCGTCTTCGTCTCCCTCAGCGCGCCCCAGCTGGCCCGCCGGCTCACCCGCTCGCCGGGCCCGAACCTCGCCGCCTCCGCGCTCATGGGCACCGCCCTGCTGCTCGTGGCGGACTGGACCGCCACCAACGCCTTCGGCGAGCGCCAGCTGCCGGTGGGTGTCGTCACCGCCGTCCTCGGCGGCTGCTACCTGCTGTGGCTGCTGGTCAGCGAGCGCAGGGCGGGCCGGATATGACGACCGCGCACACGAACGACAAGATCAGGAGCAAGGGTATGAACGGGCAGCAGCCCCAGCGGCTGAGCGCCGAGTCGGTCACGCTCGCCTACGACGAGCGGATCATCGCCCGCGACCTGAGCGTCGCGATCCCCGACAACTCCTTCACCGTCATCGTCGGCCCCAACGCCTGCGGCAAGTCCACGCTGCTGCGCGCGCTCTCCCGGATGCTCAAGCCGACGGAGGGGCGGGTGCTGCTCGACGGGCAGGCCATTCACTCGATGCCGGCGAAGAAGGTCGCCAGGACGCTGGGCCTGCTGCCGCAGTCGTCGATCGCGCCCGACGGGATCACCGTCGCCGACCTGGTCGCGCGTGGACGCTACCCCCACCAGGGGCTGCTGCGGCAGTGGTCGCCCGAGGACGAGCGGATCGTGCAGGAGTCCATGACGGCGACCGGAGTCGCCGAGCTGGCGGAGCGGTACGTCGACGAGCTGTCCGGCGGCCAGCGCCAGCGGGTCTGGATCGCGATGGCGCTCGCCCAGCAGACCCCGCTGCTGCTGCTCGACGAGCCGACGACCTTCCTCGACATCCAGCACCAGATCGACGTGCTCGACCTGTGCGCCGAACTCCACGAGACGCAGGGCCGCACCCTCGTCGCCGTCCTCCACGACCTCAACCACGCGGCCCGGTACGCCACCCACCTCATCGCCTGCCGCGACGGCGAGGTCGTCGCCGAGGGACCGCCGAGCGAGGTCGTCACGGCCGAGCTGGTCGAGCGGGTCTTCGGCCTGCGCTGCCAGGTCATCGACGACCCGGAGACCGGCACGCCCCTGGTCGTGCCCGCGGGCCGGAAGTCCCGCAGGCCCGCCCGGGCGGCGGGGTCCGCGACGGCCGGGTCCGCCACGGCGGCGGGGTCGGAGTCGGCGGCGGGGCCGGAGTCGGCGGCGGGGTCGGAGTCGGCCGCGGACCGGGAGGCCGCGTTGGGCGCGTGAGGGGCGGGGCAGGGCGACGCGCGAGGTGACGGCGTGGGGCCCCGCCGGGGTGCCGCGCCGACTCGCGACCGGCCGGACTGTGCGCCGGGCCGGGCTGCTCCGGTGCGGCCGGCCGGGCCGCGTGAGCGCGGTGCCAGGGTGCTGCGGACCGTGACCGCGGCCCCGGCGCGGTGAGGGACCCGGACGTCTCCGCCCTGTCCCTGTCACACGGGGGCCCTCGGCTTTTCCGTCCTGTCCTGTCCTGTCGTACAGGGGGCTCTGGCTTCTCCGCCGTGGCCTCGGTGCACGGAGCTTCTGGCTTCTCCGTCCTGTCTCCGTCGTACAGGGGGCCCCGGCTTCTCGGCCGTGGCCTCGATGCACGGGGCTCCGGCTCCTCCGCCCAGGGGGGCTCCGGTCTCTCCGCCCTGCCGCTGTCGGTACAGGGGGCTCCGGCTTCTGCGCCGTGCCCCGGCGCGCCTCACACGTACGAACAGCCCGGGACGGCGGCCCGGGCGCACCGGGCAGCCCCCGCGTCCTACAGCAGCGACCGCAGGCGCAGGAGGTCGCGGAAGCCCGCCTCCAGTCCCACGCGGCCGGACGCCCACGACTTGGCGAAGTTCAGCCGGCCGTCGACCAGGGCCAGCAGGTCGTCGCCGGTCATGCGCAGCCGGATCTGGGCCTTGTCGGCGGGCGGGCCCGGCCGGTGGTCGAGGTCCCCGATGCGGCCGTCGGCCAGGCGGCCCGTGAACGTCGCGTCGAGGTCGGTGAGGTGGCAGCTGAGGGTGCGGTCGAGCGCGGCGGCACCGCGCACCTCGCCGTCCGCGCGGGCCAGGTTGTCGGAAAGCCGTGTCAGCGCCTCGCGGCACTCCGTGATCGTCGCCATCGGGTCGACCGTACCCCAGGGCCGCGCGGTAGCGTCGGGGCATGAGCGACGCGCATCGCAACGCCTCCGGGCTCGACCGGGCCGGAGGCGGCACGGCCCCGGGCTCCGACGTGGAAGCCCCGCACCGCACGCCGGGCCCCGGCCCGCGGCCTGCCCCGGGCGCCGCAGCACCGCAGCCCCCCACGGTCCCGGAAGGCCCCGAGAGCGCCGGCGGGGCCCCGCACCCGGATCCGGTCACCGGGCCCGCTCACGGCGACGAGGGCCCGCATCCCGAGTCCGCCCCCGTGTCCGCCTCCGCTGCCGAGTCCGCCCCCGGGCCCGCTCCGCTCGGTGTCGTCCGGACCCCCACCGGGCTGCCCGCCGTCGACGCCCTCCTGGACCGTCTCGGCGATGCCGACCACCTCACGGCGGACGGACACCTCGACGTGTACGAGGATGTACACCAAGGGCTGCGCGCCGAGCTGACCGCGCTCGACGAGCGGCCCGGACCCCGTCCGTACGACAACAGGAGCTGAACCGAACGTGGCAGGACCGGCACGCCGCCGTCTCGACGCCGAGCTGGTACGGCGCAAGCTCGCGCGCTCGCGCGAGCACGCCAGCCAGTTGATCGCCGCGGGCCGGGTGACGGTCGGCAAGACCGTCGCCACCAAGCCCGCCACCCAGGTCGAGACCGCCGCGGCCATCGTCGTCGCCCAGGACGACAGCGACCCCGACTACGTCTCGCGCGGCGGCCACAAGCTGGCCGGCGCCCTCGCCGCGTTCGTGCCGCAGGGCCTGCGCGTCGAGGGCCGGCGCGCACTCGACGCGGGTGCGTCCACCGGCGGCTTCACCGACGTCCTGCTGCGCGCCGGCGCCGCCCACGTCGTCGCCGTCGACGTCGGCTACGGGCAGC
Source organism: Streptomyces roseoviridis (assembly GCF_039535235.1). Lineage (NCBI taxonomy): Bacteria > Bacillati > Actinomycetota > Actinomycetes > Kitasatosporales > Streptomycetaceae > Streptomyces > Streptomyces roseoviridis. Next base: position 5,967,049 of record NZ_BAAAWU010000001.1, read on the forward strand.
TCGCCTGGTTGCTGCAGAGCGACGAACGCGTCACCGTCAAGGACCGTACGAACGTCCGCGAGATGACCCTCGACTCCATCGACGGCATCCCGGTCGACCTCGTCGTCGGCGACCTGTCCTTCATCCCGCTCGGGCTCGTGCTGCCCGCCCTGGTGGCCTGCACCGCGCCCGACGCGGACCTGGTCCTCATGGTCAAGCCGCAGTTCGAGGTCGGCAAGGAACGGCTCGGTGCCGGCGGAGTGGTGCGGAGCGCCGAACTCCGCGCCGACGCCGTGAAGAACGTGGCCCGGCGGGCGGGCGAGCTCGGGCTCGGTGTCGTCGGCGTCACGGCCAGCCCGCTGCCCGGACCGTCCGGCAACGTCGAGTACTTTCTGTGGCTGCGGGCGGGCGCGCCCGCCCTCGATCCCGCGGAAGTCGACCGCGCCGTGGCGGAAGGACCTCGTTGAGCACTGGGCCGAGCACGACCACCGAAAGCAGCACGCCCACCGAAGGCGGCACGACCACCGGAGGCGGGCGCACCGTCTTCCTCCTCGCGCACACCGGCCGGCCGGCCGCCGTGCGCAGCGCCGAACTCGTCGTCCTCGGACTGCTGCGCAGCGGCATCGGGGTGCGCGTCCTGGAGGCGGAGGCGGCCGACCTGCCGCTGCCGCCGTCCGTCGAGAAGGTGCCGGAGGCATGCTCCGACGCCCTCGACGGCTGCGAACTGCTCGTCGTCCTCGGCGGCGACGGCACCCTGCTGCGCGGCTCCGAGTTCTCCCGGGCCTCCGGCGTGCCGATGCTCGGCGTCAACCTGGGCCGGGTCGGCTTCCTCGCCGAGGCCGAGCGCGACGACCTCGACAAGGTCGTCGACCGGGTCGTCACGCGCGCCTACGAGGTCGAGGAGCGGATGACCCTCGACGTGACCGTCTACCAGAACGGCGACGTGCTCCACCGCGACTGGGCACTCAACGAGGCCGCCGTCCAGAAGGTGTCGCCGGAGCGGATGCTGGAGGTCGTCCTCGCCATCGACGGGCGTCCGGTGACCGGCTTCGGCTGCGACGGCGTGATCTGCGCGACACCGACCGGGTCGACCGCGTACGCCTTCTCGGCCGGCGGACCGGTCATCTGGCCCGAGGTGGAAGCCCTGCTCATGGTGCCGATCGGGGCGCACGCGCTGTTCGCCAAGCCGCTGGTCACCACGAAGGACTCCGTCCTCGCCGTCGAGGTCGAGCCGCACACCCCGCACGGGGTGCTGTGGTGCGACGGGCGCCGCACGGTGGAGCTTCCGGCCGGGGCCCGGGTGGAGGTGCGGCGCGGCGCGGTGCCGGTCCGTCTCGCCCGGCTGCACCACGCGTCCTTCACCGACCGTCTGGTGGCGAAGTTCGCGCTGCCGGTCTCGGGCTGGCGCGGGGCGCCCCACTAGCCGGGGCTCCGGGGCCCGACGACCGGGGTTCACGAGTCTCGCCGACGAGCCTGATCCCTACGAGCCAGGAACCACCGGCCCGGCCGGGCCGCACGGACCAGGCCGGCGAGGCGTGCCCTGCGGGCCGGGCCCTCGGGCCTCACGGACCGGGCCCGGGTGGGGTCCTGCGAGCCGCTCCACGGACCGGGCCGGCGAGGCGAGCCCTGCGAACCGGGCCCCCGCGACCCGGGCCCCGCGGGCCGGGCCCTCGGGCCTCACGGCCGGGCCCTCGCGACCCGGGCCTCACGGACCGGGCCCCGCGGGGGTGGGGCCCTGCGCGCCGCTCCACGAGCCGGGCCGGCGAGGCGTGCCCTGCCAGCCGGGCCCGCGAGCCGGGCCTACGCGCCGCGACCCGCGAACCGGGCGCCTACGCGCCGCGCCCCGCGAGCCGCCCCCACCCACCGCGCTCCACGCGCGGGTGACAGGGGACCGCGCCGACCTGCGGATTCGCCCCCGGTCGGCAGGGTCCGTCGCACGGCGGTGCCCGGACCTCGTATGGTCTTCTCCGTGCTTGAGGAGATGCGGATACGGTCGCTCGGTGTCATCGACGACGCGGTGGTCGAGCTGTCGCCCGGCTTCACCGCGGTGACGGGTGAGACGGGCGCGGGCAAGACCATGGTCGTGACCAGCCTCGGGCTGCTGCTCGGCGGGCGCGCCGACCCCGCCCTGGTACGGATCGGGGCGGGCTCGGCCGTCGTCGAGGGCCGCATCGCGCTGCCCCCGGGCGCGCCGGTGGCCGCGCGGGCCGAGGAGGCGGGCGCGGAGCTCGACGACGGCGCCCTGCTCGTCAGCCGTACCGTCTCCGCCGAAGGACGCTCCCGCGCCCACCTCGGCGGCCGGTCGGTTCCCGTCGGGCTGCTCGCCGAACTCGCCGACGAGCTGGTCGCCGTCCACGGCCAGACCGACCAGCAGGGCCTGCTCAAGCCGGCCCGGCAGCGCGGGGCGCTCGACCGGTACGCGGGCGAGGCCGTCGCCGTGCCGCTGGCCGCCTACGGGGAGGCGTACCAGCGGCTGCGGGCCGTCACCGCCGAGCTGGAGGAGATCACCACCCGGGCCAGGGAACGGGCCCAGGAGGCCGATCTGCTGCGCTTCGGGCTCGGCGAGATCGAGGCCGTGGAGCCGAGGCCGGGTGAGGACGTCGAACTCGCCGCCGAGGCGGAGCGGCTCGGCCACGCCGAGTCCCTGGCCTCCGCCGCCGCGCTCGCGCACGCCGCGCTCGCCGGGCAGCCCGAGGACCCCGAGGCCGTCGACGCGACGACCCTCGTCGCGGGCGCGGGCCGCGCGCTGGAAGCCGTACGGGCGCACGACCCGGCCCTCGCCGCGCTCGCCGACCGCATCGGGGAGATCTCCATCCTCCTCGCCGACGTGGCGGGCGAGCTCGCCGGATACGCCGACGACCTCGACGCCGACCCGCTGCGGCTCGCCGCCGTCGAGGAGCGGCGCGCCGCGCTCACGCAACTCACCCGGAAGTACGGCGAGGACATCGCCGCCGTCCTCGCCTGGGCCGAGCAGAGCGCCACCCGGCTCACCGAGCTCGACGGCGACGACGAGCGCATCGGCGAGCTGACCGCCGAACGCGACCGGCTGCGCGACGAGCTGTCGGTCCTGGCCCAGCGGCTCACCGACGCCCGGACGGAGGCCGCCGACCGCTTCGCCGACGCCGTCACCGCCGAGCTGGCCTCGCTGGCGATGCCGCACGCGCGGGTGTCGTTCGCGATCCGGCAGACCGAGGACCCCGACGGCGTCGAGGTCGGCGGCCGCCGGGTGGCGTACGGGCCGTCCGGCGCGGACGAGGTCGAACTGCTCCTCGCCCCGCACCCGGGCGCCCCGCCGAGGCCCATCGCCAAGGGCGCGTCCGGCGGTGAGCTGTCCCGGGTGATGCTCGCGGTCGAGGTCGTCTTCGCCGGTACGGACCCGGTGCCGACGTACCTCTTCGACGAGGTCGACGCGGGTGTCGGCGGCAAGGCGGCGGTCGAGATCGGCCGGCGGCTCGCCAAGCTCGCCAAGACCGCGCAGGTCGTCGTCGTGACCCACCTGCCGCAGGTGGCGGCCTTCGCCGACCGCCAGCTGCTCGTCGAGAAGACCAACGACGGCTCGGTCACCCGCTCCGGCGTGACCGTCCTGGAGGGCGAGGACCGGGTCCGCGAACTCTCCCGGATGCTCGCCGGCCAGGAGGACTCGGAGACCGCCCGGGCGCACGCGGAGGAGCTGCTGGCGACGGCACGGGCCGACGGCTGACGTCCGCCGGAGCCGCCGGCCGGGAGCGCACGGTGGAAGGCCCCCGGCCGGCCGGCACAACTCAGCACCACGGCCGGCCACGGCCGGCGCGGGGCACACTCGGGGCCGGTATCGGGCCGGTCCGGGTCCGGCGGCCGCAGGTGGGCCACCACGCCGTGGCCCGGCCCGGCCCGGTCGCCCCGGCGACCCGGCGGCGGGCCACGTCCTACGCCCACGCGCACGTCGAGACCTTCTTCTCCACGGAGAAGTGCCTGCCCGTCGCCGAGTCGAGCACCATGGGGAACTCCTCCACGAGCTCCGCCCGGACCGCCGACGTGAAGTCGGCGTTCGTCCAGCCGTACAGACCCTTCGGCTCGCGCTGCACGGCCGAGGAGAACGACCGCGGCTCGCGGCGCGGCGCACCGGATCCGCACGTCGTGGAAGCCGCCGAGCTCGTCGGGCACCACGTGACAGCGCTCGACGTCCTTCCTCCGGCAGACCAGACACGCGGGCTCGCCCCGGCCCCGGGTGCGCGGTGACGGCCTTGAGCGTCGGTTCGGACCTGCGCTCGGCCGGGTCCATCTCGCGCGGCTTCAGGGCGAGTCCCGCCGCGTCGTAGCCGTAGTCGCCGCCGTCGTCCGGTGAGCCGATCAACAGCTCCGGCGGCAGGACGTCGCCTCCTCGGCGTGGCAGCCGCCGCTGGCGGGTCGTGGGTCCGACCGTCGCGACCAGGACACGGGAGGGCCGCTTCGTTCGCCGTGGCCGAGAGGGCGGTGGGAGCCCGTCGCCCCCAAGGCGTGCACCGCCGTTCCGTGCGCTCACTCGTGTGGGTGTTTCCCGTCGGTAAGTTGGGGCGTACGACACGACAACGACGTCACTTCGGTGCCGGAACGTCCGTACGGGCTGGCATCCTTGGCCCGTGACACAGCTCCGTACGGTCCAAGTGCTGGGCGGCGGCAGCGCGGGAAGCAGCGCGCACGTCAGATCGCTTGCCGCGGGGCTCGTGGCAAGGGGCGTGCGGGTGACCGTGTGCGCCCCGCCCGAACTCGGCCGCGCCTACGACTTCGCGGGCGCCGGCGCGCACGTCGTGCCCGTGCCGCGCCGGGGCGGCCCCGCGGCCGTCGCCGCGCTCCGCAACGCCTGCATCGGCGCGGACGTCGTGCACGCGCACGGACTCGACGCCTCGGTACGGGCCTCGCTCGCGCTGTCCGGCGGTGCCGCGCCGCGCACCCCGCTCGTCACGACCTGGCACACCCGCAGCGAGCCCGCGGGGGCGCGCGCCGGGCTCGTACGGCTCCTGGAGCGCAGGACCGTGCGGGCCGCGTCCGTCGTCCTCGCCACGTCCTCCGAACTGGTCGACCGGGCCCGCCGGCGCGGCGCCCGCGACGCCCGGCTCGCACCCGTGACCGTGCCGGCCTCGCGGGCGCCGGTCTGCCTGCACGACGGCAAGGCGCGGGCGGAACTCGGCGCCGTGGACCGGCCCTTGCTGATGGCGGTCGGCGCGCTGGAACCCGGACGCGGCTACCGGACGCTGCTGGACGCGGCCCGGGTGTGGCGGGACCTCGATCCGCCGCCGCTGCTGGTGATCGCGGGGGAGGGGCCCGCACGGGCCGCGCTCCAGCGGCGCATCGAGGCGGAGGGGCTCGCGGTGCGGCTCATCGGGCGCCGGGACGACGTGGCGGAACTGCTCGCCGCGGCGGACGTCGCCGTCCTCCCCTCGCGCTGGGAGGCCCGCTCCCTGCTCGCCCAGGAGGCCCTGCGGCTCGGCGTGCCGCTCGTCGCGACGGCGGTGGGCGGCGTGCCCGAACTCGTCGGCCACGCGGCGGAACTCGTCCCGTACGGGGACGCGGGCGCGCTCGCGGACGCGGTGCGGGGCCTGCTGGCCGACGCCGACCGCCGCATGGACCTGGCGGCGGCGGGCCGGGTGCAGGCGGGGACCTGGCCGACGGAGGACGAGACCGTCGCCCACGTGCTGAGCGTGTACGACGAGCTGACCGACCGCCGCCGCTGACCCGGTGGGGTCATGGGTCCCCCCTCCGCCCTGCCCCCCGAACCCCCGACGGGACCGGGGCCGCGCCCCGCCTTGCCCCCGAGAACCGCCGACGGGACCGGGGCCGCGCCGCCCTCCGCGCGACCCTCGCCGACGCCGCCCTTCGGCAGCGCCGTCCCCACGCGCTCCGCCCCCCCCCGGCCCGGGAACCGCCCCCGCACCCCGGCCCGGGAACCGCCCCCGCACCCCGGCCCCGGAACCGCCCCCGCCCCCCGGCCGAGGCGCCGGTCCCGGCACCTACCCCGTGTGCCGTCGCGCCCGCAACGCCAGCGACAGCGCCAGGACCGTCTGCGGGTCGTCCAGGTCCGTGCCGAGGAGTTCGGAGATGCGGGCCAGGCGGTTGTAGAGGGTCTGGCGGTTGAGGTGGAGTTCGCGGGCGGTTTCCGCCTTGCGGCCCGCGTGGGCCAGATAGGTCTCCAGGGTGGGCAGGAGCGGCGGGCGCGAGGTGCGGTCGTGGTCGCGGAGGGGGCCGATCGCGCGGTCCACGAAGGCGGCCAGGTCGGGGTGGTCGCGCAGGCGCCACAGCAGCAGGTCCGTGTCGAGGCGCCGGGCGTCGTACCAGGGCAGTTCGCTCAGCCCCTGCGCCGCCGTCGCCGTCTCCGCCGCGTGCCGCAGGCCCGCCGAGGCCGCGGCCCAGCCGCCCGCGACGCCGACCACGACCACCGGCGGGTGGGCACCCGTGCGTTCCAGGCCGGCCCGCTCCACACCGGCCCGCAGCGCCGCCGCCACCCGGTCCGCGACCGCCGTGCGCTCGGACTCCGAGCGCAGGCCGAGCAGCAGCGGCACCCGGCCCTCCACCGGGCGGACGCCCAGCAGGACCGGGACGCCGACGGAGGCGAGCTCCTCCAGGACGGCGCGGGCGAGCAGCGCCCAGTTGCCCGACGGGGACAGCTCGGAGGCCAGGCGCATGACCACCGGAAGCAGCGGGCCGTCGCCCGGCTTGAAGCCCAGCACGCGGGCCTGCGCCGGTGCGTCCTCCGCCGTGATCCGGCCCTCCGCCAGGTCCGTCAGGAAGTCGCCGCGGCCGCGCGCGGCCAGCTCCTCCTCCTGCCGGGCCTGCATCAGGACCACCGCGAGCAGCCCCGCCGCCCGTTCCGCCGCCATCCGGTGCACGGGGGACAGGGGGGAGGAGACCGCCAGGAGGGCCAGGCGGGCCCGCACCGACGACGTGCCGGGGCCGCCGCCGGGGACGTCGACGAGCACCGCGCCCGTCGGCGGCCCCGACTCGCGCGCCGCCCGCTGCCCGCGCAGCCCGTCCCACACCTGGAGCGGGTCGGCGGGCGCGGACTCGGCACCCGCCGCGTACAGCAGCTGACCGTCGGCGGTCTCCAGGAAGACCGGGTTCAGCGAGAACTCGGCGAGGATCCGCAGCACCTGCGGCACCCCGCCGCCGCCGAGCAGTGCCTCGGTGCACTGCCGGTGCACCTCCTCCGCCTGCCGCAGCAGCGCGTAGTGCCCGTTGACGATCTCGGTGTGGATCTCCTCGGTGACGGCGACGAACGGCACCTCGCGATGGAGCTGGACCAGCGGCAGTCCGGCCGACCGGGCGGTCTCCACGATCGTGGCCGGAAGCCGTGCGAACCGCGGGCCGAGCTCCACCACGAGCGCCGCGATGCCCCGGTCCGCGAGCCGCCGCACGAACGCGCGCTGCTCGGCCGGCCGGGTGCCGAGCCCGAGGCCCGTGGTGAGCAGCAGCTCGCCGCCCTTGAGCAGCGACGCGATGTTCGGCACCTCGCCCGCGTGCACCCAGCGCACGGTGCGGTGCAGCCGGTCCGCGCCGGCGACGACCTCCGGGAGTCCGCCGCGCAGTCCCGGAAGTTCGAGTGCCCGCTGCACGGTGATCCCGCCCTGACTGTCCATGGAGCCGGACGCTACCCGCCGCCCGCGCCCCCGGAACATCACCGGGGTGTCACCGGGACGTCACCGGGTCGGACAGTTCGTACACCAGGGCGACAACTCGTCGCCCCGTGGCGCGCATTGTGCGACCGCATGTCGATTGTGGCCTACGTCACTCGCGAGGATGCTCTGGCGCCATGGCAGAGAACCCCACCCCAGCGGGCCGGCAGGCCCCCCAGGTCCAGCGCCTCAAGGCGAACTCGGTCGGCCTGGTCGGCGTCGTCTTCATGGCCGTCGCCACGGCCGCGCCGATCACCGCCATGACCGGCAACCTCCCCATCGCCGTCGGCTTCGGCAACGGCACCGGGGCACCCGCCGGCTACCTCTTCGCGACCGTCGTCCTGACCGTCTTCTCGGTGGGCTATGTCGCCATGGCCAAGCGGATCACCGCCGCCGGCGCCTTCTACGGCTACATCTCGCACGGCCTCGGCCGGATCGCCGGCATGGCCTCCGGAATGCTCGCCGTCCTCGCGTACATCGTCTTCGAGGCGTCGATCGTCGGCGTCTTCGCCTACTTCACCAAGACGACCGTGGCCGATCAGCTCGGTGTGGATCTGCCGTGGGTCCTCTACGCGGCCGCGATGCTCGCGGTCACCGCCGTCCTTTCCTACTTCGACATCAACCTCACCGCGAAGGCGCTCGGCGTGATGCTGATCGCCGAGATCGCGGTGCTGTTCGCGGTCGCCACCGCCGTCCTGATCGCCGGCGGCGGCCCCGACGGCATCCCGACCGAGCCGATCAACCCCGCGAACGCCTTCACCGGAACCTCCGCCGGCCTCGGCCTCTTCTTCGCCTTCTGGTCGTGGGTCGGCTTCGAGTCGACCGCGATGTACGGGGAGGAGTCCCGCGACCCCAAGCGGGTCATCCCCCGCGCCACCCTCGTCTCCGTCATCGGCGTCGGACTCTTCTACATCTACGTGTCGTGGATGACGATCGCCGGCAACGGCCTGGCCGGATCGGTGAAGCTGTCGTCCTCGGCCAGCCCCCTCGACCTGTTCTTCGCGCCCACCGAGTCCTACATCGGCGCCTGGGCCGTGGACGCCTTCCAGTGGCTGCTGCTGACCGGCTCCTTCGCCTGCGGCATGGCCTTCCACCAGTGCGCCGCCCGCTACCTCTACGCCATCGGCCGCGAGGGCTTCCTCCACCCGGCGCTCGGCCGCACCCACCCGAAGCACGGCTCGCCCTACATCGCCTCCTTCGTGCAGAGCACCATCGCCGTCGTCCTCGTCGGCGCCTTCTGGCTCACCGGCCAGGACCCGTACATCCACCTCTACACCCTGCTCGCGATCCTCGGCACGATGGCGATCCTCATCGTGCAGACCCTCTGCTCCTTCGCCGTCATCGGCTACTTCGCCAAGAACCACCCCGAGGACCGGCACTGGTTCAAGACGCTGACCGCGCCCCTCCTCGGCGGCATCGGCATGACCGCCGTGGTCGTGCTGCTGATCATGAACATGGAGACGGCGGCCGGGCTCGCCGCCGACTCCCTCTTCTTCGAGGCCATCCCGTGGATCGTCGGCGTCGTCTTCTTCGGCGGTCTCGGCCTCGGCTTCTACCTGCGGGCCCGCCGCCCCGAGCGCTACGAGATCATCGGCCGGATCGTCCTGGAGGACGCCACCGAGCGCGCCGACGACGACGGCACCGCCGACGGCGCCGACGACGGCACCGGCCACAGCGAGCCCGCCCCCGCCGCCGTACCCCAGAGCTGATCCCCCCTTCCCCCAGGAGCGCCCCATGGCACGCACCAACCCGATGCACCTCCTGAAGCGACTGGCCGCCGAGCACGCCGACGCCCGACGGCTGAACCTCCCCGTCGCCGAACTGCGCGACCTGCGCGCCGACGCCCTCGGCCGCCGGACCCTCCTCAAGTACGCCGCCGCGGCCGGGATAGCGGTCTCGGCCGGCACCGCCACCGCCGCCCCCGCGACCGCCCGCGCCGTGACCCCCGCCCGGGTCGCCGTCGTCGGGGCCGGCATCGCCGGCCTCACCGCCGCCCTCACCCTCCAGGACGCCGGCCTCAGCCCCGTCCTGTACGAGGCCAACCCCTCCCGCGTCGGGGGCCGGATGTGGACCCAGCGCTCCCACTGGGCCTACGGCCAGACCTCCGAGATCGGCGGCGAGCTGATCGACACCAGCCACAAGAAGATCCTGGAGCTCTGCCGCCGCTTCGACCTGCCCGTCGAGGACTTCCTCGGCGGCGGCCCCAACGGCGCCGAGGAAGTCCTCTGGTTCAACGGCGCCTACTACCCCCGCCACCAGGCCGACGAGGACTTCAACGCCGTCTACCAGTCGCTCCACCGCGACCTGATCGAGGCGGGCGAGGTGAAGTGGAACCAGACCACCCCCACCGGCACCGCCCTCGACAACATGTCGATATACGAGTGGATCGAGAGCCGTGTCCCCGGCGGCCACTCCTCACCGCTCGGCCGCTTCATCGACGTCGCCTACAACGTCGAGTACGGCGCCGACACCACGGAACAGTCCTCCCTCGCCCTGGTCCTCCTGATGGGCTATCAGACCAATCCGGGCAACTTCAACGTCTGGGGCCTGTCCAACGAGCGCTACCACGTCGTCGGCGGCAACGACCGGCTCCCGAACGCCATCGCCGGAGCCCTCAGACCCGGGACCCTGCGCATGGGCTGGTCGCTCGACGCCGTACGCGCCAACGCCGACGGCACCCAGACGCTCACCTTCACCGAGGCCGGCGCGACCCGGACCGTCACCGCCGACCACACGATCCTGTGCGTCCCGCTGCCGATCCTCAAGCGGCTCGACGTCAGCCGGGCCGGCTTCGACCCGCGCATGACCAGCCTGCTGCGCGACGCGCGGATGGGCCACTGCACCAAGCTCAACATGCAGTTCGCCACCCGCCCGTGGCGGGGCACCGGACCCTGGCCCGGCGTCTCCGCCGGCGACTGCTTCACCGACAGCGAGGTCCAGCAGACCTGGGACACCACCAAGATCCAGGGTGGCACCGGCGGCATCCTCATCCAGTACAACGGCGGCAGCCTCGCCCGGTCCCTCAACCCGGCCGGACCCTTCTCCACCGAGTCCGACCCCTACGTCCGGGACCTGGTCACCCGCTACCTGAAGGGCATCGACGCCTTCTTCCCCGGCACCTCCAGGGCCTACACGGGCCGCGCCCAGCTCTCCGCCTGGCACGAGAACCCGTACACGCTGGGCGCCTACTCCTGCTGGCCGGTCGGCTACCTCCACCGCTACGCCGGCTACGAGGGCACCGCCCAGGGCAACGTCCACATCGGCGGCGAACACTGCAGCTACGACTTCCAGGGCTTCATGGAGGGCGGCGCCACCGAGGGCGAGCGGGCCGCGAAGGAGGTGATCGCCGCCCTCCGGTGACGGCCGCCACTCCGCGGGCCGTCCCCCGTGACCGGCTGCTTCACCTGACCAGCAGCCTCACGCCGCCGGCACGATGTTGTGGTTGAAGCGGAAGACGTTGTCGGGGTCGTACGCGGCCTTGACGGCGGCCAGCCGCCGGTAGTTCTCCTCGCCGAAGGAGGACACCACCCGCTGACGGCCCTCGTCGCCCACGAAGTTCAGATACGTGGCGTCGAGGGCCCACGGCCGCACATCGGCCCGCACGTCCCTGACCCACTGCCGCGCCCGTTCGTCGTCCGCCGGGTCCTCCCAGGTCGCGAACGGGTGCACGACCCAGGGCGCGGTGCGCCACGGCTGCGGGTAGGTGTCCGGCCCGGCCGCCACCGCCCCGCCCATCACGAACGCCACCTGCTGGATGGCCGTGCCCTCCGGGATCAGCGCGCCGCGCTCGCAGAAGAGGTCCACGGCCTCGTCGGGAAAGGCCGTCAGGTACTCGGCCGACCAGTAGTTCCGCAGCCCCGGCGGGTCGTCCAGCATCGACTGGAGGTCCGCGTAAGCGATGTCCGTGACGACCTCGACCACCGGCTCCCGTGCGAACAGCGGCGCCGCGAGCTCACGCAGCTCCCCGACCGGGCCCGCGTACGTGAGCAGCGTGCCGCACACCAGGGCCCCGACCAGCTCCTTCGGGACGAACGGCTCCGGCGGCGCCGGCAGGTAGATCGCCCCGCCGCCCACCTCGTCCGGCGCGTCCGCCGCGAGGTCGCGGAAGACCCGCACGACCTCCGGCGCGCTCTCGGGCGGGAAGAACAGCATCGCCATGCTCATGCGCGGCAGCGGGTGCAGGCGCAGCGTCAGCGAGGTCGCCACGCCGAAGTTGCCGCCGCCGCCGTGCAGCGCCCAGAACAGGTCCGGGTTCTCCTCGGCGTCCGCGCGGACGTGCTTGCCCTCGGCCGTGATCAGATCGGCGGCCAGCAGGTTGTCGCTGGCCAGACCGAACTTCCGCTCCAGCCACCCCGAGCCGCCGCCCAGGACGAAACCGCCCACCCCGGTCGTGGAGACCCGCCCGCCCGTGGTCGCCACGTGGAACGGCTGACAGGCGTGGTCCAGGTGCCCCATCGTCGCGCCGCCCTCGACCCGTACGGTCATGTTCTCCGGATCGGCGACGACGGCGTGCATCCGGCGCAGGTCGACGACGAGGGCGCCGTCGACCACACAGGTGCCGGCGACGCTGTGGCCGCCACCGCGCACGGCGATCGGCAGTCCCGCTCCACGGCCGAACAGGACCGCGTTGGAGACGTCCGCCGGCGTCGCGCACTGGGCGATCACCGCGGGACGGCGGTCGATCATGCCGTTGTGGATCGCCCGGGCCTCCTCGTAACCGGGATCACCCGGCACGAACACCTCGCCGGCCAGATCCTCGCGCAGACCGGCCAGGGCGCCGTCCGGAACGGTGGTGGTGGGGGAGGCCATGGCAGCGCCCCCCTTTCGCTACGGGGGACAGGACACCTTCATCGTAGGTCCGGCCCCCCGCTCCCGCCGCCCCGGGCGTCAGCCGCCGTACGCGCCCGAGGCGGTCAGCCGCAGCGCCGTGTCGATCAGCGGGACGTGGCTGAACGCCTGCGGGAAGTTGCCCACCTGCCGCTGGAGCCTGGGGTCCCACTCCTCCGCGAGCAGCCCCAGGTCGTTGCGGAGCGAGAGCAGCTTCTCGAAGAGCCGGCGGGCCTCGTCGACCCGGCCGATCATCGCCAGGTCGTCGGCCAGCCAGAACGAGCAGGCCAGGAACGCACCCTCGTCGCCCTCCAGGCCGTCCACGCCCGCCTCCTCGCCGGCCGTCGGGTAGCGCAGCACGAAGCCGTCCTCCGTGGACAGCTCCCGCTGGATCGCCTCGATCGTGCCGATCACCCGCTTGTCGTCCGGCGGCAGGAAGCCCATCTGCGGGATCAGCAGCAGCGAGGCGTCCAGCTCCTGGGAGCCGTAGGACTGCGTGAAGGTGTTGCGCTCCTTGTCGTAACCCTTCTCGCAGACGTCCCGGTGGATCTGGTCGCGGAGATCCTTCCAGCGCTCCAGCGGGCCGTCGGCGTCACCGGACTCGATCAGCTTGATCGTGCGGTCGACCGCCACCCAGGCCATCACCTTGGAGTGCACGAAGTGCCGGCGCGGCCCGCGGACCTCCCAGATGCCCTCGTCGGGCTGGTCCCAGTGGGTCTCCAGGTAGTTGATCAGCTTGATCTGGAGCAGCGAGGCGTAGTCGTTGCGGGACAGGCCCGTCATGTGGGCCAGGTGCAGGGCCTCGGTGACCTCGCCGTACACGTCCAGCTGGAGCTGGTTGGCGGCCCCGTTGCCGACCCGGACCGGGCCGGAGTTCTCGTAGCCCGGCAGCCAGTCGAGCTCCGCCTCGCCGAGCTCCCGCTCGCCGGCGATGCCGTACATGATCTGCAGGTTCTCCGGGTCGCCGGCGACCGCCCGCAGCAGCCAGTCCCGCCAGGCGCGGGCCTCCTCGCGGTAGCCGGTGCGCAGCATCGAGGACAGGGTGATCGCCGCGTCCCGGAGCCAGGTGTAGCGGTAGTCCCAGTTGCGCACGCCGCCGATCTCCTCCGGCAGCGAGGTCGTGGGCGCGGCCACGATGCCGCCGGTCGGCGCGTAGGTGAGCGCCTTCAGGGTGATCAGGGAGCGGACCACCGCCTCGCGGTAGGGCCCGTGGTACGTGCAGTGCTCGACCCAGTCGCGCCAGAAGTCCGTGGTCGCCACCAGCGAGCCCTCCGGGTCCGGCAGCGGCGGCGGCTCCTTGTGCGAGGGCTGCCAGGACAGCGTGAAGGTGATCCGGTCCCCGGGGGAGACGGTGAACTCCGAGTACGTGGTCAGGTGCTCACCGTGCGTCTCGGCATCCGTGTCCAGCCACACCGAGTCCGGCCCGGCGACGGCGACCGTGCGGTCGCCGACCTTGTGCACCCACGGCACGATCCGCCCGTAGCTGAAGCGCATCCGCAGCGCGGAGCGCATCGGCACCCGGCCGCTGACACCTTCCACGATGCGGATCAGCTGCGGCGCGCCGTCGCGCGGCGGCATGAAGTCGGTCACCCGGACCGTGCCGCGCGGGGTGTCCCACTCGGATTCCAGGACGAGCGAGTCGCCCAGGTAGCGCCGCCGGTCGGCGGGGGCCGCCGGGGCGCCGTCGGGCCCGGCCGGGCCGACTCTCCAGAAGCCGTGCTCCTCGGTGCCGAGCAGTCCGGCGAAGACGGCGTGCGAATCGAAGCGGGGCAGGCAGAGCCAGTCGACACTGCCGTCCCGGCAGACCAGGGCAGCGGTCTGCATGTCTCCGATGAGTGCGTAATCCTCGATGCGCCCGGCCACGTGCTTCACTCCAGATCGAACGGCCACGTCCGCCCCGCGGGGCGTTTCCTACAGGTCAGCGGTCAAGGGATCGTTGACGAGCTCTTGGTCCGGTTGACGGGCGGGGGTGGTGCCGTGCCGGTCCGGCTCGGCAGCGCGTGTGTCCGAGCAGGATACGACGCGCCCCTGGGACCGGTGGAGCCGATCTTGTAACGACGCTGACCCGTTCGGGTGAACGGGTCTTGACCCGGGCCCCACACAGCCCGGGCCGCGGCGCCGGCACCGGCCTCGGTGCCGACCGGCGCCCCGGTCGCGGTCCCCGCAGGAGGCCTTCCCGGCCCGGCGTGTCGCGGTGTGTGTGCACCCGACTGCCCCGTGTGGCCGGAAGCGGTCTCCCGATGTCGCTGATACCCTGGTACCCCGTGGACCGGTGGGAAACGGCGAGAGCCGAGGACCCCGCAACCGCAGCGACGGCACCCCCCGATTCTTGCCGAGGGGCAGCCGGAACGCACCTCCAGAACGCGACCACGGGAGCCCCCTCTTGGCGATGCCGCCCAACACCACGACGACCAAGCACATCTTCGTCACCGGGGGTGTCGCCTCCTCCCTCGGCAAGGGCCTGACCGCCTCCAGCCTGGGTGCGCTCCTCAAGGCCCGGGGCCTGCGGGTCACGATGCAGAAGCTCGACCCGTACCTGAACGTCGACCCCGGCACCATGAACCCGTTCCAGCACGGCGAGGTGTTCGTCACCAACGACGGCGCCGAGACCGACCTGGACATCGGCCACTACGAGCGCTTCCTCGACGTCGACCTCGACGGCTCGGCCAACGTCACCACCGGCCAGGTCTACTCCCAGGTCATCGCCAAGGAGCGGCGCGGCGAGTACCTCGGCGACACCGTCCAGGTCATCCCGCACATCACCAACGAGATCAAGTCCCGCATCCGCCGCATGGCCACCGACGACGTCGACGTCGTCATCACCGAGGTCGGCGGCACCGTCGGCGACATCGAGTCGCTGCCCTTCCTGGAGACCGTCCGCCAGGTCCGCCACGAGGTCGGCCGCGACAACGTCTTCGTCGTGCACATCTCGCTGCTGCCCTACATCGGCCCCTCCGGCGAGCTGAAGACCAAGCCGACCCAGCACTCGGTCGCCGCCCTGCGCAACATCGGCATCCAGCCGGACGCCATCGTGCTGCGCGCCGACCGTGACGTCCCCACCGCCATCAAGCGCAAGATCTCGCTGATGTGCGACGTGGACGAGGCCGCCGTCGTCGCCGCCATCGACGCCAAGTCGATCTACGACATCCCGAAGGTGCTGCACACCGAGGGCCTGGACGCCTATGTCGTCCGCAAGCTCGACCTGCCCTTCCGCGACGTGGACTGGACCGTCTGGGAGGACCTCCTGGACCGCGTCCACAACCCCGAGCACGAGGTCACCGTCGCGCTCGTCGGCAAGTACATCGACCTGCCCGACGCCTACCTGTCGGTGACCGAGGCCATGCGGGCCGGCGGCTTCGCGAACAAGGCGCGGGTCAAGGTCAAGTGGGTCACCTCCGACGACTGCAAGACCCCGGCCGGCGCCGAGAAGCAGCTCGGCGACTGCGACGCGATCCTGATCCCCGGCGGCTTCGGCGACCGCGGCGTCTCCGGCAAGGTCGGCGCGATCCGCTACGCCCGCGAGAACAAGGTGCCGCTGCTCGGCATCTGCCTCGGCCTGCAGTGCATCGTGATCGAGGCCGCCCGCAACCTGGCCGACATCCCCGAGGCCAACTCCACCGAGTTCGACCCGGCCACCGCGCACCCCGTCGTCTCGACGATGGAGGAGCAGCTGGCGTACGTCGAGGGCGCCGGCGACCTGGGCGGAACGATGCGTCTCGGCCTCTACCCGGCCAAGCTCGCCGAGGGCTCGGTCGTGCGCGAGGTCTACGGCGACGAGCCGTACGTCGAGGAGCGCCACCGCCACCGCTACGAGGTGAACAACGCCTACCGCGCCGAGCTGGAGAAGAAGGCCGGCCTGGTCTTCTCCGGCACCTCCCCGGACAACAAGCTCGTCGAGTTCGTCGAGTACCCGCGTGAGGTCCACCCCTACCTCGTCGCCACCCAGGCGCACCCGGAGCTCAAGTCCCGCCCGACCCGCCCGCACCCGCTGTTCGCGGGCCTGGTGAAGGCCGCCGTCGAGCGCAAGCTGGCCAAGTAACGCTCCTTGTTAACGTTGCCGGGGTACGCGTCCTGTCCGGGACGCGTACCCCGGTTTCGTGTGTGGGAGGACGAACGATGCAGGTGCAGGACACCCCGGAGGAGTGGCGGGTCGTCGCCACCACCACCCCCTTCACGGGCAACAAGACCAGTGTCCGCACGGACGACGTGGTGATGCCGGACGGCTCGGTGGTCCGCCGCGACTACCAGGTCCACCCCGGCTCGGTCGCGGTCGTCGCCCTCGACGACCAGGACCGCGTCGTGCTGCTCAAGCAGTACCGCCACCCGGTGCGGCAGAAGCTCTGGGAGATCCCGGCCGGTCTGCTCGACGTGCCCGGCGAGAACCCGCTGCACGCCGCGCAGCGCGAGCTCTACGAGGAGGCGCACGTCAAGGCCGAGGACTGGCGGGTGCTCGCCGACGTGTACACCACGCCGGGCGGCTGCGACGAGGCCGTACGGATCTTCCTGGCCCGCGACCTGTCCGAGGCGGAGGGCGACCGGTTCGAGGTCGCCGAGGAGGAGGCCGACATGGAGCTGGCCCGGGTGCCGCTCACGGACCTGGTCCGCGGGGTCCTCGCCGGCGAGCTGCACAACAACTGCCTGGTGGTGGGCGTGCTGTCGCTGATGGCCGCGCGCACCGGCGACGGCCTCGACGCGCTGCGCCCGGCGGAGGCGCCCTGGCCGGCACGGCCCTTCGAGGCATAGGCCCGGTCCGGCCCGCCCGGCCGGTCCGGCAGGGGCCCGGGGGCGCGGGCCTCTGCTCCTCTGGGGTCGCGGGCTGTGTGTGGTGGGGGGGCAGGCCGTGGGGCTCGTCGGCGGTGGGGTTCGCGGCCTGGGGGGCTCGTCGGCGGCGGGGTTCGCGGGAGGTGGGGTTCGTTGGCCGTGGGGTTCGTGGGCCCCAAGGTTCGTGGGCCGTGGTCTCGCGCGGCGGGCCGGTCCGACAATCCACTGATCCGATCGGGCGATCTGTCCGCCGCGCTCCGCCGGGTCCGCGCTCCCCGCTGAACTACGCTCGTGATCGCCCGTGCGGAGCCCCCCGCGGGATCGTCGTGCTCAGGTGGACGGGAGCGTGGCCCGTGACGGATCAGGCGGTGGCAGCGGTCGGCGCCTCGCAGTTCTACGGCCGCCAGCGGGAACTGAAGGCCCTGCGGGCGGACATCGCGCGCACCGGTCTGGACACCCTGACCGGCCGCAAGGCCCCCCGCGCCCGGGTCCTGCTCATCGCCGGCAAACCCGGCTCCGGCCGGACCGCGCTCGCCGAGGAACTGATCGCCGCGCTCGCGGACGGCTACCGCGGCGGCGTGTACCGAGCCCGGCTCACCGAACCCGGCGGCGAGCCGGTCCCCACCGCCCGGGCGGCCCAGGACCTCCTCGCCGCGCTCGGCATCGCCGAGCCGCCCGGCGCCGCGGAGGACGAGCTCACCGCCCTGGTCCGCGAAGCCTTCGCCCACCGCAAGGCGCTGCTCCTCCTCGACGACGCCGTCGACGCCGAACAGGTCGACCCGCTGCTGCCCGACAACCCCGAGACCCTGGTCGTCGGCGTCGCCCGGGGCCCGCTCACCGGCATCCCCGACGTGCGGCCCTGCACCGTCGGCGGCCTCGACCCCAAGTCGGCGATCGAACTGCTCACCGGCTTCACCGGCTCCGTCCGCGTCACCGTCGACCCGCAGGCCGCCGAGAGCCTCGCCGAGGAGTGCGGCGGACTGCCCGGCGCCCTCGTGCTCGCCGGCGGCTGGCTGGCCGCCCACCCCAAGGTCTCGGTGGCCGACCTCACCAAGCGGCTGCGCGCCCTGTCCGGTGACCCGCTCACCCGCGCCTTCACCCTCGTCCACGCGTCCCTGCCGCAGCCCGCCGCCCGGATACTGCGCCACCTCGCCCTGGCCCCCCTCGGCCGGGCCGACGCCCACACCGCCTCCGCCCTGGCCGGCTGCTCCGTCTCCGCCGCGGCGACCACCCTCGCCGACTTCGCCGCGCTCCGTCTCGTACGGGAGGTCCCCGGCGGCGAGGGCCAGTACGAGGTGCCGGCGCACCTGATGCCGCTGCTGCGGGCCGAGCTGGAGGAGCGCGACCGCCCCGCCGAGGTGCAGCTGGCCCGGGCCCGGATGCTGGAGCGGACCGTACGGCTGCTGCAGTCCGGCCGGGCGGTCACCGAGCCCGAGGGCTCGCCGGCCCGGCGCCGCCTGGCCGGGCAGCCCCGAGCCCTGCGCTTCCCCGACGCGGCCGCCGCGGGCGCCTGGCTCGACAGCCGCAGGCCCGTGCTGCTCGCCTCGGCGCGGCTCGCCGTCGCCGACGGGGACCTCGACACCCTGGCCCGCCGGCTGATCGCGGCCCTGGTGCGGGCGCTCGCCGCACACCGGGGCGCCGAGGCCGCCGCCCCCGACCTGTACGGGCTGCACCGACTGGTCCTGGACGTCGCCGAGCGGCGCGGGCTGCACCGCGAGCGGGCCGCGGCCCTGCTCAACCTGGCCGACCTCGACGCGAGGACCGGACGCACCGAGGACGCGTTGCTGCGATATCGGTCGGCTTTGGACGCCGGAAAGGCAGCAAATGATCCGTACGCCATGGGTCGCGCGATGGAATCCGTAGGAGGGGCCTATCAGGAGCTGGGGGACTGGCAGCGGGCCGGTGACTGGTACGGGCGCGCTCTGGCCCAGCGGCTGGCCCGGGACGAGCGCGCCGACCAGGCCCGGCTCTACGGCCGGCTCGGAGCGGTGCACACCTATGCCGGCCGCTACGGGGAGGCGCTGCGCAACTGGCGGGCCGCCGCCGCCGGCTACCGGCGGCTCGCCGATCTCCCGGGATACGCACGGGCGTTGAGCGAGGCGGCCCGGGTCCAGGAGTACGCGGGCCGGCCGGACGAGTGCCTGCGGACCTGCGAGGAAGCGGTGGAGTGGGCCCGCAGGGCCGGGGACGTGCGGCTCCAGGCGGCGCTCCAGCTCAGGCTCGCCGACACCCTGGACCGGCTCGGCGATCCGGCGGCCGCGCGACTGCACCGGTCCGCCGCCGAAAGGCTCCTTGGAAGCGACCCCTCCGCCTACGAAATCCGTAGTGGCTTCGCTGAAGATTAATACTTTGAAAGGCTAGACAGGGGGAACTCCTTCATTAGACTGGGTGCGCCGCGTTCGATCGCGGTCTGTCCCGGTGTGCCTCGGTGCTTCCGGGTATGTATGGCTATGTCAGGGCTTCTGGCACCGCCACAGCGCAGCACCCCCCGTTTGTCCCCCTGAGTCAAGGACCGTGATCGACGATGAAGGTCGGCATCCCCCGCGAGGTCAAGAACAACGAGTTCCGCGTGGCCATCACCCCTGCCGGTGTCCACGAGCTCGTCCGCAACGGCCACCAGGTCTTCATCGAGCAGAACGCCGGTGTCGGCTCCTCGATCACCGACGAGGAGTACGTCGCCGCCGGTGCCGAGATCCTCGCCACCGCGGACGAGGTCTGGGCGACCGCCGACCTGCTGCTCAAGGTCAAGGAGCCGATCGCGGAGGAGTACCACCGCCTCCGCAAGGACCAGACCCTCTTCACCTACCTGCACCTCGCCGCTTCCAGGGAGTGCACGGACGCCCTCCTGGAGTCCGGCACCACCGCCATCGCGTACGAGACGGTCGAGACCGCGAACCGCGCGCTCCCGCTGCTCGCCCCGATGTCCGAGGTCGCGGGCCGCCTGGCCCCGCAGGTCGGCGCCTACCACCTGATGCGCTCGGTCGGCGGCCGCGGCGTGCTCCCCGGCGGTGTCCCCGGCACCCACGCCGGCGAGTGCGTCGTCATCGGCGGCGGCGTCTCCGGCTGGAACGCCACCCAGATCGCCGTCGGCATGGGCTTCCACGTGACCCTGCTCGACCGTGACATCAACAAGCTCCGCGAGGCCGACAAGATCTTCGGCACCAAGGTGAAGACCATCGTCTCCAACGCCTACGAGCTGGAGAAGGCCGTCATCGAGGCCGACCTCGTCATCGGCGCCGTCCTCATCCCGGGTGCCAAGGCCCCGAAGCTGGTCACCAACGAGCTCGTCGCCAAGATGAAGCCCGGAAGTGTCCTTGTCGACATTGCCATCGACCAGGGCGGCTGCTTCGAGGACTCCCACGCGACCACCCACGCCGAGCCGACCTTCCAGGTCCACAACTCGGTCTTCTACTGCGTCGCCAACATGCCGGGCGCGGTCCCGAACACCTCCACCTACGCCCTCACCAACGCCACGCTGCCCTACATCGTGTCGCTGGCGAACAACGGCTGGGCCGAGGCGCTGCGCCGCGACGCCGCGCTCGCCAAGGGTCTCAACACCCATGACGGCAAGGTCGTCTACAAGGAGGTCGCCGAGGCGCACGGCTACGACCACGTCGAGCTGAGCAGCCTCATCGGCTGACCTGTCGGGGCTTGCGGCGCGGCCGCAGAAACGGTCGGTCAACCCGCACCGTCAACCTCACGCACCGGGCCGGACCTTGTCACGCAAGGTCCGGCCCGATGTGTGTCCGGCCACGTTCCGACGCCTGGTCAACTCGCCTCGAACGTAACTCTTTAACCGTTTCGCGCCCCCGTGAAACGTGCGGTTACCCGCCGGTGCACCCTTGACAGAGAGGGCTTCGGTCGCCGACACATCGGGCCGGGTACGGCGGATTGTGTTGCTGCGGAGCGGTGACACGCCATAGAGTCGCCAACCGTCGGCATGGTGCCACGCTGACCTATCGATAAATGTTCCTGGTCACATCCAAGGAGGTAAGACGACTTGTGAATGAGTCGACATTTACTCCCGGGGGTGGGGAGCCAGGAGCCCCGATCGGCTCCGTCGCGGTGCGGACCTTCGCGACGCACCAGCCCATGACGCCAGCCCATACGATGAAGATGACGGACGGCCTACACGTGAACGCCACGGCCGGCAACGAGATGGGCCGAGAGTCCACCCACTTCGCCGCCTATGACGAGGTGCCCGAGGGGCACTTCTACGACCCTGACGCCGAGTACGAGCCCGACCCCGAGTACGCGGCCACCCTCGCACCCGACGCCGCCCGTCAGCGGCGCGAGCGGATCGGCCCCACCGGACGGCCCCTGCCGTACTTCCCGATCCCGGGCCCGCTGACCGACCACGGTCCCGCGAAGATCATCGCGATGTGCAACCAGAAGGGCGGCGTCGGCAAGACCACGTCGACCATCAACCTGGGCGCGGCGCTCGCGGAGTACGGCCGAAGGGTGCTGCTCGTCGACTTCGACCCGCAGGGCGCCCTGTCGGTCGGCCTCGGCGTGAACCCGATGGAACTCGACCTCACCGTCTACAACCTGCTCATGGAGCGGGGCATGTCGGCCGACGAGGTGCTGCTCAAGACCGCCGTGCCCAACATGGACCTGCTGCCGAGCAACATCGACCTCTCGGCCGCCGAGGTGCAGTTGGTCAGCGAGGTCGCGCGCGAGTCCACGCTGCAGCGGGCGCTGAAGCCGCTGATGAACGACTACGACTACATCGTGATCGACTGTCAGCCCTCGCTCGGCCTGCTGACCGTGAACGCCCTGACGGCCGCTCACAAGGTCATCGTGCCGCTGGAATGCGAGTTCTTCGCGCTGCGCGGAGTGGCCCTGCTGACGGAGACCATCGAGAAGGTCCAGGAGCGGCTCAACCCCGAGCTGGAGCTCGACGGCATCCTCGCCACGATGTACGACTCGCGGACGGTGCACTCGCGCGAGGTGCTCGCACGCGTCGTCGAGGCCTTCGACGACCACGTGTACCACACGGTGATCGGCCGGACCGTGCGCTTCCCTGAGACCACGGTCGCCGGCGAGCCCATCACCACGTACGCCTCGAACTCCGTGGGCGCCGCCGCCTACCGTCAGCTCGCCAGGGAGGTGCTCGCCCGGTGTCACGCCGAGTGAGTCTCCCCGGCGCCGACGAACTGTTCCGTACGACCGGTGGGACGGCGCTCCAGGCGTCCTCGCCGCGCCGGACCGTTCCGGCACCCGCGGGCGAGAGCGACTCGGCCGCGGGAGCGGGGGCGGAGGGCTCCGGCACGACCGAGCACGCCGCGACGGACTCGGAGGCGGCGGAGCCGCGCGCCCGGACGCCGGAGCCGGACGCCGCCAAGGGCGCGGCCCCGGCCGGCGCCCGGCGGCGGGGCGGCCGCACCACCAACCGGCGCCCCAGCGGGCGCGAGCGCCACGACGAGAAGATCACGGTCTACGTCTCCGCCGAGGAACTGATGGACCTGGAGCACGCCCGCCTGGTGCTGCGCGGCGAGCACGGCCTCGCCGTCGACCGCGGCCGGATCGTCCGCGAGGCGGTCGCCGTGGTCCTGGCGGACCTGGAGTCCCGCGGCGACGCGAGCATCCTCGTGCGCCGCCTGCGCGGCCGCTGACGGTACCCTGCGGGCTCCCGCCACCCCCGCTCCACCAGGACCACCCCCATGCCCCCACCCCCTGACGAAACGTCCCCCCGCCGCCGCCCCCTGGGCCGCGGCCCGGGAACGTCCCCGTCGCCCGCACCGCCCGCGGCGGAGACGGGGGAGCGGCAGCAGGAGGAGCCCGTACGGGCGTCATCGGCGCCCCGGGCGACCGAGGCGGGGTGCGGCGGCGACCAGGAGGCCCCCGGTGCGGCGGGCGTCGAGACGGTGGCTCCGAAGTCTGCCGGGGGGCGCGTCGGCGACCCTGAGACCGGGGAGGCCCTCGGGGTGGCGGGTGTCGAGGCGGTGGCTCGGAAGTCTGCCGGGGGGCGCGTCGGCGACCCTGAGACCGGGGAGGCCCCCGGTGTGGCGGGTGTCGAGGCGGTGGCTCCCACGGCTGCGCGGAGGCGCGCCGGTGACCTGAGAGAGCCGGAGCAGGGCTCCGGCGAGGCCGGGCAGGCCGGCGGCACGGAAGGGACGCGGGTCCGCGACGTCCTGGAGACGGCCGGGGGCCCGGACACGGCTGTCGGCCCGGGCACGCCCGAGGGCCTGGAGGGCCCTGTGGACGGCCTCGTGGCTCCCGAGCCGCCCCAGACCGCTCCCGGCCGCCCCGTGCCGCCCCCGACCGCTCCCGGCCGCCCCGTGCCGCCGCCCCTGGACGGCGCCGCCAGCCCTGGAGACGGCGCTTCCGAGTCGGGCCCTGTCCCCTCGGACGCCGTGCCGCCCCTGGACGGTGCCGCGGGCCCTGGAGGCGGAGCTTCCGAGTCGGGCCCTGTCCCCTCGGACGCCATGCAGCCCGTGGACGGTGCCGCGGGCCCTGGAGGCGGAGCTTCCGAGTCGGGCCCCGTCCCCTCGGACACCGTGCCGCCCCTGGACGTCGCCGGCACCCCGCCGGGCCCCGGTGCGGCCGCGCCCGCCCCCGCCCCCGCCGGCCGCGCCGCCGGGGAGGCGTCCGCCGCCGACGGGCCGGCCGATGCCCGTGACGGGCGGTTCACCGTGCGGCTGGCGAACTTCGAGGGGCCGTTCGACCTGCTGTTGCAGCTGATCTCGAAGCACAAGATGGACGTCACCGAGGTCGCCCTCTCCAAGGTCACCGACGAGTTCATGGCCCACCTCCGGGCCATGGGCCCCGACGGGGACCTCGACCAGACGACCGAGTTCCTGGTGGTCGCCGCCACGCTGCTCGATCTCAAGGCCGCACGGCTGCTGCCGGCCGCCGAGGTGGAGGACGAGGCCGACCTGGCCCTCCTCGAGGCTCGGGACCTGCTGTTCGCGCGGCTGCTGCAGTACCGCGCGTACAAGCGGATCGCCGAGATCCTCGGCGAGCGCTGGGAGGCGGAGGGACGCCGCCACCCCCGGACCGTCGGCCTCGAACCGCACCACGCGGAGCTGCTGCCCGAGGTCGTCATCTCCATCGGCGCCGAGGGCTTCGCGAAGCTCGCCGTCAAGGCCATGCAGCCCCGCGCCAAGCCGCAGGTGTACGTCGACCACATCCACGCCCCGCTCGTCAGCGTGCGCGAACAGGCCGCCGTCGTGGTCGCCCTGCTCCGCGAGCGCGGCACCCTCGGCTTCCGGGAGCTCGTGGAGGGCGCCGACGACACCCTCACGGTCGTGGCCCGCTTCCTCGCCCTCCTGGAGCTCTACCGCGAGAAGGCCGTCGCCCTCGACCAGGAGACCCCCCTCGGGGACCTCACCGTCTCCTGGACGGGCGGCGAGACGGACGCGGCGGCCGACGCCGTCTCCGACGAGTTCGACCAGGAACCCCGTACGCCCGAGGAGGACGCCCCGTGAGCGATCTCAAGCCCGCCCTCGAAGCCGTCCTCATGGTGGTGGACGAGCCCGCCACCGAGGTCCATCTCGCCAAGGTCCTCGACCGCACCGCGCGCGAGGTCGGCGACGCCCTGCGCCAGCTCGCCGACGAGTACACCGTCCAGGGCCGCGGCTTCGAGCTGCGCCGGGTCGCCGGCGGCTGGCGGTTCTACACCCGCGCCGCGTACGCCTCCGCCGTCGAGGCCTTCGTCCTGGACGGCCAGCAGGCCCGGCTCACCCAGGCGGCCCTGGAGACCCTGGCGGTCGTCGCGTACCGCCAGCCGGTCAGCCGCTCCCGGGTCTCCGCCGTGCGCGGAGTGAACTGCGACGGGGTCATGCGCACCCTCCTCCAGCGCGGTCTGGTGGAAGAGGCGGGCGCGGAACCCGAAACAGGTGCGATCCTGTACAGGACGACGAACTACTTCCTGGAGCGGATGGGCCTGCGCGGCCTGGACGAGCTCCCCGAGCTCGCGCCCTTCCTGCCCGAGGCGGAAGCGGTGGAGCCGGACTCCCTGGAGGGCGTTCCGTCGTTCGATCCGGACGCAAGAGAGCCGGACGCGGACGAGAACGAATAGACGACGGAAGTTTGATGCGAAGCAGCAGCGGCAGGAACAGCGGAAACAACGGCGGGAGCCGTGGTGCCAAGAGCGGCGGCCGCGGCAACTACCGGGGCGCGGGGAACAACCGCGACGACCGGGGCCAGAGCGCCGGCCGTCCGGCGCGCCGGCCCCGTCCCGAGGAGCGCTCCTACGACGTCGACGGCCTGGCCGGGCGTCCCTCCGACGGCGCGAAGCGGGGTCGCGGCGACGCGGCCCGCGGCGGCGCCAAGGGCGGCCCCAGGCAGTCGCCCAAGCGCGGCGGCGGCCGTACGGCCCCGGCCCGCTCGCGCGAGTACGACGCCCGCGCGGAGGAGCGCAACCGGGAGCGGTACGCCAACAAGCCCGAGATCAAGACCCCCAAGACCTTCCCCGGTGCCGAGCAGGAGGGTGAGCGCCTGCAGAAGGTGCTCGCGCGCGCTGGCTACGGCTCCCGCCGCGCCTGTGAGGAGCTCATCGAGCAGTCCCGCGTCGAGGTCAACGGCAGCATCGTGGTCGAGCAGGGCCTGCGCGTCGACCCGGAGAAGGACGAGATCAAGGTGGATGGCCTGACGGTCGCCACCCAGTCGTACCAGTTCTTCGCGCTGAACAAGCCGGCCGGTGTCGTCTCCACCATGGAGGACCCGGACGGCCGCCAGTGCCTCGGTGACTACGTCACCAACCGCGAGACCCGGCTCTTCCACGTCGGCCGTCTCGACACCGAGACCGAGGGCATCATCCTGCTCACCAACCACGGCGAGCTGGCCCACCGTCTCACCCACCCCAAGTACGGCGTGAAGAAGACCTACCTGGCCGCCATCACCGGCCCGCTGCCCCGCGAGGTCGGCAAGCGGCTCAAGGAAGGCATCCAGCTGGAGGACGGCTACGCCCGCGCCGACCACTTCCGCGTCGTCGAGCAGACCGGCAAGAACTACCTCGTCGAGGTCGTGCTGCACGAGGGCCGCAAGCACATCGTGCGCCGCATGCTCGCCGAGGCGGGCTTCCCGGTCGAGAAGCTGGTCCGCACCGCCTTCGGCCCGATCACCCTGGGCGACCAGAAGTCGGGCTGGCTGCGCCGCCTGAGCAACACCGAGGTCGGCATGCTGATGAAGGAAGTCGGCCTGTAGCCGCCTGCTGACGACAGCGAAGGGCCCGCGACCGCCGGACAGGCGGTCACGGGCCCTTTTCGTACTTGTGGTCGACTGCCGCCAGCATTTATAGTCAGGCTGACTCTTAAGGGCTCAAAGGGGAGGCGAGCATGAGTCTCGGACACGTCCTGGACCCGCTCCAGCGGCCGCTCTTCACGCTCCTCGACACCCCGGTCTCCTGGACCGAGGTGCTGGGCTTCGGGAGCGGGGCGCTCTGCGTCTGGCTCGTCGCCCGCCAGCACGTCGCCAACTGGCCGATCGGCATGGCCAACAACGTCTTCTTCCTCCTGCTCTTCACCCAGAGCGGGCTGTACGCCGACGCCGGCCTCCAGATCGTCTTCATCGCCCTCGCCGCGTACGGCTGGTGGACCTGGACCCACGGGGGTGGACCAGGCTCCGTCACCCGGCCCCTCCCGGTGCGGCGCACCAGCCGCACCGAGTGGACCTGGCTCGTCGCGGCGGGGGCGGTGGGGACCCTCGCCCTCACCCTGCTCCTCGACCGGGCCACCGACTCGACCGTGCCCTTCTGGGACGCCCTGACGACCGCGCTGTCCCTGATGGCCACCTACGGCCAGTGCCGAAAGCGCCTGGAGTCCTGGTGGCTCTGGATCGCCGCCGACGTCGTCTACGTGCCCCTGTACGCGTACAAGGAGCTCTACCTCACCTCGGTGCTGTACGTCGGCTTCATGACCCTCTGCGTCCTCGGCCTGCGCGACTGGCGGCGCGACCTCACCGCCCGGCGCGGCCTCCCCGTGGAGGCGGCGGCATGAAGCGCTACGGGCACGGCCTCGTCCTCGGCAAGTTCTATCCGCCGCACGCCGGCCACCACCACCTCGTCCGCACCGCGCGCGAGCGGTGCGAGCGCCTCACCGTGCTCGTCTGCGCCTCCTCCGTCGAATCCGTCCCCCTCGCCGAGCGGGTCGCCTGGATGCGCGAGATCCACCCCGACGCACTCGTCGTGGGCGCCGTCGACGACCACCCCGTCGACCTCCACGACCCCGATGTGTGGGACGCCCACATGGCGGTCTTCCGGGCCGCGGTGCCCGAGCCCGTCGACGCCGTCTTCACCTCGGAGCCGTACGGCGAGGAGCTCGGCCGCCGTTTCGGCGCCGCCTCCGTCTGCGTCGACCCCGGCCGGGTCCGCCACCCCGTCTCCGGCACCGCCGTGCGCGCCGACCCGGTCGCCCACTGGGACCACCTGGAGGCCCCCGTACGGGCCGCCCTCACCCGCCGGGTCGTCGTCCTCGGCGCCGAGTCCACCGGCACCACCACCATGGCGCTCGCCCTCGCCGACCACTACCGGCGGCGCGGCGGCGTCTGGGCCCGCACCCGGTACGTCCCCGAGTACGGACGCACCTACAGCGAGCTCAAACTCGCCGAACTGCGGGCCGAGCGGCCCGGCGCCGGCTGGTCCGAGGTCACCTTCCACTCCTCCGACTTCCCGGTCATCGCCCTGCGCCAGGCCGAGATGGAGGAGGAGGCCGCCCGCGACGGATCACCCGTCCTCTTCTGCGACACCGACGCCTTCGCCACCACCATCTGGCACGAGCGGTACATGGGCACGAGCAGCCCCGGCACCGGCGAGATCGCCGCCCGCGGCCGGCAGCACCTGTGGCTGCTCACCGACCACCGGGGCGTCGATTTCGAGGACGACGGACTGCGCGACGGCGAACACCTCCGGCCGTGGATGACCGCCCGCTTCCTCGCCCAGCTCGCCCACACCGGACGCCGCACCGTCCTGCTCACCGGCCCCCACGAGGAGCGCCTGGCGACGGCCGTCGCCGCCGTCGACGCGCTGCTCGCCGAGGGCTGGCACTTCACCGACCCCCTCCCGGAACGCCGATGAGCACCGCACCCGGCGCGCCCGCCGCGCCCCACGGCTACGACAAGCACGCCTTCGAGCCCTTCGCCCTCACCGCCGACCTCGCCGTCCTCACCGTCCGCGAGCAACGCCTGCACGTCCTGCTCGTCCAGCGCGGCCAGGAGCCCTACGCCGGCGCCTGGGCGCTGCCCGGCGGCTTCGTGCTGCCCCACGAGTCCGCCGAGCAGGCCGCGCGCCGCGAACTGGCCGAGGAGACCGGCCTGTCCGAGGCCAACGCCGCCCGGCTCCACCTGGAACAGCTGCGCACCTACAGCGAGCCCGACCGCGACCCCCGCATGCGGGTCGTCTCCGTCGCGTTCACCGCGCTCGTCCCCGACCTGCCCGAACCACGCGGCGGCGGCGACGCGGCCCAGGCCCGCTGGCTGCCGTACGAGGACGCCCGCGACCTCGCCTTCGACCACGACCGGATCCTCGCCGACGCCCGCGAACGCGTCGGCGCCAAGCTCGAGTACACCTGTCTCGCCACCGCCTTCTGCCCGGCCGAGTTCACCCTCGGCGAGCTGCGGCAGGTGTACGAGACGGTCTGGGGCGTCGCACTCGACCGCCCCAACTTCCGGCGCAAGGTCCTCGCCACCCCCGGCTTCGTCCGGCCCGTCGAGGCACCACCGCGCCGCACCGGCGGACGGGGGAAACCGGCCGCTCTCTACCGGGCGGGAGAGGCCACGGCCCTCCACCCGCCACTGCTGCGACCGGAAGGACGGACGGCATGACGAAGGGCACCACCAAGAGGGCGGCGACGGGGGCGCTGATCGGACTGGCGCTGGGGGACGCGCTGGGCCTGCCCACCGAGTTCATCGACGTGGGGAGGATCATCAGCTGGTACGGCCCCTGGCGGGAGCTCGCTCTCCCCGAGAAGGGCCGGGTCACCGACGACACCCAGATGACCCTCGCCTTCGCGCGAGGTATCCGCACCGCCATGGACCGGGGCGTGCTCAGCCCCCTGCGGCTCGCCGGGCCCGTACGGGAGGAGTACGTCGACTGGTACCACTCCCCGGAGAACAACCGGGCCCCGGGCCGCACCTGCATGGTCGCCTGCCGGCTCCTCGACAGCGACCGGCTCTGGCAGGACGCCAGCCAGGTCGCGTCCAAGGGCTGCGGCGCCAACATGCGGGTCGCGCCCATCGGACTCGTGCCCGGGCTCAGCGACGAGCAGCGCGCCGGTGCCGCCCAGCTCCAGTCCGCCCTCACCCACGGCCACCCCACCGCCCTGGCCGCCTCCGACCTGACGGCACGGGCCGTGCACCTGCTCGCCCGGGGCGCGGACCCCACCGGGCTCGTCGGGCAGCTCCGCTCGTACGCGCTGGACAACCGCTCCCGCTACGACAAGCTGTGGCTCGGCGACCTGTGGACCCGCTCCCAGGACCCCAGCGCCCCGCACTTCATCCGGCGCGGCTGGGACGAGTGCCTGGCCGTCCTGGAGCGCCTGGACGCCGTGCAGCGCACCGCCGACCCGGAGCTGGACCCCTGCACGTACACCGGCGACGGCTGGATCGCCGAAGAGGCCCTGGCCACCGGGCTGCTCTGCTTCCTGCTCTTCCCCGACGAGCCCCTCACCGCCCTGCGCCGCGCTGCCTGCACCCGCGGCGACTCCGACTCCATCGCCGCCCTCGCGGGCGCCTTCGCCGGGGCGCACCTGGGCGCGGACGCGTGGCCCGAGGAGTGGGCGGAGCGGGTGGAGTACCGCGACGAGCTGCTGGCCTTCGGCGCGCTCTGGGACGCGTGAGCCCATGACGCACTCCCATGCCCCCGCAGTCGACGCGGACCGCCTGGCCGGGGCAGGACTGCCCGGCCTCGATCTGCCCGCCGTCGTGGCCGAGCAGCCCGACCCGCTGCTCTTCGCCACTGTCTCGGGCGCCCACCTCTACGGCTTCCCGTCCCGTGACTCGGACGTCGACCTGCGGGGCGTGCACCTGCTGCCGGTCGCCGGGCTGATCGGTCTGCGCGAGCCGGAGGAGACCCGGAGCCGCACGGAGGACCGGGCCGGGGTCGAGACGGACCTCGTCACCCACGACCTGCGGAAGTTCGTCCGGCTCATGCTGCGGCGCAACGGCTACGTCCTGGAGCAGCTGACCTCACCGCTGGTCGCCCACACGTCCGCCGCGCACGCGGAGCTGTGCGCGCACGTGCCGGACGTGGTCACCTCCCACCACGCCCACCACTACCGGGGATTCGCCGGCACGCAGTGGCGGCTCTTCGAGAAGAGCCGCGAGCTCAAGCCACTGCTCTACACCTATCGGGCGCTGCTGACCGGCATCCACCTCATGCGGTCGGGCGAGGTCCAGGCGCATCTGCCCACGCTCGCCGCCGAGGTTCCCGAGGCACCCGCACGGCTGCCCGAGCTCGTCGAGGCCAAGGCGGCCGCCGAGCACGGGGCGGCCGTCGTCGCGACGGAGGACGTACGGGCGGAGGTGGAGCGGCTGCACGCCGTCCTCGACGCGGCGCAGGCGGCCTCAGGGCTGCGCGCCGAGCCGGACGCCCTCGGCGCGCTGCACGATCTGGTCGTGCGGGTCCGCGTCGAGTACGCGCAGGGCTGAGGTGCGGCGGGCGCGGGTCAGGAAGTCCTGCACGCGGGCGGTGTCCGGGGCCTCGGGGAGGGGGCTGATGGTG
Organism: Streptomyces roseoviridis; assembly: GCF_039535235.1. Classification (NCBI taxonomy): domain Bacteria; kingdom Bacillati; phylum Actinomycetota; class Actinomycetes; order Kitasatosporales; family Streptomycetaceae; genus Streptomyces; species Streptomyces roseoviridis. The sequence continues at coordinate 5,997,901 of NZ_BAAAWU010000001.1, forward strand.
TGGGCGTGGTCCGCCTCGTCCTGGAGGCGGTTCATCCAGGACTCCACCTCCGGCCAGGACACCTCGCCGCGCTTCACGGCCAGCAGGCGCTCACGGCCCTCGCCGACGTCGATCCGGAGTTCGCCGCTGCGCAGCAGGTCCCGGCAGCTGATGAGCAGGCGCAGCAGGTGCATGGCGTGCTTCCAGCGCGGGGCGCCGTACTGGCGGACGTCGGCGTCGAGCTTGCGGCGCTGGCCTGCCGCGTACCGGACGAAGGTGGCGTGCGACCGGCGGGAGAGGAACGCGCCGCGCAGCGAGAGCAGTTCGCGGCCGGTCGCGTCGGCGTGCTCGACGACGGGGGAGTGCAGGCACTCCAGGACGTTCGGGTTGTTGCGCAGGGCGAGTTCGCAGAACCGTTCCAGCTCCCAGCTGAACTGCTCGGGGGCCGGGCCCTCCACGTGGGCGGGCGGCTTGTCGAAGCGCCAGAACAGCGGGGTCGGGGCGAGGTACACGCCCCTGCGGTCGGTGTCGCTGTCCTCGGTCGCCAGACCGAACGCGCGCGACCCCATGACACAGGAGTAGATCGTGTGGTCGCGCACCAGTTCCTCGGGAGTCATGCGCGACAGGCTAGGCCAGAGTGATGGTGCCCGCCGACACATTGATCGTCTCGGCCGGCAGCGGCCGGGTGGCCGGACCGGCCGCGACCGAGCCGTCCGCCACATGGAACCGGGAGCCGTGGCAGGGGCAGTCGATCGTGCCGTCGGCGACCTTGCCCACGAGACAGCCCTGGTGGGTGCAGACCGCGGAGAAGGCCCTGAACTCGCCTGCCGACGGCTGGGTCACCACGACCTTGCGGTCCTTGAAGACCCTCCCGCCGCCGACCGGGATGTCGGACGTGCGGGCGAGCGCGTCGGCGGGAGGGGACGGCTCGACGGGGGTGGGGGCGCCGGAGGTGGGCGCGGCCGGCGTCGAGGCCGTGGTCTCCTCCCTCGTACCGTTTGTACGGTCCGTGCCGTCCGATCCGTTCGATCCGCAGCCGGTGACCAGGACCGCACCGGCGAGGAGTGCCGTACGGCGGGGCAGGGCGTCAGCAGTCGTCATGGCGACCAGCTTGGCCGGGGGCCCCGCGCGCGGGCCGCAACACGCCTACGCCCGGGGCGTCAGCTCCCTCGCACGGCCGTCAGCGTCCCGCCGCACCTCCAGGACCGCCGTGACCGCGGACCGCTCGATCGCCCCGTACACGTGCGGGAAGAGGGCGTCCCCCGTGCCCTCCCAGCGGACCTCGCCCGTCAGCCGGCTCTCGTCGATCACCAGCACCAGGAGCGGGCCCGCCGCGTCCCGGAAACGGGCGTCGGCGATCGCGAGGGCGGCCGCCTCGTCCGGGGAGCAGTGGACGAAGCCCTCGGCGGCGAGGGACGCCGGGGCGTACGGGAGACCGGGATCGGCGGACCATTCGTCCAGCGGTACGACGTGCAGCAGCATGCCCCCAGTTCTACCCTGCGGACATCGCCCGCCCCGGCGCCGTCTCGGAGGGCGGGCGCCGCGACCGCCCCTCCGCCCGGCTGACTAGGCTGGTCGGAGCACTGACGCAGGCGAAGGAGTACGAGGTGGCGGTACGAGCCGTCCGAGGCGCCGTCCAGCTGGAGCGGGACGAGGCCGGACACATGCACGAGCAGGTCGAGGAGCTGCTCACCGCCGTGCTCGAACGCAACGGCCTGACCGCGGACGACCTGATCAGCATCTGGTTCACCGCCACGCCCGATCTGCACAGCGACTTCCCGGCCGCGGCCGCCCGCCGCATCGGCATCGTGGACGTCCCCCTCATCTGCGCCCAGGAGCTGGACGTCCCGGGCGCGATGCCGAGGGTCGTGCGGCTCCTCGCGCACGTCGAGTCGGATCTGCCCAAGTCCCGGATCGCGCACGTCTACCTCGGCGCCGCGGCCGCCCTGCGCAAGGACATCGCCCAGTGAGAACCGCCCTCGTCATCGGAACCGGCCTCATCGGCACCTCGGCCGCACTGGCCCTCGCCGGCCGGGGCGTCACCGTCCACCTGCGCGACCACGACCCGGACCGGGCCCGTACGGCCGCCGCGCTCGGCGCGGGCACCGACGAGGCGCCCGAGGGTCCCGTGGACCTGGTCCTGGTCGCCGTACCGCCCGCGCACGTCGCCGCCACCCTCGCCGGGGCGATCCGGGCCGGTCTCGGCCGCGGCTACCTCGACGTGGCCAGCGTGAAGGGCGGGCCCAAGCGGGAGCTGGAGGAGCTGGGCCTGGACCTGACCGCGTACATCGGATCGCACCCGATGTCCGGCAAGGAGCGCTCCGGGCCGCTGGCCGCCTCCGCCGACCTCTTCGAGGGCCGGCCGTGGGTGCTCACGCCGACCCGGGACACCGACACCGAGGTCCTCAACCTCGCCCTCGAACTGGTCGCCCTGTGCCGGGCCGTCCCCGTCGTCATGGACGCCGACGCCCACGACCGGGCCGTCGCACTCGTCTCCCACACCCCGCAGCTGGTGTCGTCGATGGTGGCGGCCCGCCTGGAGGAGGCCGACGAGACGGCGGTACGGCTGTGCGGGCAGGGCATCCGTGACGTCACCCGGATCGCCGCGTCCGACCCCCGCATGTGGGTCGAGATCCTCTCCGCGAACCCCGGGCCCGTCGCCGACGTCCTCGCGGGCGTCGCGGCGGACCTCGACGAGACGGTGCGGGCCCTGCGCGCCCTGGAGTCCGGCGACGACGCCAAGCGCCGCGCCGGCGCCTCCGGCGTGGAGGACGTCCTGCGCCGTGGCAACGCCGGCCGCGCCCGCGTCCCCGGCAAGCACGGCGCCGCGCCCACCGCCTACGAGACCGTCGCCGTCCTCATCAGCGACCAGCCCGGCGAACTCGCCCGCATCTTCGCCGACGCAGGCCGCGCCGGCGTCAACATCGAGGACGTCCGCATCGAACACGCGACGGGCCAGCAGGCGGGCCTGGTCCAGCTGATGGTGACCCCGTCGGCGGCGCCGGCCCTCGGCGCGGCCCTGAAGGAACGCGGCTGGGCCCTGCGCACGACCTGACCTGGTGCGGGCGCCGCCTCATCGCGGGCCTGCGCCCCGCGGGGCTGGCTGCGCCGCTGCGGCTCTTCGCCCCTCGTTGTGGGCATTCGTTTCCCCCAGACTTCGTCCGGGGGTGCCCCCAGGCGGAACGGGTGGGCACAACGGACGGCGCCCCTTGCCGGGCCTCGGTTTCCTTGCGGTGACGGTCACCACCAGGGCGCAGCGCCCTGGTGGTGCGGGTAGGTGCAGGGAGCGGAGGCGCCCGCAGAGGGCGCCGTCCCGTGTGGCCACCCGTCCCGCCCTGCGGGACGACTGCCCACACGGGGGTGGGCGGGGCCGGCGGTACCGCCCAGCGGGGCGCGGGCCCGCCCGCCGCTCGCCCTAGGGGCCCCGCGGGACGATTGCCCCCACGGGGGTGGACGACGTAGGCACCGCCGCACGGGCGCAGGGCGTCAGCCGAGGCGGGCGCCACACGGCTACCCGGGCGGAGGCGCGGACGCGCGGGTCCGAGCCGTGGGCCGCAGGGCAGGGGCGCCGCCCGGGGGCCCGCACCGCCCGTACCGGCCCGCCCAGGCCGCTGGGCCGAATGGGTGCGGGGGACTCGGTAACCTTGTGGGGGTCCCCGCACGTACGACGGGGGCTGCCGCTCACCCAGGAAGGCGTTCCCCACCGTGGACACCGTGATCGTCGCCATCGACGGCCCCTCCGGCACGGGCAAGTCGAGCACCTCGAAGGCGGTTGCCGCCAAGCTGGGCCTGAGCTATCTCGACACCGGCGCCCAGTACCGCGCCATCACCTGGTGGATGATCAGCAACGGCGTCGACGTCCACGACGCCGACGCCGTCGCCAACGCCGCCGGTAAGCCCGTCATCGTCTCCGGCACCGACCCGGCCAGGCCCACCATCACCGTCGACGGGGTGGACGCCGCCGGTCCCATCCGGACCGAGGAGGTCACCTCCAAGGTCAGCGCCGTCAGCGCCGTCCCCGAGGTGCGCAGCCTGATCACCGAGCTCCAGCGCTCCATCGCCAAGGGCGCCGAGCGCGGCATCGTCGTCGAGGGCCGGGACATCGGCACCACCGTCCTGCCCGACGCCGACCTCAAGATCTTCCTCACCGCCTCGCCCGAGGCCCGCGCCGCCCGCCGCTCCGGCGAGCTCAAGGGCGCCGACGTGCACGCCACCAAGCAGGCCCTGATCAAGCGGGACGCGGCCGACTCCAGCCGTAAGACCTCCCCGCTCGCCAAGGCCGACGACGCCGTGGAGGTCGACACCACCGACCTCACCCTCGACCAGGTCATCGAATGCGTGGTGACCCTGGTGGAGGAGAAGCGGGGCCAGAAGAGGGCGGCCGCCCTGTGACCCAGCCCTCAGAGAAGGGCGCCGCCGTCGGCCGGGGCATCGGCATCGGGCTGATGTACGGCCTGTGGAAGCCGCGCGTCCTCGGCGCCTGGCGGGTGCCGGCCTCCGGCCCCGTCATCCTCGCCGTCAACCACGCGCACAACATCGACGGCCCCATGCTCATGGGCACCGCCCCGCGGCCCGTGCACTTCCTCGTCAAGAAGGAAGCGTTCGTCGGCCCGCTCGGCAGCTTCCTCACCGGCATCGGGCAGCTCAAGGTCGACCGCGACAGCACCGACCGCACGGCGATATCCAACGCCCTCGCGGTCCTGGAGCACGGCGGCGTCCTCGGGATCTTCCCGGAGGGCACTCGCGGCGAGGGCGACTTCGCCTCCCTGCGGGCCGGTCTCGCCTACTTCGCCGTCCGCAGCGGGGCACCGATCGTGCCCGTGGCCGTGCTGGGAAGTTCCGAGCGGCCCGGACGGTTGATCAAGGCGCTGCCCCCGCTGCGCAGCCGGGTCGACGTCGTCTTCGGCGACGCCTTCGACGCGGGCGACGGCAGCGGCCGGCGCACCCGCAAGGCACTGGACGAGGCGACCTTCCGCATCCAGGCACGGCTCACCGAACACCTCGAAAACGCCAGGCGCCTCACCGGGCGCTGAGCGACACTCTCAGTAGTGGGCCCGGTGACGGGACCCACCGACCACGAATGATCAAGGAACGGACTTCATGAACGACCAGCACGACCACGGGGCACTTGGCGACGCCGAGTACGCGGAGTTCATGGAGCTCGCCGCGGAAGAGGGCTTCGACATCGAGGACGTCGAAGGCGCGATCGAGGAGGCCGGGCACGGCCCGCTCCCCGTCCTCGCCGTCGTCGGCCGTCCCAATGTCGGCAAGTCGACCCTGGTGAACCGGATCATCGGACGCCGCGAGGCCGTCGTCGAGGACCGCCCGGGCGTCACCCGCGACCGCGTCACCTACGAGGCCGAGTGGGCCGGCCGCCGCTTCAAGGTCGTCGACACCGGCGGCTGGGAGCAGGACGTCCTCGGCATCGACGCCTCCGTCGCCGCCCAGGCCGAGTACGCCATCGAAGCCGCCGACGCCTGCCTCTTCGTCGTGGACGCCACCGTCGGCGCCACCGACACCGACGAGGCCGTCGTCAAGCTGCTCCGCAGGGCGGGCAAGCCGGTCGTGCTCGCCGCCAACAAGGTCGACGGCCCCTCCGGCGAGGCCGACGCCGCCACGCTGTGGTCGCTCGGCCTCGGCGAGCCGTTCCCCGTCTCCTCCCTGCACGGCCGCGGCACCGGCGACCTCCTCGACGAGGTCCTCAAGGCGCTGCCCGACGCCCCCGAGCAGCGCTTCGGCAACGCCGTCGGCGGCCCGCGCCGCATCGCGCTCATCGGCCGTCCGAACGTCGGCAAGTCCTCCCTGCTCAACAAGGTCGCCGGTGAGGAGCGGGTCGTCGTCAACGAGCTGGCCGGCACCACCCGCGACCCGGTCGACGAGCTGATCGAGCTGGGCGGCAAGACCTGGAAGTTCGTCGACACCGCGGGCATCCGCAAGAAGGTCCACCTCCAGGAGGGCGCGGACTACTACGCCTCCCTGCGGACCGCCGCCGCCGTCGAGAAGGCGGAGGTGGCCGTCATCCTCATCGACACCACCGACCACATCTCGGTCCAGGACCAGCGCATCATCACGATGGCGGTCGAGTCCGGCCGCGCCATCGTCATCGCCTACAACAAGTGGGACGAGCTCGACGAGGAGCGCCGCTACTACCTGGAGCGCGAGATCGAGACCGAGATGCAGCAGGTCTCGTGGGCGCCCCGGGTCAACGTCTCCGCCAAGACCGGCCGCCACATGGAGAAGCTGGTCCCGGCCATCGAGACGGCCCTCGCCGGCTGGGAGACCCGCGTCCCCACCGGCCGGCTCAACGCCTTCCTCGGCGAGCTCGTGGCCGCCCACCCGCACCCGATCCGCGGTGGCAAGCAGCCCCGCATCCTCTTCGGCACGCAGGCGGGCACCAAGCCGCCGCGCTTCGTGCTCTTCGCCTCCGGCTTCCTGGAGGCCGGCTACCGCCGCTTCGTCGAGCGCCGGCTGCGTGAGGAGTTCGGCTTCGAGGGCACCCCGATCCACATCTCGGTGCGGGTGCGCGAGAAGCGCGGCAAGAAGAAGTGACGGAATGACGGAATGACGAACGGCTGAGGGCCGGGGCGATGAGCCCCGGCCCTCAGCCGTCTGCGCGTCCGACACGCGCGTCCGTCATGCGCGTCCGCGTCCTTGTCGGTCCGCGTCGCCGCTTCCCGGTCGTCGCTACACGCCGCCCCTGCCGCCCGGCGGCAGCGCGTACGCCGACCAGCCCGCATGCTGCCGGTGTCCGGCCGCCGCCCCCGTGCCGAAGGCCCGGAAGCTCAGCTCCTCCTCGCCGCTGCGGTCACCCGGCAGCGTACGGAAGGTCCGGCGGTACTCGGAGTACAGGGCGTCGTAGATCGGCGTCGACGATCGGCCCGCCGGGAGGTCCTGCGCCGGGCGCATGGACGGGATCGGACTCGGATACTGCTCGCGGAAGGGGTCGTATGGGTGCACATAGGTGCCAACGACCCCGGCGTCCGTGAGATGCGGGCGGCCCTCGGAAAGAGGAGCCCGCCGGGGTCGCGGGACGGTCGGCACACCCGGGACGCGGGCCGGCCCTATGCCGGGTCGCGTGTCCTCCATCACGTACCGGCCAGCGGCATGGCGGCGGCCACCAGGCGCCCGTTGGCCGCGGCCTTCTCCAGGGCGTCGCGCAGCAGGTCCTCGCGCGGCTGCTGGCCGATCGAGCCGACCGGGGCGGCGAAGACCAGCACCGTGTGCGACTTGTTGGCCGCGGCCCGCCAGCCCTCGGTCACCTGGAGCGGCTGGTGCGCCTGCCACCAGGCGGCCTGGCCCACGCCGCCCGCGCCGGGCTGGAGGACGGAGTGCAGCTGGCCCATGGCGACCAGGACCGACCAGCCGGGCAGCGGAGCCGGCTTGACGTTGACGTCGGCGACCGGCTGGAAGCCCTGCTCGACCAGGAGCGGCAGGAACTCGTCGGTCAGACCGTCCGAACCGGGGCGGACGACCGGCGCCGTCGGCTCCACCACGAGCGCCGGGTGCAGCTCGCCCTCGATCAGGACCAGCCCGCTGGTGACGCCCAGGACCGCCTGCCGGGGGTGCGCGGCGGACAGCGAGTCGGCGGCGTCCGCGGCGGTGATGGAGGCGACGGCGCCCTGGAGCTGCTCCTCGGCGACCCGGACGACCTGGGACGGGATGCAGCTGGCGTGGGCGAAGGCGAGGACGGCGGTCTCCTCGCCGACGAACAGCACCGTGCTGGTGCGCTCCTGCTCGGAGTCGCCGGGCGTGCGGCAGGAGGTGCAGTCGTAGCTGCCCGGGGCGTTGTCGCCGGCGAGCAGCCGGTCGGCTTCTTCGTCGCCGATCTCGGCGCGTACGTCCTCGCTGACGTCGAGCATGCGCGGCACGGGGGGCTCCCTGGACTCTTCGCGTGCGACGACGGGCGGATCCCGGTCGTCTCATGCCGAGTTCAACGGGGAAGGCTCCGCCGGGGTCACGCGCGGAGCGGCGGCAAGTTGGGCCGGGGCGCCGCCGGACCCCGGTGACGCCGACCGGGTGGCATGTGAACGGTGTTCCGCGCGGCACGGAGCCGGCGGCGGGAGCGGCTGCCTAGCCTGCCCGGATGTCGAAGATCCGATGTGCGACGGCCGCCGCCGTCCTGGCCGCGTCGCTGCTGTCCCCGGCGGCGCTCGCCCGGGCGTCGGGCCCCGCCACCGCCCCCACGCCCGTCGAGGCGTGCGTGAAGGACCAGTGGCCGTGGGGCTGCGTCGCGGAGTGCGAGAGCGGCGGCGACTGGCACGCCAACACCGGCAACGGCTTCTACGGCGGCCTGCAGTTCTGGCAGCCCACCTGGGAGGAGTTCGGCGGGCTGCGCCACGCCCGTCGCGCCGACCTGGCGACCAGGGCGCAGCAGATCACGGTCGCCGAGGACGTGCTGCGGGTCCAGGGCTGGGGGGCGTGGCCGGTGTGCTCGCGGCGGTACGGCCTGAGCGGGCGCGCCCATGTCGTCCAGGCCGGCGACACGCTCAGCGCGATCGCCCGGCGCTTCAGGATCAAGGGCGGCTGGCAGGCGCTGTACGAGGCGAACCGGGCGGTGATCGGCCCGGACCCGAACCGGCTGATGGTCGGCACGATGCTGAGGCTCACGTCCGCGACGCGGTGACCTCACCGCCACCCGCGAGGGCGCCCCGGCGCAGCTCGTACACCACCGAGCCCGGCGGCAGCCCGTGCGGCACGCGCTGCTCGGCCAGGACCACCGCGGCCGAGCGGGGCGGCCGGGCGAGGGCGGCGAGCAGCCCGTACGCACGGCCGGCCAGGGCGGGCGCCATGCCGAGGGACGGCTCGTCGACCAGCACCACGCGGGCGCCCGCCGGGTGGACGGGGGAGAGCAGGGCGCGGGTCAGCGCGAGCATCCGGCGCTCGCCGCCGGAGAGGGTCCCGGCGCGGTGGCCGAGCAGGGGCGCGAGCTCGGGGAAGGCGGCGAGGGCCGCGTCCCGGCGGCCGGGCGCCGACAGCTCCAGGTTCTCGGCGACGGTGAGGGTGGCGTACACGGCCCGCAGGTCCGGTACGAAGCACAGGCCGCGGCGGGCCCGTTCGTGGGCGGGCACCCGGGTGACGTCCGTACCGCGCCACTCCACCCGCCCGGCGGCCAGCGGCACCGTCCCGGCGAGGGCGCGCAGCGCGGTGGTGCGGCCGGCGCCGTTGCGGCCCAGCAGGACCGTGACGGTGGCGGCGGGCAGGAGCAGGTCGAGGCCGTGGAGGGCCTCCAGGGGGCCGTAGCGGACCCGCGCGCGGCGCAGGGCGATCTCGACGGTCATGACACGATCCGGCCGCCTTCCATGGTGTGGACGGTACGGGCGATGCCGGCGACGAGGTCCGGGTCGTGCTCGACCACGAGCACGGCGAGGCCGTCGGCGGCGAGGGCGGCGAGGACCCGGGCCAGGGCGGCGGTCTCGCCGGCGTCGAGGCCCGCGGCGGGCTCGTCGAGCAGCAGGGTGTGCGGGTCGCCCGCCAGGGCGCGGGCCAGCTCGACCCTGCGGAGCGTGCCCGTCGGCAGGCCGGCGGCCGCCCGGTGCCGCACGGAGCCGCCGAGACCGGCCAGGCGCAGGGCCCGCTCGACCGCCGCGTCCTCCCCGGGCCCGGGCCGGGCGCCGACGCGGACGTTCTCCTCGACGCTGAGCGACGGGAACACGGCGAGCTGCTGGAACGTCCGGCCGATCCCGAGCCGGTGCCGGACGTGGGCGGGCCGCCCGGTGATGTCCGTCCCGTCGAGCAGCACCCGCCCGGCGGTGGGCCGCACCGTCCCCGCGAGACAGTCGAACAGCGTGCTCTTCCCGGCCCCGTTGGGCCCGACGACCGCGGTCACCCCACCCGGCAGCAGCACGAGATCGACCCCGTCGAGCGCGGTGAGCCCTCCGGGACGGGTGAGCCGAAGCCCCCGCGCGACGAGCCTCCCGCCCTCGGGCCGGACCGGCCGGGTCCTGGGCGGCACCGGCCCGGTCCTGGGGCGGCCGCCCCAGGACCCGCCCCAGGACCCGGCCCCGGGCCGCCGGGCGTCCCCCTCGCCTTCGCCGGAGCCGGCCGTCTCCGCTCGCACCACCGGTCCTCCCGTGGAGCGCGGGGCGCCTTCGGCGTCCGCGCGTCCGCCTCCGGCGGCGGGAGGCCGCGGACCCGGACCGTGGCCCGGCGCGGGGGCGCGCGATGCCCGCTCGCCCGGCGGGGGGCCCTCGCCGGGCAGACGCTCCGGCGGTGCGGCACCGGCTCGGGCGGGGGTCGCAGAGGTGCCGCCGTCTCCGTCCGTGGTGCCGGGGGCGGGGGCGGCGTGCCGCCGTCCGTGGGCCGGCGGCGTGATGGTGCGCCGCGCGCCCCGAGCCGGACCGTCGGGCGGGCTGCCGTGCGGCGGGAGGCCCGGACCACCTCGCGGCTCCGGCTCCGGACCCGGCCCCGGGCGCCGCGCCGGGAGGCGGGTCCCCGCACGCCACGACCCCCGGCCGGCGGGCCCGCCCCGGGCCCCGGTTCCCGCCCGCCCGTGCCGCCGGCCCTTAGGCCCGGCCCCGCCCGTTCGCGTGGTGTCGGTCGGGAGCAGGGCCGGGAGCAGGGGTGGGAGGCGGCCCGTGAAGGTCGCCAGGAGGCCGATCAGGGCCGCGGCCACGCCCGCGTGGGTGCCGGCGTCGAGGGCGACGAGGAGGGTGGCGGCGAGCAGGGGGGTCAGGAGGGTGTCGGCGCCCAGGGCCAGGACGGCGGCGAACCACAGAAGGCCGCGGACCGGGTCGAAGGCGTCGGGGTCGAAGGCGCGGACGCCCATGCCGAGGAGGCCGCCGCCCAGGGCCGCCAGGGACGCGCCCAGCACGAAGGCGAGGACCTTCAGGCCCGCCACGCGCACGCCCGCGGCCTCCGCGCCCCGCTCGTGGTCGCGCAGGGCGGCGAGCGCGCGGCCCGTGCGGCCCCGGCGCAGGGCGGCGACCAGGAGCAGGCAGCAGGCCAGCACGACCAGTTCGAGCAGGTAGTAGCGGCGGTCCGGCTCGAAGCCGGCCGGGCGCTCCAGGGTCACGCCCGCCGTCGCGTACGGCTGCGCGAAGACGAAGCGGCTCACCGCCACCCCGACCGCGAGCGTCACCAGGGCCGGCGCGAGACCGTGCCGGCGGATCGCGGGCCACCCGGTCAGCAGCCCCAGCGGCGCCACGCACAGCACCGCCACCGCCAGCGCCACCAGCTCCGGAAGGCCGGCCGCCGCGAGCAGGCCCGTGAACAGCGCGCCGAGCCCCGCGTACGCCGCCTGTCCCAGCGCGATCTGGCCGCCCCGGCCCGCGACCACCACCAGCGACAGCAGGATCACCGCGAGCGCCGGCACCTGCACCGCCGTCGTCAGGTCCTCGCCGGCGAAGCCCAGGGGCAGCGCGAAGAGCACCGCCACCACCGGCCACACGCCCGCCGGCACCCGCGGCGCGGCGCCCGGCGGCGGAAGCGCGTCCCCGTCGCCCACCCCCGGCAGCACCAGGGCCGCCACGAGCAGCGCCACCACGAACAGGTTCGCCGCGACCGCCTGGAGCAGCTCTCCCGACCAGCCCTCGGGGTGCAACCGGGTCAGCTGGGCCTGTGCCACGCCCAGCGCGAGCGCGGTCAGGACCGCCACCGGCAGACTCCGCATCCGGGCCACCACCGCGACCGCGATCACCTCGACCACGAGGAGCGGCATCCCGTACGGGTCGAGCCGGACGTACGGCGCGAGCAGCACGCCGGTCAGGCCCGCCGTGACCGCGCCGAAGGCCCAGCCGGCCGCCGCCACCCGGTCCGCGCGGATGCCGGAAAGCACGGCCAGCGGACGGTTGTCCACCACCGCCCGCAGCTCCCGCCCGAACCGCGTCCACCGGGTCACCGCCCCCACCAGGCAGGCCAGCGCCACCACCGCCACGAGCTGCGTCCACGGGTCGTCGCCGAGCAGCACGGGCGCGTCGTCGCGGGCCCCGCCGCCCCAGACCAGTGCCGCCGCGCCGACGAGCAGCACGAAGACGCCGATCGAGGCCACGAGGGTCCGCGCGGGGCCCGCGCCGACGAGCGCGAGGGGGCGGAACACCGCGCGGTCGAGGACCAGACCGAGGCCGGGCGCCACCACGAGCAGGGTGACGGCGGCCCCGAGCGGCAGCGGCCAGCCCCACTCCACCACGAGCTGCCGCAGCACGTACGCGCAGAGCATGGCGACCGCGCCGTGCGCGAGGTTGAGCACGCCGGTCGCCCGGTAGGTGACGATCAGTCCGATGCCGGTGAGCGCCGCCGCGCTGCCGACGGCGAGGCCGGCGAGGACCAGGTCGTGGGTCAGCGAGGCCACGGCTCACACACCGGGCAGGGGGCGAGTTCGGCGTCGCCCGCCGGTACCGCCTCCGGTCGTCCGGCCACCAGCGGGCAGTCCGGCCGGTGCGCGAGCGTCCCGCCGGGGACCCGCAACGGGGGTTCCTCCGAGGAGGGCGCCGCCGGTTCCCCGGCCGCGTCCCGTCCTTCGTCCGGCTGCGGCGACGACGGCGGTACGGGCCCGAGGACGGCCGCCGCGCACAGCACCGCACCCGCCACGACCAGCGCCGCCCCCGGCACGGTGCACGAGGCCAGGTACGGCAGCTGCCGTTCCGCGAACCGCTCGCCCGAGATCCCGTACCAGCCGAGCGCGCACAGCACCGCGCCGGCGGCGGCCGCGGCGAGTCCGCCCCCCAGCAGGATCCGGGATGTCGACGGCACGGCGCCTCCCTGGGCCTCGGACCACCATCCGGTCTTTATGTCATCTTCATCCGTTTCCTTGCACTATGCCCCGAACCGGCACACCCTGGAATCATCAGGCCGCCCGGCCTGCACGGACATCCGGTGGTGAGCCAGATGGTTCTGAAGAGACGTGCCACCGCGCTCGCGGCGGCCGCGGTACTGGTCCTGACGCCGGCCCTGGCGAGCTGCGGGGACGACGACGGCGGCAACGGGGGCAGGACGGACGGCCCTTCGACGACGCTGCCCACCATGACGGCCCAGCCGGCGGACCCGTCGGCGGCCGAGGCGGAGATCACCAAGAACTGGACGGCCTTCTTCGACCCCAGGACCCCGAACGCCGAGCGGGTCCGGCTCCTGGAGGACGGCGCGCGGATGGCCCCGGTCCTCGCCGCCTTCGCCGGTGACGAGAACGCCGCCGCGAGCTCCGCGAAGGTGAAGGACGTCGAGTTCACCTCGCCGTCGGACGCCGACGTCACCTACGACCTGCTCGTCGGCGGCAAGCCGGCCCTGCCCGACGCCAAGGGCACCTCCGTCCTGCAGGACGACACCTGGAAGGTCTCCGTGCGGACCCTCTGCGGTCTCGTCCAGCTCAGCGGTGCGACCCAGGTCCCGGGCTGCTGACGCGGCGGCGGCACTGCTCCTGACCGCCGTCCTCGCCGTCCTGGCCCTCCTCGCGACGGGCTGCGGCAGCCGGCTCCCGGAGAGCGCCTTCGAGACGCGGCCCACCGTCACCCCCTCCGGCGGTGAGCCGCTCCGCGTCGGCATCATCACCAGCGCCACAAGCCCCGTCGGCGGAGCGGCCCTCACCGGCCCGCGCGACGGCGCCCGCGCCTACTTCGACGCCCTCAACGCCCGCGGCGGACTCGACGGCCGCCGGATCGAGGTCGTCACCTGCGACGACGGCGGCAGCGGCGTCGGCAACAACGCCTGCGTGCACCGGCTGATCGACGAGCGCAAGGTCTTCGCCCTCGTCGCCACCACCGCCCTCGACTACGCAGGCGCCCCGCGCGTCGCCCGGGCCGGCGTCCCCGACGTCGGCGGACAGCCGCTGACCCCCGCCTACGACACGTACCCCCATCTGTACGCGATCCACGGCAGCTCCGCCCCGCGCACCGGGCGGGCACCCGGCTGGAACGGCGTCCTGTACGGCGGCACCGAGGTCTACCGCTGGTTCCGTGAGCACCTCGGCGCCCGGACCGCCGCCGTCGTCTCCTACAACCAGGCCGCCTCCGCCGCGTACGCCCGGCTGGTCGCCCGGGGACTGCGGGCCGAGGGCTACCGGGTCGTCGAGGAACAGGTCGACTTCGCGCTGCCCAACTTCCGCGCCGTGGCCGCCGATCTGCGGGCGCAGAAGGCCGACCTCCTCTTCGACGCGATGGACACCCACGGCAACGCCCGGCTGTGCGAGGCGATGGAGGCGTCCGGCGTACGGGTCGCCGCCAAGGTGACCCACGCGCAGAGCTGGTCCTCGACGGTGCCGCGCGACCACGCGCGCTCGCCCGGCTGCCGGGCCGTCCTCTTCGCCACCGGAAGCAGCCGGAACCACGACGAGACCACCTTCCCGGCCGTACGGGAGTTCCGGGCGGCGATGGGCGACCGGCCGCTGTCCCAGTGGCAGCTGGAAGGCTGGGCGGCGGCCATGTGGTTCACCGACGCGGCCCGGTCCTGCGGCGACCGGCTCACCCGGGCCTGCGTCGAGGCGTACCTCGGCCGGCCGGAGCCGTACACCGCGCGCGGACTGCTGCTGCCCGTACGCTTCGAGCAGCTGGCCGAGCCGCCGAGGACCCGCTTCACCTGCCTGTCCGTGGCCCGCTGGCAGGACGGCCGGGGCTGGGTCTCGCAGGGCGAGATGACGCGGAACTGCGCCAGGGTGCCCCAGTTGGGATACCGGCCGTGAACGATCCCGCGCGCCCGGGCAGTACAGTCGCCCCCGACCACGCATTTCACCGGGGGGACCGGAACGGCCCATGCGCATCTCCTTCCTGCTCCACAACGGCTACCACATCGGCGGCACGATCCGGACGACCTTCACGCTCGCCGCCGAGCTGGCGGAACGTCACCAGGTCGAGACCGTCTCGGTGTTCCGCCACCGCGACGAGCCGATCCTCGGCGTCCCCGCCGGGGTGACGCTGCGCCACCTCGTCGACATCCGGAAGAACAGCCCCGGTTACGACGGGGAGCACCCCGACTTCCACCGCCCGGCCCGGGTCTTCCCGCGCGGCGACGGCCGCTGGAAGCAGTACAGCGCCCTCACCGACGCCCGGATCGGCGCCTATCTCGCGGCGGTCGAGGCGGACGTGGTGGTCGCCACCCGCCCGGGCCTCAACGTGCAGCTCGCCCGGCAGGCGCCGCGCGGGCCGGTCCTCGTCGGCCAGGAGCACCTGATCCTCGACGGGCACAGCTACCGGCTGCGCCGCGACATCGCCCACGAGTACGCGCTCCTGGACGCCGTCACCACCGTCACCGAGGCCGACGCCCGCGCCTACCGGGCACTCGCCCTGCCCGGGGTGCGGATCGACGCCGTGCCCAACAGCGTGCCCGCGCCCGGCGTGCCGCCCGCCGACCCCGCCTCGAAGATCGTCGTCGCGGCCGGCCGGCTCACCCCGGTCAAGCGCTACGACCTGCTGATCGACGCCTTCGCCGACGTGGCCGCCGCCCGGCCCGACTGGAAGCTGCGGATCTACGGCACCGGCGACGCCTCCGACAACCTGAGGAAGGCGCTGGCCCGGCAGATCGAGCGGCAGGGCCTCGGCGAGCACGTCTTCCTCATGGGGACCGCCCACCCCATGGAGCCGGAGTGGGCGAAGGGCTCGCTGGCGGCCGTCACCTCCCGCCGCGAGTCCTTCGGGATGACCATCGTCGAGGCGATGCGGTGCGGACTGCCGGTCGTCTCCACCGACTGCCCGCACGGCCCCGCCGAGATCATCGAGGACGGCGTCGACGGCCGGCTGGTCCCGGTCGACGACACGGCGGCGGTCGCCGCCGCCCTGCTCGGCCTCATCAACGACGACGAGGCCCGGGCCCGCGCGTCCAAGGCGGCCCTCGCGGCCTCCGAGCGCTTCGACCCGGTCCGGATCGCCGCCCGCCACGAGGAGATCTGGACCGAGCTCGCGGCCCGGGGCACCGAGCGCTCCCGCAGCCACCCGCCGGCCCGCGCCGCCCTCCACCGCGCCGTCGGCACCGTCGTCGACGCGGTCTACTCGGCGAAGGCGCGCGCGGGAGCCGTGGTCCGCCGCTTCCGCTGAGACCGGTGCCCGTCGCGGGAAGAGGCGGGATCGAGGACCGTGACCGTCCGCGACCACTGGCAGACTCGGGCCCATGTTGGAGACCTCCGCACGGCTGCTGCGTCTGCTGTCCCTGCTCCAGGCCCACCGGGAATGGTCCGGGGCCGCCCTCGCCGACCGGCTGGGGGTGACGGCACGGACCGTCCGGCGGGACGTCGAGCGGCTGCGCGAGCTGGGATATCCGGTGAACGCCACCCCCGGCACCGGCGGCGGCTACCAGCTGGGGGCGGGAGCCGAACTGCCGCCGCTGCTGCTCGACGACGAGGAGGCGGTCGCGGTCGCCGTCGGGCTGCGGGCCGCGGCGGGGCAGGGCGTCGAGGGCATCGGGGAGAGCTCCGTACGCGCCCTGGCGAAGCTGGAGCAGGTGCTGCCCGGGCGGCTGCGGCGCCGGGTCGGGGCCCTCAACGCCTTCACCGTGCCGATGCTGCGCACCCCGCGGGACCGCGTCGACCCGGCCGTGCTGACCGAGCTGGCGAACGCCTGCCGGGACGGCGAGCGGCTGCGCTTCGAGTACCGCGACCACGAGGGGGCCGCCACCCGCAGGAACGTCGAGCCGCACCGGCTGGTGTGCAGCGAGCGCCGCTGGTACCTGGTGGCCTGGGACGTCGAACGGGCCGACTGGCGGACCTTCCGGGCCGACCGGATCGTGCCGACGCCGCCGCACGGCCCCCGCTTCCCGCCCCGTGAGCCGCCCGCCGAGGACCTGGCCGCCTATGTGGCGAAGGGCGTCTCCACGTCGGCGTACGCGACCGAGGCGACGATCCGGCTGCACGTGCCGCTCGCCGAGGCCGCGGCGACGGTCGGCGTCGCCGACGGTGTCCTGACCGCCGAGGGGGACGCCCGCTGTCTGCTGCGGACCGGGGCCCACAGCCTCGACCTGCTGGTGATCCACGTGTCGCTGCTCGGCCTCGAGTTCGAGGTGGTCGACCCGCCGGAGCTGACCGACCGCGTCCGGGCACTCAGGGACCTGCTGTCCCGGGCCCTCGACCGGCCGGGCGGCGCCGCCCCGGCGGCGGCGGGACCGTGAGCCGTCGTGTGCCGGCCGGCCGCGGACGCGGTGCGGCGGGACGGCCGACGGATCGTCCGGTCGGCGGAAGATGTGGCCGGGATGCGGGGAAAACGTGAATGCGACGCGGACGGGCCGCCACTGCCCGAATTCCTCGCGGGACGGCGGTCCGACGGAATTCCGTAAGCCCTCTGCCGGGGCCCCGGGGCATCCCTCGCACACGGCCGGGAATTACCCGGGGAACGGCTGAAAACCGCCACTGTCGGCGACGGGGCGCAGGGCAAACATATGTCGAGAACCTGTGACACAAGCGTGACCGGCGGGGTACTAACGTGAGCTGTATGACACCCGAACACGCACCCGAAACGTATGTGGGGCTCGCCGCCGACGACGCCGAACGGCTCGCCCGGATCCGGGGCTGGAGCGTCGTCCGTTCCCTGCCCCCGGGCTCGATCATCACCATGGAGTACCTGGAGGGGCGCATCAACTTCGAGGTCGAGGACGGCGTCGTCACCCGCGTCTGGCTCGGCTGACAAAGGACGTCGGACGGCCCGGAGCGGCACCCGGCGTACGGCCCCGCGCGACGGGGGAGACACGCGGGAGGGCCCCGGCCGATGACTCGGCCGGGGCCCTCCCGCGCGCCCGCGTCGTCGTGCCGGGCGCCGTTTCAGCCGCCCGTCGCCGGGCGCGAGTGCGGCGGGCGACGGCTCCCGGCCGGTCCCACCGGGCCGCGCTCCGAACGCACGGCGTGATGGCCGGCGTGCGCGTGGTGCGCCGGGTGGTGCGGGCGCGGCGCCGCCAGCGGGGCGGCCGGGCGCCCCGGGGCACGGCCCGCGGCACCCCGGCCGGAACCGGCACCCACGGTCTCCCGCACCGGCTCCTCGGCCCCCGCCGGACGCGGCGGGAACAGGGGCACCGGGCCGCCGGACGCCACCGGCAGCGAGGGAACCAGCCTGCGGCGGGCCCGCAGCTGCTCGCGCAGCCGGTCGCGCAGGGCCAGGATCCGGGCCTCCGCGACCGCGATGACCGGCTCGCACCACGGCAGCGCCAGCAGGATCAGCAGGCCGGCGGCCCAGCCGAGCAGCACATCGCTCAGCCAGTGCGTACCGAGGTAGACGGTGGTCAGGCCCACGCCGAGCGCGACCACGGCCGACAGGGCCGACAGATAGCGGCGGGCCCTCGGCGTCGTCGCCAGGTAGGCCAGGATGCCCCAGGTCACCACCGCGTTCGCGGTGTGACCGGACGGGAATATGTCGCCGCCCGCGAAGAGCTCGGCGGAGCCGACCTGCGTCGCGTAGTGGGGGCCGAGCCGGCCGAGACCGAGCTTGACCGAGCCGACCGTGACGTTGAGCAGCAGCAGCGCCGCTCCGAGGGAGAGCAGCGGCCGCAGGGTGTGCTGGCGCCAGGAGCGCCAGCCCAGCCAGGCCGCCACCATGACGGCCGTGGGGCCGCGCTGGCCGAGGACGACGTAGTAGTCGAGGAAGGCGTGCAGCTCCGGCCACTGCTGATAGGGCCGGAAGAGCATGATCTTCCAGTCGAGGGTCACCAGCCACGTCGACAGCAGGACGGCGACGACGATGGCCAGATAGAACGCCGACGTCCCGCCGAAGAGGGCGAGACGCGTGCGGGTCATCCGCGGGACCTCTATCTTCGGCGGTTCCGGCTCCCGGTCCAGCCGGGCAAAGATGTCGGTACGCACCCAATCGACGTTACAGGGAGTGAGTAGCGACCTTGGTCGTTCCGGTCCCTTCGTGATGACGATGTGATGTGGAGTTGCTCTCAGCCGGGCGTTTGTTCCCGTCATCCGTCGGAAAATCGGATGACCTTCCGCCCTATTGCCGCAGTGTCCTTTCCGTAAGTGTGTTTGACGGTCCGGAGAATTCCCCGGACGTCGACGGGCGCGGAATTCCCGCCGCGCCGCGGCCCGGCCCGAGTGGCGTACGCCACACCCCCGGGCCCGCCGGGGTGAGAGCTGCACCACGCGCTCGGGCCTTGAACTCGCGTACGCTGACGGCTCACTCGCCCGTCGATGCCGGGCCGCCCCGGGGCCGCTCCCCGGCCGGTGCCCGCCGAGCGCGAGGGCTTCACTGGGAGGTACGTACATGGCGCGGACGATCACGGCCGGAACGCGGCCGCGTCCCCTGGGCCGCCGCACCGACGCCGGTGCCAACCGCTGGGTCGTCCTCGTCGTCCTGTGCGTCAGCCTGCTGCTGGTCGCGCTGGACGCGACCGTGCTGCACGTCGCCGTCCCCTCCCTCACCGAGGACCTGCGCCCGAGCTCCACCGCGCTGCTGTGGATCGTCGACGCCTATCCGCTGATCTGCGCCGCGCTCCTCATCCTCTTCGGCACCCTCGGTGACCGGGTCGGCCGCAGACGGGTGCTGCTGCTCGGCTACGTGCTGTTCGGCGTCGCCTCGGCGGTCGCCGCGCTCGCCACCGTCCCCGAAGTGCTGATCGGCGCCCGCGCCCTGCTCGGCGTCGGCGGCGCCATGATCATGCCCGCCACGCTCTCCATCCTCCGCGCGGTCTTCCCCGACCGGCGCGAGCGGGCCACCGCCATCGGCATCTGGACGGCGGTCGCCGCCGTCGGCGCCGCCACCGGACCCGTGCTCGGCGGCTTCCTCGTCGAGCACTACTGGTGGGGCTCCGTCTTCCTGATCAACATCCCGCTGATGGCGCTGATCCTGCCGCTCGGCCGCTGGCTGCTCCCCGAGTCCCGGGGCGGCGGCGACGGCCCCTGGGACGTGCTCGGCGCGCTGATGGCCGCGGCCGGAGTGCTCGGCGCCGTCCTCGGCGTCAAGCGGCTCGGCGCCGGCGACCCGCTGCTCGCCCTGCCCACGGCGGGACCGCTCCTCGCCGGAGCCGCGCTGCTCGTCCTCTTCGTCCGGCGGCAGAAGCGGCGCGCGCACCCGCTGATCGACATGAGCCTGTTCGCCCGGCCGGCCTTCACCACCTCGGTCGGCTGCATCGTGCTGGCGATGCTGGCCCTGGTCGGCCTCCAGCTGATCGCCGTCCAGTACCTCCAGCTCGTCCTCGGCCTCACCCCCCTGGAGACCGGGCTGCGGCTGCTCCCGCTGACCTTCGCCGCCATGGCGGCCGGCGCCACCGGCTCGTACACCCTGCGCCGGCTCGGCCCGCGCCGCATGGTCGGCTGGGGCTTCGTCCTGACCGCATCGGCGGTGCTGCTGCTCGTCCTCATGGGACAGCACGACCGCCCGCTGCTGCTGACCGTCGGCTTCGTCCTGCTCGGCTTCGGGCTGCAGACCACGCTCTTCTCGGCGTACGAGTCGATGCTGAGCGAGGCGCCGCCGGAGAGCGCGGGCGGGGCGGCGGCGATCGGCGAGACCTCGTACCAGCTCGGCGCGGGCATGGGCATCGCGTTCCTCGGCAGCGTGATGAACGCGGCGTACGGGCCCGGTGTGAGCGGCGTCCCCGGAGTGCCGGACAGCGCGGCCCGGGCCGCCGCGAACTCCCTCGGCGAGGCGTACAAGGTCGCCGAACAGCTCGGCGGCACGGCCGGTGCGGCGCTGCGCGACACGGCCCGGCACGCCTTCGTGAACGGTCTGCACGTGACCTTGTTCGTGAGCGCGGGCCTGCTGCTGCTCGGCGCGCTGATGGCCACGCGCCTGCCGCGCGTGATGGACTGCCCGCCGGTGCCGCGCGAGGACCTCGACGACGAGCGCAGTCCCCGCGGCGAGCGGGGCGGTGACGGCGGCCCGGGCGTCGACGGCGAGCGGGGCCGTGACGGCGACCCGCGGATCGCGGGCGCGGGGGCCGCTGGCCGGGAGCTGCCGGCGGCCGGGAGGGGGAAGGACACCGCCCGTGTCCCCGCCACCCGGGGGCCGGCCGAGCGGGCGGCTTCGGCGCGAGGGGGGCACTGACGCCCGTGGGTCCCCCCGGCGAGGCCAGGGGGAGTGCCGGGCCCCGAAGAAGCGGGGCCCCGGTCAGCTCTGGTTGAAGAAGCCGTCCTGCGAGCGTCCCGCGGACTCGCCGCTGACGATCTCCGTGTCGGCCGGCGTCAGGAGGAAGACCCGCGTCGCCACCCGCTCGATCGAGCCGCGCAGGCCGAAGGCCAGACCGGCGGCGAAGTCGACCACGCGCTTGGCGTCGTTCGGCTCCATCGCCGTGAGGTTCACGATCACCGGGACGCCGTCCCGGAACAGCTCGCCGATGCCCCGGGCGTCCCGGAAACCGTCCGGGGAGACGGTGGCGATCCGACGGCCGTGCTCCTGCGCCGTGTCGGACGCCACCCGCACTCGCGGGTCCGTCACCCAGGCGTCGCCGCTCTCGGCACCGTCGGCGTACTCGTCGTCGTAGTAACGCTCGTCGTTGTCCTCGACGAGTCCCAGCCAGGCACTGGCCTTGCGCACCGATCCCATGGACGCCTCCTTTCAGCGCGGTCACTTGTGGTTCCGCATATCCCTATCGTCGTCCATGATGCGGATCGCGCGCCAAGTGGATAGTCGGCGCGCAGGGGATTCGTGACGGTACTGGTGCAGAACGTGAGGCTCGAAAACTGGCGATTCGTCAGAGAACTTGCGGTTTGTGGCGCCTGACGGGGGGTCGGATCCGGCCATGCAACTTAAAATACGAACGTCGGGCCGGAAGGGTGACGATCAGGGCGTACGGGTGAACCGATTCCTCCCGTACCGCCCCGGTACGATGCCCGACGGCGTCGCGCAGCGGGCGCGCCCGCCCACGGGGGAACGTACGGGGGAATGTCTTGTTCGGAATCGTCCGGCCGTGCACGCACCGGCTCACCGAAGGTCTCAAGACCGAGTGGATGGCCCATCTCTGCGGCCTCTGCCTGGCACTTCGCGCCGACCACGGCCAGCTGGCCAGGGTGGTCACCAACTACGACGGCCTGATCGTCTCGGTCCTGACGGAGGCTCAGACGGGCCTGACCCCGGCCGGGCGCCGCACCGCGGGGCCCTGTCCGCTCCGCGCCATGCGGACCGCGCCCGTCGCCCGCGGCGAGGGCGCCCGGCTCGCCGCCGCCGTGTCCCTGGTCCTCGCCTCCGCGAAGATCCGCGACCACGTCGCCGACCGCGACGGCCTGCTGGCCCGGCGCCCGGTCGCCGCCGCGGCCCGCCGGGTCGCCCGCTCCTGGGACCGGGCGGGCGCGCGCACCGGGCGGTCGCTCGGCTTCGACACCGCGGTGCTCGTCGACGCGGTCGACCGGCAGACCGGCATCGAGTCCCTGGCCGGGCCCGGCACCCCCCTGCTCGTGGTCACCGAACCGACGGAGACGGCGACCGCGGCCGCCTTCGCCCACACCGCGGTCCTCGCCGGCCGTCCCGGCAACGCCGCGCCCCTGGCCGAGGCGGGCCGGCTCTTCGGCCGCCTCGCCCACCTCCTGGACGCCGTCGAGGACCAGGCCGCCGACGCGGAGACCGGCTCCTGGAACCCGCTCACCGCGACCGGCACCTCCCGTCAGGAGGCCCGCCGGCTCGCCGACGACGCGCTGCACGGGATCCGTCTGGCCCTGAAGGACGTCGACTTCGCCGACGGCCGCCTCGCCCACCTGCTCCTCGCGCACGAGCTGCGCACCTCGGTCGACCGCGCCTTCGGCACGACGACCTGCGCCCACGGGACCCCGGGACCGGGCCAGGGGCCGGTGCCGGGCAACCCCTACGGGGCCGGGGCGCCCGGCCCGTACGGCGGTGGCGGCAACCCGTACGGCGGTGGCGCGCCGTACGGTCCGCACGGCGGCGGCCCCTACGGCGGAGGGGCGGGCGGTCACGGCGGCGGAGGCGCGGGGGGACCCGGCGGGCCCGGCGGACCGCCGCCGCAGTTCGGCGCCGGCGGTCCGCAGCGGCCCCGGCCGCGCGGCTTCCTCGCGGGATGCGCCATGTTCACCTGGCTGTTCTGCACCTGCCAGATCTGCTGCGCGAAGGAGTACGAGGGCCCCTGGTCCCGGAAGAAGCGCGAGGGCTGCTGCCGGGGCTGCGACGGCAACTGCGACTGCCCCTGCGACAGCTGCTGCTGCCCCTGCGACGGCTGACCCTCCGTCGGTCGACCGCCGTCACCGCCGGGGTGCCGTCGCCGCGCCGTCACCCCGCCGGCGCCGGGATCTCCGGCGGGGAGATCCGTGACCGGGGGATCGCCGAGCCCGTCACGCCCCACTTCCGCAGAATCCGGTCGTACGTCCCGTCCGCCTTCAGGCCGTTCACCGCGGCCTGGAAGGCGGGCGCCAGCGGGGTGCCCTTGGTGAAGGCGAAGCCGACGTCGAGGCGGCGGTACTCGTTCAGGAACTTCGTGCCGGGCTGTCGGCCCACCGCGTGGCGGATGCCGTTGATGGTGCTCATCACCACGTCGCTGCGGCCCTGCCGGAGCGACATCCACACCGCCGCCGGCTCGTTGAAGACGTTCACCTCGTACGGCTTCCGGCCGGTCCGGGCGCACCGGTGCCTGTTCTCCTCCAGGGTCCGCTCGAAGGTGGTGCCCGCACCCGTGGCCACCTTGAGGCCGCACAGGAGGGTGAGGTCGGTGACGGCCGGCAGCGTGCTGTCGGAGCGGGCGGCGAAGCCCTGGCCGTCGTTGACGTAGGTGACGAAGTCGATGGTCTTCCGGCGCTCCTCCGTCACCCCGAAGTTCCCCGTGCCGACGTCGTACTTGCCGCTGCCCAGCGCGGGCAGGATCGCTTCGAACCCGGCCACCTCGCGCGTCAGCTCCAGGCCGAGCGCCTTCGCCACCGCGTCGGCGAAGTCGGCGTCGAGGCCGACGACGGTGCGGCCGTCGGGGAGATAGGCCGAGCTGGGCGGACTGCCGACCGAGGCGGCGAGGGTCAGGGTGCCCCGCTGCCGCACCTCGGCGGGCAGCAGCTTCGCCGCGGCCTCGTTCCTCCGCACCCCCGACACGACGTCCTCGGTCGGGAGCGCACCCTGTCGTGCGCCCGCCGTGCCCGCCGTGCCCGCGGGGGCCGTCACGGGTTCGCCGCCCGTGCAGGCGGTCAGGGTGAGCGCGGCGGCGGTGATCAGCGCGAAGGCCGCGGCGGTGAGGGTGCGTGGGGCGCCCGAGGCGGGCGGGGTGGGCGGACTGCTGTTCATGGCTCCGGGTTCTCCAGACACAGGGCAGGGCGAAGCGAGGGCAGGACGAGGCGAGCGCAGGGCGAAGCGAGGGCAGGACGAGGCGAGCGCAGGGCGAAGCGAGGGGAGGCGAGGAGAAGGCGCGGGGAGGGGCAGGGAGGGCGAGGGGAGGGAGGGGGATCAGGCGACGCTCAGCGGGCGTGCCGGTGCGTGAAGGCGCCGCGGAAGACAGCACGCGGGCAGGGGAGGTGCAGGGGGTCGGCTCAACAGGAGGAGGACCACACACGACCGAGGTCGATGTGGGAGCGCGTGACCAGCCACTGCTGCGGATGCATGGCCCAAGTGGAGCAGGCATCCGTTTCCGCGTCAACCGTGATGAGACGTACGGCTCACACTGCGGACAGCCTTGACAGCGGGGCGTGTTGACCGCTTAGCCTCGACGAGCGGTTCGGGCTGAGGGGCCCGGTCCGTCTCCTGGCGCGTGAAGGCGCACTCCCGTGTTCGATCCGTCCCGGCATCCACGGAGCCTTCGCATGTCCGCGATCATCGCCAAAGCCCCCGCGCCCACCCCCGCCCCGCCCACCGAACCGGCGGAGCTGCGCATCGTCCCCGCCCGCCGCACCGGCCAGTGGACCGCCGCCGGTGCCGTCCTCGTCCTGGCCGTCCTCGGGGCGTACTCCGTCGTCACCAACCGGGCCTTCCAATGGGACGTGGTCGGCGACCACTTCACCTCCGCCGCCGTCCTTCGCGGCCTGGGCCTGACCCTGTGGCTGACCGCCGTCGTGATGGTCCTCGGCTTCGCCATCGGGACCCTGCTCGCCGTCCTCAGGCTCTCCGCCAACCCGGTGCTGCGGGCGGTCAGCTGGGCGTACGTGTGGTTCTTCCGCTCCACCCCGATCCTGGTGCAGCTGCTGTTCTGGTTCAACATCGGCGCCCTGTACCCGACCGTCCTCGGCGTCGAGACGGTCGACCTCCTCGGCCCCGTCTCCGTCGCCGTCATCGGCCTCACCCTCCACGAGGGCGCCTACGCCGCCGAGGTCGTGCGCGGCGGCATCCTCTCGGTCGACCGCGGCCAGATCGAGGCCGCCCAGTCCCTCGGGCTCGGCCGCCGGCGCCGGCTGACCCGGATCGTGCTGCCGCAGGCCATGCGCTCCATCGTGCCGCCCGCCGGCAACATGCTGATCGGCACCCTCAAGGGCACCTCGATCGTCTCCGTCATCGCCGTGCAGGACCTGCTCTACTCGGTGCAGCTCGTCTACCACCGCACCTACGAGGTCGTCCCGCTGCTCCTGGTCGCCACCGTCTGGTACGTCCTGGTCACCTCGGTCCTCAGCGTCGGACAGCACTACGTCGAGCGGCACTACGCGCGCGGCACGGCCGGGGCCGGCGCCCGATGAGCGCCGGGCTGCCCGCCCGGCGCCGCGCGATCGTCGTCGTCGGCGCCGGGCCCCGCGGCACCGGCTTCCTGGAACGGCTCGCCGCCAACGTGCCCGAGCTGTACGGGGGACCGGCCCCTGGACGTCCACCTCGTCGACCCGCATCCGGCCGGACCCGGCCGGATCTGGCGCACCGACCAGTCGCCGCTGCTGTGGATGAACTCGCGGGCCGGGGACGTCACCCTGTTCACCGACGAGACGGTGGAGATCGACGGGCCGGTTCGCCCCGGGCCCACCCTCGCCGAATGGGCCGGCCTCGACGGCGCCGTCTTCCCCGGCCGCCGCCGGCAGGGCGCCTATCTGCGCTGGGCCCACGAGCGGGCCCGGGCCGCCCTGCCGCCGTCGGTCACCGTCCACGAGCACCGCGCCACCGCGCTGCGCGTGGACGGCCCGCGCGACGGGCTCCAGCGGGTCCGGCTGGACGGACGGACCGCACCGCTCGTCGCCGACCTCGTGGTCCTCGCCCTCGGCCACCTCGACGCACGCCCCGACGCGCGGCAGCGGGAGCTCGCCCGCTTCGCCGCCCGCCACGGCCTCGTCCACCTGCCGCCCGACTTCACCGCCGACGCCGACCTGTCCGCCCTGCCGGCCGGCGAGCCGGTGCTGGTCCGCGGCTTCGGGCTGGCCTTCGTCGACCTCATGGTGCTGCTGACCGAGGGCCGGGGCGGGCGGTACGAGACGGTGGCGGGGCCCGAGGGCGAGCGGCTGGTGTACGTGCCGTCCGGCCGCGAGCCGGTGCTCCACGTCGGCTCGCGGCGGGGCGTCCCGTACCACTCCAAGATCGGCTACGAGCTCGACGGCGCACGGCCGCCGCTGCCGCGCTTCTTCGGGCCCGCCGAGGTCGACGCCCTGCTCGCGACGCCCGGCCCGCCCGACTTCCGGCGCGACGTGTGGCCGCTCGTCACCAAGGAGCTCGGCTGGGCCCACTACCACCGGCTCTTCACCGCCCACCCGGAGCGGACCGCGGTCGCGTGGCACGACTTCGAGGAGAAGTACGCCGCCGCGGCCCCGCTCTCGCCCGAACTGGACGCCCTCGTGGCCGCCGCCGTGCCCGACCCGGCCGACCGGCTGGACCCCGACGCCCTCGACCGCCCGCTGGACGCGGTGCGGTACGCCTCCGCCGAGGCCCTCCAGGAGGGCCTGCGCCGGTACGTCGCCGAGGACCTCGCCCGACGGCACGACCCCGCGCACAGCCCCGACCTGGCCGTCTTCGACGCCCTGCTCTCCGTCTACGGACAGCTGGCGCGGCTCGGCGACCTCGGCGACCCGGACAACTGGTGGCACGGTTTCTTCAGCTTCCTCGCCTCCGGTCCGCCCGGTTCCCGGTTGCGGCAGCTGCTCGCCCTCTCCGACGCCGGGCTCGTGCGCTTCCTCGGGGCCGGGACGACCGTCACGACCGACGAGGAGCGGGGCGTCTTCCGGGCCTCCTCCACGAGCCTGCCGGGGGAGTGGACCGAGGCCCGCGCCCTCGTCGAGGCCCGGCTGCCCGACCCCGCCCCGGAGCTGACCGGCAGCGCGCTGCTGCGCGCGCTGTACGAGGACGGGGCCCGCGCCACCGACGCCGGGCTGCTCGCCGTCGACCCCGGCGACGGCCGGGTCCTCGGGCGGGACGGCCGCCCGCACCCCCGGCGCTTCGCCCTCGGCCCGTACACCACCGCCCGTCTCGGCGGCGCCTTCACCCGGCCGCGCACCGGCGGCTTCGCCTTCCGCCAGAACGACCGGGCGGCGCGGGCCGCGCTGGTGTTCCTGCGCGGCCTGCCGGGCGCGTGACGCCACAGACCTTCCGTACGACACGACACGACGCGGCGCGGCGCGGCACGTCACGTCACGACACGACGTCAGGGGAGCACCCGATGAACACCACCACCGCCACCGCCACCGCCTCCGCGAGCACCCCCGACGGGGACGCCGTCAAGGTCCGCATCCGCGGCTTGCGCAAGAGCTTCGGCGCGCTGGAGGTCCTGCGGGGCGTCGACCTCGACGTCCGGCAGGGCGAGGTCACCGTCGTCCTCGGGCCCTCGGGCTCCGGCAAGTCCACGCTGCTGCGCACCGTCAACCACCTGGAGAAGCCCGACAGCGGATCCGTCAGCGTCGACGGCACCTTCGTCGGCTACCGCCGCTCCGGCGACAGGCTGTACGAGCTGCGCGAGCGGGAGGTGCTCCGCCAGCGCACCCGGATCGGCTTCGTCTTCCAGAACTTCCACCTCTTCCCGCACCTCACCGTCCTGGAGAACGTCGTCGAGGCACCGGTCTCCGCCCTGAAGCGCCCCCGGAAGCAGGCCGAGGCGGCCGCCCTGAAGCTGCTCGACCGGGTGGGGCTCGCCGACAAGGCCGGGGCCTATCCCCGCCGGCTGTCCGGCGGGCAGCAGCAGAGGGTCGCCATCGCCCGCGCGCTCGCCCTCGAACCGGACCTGCTGCTCTTCGACGAGCCGACCTCCGCACTCGACCCCGAGCTGGTCGGCGAGGTCCTCGACGTCATCGGGGACCTGGCCGCCGCCGGCACCACCATGATCGTCGTCACCCATGAGATCGGCTTCGCCCGCGAGGTCGCCGACACGGTGGTCTTCATGGACGGAGGGCGGATCGTCGAGCAGGGGCCGCCCGCCGAGGTCCTCGACAGCCCGCGTCACGAACGCACCCGTGCCTTCCTCTCCAAGGTGCTCTGACCGAAGCACCGTCCGACGGGCCTGCCCCGTACCGAGAACCGACCTGTGGAAGGGTGACCGGCATGAGCACGGATGACGTGGACCGGGGCGCGCGCGGCGACGATCCCCGGCAGGAGTGGCAGCAGTGGCACGAGCAGCGCACGGCGGCGGTGGCCTCGTCGTACGGACCGCTCTCGCTGACCGGCACGTACTGGCTCTCGGACGTCCCGGAAGGGCGAATTCCGGCCGTTCCGGGGGAGTGGCGGGCGGACGGTGACGAGGTCGTCCTTACCGCGGGCGCCGAGGACGGCATCACCGTCGACGGCAAGCCGCTGATCGGCACGGTCCGGCTGACCGCGGACCACGCGCCGATCCACGAGTCGCGGGTCGAGTCGGCCGGGAGGCGGCTCGTCGTGCTGCGCCGCGAAGGGGAGTGGGCGGTGCGGGACTTCGACCCCGAGTCGCCCGCGCGGCGCGCCTTCCGGGGCATCGTGGCCACGCCGTACGACGAGGAGTGGGTGCGGCCCGGCGTGTTCCGTCCGTACGCCGAGGACCGTCACGTACGGGTGGAGAACGCGGACGGCAAGGAGCGCGGGCTCGGTCTGGCCGGGGAGCTGGTCTTCGACCTGCACGGCGCCGAGCACAGCCTCCAGGTGGCGGTGGAGGCCGACGGCACCTTGTGGGCGGTCTTCGCGGACGCCACCAGCGGCCGGGACAGCTACCGCTTCCGTTTCCTGCGGCCGGCCGCGCCGGCGGCGGACGGCACGGTGACGGTGGACTTCAACCGGGCGCTGCTGCCGCCGTGCGCGTTCGCGCCGCACTTCATCTGCCCGTTCCCGCCACCGGGTAACACGCTGGACACGGCGGTCGCGGCGGGGGAGCGGCGGCCGGCCGAGGGCTGAGCCGGGCGTCCGGCCGGCGTCCGCTCAGGACGCAAGCGCGGCGGAAGCAGGGGCGGGGGCGCGGACGGAAGTGCGGACGGAAGTACGGGCGGAAGCAGGGGCGGGGGCGCGGACGGAAGTGCGGGCGGGGGCGGTGCGGGCCGACGGGGGGTCGCACCGCCCGCCCCGCAGGGGTCCGGGCGTACGGGCGGTCTTGTGCGTTTCGGTCACGGGGGCCAGTATCGCTCGCGGTGCATGTCAGGAACACGTCACCTGACGGTGCCTCATGGGCCCGCCACCCACGGGCTACTCCGCCGTACCCCGAAGGAGAACAGTGAGGACCACGCGCATCCGACTGCTCGCCGTCGCCGCCGCCGTCGCGGCAGCCACCGCCCTCGGTCTGCCCGGCGCCCAGGCCGCCCCCGCTCCCGGACCGGCGAGCGCGGCGGCGCTCGCCCGAGCCGACGCCGCCGTCCTGAAGGCGGACGTCGGCGGCACCGCCTGGTACGTCGACAAGGCCGCCGGCAGAGTCGTCGTCACCGTCGACTCCACCGTCTCCGAGGCCGGTCTCGCCAAGATCCGCCAGTCCGCCGGCGCCGACGCCGCAGCGCTGCGCGTCGAGCGCACCCCGGGCGTCTTCAAGCCCCTGCTCGGCCCCGGCGACGCCATCTACGGCAGCGGCTACCGCTGCTCGCTCGGCTTCAACGTGGTCGTCGGCGGCACGCCCCACTTCCTGACCGCCGGCCACTGCGGCAACGTCGTGAAGACCTGGTACGCCAACTCGGCCCAGTCCACGCTGATCGGCCCCACCGTCGGGTCCAGCTTCCCCGGCAACGACTACGCCCTGGTCCGCTACGACAACACCTCGCTCGGCCGCACCGGGGGCTTCACCGCCGCCGACGCCTACGTCGGCGAGCCGGTCAAGCGCTCCGGCTCCACCACCGGCACCCGCAGCGGCACGGTGACCGGCCTGAACGCCACCGTCCACTACTCCGGCGGCGGCACCGTGCGCGGCATGATCCAGACCAACGTCTGCGCCGAGCCCGGCGACTCCGGCGGCGCCCTCTACGACGGCGACAAGGCGCTCGGCATCACCTCCGGCGGAAGCGGCGACTGCTCCCGCGGCGGCACCACCTTCTACCAGCCGGTGCCCGAGGCGCTCGCCAAGTACCGGGCGACCCTGCTCTAGCCCACCCCGCTGCTCCGGAGCGTCCTGCTCCGACGCATCCCGCTGCACTGGAGCGTCCTGCTCCGGCGCATCCGCAGTCCGCGCAACTTCCCCGTGCTGCCCCTCGGATGAAGGCCCGTACGGCCGAAAGGCGCCCTTGCGGCGCGAAGTCGTACGGCCCGAGACTCCCCCACAGCGCCGGCCCCCGGCCGCGCCTCACGGGTCCGGCACCCCACTGCGGGCCCCCGATTCCCCTCTGGAGGAACGAAAAAGTGAGGACCAAGCGCACCACCCCCACGAGAACCGTCCGTCTGCTCGCGATCGCCGCCGGCCTCGCCGCCGCGGTCGGGCTCGCCGTCCCCGCCGCGAACGCCGAGAGCACCCAGACCTTCGGTGCCTCCCAGCTCGCCGCCGCGAGCGACGCCGTCCTGGCCGCCGACGTGGCGGGCACCGCCTGGCACACCGACGCCGCCACCGGGAAGGTCGTCGTCGCCGTCGACTCCACCGTCTCCCCGGCCGAGATCGCCACGATCAAGCGCCAGGCCGGTGCCCACGCCGGCGCGCTGAAGATCGAGCGCACGCCCGGCAGGATCAGCAAGCTCATCTCCGGTGGCGACGCCATCTACGCCTCCAGCTGGCGCTGCTCCCTCGGCTTCAACGTCCGCAACAGCGCGGGCGCCGACTACTTCCTCACCGCCGGCCACTGCACCGACGGCGCGGGCACCTGGTACGCCAACTCCGGCCGCACCACCGTGCTCGGCTCCACCACGGGCTCCAGCTTCCCCACCAACGACTACGGCATCGTCCGGTACACCAACACGTCGATCGCCAAGCCCGGCACCGTGGGTTCGCTGGACATCACCCGCGCCGCCGACCCGACCGTGGGCCAGTCCGCCTGCCGCCGCGGCTCCACCACGGGCACCCACTGCGGCAGCGTCACCGGCCTCAACGCGACCGTGAACTACGGCGGCGGAGACATCGTCTACGGCATGATCCGCACCAACATCTGCGCCGAGCCCGGTGACTCCGGCGGCGCGCTCTACTCGGGCAGCACGGCCCTCGGCCTCACCTCGGGCGGCAGCGGCAACTGCTCCTCGGGCGGCACGACGTTCTTCCAGCCCGTGACGGAGGCGCTGCGCGCCTACGGCGTCAGCGTGCACTGAGGGGCGGGAGACTCCCCCGACGCGGGGGTCCCCCGGTGACATGAGGGTCCCCCCGGCCGTCGCCCGGCCGGGGGGACCCTCGCGCGACGCAGGCGGCCTCAGGCCACCTCGGAGGCGATGCGCTCCGACTCCGGCGCGCGCCGCAGCGAGGACATCACCACGGTGACGGCCGTGCCGACGACCGCCCACGCCGACAGGACCAGCAGCGAGGCGGTCAGGTCGTTGCCCTTGAAGTACGCGATCGAGCGCGCCGCCCAGGTGCCCGCGCCCGGCGGCAGGGCCGGGCCGATCGCCTGCCAGAACGGCGGCAGCATCGGCAGCGGGAAGGCGCCGCCGGCGCTGGGGTTGCCGGCGACCACGACGAGCAGGATCGCCAGGCCGATGCCGACGATCCCGAAGAGCGACTGCAGGGCGAGGGTGGTGGCGCCGACCGCGAACACCACCAGGGTGCCCAGGCCCCACAGGGCGGCCACGCTGCCGGGCAGGGCGCCGAGGACCGGTCCGACGATCACCGCGCCGCCGAGGCCGCCGAGCGCCGAGTAGAGCGCGAGCGTCGCGAGCCGGATGACCGCCCGCTCCCGGTTGGCTGGCCGGGAACCGGCGCTGATCGCGAGGATCGCGGCGCAGATGTAACCGCCCACGCACCAGCCGATGACCAGGTAGAAGGCGGACAGGCCGTTGAAGTCGTGGGCGGAGGCGGGGGCCACGTCGACGGTCCGCAGCTCGCGCCGTTCGGCCGCCTCCAGCCGGGTGAACATCGTCTCCAGGGTCGCGGCGAGCACCTTGCCGCCGCCGGAGGCGACGAGCAGGGTGTCGGTGCGGCCCCTCGGGTCGACGACCAGGGCCCCGTCGATGTCCCGGTTCCTGATCTGCCGCGTCGCCTCGGCCTCGTCCGCGACCGTCCGGGGGTCGAGCGGCTCGCCGGGCAGCTTCTCGAGGCGTCCCATGAGGGCGGCCGCTGCCTGCTGGGGGGCGACCACGCCGAACGGCACGTCCTTCGGCTTCGGATCGTGCAGGGCCCCGACGTAGGAGGCGATGAACAGCAGTTGGAGGGCGAGGACGCCCAGGACGAGGAGGGCGGCTCGGGGGCTGACGGCGCTCTTCAGTTCGTCGACGAGACTCATGCCCCCACGCTCCGGGGCCGACGCCGTCGGCGCAGGCGGGACGGGGCCGAACGGCTGACCCGCCACGGTTATCGTACGGGCGTTCGAAATGCGTTACGCTGGATCCGAGGGGGTGGAACGTACGTACGAATTCGAGCGGGATCGCGGGAGGTGCGCATGGCGGGGTTCACGCATCTGCACACCGCGTCGGGCTTCTCCCTGCGCCACGGCGCCTCCCACCCCGCCCGCCTGGCCGAGCGCGCCGCCGAGCGCGGCATGGACGCCCTCGCCCTGACCGACCGCGACACCCTCGCGGGCACGGTCCGCTTCGCCAAGGCGTGCGCCGGCCACGGCGTCCGTCCGCTGTTCGGCGTGGACCTGGCGTACGTGCCGGCGGCCGGCCCCTCCGGCGACCCGCGCACCTCCGCGCGGCGCTCGCCCGTGCGCGGCGGCGCCTTCGTCGACGAGTCCGCGCCCCGCGCCGTCCTCCTCGCCCGCTCCCGCACCGGCTGGGCCGAGCTCTGCGCCCTCGTCACCGCCGCCCACGCCCACGCCGGCGAGGGGCAGCCCGTGCTGCCCTGGGCCGCCCACCGCGGCGAGGAGCTGTTCGTGCTGCTCGGGCCCGGCTCCGACGTCGGGCGCGCCCTCGCCGCCGGCCGCCCCGACCGGGCCGCGCGACTGCTTGCGCCCTGGCGCGAGCGCTACGGGGACGCCCTGTGCCTGGAGGTCGTGCACCACGGGCGCACCGGCACCGGGCCCGGCTCGCTGCGGCTCGCCGCCCGCACCGTCGGTTTCGCCGCCGAGCAGGGCGTCCGCCCGGTGCTCGGCAACGAGGTCCGGTACGCCGACCCCGGCCAGGGCCCCGTCGCCGACGTGCTCGACTCCGCCCGCCGCCTCGTCCCCGTCGACCCCCGTGCGGGGCTCGACAGCGGTGAGGCATGGCTCAAGGGGCCCGCCGACATGCTGGCCGCCGCCGAGCGGGTCGTCGAGGCGGCGGGCTTCCGCCGGGACGCGGCCCACCGGCTCCTGGAGCGGACCGAGGACGTCGCCGCCGCCTGCCTGGTGGACCCCGAGGACGACCTCGGCATGGGTTCCGCGCACTTCCCCGAGCCGTACCTGGTCGGCGCCGCCCACCGCACCGCCCAGCGCGTGCTGGCCTCCCGCGCCGCCGCCGGCATGGTCCTGAAGGGCTACGACCGCCGTCCCGACCGGCGCGTCTACTGGGACCGGATGCACCACGAGCTGGACATCATCGCCCACCACGGCTTCGCCAGCTACTTCCTCACCGTCGCCCAGGTCGTGGACGACGTACGGGAGATGGGCATCCGGGTGGCCGCCCGCGGCTCCGGCGCCGGCTCCCTCGTCAACCACCTCCTCGGCATCGCCCACGCCGACCCCGTCGAGCACGGCCTGCTGATGGAACGCTTCCTGTCCAAGCGCCGCACCGAGCTGCCCGACATCGACATCGACGTGGAGTCCGCCCGCCGGCTCGAGGTCTACCGGGCGATCATCGACCGCTTCGGCACCGAACGGGTCGCCACCGTCGCCATGCCCGAGACCTACCGGGTCCGCCACGCCGTACGGGACGTGGGCGCCGCCCTGTCCATGGACCCCGCCGAGACCGACCGGATCGCCAAGGCATTCCCGCACATCCGCGCCCGGGACGCCCGCGTCGCCCTCGCCGAACTGCCCGAGCTGCGCGCGATCGCGGAGGAGACCCGGGACCGCAAGAGGTTCTGGGAGCTGGTCGAGGCCCTCGACGCGCTGCCCCGCGGCGTCGCCATGCACCCCTGCGGCGTCCTCCTCTCCGACGCCTCGCTGCTCACCCGTACCCCCGTCGTGCCCACCAGCGGCGAAGGGCTGCCCATGTCGCAGTTCGACAAGGACGACGTGGAGGACCTCGGGCTGCTCAAGCTCGACGTCCTCGGGGTGCGGATGCAGTCCGCGATGGCGCACGCGGTCGCCGAGGTCGAGCGCGCCGGCGGCACCCGCCCGGACATCGACGCCATCCCGCCCGGCGACCCCGACACCTACCGGCTCATCCGCTCCACCGAGACCCTGGGCTGCTTCCAGATCGAGTCGCCCGGCCAGCGCGACCTGGTGGGCCGGCTCCAGCCCGAGAACTTCCACGACCTCGTCGTCGACATCTCGCTCTTCCGGCCGGGACCGGTCGCCGCCGACATGGTCCGCCCGTTCATCGCCGCCCGGCACGGGCGCGCCCCGGCCCGCTATCCGCACCCCGACCTGGAGGAGGTCCTGAAGGAGACGTACGGCGTCGTGGTCTTCCACGAGCAGATCATCGAGATCGTGCGGATCATGACGGGCTGCGGCCGCGACGAGGCCGACCAGGCCCGCCGCGGGCTCTCCCACCCCGAGGCGCAGGGTCGGATCAAGGCGTGGTTCGCCGGAACGGCGAAGCGGAGGGGGTACGAGGACGAGGTCGTCGCCCGCACCTGGGAGATCGTCGAGGCCTTCGGCTCGTACGGCTTCTGCAAGGCGCACGCGGTGGCCTTCGCCGTGCCGACCTACCAGTCGGCCTGGCTCAAGGCCCACCACCCGGCCGCCTTCTACGCCGGGCTGCTCACCCACGACCCCGGCATGTACCCGAAGCGGCTGCTGCTCGCGGACGCCCGGCGGCGCGGGGTGCCCGTGCTGCCGCTGGACGTGAACCGGTCGGGAGTCGCCCATCACATCGAACTGGTGTCCGGAGGTGGTGAGGAGAAGTGGGGGCTCCGGCTCGGCCTCACCGACGTCCACGGCATCAGCGAGACCGAGAGCGCCCGCATCGAGGCCGGACAGCCCTACGCCTCCCTGCTCGACTTCTGGGAGCGGGCCCGCCCCCGCAAACCCGTCGCCGAACGGCTCGCCCAGGTCGGCGCGCTCGACGCGTTCGGCGCCAACCGGCGCGACCTGCTGCTCCACCTGACCGAACTCCACCGCCTCCAGCGCGGCGCCGCCTCCCACGGCGGCCAGCTCCCCCTCGCCCAGGGACGGAAGACCGCCCCCGTCGGCCTGCCCGACCTCGACGAGAGCGAACGGCTCAGCGCCGAACTGGGCATCCTCGGCATGGACGCCTCCCGCCACCTCATGGGCGACCACGGGGCCTTCCTGCGCGAGCTCGGGGTGATCTCCGCCGAGCGGCTGCGCTCGGCCCGGCACGGCCAGACCGTCCTGGTCGCCGGCGCCAAGGCGGCCACCCAGACCCCGCCGATCCGCTCCGGCAAGCGGGTCATCTTCACCACCCTCGACGACGGCACCGGCCTGGTCGACCTCGCCTTCTTCGACGACTCCCACGCGGCCTGCGCCCACACCGTCTTCCACTCCTGGCTGCTGCTGGTCCGGGGCGTGGTGCAGCGGCGCGGACCGCGCAGCCTCAGCGTGGTCGGCTCCGCCGCCTGGAACCTCGCCGAGCTCGCCGAACTGCGGGCGGAGGGCGGCCTGGAGGCGGTGGGGGAGCGGCTGGCCGAACGGCCCGGGACCGAGACCCCAAAGGAGGGCGACTCCGGACGGCGGATCACCCTGCCCACCGGCTACACGATGAACCCCTGGGCCGACCTCCGGCCGGCCGGGGAAGGCGCCGTGACACCGCCGCGGAAGCTGTGGCACAGCAGTCCGGGGAGCGCGGGATGATCCTCTGTGTGCGGTTCCGGCTGGAACCCACGGGAGAAGTGATGCTCCCTCAGCTGCTCGACCTGCTGCGGGAGTTCACCCCCGTCGTCGAGGCGTGCCCGCCCGGCGAGGCACTCGCCGACGTGCGCGGCGCGCTGCGCTACTTCGGCTGGGGCCCCGCCGAACTCGCCTCCGTCGTCCGGGTCAGGGCGCTGGCCCTCTACGGGGTCGACTGCGTGATCGGCGCCGGCCCCAACCCGATGCTGGCCCGGATGGCGGCCCGCGAGGCCCGGCCCGGCGCCACCCTGGTCGTCGAGGACCCGGCGGCCTTCCTGCGCGACCGCCCCGTCGTCGCCCTCGACGGCGTCGGCCGCGCCACCGCCCGCACCCTGTGCGGCTACGGTCTCGACTCCGTCGG
Organism: Streptomyces roseoviridis; assembly: GCF_039535235.1. Lineage (NCBI taxonomy): Bacteria > Bacillati > Actinomycetota > Actinomycetes > Kitasatosporales > Streptomycetaceae > Streptomyces > Streptomyces roseoviridis. The sequence goes on from NZ_BAAAWU010000001.1 coordinate 6,034,329, forward strand.
CCGGGTCGCGGACGCGCCGCTCGCCGTGCTCCAGCGGCTGGTCGGCGCCAGGCCCGGCCGCGAGCTGTGGGAGCGGGCGCGGGGCATCGACCGCACCCCCGTCGTCCCCGGCGAGGTCTCCCGCTCCCTCGCGGCCGAACGCTCCTTCCTGCACGACGAGCTGGACACCGGCGAACACCGCAGGGCACTGCTCTCGCTCACCGAGGAGCTGGGGGCCCGTATGCGGACCGAGGGGCAGGTCTGCCGCTCCCTGACCGTGACCGTGCGCTACGCGGACCGCACCACGTCCAGCCGGACCCGTACGCTGCGCGAACCGACCGCGCACTCCGCCGAGCTCACCGCGCTCGCGTACGCGATCCACGCCTCCTTCGGGTTCCAGCGGGCCCGGGTGCGCGGCATCGCGCTGCGCGCCGAGGGCCTGGCGCCCGCCGAGGGCGCCGCCCACCAGCTGACCTTCGACCCGGCGGACGACAAGGCCCGGCGCATCGAGGAGGTCGCCGACCGGGCCCGGGCGAAGTTCGGCCCGAGGGCGGTGCTGCCGGGCTCGCTGGCGGCCTGAACCGCACGCCGGCGCGTACGGATACGACACGCCACTTTTTACCGACGCGTAACTTCCCACCGAACGCTACCCGTGCGTAGCTTGACGGGAAGCGCATCCCCACTTGTGGTCCGGACCGCAGGGCGTACAGCACCTCTCCCCTGAGAGTTCCCTTGAGCCGCAAGGAGATCGCCCGATGCTGCCCCGGAACCCCTGGAAGCGCGTCGTCAGAGCGCTGTCCGTACTCCTGCTGACCGCCGCCGCCACCCTCGCGCCCACCGCCGCCGCCCACGCCGACACCACCGCCGCCGCCCCCAGCCGTGGCTGGAACGACTTCTCCTGCAAGCCCTCCGCCGCGCACCCCCGCCCCGTCGTCCTCGTCCACGGCACCTTTGGCAACTCCGTCGACAACTGGCTGGTCCTCGCCCCCTACCTGGTCAACCGGGGCTACTGCGTCTTCTCCCTGGACTACGGGCAGTTGCCGAACGTGCCGTTCTTCCACGGCCTCGGCCCCATCGCCGACTCCGCCGGGCAGCTCGACGCCTACGTGGACCGGGTCCTCGCCGCCACCGGCGCCCGAGAGGCGGACCTCGTCGGCCACTCGCAGGGCGGCATGATGCCCCGCTACTACCTCAAGTTCCTCGGCGGTGCCGAGAAGGTGAACACCCTCGTCGGCATCGCCCCCGACAACCACGGCACCACTCTGCTCGGACTCACCGCGCTGCTGCCGCACTTCCCCGGCGCCGAGGACCTCATCAGCGCCAACACCCCGGGCCTCGCCGACCAGATCGCCGGATCGGCGTTCCTCACCAAGCTCAACGAGGGCGGCGACACCGTGCCCGGCGTCCGCTACCACGTCATCGCGACCCAGTACGACCAGGTCGTCACCCCGTACCGCTCGCAGTTCCTGTCCGGCCCCGGCGTCACCAACGTCCTCATCCAGGACAAGTGCGCGCTCGACCTGTCCGAGCACGTGGCGATCGGCACCGTGGACCGGGTCACCTTCCACGAGGTGGCCAACGCCCTCGACCCGGCCCACGCGACCCCGACCACCTGCCTGTCGGTCCTCGGCTAGCGGGACGACCTGCGGCGCGCCGTGGCGAAGAGCACGGTGGCGCCGATCCCGAGCACGGCGGCGCCGCCCATCGCCAGATACGGCACGGCGGCGTCGCCACCGGTCTCCGCGAGCTCCTCGCCCTGCGTGTTCGGGGCGTTCGGCGTGCCGGGGGCCGGCGCGGTCGTGACGGGCGCGGTCGCCGTCGGCACCTCGGCCGTCGGGGCGTTCGCGGTCGGGGCGGCGGGCGCGCCGCTCGGGGCGGTGTGTCCGCCGTGCCCGGCGTGCCCCGCGGTGGAGTGCGCGGTCGGGGTCCCGGACGGCGCCTCGGACGGGGCGCTCGGCTCCGGCGCCTCCGTCGGTGCGGTGTCCTGCCCGAAGACCACGTCCGAGCAGGTGTAGAACGCCTCGGGCGAGTCGGAGCGCTGCCAGACCGAGTAGATCAGGTGGCGCCCCGACCTCTTCGGCACCGTGCCCGTGAACACGTAGTCGCCGTTCTCCATCCGGGGGTCGGTTGCCGTGGCGAACGGCTTCTCCTCCAGGTCCGACCACGCGAGCGGCTTCGACGGGTCGTAGCCGTCCTTCGTCACGTACAGCGCGAAGGACCCCCGGTGCGGAGCGGTCCCCTTGTAACGGAAGGTGTGCGGGCCGGAGTTCATCCGGCTCGCCGGCCAGTCGGCGCGGGCCAGGTCGAGGCCCCGGTACTTCTCGTTGCCGGCGCTGCACAGCTCGCCGTCCGGGATCAGCTCGCGGTGCCGGCCGGCCGCGTTCCCGATGTTCACCCCGTTCCAGTCGTAGAACGCCTGGGTCCCGCTCGCCGCCACCGCCGCCTTGCACGCCGCCGAATCCGGACTCTCCGGACCCTCCGCGAAGCAACCCGCGACCCGGCTGACGGGATCGGTCATCGACCCGTGCGCGACGGCGGTGGGCGCCAGGGCGAGTCCGGACAGGAACAGGGCGGCGGCGCCCGCGGTGGCGCTCGTACGGCGTGCGGTCATGGGGGCACGACTCCTTCACGAGGGTGGGTGTGTGGGGGTCGCCCAGCAAACTAGCCCTCGCACAAGGCGCGTCCGGGCCCGGAGAGCGGCCACGGACGATCCTTATGGTCGCGTTAAGGAGCCTCTAAGCGGCACCACAGACAGTGCCGCCCGCCCCGTCCCCGACCGCCCGTCAGCCCACCGCCCGTCAGCCCACCGGCCGGTAGCGCCGCTCCGGCCGCCCCGTGCCCCCGTACCGCAGCGTCACCTCCGCGCGGCCCGTCTGCGCGAAGTACTCCAGGTAGCGGCGCGCGCTGACCCGGGACAGCGAACCGGCCTCGGCGCACTCACTGGCCGACACGCCCTCCGGACGGGACCGCAGGACCGAGTCGACCAGCTCCGCCGTGTGCGCGGCCAGGCCCTTCGGGAGCTCGCGGGAACCACGCGGACGGGCGCCGAAGATCTGGTCGACGTCCTCCTGGCGCGCCTCCGCCCGCGCCAGCTCGTCCAGCCGGCCCTGCAGCGAGGCCACGTGCCGCAGCTGCTCCTGCAACGCGGCCTGGCTGAAGGGCTTGATCAGATAGTGCAGGGCCCCGGCCCGCAGCGCCGAACGGATCGTGTCGACGTCCCGCGCCGCCGTGATGAACAGCGCGTCCGTCGACAGCCCCGCCGCCCGCAGCTCGCGCAGCACCGCGATCCCGTCCATGTCGGGCAGGAAGATGTCCAGCAGCACCAGGTCCGGCCGCAGCCGGTGCGCGGCCCGCAGCGCCTCGGCGCCGCCGTGCGCGACCCCGACCACGTCGAAGCCCGGCACCGCCGCCACATAGCGGCAGTGCAGCCTGGCCACCATGAAGTCGTCGTCGACCACCAGCACCTTCGTCACGCCGACAAGGTAGGACGTGACCACAACGACCACAACGTCCGTTGATTGCGGAAGAGAGACAGCTTGTTCACGCGCGGGCAACATGTGGGCCACCTCACACCTCCATCCCTTCCTCCCTCCGAGAGGCGGCACCGTTGCGTCTGCGCACCCCACTCGCCCTGCTCGGGGCGGCTCTCCTCGTGCTCGTGGGGCCACCGCTGCTCACCCCCGGCAGCGGCTCCGACACCGGCACGCGGATACCCGGCCTGCGCTTCATGGTCCCCAACACTCCCGGCGGCGGTTACGACATCACCGCCCGCACCGCCGCCAAGAACGCCGAGGACGCCGGGCTCACCTCCGGCATCGAGGTCTTCAACCTGCCCGGCGCCGGCGGCACCGTCGGCCTCACCCGGCTCGTCGGCGAGCGCGGCAACGGCAAGCTGGCGATGTCCATGGGCCTCGGCGTGGTCGGAGCCGTCCACACCAACAAGACCCCGCGGACCCTCGCCGACACCACCCCGATCGCCCGGCTCACCATGGAGCAGGGCATCGTCGTGGTCGGCAAGGACTCCCCGTACCGGACCCTCCAGGACCTCCTCGCCGCCTGGCGGAAGAACCCCGGCAAGGTGCCGGTGGGCGGCGGCTCCTCGCCCGGCGGGCCCGACCACCTGGCCCCCATGCTGATGGCCCGCGCCGCCGGCATCGCACCGAAGAGCGTCAACTACGTGCCCTTCGACGGCGGCGGAGAGCTGCTCGCCTCCATCCTCGGCGACAAGGTCGCCTTCGGCGTCTCGGGCGTCGGCGAGTACCTCGACCAGATCAGGTCCGGGGAGCTGCGGCTCCTCGCCGTCACCGGCGCCGAGCGCGTCCCCGGACTCGACGCGCCCACCCTGCGCGAGGCCGGTCTCGACACCGAGTTCATCAACTGGCGCGGCGTCGTCGCCCCGCCCGGCCTCACCGACGCCGAACGCGACAAGCTCGTCGGGCTCCTCACCGAGCTGCACGGCACCCCGCAGTGGCGCGAGTCGCTGAAGAAGAACGGCTGGAACGACGCCTTCCTGCCCGGCGAGGAGTTCGGCACCTTCCTCACGGCGCAGAACGAGCAGGTCGCCTCCGTCCTGAAGGAGCTCGGACTGTGACCACACCGCCCCCCTCACGAAGGTCCTGGCTGCGCGAGCACTCCGAGCTCGGCGTCGGCGTCGTCCTGCTGCTCCTCGGCGTCCTCGTCCTCGCCGACGCCCTGACGATGGCCGTGGACGTCGGCGGGCGCGGCCCCGTCGGCCCCCGCACCGTCCCCCTCGTCGTCGGCGCCGGCCTGCTCCTGGTCGCCGCCCTCCTCACCGTCGACGTGCTCCGCGGCGGCCGGGGCGAGGCCGAGGGCGGCGAGGACGTCGACCTGTCCGAACCGGGCGACTGGCGCACCGTCCTCCTCCTCGCCGGTGTCTTCCTCGGCTTCGCCGCCCTCATCGGCCCCGTCGGCTTCCCCGTCGCCGGCGCCCTGCTCTTCTGGGGCGCGGCCTACGCCCTCGGCAGCCGCCACCTCCACCGCGACCCGCTGATCGCGGCCGCGCTCTCCCTCGCCACCTACGTCGTCTTCGACCACCTCCTCGGGGTCCCGCTGCCCGGCGGCCCGCTGATGGGAGTGCTCTGACCCATGGACTCTCTGAACTCCCTGCTCGACGGCTTCGGCACCGCGCTCACCCCGATGAACCTGCTGTGGGCCGCCGTCGGCGTCCTCCTCGGCACCGCCATCGGCGTGCTGCCCGGCATCGGCCCCGCCATGGCCGTCGCCCTGCTGCTCCCCGTCACCTACGGACTCGAACCGACCGGCGCGTTCATCATGTTCGCCGGCATCTACTACGGCGCCATGTTCGGCGGCTCCACCACCTCGATCCTGCTCAACACCCCCGGTGAGAGCGCGGCGGTCGTCGCCGCCATCGAGGGCAATCCCATGGCCAAGGCCGGCCGCGGCGCCCAGGCGCTCGCCGCCGCCGCCATCGGCCACTTCGCCGGCGGCCTGGCCGGCACGATCCTGCTCGTCGCCCTCGCCCCGACCGTCGCCGCGCTCGCCGTCGGCATCGGCGCCCCCGACTACCTCGCCCTGATGGTCCTCGCGTTCATCGCGGTGACCTCGGTCCTCGGCTCCTCCCGCATCCGCGGCCTCGCCTCGCTGCTCATCGGCCTCACCCTCGGCCTGGTCGGGCTCGACCAGATGACCGGCCAGCAGCGCCTCACCTTCGGCTCGCTCCAGCTCGCCGACGGCATCGACGTCGTCATCGTCGCGGTCGGCCTGTTCGCGATCGGCGAGGCCCTGTGGGTCGCCGCCCGTCTGCGCCGCACCGCCGTCCGGCCCATCCCGGTCGGCCGGCCCTGGCTCGGCCGGGACGACGTCCGGCGCACCTGGAAGGCATGGCTGCGCGGCCCGCTCATCGGCTTCCCGTTCGGCGCCATCCCGGCCGGCGGCGCGGAGATCCCCACCTTCCTGTCGTACGTCACGGAGAAGCGCCTGTCGAAGCACAAGGACCAGTTCGGCAAGGGCGCCATCGAGGGCGTCGCGGGCCCCGAGTCCGCCGCCTCCGCCTCGGCCGCCGGCACCCTCGTGTCCATGCTCACCCTCGGCCTGCCGACGACCGCGGTCGCCGCCGTGATGCTGGCCGCCTTCCAGCAGTACGGCATCCAGCCGGGCCCGCTGCTCTTCGAGCGCGAACCCGAGCTGGTCTGGGGCCTGATCGCCTCGCTCTTCGTCGGCATGGTGCTGCTGCTCGCGCTCAACCTGCCGCTCGCGCCGCTCTGGGCCAGGCTGCTCCGCATCCCCCGCCCGTACCTCTACGCCGGCATCCTGTTCTTCGCCGCCGTGGGCGCGTACGCGGTCGGCGGCGAGGCCCTCGACCTGGTGATCCTGCTGGTCATCGGCCTCATCGGGCTCGGCATGCGGCGCTACGGACTGCCCGTCCTGCCCGCCGTCATCGGCGTCATCCTCGGCCCGGCCGCCGAGCAGCAGCTGCGCCGCGCCCTCCAGATCAGCGACGGCTCGCCGACGGGCCTGGTCGACACCCCGTTCTCCGTGACCGTGTACGCGGTCGTGGTGCTCCTGCTCGCCTGGCCGCTGCTGCGGAAGGCCCTCAAGGGGCGTCGTACCGTGGGGACATGACACAGCACATCCGTCTCGCCGCGACCCCCGACGTACCGCGGGTGAAGGCCGTGACCGACGCGGCCTATCACCACTACATCGAACGGATCGGCCTCGTGCCGGCCCCGATGGAGGCGGACCACGCGGCGGACGTGGCCGCGGGCAGGGTGTTCGTCACCGGAGAGCCGGTGGCCGGCCTCGTCGTCGTCAGGACCGAGGCCGATCACCTGTACCTCGACAACATCGCCGTCCACCCGGACGCCCAGGGCACCGGCCTCGGCCGGTGCCTGCTGGCCTTCGTGGAGTCCCGCGCCCGCGAACTCGGCCTGCCTGAGGTGCGGCTCCTCACCAACGCGATGATGTGGGAGAACCAGAAGATCTACGAGCGGTACGGGTACGAGGTCACCGAGCGCCGGCAGGACGGCCCGTACGACCGTATTCATTACCGGAAAGTGCTCAACTCGCCCCCAATGGGGTGAGTTTCGGACAAAGAGCGGCTCGATCCGGTATCCCTGGCGGCAGCACCCCACCCCCCACCCCGAAGGGAAGCACCGCCATGCGCGTTCGTCTCGCCCTCGCCGGCGCCCTGCTGGCCACCGCCGCCGCCACCGCCCCGACCGCCCACGCCGGAGCGGGCGACGGCCTGTCCGTCGACCCGCAGGGCACCGTCGCGAAGGACGGTACGGTCACCCTCTCCGGCTCTTACCGCTGCATGGACGACAGCGCCGGTCCGGTCTTCGTCAGCTCCACGCTGGTCCAGGGCGACCGCTCCACCGGCATCGGCGGCACCCGGGCCATCTGCGACGGGGTGGTCCACGGCTGGACCAACAGCGCCGTCGTGAAGGAGCCGGGCTACCGGAGCGGCGCGGCCCGGGTGGAGGCCACGCTGATGCAGCTCACCGCCCACGGGCCGCTGGGCATGCCGCTGCCCGGCTTCCTCGCCGTCGAGGAGGCGGACGTCACGCTCGGCTGAGCAGCCGGACGATCCCGTCCCGGCCGAGGCCCGCCAGCTCGTCGAGGGCGAGCCGGGCCCGGTCGGCCGCCTCCGGGTCGGCGGCCGCGAGCCCGCTCGCCGCGAACTCGTCCTCGTCGAGCCGCAGCACCTCGGTCCCGTCCGCCGACACCCACAGGTCCAGGTCGAGGTCCTCGACCACGACCTCGGTGCCGTCGACGACGGCCGGCCGGGTCACGTCGCAGTACCAGCCCTTGAGCGTGCCGTCACCGGAGCGGACCTCCTTCACCGCGTACCACCGGTCGCGCCAGTAGTGCTCGGTGAAGACGTCACCCGGCTCGAAGCGCACGAAGCCGAAGTCCCGTACGCCCTCCGCCGCCCACGGGGCGCGGACCGTCAGCCGCACCCCGTCGTCGGCGACGAGCACGGCCGGATACCGGATCTTCGTCCGGCCCGCCTTGACGAGCGTGACCCGGGCCGTCGGCTCAGCCGAGGGTACGGACATGGCGCACCTCCGTCGCGCGGATCTCGTAGCCGAACCACCGGTTGACGGCCAGCATCGGCCCGTTCCCGGCGTCGTTGCCGGTCAGCGCCTCGGTGCAGCCGGCCGCGCGGGCCCGGTGCAGGGAGTCGTTCTTCACCAGCTTGGCCAGGCCGCGGCCCCGGTGGGCCGGGTGGGTGCCGGTCATGCCCGAGCCGTAGCGGCCCAGACCGTCGGTGCGGGCCGCGCTGAACGCGACGGGACGGCCGTCGGCGACGGCGACCGTCGTCAGCGCCAGGTCGTTCAGCGGATGGTTCCAGGTCGTCGCCAGCCAGTGCGCGTAGTCGTCGAGCACGGCGTCCACGTCACCGGGCTCGTCGGCCGTGGTCACCGCGTCCAGCTCGAACAGCGGGCGCGGGTCGGCGGCGAAGTCGGCCGCCGTGCGCAGCTCCACCCCGGCGGGCGGCTCCTGGAGCGGCGGCAGCACGGCCGTCGTCAGGTCGAGCCGCAGGAAGTGGGCCGAACGGCTGCCCCGGTAGCCGTGCCGCTCGGCGAAGGCGCGGAAGCCCGGCTCGTCCAGGACCCAGCTGTACAGGGTGGTCGCCCCGGCCCCCGCGAGGTGCTCCTCGGCCGCGCGCAGCAGCAGCGCCCCGGCGCCGAGGCGGGTGTGGTCCGGGTGGACGAACACGTTGACGACGGCGCTGCCCGGCTCGGGTGACTCGTGGGCCAGGGACACCTCGGCGGTGCCGACGATCTCCCCGTCGACCTCGGCGACCAGCGGACGGTTGTGCGCGTCGGGATGGGCGTGCGCCCAGTCGTGGGCGACCTGCCGGGCGGTCGCGAGCATCCAGGGCAGTGCGGCGCGCCGGACCCGGGCGTAGCCCTCGGCGTCCGCCGGGTCCTCGGGTCGTGCGTCACGGACGATCACTGTCATGGCCCCGCACGCTATGCGCCGGGCGGGCGCGACCGCCTCCCATTTTCCCGTGGTACGGGTGCACAATCGGGCGGTGACGCTTCGAATCAGCGTGGATTCCCGTTCCACCACCGCTCCCTACGAACAACTGCGTGCCCAGATCTCACAGAGCGCCCGTTCCGGCGAGCTGCCCGTCGGCTACAAGCTCCCGACGGTCCGCGGCCTGGCGGAGGACCTCGGACTCGCGGCGAACACGGTCGCCAAGGCGTACAAGGCGCTGGAGGCGGACGGCGTGATCGAGACCCGTGGCCGCAACGGCACCTTCATCGCGGCCGCCTCCGACGCGGCCTCCCGTCTGGCGGCGACCGCGGCGGCCGCGTACGCCACGGAGGCGCGCCGGCTCGGCCTGACCCACGAGGCGGCACAGGCCGCGGTGGCCGAGGCGCTGCGGGCGACGTACGAGACCTGACGGACCCTTCCCTTCAGGAGTCCTGCGGACAGGTCCCGTCAGGAGTCCTCCGGACACCTGCGGGCAGGCGCCCGTCAGGAGCCCTCCGGACACCTACAGATAGAGGCCCGAGTCCGTCGCCCGGGGGTGCGGCATGTCGACGCCCGGCGTCCCGCGGCGCAGCGCGAAGAGCTCCGCCAGCGTGGCGCCGTCCCGGCCCACCCCCTCCTCGCGGCCCAGCCACGTCACCGCCTCGGCCCGGGTCAGCCGCCCCACCTCGACGCGGGCCAGGCAGCGGCCGGGGCGGACCACGGCCGGGTGGAGGCGCTCCAGGTCCTCGTTGGTGGTGACGGCGACGAGGACGTTGCGGCCCTGACCGAGCAGACCGTCCGTCAGGTTGAGCAGCCGGGACAGCGCCTGCCCGGCCGCGTGCTTGGCCTCGCCCCGGATCAGCTCGTCGCAGTCCTCCAGGAGCAGCAGGCGCCAGCGTCCCCGGGGCGTGCCCTCGTCCTCGCCGATCGCGATGTCCATCAGGTAGCCGACGTCGCTGAAGAGGCGCTCCGGGTCGAGGACGCAGTCGACCTGGCACCAGTCGCGCCAGGAGCGGGCCAGGGTGCGCAGGGCGGAGGTCTTGCCGGTGCCGGGCGGCCCGTGGAGCAGCAGCAGCCGGCCCGTGATGTCGTCCGGGGTGACGGCCATCAGCCGGTCCATCGCGTCGGCGACCGGCGCCGTGTAGTTGGGCCGGATCTCCTCCCAGGTGCCGGCGCCGATCTGACGGGTGGTGCGGTGCGGGCCGCGCCGGGGCGACACGTACCAGAAGCCCATCGTGACGTTCTCCGGCTGCGGTTCCGGTTCGTCCTTCGCGCCGTCCGTGGCCTCCTTCAGGACCCGTTCGGCCAGTTCGGGCTCGGTCGCCGTGACGGTGACGTCGGCGCCCCGGCTCCAGCGGGAGACCAGCAGGGTCCAGCCCTCGCCCTCGGCGAGGACGGCGCTGCGGTCGTCGTCCTTCGCGGCCCGCACGACCCTGGCGCCCGAGGGCAGCAGGGTCGCGGACGGCTTCACCCGGTCCAGGCTGGTGCTGTGGGCGTGCGGCTGCTCGCCGGTGGCGAAGCGGCCGAGGAACAGCGCGTCCACGACGTCGGACGGCGAGTCGCTGTCGTCGACGTTGAGCCGGATCGGCAGCGCGTGCCGGGGATCGGCCGGTACCTCTGGGGTGGCTGACATGGCGCCCATGATCCGGCACGGGGCCATCGGCCGCACGGTTTTTCCACCACGGCACGCGCGACGACCCGAGTGGCTTGTTCCCGACGGTTTCTGAGGGCAATTCAGGGGAACACGACGTCGATTATTGGCATGGACACTTCCAGAGCCCCGGATCCGCTGCTACTACCTGGTAACGCAGAGATCCTGCTACAGGGAGGTTCCATGAGACTGTCCCGGTTCACGGCCCTTTCGTCCTCACTGCTCCTCGGTGCCGTCCTCGCCCTCACCGGGGCGGGAGCCGCCCAGGCCGCCGAGACCGCCGCCCTCGACTACGTGGCCCTCGGTGACTCGTACTCGTCGGGCGTCGGCGCCGGCAGCTACGACAGCGCGAGCGGCAACTGCAAGCGCTCCACCAAGGCCTTCCCCGTGCTCTGGAAGAACGCGAACGCCCCCTCCTCCTTCGCGTTCACCGCGTGCTCGGGCGCCCGAACGGGTGATGTCACGGCCAATCAGCTCGGACCGCTCTCCACCGCCACCGACCTGGTCTCCCTCACCGTCGGCGGCAACGACGCCGGTTTCGCGGACGTCATGACCACCTGTGTCACCCAATCCGAATCCGCCTGCATCAGCCGTATCAATCAGGCCAAGGCGTACGTCGACTCCACCCTGCCCGGCAAGCTCGACTCGGTGTACTCCGCCATCCGCGGCAAGGCCCCCAACGCCCGTGTCGTCGTCCTCGGCTACCCCCGCTTCTACAAGCTCGACGGCAGCTGCGTCGCCGGTCTGAGCGAGAACGAGCGGCGCGCCATCAACGACGCCTCCGACTACCTCAACGCGGCCACCGCCAAGCGCGCCGCCGACCACGGCTACACCTTCGCGAGCGTCGTCCCGTCCTTCACCGGCCACGAGATCTGCTCGGGCGCGGCATGGCTGCACAGCGTCAACTGGCTCAACATCGGCGAGTCCTACCACCCCACCGCCGCCGGCCAGTCGGGCGGCTACCTGCCGCCGTTCAACGCGGCGGACGGCGCGTAGCCGCACCGCCCGCCCCCGGGGAGGCGGTCCCCTCCGACGGTGTCGCCGACGACGGCGGGGCCGACGGCGGCGGGGCCGTCTCCGTACAGCTCACCGAGAACGCGACCCAGTTGGACTGGCGGTCGACCGGGTCGCGGACCTCCATCCGGATCCGGTCGCTCACCTCCGCGCCCGCCGGGTGGCCCGACTGCGTGAGCGTCACCTGCCGCTCGGCCGGACCGCCCTCCGGGAACTCCAGCGTCCGCCACCGCGGGTCCCCCGCCTCACCGCTCTCCGTGACCCAGCGGTACGAGACGGTGGCCGGCGTCCGGTCCACCGTGACCGTCGCCGTGAACGCGGGCGCTTCTCCCTCCGGCGGCGGACACGGACCCTCGTAGCTGTCCCGCACCGGCCGCACGAACAGCAGCACCGACACCGGCGGAGTCGTCGGCGGGCTCGGCGAGGCGGTCGTCGGCGCCGTCGTGGGCGCGGCCGTCGTGGGCTCCGGCGTCGTCGGCGTCGCGCTCGTCGTGGCCGGCGGCACCACCGGAGTGCCGTCCGGGCCGGTGTCCCGCAGGGCCGCGTACGTGAGGGCGCCCGCCAGCAGGAGCAGCGCGGCGAGCACGGCGAACAGCACCGGCCCCCGCCGCGACCGGCGCGGCTGCGGCCCCGGTCCGGACGCGGGCAGGGGAGCGGTCGTCCCGGGGCCCACGGGCCCGGTGGGCTCCAGGTCCTCGTCCCGGAAGCCGGCGGGCAGGGGCCCCAGGACCGGGGCCGTCAGCCGCTCCGTACGCGGGGTGCCGCCCGCTCCGACCAGCCGCAGCTGTTCCTCCGCGGCCTCCGCCGACAGCCGCTGCTCCGGATCCTTGCGCAGCAGCCCCTCGATCACGGGGGCCAGCGGCCCGGCGTGCGCCGGTGGCGCGGGCTCCTCGTCGACCACCGTGCGCAGGGTGTCGAGCGCGGTCTCCCGGCGGAACGGCGAGACACCCTCCACGGCGGCGTACAGAAGCACGCCGAGGGACCACAGGTCGGCCGCGGGCCCCGGCGTGCGCCCCAGCGCGCGTTCGGGCGCGAGGTACTCGGGCGAGCCGATGAGCTCGCCGGTCATCGTCAGCGGCGAGGTCCCCGCGACGGCCGCGATCCCGAAGTCGGTGAGAACCGCCCGGCCGTCGTTGGACAGCAGGACGTTGGCCGGTTTCACGTCCCGGTGCAGCACCCCCGCCGCGTGCGCGGCCCGCAGCGCCCCGACCACCTCGGCGCCCACGTGCGCCGCCCGCCGCGGCGGCAGCGGGCCCTCCGCCTCCAGCGTCTCGGCCAGGGTCAGACCCCGGACCAGCTCCATCACGATCCAGGGGCGGTCGTCGTCCAGGGCCACGTCGTAGACGGTGACGACGTTGCGGTGGGTGATCCGGGCCGCCGACCTGGCCTCGCGCTCCAGCCGGGCGTACAGCCGCTCGCGGTCCTCGGACGGGAGACCGGCGGGGGCCCGGACCTCCTTGACGGCGACCTCCCGGCCCAGGAGCTCGTCCCTGGCCCGCCAGACGGTGCCCATACCGCCCTCGCCGAGCACGTCGAGCAGCCGGTAACGACCCGCGATGAGCGTCATCACTCCACGGTAACCGAGCCGACGGATTTTTGGTGGCGGAGATCACACCCGGTCGAAGCACCGCTGGTGGGGGCCGCCCGGGCAGGATGGTTCGTGACGGTTCGACAGGTGTTCGATCGTTGTCCAACTCACCCTGGAAGCAGACGGATTCGGACAGTGATCGTCAACCCCCGTACGCGAGCGGTGAATCCTGCGGCCGGAATGCACGGGTGTCGTAACGGAGCGATAGGGTTAACCTGCCCGGGCCGGGTGCCCTCGTACGGGTGGGGAGTGACATGGAACAGATAACGATGCGCAGCAGGCCGCGTGTGCCTGCCATCACCTGCGGGAGCAGCGCGACCAGTTCGCGGCTCGACCGCCATCTCGCGGTGCTCGGCGGTCCCGCCGTGCCGCAGCGCGAGGCGGCCGAGGCGACGCTGCTCATGCGGGAACTGACGACGCGTACGCGCGAGGTGCCGGTGCACGGCCACCGCAGCCGCAGCTCGCGGGTCTCGCTCTTCGCCCCGCTGCGCCGGCTGCGCCGCTCGCTCTTCGGCAACCACGGCTGACGGGCCGTCCGGGACGGGCTCCCGCGTACCCCGACGCACCACCCCCGCCCGCGCCCGACCGGCCCCCGGCCCGCTCCTGACCACTCGCCGGACGTGTCCCCGCCCGTCCGGCGCTTCTTCCTGCCCGGTCCACCCGGACCGCCGCCGAGGTGTCAGGCGCGGGCGTGGCGCCGCACCGCCGCCGGCGCGCACAGCGCGATCAACGCCAAAGGCCCGGGGCATCCTGCGCCGCCACCCGTGGGTGATCCGCCTGATGACCACCGGCCACGCCTTCGGCCCCGACGCCCTGCGCTTCCTGGAGCACTGCCTGGAGTGCCTCGACGGACTCGACCTGCCCGGCGGCACCACGACGGAACTGATCGCCACGGTCAACGGCACCGTGATGACCCTCGTGGCCAACGAACTCGCCCTCGCCGAACGGGCCCGCTCCCTGCCGTGGTCCGAGGAGCGCGAACAGGCCCTGCGCCGGGCCTATCTGGCGAGCCGCCTGGCCACCGGCGCCTACCCGCACCTGACCGCCGTCTTCACCGAGGCCGCCCCGCCGCCCGACGCGGAGGAGGTCTTCGCCCGCACGGTCGACCGGGTCCTCGACTCCTTCGTGAAGAGCTGACCGCCGCCCCCGTTACAGCAGCGCGAACTGCCCCTCCGGGCCCTCCTCCTGATGGTCCAGCACGGACGCGGGCCGCCGGGCCCCGTCGGGCACCGGCAGCACTCCGGCCTCCCGCAGCGCGGCACGCGTCGGCCCGCCCGCACCGACGCGCTCCGCGAGCGCCGCGCGCTCCGGACCCCGCTCGGCCAGCAGCGCGAGCACGGTGACCAGCTCCAGCAGCTCCGAGGTCCACTCCTGCGGCCAGACGGCCGGGCCGATCGCCTCCAGACCGCCCGGCTCGGCGACCGCCGTCCGCCGCGCGAACCACTGCTCGACGATCCGCACCCCGCCGACCTCGAACTCCCAGGCCCCGGCCGGGACCGGCGAGATGCGGCCTTCGCCCAGGCTCAGGACCTCGCCCTCGGGGTCGTACGCGAGCGTCGCCGGCCGCGCCGGGATCGCCGCCCGCACGTACGGCCTGCGGCCGCCCGGCAGCCGGGGCCGCTCGCCGCCCCGGGCCCCGCGCAGCTGCACCGCCACGAGCTCCCGGCCGAACGCCACTCCCTCCGCCCACAGCGCCGGATCCTCCGGCAGCGGCACCCGGCAGCCCCCGGCGGAGGGCAGCGCCGCCGCCACGGCCCAGGCCAGCACGTCCGCGGCGCCGACCTCGTGCCCGTAGCGGCGGCTCAGGAAGGGCAGCAGACCGGGCGCGAGGTTCGGCTCCCGGCCGCCGGGGCGGCGGAACAGCGGGCGGATGCGGCCGGGGCGGCCCGCGGGGGAGCGCCCGTCGGGCAGCGCGGCCGTCACGAGCAGCGCGGGACCGGCCGCACCCGGCACGTACCCCTGCTCCACGGCGAACAGCTGGCGGTCGTCGGCGACCCGCCACAGCTCGGGGCGCGCGGTGTCGATCAGCCGGTGGTCGGGCAGCAGCCACTGCTCGTCGAACGGCCCGTGCGCGAGCCGCACCGGCTCGGGGCAGGGCCCGGCCTCACGGGCGAACCGCACGGTGCCCGTGCGCTGTCCGGGCAGCGCGGCCACCGAACTCGACGGCGTCCGGGCCCGGCTGGCCTCGAACAGCGCCTCCCGCTCGGCCCCCTCGCTCGCCACGAGCCGCTCCCACCGCGCCCTGAGCGTGCGCCGGTCCGGCGCGACGATCCAGGAACGGCCCAGCCGCAGCGGCGCCACGGACCAGGGCATGAGGTCGTCCAGCAGGGGCACGTCGTCCGTGGGGGCGTCCGGCCTGGGGGCTACCGTCATGCCCCGCATGCTATGAGGTTCCGCCCTCCCCGTGCCGCCGCCCTCCGCTCCGCGCGGACCGCCGGCGGCCTCGCCGGGCGCCGCCGCCGGGGCCCGGGAGCCCGCGAGCCGGGGGCGGGCCCGTGGCCCTCCCGCCGAAAGACGGGGCCGCCGCCCCGCGGAGCGGGCTCAGTGGGCCTCCACCGTCACCGTGAACGAGAAGCGGTCGCCCCGGTAGCGGATGCGGGCCACGTCGACGACCCGGCCCGCGTCGTCGTAGGTGACGCCCGTGTAGTGCAGGATCGGCGACAGCAGCGGCACGTCGAGGAGGGCCGCGGTCTCGGGGTCGGCGAGGCGGGCCTCGACGGTGTCGGTGATGCGGCTGATCCGGACCCCGACCACGTCCCGCAGCACCTTCGTCATCGGCCAGCGCTCCAGGTCGGCCGGGTCGATGCCGGCCGCGATGTCGGGGAGCACCGCGTTCTCCGCCCAGTTGGTCGGCTCGCCGCTCTCGCCGTCGGCGCGCAGCCGGCGGAAGACGGCGACCTCGCCGGTGGCCGGGAAGTACTCGGCGAGCTCGCCGGGGACCGGCTCGGTGCCGTGGCCGAGCACGGTGGTCCGCTCGCCGGACTGCTGCGCCACGATCGCGTCGATCGAGCCCAGCAGCCGGCGGGGGGTGGAGCGCCGGGCGCCCGGTTCGATGAAGGTGCCGCGCCGCCGGTGCCTGCTGATCAGGCCCTCCTCCTCCAGCTCCTTGAGGGCCTGGCGCATGGTCAGCACGCTCACGCCGTAGTGCGCGGCGAGCTGCTCCTCGGTGGGCAGCCGCAGCGAGGCGTCGGGGGTGCGGCCCAGTATGGAGGCGCGCAGCGACTGCGAGACCTGGTACCAGAGCGGCAGCTTCCGGTTCAGGACCAGCGAGTCGGGAGCGAAGGCGGTCACGGCTCTCTCCAACGACGACAACGAGACACCCGGCCGGATGGTACGGCTGTCACGGCCGGAAGTGGCGCTCCAGACCCTGCCACACGTCGTCGTAGGCGCGCTGCAGGTGGTCCGCCTCCGCCGCCTGCGCGGTGACGGTGACCGGCCAGCGGGTCTCGAACATGAAGGCCAGGCCGTCGTCGATCTTCTGCGGCTTCAGCTCGGCGGCGCTCGCCTTGTCGAAGGTCTCGCGGTCCGGGCCGTGCGCGGACATCATGTTGTGCAGCGAGCCGCCGCCCGGCACGAAGCCCTCCGCCTTGGCGTCGTACGCGCCCTCGATCAGGCCCATGTACTCGCTCATCACGTTCCGGTGGAAGTACGGCGGCCGGAAGGTGTCCTCGCCGACCAGCCAGCGCGGGGCGAAGACCACGAAGTCGACGCCGGCGAGGCCGGGGGTGTCCGACGGCGAGGTGAGCACCGTGAAGATCGACGGGTCCGGGTGGTCGTAGGAGATCGTCCCGATGACGTTGAAACGGCGCAGGTCGTAGACGTACGGCGTGTGGTTGCCGTGCCAGGCCACGACGTCCAGCGGCGAGTGGTCGTAGGTCGCGGCCCAGAGGTTGCCGCAGTACTTGTTGACCACCTCGACCGGGCCCTCGACGTCCTCGTACGCGGCGACCGGCGCCCGGAAGTCACGGGCGTTGGCCAGGCCGTTGGCGCCGATCGGGCCGAGGTCGGGGAGCTGGAACGGCGCCCCGTAGTTCTCGCAGACGTAGCCGCGGGCGGTCTCGTCCAGGAGCTCGACGCGGAAGCGGACCCCGCGCGGGATCAGCGCCACCTCGCCGGGACCGGCCGCGAGGTCGCCGAGCTCGGTGCGCAGCAGCAGGCCGCCGTGCTCGGGGACGATCAGGAGCTCGCCGTCGGCGTCGCTGAAGATCCGCTCCATGGAGGCGTTCGCGTGGTAGAGGTGCACGGCCATGCCGGCCCGCTGGGTCGCGTCGCCGTTGCCGCCCAGGGTCCACAGGCCGGCCAGCCAGTCCGTGCCGGGGGCCGGCTGCGGCAGCGGGTTCCAGCGCAGCCGGTTGGGGTCGGGCACGGCCTCGGTGAAGGGCGCGCTGCGCAGGGCGCCGTTGTCGATCCGCGCGAACGGCGGGTGCGCGGCCGAGGGGCGGATCCGGTAGAGCCAGGAGCGCCGGTTGTGCGCCCGCGGCTCGGTGAAGGCACTGCCGCTGAGCTGCTCCGCGTAGAGGCCGAGCGGCGCGCGCTGCGGCGAGTTACGGCCCTCCGGGAGGGCCCCCGGGACGGCCTCCGAGCTGTGCTCGTTGCCGAAACCCGTGCTGTAGGTCAGCGCTTCGGCCGTCTTTCTCGCCTGTTCCGCGTTCATCGCCTGCTCCTGTCCTGACGCTCACAACAATCCTATGCATGACCGTAGGATTCCGCTCCCTCTCCCGTCAACGGGGCCGGGACGGGCGCGTCGCCGGGCACCTTGGACGGGGCCCGGCGACGAGGGGTTCCCGGCGGCGGCCACCGGCCGGAACGCCCGCGCCCGTCGGGGAACCGCGGTCCGCCCCCTCGCGGTCCTCCGGCCCACCGCCGTCGCCCCACCGGCCACGGCATGATGGTCCCCGTGCCCCAGCCCACCCCGAAGCACTCGACCGCCCCGGGTCAGGCCCCGCTGCTCCGCCGCGCGCCCGTCCAGCAGCGCAGCGCCGCACGCCTCGCCCGCATCCTCGACGCCTGCGCCGAACTCCTCGACGAGACCGGCTACGAGGAGCTGAGCACCCGCGCCGTCGCCGCCCGCGCCGGCGTCCCCATCGGCTCCGTCTACCGCTTCTTCGGCAACAAGCGCGCCATGGTCACCGCCCTCGCCCACCGCAACCTCGACAGCTACGCCGCCCGGATCACCGCCGGGCTCGCCGCGCTGCCGCCCGCCGACGCCCGGGGCGCCATCGACGCCGTCCTCGACGCGTACCTCGCCATGAAGCGGACCGTGCCCGGCTTCGGCCTCGTCGACTTCGGCATCCCCGCCCCCGTCCCGCCCGCCGGCGAGACCGCCGAGGAGGACCCCAACCGGCGGGTCGCCGAACGCATCTGCCGCCTGCTCGCCGCCTCGCTGGACCGGCCCGCCGACGAGACCCTGCTCCGCAAGGTCCTCGTCTGCGTCGAGGCCACCGACGCCCTCCTCCGCCTCGCCTTCCGCACCGACCCGTCCGGCGACCCCGCCCTGGTCGCCGAGACCCGCGCGCTCCTGCACGCCTACCTCGCGCCCGCCCTCCGGTAGGCCCCCGGCCCCTCGTCCGTGCGGGCCCCTGTCCCACCTCCCTACCGGTCGGTATGCTCGCACCTGCCCGCGCGCCACCGCCGTCGCCCCTGGGAGACCCCATGTCCTCCGCCCCCTCCACCGCCCTGCGCATCTGCCCCCTGTGCGAAGCGACCTGCGGACTGACCCTCACCGTCGACGGCGGCCGGGTCACGGCCGCCCGAGGCGACCGCGACGACGTCTTCAGCCGGGGCTTCATCTGCCCCAAGGGCGCCGCGTTCCCCGAGGTCGACGCCGACCCCGACCGGCTCACCAGCCCGCTCGTCCGCGAGAACGGCGTCCTGCGCGAGGCCGGCTGGGACGAGGCGTTCGACCGCATCGCCGCCCGCATGCGGCCGCTGATCGAGGAACACGGGCCCAACGCCGTCGGCGTCGTCCTCGGCAACCCCAACGTCCACACCGTCGCCGGCGCCCTCTACCCGCCGCTGCTGATCGGCGCCCTCGGCACCCGCAACCTGTTCACCGCCTCCACCGTCGACCAGATGCCCAAGCACGTCTCCAGCGGACTGCTCTTCGGCGACGCCTTCGCCATCCCCGTGCCGGACCTCGACCGCACCGACCACCTCCTGATGCTCGGCGCCAACCCGCTCGACTCCAACGGCAGCCTGTGCACCGCCCCCGACTTCCCCGGGCGCCTCAAGGAGCTGCGCCGGCGCGGCGGCACCCTCACCGTCGTGGACCCGCGCCGCACCCGCACCGCCCGGCTCGCCGACCGCCACCTCGCCCTCCGCCCCGGCACCGACGCCCTCTTCCTCGCCGCCCTCGTCCACACCCTCTTCGCCGAGGACCTGACCGACCTGGGCCACCTCGCCGCCCACGTCGAAGGCGTCGACGAAGTCCGCCGGGCGGTGGAGGACTTCAGCCCCGAGGCGGTCGCCGCCCCCTGCGACCTGGACGCCGAGGCCATCCGGACCACCGCCCGCGAACTGGCCGCCGCACCCACCGCCGCCGTCTACGGACGCATGGGGTCCTCCACCGTCGCCTACGGCACCCTCGGCAACTGGCTCGTCGACGTCCTCAACGTCCTCACCGGCAACCTCGACCGGCCCGGCGGCGCCCTCTTCCCGCTGTCCGCGACCGCCCCCGCGCCCCGCCCGGCCGGGCCCGGCAAGGGCTTCGCGCTCGGCCGCTGGACCAGCCGGGTCTCCGGTCACCCCGAGGCCAAGGGCGAACTGCCGCTCGCCGCCCTCGCCGAGGAGATCGACACCCCGGGGGAGGGGCGCATCCGGGCCCTCATCACCATCGCCGCCAACCCCGTCCTGTCGGCCCCCGACGGCCGGCGCCTCGACGCGGCCCTCGCCTCCCTCGACTTCATGGTCGCCGTCGATCCGTACCTGGGCGAGACCGCCCGGCACGCCGACGTCGTCCTGCCCCCGCCGCCGCCCTCCCAGAGCGCCCACTTCGACTTCGCCTTCAACGGCTTCGCCGTCCGCAACCAGGTCCGCCACACCCCGCCCGCCGTCCCGCTCGGCGACGGCCGCATGGACGAGTGCGAGATCCACGCCCGGCTGATCCTCGCCGTCTCCGGCATGCACGGCGCCCCGCCCGAGGCCGTCGACGCACTCGCCGTCGACAGCACCCTGGCCAAGGCCGTGACCCAGGAGCACTCGCCCGTGTACGGCGAGGACCCCCGGGCCGTCGCCGCCCGCCTCACCGGCGCCACCGGACCCGAGCGGCGCCTCGACCTGATGCTGCGCCTCGGCCCGTACGGACGCTCCCACGGACTCACCCTCGACTCCCTGCGCGCCGCCCCGCACGGCATCGACCTCGGTCCGCTGCGGCCGCGGCTGCCCGGTCTCCTCAAGACCCGCAGCGGCCGGATCGAGCTGCTGCCCGCCCCGATCGCCGCCGACCTGCCCCGACTGCGCGCCGCGCTCGGCTCCGTACCCGATCCCGGCACCCTCCAGCTCGTCGGCCGGCGCCACCTGCGCTCCAACAACAGCTGGCTGCACAACGTCCCCGCCCTCACCGGCGGCTCCAACCGCTGCACCCTCCAGATCCACCCGGAGGACGCCGCCCGGCTCGGCCTCGAAGCCGGTGCCCTCGCCCGGGTCAAGGGGGAGGGCGGCGAGCTGGAGGCCGAGGTGGAGATCACCGACACGGTGCGTCCGGGCGTCGTCAGCCTCCCGCACGGCTGGGGCCACGACCGCCCCGGCACCCGGCTCGGGGTCGCCTCCCGGCGGCCCGGCGTCAACGTCAACCAGCTGCTCGACGGCTCACGGCTCGACCCCCTGTCGGGCACCGCCGTCCTCAACGGCTTCCCCGTCCACGTATCACCGCTGCTGTGACCTGGGGTTTTGCTCGTATTGCTCACACGTGAACATCTTGTTGACGCCGGAAGGGGCCACCTAACGTCATCCGCACCGCCGCTCTGGCGGGAGTTCAAGGGTGAACGTGAGGTGTCCTCCCATGCTGACCGTCCTCGGCTTCGCCATGATCGCGACCTTCCTGGTCCTGATCATGATGAAGAAGATGTCGCCGATCGCGGCGCTCGTGCTCATTCCCGCGCTGTTCTGCGTCGCCGTCGGGCAAGGAGCCCAGCTGGGCGACTACGTCATCGAGGGGGTCGGCAAGCTGGCGCCCACGGCCGCGATGCTGATGTTCGCGATCGTCTACTTCGGCGTGATGATCGACGTCGGCCTGTTCGACCCGATCGTCCGCGGCATCCTGCGCTTCTGCAAGGCCGACCCGGTGCGGGTGGTGGTCGGTACGGCGGTGCTCGCCGCGATCGTGTCGCTCGACGGCGACGGCTCGACCACCTTCATGATCACGGTCTCGGCGATGTACCCGCTCTACAAGCGGCTCGGCATGAGCCTGGTCGTCATGACCGGTGTCGCCGCCATGGCCAACGGCGTCATGAACACCCTGCCCTGGGGTGGCCCCACCGCGCGCGCCGCCACGGCGCTCAAGCTGGACGCGGGGGACGTCTTCGTCCCGATGATCCCGGCGCTCGCGACCGGTCTGCTGTTCGTCCTCGCCCTCTCCTACGTCCTCGGCCGCCGCGAGCGCCGGCGCATCGGCTATCTCAGCCTGGACGAGGCCCTCGCGCCGACGACCGGGACGGTCCTGGTCGCGACGGGCGGCGCCGCCGGCGCGGGCGCCGGTACGGGTTCGGGCGGCGGTACGGGGTCGGCCGCCGGTACGGGTTCGGGCGGCGGTACGGGGTCGGCCGCCGGTACGGGTTCGGGCGGCGCGGCCGGTACGGACGGGGCCGACGGGGGCCTGGGGGCCGGGCTGCCCGAGGGCGGTGCGCCGCCGGCCGAGGAGGACGGCTTCCAGGGGCTCGACCCGGACCGCGCGACCCTGCGGCCGAAGCTGTACTGGTTCAACGCCGGTCTCACCGTCGCCCTGCTCGGCGCGATGATCCTCGAACTGCTGCCGATCCCGGTGCTCTTCCTGCTCGGCGCCGCGCTCGCGCTCACCGTCAACTTCCCGCAGATGGCCGACCAGAAGGCCCGTATCGCGGCCCACGCCGACAACGTCCTGAACGTCGCCGGCATGGTCTTCGCCGCCGCCGTCTTCACCGGCGTCCTCACCGGCACCGGCATGGTCAAGCACATGGCCGACTGGCTCGTCGGCGCCATCCCGGAGGGCATGGGCCCGCACATGGCCCTGGTCACCGGTCTGCTGAGCCTGCCGCTCACCTACTTCATGTCGAACGACGGCTTCTACTTCGGCGTGCTGCCGGTCCTCGCCGAGGCCGGCGCGGCACACGGCGTGTCGCCGCTCGAGATCGCCCGCGCGTCGCTCGTCGGCCAGGCGCTGCACATGTCCAGCCCACTGGTTCCGGCGGTGTACGTGCTCGTCGGCATGGCGAAGGTGGAGTTCGGCGACCACACCCGCTTCGTGGTGAAGTGGGCGGCCCTCACCTCACTGGTGGTCCTCGGGGCGGGGATCCTCTTCGGGATCGTCTAGAGGGCGAGGCCGTCCCTAGGGCCGGACGGGTGGAAGTGGGGCGGTGGCACGGCACGGTGTCACCGCCCGTCGTCATCTGATGACCAATAGTCAGATTATCGGCCTCATCGATCCGATATCGCTGTACGACTGGAGGAACCCCCATGACCGCTCTGTCCGTCCGCCCCCTGCTGTCGACCCTCGTGGCCGGCCTCGCCCTGGGCGCCGTCACCCTGGCCGGGGCGCCCGCCGCGTTCGCGGCCCCGGGTGACGACGGCGACATCAAGGTGCACCGCAAGGGCACCGACGAGCCCGACCAGAGCAACCACCCCAAGGTCTGCGAGTTCCACTTCGCGGCCTTCAACTTCCGGGACATCCCGGGCTCGCAGATCCGCTGGGACATCTACAACCAGCCCCCCACCAACTCCGAGTCGCTGCGCGACGGGCTCATCGCGCTCAACACCGCCGGCACCGGCTACAGCCCCGACATGTCGCTGCCCGACGGCCAGTACAAGGTCGAGGTGACCTGGACCGGCCAGATGGGCGCGAAGAAGAGCAAGGTCTTCCGGGTCGACTGCGAGAACGGCAACGGCGGCAACGGCAACGGCGGTCCCGGCGGCGGGAACGGCCACCACAAGCCGCCGCACGGCCCGGTCGGAGCGGGCGGCGGCGGAGTGGCGCAGACCATGGCCGCCGAGGAAGGCTCCGCGTTCGGCGTCGGATCGGCCCTCGCCGCGGGTCTCGCGGGCACCGCGGCTCTGGTCCTCGTCCGCCGTTCGCGCCGCCGCCGTGCCGATGGCGCCGCGTAGGTCCCCTTCCCCGCGCGGGACGGCCACCGCCGGCCGGGTCCCCGTCTCGTTCCCGGCGTCAGCGCCGGGCGAGCGGAGCCCGGGCCGGCCCCACCCGCGCGGGCCCGCCCGCCCGCGCGGCCGCACCACCACCCGCAGGCAGCGCCGGCTCCTCAGGCTCGCCAGAACCGTCGTCGTGACCGTGTCCCTGGTCACCGGCGGCGTCTGGTGGGCGCAGGGCGAGGAGCCGGCGGGCCCCGCGCCGGCCGCCGCCGCCGCGCACGGCGCGGCGGCACCGGCGGGGTCGGCCGGGGCGGAAGGAAAGGCGGGCGGGGGCGACGGTGCCGGCACCCCGCGCCGCGCGGCCCGGGCCACCGCCGAGCCCACGGCCCCGCCCGCGCCCCTGGGCCGGTCCCGGCCCACCACCCTCGCCGTCCCCGCGATCACCATCGAGGCCCCCGTCATGGGGCTGGGCCTCGACAGCGAGGGGCGGCTCGCGACCCCGCCGGTCGACAACCCGCGGATCGTCGGCTGGTACAAGAACGGCGTCACGCCCGGAGAGCGCGGCACCGCCGTCGTCGTCGGCCACCGCGACACCCGCACCGGGCCCGCGATCTTCATCAACCTCAACTCCCTCTCCCCGGGCAACACCGTCCGGATCGCCCGCGCCGACGGCCGCGTCGCCGTCTTCACGGTCGACCGGGTGCGGACCTACGCCAAGTCCGCCTTCCCCGACAAGGAGGTGTACGGCGCCGCGAACCGCCCCGAACTGCGCCTGCTGACCTGCGGCGGAAGCTTCCAGGCCAAGGAGGGGTACGCCTCCAACATCGTCGTGTTCGCCCACCTCACCGGCGTCGAACGGCAGATCTGACACGGGCGGCCCCACGCGGGAAGGGCCGTTCCGCCGGCCGTTCCGCCGGCCGTTCCGCCGGCCGTTCCGCCGGCCGTCCGTCCGGCCGGTCCGCCGGGGTCGCCCGACGGCGGGCCGAGGCCCCGGCGAGGACGGATCCGCCGGTTCACCGGCGCCGCTCCCGTGCGGGAGGGCCGTGGACACGGCGGGGGGTGGAGGGCGAGGATCGGTCCGCACCGGGAGAAGGGGCCTGGCGCCAAAAAACTAACAGCGCTAGTTTGGGTGTGCCCGTGCCCCGACATGCGAGGAGAGACAGCGGATGAAGGCCCACGACGCGATATACATCGGCGGGGAGTGGCGGGCCGCCGCCTCCTCGGAGACGATCGCGGTCACCGACCCGGCCACCGAGCAGGTCGTCGGCCACGTCCCGGCCGGCTCCGCCGAGGACGTCGACGCCGCCGTACGGGTCGCCCGCGCCGCCTTCCCCGGCTGGGCCGCGACCCCGCCCGCCGAGCGGGCCGCCCGGCTCGCCGCCCTCCGCGACGCGCTCGCCGCCCGCGCCGAGGAGATCGCCGCCACGGTCACCACCGAGCTCGGCGCCCCGCCGCAGCTCGCCGCCGCCGTGCACACCGGGCTGCCGATCGCCGTCGCCGGCTCGTACGCCGAACTCGCCGCCACCCACCCCTTCGAGGAGAAGGTCGGCAACTCCACCGTCTACTCCGAGCCGGTCGGCGTGGTCGCCGCGATCACGCCCTGGAACTACCCGCTCCACCAGATCGTCGCGAAGGTCGCCCCGGCCCTCGCCGCGGGCTGCGCGATCGTCCTCAAGCCCGCCGAGGACACCCCGCTCACCGCCCAGCTCTTCGCCGAGGCCGTCCACGAGGCCGGCGTCCCGGCCGGTGTCTTCAACCTGGTCACCGGGCTCGGCACGGTCGCCGGGCAGGCCCTCGCCGAGCACCCCGACGTCGACCTCGTCTCCTTCACCGGATCCACCGCCGTCGGCCGGAAGATCGGCGCCCTCGCCGGCGGCGCCGTCAAGCGGGTCGCCCTCGAACTCGGCGGCAAGTCCGCCAACGTGATCCTGCCGAGCGCCGACCTCGGCAAGGCCGTCGCCGTCGGCGTCGCCAACGTCATGTCCAACTCCGGCCAGACGTGCAGCGCCTGGACCCGGATGCTGGTGCACCGGGACCAGTACGACGAGGCGGTCCGGCTGGCCGCGACGGCCGTCGCCAAGTACGTCCCGGGTGAGCGCGTCGGCCCCCTCGTCAACGCCCGCCAGCGCGACCGGGTCCGCGGCTACATCGAGAAGGGCCTCGCGGAGGGCGCCCGGCTCGTCGCCGGCGGCCCCGAGGCCCCGCTCGAGACCGGCTACTACGTGGCCCCCACCGTCTTCGCCGACGTCACCCCCGAGATGACCATCGCCCAGGAGGAGATCTTCGGCCCGGTGGTCTCGATCATCCGCTACGAGGACGAGGCCGACGCCCTCGCCATCGCCAACGGCACCGTCTACGGTCTCGCCGGTGCCGTGTGGGGCGAGCCGGAGGAGGCCGTGGCCTTCGCCCGGCGGATGGAGACCGGCCAGGTCGACATCAACGGCGGCCGCTTCAACCCGCTGGCGCCGTTCGGCGGCTGGAAGCAGTCGGGCGTGGGCCGCGAGCTCGGCGCGCACGGCCTCGCCGAGTACCTCCAGACCAAGTCCCTGCAGTTCTGAGCGCCAGCGCCGTACTCGCCGAAGGAGCCCCCGCGTGATCCGCGCCGCCGTCCTGCCCGCCGTCGGTTCCCCCCTGGAGATAACCGGCATCGAACTGCCCGAGCCCGGCCCCGGCCAGGTCCGGGTCCGCCTCGCCGCCGCCGGCGTGTGCCACTCCGACCTGTCGCTGTCCAACGGCACCATGCGGCTGCCGGTGCCCGCCGTCCTCGGCCACGAGGGGGCCGGCACGGTCGTCTCCGTCGGGGAGGGCGTCACCCATGTCGCCCCCGGCGACGGGGTCGTCCTCAACTGGGCCCCGTCCTGCGGTGCCTGCCACCACTGCGGGCTCGGCGAGGTCTGGCTCTGCGCGAACGCCCTGGCCGGCGCCGCGCACGTCCACGCCCGCACCGAGGACGGCACCGAACTGCACCCCGGCCTCAACGTGGCCGCCTTCGCCGAGGAGACCGTCGTCGCGGGCAACTGCGTGCTGCCCGTGCCCGACGGCGTGCCGCTCACCGAGGCCGCCCTGCTCGGCTGCGCCGTCCTCACCGGCTGGGGCGCCGTCCACCACTCCGCCCGGGTCCGGGCCGGGGAGTCCGTCGCCGTCTTCGGGGTCGGCGGCGTGGGTCTGGCCACCCTCCAGGCCGCCCGGATCGCGGGGGCCTCGACCATCGTCGCCGTCGACGTCTCGCCCGAGAAGGAGGAGCTGGCCCGGGCCGCCGGCGCCACCGAGTACGTCGTCGCCTCCGAGAACACCGCCCGGCAGATCCGCGGCCTGACGGGCGGTCACGGCGCCGACGTGTCCGTCGAGTGCGTCGGCCGCGCCGCCACCATCCGTACCGCCTGGGACGCCACCCGGCGCGGCGGCCGCACCACGGTCGTCGGCATCGGCGGCAAGGACCAGCAGGTCGCGTTCAACGCCCTGGAGATCTTCCACTGGGGCCGCACCCTGTCCGGCTGCGTCTACGGCAACTCCGACCCGGCCCGTGACCTGCCGGTCCTCGCCGAGCACGTCCGCGCCGGCCGGCTCGACCTGAACGCCCTGGTCACCGAACGCATCACCCTGGAGGGCATTCCGGGCGCGTTCGACAACATGCTGGCGGGCAAGGGCGGCCGCGCGCTGGTCGTGTTCTAGCCACGGCCGCCCTCGGGCGGGTCGCCGACCGGTCCGTCAGGCCCTGTCCGCCGTCCCCGCCGAAGACGCCACGGGGGTCTTCGGCCGGGACCGGGACACGGCCACGCCCGCCAGGCACAGCGCGCCGCCCGCCATCGTCAGCAGCCCCGGCAGCTCGCCCAGCACCAGCCACGCCATCAGCACCACCAGGGCCGGCACCGCGTACGTCGTCGCGCCCATCCGGCCCGCCGTCGTACGGGCCAGGGCGTAAGCCCAGGTCGTGAAGGCGAGCGCGGTCGGGAACACCCCGAGGTAGACCATGTTCAGGGTCGCCGGCCACGGGGCCCGTGCCGCCTCCTCGACGAGCCGCCCGGCGAACGGCAGACAGCCCGCCGTGCCGACCAGACAGCCGAAGGTGGTCACCTGCAGCGCGCTGCCGTGAGCCAGCGCGGGCTTCTGGGCGACGACCCCGCCGGCGTACGCCACCGCCGCGAGCAGGCACAGCACCACGCCGAGCACCGAGGCGTGCCCCTGTCCGGAGCCTCCCGACATGGACAGGCCGACGGCCATCGCCCCCGCGAAGGACACGGCCATGCCGGCCAGCAGCCGCGGCGGCAGGGCCTCCTTCAGGAACCGGGCGCCGAGCAGGGCGATCAGGATGGGGCCGATGTTGACGACCATCGCGGCCGTGCCCGCGTCGACCTCCTGCTCGCCCCAGTTCAGCACCACCATGTACACCCCGAACCACAGCAGCCCCGAGGTCACGATCCCCGGCCAGGCGGCCCGCGGCGGAAATCCCTCACGCCGTATCAGGAGAACGGCTCCGAGGACCAGGGACCCGGCGAGGAGCCGCCCGAGGGCGAGGGCGCCGGGGGAGTAGGCGGCCCCGGCACTGCGGATGGAGACGAAGGCGGAGGCCCACAGGACGACGGTGACACCGGCGGCGGCGAGCGCGAGACGGGAGCTTCGGATCGGCATGGGACGACGTTAGGGCGTGGACCGTTCGGCGCTCACCGCAATATCGCCCGGGGACCCGGAGACCGAGACCCGGAGACCCGGTGACCGAGACCCGGGGACCCGGCGACCCGAGGAAACCGGGAGCCCGCTCGGCCCGGCGGCCGTCCCCGCGCCCGGGGCCCGCTCGGCCTGGCGGCCGTCCCCGCGCCCGGGGCCCGCTCGGCCTGGCGGCCGTCCCCGCGCCCGGGGCCCGCTCGGCCCGGACCCGGCCCGCCGGCGGGCCGCCCCGACTCCCCGCGCCGCATCAGCGCAGCGTCGCCGGCTCGATGCCCAGCACCGCGTGCAGCGCCCGTTCGCCGTCGGCGGTCACCTTCACCGCGCGTTCCGAGCCGATCCGTACGCACCATCCGGCGTCCAGCGCGTGCCGGCACAGGGCCGCGCCCGCGAGTCCGGCGAGGTGCGGACGGCGCTCGGTCCAGTCCAGGCAGCCGCGCGCGACGGGGCGCCGCCCCTTCGGCGCGAGGGGCATGCCGAGTTCCTCGAACCAGGCGAGCCCGTCCTCGGTGAGCGCGAACCCCGTGTCCTGGCGCAGCAGCCCCCGCACGGTCATCGCCTCCGTGAGGGCGATCCCGAGCCGGCCGGCGAGATGGTCGTAGCAGGTCCGCCCGCGCGCCATCGCCTGCCCCGCGCTCGCCTCCCGCAGGCCGCGCGGCGCCTCGGGCACGGCCGGTGCCGAGCGGGCGGCGAGGTCCTCGACGAGGTCCGCGACCCGGTCGTCGGCGAGCCGTACGTAGCGGTGCCTGCCCTGCCGTTCCTCGGCGAGGACCCCGCCCGCCACCAGCTTGCCCAGGTGCTCGCTGGTGGTGGACGGCGCGACGCGCGCGTGCCGGGCCAGTTCTCCGGCTGTCCAGGCCCGCCCGTCGAGCAGGGCGAGCAGGAAGGCGGCGCGGGTCTCGTCGGCGAAGAGTGCGGCGAGTGCGGCGAGGTCTTTGGCGGCCATGCGCCCCAGGATGCCGCAGTCACGGTTCGGCGTCCGCCGAAACGTATCGCCCGGTCCGGAGCGTCCGCCGTCCCGTCGCGCGCGGTCGTTACGCCCCGTCCCCCGCGTCGTGCTCCGGCCCGGTCTTGTGCGCCCCCGCCTCGTACTGCAGCGCCAACCCGTCGAGCAGCGCCCGCAGTCCCGTCTCGAACGCCACCCGGTCGACCTTCTCGCGCCGTTCGGCGAGCAGGTGCGCCTGCCCGAGGTGCGGGTAGTCCGCGGGGTCGTAGGCGGTCTCGTCGTCGACGAAGCCGCGGGCGAAGGAGCCCAGCGCCGAGCCCGTGACGAAGTACCGCATGAGCGCGCCGATGGAGGTGGCCTGGGCGGGCGGCCAACCCGCCCGGACCATCGCGCCGAAGACGGCGTCGGCGACCTTCAGGCCGGCCGGACGGCGGCCGGGGCCCTGGGCGAGGACGGGGACGACGTGCGGGTGGTCGGCGAGGGCGGCGCGGTAGGAGACCGCCCAGTCGTGCAGGGCCGTGCGCCAGTCCCGGGGGTCGTCGGGGGCGAACATCGACAGGTCGACCTTCGCGCTGACCGCGTCCGCGACCGCGTCGAGGATCTCGTCCTTGGTGCGGAAGTGGTTGTAGAGGGAGGGGCCGCTGACCCCGAGCTCGGCGGCGAGCCGCCGGGTCGAGAGGGCGGCGAGGCCCTCGGCGTCCACGAGCGCTCCCGCCGTCTCGACGATGCGTTCTCGGCTGAGGAGGGGCTTGCGCGGTCGGGCCATGGCGCACATAGTAGGCGTGCACCCAAAAACTAGCAGTGGTAATTAAACCGGTGAGGTGGCACGGTGGATCTGGGGCTGAGCGAGGAGCAGGAGGCCGTACGGCGGCTCGCGGAGGACTTCGTGGCCCGCGAGGTCACCCCGTACGCCGTCGAGTGGGACCGGGCCGAGAACGTCGACAGGGCGATCGTGAGGAAGCTCGGCGCCGTCGGCTTCCTCGGCCTGACGATCCCCGAGGAGTACGGCGGCTCCGGCGGCGACCACCTCTCCTACTGCCTCGTCACCGAGGAGCTGGGCCGCGGCGACTCCTCGGTCCGCGGCATCGTCTCCGTCTCCCTGGGCCTGGTCGCCAAGACCGTCGCGTCCTTCGGGAGCGAGGAGCAGAAGCGGACCTGGCTGCCCCGGCTCGCCTCCGGCGACGCCGTCGGCTGCTTCGGCCTCACCGAGCCCGGCACCGGCTCCGACGCCGGGAACCTCGCCACCCGCGCGGTCCGCGACGGCGACGCGTTCGTGATCAACGGCAGCAAGATGTTCATCACCAACGGCACCTGGGCCGATGTCGTGCTGCTCTTCGCCCGCACCACGGACGCCCCCGGCCACCGGGGCGTCTCCGCCTTCCTCGTCCCCGCGGACACCCCCGGCCTCACCCGCCGCGCCATCCACGGCAAGCTCGGGCTGCGCGGCCAGGCCACCGCCGAACTGGTCCTGGAGGACGTCCGGGTCCCCGCGGACGCCATGATCGGCCCCGAGGGCAAGGGCTTCTCCCTCGCCATGTCCGCCCTCGCCAAGGGCCGGATGTCGGTCGCCGCCGGCTGTGTCGGCATCGCCCAGGCCGCGCTCGACGCGGCCGTGCGCTACGCGGGCGAGCGCGAGCAGTTCGGCAAGCCCATCGCCTCCTACCAGCTGGTCCAGGAGCTCATCAGCGACATCGCCGTCGACGTCGACGCCGCCCGGCTGCTCACCTGGCGGGTCGCCGATCTGATCGACCGCGGGCAGGAGTTCGCGACGGCCGCGTCCAAGGCGAAGCTGTACGCCTCCGAGGCCGCCGTCCGCGCGGCGAACAACGCCCTCCAGGTCTTCGGCGGCTACGGCTACATCGACGAGTACCCGGTCGGCAAGCTGCTGAGGGACGCCCGGGTGATGACCCTCTACGAGGGCACCAGCCAGATCCAGAAACTGATCATCGGGCGGGCGCTGACCGGAGTCTCGGCGTTCTGAGTACCCGCCCCCGTACGCGGGTGAGTACGCGGGCGGATGTGGCGCGGGCCACATCCGCCCGATGCTGTCCGGCATGAGCGACACACCGGTCAAGCAGCAGAACACCGCCGCCTACTACGCGCAGGCCGTCATCTCCTTCGGCATCGCGCTCCTCGCCGTCGGCATCGGCGTCTTCCAGCTGGACGCGAGCGCGTGGGTGCGTGCCTTCCTCGCCATCTCCGTGCTCTACCTCACGACCTCCGCCTTCACCCTCGCCAAGGTCGTCCGCGACCGGCAGGAGGCGGGACAGATCGTCAGCCGCGTCGACCAGGCCCGCCTGGAGAAGCTGCTCGCGGAGCACGACCCCTTCCAGAAGCTCTGACGCCGGGCGCGGCACGGGCGCCCGGACTCCGCGCCCCGGGCCCCGGCCCCGCGCCGCAGACCCTAAGCGCTTGCTCACCTTCGTTGTATGGTGTTCGTCCTGACGGCGGCCCGAGAAGGAGTGTGCGATGAGCGCGGCGGAGGAGACGCCCGGCGGCGAGGACATGCCGTGGGGCGAGGTCACGCCCGAGGCCGCCCGGCGCCTGCTGGTCGCGGCCGTCGAGGCGTTCGCCGAGCGCGGCTACCACGCCACCACCACCCGGGACATCGCGGGCCGGGCCGGCATGAGCCCGGCCGCGCTCTACATCCACTACAAGACCAAGGAAGAGCTGCTCCACCGGATCAGCCGGATCGGGCACGACAGGGCCCTGGAGATCCTGCGGGCCGCCGCCGACGGCGACGGCACGGCCGCCGAGCGGCTGGGCGAGGCCGTACGGTCCTTCGTCCGCTGGCACGCCGAGCGGCACACCACCGCCCGGGTCGTGCAGTACGAGCTCGACGCCCTCGGACCCGAGCACCGCACCGAGATCGTGGCGCTGCGCCGCGAGTCGGACGCCACCGTGCGGCGGATCATCAACGAAGGAGTGGCCGCCGGGGAGTTCGACGTCCCCGACGTGGCCGGCACCACGGTCGCCGTGCTCTCCCTCTGCATCGACGTCTCGCGGTGGTTCAACGCCCAGGGCCGCCGCACGCCCGACGAGGTCGGCGCGCTCTACGCCGACCTCGTGCTCAGGATGGTCGGCGCTCAGAAGAAGTAGCGGGAGACCGACTCGGCGACGCAGACCGGCTTGTCGCCGCCCTCGCGCTCCACGGTCACCGTCGCCGTCACCTGCACCCCGCCGCCGGCCTCCGTGACCTCGGTCAGCACCGCCGTCGCGCGCAGCCGCGAGCCGACCGGCACGGGGGAGGGGAAACGGACCTTGTTGGTGCCGTAGTTGAGGCCCATCTTCATGCCCTCGACCCGCATGATCTGCGGGACCAGGACGGGCAGCAGGGACAGCGTCAGGTAGCCGTGCGCGATCGTCCTCCCGAACGGGCCGGCCGCCGCGCGCTCCGGGTCGACGTGGATCCACTGGTGGTCGCCGGTGGCGTCGGCGAACTGGTCGATCCGCTTCTGCTCGATCTCCAGCCAGTCGCTGTGCCCCAACTGCTCGCCGACCCCGGCGCGGAGCTCCTCGGCGGAGGTGAAGATCCTCGGCTCGGCCATGTTCCCGCTCCCTCTCGTCTGAAGTTTCTAAGCGCTTGCTCAGCATGTGGGGAGAGGGGTCTCCTGTCAACGGACCCGAACGGTCCTGACGTAGGCTCGGGCGAGTGCCGCAGATTCCCGAGAAGATCCACGAGCTCACCGTCGGCCAGCTCTCCGCGCGCAGCGGGGCGGCCGTCTCGGCCCTGCACTTCTACGAGACCAAGGGCCTGATCCACAGCCGCCGCACCAGCGGCAACCAGCGCCGCTACAGCCGTGACACGCTGCGCCGGGTCGCCTTCATCCGCGCCGCCCAGCGGGTCGGCATCCCGCTCGCCACCATCCGCGACGCCCTCGCCGAACTCCCCGAGGAACGCACCCCGACCAACGAGGACTGGGCACGCCTCTCGGCCGCCTGGCGCACCGAGCTCGACGAGCGGAT
This sequence comes from Streptomyces roseoviridis, assembly GCF_039535235.1. Lineage (NCBI taxonomy): Bacteria > Bacillati > Actinomycetota > Actinomycetes > Kitasatosporales > Streptomycetaceae > Streptomyces > Streptomyces roseoviridis. The sequence goes on from NZ_BAAAWU010000001.1 coordinate 6,067,377, forward strand.
CAAGCAGCTCGGCCGGCTGCGCGACCATCTGACGGACTGCATCGGCTGCGGCTGTCTGTCGCTGGAGAACTGCGTGCTGTCCAACCCGGACGACGTGTTCGGCGAACGCCTCACCGGTTCCCGCCTGATGCCGGAGCGCAAGGAGGCGTAGGCGGCCGTCCGGGCCGGGGGCCGGCCGCACGAAGAGGAGCAGGGGCCCGCCACCCCCGTGGGAGGGCCCCTGCTCGGCTCACGGCGAGGACGTCACTCGTACTCGGTGCCGCCCTTGCGGGTCAGATACGCCGGACTGACCGCCTTCGCGATCGCGCGGCCGCCCAGGACCGGGCTGTGGCGCTCGGTCACCGGACGGATCACGACCCCCTCGCGCAGGTGCAGGTCACGGCCGGAGACCGTCTCGCGGCCGCTCGCCAGCGCGAGGACCGTGTCCAGGTCGAACGGGCCGGTGTACAGCCGCGGCACGAGCGGCAGCTCGCCCGGCTCCAGGACGTCGGCCGGGTCCAGCCAGCGGACCTGGCCGTCGATCTCGGCGGACACGTCGAACAGCGCGTAGCCGAGGCCGTCCTCGGCACGGGCGTTCGCCCCGTACGCCAGGTCCTGCACCCCCGCCCCGTACACCTCGCCGAACAGGCCGACCCGGGTCGCGCCCAGCCGCTCGGCGAGCCGGGCCGCGACGGCGGGCAGGCCGTGCCCGAGGACCGCGCGCCAGTACAGGTTGCGCGGATCCTCCTTGAGGGCTAGGCCCTTGGCGCCGAAGCCCTTGGAGGAGACGAGGACCCGGCCCTCCCCGGCGAGACAGGTGACCAGACAGGCCGTCCCGTGCAGCTTCTCGGTGAGGACGACCGGCTCGCCCGGCTCGAAGACGTCCGGGAAACGGTGGAGGTTCTCGATGTCGACCCACGGCAGCAGGTCCGGCGCGGCCTCCACGTCCCCGCTCATGGTCGGCGGGACCGGCGGCGCCCACTTGGTGATCCCGAGCAGCTCCGCGAAGTCCGTGCCGTCCGCGGCCGCCTGCTTCAGATCCACGCCGTCCAGCGCCTTCGGCCGGCACACGAGCCCCTGCGACAACTCCCCCCGCAGCCGCACCGCCTTCACCCGGTCCGACGCCTTCCCGGCCAGCCGTCCGGTGAGTCCCAGCTCCTCGACCAGCTCGGGCGGCAGCACCGCCTGCTCCGGAATGTAGAGCGCCACGTCACCGGTGCGGTAGATCCCCTTGGCGACCACCGCGCGATAGAGGCCGACCTGCGCCAGCTCCAGCGCGTCGGCGTTCGGGTGGTCGTGGACGGTCAGGGCCTCGGCGGTGACGCGCAGCGTCGACATGTCAGAACTCCGGTCGCTCGGTGTGGTGCGGTCGTGGTCGCGGTCTCGTTCGCGTTCTCATCGACGCACACTGTGCCGGGCCGAAATCCCCTGGCCCACCGATTTGTCGACTGCTAGCGTCGGTCCTTCGCCGGGCGCGCCGCGCAGCCGGGCGGGTGCGGACACCGCTGTGCCGCCGACGCGTTGCCGCTGCTCACGGTGCCGGACGTCGAGGTGCGGGCGGCGCCGGGGTCGCCTATGCCGGGACCGTCGCCGCGGCCGGCTCCGCGAGCGCCGCCGAGACCAGTCGAGCGTTGGAGCGGGCCGGCGAGCCGTCCGGGAGCAGGAGGGTGTCCTCCAGGCCGATGCGGGCGGCGAGGCCCTGCCGGCGGGCGAGGCGCAGGAGCGGCCAGGCGGCGGCGTCCCGGCCGTGCAGCAGCACCGGGCGGGCGTGCGGGGAGCGGGCGAGGGCCGCCAGGAGGGGGAGCGCCGCGGATTCCGACGCGACCTCGGCGACGGCCCGCAGCACCCGCGGAGCCAGGGAGGAGCGGAGGAAGCGGGCCGGACCGTCGGTGTCCGCGCGCAGCACCGCCTCGACGGCGACGCCCAGGTCCAGCAGGGCCGCCGCGAGGGCCTCCGCGCCCGGCTCGTGCCAGTTGACCGTCGCGCGGTCCGGCAGCACCGTCCAGGACCGCACCCGGGCCAGCCGCCGGACCGGGTCCGGCTCCGCCCACGCACCCGTCGACACCCCGACCGGCACGTCCACAGCGGCGCGGATCGCGCTCAGCGTGTCCGCGAGCACCCGGGGCGACAGCGTGTCGCTCCCGCAGGGCGTCTTGGGGTGGACGTGCACGTCCCCCGCGCCGGCGGCGACGGCCGCCGCCGCTGCCTCGGCCATCGCCACCGGGGTCATCGGCACCGCCGCCGCGTCCCCGGGCCCGCGGCCCCCGTTGAGACAGACCTGGAGCATCACGCCACCGAGGCCAGCCGGGGCGACTCACCACGGGTCCTGGCCAGCGCACGCGGCGTCAGCACCGCGCGCGGTATCAGCACCCCGCAGTCCCCGCACACCGGACCGAACCAGGGGTCGTCCCTGCGCCCCACGCGCCACTCGATCCGCGGCCCCGCGCACACCGGGCAGTGCTCGCCCGGCCCGCGCCGCAGCGCTTCCACCAGCCGGCCCACCACCTCCGGCAGCGGCTCGCTCGGATGGTGCGCCGGGTCGTCGCAGCGGGCGACCCCGTTGCCTCCCCAGATCCTGCGGTGCCACTCGTCGAGCCCGCCCGGCCGGCGCAGCCCCCCGTGTTTCTCGCGCCGCCGCCGCTCGGCGAACTCCCTCTCGTACGCGAGCCACACCGCCCGCGCCGCCTCCAGCTCGTCCAGGGCGGCCATCAGCCGCCGCGGATCGGCCTCCCGGTCCTCGGGACCGAACCCGTGCCTGCGGCACAAGTGGTCCCAGGTCGCCCGGTGACCGTAAGGAGCGAACCGCTCCAGGCACTTGCGCAGCGAGTACCTCCGCAGCGCCCTGTCGCTCCCCGGATCGCGTACCTGTCTCGCGAGACTCCGGAACCCGGCCATCTCTGCCACCTCCGTCGCTAGCACACCGGCGATATGAGAGGGACGAACGAGAGACCGATCCTGTTCCATCGCCGGCACCCCCGCGGAAGCCGGATGGCCGGATCCGGACCCCGCGACGGCCGGTGGACGCGGCCCGCTCCTCAGCCGAAGCGGCCCGCCCGCGCCACGAGCCGGGCCAGTTCCTCGTGGCAGATGTCACTGTGCTCGGACACCACCCGCGCCGCGTCCACGCTCGCGCACCCGGACGCGGGCAGCCCCTCCCGCAGCGCCGCGCCCAGCGTCAGGACGGCCGTGCCCGGTACGGCCTGAACACCGTCGTAGCCGATCGCCCACCAGCGCGGGTCCTCCCTGCCCAGGACCGACTCGTCGTCGCGGGCGAGCCGGGACGCCAGCGGGTAGAACACCCCCAGTGCCGTGTCACGGTGCGAATGGCAGGCCACCAGCGGTCCGTCGACCCGCCTCTGGAGGTCCCGCAGGGCGCCCCCGCGACCCGGCTCGTGCGGCAGGCGGGCGGCGAAGGCGTAGTGCGAGAAGGCGCCCTGGAGCAGGGTCACCGACTTCACCGTGCGGGCACCGGCGGGCAGTCCGCGCAGCGCGTGGGCGACGAGCCGGGCGCCGAAGCTGTGCCCGACGAGATGGACGCGCAAGGCCGGTGCCGTACGGGCCAGCTCGCCGAGCAGCGGCCCCAGGCCGCGCTCGCCGACCACCCCGGCGCGGCGCTTCATCGTGTAGTACGTGGCCTGCCGCAGCGCCTCCTTCGCGCCCTTCCACAGGCGCCTCACCCGGTCCCCGCCGAGCAGCGACTCCGCCTCCGGCCCGCCCGGCGGCACGCCCGCGCCGCCGTCGGCCGCGTCGGCGAACATCCCGAACACCGTCAGCGGATCCCCCAGCAGGAAGGCGGGCGCCGCGGCGACGGCGGGCCCCCGCGCGTGGTCCGCCGCGGGTCCCTCGGCCGGCACGTCGGGCCCGATGCCCGCCAGGTGCCGCAGCAGCGCCGCGAACTCCGCGAACGCGACCTCCTCGGCCGGTTCCCGCTCGATCAGCTCCGCGAGCCGGGCCACCACGGCCGTCCGGCCGGGCACGGTCGCGGCGAGCGCCGCGTAGTCGGGGACCGGCTCGTCGGAGAACATCATCGACGGCCAGACGAGCCCGGCGTAGCCGAGCCGCGCGCCCGGGGCGGCCACGCGCGGGAAGGGCGCGAAGAAGCGGGAGAAGAGCCCCGACGCGACCGACGGCGAGTTGTTCCAGCCGTGCGAGAAGAGCACCAGGTCCGTGCAGCCGCGGCGGGCCAGGCCGGCGAGCGTCGCCGCCTGGCCGCGCGGGCCGTCACCGTCCTTGTCGAAGACGATCTCGCGGTACGGATCGACACTCGTCACCGTCATGGCCCCGTCCCTCCGCGTCGAGGTGCGCGCCGCCGCGCGGGCGGCTTTCGGATTCTGCCCGCGCGGAGGGACGGCCAGTCGTCAGTCGCGCAGCCGTGCCGCCGAGATCTCGGGGAAGTGCACCAGCGCGTCGTACGAGGACGCGAGCCGCGTCGACGTCACCTCGCCCGGCCAGGGGTAGGCGGTGCCGATCGAGCGGCTCGGCCTGGCCTCGGACAGCCACGCGCGCGCGGCCGGCGTCGCCGTGCGCAGGTCCAGCAGGTAGGGGCGCGGCGCGACCCGGTCGAGCACGTGGTCGTTGCTGTCCGGCCCCAGCGGCCCGACGGTGAAGACCCGCACCGGTTCGCCGGGCGCCCCGGTGTCGTGCGCGTTGAACGAGCCCCGCCCGAAGGTGGTGCCGATGCTCACGTAGTCCCGGCCGAGCGCGTCCCGCAGGAAGGCGCCCTGGAGGCGCGGATACTGCGCGGGCATCGTCGTCTCGTAGCCGATGTGGCCGTTGTGCGCCGACAGGAGCATCCGGTCGCCGGTCCTGCGCTGCCACCACACCGTGTTCTCGGCCATGACCCGGTCGCGGTACAGCATCGCCGCCGCCGTGCCGTCCGGTGTGGTGAGGTCATGGGCGTACTCGGTGCCGACCTGGGCGATGGCCCGCGCGTGCTGCACCGCCCACGCGTGCGCCTCGCGGGCCGCGCGGTCCTTCCCGGCCGGTTTCCGGCCCTCCAGGAGCGCGAGGGCGCGGTTCACGTCCGCTGCCATCGACCGCCGTTCGGCGAGCGGCTTGGCCAGATGGGCGTTCATCCAGGCGTCGACCGATACGCCGTCGGCCGGCCGCGAGGACCGGTAGAGGTCCCGGACCCGGGGCAGCAGGTCCGGGTGGGCCCGGGCCACGTGGCGGGTGACCTCGTCGAAGAGGCCGGGGCCCGCGTAGCCGAGGTCGTTGCCCATGAACCGCACCGGGTGGCCGGGATGGCGCAGGTTGTGCTGCCGCATCCAGGTGAACAGGTCCAGGTATTCCTCGGTGTTCCAGAAGCCGTAGGCGTTCTGGAACTCCTCCCGCATGATCTTCCGGATGTCGCCCTTGCCGTAGCGCACGTAGTCGTCGATCAGCAGGCCGGTGCTCCAGTTGGCCTCCAGGGCGAAGGTCGTGAACCCCTGCTCCTCCACCAGGCGTTCGAAGACGTGGTGCTTCGTCTCGAAGAACTCGGCGGAACTGTGCGTGGCCTCGCCGAGACCGACCACCTTCGCCGAGCCGACGATCCGCTCCAGGGCGCGTCCGTCCGTCAGGGGCCGCGCGGTGACGGCGAGTTCGCGGGCCGCGTCACGGGCGGGGCCGGTGGGCGTGCGCTCCGACGCGACGGCTGCGGGCGCGAGCAGTGCCACGGACAGGGCGGCGACGAGGGCGGCGAGGGGGCGGCGGCGACGCCGCAGGAAAGTGTTCATGACGTCAGCCTCCTTGCCGAAGGGGGCGCGACGACAGCCCGCGCGCCCCCGAGCGGCACGGGGGAAAACCCCACCCGCCACGGCCGCTAGTGGTACATCAGGTACCCCTTCCGCACCGCGCGGAACGCCGCCAGGTCCTCCTCCCACGCGCCGACGACCTCGTCCGCCGACGCCCCCGCGTCGATCAGCGTGCGCACCCGGCTCGAACCGGTCAGCTTGTCGATCCAGCGGTCCGCCCGCCACGCGAAACCGCTCCAGCTGCGCCGCGCGGTGACGAGGAGCGCGATCCCGGTCCGTACCGGGTCGAAGGCCGCCCGGTCGTGCACCATCAGCTGCACCCCGCCGACCGTCTTCCCCTGGAACTTGGAGAAGGTCGGCGCGAAGTACGCCTCGCGGAACCGCACGCCCGGCAGGCCGAGGTCGTTCGCCGCCTGTGCCCACCGACCGTCGACGCCCTCCGCGCCGAGCAGCTCGAACGGGCGGGTGGTGCCGCGGCCCTCGGAGAGGTTGGTGCCCTCGAAGAGACAGGTGCCGGAGTAGACCAGCGCGGTGTCGGGCGTCGGCATGTTCGGGCTCGGCGGCACCCACGGCAGCCCGGTGGTGTCGAAGAAGTCGGCCCGCCGCCAGCCGGACACCGCCACCGTCTCCAGCGGCACCGGCGTGGCGAGGAACTCCCCGTTGAACAGCCGGGCCAGCTCCGCCACCGTCATCCCGTGCGCCTGCGCGATCGGTTCCCGGCCGACGAAGGTCGCGTACGCCCGGTCCAGGACCGGCCCGAGCGCGGCCCGCCCGGTCACCGGGTTGGGCCGGTCGAGGACGACGAAGCGCTTGCCCGCCAGCGCGGCCGCCGCCATGCAGTCGTAGAGCGTCCAGATGTACGTGTAGAAGCGGGCGCCCACGTCCTGGATGTCGAAGACCACCGTGTCGACGCCCGAGGCCGTGAAGACGTCCGCGAGGGCCCGGCCGCTCTTCAGATACGTGTCGTAGACGGGCAGTCCGGTCGCCGGGTCGTCGTGGCGGCCCTCGGAGCCGCCCGCCTGGGCGGTGCCCCGGAAGCCGTGCTCGGGCCCGAAGACGGCGGTCAGGTCGACGCGTTCGTCGGCGTGCATGACATCGACGATGTGCCGGGACTCGGCGGTGATGCCGGTGGGGTTGGTGACCACGCCGACCCGCTGCCCGGCGAGCACGGCGTACCCGTCGGCGGCGAGCCGCTCGAAGCCGGTGCGCACCCGGCGGCCACGGCCGGGCGGGGCGTCGGCTGCGGCCGGTGCCGCGGTGGCGGTCGCGGCCGCCATGGCGCCGCCCGCCGCCAGCAGACCTCGTCTGGACAGGCTCATGCGGAAACCTCCCTGATCGCCTTCCCTGACATGGCCACGCACGCTAGCGCCCGGCGGGCCCGCACGGAACGAGGCGTACCGCCGGACTCTTCCCGGACCGCATACCGACCGGTTAGTCTGCCCGCACAGCCGCGACGGGAAGGTGGGCCGATGAGTACGGTGCAGGGCGCTGGAGTGGTCGTCACGGGCGCGGGAGGCGGCATCGGGGCCGCGCTCGCCCGCCGGTTCGCCGCGGAAGGGGCACGGGTCGTCGTCAACGACCTCGACCCCGGCCGCACCAAGGCCGTCGCCGACGAGATCGGCGGCATCGCCGTGTCCGGGGACGCCGCCGCCGTGGTCGAGGAGGCCCGGGACGCGCTCGGCGGCGCCGTGGACGTCTGGTGCGCCAACGCCGGACTGGCCTCGCCCGGCGACGCCTTCGCCGACGAGGAGGTCTGGGCCGCCGCCTGGGACGTCAACGTGATGGCCCACGTACGGGCGGCCCGCGCCCTGCTGCCCGACTGGCTGGAACGCGGCACCGGGCGCTTCGTGTCCACCGTCTCCGCCGCCGGCCTGCTCACGATGGTGGGCGCCGCCCCGTACAGCGTCTCCAAGCACGGCGCGTACGCCTTCGCCGAATGGCTCTCGCTCACCTATCGCCACCGCGGCGTCAAGGTGCACGCCATCTGCCCGCAGGGCGTGCGCACGGACATGCTGACCGCCGCCGGATCCGCCGGGGAACTCGTGCTCGCCCCCACCGCCATCGAGCCCGAGGACGTCGCCGACGCCCTCTTCGACGCGATCGACGCCGACCGCTTCCTCGTCCTGCCCCACCCCGAGGTCGCCGGCTACTACCGGGCCCGGGCCACCGACCCCGAGCGGTGGCTCGGCAACATGAACCACATCCAGCGGAAGTGGGAAGGAGCGGGCGCGTGACCGCGGGAGACGCCCTGCACGCGGCGGACACCGGCGGCGTCGACGGCGGTACGTCCTCGATCTACGCCGCACGGCCCTGGCTCCGCCTGCTCTCCGAGGCCCAGCGGGCGCCGATCGACCCGCCGCCCACCGTGCTGCACGCCTTCCGGGCCGCGGCCGCCCGCACCCCCGGCCACCCCGCCCTCGCCTACTTCGACCAGCGCCTCACCTACCGCGACACCGACGTCCTGTCCGATTCCGTCGCCGGACACCTCGCCGCCCGGGGCGTCGCGCGCGGCGACCGGGTCGCGATCATGCTCCAGAACAGCCCGCACTTCGTCCTCGCCCTGCTCGGCGCGTGGAAGGCGGGCGCCGTCGTCGTCCCGCTCAACCCCATGTACAAGGCCGGCGAGGTCGGCCACGCCCTGCGCGACTCCGGCGCGCGCGCCGTCATCTGCTCCGACCGGGCCTGGGACGGCCACGTCCGCGCCACCGCCGCCGAGGCCGGCGTCCCCGTCGCCCTCACCGCCGACGAGCGGGGGCTGCAGACCCGCGACGACCCCCGCGTCCTCGCCTTCGACCCCGTCCCCACCGAGGCCGACGACCTCCTGGCCGTCGCCCGCGCCGGCCACCCGGCCCCCGATGGCCGCGAACCCACCACCGACGACATCGCCCTCATCAGCTACACCTCCGGCACCAGCGGCACCCCCAAGGGCGCCCTCAACCTCCACCGGGGCATCGTCCACAACGCCGAACGGCAGCGCACCGGCCACCCCGTGCCGCCGGGAGCCGTCTACTTCGTCCTCGCGCCGCTCTTCCACATCACCGGCCTCGTCTGCGAGTTGGCGGCCTGCTTCGTGAACGGCGGCACCCTCGCCCTCGCCCACCGCTTCGAACCCGGCGTCGTCCTCGACGCCTTCCTCGAACACCGCCCCGCCTACACCGTCGGCCCCTCCACCGCCTTCATGGCGCTCGCCGCCCACCCGGCCGCCACCCCCGACCACTTCTCCTCCTTCCTGGTCGTCTCCTCCGGCGGCGCGCCCGTCCCGCCCGCCCTGGTCGAGCGGTTCCGCGCCGGCTTCGGCCCGTACCTCCGCAACGGCTACGGCCTCACCGAGTGCACCGCCCCCTGCGCCGCCGTGCCCCCGCAGCACGAGGCCCCCGTCGACCCCGTCTCCGGCACCCTGTCCGTCGGGCTGCCCGGCCCCGACACCGTGGTCCGGATCCTCGACGAGGACGGCGCCGAGGTGCCCTTCGGCGCGCTGGGCGAGATCGCCGTCCGCGGCCCCCAGGTCGTCCCCGGCTACTGGCGGCTGCCCGAGGCCACCGCCGCCGCCTTCCCCGACGGCGAACTGCGCACCGGCGACATCGGCTTCATGGACGAGGACGGCTGGCTCTACGTCGTCGACCGCAAGAAGGACATGATCAACGCCTCCGGGTTCAAGGTCTGGCCGCGCGAGGTCGAGGACGTCCTCCACACCCACCCGGCCGTCCGGGAGGCCGCCGTCGTCGGCGTCCCCGACGCCTACCGCGGCGAGAGCGTCAAGGCGTACGTGAGCCTGCGCCCGGGCGCCGAGGTGGAGCCCGCCGAGCTGTCGGCCCACTGCGCGCGGCGGCTGGCCGCGTACAAGTATCCGCGCGAGGTCGAGATCCTGCCGGAGCTGCCCAAGACGACTAGTGGGAAGATCCTCAGGCGGGACCTGCGGTCCCGGAAGTGAGCACCAGCACGAACGAAAGGCGGCGCAGCATGGCCAGGACGACGGACGGGAACGGCACGCCCGTCCCCCAGAGGCTCCTCGCCGCCGCCACCCGGCTCTTCGCCGAGCGGGGTTACGACCGGACCTCCGTCCAGGAGATCGTCGAGGCGGCGGGCGTCACCAAGGGTGCCCTCTACCACTACTTCGGTTCCAAGGAGGACCTCCTCCAGGAGGTCTACTCCCGGGTCCTCAGGCTCCAGCAGGAGCGGCTCGACGGATTCGCCGACGCCGACGCGCCGGTGGAGGAGCGGCTGCGGGACGCCGCCGCCGACGTGGTCGTCACCACCATCGAGAACCTGGACGACGCGGCGATCTTCTTCCGCTCGATGCACCACCTGAGCCCGGAGAAGAACAAGCAGGTGCGGGCCGAGCGGCGGCGCTACCACGAGCGGTTCCGCGCCCTGATCGAGGAGGGCCAGCGGTCCGGGGTGTTCTCCGCCGCGACCCCCGCCGACCTGGTCGTCGACTACCACTTCGGCTCCGTCCACCACCTGTCGACCTGGTACCGCCCCGACGGCCCGCTCACCCCGCAGCAGGTCGCCGACCACCTGGCCGGCCTGCTGCTGCGGGCCCTGCGCCCGTAGCGCGGCCCACCGCTGCCGGACGGACGGCGGGGCCCGGGGCGCCACCCGCCCCGGGCCCCGCCGCGTTCGCCTACAGGTACTTCTTCAGCTCCCGGCGGGCCAGCGAGCGCTGGTGCACCTCGTCGGGCCCGTCGGCGAGCTTCAGGGTGCGGGCGGAGGCCCACAGCTCGGCGAGCGGGAAGTCCTGCGAGACGCCGCCCGCGCCGTGCACCTGGACCGCCTTGTCGATGATGTCGACCACGGCCCTCGGGGTGGCGATCTTGATGGCCTGGATCTCGGTGTGGGCGCCCCGGTTGCCGACGGTGTCCATCAGCCAGGCCGTCTTCAGGACGAGCAGCCGCAGCTGTTCGATGGTCACCCGGGCGTCCGCGATCCAGTTCTGGACGACGCCCTGCTGGGCGAGGGCCTTGCCGAAGGCGGTGCGGGACACCGCGCGGCGGCACATCAGCTCCACGGCCCGCTCGGCCATGCCGATCAGCCGCATGCAGTGGTGGATGCGGCCCGGCCCGAGGCGGGCCTGGGCGATGGCGAAGCCGCCGCCCTCCTCGCCGATCAGGTTCGAGGCGGGGACGCGCACGCCGTCGAAGACCACCTCGGCGTGACCGCCGTGGGAGTGGTCCTCGTAGCCGTACACCCGCATCGCCCGCCGCACCTCGACGCCGGGGGTGTCGCGGGGGACGAGGATCATCGACTGCTGGCGGCGCGGGTCGGTGCCGTCGGGGTCCGTCTTGCCCATGACGATGAAGATCCGGCAGTCCGGGTTCATCGCCCCGGAGATGTACCACTTGCGCCCGTCGATCACGTACGAGTCGCCGTCCCGCCGGATCCGGGTCTCGATGTTGGTCGCGTCCGAGGAGGCCACCTCGGGCTCGGTCATGGCGAAGGCCGAGCGGATCTCGCCCGCGAGCAGCGGCTCCAGCCACTGCTTCTTCTGCCGCTCGTCACCGAACTGGGCGAGCACCTCCATGTTCCCGGTGTCGGGGGCGGCGCAGTTGAGGGCCGTGGGGGCGAGCTCGGGGCTGCGGCCGGTGATCTCGGCGAGCGGCGCGTACTGGAGGTTGGTGAGTCCGGCCCCGTACTCCCCGTCCGGAAGGAACAGGTTCCACAGCCCCTGACGGCGCGCCTCGGCCTTCAGCTCCCCGACCACCGCCGGGGTGTCCCAGGGCGAGGCGAGCCGGGCCCGCTGCTCGTGGGCGACGGCCTCGGCGGGGTAGACGTGCTCGTCCATGAAGGCGAGGAGCTTCCCCCGGAGTTCCTCGGTGCGGGCGTCGAACGCGAAGTCCATGGCGGATCAGCCTTCCTGGAGGGTGGTGAGGCCGTGCTCGATGAAGACGGGGACGAGTTCGCCGATGCGGTCGAAGCCGGCGCCGACGGTCTGCCCGAGGGTGTAGCGGTAGTGGATGCCCTCCAGGATCACGGCGAGCTTGAACCAGGCGAAGGCCGTGTACCAGGACAGGGCGCCGGTGTCGCGGCCGGAGCGGGCGGCGTACCGCTCGGTCAGCTCGGCGGCGGTGGGATGGCCGGCGGCGGAGGCGGTGGTGGAGATCGGCGAGCCCGGCAGGTCGAGCGGCGTGCTGTACATGATCAGCAGGCCGAGGTCGGTGAGCGGGTCGCCGAGGGTGGACATCTCCCAGTCGAGGACGGCCCTGATCCGGTCGTCCGCGCCGACGAGGACGTTGTCCAGGCGGTAGTCGCCGTGGACGACGGAGGGCGCGGGGGAGACCGGCAGGCCGCGGCCGAGGGCCGCGTGCAGCTCGTCGATGCCGGCCAGGTCACGCCCCCGGGAGGCGGCGAGCTGCTTGCCCCAGCGGCGCAGCTGCCGGTCGAGGAAGCCCTCGGGCCGCCCGAAGTCCTCCAGGCCGACGCCGGCAGGGTCGACGGCGTGGAGGTCGACGAGGGTGTCGACCAGGCGCAGGACCGCCTGACGGGTGCGCTCGGGGCCCAGCGGGGCGAGTTCGCCGGCGGAGCGGTACGGGGTGCCCTCGACGAACTCCATGACGTAGAACGGCGCGCCGAGCACCGACTCGTCCTCGCACAGCACGACGGTCTTCGGCACCGGCACGGCGGTGGGGTGCAGGGCGCTGATGACCCGGTGCTCGCGCTTCATGTCGTGCGCGGTGGCCAGCACATGGCCGAGCGGCGGACGGCGCACGACCCAGCGGCCGGTCCCGTCGGTGACGACATAGGTCAGGTTGGAGCGGCCGCCCTCGATCAGCCGGGCGGTGAGCGGACCGGAGACGAGGCCGGGCCGCTCGCGGTCGAGGAAACGGCGCAGCCGCTCGGGGTCGAGACCGGGAGGGGGCACCTCCCGTGTCGGGGACTGCGGGGGAGGGGCGGAACTCATGCGGGCGTACCTCCGGGGTCGGCGTCGGCGTTCATGATGACCGACCAGTCGGTATGTCGTCCAGGGGGAGGCCGGAAACCCCGTGCGCGCCTCTGGTGGGCCGTCTGTCCTCGTGAATAGAGTTCACATATGGATTCAGCGCTGTGCATCGACGACGTCCGGCTGACCCCGATCCTCATCGCCGACCCACCGCTCCTCAACACCCAGGGCGTCCACCAGCCCTTCACTCCCCGGCTCGTGGTGGAGATCGTCACCCGGGGCGGCGTGACCGGCCTCGGCGAGACCTACGGCGACGCCCGCTACCTCGGCCCGGCCCGGGCGCTGGCGGCAGCACTGCCCGGCCATCCGGTCACCCACGTGAACGGACTGTTCGCACTGGCCGAGGAAGTCGGTGACCCGGCCATGACCGCGGGGGTGGACGAGCGGGCCGACGCCGGTGGCCTCCGCGGGGCCCAGACCGCCGCCAAGCTCCGCCTCTCCGTCGTCTCCGCCTTCGAGACCGCCTGTCTGGACGCCCTCGGCAAGACCCTCGGACTGCCCGTCCACGCCCTGCTCGGCGGCAAGGTCCGCGCCGAAGTCGAGTACAGCGCCTACCTCTTCTACAAGTGGGGCGCTCACCCCGGCGGTGCTCCCGACGCGTGGGGCGAGGCCGTCGACCCGGCCGGCGTCGTCGAACAGGCCCGCCGCTTCGACCGCCTCCACGGCTTCGGCTCCTTCAAGCTCAAGGGCGGCGTCTTCCCGCCCGAGGAGGAGACCGCCGCGATCCGCGCCCTCGCCGGGGAGTTCCCCGGCCGCCCGCTGCGCCTCGACCCCAACGGCGCCTGGTCGGTGGCGACCTCCCTCGCCGTGGCCCGTGAACTCGGCGACGTGCTCGAGTACCTGGAGGACCCCGCGACCGGGACGGCCGCGATGGCCGAGGTCGCCGCCGGCACGGAGGTGCCGCTCGCCACCAACATGTGCGTGACCGCCTTCGAGGAGGTGCCGGAGGCCCTCGCCCGGGGTGCGGTACGGATCGTGCTCTGCGACCACCACTACTGGGGCGGGCTGCACCGCACCCGCGAACTGGCCGCCCTGTGCCGCACGTACGGCATCGGGCTCTCCATGCACTCCAACACCCACCTGGGCATCAGCCTCGCCGCCATGACCCAGGTCGCCGCGACCCTGCCCCGGCTCGACCACGCCTGCGACACCCACTACCCGTGGCAGACCGAGGACGTCGTCACCACCGCCCCGCGCTTTCGCTCCGGCCGCCTCGCCGTCTCCGACGCGCCCGGCCTCGGGATCACCCTCGACCGCGACCGGCTCGCCGACCTCCACCGCCGGTGGGCCGAGGACGACGGCCGGATGCGCGACCGCGACGACGCGGCGGCGATGCGGGCGGCGCACCCGGAGTGGACACCGGGGCGCTGGTAGCCGGGGCGGGACGGCGGCGGGCCCTGGCGCGGACGCTGCGACGGCGCGGGCTGCGGGCGCTGCGGGGGGCGGGCGGTCCCCCGGCACGGCGGGCGGCGCTACGCGTGGCAGGCCACCGGCACCCCGCCGTTCATCGCGGCCATGTCCCCGAACACCGCCGCCGCGTCCAGCGGATGCCCCTCCGGCAGGCCGTCCAGCTCCGCGTACGCCCGGTGCAGGTTGGCGACCAGCCGCTCGCTCTCCCGCCACGCGGCGAACTCGCCCAGGTCCGCCCGGCGGGCGGTCTCCAGCGGCGTCGCCCCCTCGGCGCGGCCCTCGGCGGCGAGCTCCCGCACCCAGCGCAGATAGCGTTCGGTCGCGTCGTACGCGGAGGGGTCGGTCACCGGGCCGTGGCCGGGCACCACCACGGGCGCGTCGAGCGCGCGCAGCAGGTCGAGCGCCCGCAGGGAACCGGCCAGCGAACCCATCGGCAGGAACGGCGTGCCGCCGTGGAAGACCAGGTCGCCGGTGAACACCACGCCCTGCCGGGGGAGATGGACGATCGAGTCGCCCGTGGTGTGCGCGGGCCCGGGGTGGATCACCCGCACCTCGGTCTCCCCGACGTACAGCGTCAGCCGGTCCCGGTAGGTCAGGTGCGGCGGGGTGATCTCGACCCGGCCGAAGTCGGTCCGCGGCCACAGCAGGTGCAGCTGGTGGCCGGCGGCCAGCTGCTCGGTCCGGCAGTTCTCGTGCCCGACGATCCGGGCCTCCGGCAGGAACACCCCGTTGCCGTACGTGTGGTCGCCGTGGTGGTGCGTGGAGACGATCGTCCGGGGCGGGGCGAACCCGGCGTCGAGCACCGCCCCGCGCAGCAGCCGGGCCCGGCGCTCGGTGGCGGCGGTGTCGACGAGCAGGCTCTCGTCGCCGTCGCCGACGAAGCCGGCGTTGTTCAGGCACCAGCCGCCGTCCGGCTGGACGAAGGCGTGGACGTTCGGCGCGAGCGCCTCGACATAGGGCTCGGTGACGGGCACAGGTGATCCCCCGGACGGAAGGCCGACGTGACAGGGGAAGAGTGCCAGCCGGCCGCCGGCCGGGGGAAGTTCGCCGTGCCGTCAGTGGTCGTCCCAGTGGTTGTCGTGCGGCGCGTGCCGGTGCCCGTCGTGCGCGTAGTCGATGTGGTCGCCGTGCGGGACGCCGGGATGCCCGCAGCCCGGCCCGTGCGTGTGGTCGGGGTGGGTGTGCGCGACGTGCGAGGTGGGCTCGCACTCGTCCCAGTGGCCGGCGTGCTCGCGGTGCAGGTGGCCGTCGTGGGCGTAGTCGACGTGGTCCCGGTGCGGAACGGCGGTGTGGCCGCACGACGGGCCGTGGGAGTGCGCGTGGGAGCTCGGGTGCTCGTGGTGCAGAACGGTCATGACATCGCCTCTGAGAAAGGAGGGTGACCCTTCCAGGCTAGTCCGGAATGCCCGTTTCTTCAGGGGTTCGGCCGCGGCCGGTGAGGAGGCCCGGAGAGCGCCCGGCGGGCCCGGACCTCAGAGCACCACCGCGACCGCGAAGCCCGCGAACGCCACCGTGCACACCGCCGCGAGCAGGGCGCCCCGGTGCGAGAGCGGCAGCGGCCGCACGGCGGCGCCGAGCGTCTGGATCCGCCGGTGCGCGACGGCCAGGAACCCCAGCCACGCCAGGGCCGACAGGCCCGCGGCCACGAGCCCGGTCGCCGTGACCCCGTCGTGGATGGCCTGCTTGCCGGCGAGGACCGCCACCACCGTGCACGACAGGGTCGTCCGCCGCCACGCGAGCCGGGTCCGCTCGGGCTGGAGCCCGGGATCCCGGCCCGCCGCCGCTCCGGCCTCGCTCACCGTCCGGTCCAGCCGAAGACCACGACCACCACCATCGCGAGCGCGACCACCGCCACCGCCAGGCTCAGCACCGTCGGGAAGCGGGAGACGGGCAGGTCCTCCCCGCGCCGCATGGCCCGCTCGCACCGCACCCAGTGGTTCACCGCGCGCAGCGCGCACAGCACACCGGCCGCGAGCAGCGCCAGCGCGAGCCCCACCCGGACGCCCCAGCGCAGGTCCGGCAGGAACTGGTCCACGGCGAAACCGCCGCCGATCAGCGCGAGCGCGGTCCGGATCCACGCGAGGAAGGTCCGCTCGTTGGCCAGGGAGAAACGGTAGTCGGGGGTCTCGCCCTCCTCCCGGAGGCGCTGCGGCGCGAACCACAGCCGCAGACTCTGTACGAAGTCGCTCACCCGGGCACCTTAACGGCCCCGGCGGGCACCTCAGCGGCCCCGGCGCGCGCGCAGCCGCTCGTACGCGGCGAGGCCGTCGGGCACCCACTCCCACTCGGCGAGCCGGGCCGCCAGCTCCTCCTCCGGCAGGAAGGCGTGCCAGGCCACCTCCTCCACCTGCGGGCTCACGGGCAGGTCGCAGCGCACCTCGTACACGGCCGACCACCACTTCCCGGCCACGCCCCCGGAGTCGTACAGGAACTTCAGCAGCGGCACCGGCCGGGGCAGCCCGGACACGCCCAGTTCCTCCTCGGCCTCGCGCAGCGCGGCCTCGTCGTAGGACTCGCCCGCGCCGACCACCCCGCCGACGAACATGTCGTAGAGGGAGGGGTAGACGAGCTTCGTGGGGGTCCTGCGGTGGACGAAGATCCTCCCCCGGGCGTCCCGCACCTGGATGAAGGCGCAGCGGTGGATCAGGCCCCGCGCGTACACCTCACCGCGCGGGAGCCGTCCGGTCACCCGGTCGTCCTCGTCGACGACGTCGATCAGTTCGTCAGCGGCGCTCATCCCGCCATCCAACCAGGTGCGGCCGCGGGGGCTCACTGCCCCATGACGTACTTCACCGTCGGGCCGGCGCTCCAGCCGCCGTCCACGGCCAACTCCGCCCCCGTCACGTACGAGGCGGCGTCCGAGAGCAGGAAGACGACCGCGCCCGCGATCTCGTGGGCCTCGCCGACCCGTCCCATCGGGGTGTTGGGGTACCGGCCCTCGCCCTGTTCGATGCCCACGGAGGCGGTCATCGGGGTGTACGTCATGCCGGGGTGCACGGAGTTGACGCGGATCCGGGAGGTGCCGAGCTCCACAGCGCCGGTCTTCGTCAGACCGCGCACGCCCCACTTGGAGGCGCCGTAACCGGCGGTCAGCGCCAGGCCCATCAGACCCGCGGCGGAGGAGATGTTGACGATCGACCCGCCGCCGGCCTCCCTCATCGCGGGGATGACGGTCTTCATCCCGATGAAGACACCGGTGAGGTTGATGTCGACGACCCTGCGGAAGTGCTCGACGGACTCGGCTTCCAGGAAGGCGCCGGTCGCGATGCCGGCGTTGTTCACCAGGCCGTGCAGCGCGCCGAACTCCGCCGTCGCGTACGCGACGGCCGCGGCCCACTCCTCCTCGGAGGTCACGTCGTGGTGGAGGAAGCGGGCCCGCTCGCCGAGCCCGGCCGCGGTCGCCCCGCCCTCCTCGTCGAGGACGTCGGTGAGGACGACGTTCGCGCCGGCGGCCACGGCCTGGCGGGCGGCCTCGGCGCCGAGGCCGCGGGCGCCGCCGGTGATCAGGACGGTCTTGCCGGTGAGGTCGTTCATGGAGGTCCTTTCGGGGGCCTTCTCGGGGCGGGCGAGGGGATGCGACCGGGCCGGCCGACGCGGCGCCGCGCCCCCACGGCTGTCAGCGCCGCGCCCCTGACGGCCGGCGGCCGGGACGAGCCGTTCCGGGCGCGGGAGCTCCGGCAGTCCGCCGACGGCGGGACAGCCCTCGACGCGCTCGGTCAGGCGCCGGCAGCGGGTGCCGGCGAGCATCGGGTGCGGGGTCAGGCGCCGGCAGCGGGTGCCGGCGAGCATCGGGTGCGAGGTCCGGCGCCGGCCCGGCCGGCGGGGGCCACGACGTCCGGCGGCCGGGCGCCGTCGTCACCCCGGGCGGCGAAGGCGTCCCCGGCCGCGCGGATCGGCTTCTCCCGGATCCCGGGTCCCTGGGGCCTCGCCATGGCGGTCACCCTAATGTCCCGCCTGAGGAAACGGAACGGGCACGAACGGCCCCGGGCAGGGCCCGGCCATTGACTCGATACATCGGTGTATCCAAGATGCGGACCATGTCTCATGATGCGTACGACGCCGATGCCATCGTGATCGGGGCCGGCCTCGCCGGTCTCGTCGCCACCGCCGAACTGGTCGACGCGGGCCGCTCGGTGATCCTGCTCGACCAGGAACCCGAGCAGTCGATCGGCGGCCAGGCCCACTGGTCCTTCGGCGGCCTGTTCCTCGTCGACTCGCCCGAACAGCGCCGCATGCGCATCCGCGACAGCCACGCCCTCGCCCTCCAGGACTGGCTCGGCACCGCCGGCTTCGACCGGCCCGAGGACGCCTGGCCGAGGCGATGGGCCGAGGCGTACGTCGACTTCGCGGCCGGCGAGAAGCGCGCCTGGCTGCGCGGCATGGGCGTCCGCTTCTTCCCGGTCGTCGGCTGGGCCGAGCGCGGCGGCTACGACGCCAACGGGCACGGCAACTCCGTCCCCCGCTTCCACATCACCTGGGGCACCGGCCCCGGCCTCGTCGCGCCCTTCGAGCGGCGGGTGCGCGAGGGCGTCGCCCGCGGCCTGGTCCGCTTCCGCTTCCGCCACCGGGTGACCGGCCTGGCCCGCACCGCGGGCGCGGTCGACACCGTCACCGGCGAGGTCCTGGCCCCCTCCGACGTCCCGCGCGGCACGGCCAGCGGCCGGGAGGTCACCGGCGACTTCTCCTACCGGGCACAGGCGGTGATCGTCACCTCCGGCGGCATCGGCGGCAACCACGACCTGGTGCGCGAGCAGTGGCCCGAACGCCTCGGCACCCCGCCCGCCCGCATGCTCTCCGGCGTCCCCGCCCACGTCGACGGCCTGATGCTCGGCATCGCCGAGGACGCCGGCGCCCACCACATCAACCGCGACCGGATGTGGCACTACACCGAGGGCATCGAGAACTGGAACCCGATCTGGGCCCGCCACGGCATCCGCATCCTGCCCGGCCCGTCCTCCCTCTGGCTCGACGCGACCGGCAGGCGGCTGCCCGTACCGCTCTTCCCCGGCTTCGACACCCTCGGCACCCTCGAACACATCATGCGGACCGGCCACGACCACACCTGGTTCGTGCTCGACCAGAAGATCATCGGCAAGGAGTTCGCGCTCTCCGGCTCCGAGCAGAACCCCGACCTCACGGGCAAGTCCGTCCGCGACGTCCTCGTCCGCGCCCGCGCCGACGTCCCCGGCCCGGTGAGGGCCTTCATGGACAAGGGCGCCGACTTCGTCGTCGAGCGGGACCTCGCCGCCCTGGTGCGCGGCATGAACCGGCTCACCGGCGAGGACCTGATCGACGAGGCCGCGCTGCGCCGGGAGATCACCGCCCGCGACCGCGAGATCGCCAACCCCTTCACCAAGGACCTCCAGGTCATGGCGATCCGCGGCGCCCGCCGCTACCTGGGGGACAAGCTGATCCGCACGGCCGCCCCGCACCGCGTCCTCGACCCCAAGGCCGGCCCGCTGATCGCCGTCCGCCTCCACATCCTCACCCGCAAGTCCCTCGGCGGCCTGGAGACCGACCTCTCCTCCCGGGTCCTCGACCCGTCCGGACAGCCGCTGCCGGGCCTGTACGCGGCGGGCGAGGCGGCCGGCTTCGGCGGCGGCGGCGTCCACGGCTACCGCTCCCTCGAAGGCACCTTCCTCGGCGGCTGCCTCTTCTCGGGGCGAGCGGCGGGACGGACGGCGGCTGAGGCGGTGGGCTGAGGCGGCGGCGGGGGCGGCGGCGGAGGCGCTCGTGGGACCGGGACTGTCAGGCCCCTCGGGCATGATGGGCCCGTGACAAAACGCCTTTGGTTCCTTGCCGTTGGCACCGTCCTCGCACTGGGCGGACTCGCGGTCTTCCTCACCCTGCGCGGCCTCGACGCGGCCGACAAGTGGAGCAGCGTGCTCAGCCTCTTCTTCACGGTGGCCGGCTTCGCGCTGGCGCTGGCCGGCATGGTCGGCCGCGGCCCCGCGCAGTCGGCGGACGGGGCCGTCGCCGGCGGAGCGCTGCGCCAGATCCGCGGGGTGAAGGGTGACGTGACTCTCACGGGCGGAGGCTCGTCCGGCACCGCCCCTTCTTCCGCGTCGGTTCCCGCGCCCGCACAGGGCGGCGGCACCCAGTCGGCCCAGGGCGCCCGTACCGGAGGCGACCTGACACAGATCGACGGCGTCGATGGCTCCGTGCGGATCCAGCCGGAGTCGCCGACGCCATGAGGGGACTGTTCAAGCGCTGGGGCCGGGGCGCGGGCAGCCAGACCGCCGAGGGCGCCACGGCGGGCCGCGACATCAACATGTTCAGCAACGTCGCGGGACCCGTGTACGTGGGGATCGAACCCCCGTCGCCCCCGCCGGAGTTCGACGACGCCGTCACCCGCTACGCCGCCCGCGTGCGCCAGCGCTACGGCCGCCTCGACCTGGAGGTCCTCACCCCCCTCCGGGAACAGGGCGAACACCCCGTCGTGCCGCTCCGCGACGTCTTCGTCCCCCAGTCCGTACGGGCCGACCCGCCGCCCGTCGAGCTGCCGCGGGAACTGCTGCGTCGGCTCGAGGACCCCACCGAGGCCGAGGTCCACGAACTGCCGCCGGGCGTCGACCGGGAGACGGTCGAACGGGTCCGTGAGGCGTACCGGCGGCGGCCCCCGCAACCGGTCCTCGACGTCCTGAGCGCTCCGGAGAACGACCACGTCGTCCTGCTCGGCGACCCCGGCGCGGGCAAGTCCACCCTGTCCCGTTACCTGGCGCTGGCCCTGACCGCCCCGGACCCCGTGCCGGGCCTGGAGCCGCTGCACGGCCGGCTGCCGCTGATCCTCGAACTCCGCGGCTACGCACAGGCCGCCTGGCGCGAGCGGAGCTTCGAGGACTACCTCGCCCACCAGTACGAGACGGAGGCCCTCGGCCTCCCGGCCGCGCTGCTGTCCGCCGTGCTCGCGGGGGAAGCGCCCCGCACGGCTCTCGTGATCTTCGAAGGACTCGACGAACTCTTCGAGACGGACCTCCGGGACGCGGTCACCCGCCGCATCGCTGGTTTCGCCGCCCGCCACCCCTCGGCCCGCGTCCTCGTCACCTCGCGCGGCCACGGCTACCAGCGCGCGGTCCTCGACGGCGCGGGCTTCGCCGACTTCATGCTCCAGGACCTCGACCGCGAGCAGATCGGCGCCTTCGTCGGACAGTGGTTCGCCGTGGCCCGCCCCGAGGACCCCGAGGGCGCCCGCAGGCTGATCGAGCGGGTCACCTCCGCCGTCGACGGCTCCAGGTCCGTACGGGAACTCGCGGGCAACCCGCTCGTCCTCACGATTCTCGCCATCATCGGGCGTCGCCGCGAACTGCCGCGTGACCGGCGCCGAGTCTACGAGCACGCCGTGGACGTCCTGGTCGAGCAGTGGGACCCCAGCAAGTACCTCAAGGACCGCCGGGTCGAGGAACACCTGCCGTATCTGAGCGCGGACGACAAGCTGGAACTCCTGCGCCTCATTGCCCGTGGCATGCAGACCGGTCAGGGCGGCGTCGCCGGCAACCACATCGCGGGCCCCGACCTCATCACGTGCTTCGAGGACTACCTCAAGGACCGCTACGCCCTGCCGCCCGACCGCGCGGCGACCGCCGCCCGCATCATGCTGGACCAGTTCCGCCACCGGAACTTCGTCCTCAGCCGCTTCGGCGGCGAGATCTACGGCTTCGTCCACCGCGCCTTCCTGGAACACCTGGCGGCGGAGGACCTCGCCCACCGCTTCGACCAGGAGCGCGCGCTGTCCGAGGACGAGCTCCAGGAGCTCTTCGCCGCCAAGGCCGAGGACCCCGCCTGGCACGAGACCCTGCTGCTCCTCGCGGGGATGCTCGACGAGCGCATCGTGGGGGGCGTCATCGATCGGCTGCTCGCCCCGCGGGTGCCGGCCCCTTTGCTGACCGACGAGGACGAACGGGCGGCGGCGGGACTGCCCTTCGCGGCCCGCTGCCTCGCCGAGGTCCGCCGGCCCGCGCTTCTGGCTCGCCAGGCCCTGCTGCTCGTGGACCGGCTGATCCGACTCCTGGAGCTCTGCCGGGAGTACGACGTGGGTTTTGATCTGGACAGTCCCGGTCTGCAGGACATCGCCCGGGCCCTCGCCGGACTCGACGAGCAGGTCCAGGCGCGCCGGCGCTATCTGGAGTGGCACGACGCGTGGAGCCGGGGCAACGAGGCAAGGGGGCGGAGCGCCGTCTTCCATGGCGTGGGCTGGGAGGCCGCCGAGATCCGCCTCCACCTGCTGCGGGCCGGACCCGAACCCTGGCCCGCCGCCGTACGGCGCGAGGCGCTGGGCCACCCCGATCCGTGCACCCGGGCGGTCGCGGCCTTCAAGGCGGTCGACGCCGGTCTGCCGGGACGGTGGGAGCTCCTGCGTGAGATCGTGGCCCGCGATCCGCATGCCGGCGTGCGGGAGATCATGGCCGGCGAACAGCTGGGCTACGACCCGGACCCGGGGGAGCGGACGGTGCCCTTCCTGCTCGGCCGGCTCCGCGAGGAAGCCGACCCCCGAGTACGAGTGGCGCTGGTCACGGGGCTGGTGAGAACGGCACTGAAGTCACCGGAGGCGCACGCGTGGCTGCTCCGCACCCTGCGGGCGGGCGACGCCGAGACCCACCTGGCCGCCGTCGGCGGGATCACCGTGGACCAGATGAGCGACCCGGAGATCCAGGAGGCCCTGCTCGACGCCGCGCGGGACGGGACACCGGACGTGCGGGCGAGCGCCCTCGGCGCGGTCTCGCTCCTGCCCCGCGCGGCGGGCGAACAGGTCCTGCTCGATCTAGCCGGCTCCCTGGCCGGGCAGGCCACGGAGCCGCACGTACATCTGGCGGCCCTGGAGACGCTGGCACGTCTTTCGGACCGTCACCCGCAGGCCCGCCGGATCGTCCTCGAACGGGCACGCCACGACCCCGACCCGCGGGTCAGGAGCGGGATCGCCCAGTTCGTCGGCCGGCTGCCGGGCTGGCACGAAGCGCCGGACCTCTTCCTCGATCTGGCACTCGGCGATCCGGATCACGACGTCCGTGCCGATGCCCTGCGCGCGTGGCGTCGCGCCCCCCTCGAAGGAGCCGACGCGCTCACCGCCGTCGTCGCGTGGACCCGCGTGGGCGAGACACCGCGCATCCGCACGGCCGCCGTCGACCTGCTGCTCCGCTTCACGGACCCGGAGGTGACCGACCTCGTCGAGCGGCTCGCCACGGCCGACGAGAGTCCCGAGGTGCGGGCGGCCCTGCTCGCCCGGTTCCTCGGCCGGGCCGACGCCGCCCGGGGCGTCCGCCGCGTCCGCGACCGGGCCGCCGCCGACCCCGGCCCCGTCGTCCGCGCCGCCGCCCTGGAGCTGCTCCGTGACCGGTGCCGCGACCCGGAGACGACGGACCTGGCCCGCGACCGCGCCGAGAACGACGAGGACCCGGGCGTACGGATCTCCGCACTCCGGGTCCTCGCCGATCTGGGCCGCGACGATCCGCGGACGCCGGCTCTGCTCCGTACCGCGGCGGCCCGGGACGTCTCGGCCGACGTCCGGGGCCAGGCCGCGCGGCTCCTCGGGATCCTGGAGCGGGGGAGCCGTTAGAGCGGGTGGTTCGCGCCCCTGCTACAGCACCAGCGACAGCAGCAGCACGAACACGATCCCCACCACCGAGATGATCGTCTCCATCACCGACCAGGTCTTGATCGTCTGGCCGACGTTCAGCCCGAAGTACTCCTTCACCAGCCAGAAGCCTGCGTCGTTGACGTGGCTGAAGAAGAGCGAACCGGCGCCGATCGCCAGGACCAGCAGCGAGACCTCGCCGGTCGACATGCCCTCGGCGAGCGGGGCCACCAGGCCCGCGGCCGAGATGGTGGCCACCGTGGCCGAGCCGGTCGCGAGGCGGATGGCGACCGCGATCAGCCAGGCGAGCAGCAGGGCCGGGATCGACCAGTTCTCGGAGAAGTCGAGGATCATCTGCCCGACGCCGATGTCGATCAGCGTCTGCTTGAAGCCGCCGCCGGCGCCGACGATCAGCAGCACGCCCGCGATCGGGGCCAGCGACTTCTCGACCGTCGAGGACAGCCGCTCCTTGGTGAACCCGGCCGCCCGGCCCAGGGTGAACAGGCCGACGAGGACGGCGGCGAGCAGGGCGATCAGCGGCGACCCGATGACGTCGGTGACCTTCTGCAGACCGTTGTCCGGGTCGTCCACGACGATGTCGACGAGCGCCTTCACCAGCATCAGGACGACCGGCAGCAGCACGGTGGCGACGGTGACGCCGAACCCCGGCCGCTTCTCCAGGTCCTCCGAGGGGCGGGTCGGGATCATGTGCTCGGGGGCCGGGACGTCGACCCAACGGGCGGCCCAGCGGGAGAAGAGCGGACCGGCGATGATCACGGTCGGGACCGCGACGAGGAGCCCGAGGGCGAGGGTGACGCCCAGGTTGGCGCCGAGCGCGTCGATCGCCACGAGCGGTCCGGGGTGCGGCGGGATCAGGCCGTGCATCACGGACAGTCCGGCGAGGGCCGGGATGCCGATCCGCATCAGGGAGTAGTTGCCGCGCTTGGCCACCATCAGCACCACCGGGATCAGCAGCACGATGCCGACCTCGAAGAACAGCGGCAGGCCGATCACGGAGGCGATCAGGACCATCGCCCACGGCATGGCCCGGCCGCTCGCCTTCGCGAGGATCGTGTCGACGATCTGGTCGGCACCGCCCGAGTCGGCGAGCAGCTTGCCGAGGATCGCGCCGAGCGCGATGAGCACGCCGACGCCCGCCACGGTGCTGCCGAGGCCGGTGGTGAAGGACTTGACGGCGTCCGCGAGCGGCGCCCCGGCGAAGGCGCCGAGCGCCAGCGAGCCGATGGTCAGCGCGAGGAACGCGTGCAGCTTGAACCGGGTGATGAGCAGGACGATGACGGCGATGCCGGCGAGGACGGCTATGGCGAGTTGGGCGTTGCCCGCCGAGGTGATCGGTTCGGCGGCGTCCGCTGCCAGGGTCTCGACGCTGAGACTGGTCACGGTGGGTCCCTTGGAGGTGAGGGGGGCAGGGGGGAGGGGGTGTGGGGTCAGACGGCGAGCCGGCGCAGCGCGGCGACGGCCCGGGCGGTGATCTCCTCGGGGGTGCCGGAGACGTCGACGGCGACGCCGGCCTCGTCCTCCTGCAAGGGCTGCAGGGTGGCGAACTGGGAGTCGAGGAGCGCGGTCGGCATGAAGTGGCCCGTGCGCGCGGCCATCCGCCGCTCGATGAGCTCGCGGTCGCCGGTCAGATGGAGGAAGACCACGCCGGGGGCGGCCGCGCGCAGCCGGTCCCGGTAGCCGCGCTTCAGCGCGGAGCTGCTCACCACGCCGCCGAGGCCCGCCCGGTCGTGCGCCCAGCGCCCGATGGCGTCGAGCCAGGGAGCGCGGTCCGCGTCGTCGAGCGGGACGCCGGCGGACATCTTGGCCACGTTGGCCGGCGGGTGGAAGTCATCGCCCTCCGCGTAGGGGACGCCGAGCGCCTCGGCCACGAGCGGGCCGATCGTGGTCTTGCCGGTGCCGGCGACGCCCATCACGACGACGACCTGGGGGCGGTCGGCCGTGCCGGGGGTGCGGGTGGTGCTCATGGGGTGCCTCGCTGTCTTCATCGACATCTCCGACATCGATCCGTCGCGCTCATGAAACCTATTGGGTACGACGTATTCAAGAGCCTGTGACAAATAAGTCGTACTTTTTCTTCCCGATGTGATCACCCGAGTGAGCACGCATAGGCTGGCCACCATGACGACACCGGCCCAGGGGCTCCATCCGCACGTCCTGACCACCCTGGGCCTCGCGATCACCGCCGGGGAGTACCCGCCCGGCAGCGTGCTGCGCACCGACCAGCTCGCCGAGCGCTTCGACGTCTCCCGCACCGTGGTGCGCGAGGTCGTCCGCGTCCTGGAGTCCATGCACCTCGTCGAGTCCCGCCGCCGGGTCGGCGTGATCGTGCTTCCGGCCGAGCGCTGGAACGTCTACGACCCCCAGGTCATCCGCTGGCGCCTGGCCGGCAGCGACCGCCCCCGCCAGCTCCGCTCGCTCACCGTGCTGCGCTCCGCGATCGAACCGGTCGCCGCCGGTCTCGCCGCCCTCCACGCCACCCCCGAGCAGTGCCGCGAGCTCACCGAGCAGGCCCTCGGCATGGTCGCCACCTCGCGCGGCCGGCGCCTGGAGGAGTACCTGGTGCACGACGTCGCCTTCCACCGGGTCGTCCTCAATGCCTCCGGCAACGAGATGTTCGCCCGCCTCGGGGACGTGGTCGCCGAGGTCCTCACCGGCCGCACCCGCCACCAGGTGATGTTCGAGGACCCCGACCCCGCCGCCGTCACCCTCCACGTCCAGGTCGCCGAGGCCGTACGGGAGAAGGACGCGGCCCGCGCCGAGGCGCTGACCCGCGAGATCGCCGTCGGCGCCCTCAAGGAGCTCGACGTCCTGGCGCCCTGACCGCCGCTCGCCCCGTAGCACACCCGTACACGCGCTGGATACCGCTCCGTAACCTCTGAAGTAGCTCAAATACGGGCGTTCAGTGACATCGGCCACAGTCAGCAACCGGGTCTTGCCGTGAGGATGTGCGCTGGCCGTGCCGGGAGCCCCACAAGGGCACGGCCGGGTACCGCACAGACCCTCCCCCCTCACGAAGGCGAACAACTCCATGAGTGACCGCATCACTGCGGCCGACCCGCTGTCCGCCACGCAGGCGGCGCCCGCGGCGTCGCAGGCTTCCGCCCACGTCGACGCCGGTGACGCCGGGTACCGCAAGGACCTCAAGTCCCGGCACATCAACATGATCGCCATCGGCGGCGCCATCGGCACCGGCCTCTTCCTCGGGGCCGGCGGCCGCATGGCCAACGCCGGACCCTCGCTCTTCATCGCGTACGCGGTCTGCGGCGTCTTCGCCTTCTTCGTCGTCCGGGCCCTCGGCGAGCTCGTGCTCTACCGCCCCTCCTCCGGCGCCTTCGTCTCCTACGCCCGTGAGTTCATGGGCGAGAAGGGCGCCTACACGGCCGGCTGGCTGTACTTCCTCAACTGGTCGACCACCGCCGTCGCGGACATCACCGCCGCCGCCACCTACGCCCACTTCTGGGCGATGTTCAGCGACATCCCGCAGTGGATCCTCGCCCTGATCGCCCTCGCGATCGTGCTCGCCGCCAACCTCATCTCCGTGAAGTACTTCGGCGAGATGGAGTTCTGGTTCGCGATCATCAAGGTCGCCGCGCTCGTCGCCTTCATGGTCGTCGGCATCTTCCTCGTCGTCACCTCCCACGACGTGGGCGGCCACACCCCGGGCCTCGCCAACATCACCGACAACGGCGGCATCTTCCCCAACGGCATGATGCCGATGCTGCTGCTGATCCAGGGCGTCGTCTTCGCCTACGCCTCCGTCGAGCTGTGCGGCGTCGCCGCCGGCGAGACCGAGAACCCCGAGAAGATCATGCCCAAGGCGATCAACTCGATCATGTGGCGCGTCGGCCTCTTCTACGTCGGCTCCGTCGTCCTGCTCGCGCTGATCCTCCCGTACACCGCCTACTCCGGCGACCAGAGCCCCTTCGTCACCGTCTTCGACAAGCTCGGCGTCCCCGGCGCCGCCGGCGTGATGAACCTCGTCGTGCTCACCGCCGCCCTCTCCAGCCTCAACTCGGGCCTCTACTCCACCGGCCGCATCCTGCGCTCCATGTCGCTGGCCGGCTCCGCGCCCAAGTTCACCGGCGTCATGAACAAGGGCGGCGTCCCCTACGGCGGCATCCTGCTCACCGCGGGCTTCGGCGTCGCCGGCGTCATCCTCAACGCCCGGATGCCCGAGGAAGCCTTCGAGCTCGTGCTGAACTTCGCCTCCATCGGCATCATCGGCACCTGGGCCATGATCATGGTCTGCTCGCTGCTCTTCGTGCGCCGCTCCAAGGAGGGCAAGCTCGCCCGGCCCTCCTACCAGCTGCCCTGGGCCCCGTACACCCAGATCGTGACCCTGCTCTTCCTCGGCTCCGTCCTCGTCCTCATGTGGATGGACGGCGGCATCGGCCGCACCACCGTCAACTGCCTGCCGCTGATCGCCGCGGCCCTGGTCGGCGGCTGGTTCCTGGTCCGCAAGCGGGTCCGCGCCACCGAGGACAGCCGCCAGGACTGACCCCCTCCGCTTCCCCCCACGGGAAGAGCGAGACCCCCGCAGGCACGAACCGCGGGGGTCTCGCGTTTGGTCAGGAGACAGTGGTACGCAAGATCCTTACAGAGCCTGACCGCCCAGACACCGTCGGAGAAGGGAAGCTCGCCATGCCGCAGCAGGTCCAGGGGGTCGTCGCCCCCGGCAGGAACGAACCCGTACGGGTCGAGACGATCCTCATCCCCGACCCGGGCCCGGGCGAGGCGGTGGTGAGGATCCAGGCGTGCGGAGTCTGCCACACCGACCTCCACTACAAGCAGGGCGGAATCAACGACGACTTCCCCTTCCTCCTCGGCCACGAGGCCGCCGGGGTCGTCGAGTCCGTCGGCGCCGGCGTCACCGACGTCGCCCCCGGCGACTTCGTCGTCCTCAACTGGCGCGCCGTCTGCGGCCAGTGCCGCGCCTGCCTGCGCGGCCGCCCCTGGTACTGCTTCGACACCCACAACGCCAAGCAGAGGATGACGCTGGCCGGGACCTCCGGTGCCGGCGGGACGGAGCTCTCCCCGGCCCTCGGCATCGGCGCCTTCGCGGAGAAGACCCTGGTCGCCGCCGGCCAGTGCACCAAGGTCGACCCCGCCGTCGCCCCGGAGATCGCCGGACTCCTCGGCTGCGGCGTGATGGCCGGCATCGGCGCCGCGATCAACACCGGCGGCGTCGGCCGCGGCGACAGCGTCGCCGTCATCGGCTGCGGCGGCGTCGGCGACGCCGCGATCGTCGGCTCCCGCCTCGCCGGAGCCGCCCGGATCATCGCCGTCGACATCGACGACCGCAAGCTCGACACCGCCCGCCGGATGGGCGCCACCCACACCGTGAACTCCCGCACCGACGACCCCGTCGAAGCCATCAGAGAACTCACCGGCGGCTTCGGCGCCGACGTCGTCATCGAGGCCGTCGGCCGCCCCGAGACCTACGAGCAGGCCTTCTACGCCCGCGACCTCGCCGGCACCGTCGTCCTCGTGGGCGTCCCCACCCCCGAGATGAGGCTCGAACTCCCGCTCCTCGACGTCTTCGGCCGCGGCGGCGCGCTCAAGTCCTCCTGGTACGGCGACTGCCTGCCCTCCCGCGACTTCCCCATGCTCATCGACCTGCACCAGCAGGGCCGCATCGACCTCGGCGCCTTCGTCACCGAGACCATCGGGCTCGGCGATGTCGAGAAGGCATTCGCCCGCATGCGCGAAGGCGACGTCCTGCGCTCGGTGGTGGTCCTCTGATGGCCGCCCGCATCGACCACCTCGTCACCTCCGGCACCTTCAGCCTCGACGGCGGCACCTGGGAGGTCGACAACAACGTCTGGATCGTCGGCGACGACACCGAGGCGATCGTCATCGACGCCGCCCACGACGCCGACGCGATCCTCGCCGCCCTCGACGGCCGCACCCTGCGCGCCATCGTCTGCACCCACGCCCACGACGACCACATCGGCGCGGCCCCCGCCCTCGCCGCCGCCACCGGCGCCCGGATCCTGCTCCACCCCGCCGACCAGCCGCTGTGGAAGCTGACCCACCCCGACCACACCCCCGACGGCGACCTCGCCGACGGCCAGGTCCTCACCATCGCCGGGACCGACCTCCACGTCCTGCACACCCCCGGCCACGCCCCCGGCGCCGTCTGCCTCCACGCCCCCGACCTCGGCACCGTCTTCACCGGCGACACCCTCTTCCAGGGCGGCCCCGGCGCCACCGGCCGGTCCTTCTCCGACTTCCCGACCATCATCGACTCGATCAGGGACAGGCTCCTCACCCTGCCGCCGCGGACCGTGGTCCGCACCGGCCACGGCGACCCCACCACCGTCGGCGCCGAGGCGCCGCACCTCGAGGAATGGATCAACCGGGGCCACTGAGCCGCAGCCGGCTCTCGAAACGCCTCTCCACGCCCGAGAACGGGTCGGTGAACTCCAGCCACCGCGCCAGCAACCGCAGCGGCCGCCCGAAGTCCTCCGGCCCGTCCTCCCGCACCACCGGGTACAGCGGATCGTCCAGGATCGGCAGGCCCAGCGCGTTCATGTGCACCCGCAGCTGATGGGTCCGCCCGGTCACCGGCACCAGCCGGTACCGGGCCAGACCGCCCGCCCGCGCGAGGAGCTCCACCCGGCTCTCGGCGTTCGGCTCGCCCGGCACCTCCCGTGCCGCCTGCACACCCCGCTCCTTCTCGATCCGGCTGCGCACCGTCACCGGCAGCGCCACCCGGGGGTCGTACGGCGCCACCGCCTCGTACGCCTTGGACACCCTCCGATCCCGGAACAGCGTCTGGTACGCGCCCCGGTCCTCGGGCCGTACGACGAACAGCACGAGCCCCGCCGTCAGCCGGTCGAGCCGGTGCGCCGGCTGCAACGCGGGCAGGCCCAGCTCCCGGCGCAGGCGCGCGAGCGCCGTCTCGGTCACGTGCCGGCCGCGCGGCATCGTCGCCAGGAAGTGCGGCTTGTCCGCGATCACGATCCGCTCGTCCCGGTACACCACCCCGACCTCGAACGGCACCCGCTCCTCCACCGGGAACTCCCGGTGGAACCACAGAAAGCGCCCCGCCGCGTACGGCTCGTCACCCCCGGCCGGCCGCCCGTCGGCCCCCACGAAGCAGCCGTCCCGCAGCATCCGCTCGACCCGGCCGGCCCCGACCGCCGCCGCGTACCGGTCCCGCAGGTGGTCCCCGACGGTCGCCCACACCCCACCGGGATCCTCGGGCAGCCGCACCCGCACCGCGTCGACCCCGTCCCGCTGGGGCAGCGGAGAGGCGGGGGCCTTCGTCCTGCGTCGCACCGGTCCTCCCGCCTCCACAAGGCCGTGATCAGGCCATGATCAGGCCATGATCAAGTCATCGTCTTCGGGCAACGACAAGAAGGACCCCACGTGGTGTGGGGTCCTTCGCTGGTGTCCGAGGGGGGACTTGAACCCCCACGCCCGATAAAGGGCACTAGCACCTCAAGCTAGCGCGTCTGCCATTCCGCCACCCGGACAGGTGTCTTGTCCTCCCGGCCCCGCTGGGCCGTTCCGACGAGGAAAACCATAGCAAACATTCGAGGTGGCCGATCACCACCCCCTCGGCGGTCTCGGCATGTGACGGCCGCATGTCGCCGGGTGGACGGCCTTGGGTGCCGAGGGGCCCGCACGGGAGGATGGGGGCGACCACCAGTCATCACGTGGGGCACGTAGTGGGAGGAAGCAGCGTGAGCGAGTCGAACACCGGCAGGGGCGTCACGGGCGAGGACGAGGTCGTCGACCTGTGCCGTGACCTGATCCGCATCGACACCAGCAACTACGGCGACCACTCGGGGCCGGGAGAGCGGGCGGCGGCCGAGTACGTCGCGGAGAAGCTCGCCGAGGTCGGACTCGAGCCGAAGATCATCGAGTCGCACAAGGGGCGGGCCTCCACCGTCGCCCGGATCGAGGGCGAGGACCCCTCGCGGCCGGCCCTCCTCATCCACGGCCACACCGACGTCGTCCCGGCCAACGCCGAGGACTGGACCCACCACCCCTTCTCCGGCGAGATCGCCGACGGCTGCGTCTGGGGCCGCGGCGCCGTCGACATGAAGGACATGGACGCGATGACCCTGGCGGTCGTCCGCGACCGGCTGCGCAGCGGCCGCAAGCCGCCGCGTGACATCGTGCTCGCCTTCCTCGCCGACGAGGAGGCCGGCGGTACCTACGGCGCCCGCCACCTCGTCGACAAGCACCGCGACCTCTTCGACGGGGTCACGGAGGCGATCGGCGAGGTCGGCGGCTTCTCCTTCACCGTGAACGAGAACCTCCGCCTCTACCTGGTCGAGACCGCCCAGAAGGGCATGCACTGGATGCGGCTGACCGTCGAGGGCACCGCCGGCCACGGCTCCATGACCAACGACGACAACGCCATCACCGAACTGTGCGAGGCGGTCGGCCGGCTCGGCCGCCACACCTGGCCGGTGCGCGTCACCAAGACCGTGCGGTCCTTCCTCGACGAGCTCTCCGACGCCCTCGGCACCCCCCTCGACCCCGAGGACATGGACGCCACGCTCGCCAAGCTCGGCGGCATCGCCAAGATGATCGGCGCCACCCTGCGCAACTCCGCCGCCCCCACCATGCTCGGCGCCGGCTACAAGGTGAACGTCATCCCCGGCCAGGCCACCGCGCACGTCGACGGCCGCTTCCTGCCCGGTTACGAGGAGGAGTTCCTGGCCGACCTCGACCGCATCCTCGGCCCCCGCGTCAAGCGCGAGGACGTGCACGGCGACAAGGCCCTGGAGACCAGCTTCGACGGCGACCTGGTCGACGCCATGCAGCTGGCCCTGCGTGCCGAGGACCCGATCGCCCGGGCCGTGCCGTACATGCTCTCCGGCGGCACCGACGCGAAGTCCTTCGACGACCTCGGCATCCGCTGCTTCGGCTTCGCCCCGCTCCAGCTGCCGCCGGAGCTCGACTTCGCCGGCATGTTCCACGGGGTCGACGAGCGGGTGCCGGTGGACGGCCTGAAGTTCGGTGTGCGGGTCCTCGACCGGTTCATCGACGCCTCCTGACGGTCACCGTGCGTGCGGGAAATCGCTCGCGCGTGCAGTCCTGCCCGGAACGGGTGAATGCCCGAGGAGCCTCGTAGCCACCCCGGTTCCCCCTCGTTACAGGTGTTGCGGTCCGCGGCTGGGACCGCATTGCCTACAAGGAGGAATAATGATCAAGAAGGTCGTCGCTGCTGCGGCTGCCACCGGCGGTCTCGTTCTCGCGGGTGCGGGCATGGCCGTTGCCGACGCGGGTGCCCAGGGTGCGGCCATCGGTTCCCCCGGTGTCCTCTCGGGCAACGTCGTCCAGGTGCCGGTCCACGTTCCCGTGAACGTGTGCGGGAACACGGTCACCATCATCGGGCTGCTGAACCCCACCTTCGGCAACACCTGCATCAACGCCTGACGTTGTGCCTCGACCCCTGAGGGTCTGAGCCAAGGCCGGCCCCGGAGTGCGTGCCATGCACTCCGGGGCCGGTGGTTGTTCCGTCACGAGCAGAGAAGCAGGTAACAGCAATGCGACAGGTCACACGCATCACCCGCAAGAGCATCCTGGTCGTCGCGGCGGCGGGCGGCATGATCGCCCTCGGCGGCGGCCACGCGCAGGCCGGCTCCGGCGCGAGCGGTACGGCGTCCGACTCACCGGGCGTCGCGTCCGGCAACAGCGTCCAGGCCCCGGTCCACGCCCCGGTCAACGTCTGCGGCAACACCGTCAACGTCGTCGGACTGCTGAACCCGGCGTTCGGCAACTCCTGCGCCAACCAGAGCGCGCCGGGCGGCTACGGGGACGACGGCGGTTCCTCCGCCGGCGGCCACACCTCCGACTCGCCGGGCGTCGGCTCCGGCAACAACGTCCAGGTGCCGGTCGAGGCCCCGGTGAACGTCTGCGGCAACGGCGTCACGGGCATCGGCCTCGGCAACGCCGCCGGCCCCAACGACTGCGGCTACGGCGTCGAGCCGACGCCTCCCGGGCACCCGGGAGAGCCGGGGGAGCCGGGCAACCCCGGGAACCCGGAGAACCCGGGCAAGCCCGAGAACCCGGGCGGGCCCGGCGACTCCGGGGGCGAGCACCCGGAGAACCCCGGTACCCCCGGCACCCCGGGCGAGGGGCCGAACCAGCCCGGCCCCCACGCGCAGGACCGGCCCACCGAGGAGCTCGCGCACACCGGCGCGAGCACGCTCGGTATCGCCGTACCGGTCGGCGCGGGTCTGCTGCTCGCCGGCTCCGTGATCTACCGCCGGGCCCGCCGCAGCGCGTAGTCCCGCCGGGCGGCACGGCGAAAGGAGAGGGCCCCGCGATCTCGCGGGGCCCTTCGTCTCACCAGGTGGCGCGGATCTGACGGATGATGCGCCGCCGCAGCCGCACCCTGCGGCTGCCGTCGCGGTGCAGGCTCAGTCGGTCCAACTCCCAGTGTCCGTACTCGGCATGGTCGGTCAAAAGCCGCGTCGCCTCCTTGCGGGAGACGCCGCGCGGCACGTACACATCGACAAATTCGTATTCCGGCATCGCATCTATTGTGCGGCCAAGGGTCCGGTACGGATAGCGTCTGTCCTATGTCTGATGCTGCGCAGCCCACCGCTGCCGAGGTACGCGCCGCCGCCGAGGCGGTCAAAGCCGCACTGGACCGCCACCTCGCGGCGGTCGAGGGACGCACCGGGGACGACGACCCGGCCGTCTACGAGGCCTTCAACGCGCTCGCGGCGGCGGCGGAGGCGTACGACGAGGCCCTCTACGACCGGTACGACGAGGTCACCCCCTTCGAGATCCCCGGCGCCGACGACTCCCTGCCGCCCTACGCGGGACCGGAGGAGCCGCACGCCCTCAGCGTGCTGATCCGCCGCGACTACGCCGTGGTGGAGCCCCAGCGGCTCATCGCCCAGGCCCGCCGGGTGACCGACCCCGACCGGGACGAGGTCGCGGGGACGACCCACGCGGCGCTCGGAGTCCTCTTCGGCGAGTACGAACCTGACGAAATCGCGTCCCGTCACAAGGAATTCGGCCTGGAGGAGGGCGACTCCACGCTCTGGGTCGAGGCCGCCGAGGAACTGCCCGAACCGGGGGAGTGGCTGCACGCCCCCTTCGAGCAGGCCGACCCCGAGCGGATCGTCTGCCGCTTCGACATCAGCGCCGTCTTCGACGACGAGCCGGACGAGGACCTGGAGCACCGGGCCCGCCCGGCCTGATCGATCCCCGGCCACGGGACCAGAGGATCAAGAGACCACGGGACCACGCGCCACGGGCGCCCCTCCGCGAGAGCGGGGAGGGCGCCCGTGGCGCGTGGCGCTTCGCGCGTCCGCGCGGTGCTACGCCTCGTCCTCGTGGAGCAGCGTCTCCAGGAGCGGGCGCAGCCGGGTCGTGCGCTCGGGGGTCCGGCCCTCGGCCACCGCGCGCGGCAGCGCCTGGTCGACGCCGTGCACGACCGAGAGGTGCCGCTCGGCCCGACCGAACGCCGTGTACACCCAGGCCCTGCTCAGGCCCGCGGCCGCGTCCCCGGGCAGCACCACGACCGCCGCCGGCCAGCATGACCCGACCGCCTGGTGCGCGGTCAGCGCCCAGCCGTGCCGCAACGACGACTCGACCCGCTCCTTCGGTACGACGACCCGCTCCCCGGCGCAGTCCAGGTGCAGGCCCTCGGCGTCGGCCGAGACGACCGTGCCGGTGACCGTGCGGCCCGGGGCGGGGGAGTGGGCCACCCGGTCGCCCGGGTCGTACCCGCCGAAGCGGCCGGGGCCGGGGTTGAGCCGCTGCTTGAGGGCGGCGTTGAGCGCGCGGGTGCCGGCGGAGCCGCCGTGTCCGACGGTGATCACCTGGGTCTGCCCGGCGGGCACCCCGAGCGCCCGCGGGATCGAGTCGGCGACGAGCTGCACCGTGCGGTGCACCGCC
This sequence comes from Streptomyces roseoviridis, assembly GCF_039535235.1. Taxonomy (NCBI): domain Bacteria; kingdom Bacillati; phylum Actinomycetota; class Actinomycetes; order Kitasatosporales; family Streptomycetaceae; genus Streptomyces; species Streptomyces roseoviridis. The sequence goes on from NZ_BAAAWU010000001.1 coordinate 6,102,904, forward strand.
TCTCCGGCGTCCCGGACCGGGACGATCACGACCTCCTTGCCGGGGGCGTCGACCTGCGTCAGCTCGCCGACGCCGACGCCCGACACCAGCTCGCCGATCGGGCCCGGATCGGGGGTGCGCGAGGCGATCTGCGGCACGACGCGGGCCGCGAGCAGGTCGGCGAACACCCGGCCCGGTCCGGCCGACCCCAGCACGTGCGGGTCGCCGCTGAGCACCAGGCGGCAGCCGTCGGGCAGCGCCTCGACCAGCGCGGCGGCGCTCTCCACGTCGAGCTGCGGCGCGTCGAGCACCACCAGCAGGTCGAGCGCGAGGGCGCCCTCCGCGTCGCGGCCGGGCCCCGCCGCACCGGACAGAAGCCCGGCCACGGTCACGGCGCCCTCGCGCGTGGTGTGTGCCGCCACCGCCGCCCGCAGTCCCCGGGCACGGGCCTGCCGGGCCAGCGCGACCGGCTCGGCGCGGGCGGCCTCGCCACCCGTGTGCAGCACGAGACCGTGGCCTCCCGCGGCGCGGGCCAGCTCGGGGCCGTCCCACTGCTCGGGCCGGACCGTACGGATCAGGCGGGCGACGCCGTCGGCGAGGCTCTCCTCCGCGAGCGCGTACCGCTCGAGCCCGAGCAGCACCGGCACCTCGGGGCGCGACCCGCCCGCTCCGCCCTCGGCCGGCTCCTCCTGCCCGTCCTGCTCCTCCTCGTCCTCCTCCTGGAAGACGAGGACGGCGGCTTCGGACACCGCGAGGTCGACGGCCTGGTCGGGCTCGGGCACTGCCAGCCGGCCGAGTCCCTCCCGCACGGCTCCGATCTCCAGGGCCGTGTGGCCCTTCAGCGCGGCCTGCTCCAGGAGCCAGGCGGTGAGGGCCACGACCCGGCGCGGATCGGCGGGACCGCACTGCGGGCCGAGGAGCGCCCGCGCGAAGCCGTCCGCCTGCTCCGGCCGCACCCCCGGCACGGCGAGCAACTGCCACGGATCCTCCTGAAGGGCCCGCGCCGCGCCTTCACCGAGCACGGTGGCCACCGGCCCGGCGAGCGTCTCGGGTGCCCCGCCGCGCCCGAGGACCTGCCGCACGGACGCCGTCGTCTCCTCGGTCACCACCGGTGCCGGGGGCACGGGCGGACGGACGGTCGTCTCCGGTGCCGCTGCCGCCACGGGACGCGGCGGCGCGGGCGTCTCGACGCGCGGGACCGCGACCGGCCTGGCGCCGCTCTCCACGGCCCGTACGGCCGCGAGGAGATCGGCGGCCGTCCCGCTCAGCTTCGCGCCCGCCTCCACGGGCCCGCCCCGCTCGGCCTTCCGCTGCTCGATCCTGGCCCGCAACTCCCGCTGGGCGGCGAGCTCGGCCTCCGCCGCGGACACCTCACGTGCGGCGGCGTCGTTCCCGGCGGGAGTCCCGTTCCCGGTCTCGGCTTCGCCCTCCGCGTCGTTCCCGGCGGGAGTCCCGTCCCCGGTCTCGGCTTCGCCCTCCGCGTCGCTCCCGGCGGGGGCCTCCTGCCCGGTGGCTTCTGCGGTCGTGTCGTCATCCCGGCCCGCACCGGACTCGGCGTCACCCGCCTCCTCCGGCTCCTCGGCCGCCGGTCCCCGCGCCTCCGCGTCGTCGTCCCCGGGCGCCTCCCCACGGGCGCCCTCGTCCCGTCCGGTCACCTCGCGGGTCTCCTGAGCGGCGGCCTGGGCCTCCGGCGCACCGGCGGTGGCCTCCGTGCCGTCCGCCGAGCGCGCGGCACCGTCCGCGGACGCCGGGCCGTCCCCGGCGGCCGTGCGGGCCGGGTCGGCTGGGGCCGTGGTGTCCGCGCCGGGGGCGGCGTCGTCGGCCGGCCCGGCCTCGGGCCGGGGCGTGAGGGCGTCGGCGGCCTCGGGCGTGTTCTCCCCGGAAGGCTCGGTCACAAGGTGCTCCAGTCGTGATCCGGATAGCGGTGCACGGGCGCCGACACGTCGTCGAGGGCCCGGCAGATCTCGTCAGGAAGACTAAGGCTCTCCACTGACAGCGCGGCTCTGAGCTGCTGCGCGTTGCGCGCGCCGATGATCGGGGCGGTCACGCCGGGGCGGTCGCGGACCCAGGCGAGGGCGACCTGCAGCGGGGTGGCGGCGAGACCGTCGGCCGCCGTGCTGACCGCGTCGACGATCCGGCCGGCCGCCTCGTCCAAGTACGGCTCGACGAAGGGGGCCAGGGCCTCCGAGCCGCCGCGCGAGTCCGTCGGTGTGCCGTGCCGGTACTTCCCCGTGAGCACCCCGCGTCCGAGCGGAGAGGAGGGCAGCAGCCCTATGCCGAGGTCCAGCGCGGCCGGCAGCACCTCCCGCTCGACACCGCGCTGGAGCAGCGAGTACTCCATCTGCGTCCCGGCGAGACGGGTGCGGTCGCCGCCGAGCTGCCAGGTCGCGGCCTTCGCCAGCTGCCAGCCGCAGAAGTTCGACACGCCCGCATAGCGGGCCCGTCCGCTGCGCACGGCGATGTCGAGGGCCTGCAGCGACTCCTCCAGCGGGGTGTGCGGGTCGTAGGCGTGCAGCAGCCACAGGTCGACGTGGTCCGTGCCGAGCCGGGCGAGCGAGGCGTCGAGCGCGCCCAGCAGGTGACCGCGCGAGCCGTCGGTGCGCCGGTCGGGGTCGGGGACGCTGCCCGCCTTGGTCGAGATGACCAGGTCCCGGCGCGGCACGACACCCGACCGGTCGTCCATGAGCCGCCCGAGCAGATACTCCGCCTCGCCGCCGCCGTACACGTCCGCGGTGTCGACCAGCGTGCCGCCCGCGTCCCAGAACGCCTTCAACTGCTCGGCGGCGTCGTGCTCGTCGGTGTCCCGGCCCCACGTGAGGGTGCCGAGCCCGAGCCGGGACACGCGCAGGCCGGTACGTCCGAGATGCCTCTGCTCCATGGCCGCGAGATTACTGGCCACGGCACGACGCGGAGAGAGCCTGTGGACAACCTGTCCACAGGCTCGTCGGGCTCCTGTCCGGGGCGCGGCCCGCACGCTAGAGTCCCGCACACAGGTCGTTACCGATGGGTAAGGGGTACGTGGCATGCGGCTCGGCATCAACCTCGGCTACTGGGGCGCGGGCATGGACGGCGACAACCTCGCCGTGGCGCAGGAGGCCGACCGCCTCGGCTACGACGTGTGCTGGGCGGCGGAGGCGTACGGCTCCGACGCCCCCACCGTGCTGTCCTGGGTCGCCGCCAAGACCGAGCGGATCGACGTCGGTTCGGCGATCATGCAGATCCCGGCCCGCCAGCCCGCGATGACGGCGATGACCGCCGCCACCCTCGACTCCCTCTCCGGAGGCCGCTTCCGCCTCGGCCTCGGCGTCTCGGGCCCCCAGGTCTCCGAGGGCTGGTACGGCGTCAAGTTCGACAAGCCGCTGGCCCGCACCCGCGAGTACGTCGAGATCGTCCGCAAGGCCATGTCCCGCGAGCGCCTCACCCACCAGGGGGAGCACTGGACGCTGCCGCTGCCCGACGGGCCGGGCAAGCCGATCAAGCTGACGGTCCACCCGACCCGCCCGCACATCCCGCTCTACATCGCCGCCATCGGCCCCCGGAACCTGGAGCAGACCGGCGAGATCGCCGACGGCGCCCTGCTCATCTTTCCCTCCGCCGAGCACCTGGAGGAGACCGCCCTGCGTCACCTCCGCGCGGGCCGCGAGAAGGCCGGGCTGACGATGGAGGGCTTCGACGTCCACCCCACGCTGCCGCTGGCCCTGGGCGACGACATCGACGCCCTGGCCGACGTCTTCCGCCCGTACACCGCGCTCTACGTCGGCGGCATGGGAAGCCGCAAGCAGAACTTCTACAACCAGCTCGCCCGGCGCATGGGCTACGAGAAGGCCGCCGCCGAGATCCAGGACAAGTACCTGGCCGGGGACAAGGACGGCGCCGCCGCGGCCGTTCCCCGGCAGCTGATCGACCAGACCACCCTGCTCGGCTCCGTCGACCGCATCGCCGACCGCATGACGGCCTACGCGGCGGCCGGGGTCACCACCCTGACCCTCGCCCCGGCCGGCTTCACCCTGGACGAGCGGATCGCCGCCCTCCGCGCGGGTGTGGAGGCCCTGGAGCGGGCCGGGCTCGCGTAACGGACGGAGCGCCGGGGCCCGGAGAAGAGGTCCGCGGCCGTGGTGGGGGCTCGGGGGTCTTCCCCGCCACGGCCGTCACGCAGCTCAACGCGCGAGCGGGCCCGGGGTTACGCGCCCCGCGGCACGTGCTCCTCGCTTCCTCCCCGGCCCTGCGGCCGCCTCTTACCCGCCCGCGCCCGTACCCCGTTCGGCCCAGCCCCCGGGGTGCTCCTGTTGCCCGCCCGGCCGGGCCGCACTTGACTCGTACTCCGCGGGCGTGCGGCGTACGGACGTCCGCATGGAGGTGGCACCCATGCTTTCGGCCAAGAGCCTGTTCCAGGAAATCATCGACGACGACGTGTCCTTCCAGCTCTTCTGCTCCATCGCCGCCAGCGGCGAGGCCCAGGGAGGCTGGGAGAACGGCCGGATCGCCGCCCTCGTCCCGTCCGGCATGCGGGACATGGCCCCGAAGATCGCCCGGCACGGCGCCGACGAGGACAAGCACGGCCGGATCTTCAACGCGCTGCTGAGGAAGCGGGGCCTGGAACCCGTCCCCGTCCCGCCCGAGACGGACTACACGATGCTCCTCGAACGGCGCGGGATCGGCCTGGCCCACGACAAGCTCCGCCGGGACGAGCCCCTCACCGAGCGGGACATCGTCGTCTACCTCAGCCACAGCCGGGTCACCGAGCAGCGCGCCGCCGACCAGATGGACATGCTCGTCAGGGACTTCGGCCGGCACCCCGAGCTCGGCAAGGCCATCAACATGATCGACAACGACGAGGCCAACCACCTCGCCTACTGCCACGAGGAACTGCTTCGCCTCAACTACGAGGGGCACGGCCGGCTGATCCAGCACACCCTGCGCGCGTCCGCGCTCGCCGAGATCCAGGTCTACCGCGACGTCAGCCTCGCCGTGATGCGCCACATGGGCCGCATCCTGCGCTGGCCCCGCGCGAAGTCCGCCGCGCTCGTGGCCGGCATCCACGCCGTGTACGCGTACGAGCGGGCCGCCGGCTGGCACCGGATGGTGGACCTGCGCATGCCGGAGCGCCGCGACGCCCTCGGAGGGCCCGTGACGCCCGCCCCGGCCTTCTGAGCCCGCCTCCGCGCACACCGACGGCGCGGCGCGGATCGCTCACATCCAGCCGCGCCGCTTGAACAGCCGGTACAGGCCCGCCACCGCCCCGGCCATCAGCAGCACCACCGCCGGATACGACCAGGTCCAGCGCAGTTCCGGCATGTGGTCGAAGTTCATGCCGTAGATCCCGGCGACCATCGTGGGCACCGCGGCCATCGCCGCCCACGCCGAGATCTTCCGCATGTCGTCGTTCTGCCGCACGCCCATCTGCGCCAGATGCGCCGACAGCACGTCCGACAGCAGCCGGTCCAGGCCCTCGACCTGCTCCGTCGCCCGCAGCAGGTGGTCCTGGACGTCCCGGAAGAACGGCTTCGACCGCTCGCGCACGAAGGGCACCGCCCCCGACGCCAGCCGGGCCATCGGCCCGGCCAGCGGACTGCTCGCCCGCCGGAACTCCAGGACCTGCCGCTTCGCCGTGTAGATCCGCTCCGCCGTCCGCCCGGGCCCGGTGCCGGACGACGACGGCGCGAAGACGTCCGCCTCCAGCTCCTCCAGGTCGACCTGGAGCTCGGCCGCCACCTCCAGGTAGTGGTCCACCACCGCGTCGCTGATCGCGTACAGCACCGACGTCGGGCCGTGCTTCAGCACCTCCGGATCGGCCTCCAGACGCCTGCGCACCGCCGCGAGCGGAGCACCCTCGCCGTGCCGCACCGTCACCACGAACGAGTCGCCGATGAAGACCATCAGCTCGCCCGACGACACCCGGTCGCTCTCCGGCTCGTACACCACCGGCTTGAGCACCGCGAACAGCGAGTCGTCGTACACCTCCAGCTTCGGCCGCTGGTGCGCCTTGAGGGCGTCCTCGACGGCCAGCGGGTGCAGCGAGAACTCCGCCGTGACGTGGTCGAACTCGTCCGCCGTGGGCTCGTGCAGGCCCACCCACAAGAACGCGTCCCCGGACGCCCGCGCCGCCGCCAGCGCGTCCGACAGATCTCCGGGGTCGTCCGTCCTGCGCCCGTCCCGGTACAGGGCTGAGTCCACGATCACGGCCCGTATTCTCCCCTTCCCACTCCCGTCACGCACCCGCACGCCACCCCCCTACCCCCTAGGCTGGCCGACATGGCCACGCTCCTCCTCGTCCGGCACGGACGCTCCACCGCCAACACCTCCGGAGTGCTCGCCGGGCGCACGCCCGGCGTGGCGCTCGACGAACGCGGTGCCGCGCAGGCCGCCGCGCTGCCCGGGCGGCTCGCCGGGGTGCCGCTCGCCGCGGTCGTCTCCAGTCCGCTCCAGCGCTGCCGCGAGACCATGCGGCCGCTGCTCGACGCCCGCCCCGGACTTCCGCTGCACACCGAGGAGCGGATCAACGAGTGCGACTACGGCGACTGGTCGGGCCGCAAGCTCGCCGAGCTCATGGACGAACCGCTCATGCAGGTCGTCCAGGGCCACGCCTCGGCAGCCGCCTTCCCCGGCGGCGAGTCCATGCGCGCCATGCAGGCCCGGGCCGTGGACGCGGTCCGCGACTGGAACGAGCGGATCGAGGCCGAGCACGGCGAGGACGCCGTCTACGCGATGTGCTCGCACGGCGACATCATCAAGGCCCTCGTCGCCGACGCCCTCGGCCTCCACCTGGACCTCTTCCAGCGCATCCACGTCGACCCCTGCTCGCTCACCGTCATCCGCTACACCCGCCTGCGCCCCTTCCTCGTCCGCCTCGGCGACACCGGCGACCTCGCCGGCCTCGCCCCCCGCGAGACTCCCGGCGACGGCGGTGCGGCGGAGGTCGGAGGCGGTGCGGGCGCACCGTGATCCATCCGCGCAGTAGGGTGGACGCGCCGCTGTAAGGCGCCGCAAGACCAGTCCGCAGCACCACAGTCGAGACCCAAGGGAGTCGGGAACGTGTCCCGTCAGGTGTTCCTCTACGACCCACCGGAGCGTTTCGTGGCCGGCACGGTCGGGCTGCCTGGCCGCCGTACGTTCTTCCTGCAGGCGTCCGCGGGCGGCCGGGTCACCAGCGTCGCCCTGGAGAAGACGCAGGTCGCCGCCCTCGCCGAGCGGATCGACGAACTCCTCGACGAGGTCGTGCGCCGCACCGGCGGCAACGCCCCCGTGCCCGCGGTCGCCCCGCCGGACACCACCGACACCGCCCCCCTGGACACCCCCGTCGAGGAGGAGTTCCGGGTCGGCACCATGGCCCTCGCCTGGGACGGCGAGGAGCAGCGCATGATCGTCGAGGCGCAGGCGCTCGTCGAGCTCGACGCGGACTCCGAGGAGGACCTCGCCGAGGCCGAGGAGCGGCTGCTCCAGGACGAGGAGAACGGCCCGCCGATGCTGCGGGTCCGGCTCACCGGCGCCCAGGCCAGGGCCTTCGCCAAGCGGGCCCTCGACGTGGTCAACGCCGGCCGCCCGCCGTGCCCCCTGTGCAGCCTGCCGCTCGACCCGGAGGGCCACGTCTGCCCGCGCCAGAACGGATACCGTCGCGGCGCATGAGCAGTCACCAGGCCCTCGCGGCGGTCGACCTGCTCGCCCGGGGGGAGCTGACCGTGCGCGGCCAGGTCCGCGAGGCATCCAACGCCGTGCTGTTCTGCTCCGTCGCGTACGGGGGCGAGGAAGCGGCCTGCGTGTACAAGCCGGTCGCGGGGGAGCGGCCGCTGTGGGACTTCCCCGACGGCACCCTCGCCCAGCGGGAGGTCGCCGCCTACGAGCTGTCCGAGGCGACCGGCTGGGGCCTGGTCCCGCCGACGGTGCTGCGCGACGGACCGTACGGCGAGGGCATGGTCCAGCTGTGGATCGAGGCCGACCCGGAGGCGACCCTGCTCGCCCTCGTCGAGGACGAGGAGCCGGGCGAGGGCTGGAAGGCCGTCGGGCCCGCCCAGGTCGCCGAGGGCCGCACGGCACTGCTCGTGCACGCCGACACCCCGGAGCTGCGCCGGCTCGCCGTCCTGGACGCCGTGATCAACAACGGCGACCGCAAGGGCGGCCACCTGCTGCCGGCGCCCGGCGGGCGCCTCTACGGGATCGACCACGGGGTCTCCTTCCACGTGGACGACAAGCTGCGCACGCTGCTGTGGGGCTGGGCGGGGGAGGAGCTCACCGAGGAGGCCGCCGCCGTCCTGGAGACGCTGGACGCGCGGCTCGCGCCGGGCACTCCACTGGCCGAACGGCTCGCCGGACTCCTGACGCCCGCCGAGGTGGACGCCCTGCGGGGGCGGGTCGCCGTGCTGCGCGGGACCGGCCGCCACCCCGTACCGTCGGGTCAGTGGCCCGCGATCCCCTGGCCACCGGTGTGAGCACCGGCGCCTGAGCTGCGGCCCGCCTCGGCGACCGATGCTTTTCGGCCAATTCATGGCGGACCCGTGAGACCCCCTGGGGGTATGCATGGGCGGCGCCGTCCCGCAAGACCGTGAGATCGGACAAGATCCCGCATGCGGTTCGTATCCGGAACAGCTGTCCGGTTACGCTCAGGACATGCATGCCTGGCCCGCTTCTGAGGTCCCCGCCCTGCCCGGCAAGGGCCGCGACCTCCGGATTCACGACACCGCGACCGGTGGACGAGTGACCCTCGCCCCCGGCCCCGTCGCCCGCATCTACGTCTGCGGCATCACGCCGTACGACGCCACCCACATGGGACACGCGGCGACCTACAACGCGTTCGACCTCGTTCAGCGCGTGTGGCTCGACACCAAGCGGCAGGTTCACTACGTCCAGAACGTCACCGACGTGGACGACCCGCTCCTGGAGCGGGCCGTCCGCGACGGCATCGACTGGGTCGGCCTCGCCGAGCGCGAGACCGCGCTCTTCCGCGAGGACATGACCGCCCTGCGCATGCTGCCCCCGCAGCAGTACATCGGCGCGGTCGAGGCCATACCGGGCATCGTCCCCCTCGTGGAGCGGCTGCGGGACTCCGGCGCCGCCTACGAGCTCGACGGCGACATCTACTTCTCCGTCGAGGCCGACCCGCACTTCGGCAAGGTCTCGCACTACGACACCGAGCTGATGCGCCACCTGTCCGCCGAGCGCGGCGGCGACCCGGACCGACCGGGCAAGAAGAACCCCCTCGACCCGATGCTGTGGATGGCCGCCCGCGAGGGCGAGCCCCGCTGGGACGGCGGCAGCCTCGGCCCCGGCCGCCCCGGCTGGCACATCGAGTGCGTCGCCATCGCCCTCGACCACCTCGGCATGGGCTTCGACGTCCAGGGCGGCGGCTCCGACCTGATCTTCCCGCACCACGAGATGGGCGCCTCCCACGCCCAGGCCCTCACCGGCGAGTTCCCCATGGCCAAGGCGTACGTCCACGCCGGCATGGTCGCCCTGAACGGCGAGAAGATGTCCAAGTCCAAGGGCAACCTGGTCTTCGTCTCGGCGCTGCGCCGCGACGGCGTCGACCCGGCCGCCATCCGGCTCGCCCTGCTCTCGCACCACTACCGGGACGACTGGGAGTGGACCGACCAGGTCCTGCGCGACGCCCTCGACCGCCTCGGCCGCTGGCGCGCCGCCGTCTCCCGCCCCGACGGCCCCTCGGCCGACGCCCTCGTCGAGGAGGTCCGCGAGGCGCTCGCCGACGACCTGGACGCCCCGGCCGCGCTGGCCGCGGTCGACCGCTGGGTGGCCCTCCAGACCGCCGAGGGCGGCACCGACGAGTCCGCCCCCGGCCTCGTCTCCCGCGCGGTCGACGCGCTGCTCGGCGTCGCCCTGTAACGCATCCGGCCCGCGCGCCGGCGGGCCGCTTTCGGACCCGGGGTCCAGGAGCGGCCCGCGTGCTGCCGGGGCCGGCGGAAACGGCTACGGGAGGGGCGGCCGTGCCACCCCTCCCGTACCGCTCACTCCCCGGCGTCCTCGCCGTCCTGCCGCTGCTCGCCGTCGGCCGTACGCCGCTCCGGGCCCGGCTCACGCCCCTGGCCCGGCCCCGGCTCGCCCGCGCCCTGCTCGCGGTTCTCGTCCGCGGCCCGCCGCCCCGGACCCTCGTCCGGGCCGTGCTCACGGCTCTCCTCCGCGGCCCGCCGCTCCGCCGGACCGTCGTCCGCGGCCCGCTGCTCCGGCTCCGCGCCCGGCACCGCCTCGGGGCCGGGCTGCTGGGGCTTCGGCGGGCGGGTGCGCTCGCTCGTGCCGTCCCGCAGATACGAGGTGTCGCCGCCCTCCGTCGCCATCCCCGGCCCGGCGCCGGGACCCGGCCCCGGACCCGAGCCCGGCTCACGCCGCCGCAGATAGCGCTCGAACTCGCGGGCGATGGCCTCGCCGGACGCCTCCGGAAGCTCCGCGGTGTCCCGCGCCTCCTCCAGCGTCTGCACGTACTCGGCCACCTCGCTGTCCTCGGCGGCCAGCTGGTCCACGCCCAGCTGCCACGCCCGCGCGTCCTCGGGCAGCTCGCCCAGCGGGATGCGCAGGCCGATCAGGTCCTCGAGCCGGTTGAGCAGCGCCAGCGTCGCCTTGGGGTTCGGCGGCTGCGACACGTAGTGGGGAACGGCCGCCCACAGGCTGACCGCGGGCACCCCGGCGTGCGTGCACGCCTCCTGGAGGATGCCGACGATGCCGGTCGGGCCCTCGTAGCGCGTCTCCTCCAGCTCCATGGTCCGGGCCAGATCCGGGTCGGAGGTGACCCCGCTGACCGGCACCGGACGGGTGTGCGGGGTGTCACCGAGCAGCGCGCCCAGGATCACCACCATCTCCACACCCAGCTCGTGCGCGAAGCCGAGGAGTTCGTTGCAGAACGAACGCCAGCGCATCGACGGTTCGATCCCGCGCACCAGGACCAGGTCCCGGGGCTTGTCGCCGCCGATGCGCACCACCGAGAGCCGGGTCGTCGGCCAGGTGATCTTCCGGACGCCGCCGTCCAGCCACACGGTGGGCCGGTTGACCTGGAAGTCGTAGTAGTCCTCGGCGTCGAGCGCCGCGAACACCTCGCCCTTCCACTCCCGGTCCAGATGGGCGACCGCCGCGGAGGCGGCGTCACCGGCGTCGTTCCACCCCTCGAACGCGGCCACCATGACCGGGTCGATCAGCTCGGGCACCCCCTCGAGCTCGATCACCCAGCGCCTCCTTCGTCGAAGTTCCTGTCGTACGGACCAACCTTATGCCTTTCCGGCGGCCCGCCCGCCGCCCTCGGACCCGCCCGAGAGCCGTCACGGCCTTGATCGACTACCCAGGAACTCCCGTCCGCACGCGTGGTGACGTCACTCCCGCCACAGGGTGGTGGGGGCCTCCTCGCGCACCACCGGGGCGATCTCCTCGGCGAACCGTTCCAGCGTCTCGATCTGCTCCGCCGTGGACTGCCCGAAGGCGTCCACGGTGACCGACTGGAGGTCGTGGCGGTACACCTCGTGGTAGCCCAGGATCTTGTCGACGATCTGCTGCGGCGAGCCGATCAGCTGGGGGCCGCCCGCGATCGCCTCCTCGATGGTGCGGTACGGGGTGTTGTAGCCGGCCCTGCCTTGGAGTTCGGGCCGGAAGGACTGGCGGACCCTCGCCTCGTAGAGGTCCTTGTAGCGGCTGACGGCCTGCTCGGCGGTGTCGGCGATGAGCAGCCCGCCGGAACCCGCCGCCACGCGCGCGTGGCGCGGGTCGTGCCCGTACTCCTCGAACTTCTCCCGGTAGTGGGCGACGAGCCGCGCGTACGCCTCGCGGGGCTGGACGGCGTTGGCGGTGAACAGGGGATCGCCGTGCCGGGCCGCGAGTTCGGGGGAGTCGAGGCTGGTGGCGGATCCGTGCCAGATCCGCGGGGGACCGCCGTACGGGCGGGGCAGGGTGGTCACGTTCCGCAGCGCGGGACGGAACTCGCCCTCCCAGTCGACGCCTTCCTCGGTCCACAGCCGGCGCAGCAGTTCGTACTTCTCCCGCTGGAGGTCCCACTGCCGCTTCTCGTCGAGGCCGAAGAGGTCGAAGTGACCGGCCTCCGCTCCCTTGCCGACGACGAGTTCGACCCGGCCCCGGGAGAGCTGGTCGAGCGTGGCGTAGTCCTCGGCGACCCGGACCGGGTCGAGGATCGCGACCACCGTCACACCGGTCAGGAGCCGGATGCGGGAGGTGCGGGCCGCGAGGGCGCCGAGCACCACCGAGGGGCTGGAGGAGAGGAAGGGGCCCGCGTGCCGCTCGCCGATCGCGTACGCGTCGAATCCGAGCCGCTCGGCGGCCTCGCCGACCGCCAGGACCTGCTCCAGGCGGTCGGCGGGCGACGGCAGTTCGCCGGTGAGGGGATGCGGGGCATGGCCGATGAGAGAGAGCACCTGAAACCTCATGTCCCCACTCTGCGCGCCGGGTGTTGCGGCGGTGTGGCCGCCGTATGGCAGCGGTCTCGGCGCGTGTGAGGGGCGGCCTCCGCGCGCGTGAGGGGCGGTCTCGTTCGAGACCGCCCCTCACAACGGACGCCGCCTACTTGCGCAGCATGTCCTCGACCTTGCCGCGGATCTCGTCCGTGGCCAGACCGCGGATGGTCAGCGTGGTGCGGCGGCGCAGCACGTCGTCCGCCGTCTCGGCCCACTCGTGGTCGCGGGCGTAGGCGACCTGGGCCCAGATCTCCGGCGCGTCGGGGTGGATGCGCTCGGCGAGCTCGGGGTTCTCGTTCGCCATGCGGGCGATGTCGAAGGAGAGCGAACCGTAGTGCGTCGCCAGGTGCTTGGCGGTGTCGGCGGCCATCCGCGGGCCGGGCGCCGGCCCGTCCACGAGCAGCCGGTGGGCGACCGCGTTCGGGTTGGCGATGCCGGGCAGCGGCAGCCGCTTCGGCAGCGTGGCGACCGGCTCGTAGTCCTCGCCGAGGGGGTGGCCCGGCAGGGACTCCAGCTTCCTCATGATGGTGCGGCCGATGTGGCGGAAGGTGGTCCACTTGCCGCCGGCGACCGACAGCATGCCGCCGCGGCCCTCGGTGACCACCGTCTCGCGCTTGGCCTTGGAGGTGTCGCCGGGACCGCCCGGCAGCACCCGCAGACCCGCGAAGGCGTAGGTGATCAGGGAGCGGTCGAGCTGCTGGTCGCGGATGGAGAAGGCGGCCTCGTCCAGGATCTGGGCGATGTCCTTGTCGTTGACCGCGACCTCGCCCGGGTCGCCCTCGTACTCCTCGTCGGTGGTGCCGAGCAGCAGCATGTCCTCCCAGGGGAGGGCGAAGGTGATTCGGTACTTGTCGATCGGGGTGGCCAGCGCGGCCTTCCAGGGGGCGGTGCGCTTGAGGACCAGGTGCGCGCCCTTGGAGAGGCGGATGGAGGGGGCCGCGTTCGGGTCCTCCATCTTGCGCAGGTGGTCGACCCACGGTCCGGTGGCGTTGAGGACCAGACGGGCGCCGACGCCGAACTCCGTGCCGTCGAGGCGGTCCCTGAGCTCGGCGCCGGTGACCCGGCCGTTGGTGAAGCGCAGGCCCGTGACCTCGGCGTGGTTGAGGACGACCGCCCCGGCGTCGACGGCGGCGCGGACCGTCATCAGCGCCATGCGGGCGTCGTTCATCTGGTCGTCGCCGTAGACGGCGACGGCCTTCAGGTTGTCCGTGCGCAGCTCCGGCACGTCCTGGGCGGCCTTGGCGGGGCTCAGCAGGTGTCCGACGCCGTCGCCGAAGGCGGACAGCGCGCTGTAGGCGAAGACCCCGGCGCCGAGCTTGGCCGCGCCGTGCGGGCCGCCCTTGTAGACGGGCAGGTAGAAGGTGAGCGGGTTGGACAGGTGGGGCGCCACCTGACGGGAGACCGCGCGCCGCTCGAAGTGGTTCTCCGCGACCAGCTTGACCGCGCCGGTCTGCAGGTAGCGCAGGCCGCCGTGGAGCAGCTTGGAGGAGGCGGAGGAGGTGGCGCCGGCGAAGTCGCCGGCGTCCACCAGGGCCACCCGCAGTCCGGACTGCGCGGCGTGCCAGGCGGTGGAGATGCCCAGGATGCCGCCGCCGATCACCAGGAGGTCGTACGTCGCCTTGGACAGCTGCTCTCTGGTCTCGGCGCGGGTCGGCAGGGAACCGGCAGCCGGGTGCATCCCCAGGGAGGGGAGGCTCTGCAGGGTGGTCATCGCGAATTACTCCTCGTCAGTTCTCTTCTGCTTCGAGCCAGCCCATGGAGCGCTCTACGGCCTTGAGCCAGTTCTTGTACTCGCTGTCGCGCTTGCCGGCGTCCATGCGAGGGGTCCATTCGGCGGCCCGGCGCCAGTTGGCGCGCAGGGCGTCGGTGTCGGGCCAGAAGCCGACGGCCAGGCCGGCGGCGTAGGCCGCGCCGAGGCAGGTGGTCTCGGCGACCATCGGGCGCACGACGGGGGCGTCCAGGAAGTCCGAGAGGGTCTGCATCAGCAGGTTGTTGGAGGTCATGCCGCCGTCGACCTTGAGGGCGGTCAGCTCGACGCCCGAGTCCTTGGTCATGGCGTCGGTGATCTCGCGGGTCTGCCAGGCGGTGGCCTCGAGCACGGCACGGGCGATGTGCGCCTTGGTGACGTAGCGGGTGAGGCCGGCGATCACGCCGCGGGCGTCGGAGCGCCAGTACGGGGCGAACAGACCGGAGAAGGCCGGCACGAAGTAGGCGCCGCCGTTGTCCTCGACGGAGGAGGCGAGGGTCTCGATCTCGGCGGCGGACTTGATCAGGCCCATCTGGTCGCGCATCCACTGGACGAGCGAGCCGGTGACGGCGATGGAGCCCTCCAGGGCGTAGACCGGCTTCTCGTCGCCGATCTGGTAGCCGACCGTGGTCAGCAGGCCGCTGTAGGAGTTGATGATCTTGTCGCCGGTGTTCATCAGCATGAACGTGCCGGTGCCGTACGTGGACTTGGCCTCGCCCTCGGCGAAACAGGTCTGGCCGAACAGGGCGGCCTGCTGGTCGCCGAGCGCGGAGGCGACCGGGACGCCGTCGAGGACGCCGCCCTTGACCGTGCCGTACACCTCGGCGGAGGAACGGATCTCCGGCAGCACGGCCGCCGGGACCTCCATGGAGTCGAGGATCCGCTCGTCCCACTGCATGGTGTGGAGGTTCATCAGCATGGTGCGGGAGGCGTTGGTGACGTCGGTGACGTGGTGACCGCCGTCCACACCGCCCGTCAGGTTCCAGATGACCCAGGAGTCCATGGTGCCGAAGAGGATCTCGCCGCGCTCGGCGCGCTCGCGCAGGCCCTCGACGTTGTCGAGCAGCCAGCGGACCTTGGGGCCGGCGAAGTAGGAGGCGAGGGGGAGACCGGTCTCGCGCCGGAAGCGGTCCTGGCCGACGTTGCGGCCGAGCTCCTTGCACAGGGCGTCGGTGCGGGTGTCCTGCCACACGAGGGCGTTGTGGACGGGCTCACCGGTGTTCTTGTCCCACAGCAGCGTGGTCTCGCGCTGGTTGGTGATGCCGATCGCCTTGACGTCGGCGGAGGTGATGCCCGCCTTGTGGATGGCGCCGGCGACGACCTCCTGGACGTTGGTCCAGATCTCGGCGGCGTCGTGCTCGACCCAGCCCGGCTTCGGGAAGATCTGCTCGTGCTCCTTCTGGTCGACGGAGACGATCCGGCCGTCCTTGTCGAAGACGATGCAGCGGGACGAGGTGGTGCCCTGGTCGATGGCCGCGATGAAGGGGCCAGCGCCGTGGGAGGCGGTGCCGGTGGTGTGTGCGTCGGTCACGGTGTGCTCCAAGGGAGGTCTGGAAGAAGGACGGCTCAGGCGAACGCGATGTTGTAGATACCCGCGGCGATGGCTCCGCCGATCAGCGGACCGGCGACCGGGATCCAGGCGTAGCTCCAGTCGGAGCCGCCCTTGTTCGGCAGCGGGAGGAGGGCGTGCACGATGCGCGGGCCCAGGTCGCGGGCGGGGTTGATCGCGTAGCCGGTCGGGCCGCCGAGCGAGAGGCCGATGGAGACGACGACGAAGGCGGTGATCAGGGCGCCGATGACGCCGAGGCCCTTGCCGCTGTCGTTGAGGCCCTGGGTGAGCACGGCGAGCACCAGCACCACGGTGCCGATGATCTCGGTGGCCAGGTTCTGCCAGGTGTTGCGGATCTCGGGGCCGGTGGAGAAGACGCCGAGCACCGGACCGGCCGCGGGGGCGGCCTTCTGGTCGACCATGCCCTCCTCGTGCGGCGTCGAGATGATCGACTCGTCCGTGAGGTGGGCCCGGAACTGTCCGTAGTAGGCCACCCAGACCAGCGCCGCGCCGATCATCGCGCCCAGCATCTGACCGGCGACGTAGACCGGTACGTCGCCCCACTCCCCGTCCTTGATCGCTATGCCGATCGTCACGGCGGGGTTCAGATGGGCGCCGGAGAGGGAAGCGGTCATGTAGACCGCCGTCATGACGGCGAAGCCCCACCCGAAGGTGATCGCGAGCCAGCCCGCGCCACGGGCCTTGGAGCTCTTGAGCGTGACGGCGGCGCACACGCCACCGCCGAGCAGGATGAGTACGGCGGTACCGATGGTCTCGCCGAGGAAGATGTCGGAGCTGGACACCCGCGACTCCTTTGTCCTTCGTCCAGGGGAAGGCGAACCCCGGGTCCCTCCGGTGGTCCGCGCCCTCGGGGTGAGGGCGGTTTCGGCCCTTGGCACCGTCACACCTTAGCGCGTATTGCCGGTACCTGTTCGACAATGCCGACCGATGAACGGAAGTTTTGCGCCAGGGTTAACAGCGCGTCAAGGGTCGCGGGCGTGAAAAACCCGCCGATAACGCGATCGTTACCGACGGGTCGGATGGTGCTCGGGCGCAGGTGAGCGCCCGTTCAGAAGCGGCCGGCCCCCAGGTCCCGCGAGACCGCGCGGGCGCAGTCCCGCACCGCCGCCACGAGCTCCGAGCGCAGCTCGCCCCCGGAGCACACCCGCTCCACCGCGCCCGTGATGGCCACCGCTCCCACCGGCATCCTGCGCCGGTCGTGGATGGGCGCCGCCACCGAGGCCACGCCCTCCCAGGTCTCCTCCACGTCCGCCGCCCAGCCGCGCGCCCGGGTCATGTCGAGCAGGGCCTCGAAGTCCCCGAGCGCGGTGACCGTACGGGGCGTGAACGGCTCCCGCTCGACCTCCACCGCCTCGCTGTGCGCCACCGGGTCGTACGCCGAGAGCACCTTGCCCAGGGCCGTGGAGTGCAGCGGCTGCATGGCCCCGACCTCCAGGACCTGCCGGCTGTCGTCGGGCCGGAAGACGTGGTGGACGATCAGCACGCCCTGCTGGTGCAGCACCCCGAGGTGGACGCTCTCCCCGCTGGAGCGGGCCAGGTCGTCCGTCCACACCAGGGCCCGCGCGCGCAGCTCGTGCACGTCCAGATAGCTGTTGCCGAGCCGCAGCAGCTCCGCGCCCAGCTGGTAGCGGCCGGACGCGGCGTCCTGCTCGACGAAGCCCTCGGCCTGGAGCGTGCGCAGGATGCCGTGCGCGGTGCCCTTGGCGAGGCCCAGGGAGGAGGCGATGTCGGACAGGCCGAGCCGGCGCTCGCCGCCCGCGAGCAGTCGCAGCATCGCCGCCGCTCGTTCAAGCGACTGGATGTTCTTCGCCATCGCCCGGCCCTTCTCCTCACATGCTGTTCGACAATGCTGAACACTATCGGTCGATGCCGACCTTGTGTCACACCTGACAGTGTCGTCCACGAAAGGGCCGGACCGGGAGTCCCCGCACACAGGATGCCGTCCACCAGCTGGAACCCCATGTCCAGCCCGGCACCCGCACGGCTAGTCTGGGCCCGTGCACCCTCCTCCGAGCGTGCAAAGCCGACAGCCGTCGCATCCCAGGGAGCTCAATCCATGGCCTCGTCGCCGACCCCTTCCGCCGCCCCCGCGACCCCCGCCCAGCGGGCCGACGCCCTCCGCGAGGCCTTCGCCTCCCGGGTCGTCGTCTCCGACGGCGCCATGGGCACCATGCTCCAGGCCCAGGACCCCTCCCTGGACGACTTCCAGCAGCTCGAGGGCTGCAACGAGATCCTGAACGTCTCCCGCCCGGACATCGTCCGCTCGGTGCACGACGCCTATCTCTCGGTCGGCACCGACTGCGTCGGCACCAACACCTTCAACTGCAACTTCTCCGCGCTCGGCGAGTACGACATCGCCCACCGCATCCACGAGCTCTCCGAGGCCGGCGCCCGGATCGCCCGTGAGGCCGCCGACGAGTTCACGCGGAAGACCGGGCAGCAGCGGTGGGTCCTCGGCTCGATGGGCCCCGGCACCAAGCTCCCCACCCTCGGTCACGTCGACTACGTCACCCTGCGCGACGCCTACCAGCAGAACGCCGAGGGTCTCCTCGCCGGCGGCGCCGACGCCCTGCTCGTCGAGACCACCCAGGACCTCCTCCAGACGAAGGCCGCGATCATCGCCGCCCACCGCGCCATGGAGGTCGCCGGCTACACCGTCCCGCTGATCACCTCGGTGACGGTCGAGACCACCGGCACCATGCTCCTCGGGTCCGAGATCGGTGCGGCGCTCACGGCCCTGGAGCCGCTGGGCATCGACATGATCGGCATGAACTGCGCCACGGGCCCGGCCGAGATGAGCGAGCACCTGCGCTACCTCGCCCGCCACGCCGGCGTCGCCCTCTCCTGCATGCCCAACGCCGGCCTCCCCATCCTCACCAAGGACGGCGCCCACTACCCGCTGTCGGCCGAGGAGCTCGCCGACGCCCACCAGAACTTCGTCGCCGACTACGGGCTGTCGTTGGTGGGTGGGTGCTGCGGTACGACGCCGGAGCACCTGCGGCAGGTGGTGGAGCGGGTGCGGGGCCTGGTGCCGCCGGTGCGGGAGCCGCGTCCGGAGCCGGGTGCTGCGTCGTTGTACCAGACGGTGCCGTTCCGGCAGGACACCTCCTACATGGCGATCGGTGAGCGGACGAACGCGAACGGGTCGAAGAAGTTCCGTGAGGCGATGCTGGAGGGCCGCTGGGACGACTGCGTGGAGATGGCGCGGGACCAGATCCGCGAGGGCGCGCACATGCTGGACCTGTGCGTCGACTACGTGGGCCGTGACGGTGTGGCGGACATGGCGGAGCTGGCGGGCCGGTTCGCGACCGCCTCGACGCTGCCGATCGTGCTGGACTCCACCGAGGTCGATGTCATCCAGGCCGGTCTGGAGAAGCTGGGCGGCCGGGCGGTGATCAACTCGGTCAACTACGAGGACGGTGACGGGCCGGAGTCGCGGTTCGCGAAGGTCACCGCGCTGGCCAAGGAGCACGGCGCCGCGCTGATCGCCCTGACGATCGACGAGGAGGGCCAGGCCCGCACGGTCGAGACGAAGGTCGCCATCGCGGAGCGGCTGATCGCCGACCTGACCGGCAACTGGGGCATCAACGAGTCCGACATCCTCATCGACACCCTCACCTTCACCATCTGTACGGGTCAGGAGGAGTCCCGCAAGGACGGCATCGCGACGATCGAGGCGATCCGCGAGCTGAAGCGGCGCCACCCCGACGTGCAGACCACGCTCGGTCTGTCGAACATCTCCTTCGGCCTGAACCCGGCCGCCCGGATCCTGCTGAACTCGGTCTTCCTGGACGAGTGCGTGAAGGCGGGGCTCGATTCGGCGATCGTGCACGCGTCGAAGATCCTGCCGATCGCGCGGTTCGACGAGGAGCAGGTGCAGACCGCGCTGGATCTGATCTACGACCGGCGGCGGGAGGGATATGACCCGCTGCAGAAGCTGATGGCCCTGTTCGAGGGCGCGACGACGAAGTCGCTGAAGGCCGGCAAGGCCGAGGAGCTGGCGGCGCTGCCGCTGGAGGAGCGGCTGAAGCGGCGGATCATCGACGGCGAGAAGAACGGCCTGGAGGCCGACCTCGACGAGGCCCTGACCACCACGCCCGCCCTCGACATCGTCAACAACACCCTCCTCGACGGGATGAAGGTCGTCGGTGAGCTGTTCGGCTCGGGCCAGATGCAGCTGCCGTTCGTGCTCCAGTCCGCGGAGGTCATGAAGACGGCCGTGGCCTACCTCGAACCCCACATGGAGAAGTCCGACGACGAGGGCAAGGGAACCATCGTCCTGGCGACCGTCCGGGGCGACGTGCACGACATCGGCAAGAACCTGGTCGACATCATCCTGTCCAACAACGGCTACAACGTCGTCAACCTCGGGATCAAGCAGCCCGTCTCCGCGATCCTCGACGCGGCCGAGGAACACCGCGCCGACGTCATCGGCATGTCCGGCCTCCTCGTGAAGTCGACCGTGATCATGAAGGAGAACCTGGAGGAACTGAACCAGCGCGAGCTGGCCGCCAAGTACCCCGTCATCCTCGGCGGCGCCGCCCTCACCCGCGCCTACGTCGAGCAGGACCTCCACGAGATCTACCAGGGCGAGGTCCGCTACGCCCGCGACGCCTTCGAGGGCCTGCGCCTGATGGACGCCCTCATCGCCGTCAAGCGCGGCGTCCCCGGCGCCGCCCTGCCCGAGCTCAAGCAGCGCCGGGTCGCCAAGGGCGCCGCCACCCTCCAGATCGACGAGCCCGAGCCCGGCGGCCGCTCGGACGTCGCCACCGACAACCCGGTCCCCACCCCGCCGTTCTGGGGCACCCGGGTCGTCAAGGGCATCCAGCTCAAGGAGTACGCCTCCTGGCTCGACGAGGGCGCCCTCTTCAAGGGCCAGTGGGGCCTCAAGCAGAACCGGGCCGGCGACGGACCGTCGTACGAGGAGCTCGTGGAGAGCGAGGGCCGGCCGCGGCTGCGCGGCTGGCTGGAGCGCCTGCACACGGAGAACCTCCTGGAGGCGGCCGTCGTCCACGGCTACTTCCCCTGCGTCTCCAAGGGCGACGACCTGATCATCCTCGACGACGCCGGCAACGAGCGCACCCGCTTCACCTTCCCGCGCCAGCGGCGCGGCCGGCGCCTGTGCCTCGCCGACTTCTTCCGCCCGGAGGAGTCCGGCGAGACCGACGTCGTCGGCCTCCAGGTCGTCACCGTCGGCTCCCGGATCGGCGAGGCCACCGCCAAGCTGTTCGAGTCCGACTCCTACCGCGACTACCTGGAGCTCCACGGCCTGTCCGTGCAGCTCGCCGAGGCGCTCGCCGAGTACTGGCACGCCCGGGTGCGCGCCGAGCTCGGCTTCGGCGGCGAGGACCCGGAGGACGTCGAGGACATGTTCGCGCTCAAGTACCGCGGCGCGCGCTTCTCCCTCGGCTACGGCGCCTGCCCCGACCTGGAGGACCGGGCGAAGATCGCCGAGCTGCTCCAGCCCGAGCGGATCGGCGTCCACCTCTCGGAGGAGTTCCAGCTCCACCCCGAGCAGTCCACCGACGCCATCGTCATCCACCACCCCGAGGCGAAGTACTTCAACGCTCGGTAATCACTTCAGGGCTCAATACCTGCGCATCGAGTGATCGGGACGTACACTGGTCGGTCCAGTGCAGGCCGGTCGCCCCCACCCCGTACCGGGGAGGGCGACCGGCCTTCTCGTCCCTCGATGGAGGTGTGCCGGATGACCAGTACGGTCCCCGCGTCCCTGTTCCGTGCCAACGGGAGCTCCGCCCTGCAGGCGGTCTTCCTCGACATGGACGGCACCCTGGTCGACACCGAGGGCTTCTGGTGGGACGCGGAGGTGGAGGTCTTCGCCGACCTGGGCCACCGGCTCGACGAGGCGTGGCGGGACGTCGTCGTGGGCGGCCCGATGACCCGCAGCGCCGGCTACCTCATCGAGGCGACCGGCGCCGACATCACCCTCGACGAACTCACCGTGCTGCTCAACGACAAGTTCGAGCAGCGCATCGACCGCGGGGTGCCCATGATGCCGGGCGCCGAGCGGCTGCTCGCCGAGCTGGCCCGGTACGACATCCCGACCGCCCTGGTCTCCGCCTCGCACCGCAGGATCATCGACCGGGTGCTGGCCTCGCTCGGCCGCGACCGCTTCACCCTGACCGTGGCCGGCGACGAGGTCGCCCGGACCAAGCCCCACCCCGAGCCGTACCTGACCGCCGCCCGCGGGGTGGGCGCCGACCCGGCCCTGTGCGCCGTCATCGAGGACACGGCGACCGGGGTCGCGGCCGCCGAGGCCGCCGGCTGCCGCGTGGTCGCCGTCCCCTCCGTCGCCCCCATCGCGCCCTCCGCCGGGCGGGTCGTCGTGCGCTCCCTCGAAGAGGTCGACGTCCCCTTCCTGCGCACCCTGATCTCCACCCCGCACCACGGCTGAGGCCGCCGCGGCTTCGCAGCCGGAAACGATCGGGCCGTCCGTCGCGAAAGAACCCTGAGTGAGCTTCCTCACGCAGAGTACCGGCCGACGGGTGGCCTGTCTGCGTGGGGTGTCCGGAACATGACGTTTACGGCCCGCCCATGTGTCCCGATTCGCTCCCGCCCGTACGAATCATTCCCGCGCATGACTATCGGACGCACCGTATTCATGATCGCCCCGGGGCCGGCGTGGCGGCCTTTGCCGTACGGCGGCACTGGTGTAGCCCACTAATCTCATCCGAGTACTCCGCCGCACCCCCGCGTGCCCCGGCGCCCACCCAAGTCGCCGTGTACACAGGACCGATCGAACCCCTGCCCGGCCCGATCGCCCGCCGCCCCGACCGGGCGGCCGGCGGAGTGACCGAAGCCGCTGTACCACTGCCGGCCGTCACCCCGCGCCGGATGAGGAGAACGTCCCTGATGAACCGCAAGACCCTGGTGCTGCCGGCCGTGGCCGCACTGCTCACCCCCCTGCTCGCCGCCTGCGGTGGAGGGGACGAGGGCAGAGCGATCGTCGTCGGCACCACGGACCAGTTCGTCGCCACCGAGGACGCCCCCGCCCCGCTCGACCCGGCCTTCGCCTACGACACCGGCGCCTGGAACATCCTGCGGCAGACCGTCCAGACCCTCATGCACGTCCCCCGCGGCGGCGGCCGGCCCGTCCCCGAGGCCGCCGAGAGCTGCGCCTTCTCCGACAAGGAGAGCGAGAGCTACCGCTGCACCCTCCGCGCGGGCCTCACCTTCGCCGACGGCACGCCGGTCACCGCGGAGGACGTCAGGTTCTCCGTCGAGCGCGTCCTCGCCATCAAGTCGGACAACGGCACCGCCGCCCTGCTGTCCAACATCGACACCGTCGAGACCAAGGGCGAGCGCGAGATCGTCTTCCACCTGAAGACGCCCGACGCCACCTTCCCGTACAAGCTCTCCACCCCCGTCGCCGGCATCCTCAGCAAGGACAAGTACGAGGCCAAGGCGCTGCGCGAGGGCTTCGAGGTCGACGGCTCGGGCCCGTACACCATGAAGGCCGAGACCGCCGGCGACAAGGTGACGTCGTTCGTCTTCACCAAGAACCCCCGGTACAAGGGTGACATCACCCTGCGCAACGACCGGGTCGAACTGCGCACCTTCGACGACGCCGACGGCATGGACGACGCGCTGCGCGGCGACGACATCGACATGGCGGCGCGGGCCATGTCGCAGAAGCAGATCCGCGAGCTCACCGAGAAGCCCGAGCAGGGCATCGAGCTCACCGAGGTCCCCGGCCTCGAGATCCGCTACCTGGGCTTCAACACCAAGGCCCCCGCCGTCCAGGACAAGGCCGTCCGGCAGGCCATGGCCACCGTCGTCGACCGCGGCGCGCTCGTCGACGAGGTCTACGGCCCCACCGCCCAGCCGCTGTACTCGCTGATCCCCGCCAGCGTCACCGGCCACGCCACCTCGTTCATCGACACCTACGGCGAGCCGAACACGCCCAAGGCCGCCAAGATCCTGCGCGACGCCGGCGTGAAGACCCCCGTCAAGGTCACCCTGCACTACACCACCGACCACTACGGCGCCGAGACGGCGAAGGAGTTCCAGGCCCTGCGCGGCCAGCTCAACGCCACCGAGCTCTTCGACGTCCAGGTCCAGGGCACCGAGTGGTCCAAGTTCCGCCCCGCGCAGAAGCGCGGCGACTACGCCGTCTACGGCCTCGGCTGGTTCCCCGACTACCCGGACCCGGACAACTACGTCGCCCCGTTCCTCGACGCGGACAACTTCCTCAACACCCCCTACGTCAACCAGTCCGTCCGGGACGAGCTGATCCCGCAGTCGCGCCGCCAGGCCGACCGCACCGCCGTGGCTCCCGTCTTCGAGCGGATCCAGAAGATCGTCGCCAAGGACGTGCCCGTCCTGCCGCTGTGGCAGGGCAAGCAGTACGTCGCCGCGCGCGACGACGTCACCGGCGTCGAGTGGGCGCTGAACACCTCGTCCGACCTGCTCCTGTGGGAGCTCGGACGCGGCACCGCCTGACCCCTTCGTTCGTACCGGCCGCGCAGCCGTTGCGCGGCCGGCCTGGCACGAGATCACGAGGCAAGTTCTGTGAAGGCACACAACAAGTGGCTGACGGCCCCGCTCGCAGCGGGCCTGGCGGCCGCCATGCTCAGCGGCTGCGGCACCGAGCAGGGCGGCGACTCCGGCGACGCCGGCGCGACCGTCCGCGTCGGCATGTCGGACGAGATCATGGCGACCGACCCGGCCGCCGGTTACGACCCCGGCTCCTGGCTGCTGTTCAACAACGTCTTCCAGTCCCTGCTCGCGTTCCCGAAGGGCGGCTCCGAGCCCGAGCCCGAGGCCGCCGACAAGTGCGGCTTCTCCTCCGGCAGCCGGGTCTACACCTGCACCCTCCGCGAGGGCCTGAAGTTCTCCAACGGCAACCCGCTCACGTCCGAGGACGTCAAGTTCTCCTTCGAGCGCGCCCTGAAGATCGCCGACCCCTCCGGCCCGAGCCCGCTGCTGTCGGACATCGCCGCCATCGAGACCCCCGACGAGAAGACCGTCGTCTTCAAGCTCAAGGTCCCCGACGCCACCTTCCCCAGCAAGATCGCCTCCGGCGCCGGCTCCATCGTCGACCACCGCGAGTACGACGCCGGCGCGCTGCGCACCGACGGCAAGGCCATCGGCTCGGGCCCGTACAAGCTCGACTCGATCAGCGACACCGAGGCCGTCTTCTCCGCCAACCCCGACTACCAGGGCTCGGCCAAGCGCAAGAACGACCGCGTCACCCTCAAGCTCTACCGCGGTGACCGCGAGGCCCTCGCCAAGGCGCTCTCCGCCGACGAGATCGACGTCGCCTACCGTGGCCTCTCCGCCGAGGACATCGCCGCCCTCGAAGCCTCCACGAACACCGACGACAAGGGCATCGAGGTCGTCCAGGGCAGCAGCGCCGAGGTCCAGCACCTCGTCTTCAACGTCAAGGACCCGGTCGTCGGCAAGCTCGGCGTCCGCAAGGCCATCGCCCACCTCGTCGACCGCGAGGCGCTCGTCGAGAACGTCCACAAGTCGACCGCCACCCCGCTGTACTCGATCGTCCCGGCCGGCATCGCGGGCCACAACACGGCCTTCTTCGACACCTACGGCAGCCCGGACAAGGAGAAGGCCAAGAAGGCCCTGCGCTCCGCCGGCATCACGAGCAAGGTCAAGCTCACCCTCTGGTCCACCCCCAGCCGCTACGGCCCCTCCACCGACCAGGAGGTCAAGGCGATAGCCGAGCAGCTCAACGCCAGCGGCCTGTTCGACGCCGACGTCAAGTCCGTCGAGTACGAGCAGTACGAGAAGGACATCGCCGCCGGCAAGTACGGCGTCTACGTCAAGGGCTGGGTCCCCGACTACCCGGACGCCGACAACTTCACCACCCCGTTCTTCGGGGACGACAACGTCCTCGGCAACCGCTACGAGAACGCCCTGATCACCGGCGAGCTGCTGCCGGCCGTCGCCGCGTCCCCCGACCGGTCCTCGACCGGCTCCACGTACAACAAGGTCCAGGACCTCGTCGCCGAGGAGCTCCCGCTGCTGCCGCTGTGGCAGGGCAAGCAGTACGCCGTCGCCCGCGACACGGTCACCGGCCTGGAGTGGACCCTCGACGCCTCCACCGTCTTCCGCTTCTGGGAGATCAAGAAGGGCTGACACCGGCCCCGGTACGGCAAGGGCCCGGCACACGCACAGCGTGCCGGGCCCTTCCCGCGTCCTGCCTCGGGCTCACCGCCCACGACCGGGCCCGTCCGGCGCCGGTGCTCCCCGGATCACTGGGCGCCGGGGCGCACCAGACCGCTCTCGTACGCGTACACCGCCGCCTGCACCCGGTCGCGCAGCCCCAGCTTCGTCAGCACATGGCCGACATGGGTCTTCACCGTCGTCTCGCTCACGAACAGGTCCGCCGCGATCTCCGCGTTCGACAGGCCCCGCGCCACCAGCTTCAGCACCTCGACCTCGCGGTCCGTCAGCGTGTTCAGGGTGTCCGGCACCTGCTCCTCGCCCGAGGGCAGGTGCGCCGAGTACTTGTCGAGCAGCCGGCGCGTGATCGACGGCGCCAGCATCGCCTCGCCCGCCGCCACCACACGGATCGCCTGCACCAGCTCGTGCGCCGGGGCGTCCTTCAGCAGGAAACCGCTCGCCCCCGCCCGCAGCGCCTCCACCACGTACTCGTCGAGGTCGAACGTGGTCAGCACCAGCACCTTCGCCGGGCCGTCCCGGCCCGGCCCGGTGATCTGCCGGGTGGCCTCCACCCCGTCCATCCGCGGCATCCGGATGTCCATCAGCACCACGTCGGGCTGCAGCGCCCGCACCTGGTCGAGCGCCTGGAGGCCGTCCCCGGCCTCGCCCACCACCGCGATGTCCTGCTCGGCCTCCAGGATCATCCGGAAACCGGTGCGCAGCAGGGGCTGGTCGTCGACCAGGAGGACGCGGATGGCCACGGATGACTCCTTCTACGGGACTACGGGGGCTACGGGACCACGGGCGCTGCCGGGGTCGGGCGGCGGCGGGACCGGATCCATTCTGCCCTGCCGCCCCGCGCCGTCCCGATCAGGCCGGACCCGGCCCCACCGCCAGGCCCTCACCGCCCGGCGCGGGCGGACGCACCGGCACCACCGGCAGCGGATACACCGGGGGAGTGCCCCCGAACTCCGGGCACACCACCCGGTGGTCGCACCAGCCGCACAGCTTCGTCGGCCGCGGCCGCCAGTCACCCGTCTCCGTCGCCTGCCGGATCGCCTCCCACAGGGCGTGCAGCTTGCGCTCCACCCGCAGTAGATCGGCCTCCACCGGGTCGTACGTCAGCACGTCCCCGCTGCCCAGGTACACCAGCTGCAGCCGGCGCGGCACCACGTTCTTCAGCCGCCACACCACCAGGGCGTAGAACTTCATCTGGAACAGCGCGCCCTCGCTGTACTCGGGCCGGGGCGCCTTGCCCGTCTTGTAGTCGACGATCCGCACCTCACCCGTCGGCGCCACGTCGACCCGGTCGATCACCCCCCGCAGCCGCAGCCCCGACGGCAGCTCCGTCTCCACGAACAGCTCCCGCTCCGCCGGCTCGAGGCGCGTCGGATCCTCCAGCGTGAACCACCGCTCGACCAGCGCCTCCGCCTCCGCCAGCCACTGCGCGAGCCGCTCGCCGCGCTCGCCCTCGGCCTCCTCGGGGAAGAGCTCGCCCAGCTCCGGACGGGATTCGAGCAGCCGGTCCCACTGGCCCGGGATCAGCGCCTTCGCCCGCGGCGGCGTACGCTCCACCGCCGGCGCGTCGAACAGCCGCTCCAGCACCGCGTGCACCAGCGTGCCCCGCGTCGCCGCCGCGCTCGGCTTCTCCGGCAGCCGGTCGATCACCCGGAACCGGTACAGCAGCGGACACTGCATGAAGTCGCTCGCCCGCGACGGCGACAACGACGTGGGCGTCCGCGGCACGGACGCGTCGGCGGCCGGCGCCTGCGGCAAGGGCGACCCGGGCTCCGCCGGCGGCTGCTCACTCGTACTCATGACACAGACCCTACGGCCCGCCACCGACAGCGAGCGGAATACCATCGACGCAGGACCCCGTCGCACTGCATGATCGAACCGTGACCGAGTGCGCGGACCGAGCAGCTCGGCGACGAAAGGAACCCGTGAACCAGGACGAGTCCAAGCCGCAGCGGACCGAGGAGCCGGGCGGCGGCATCCTCATGGGACGGCCCTTCGGCGTGCCCGTCTACGTCGCACCCAGCTGGTTCCTCGTCGCCGCCCTCATCACCTGGGTCTTCGGCGACCAGATCGAACGCGTCCTGCCCGAGCTCGGCGCCGCCCGCTACCTCGTCTCGCTCTTCTTCGCGATCGCCTTCTACGCCTCCGTGCTCGTCCACGAGCTGGCCCACACCCTCGCCGCGCTCCGCTTCGAGCTCCCCGTGCGCCGCATCCAGCTCCAGTTCTTCGGCGGCGTCTCCGAGATCGACAAGGAGACCGAGACCCCCGGCCGCGAGTTCGTCCTCGCCTTCGTCGGCCCCCTGCTGTCCCTGGTCCTCGCCGGGATCTTCTACCTCACCCTGTACGCCGTCGAGCCCGGCACCGTCCCCGGCGTCCTCCTCGGCGGCCTGATGATCTCCAACCTCATCGTGGCGATCTTCAACCTGCTGCCCGGCCTGCCCCTCGACGGCGGACGCATGCTCCGCGCCGTCGTCTGGAAGATCACCGGCAACCCCATGACCGGCACCGTCGCCGCCGCCTGGGTCGGCCGCGCGCTCGCCGTCGCCGTCCTCATCGGACTCCCGCTGCTCACCCGCACCGGACTCCTCGGCAACTCCACCGACGACATCGACGGCTTCACCACCGTCACCGACGCCCTGCTCGCCGCCATCCTCGCCGCCATCATCTGGACCGGCGCCGGCAACAGCCTCCGCATGGCCCGGCTGCGCGAGCACCTCCCCGAGCTCCGCGCCCGCACCCTCACCCGCCGCGCCATCCCGGTCGAGTCCGTCACCCCGCTGTCCGAGGCCCTGCGCCGCGCCAACGAGGCGGGCGCCCGCGCCCTCGTCGTCGTCGACGGCCACGGCGTGCCCACGGGCATCGTCCGCGAGACGGCCATCGCCCACGTCCCCCAGCACCGCCGCCCCTGGGTCGCCGTCAGCGCCCTCAGCCAGGACCTCGTCGACGGCATGAGGGTCCCCGCCGACCTCACCGGCCAGCCCCTCCTGGACCACCTGCGGGCCAGCCCCGCCACCGAGTACCTGGTCGTCGAGGACACCGGCGAGATCTACGGCGTCCTGTCCACCGCCGACGTGGAACGGGCCTTCGTGAAGGCCATGGCGCGCCCCTCCTCCTGACACCGGCGCACGCCTCGTCGGCCGGAGGGCCGGGAAGCGCTTGATAGGGTGCTCACATGTCCGAACCGACCGGTGCCGCCCGCCGTCGCGGGCCCTTCAAGGTCGGGGACCAGGTCCAGCTCACCGACCCCAAGGGACGCCACTACACGTTCACGCTCGAGGCCGGGAAGAATTTCCACACCCACAAGGGTTCCTTCCCCCACGACGAGCTGATCGGTGCTCCCGAGGGCAGTGTTGTCCGTACCACGGGAAACGTCGCCTACCTCGCGCTGCGCCCCCTGCTCCCCGACTACGTCCTGTCCATGCCCCGCGGTGCCGCCGTGGTCTACCCGAAGGACGCGGGACAGATCCTGGCCTTCGCCGACATCTTCCCCGGCGCCCGCGTCGTGGAGGCCGGCGTCGGCTCCGGCTCGCTCAGCTCCTTCCTGCTGCGCGCCATCGGCGACAACGGCATGCTGCACTCCTACGAGCGCCGCGAGGACTTCGCCGAGATCGCCAAGGGCAACGTCGAGCGCTACTTCGGCGGCCCGCACCCCGCGTGGCAGCTGACCGTCGGCGACCTCCAGGACAACCTGTCCGACACCGACGTCGACCGCGTCATCCTCGACATGCTCGCCCCCTGGGAGTGCCTGGAGGCCGTCTCCAAGGCGCTCGTCCCGGGCGGCATCCTGTGCTGCTACGTGGCCACCACCACGCAGCTCGCGCGGACCGTGGAGTCCATCCGCGAGTTCGGCTGCTACGCCGAGCCGCAGCCCTGGGAGTCCATGATCCGCAACTGGCACGTCGAGGGCCTGGCCGTGCGCCCGGACCACCGGATGATCGGCCACACCGGCTTCCTCGTCACCGCCCGTCGCCTCGCCGACGGCGTGGAGCCCCCGATGCGCCGCCGCCGCCCCGCCAAGGGCGCCTACGGCGAGGACTACGAGGGCCCCAACAAGGGCTGACCGCCCCGGCGGGGCTGACGCCCCGACAACGCACGCGTGCCGCCGCCGAGTTCCCGCCCCCGGGCGCGGAAGTCGACGGCGGCACCCTCATGTTCACGACCCCGGGGGAACCCCACCCCCACCTGTTCCGCCGCCCTGTGACGTGTGGCACGATGCCCGCAACTCCTTCCGCACCGCCCCACAGGAGACTTCTCGCGTGCAGACCTCCGCCGTCACGGACCTGGCGCACACCCACGCCCGGCCGGTGCACTGGCTGGCCACCGCCACCGCGATGGCCGGAGTCGTCGCCCTCGCGGGCCTGCTGCAGCCGGGCCCGGCCGGCGCCACCGCCGCCCCCGCCCCGCTGCCCGCCCCCGACGCCGCCGCCGTCCGCTTTCCGCTGGAGTGCGGCGGAGCCCCCAGCAAGATCGCCCAGCGCGCGACCGGGGACCTGGACGGCGACGGAAACCCCGAGACCGTCGCAGTCGTACACTGCGAAGCCGGCTCCGGAACGCCGCCCAGCGGCATCTACGTCCTCACCCACGGCAAGGGCGGCGGCTCGCCCGCCGCACGGGTCGTGGCCACCCTCGTGGAGCCCTCCCAGCTGAAGACCGTCAGCGGCTTCGCCGTACGCGACGGAGCCGTGCGGGCCACGCTGCTCGGCTACTCCTCCCCGGACGTCCCCAGCTGCTGCCCCGACCAGAAAGAGCAGGTCATGTGGCACTGGAAGGGCGGAGCCTTCGTCCGCAGCGCCCAGGCAGAGGCCCGCGCGGTCTGACCCGCCGGGCCCCGCGCCGCCGCCGTCGGGCCGTCACTCGGCGTCGGGGCCGTACACCTCCACGCCGTCACCGACCCGGCGCACATGGATGCAGTCGCCCGGGCACTCCTTCGCGGAATCCACCACGTCGCGCAGCAGCGGCAGCGGCACCGGCGTCGTCGCCCCCGGCTCCTGGAGCAGCTCGTCGTCCGCGCTCTTCACATAAGCGAGCCCGTCGATGTCGAGCTCGAAGACCTCCGGCGCGTACTGCACGCAGATCCCGTCCCCGGTGCACAGGTCCTGGTCGATCCAGACCTCCAGCGCCTCGTCGGCGCCCACGGCCGGGGCCTCGTTCTGCACGGTCATATCTCCTGCCGTTTCTGCGTCGCGCGGACAAGTCGGGCCAAGCCTGACGGGTGTTGACCACTCATGACGATACAACCGACCGCTTTTGCAATGACCGCCGGTGGGTATTTCCCTGGCGTGAGGGGAAGCGCAAGGGTGAAGATCGGACACACCTCGGAGTCTTTTTGATCTAGGGGTTTCAATCACCACCCACCCAGGTAGGGTCAGGAAGCGTCCAGCTCCCCTTGGAGGAGGTGAGGACCGTGGCAGCCCACGACGACGACATCAACCGCGGCATCCGGCCGGGGCGGGGGTCTGAGGACCCCGCCGGCCAGGTTGCCTATCTCGAGCAGGAAATCGCCGTCCTGCGCCGCAAGCTCGCCGACTCTCCGCGTCACACGAGGATTCTCGAGGAGCGGATCGTCGAGCTGCAGACGAACCTGGCCGGTGTGTCCGCACAGAACGAGCGGCTCGCCAATACCCTCCGTGAGGCCCGCGACCAGATCGTGGCCCTCAAGGAGGAGGTCGACCGGCTCGCCCAGCCGCCGGCCGGCTTCGGTGTCTTTCTGCAGGCAAACGAGGACGGCACATGCGACATCTTCACCGGGGGCCGCAAGCTCCGGGTGAACGTCAGCCCCAGCGTCGAGCTCGACGAGCTCAAGCGGGGCCAGGAAGTCATGCTCAACGAGGCGCTCAACGTGGTCGAGGCCATGGAGTTCGAGCGCGCCGGGGACATCGTCACCCTCAAGGAGATCCTGGAGGACGGCGAGCGCGCCCTGGTGATCGGGCACACCGACGAGGAACGGGTGGTGCGGCTCGCCGAGCCCCTGCTGGACATCACCATCCGTCCCGGCGACGCCCTGCTCCTCGAGCCCAGGTCCGGCTACGTCTACGAAGTGGTCCCCAAGAGCGAGGTCGAAGAACTCGTCCTCGAAGAGGTCCCGGACGTCGACTACGACAAGATCGGCGGTCTGGGCAACCAGATCGAGCTGATCCGCGACGCGGTTGAGCTGCCCTACCTCTACCCGGACCTCTTTAAGGAGCACGAACTGCGGCCGCCGAAGGGCATCCTGCTCTACGGCCCGCCCGGCTGCGGCAAGACGCTGATCGCGAAGGCCGTCGCCAACTCCCTTGCCAAGAAGGTCGCCGAGGTGACCGGCCAGCCCGCGGGGAAGTCCTACTTCCTCAACATCAAGGGCCCCGAGCTCCTCAACAAGTACGTCGGCGAGACCGAGCGGCACATCCGCCTGGTCTTCCAGCGAGCCCGGGAGAAGGCGAGCGAGGGCACTCCCGTCATCGTCTTCTTCGACGAGATGGAATCCCTCTTCCGCACCCGCGGATCCGGTGTCAGCTCGGACGTGGAGAACACCATCGTCCCGCAGCTGCTCGCCGAGATCGACGGCGTGGAGGGCCTGGAGAACGTCATCGTCATCGGCGCCTCCAACCGCGAGGACATGATCGACCCCGCGATCCTGAGGCCCGGCCGGCTCGACGTCAAGATCAAGATCGAGCGTCCGGACGCCGAGGCGGCCAAGGACATCTTCGCCAAGTACCTGACCTCCTCGCTCCCGCTGCACGCCGACGACCTCGCCGAGCACAGCGGATCGAAGGAAGCCGCCGCCCACGCGATGATCCAGTCCGTGGTCGAGCAGATGTACGCCGAATCCGAGGAGAACCGCTTCCTCGAGGTGACGTACGCCAACGGCGACAAGGAAGTCCTCTACTTCAAGGACTTCAACTCCGGCGCCATGATCCAGAACATCGTGGACCGGGCGAAGAAAATGGCCATCAAGGCATTCCTCGACCACGACCAGAAGGGCATTCGCGTCTCCCACCTCCTCCAGGCCTGCGTGGACGAGTTCAAGGAGAACGAGGACCTTCCCAACACCACCAACCCCGACGACTGGGCCCGCATCTCCGGAAAGAAGGGCGAGCGGATCGTCTTCATCCGCACCCTCGTCACCGGAAAGCAGGGCGCGGACACCGGTCGCTCCATCGACACGGTGGCCAATACCGGTCAGTACCTGTAGGGACGCGGACCGGCTGCGGATGTCCGGAAAACGGGCATCCGCAGCCGTCGCTTTCCACTCAAAGATCCGTTTTTGATCTCCCCGTACGTCCCGCGACCGATCTAGGCTCGTGGGTACCGCCGCACCACGCACTGTGCGGGGAGCGGCGCCGGGCAAGGAGGGCCGCATGACCGTACGGCGAGTAATGGGCATCGAGACGGAGTACGGGATCTCCGTCCCGGGGCACCCCAACGCCAATGCCATGCTCACCTCGTCCCAGATCGTCAACGCCTACGCGGCGGCGATGCACCGGGCGCGCCGCGCCCGCTGGGACTTCGAGGAGGAGAACCCGCTGCGGGACGCCCGCGGCTTCGACCTCGCCCGCGAGGCCGCCGACTCCAGCCAGCTCACCGACGAGGACATCGGCCTCGCCAACGTCATCCTCACCAACGGCGCGCGGCTCTACGTGGACCACGCCCACCCCGAATACAGCGCCCCCGAGGTCACCAACCCCCGCGACGCCGTCCTGTGGGACAAGGCCGGCGAGCGGATCATGGCCGAGGCCGCCGAGCGGGCCGCCCAGCTCCCCGGCGCCCAGCCCATCCACCTGTACAAGAACAACACCGACAACAAGGGCGCGTCCTACGGCACCCACGAGAACTACCTGATGAAGCGGGAGACCCCCTTCTCGGACATCGTGCGCCACCTCACGCCCTTCTTCGTCTCCCGCCAGGTCGTCACCGGCGCCGGGCGCGTCGGCATCGGCCAGGACGGCCGGGAGCACGGCTTCCAGATCAGCCAGCGCGCCGACTACTTCGAGGTCGAGGTCGGCCTGGAGACCACCCTCAAGCGCCCCATCATCAACACCCGCGACGAGCCGCACGCCGACGCCGAGAAGTACCGCCGGCTGCACGTGATCATCGGGGACGCCAACCTCTCCGAGATCTCCACCTACCTCAAGCTGGGCACCACCGCGCTCGTCCTGTCGATGATCGAGGACGCCTTCATCACCGTCGACCTCGCTGTCGACCAGCCCGTGCGCACCCTCCACCACGTCTCCCACGACCCGGACCTCCAGTACCTGATCACGCTCCGCAGCGGCCGGACACTCACCGCGGTGCAGCTCCAGATGGAGTACTTCGAGCTGGCCAGGAAGTACGTGGACGAGCGCTACGGCACGGACGCCGACGAACAGACCAGGGACGTCCTCAGCCGCTGGGAGGACACCCTGAACCGGCTGGAGAACGATCCGATGAGCCTGGCCGGCGAGCTCGACTGGATCGCCAAGCGGGAGCTCATGGAGGGCTACCGCCGCCGCGACGGCCTGGACTGGGACGCCGCCCGGCTGCACCTGGTGGACCTCCAGTACGCGGACGTGCGCCCCGACAAGGGCCTGTACAACCGTCTGGCGGCCCGCGGGCGCATGAAGCGCCTCCTGGACGAGAGCGCGGTGGAACGGGCCGAGACGAGCCCGCCTGAGGACACCAGGGCCTATTTCCGCGGCCGCTGCCTGGAGCAGTACGCCGACGACGTGGCCGCCGCCTCCTGGGACTCGGTCATCTTCGACCTGCCGGGCCGCGACTCGCTCCAGCGGGTGCCGACCCTCGAACCCCTGCGGGGTACCCGGAACCACGTCAAGGAACTCCTCGACCGCTGCAGGACGGCGGAAGAACTGGTCCGCGTCCTTTCCGGCGGCGGAGGCGGCTGAAATGGCCGGGCACTGGGAATCATGCAAGCAGTGCCCGGACGTTTGTCGAAACTACGGGGCCGATGTCAGTCCCGGCTTGTAGGGTCTGATCTTGTACGGACATCTCGTAGGACGTCCGGTACAGACCCAACCGAGCGGGCCGATTCGAGCGGGGTGAGGATATGGCGACCAAGGACACCGGCGGCGGACAGCAGAAGGCGACGCGTTCCACGGAGGAGGTCGAGGAGACCACCACGGAGGCGAGCTCCGACCTCAAGGAACGCCAGGAGAAGCTGAGCGACGACGTCGACTCCGTCCTGGACGAGATCGACGACGTCCTGGAGGAGAACGCCGAGGACTTCGTGCGGTCCTTCGTGCAGAAGGGCGGCGAGTAGCCGCCCCGGCGAGCCTGTCGCCCTCCGTCCCCGGAGCCCCGGAAAAGCCGTGGGCCCGGGGACGGATGACAGGCGGTGGCACGGGTAAGGTCCGTGCACAGTACGCAAGATCGGCCCGTGCGTCCCACGGCGGGCCGTCGTTCCCATCGGAAGGAATCGCGTGGAAGCGAACCCTCGTAGCATCGGGCGTCTGCCGGCGGCCTTCCTGACGCCGGGCTCGTCCTCGTTCATGGACTTCCTTGCCGACCACTCGCCCGGCCTGCTCCCGGGGAACCGGAAGCTCCCCGAGGGGATCGTGGAGGCACCGCACGGGACGACCATCGTCGCCGCGACCTTCCCCGGCGGCGTCGTGCTCGCCGGCGACCGGCGGGCGACCATGGGGAACATGATCGCGCAGCGGGACATCGAGAAGGTGTTCCCGGCCGACGAGTACTCCGCGGTGGGCATCGCCGGCACGGCCGGTCTCGCCGTGGAGATGGTCAAGCTGTTCCAGCTGGAGCTGGAGCACTTCGAGAAGGTGGAGGGCGCGACGCTCTCCCTGGAGGGCAAGGCCAACCGCCTGTCCACGATGATCCGCAGCAACCTCGGCATGGCCATGCAGGGCCTGGCCGTCGTCCCGCTCTTCGCGGGCTGGGACGAGGGCAAGGAGAAGGGCCGGATCTTCTCCTACGACGTGACTGGCGGCCGCTCCGAGGAGCACGGCTACGCGGCCACCGGCTCGGGCTCGATCTTCGCGCGCGGGGCGATGAAGAAGCTCTACCGGGAGGACCTGACCGAGCAGCAGGCCACCACGCTGGTCGTCCAGGCGCTGTACGACGCGGCGGACGACGACTCGGCGACCGGCGGACCCGACATGGCCCGCAGGATCTTCCCGATCGTCACCGTCATCACGGACGAGGGCTTCCGCCGGCTCAGCGAGGCGGAGTCCTCCGAGCTGGCCAGGTCCGTCACCGAGCGGCGGCTCGAGCAGCCCGACGGCCCGCGCGCCGCGCTGCTCTGACCGCTCGTCGCCCGTAGAAGCCCTTCAGACCGGAAGAAAGGGACGGATAGCCGGTGTCTACGCCGTTCTATGTCTCACCCCAGCAGGCCATGGCCGACCGGGCGGAGTACGCCCGCAAGGGCATCGCCCGCGGCCGCAGCCTGGTGGTCCTCCAGTACGCCGACGGCATCGTCTTCGTCGGCGAGAACCCGTCCCGCGCGCTGCACAAGTTCAGCGAGATCTACGACCGGATCGGCTTCGCCGCCGCCGGCAAGTACAACGAGTACGAGAACCTGCGGATCGGCGGTGTGCGCTACGCCGACCTGCGCGGCTACACCTACGACCGTGACGACGTCACCGCCCGCGGTCTGGCCAACGTGTACGCGCAGACCCTCGGCACGATCTTCTCCAGCGCGGGCGAGAAGCCCTACGAGGTGGAGCTGGTCGTCGCCGAGGTCGGCACGGAGCCGGCGGGCGACCAGATCTACCGGCTGCCGCACGACGGCTCGATCGTGGACGAGCACGGCTCGGTCGCGGTCGGCGGCAACGCGGAGCAGATCAGCTCCTTCCTGGACCAGCGGCACCGTGACGGGATGTCGCTGGCGGAGGCGCTGAAGCTGGCGGTGCAGGCGCTGTCGCGGGACACCAACGGCAGTGAGCGGGAGATCCCCGCGGAGCGCCTGGAGGTCGCGGTCCTGGACCGGACCCGCCCGCAGCAGCGCAAGTTCAAGCGGATCGTGGGCCGGCAGCTGAAGCGGCTCCTCGAGGCGGACGACGCGGCGGTCGCGAAGACGGACGACCCGTCCGACGAGGTCGCGGACGAGTAGTCCGGACCGCATCGGTACCGCGTCCGTACGGGACGCGGTCCGTCACACCGTACGAGGAGGGCCCCGGAGCCGCAGGCGCGGTTCCGGGGCCCTTCCGCGTGCCCGGAGGCGCGACCGGGTCAGGCCGGGGCGGGGCCGGAGGAGCCCCGGACCACCAGCTCGACGGGGAGCTCGGCCGGTGCGGGCCGTTCGCCGGCGAGGACGGCCAGGAGCGCTTCCATGCCGCGCCGGCCGAAGTCCTCGGCGGGCAGCCGGACGGTGGTGAGTTCCGGTTCGACGGCGGTGGCGAGGCCCATGTCGTCGAAACCGGTGACGGACAGGTCCTCCGGGACGCGCAGCCCGAGGCGCCGTGCGGCCTTGCACACGCCGGCCGCGATGATGTCGTCGTCGCAGATCACGGCCGTGGGCCGGGGGCCGGGTGCGGCCAGCGCCCGACCGGCGGCCTCCGTGGCGCCGGCGACGTTCAGCGGGGCCCGTTCGGTGCGCAGAGCGGCGCCGGAGCCGTGGAGGGCGTCGGCCAGTGCGGCGGCGCGGACGTCGAAGGTCCAGGAGGGGACCGCGGAGGCCAGGTGCAGGAAGCGGCGGTGGCCGAGGCCGAGCAGGTGGCCGGTGACGTGCCGCATGCCGTCGGCGACGTCCAGGTTGACGTGCGCGGCGGCGCCGGGGCCGTCCGGGTCGCTGTCGAGCATGACGAGCGGCAGGTCGCTGCCCTGGAAGGCCTTCAGGGCGTCCGTGGCCATGGAGGAGGCCAGGACGCCGTCGAGGGCCGCCTGGGCGGAGGCGAAGGGGTCCCTGGCCGGGCCGATGCCATCGGGCGAGGGATAGAGGACCACGCCGAAACCGTGCCGCGCGGCCACGGCGGCGGCGCCGGTGTAGACGTGGGCGAAGAACTCGTTGGTCAGGGCCGGGACGACCAGCAGGGCCGTGCGCGTGCGGCCGAGCCGCAGATTGCGGGCGGCGAGGTTGGGCCGGTAGCCGAGCTCGCCCGCGGCGGCGCGCACGGCCGCGGCGGTGCGCTCGGACACGCGGCCGCGCCACTTGCCGCCGAACACCAGGGAGACCGTGGCCTGCGAGACGCCGGCGACGCGGGCGACGTCGCGGCTGGTGGGGCGGCCCGCGCCGGCGGCTTCCGGGGTGTGCACTCGTAACCTCCGCGGCGGCTGTCTGCTGGTCCGGTCTCGCGCCGGGTGGACCGGCGCCTGGACGTCATGGTACGTATGACCTCCACACGTTATACGTAAAACCTCGGGCGGACGCCCCGGGAGGGAGACGACATGGCCACCGAGGCCACGGCGAACGGCGGCTATCTCGACATCCTGCGCGCGCCCCACGCGGCACGCCTGCTCACCGGAACCCTCGTCGGCCGCCTCCCCAACGGCACCGGCCCCATCGCCATCACCGTCTTCACCCGCGCCGAAGGCGGCAGCTACAGCCTCGCCGGCGGCCTCATCGCCGCCTACGGAGTCGCCACCGCCATCGGCCAGCCGCTCCTCGGCCGCGCCGTCGACCTCAAGGGCCAGCCCCGCATCCAGCTGCCCGCCGCCGTCGTCTCGGCCCTCGGCATGGCCGCACTGGCCCTCACCGGCATCGGCAACCTGCTCCTCGCCTACGCCGCCGTCCTGGTCGCCGGCCTCTTCACCCCGCCCCTCGAAGGCGGCCTGCGGGCGCTCTGGCCGAGCGTCCTGGGCCGCGAGGACCGGGTCCACCGCGCGTACGCCATGGACGCCGTCGCCCAGGAGGTCATGTTCACCGTCGGACCGCTGCTCCTGACGCTCCTGGTGGCCCTCTGGTCGCCCGCCTCCGCGCTGGTGGTCATCAACCTCCTCGGCGTCCTCGGCGCCCTGTCCGTGGTGCTCTCCGAGCCCTCCCGCACCTGGCGCTCGGCGCCCCGCGAGGCCCACTGGCTCGGCGCCCTGCGCTCGCCCGGCCTGCTCGCCCTGCTGGCCTGCTTCTTCTTCGTCGGGCTCGCCCTCGGCTCCATCACGGTCGCCGGAGTCGCCTACGCCGACGACCGCGGCGACGAGGCCGTCTACGGCTGGCTGATGGCCGCCCTCGGGCTCGGCGCCCTCGTCGGCGGCGTCGCCTACGGAGCCCGCCGGTGGGCCGGGCCGCCCGAGCGGCGCCTGCGGGTCCTGGTGCTGCTGCTCGCGGTCTGCTACCTGCCGCTGACGCTCGTCCCCGGCCCGGTCGCCATGACCGCGCTCGCGGCCCTCGCCGGCGTCTTCCTGGCCCCCGCCATCGCCTGCGCCTTCATCGTCGTCGACCGCCACGCCCCCAGCGGCACCGTGACCGAGGCCTTCTCCTGGCTCGTCACCACCTTCGGCGTCGGCGCGGCCCTCGGCTCGGCCGTCTCCGGACCCGCCGTCGAACTGGCCGGGACCCCCGCCGGTTTCGCCGTGGCCGGCGCCGGAGGCTTCGTCGCCTTCCTCGTGCTCCTCGCCACCGGCCGCGTCCTCGGGCCGCCCGTGACCCCGCGACACGCCGTCGGCGGGGGCGCGGCGAGCGACGGCGCCGCCGCCGGGCGGACCGAAAAGAACACGCGCTCATCGGAAAATGATCGAAACGGGGCCGTCGAACCCGGTTTCAGCACAGGCTCTCAGGCGTAATGTTCAGACATGGACCGCCGCATTTTCGGGCTGGAGAACGAGTACGGCGTCACGTGCACGTTCAGGGGACAGCGCCGACTGTCTCCTGACGAAGTGGCGCGCTACCTCTTCCGCCGTGTCGTGTCATGGGGCCGCAGCAGCAATGTCTTCCTGCGGAACGGCGCCCGCCTGTACCTGGACGTGGGTTCGCATCCGGAATACGCAACTCCCGAATGCGACAACGTGGTCGAACTGGTCACCCACGACAAGGCGGGCGAGCGCATTCTCGAAGGGCTGCTCGTCGACGCGGAACGCCGCCTGCACGAGGAGGGAATCGCGGGCGACGTCTATCTCTTCAAGAACAACACCGACTCCGCCGGAAACTCCTACGGCTGCCACGAGAACTATCTGGTGGCCCGGCATGGGGAGTTCTCCCGGCTCGCGGACATCCTCATTCCGTTCCTCGTCACCCGCCAGCTGATCTGCGGGGCGGGAAAGGTGCTGCAGACCCCGCGCGGCGCCGTCTACTGCGTCTCCCAGCGCGCCGAGCACATCTGGGAGGGCGTCAGCTCCGCCACCACCCGCTCGCGCCCCATCATCAACACCCGCGACGAGCCGCACGCCGACGCCGAGCGCTACCGCCGCCTCCACGTCATCGTCGGCGACTCGAACATGTCCGAGACGACCATGCTCCTCAAGGTCGGCGCCACCGACCTCGTGCTGCGCATGATCGAGGCCGGCACCGTGATGCGCGACCTGACCCTGGAGAACCCGATCCGGGCCATCCGCGAGGTCAGCCACGACATCACCGGCCAGCGCAAGGTGCGGCTCGCCAGCGGCCGCGAGGCCTCCGCCCTGGAGGTCCAGCGGGAGTACTACGAGAAGGCGGCGGACTTCGTCGACCGCCGTGGCATCCGCAGCGGCACCGTCGCCCAGGTCCTGGAGCTGTGGGGCCGTACGCTCGACGCCATCGAGCAGGAGCAGCTCGACCGCATCCAGACCGAGATCGACTGGGTCATGAAGTACAAGCTCCTCGAGCGGTACCGCGCCAAGCACAACATGACCATGTCGCACCCCCGGGTCGCCCAGATAGACCTCGCGTACCACGACATCCACCGCCGCCGCGGTCTGTACTACCTGCTCCAGAAGAACGGCCAGGCGGCGCGGGTGTGCAACGACGTGAAGATCTTCGAGGGGAAGTCGGTGCCCCCGCAGACCACCCGGGCCCGGCTGCGCGGCGACTTCATCCGCCGCGCCCAGGAACAGCGCCGGGACTTCACCGTCGACTGGGTGCACCTGAAGCTCAACGACCAGGCGCAGCGCACCGTCCTGTGCAAGGACCCGTTCCGTTCGGTCGACGACCGGGTGGAAAAGCTGATCGCCGGAATGTAGGCGCGGCAAGGGAACGGTTCAGGTCCAGCGGCAGGACCCTCGGCCCCGCACGTCTCACGTGCGGGGCCGACGGCATCACGGAGCGGTCCCCTAGAGTGTCCGGACAACTACTGTGCCGTCTGAGATCTGAGGAACTAGTGCGCCGACTTGCCGGCCTGCTCGTCGTCCCCCTGCTGCTGCTCACCACAGCGGCCTGCGGCAGCGACGACAAGGGCTCCGATTCCGGTTCGATGAAGAACGGGCTTCCCGCCATCACCGCGGGCGAGAAGTTCGGGGAGAAGCCCACCCTCGCCAAGGGCGCGGGCGACCCCGTGAAATCCCTCAAGGTCAACGTCATCAGCGAGGGCAAGGGCGCGGTCACCAAGAAGGGCGACGCGCTCCAGGTGAACTACCTGGGGCAGGCCTGGGACTCCACCACCCCCTTCGACAACAGCTTCGACCGGAAGCAGCCCTTCGAGCTGACCCTGGGCGCCGGCCAGGTCATCAAGGGCTGGGACCAGGGCCTCGAAGGCCAGAAGGTCGGCAGCCGCGTCGAGATCGGCATCCCGCCGGAGCTCGGTTACGGCGCCAGCGGCCAGGGCGACATCAAGCCCAACGCGACCCTCGTCTTCGTGGTCGACATCCTCAAGGCGGTGACCATCCCGAAGGCCGCCTCCGGCACCGAGGTCGCCCAGGAGAACAAGGACCTGCCGAAGGTCGGCACCAACACCGACGGCAAGCAGCCCTCGCTGACCGTCCCGAAGTCGGACGCGCCGGCCAAACTGGTCTCCAACTACGTGATCGAGTCCAAGGGCGAGGTCGTCAAGGCCACCGACACCGTCGTGGTGAACTACGTCGCCGCCCTGTGGAAGGACGGCCAGGTCTTCGACTCGACCTACACCACCGGCAAGCCGGCCAACTTCCCGCTGGACCAGCTGACCCTGAAGGGCCTGAAGGACGGCCTCGCCGGCAAGAAGGTCGGCAGCCGGGTCCTCATCGTCGCCCCGCCGTCCGAGGCGTTCGGCGACCAGGAGAAGCAGGGCATCCCGAAGAACTCCACGCTGGTGTTCGCCGTCGACATCCTGGCGAAGATGTAAGACTGTCCCGGTCGCGCAGATCATCGTCTGCGCGGTTGACTGGTTTTTGAAGGAGCACACTGCAGTGAGCATCGACAAGCCCGAGGTCGACTTCCCGGGCGGCGAGCCGCCGGCCGATCTGGAGATCAAGGACATCTGGGAGGGCGACGGAGAGGTCGCCGAGGCCGGCGACCTCGTCAAGGTCCACTACGTGGGTGTGTCCTTCGACTCCGGCGAGGAGTTCGACGCCTCCTGGAACCGCGGCACCCCGCTGGACTTCCCGCTCGGTGCCGGCATGGTCATCGCGGGCTGGGACCAGGGCGTCCAGGGCATGAAGGTCGGCGGCCGCCGCCAGCTGGTCATCCCGCCGCACCTGGCGTACGGCGACCGCGGCGCCGGCGGCAAGATCGGCCCCGGCGAGACGCTGATCTTCGTCTGCGACCTCGTGGACGTCGTCAAGCGCTGATCGACGGGCCTCGTCCCCCCGAGGGCCCCCGCCTCCACGGCGGGGGCCCTCGGCTTTCTCCCGCGCTTCCGTCCCGGCTTTTGCCGGGACACCCCGGGGCGGTACCGTCGGACGTCTCACCAAGTCAATCCGGCAGAAGAGGGTGCGGGGCGTCGATGGCGATTGCCAAGGCCGAGCGGCTGATGAATCTTGCGCTGTGCCTGCTCGGGACCCGACGTCCGCTGAGCAAGCGGGAGCTCCGCGCCTCCATCGAGGCCTACCTGGAGGCGACCGGCGAGGACGCCTTCAACCGGATGTTCGAACGGGACAAGGACGACCTGCGCGAGCTCGGCCTGGTGATCGAGACCGTCGAGAACCTGGACGGCGAGACCGGCTACCTGGCCCGCCGCGACTCCAACCGCCTGCCGCCCATCACCCTGGACGCCGAGGAGGCCGCCGCCCTGGGCCTGGCCGCCAAGGTCTGGCAGCAGGCCCGGCTGGCCGGCGCCGCGAGCGGCGCCCTGCAGAAGCTGCGGGCCGCCGGCATGCCGGAGGCGGAGGACGCGTACGACTCCCAGGCCAGCGCCCTGGAGCCGCGCATCCCGGTCCACGAGGCCGCCTTCGAGCCGCTGATGCTGGCCTGCCGCGACCGACGCCCGGTCGTCTTCGACTACCGCAAGGCCAACGCCGCCCGCCCCGAGCCCCGGCACGTCGAGCCGTGGACCCTGGAGTGCTGGCGCGGCCACTGGTACCTGGCGGGCTGGGACCGGGACCGCGGCGCCGAGCGGGTCTTCCGGCTGTCCCGCATCACCGGCAAGGTGCGCTCCCGGGCCGGTGCCTTCACCGCCCCGGTGCCCGACGTCGTCACCGTCCGCGAGACCGTCGAGAGCTGGGCGGGCGAGACCGCCACCCGCTCGGCCCGGATCCGGCTCCGCGCCGGCTGCGGCTATCCGCTGCGCGCCCGCGCCCAGTCCGTGACCGAGGGCGCCGACGGCTG
This sequence comes from Streptomyces roseoviridis, assembly GCF_039535235.1. Lineage (NCBI taxonomy): Bacteria > Bacillati > Actinomycetota > Actinomycetes > Kitasatosporales > Streptomycetaceae > Streptomyces > Streptomyces roseoviridis. The sequence goes on from NZ_BAAAWU010000001.1 coordinate 6,146,265, forward strand.
GGACGAGCTGGAGATCCCGTACGGGCACGGCCTCGACGCCTGGCTCGTGGAGTTCGGCCCGGACGTGGTCGTGCTGGAGCCCGCGGACCTGCGGGCCGACGTCGTGGACCGGCTGCGCGCCGTGGCCAAGGGCTGAGGGAGAGGAACGACCATGGCCACGAACGCCATCGACCAGACGAGGCGGATGCTGTCCCTCGTCACCTACCTCCGCGAGCGCCCCGGGGCGCACGTCGCGGACGTCGCCCGGGCCTTCGGGATCACCGAGGACGAGCTGATCTCGGACCTCGACGTGCTGCCGATGTGCGGCACCAGCTTCCGCGGCGGCGACCTCCTCGACATCGACACCGACGGCGACCGGATCTGGTGGCACAACCCCGACGACGTCGCGGCCCCGCTGCGGCTGGCCGCCGACGAGGCGACCGCCCTGCTGGTGGCGGCACGGGCGGTCGCGACCCTGCCGGGCCTGCGCGAGGGCGACCGCGAGGCGCTGCTGCGCGCCACCGCCAAGCTGGAGGCGGCGGCCGGAGAGGCGGCCGGCGCCAGCTCCCGGCTCTCGGTCACCTTCGAGTCCGAGGGCGGGGTCTTCGCCGAGGTGGACCGGGCGATCTCCGAGCGACGGCGGCTGTGGCTGCGCTACTACTCGCCGGCCCGCGACGAGCTCACCGAGCGCGAGGTGGACCCGATCCGGCTCTTCGCCGTGGGGCACACGTACATGGAGGCGTGGTGCCGGCTGTCGGAGGCCCGCCGCACCTTCCGCCTCGACCGGGTCGCCGAGATCCGGATCCTCGACGCGCCGGCCGCGCCGCCGGAGATCGAACTGAGGGACCTGTCGGAGGGCCTCGTGCAGCCGTCCGCCGAGGACCCGGAGGTCGTGGTCGAGGTCGGACCCGGAGGCCGCTGGGTCGCCGAGTACTACCCGCACGACCGGGCCGAGGAGCTGCCCGACGGAGGGCTCCGGATCACCCTGCGGACCCCGGCGCCCGCCTCGCTGCGGAGGCTCGCGCTGCGGCTCGGCAGCGACGGCCGGATCGTCGCGCCGCAGGAGCTCGCGGACAGCGCGCGCGAGGCCGCCACGGCGGCGCTGGCCGCCTACGAGGGCTGAGGGTCCGCCCGGGGCGACGAGCGCCGGGCCAGCAGGGGGAATGTGACGTTCCGGGGGGACCGGACGCTGTTCCCAGTGAGACGCGTAGCCGTAGCGCAGTGGGGAGAGTTGAGGGAAATGTCCGCAATGTCCGGCCTGGCGACGTCGGTCGCCCCGGTCCACTTCAAGGCCGCCTGCCCCGACTGCCGTTCCCGCTTCGAACTCTCCGCCGGCGCCCTGCGCCTCGCCATCGGCGCCAGCCGCCGCACCACCTTCTACTCCTTCACCTGCCCCGAGTGCGGCAGCGCCGTACGCAAGCCCGCGGGGGAGCGGATCGTGGAACTGCTCACCGGCGGCGGGGTCCGCACCCTGCGCCTGCACACCACCGCCTGAGCCCGCCCCCGCCCGGAACGTCTAGGCTCGCCCCATGTTCTGGCCCATGCTCGCCATCGCCCTCGGCTTCCTCGGCATCGCCGTCCTCGGCATCCTCGGCATCAAGGTCTTCCTGGAGGCCCAGCGCCTCGGCCGTCAAGTGGCCCGCACCACACAGCGCATCAACCAGGCCGCCGAAGACCTCGAACAGGCCGCCGTCGACCTGGCGCGAACGGGCGAGACACTGCGCTGAATTCACGCCCCGCGCCGCGCGGACCGCGCCCGCCGCGCGCGCGTGCCGCGCAATCGCCCGTACGCACAGGCATTGCCGCCCGTTTACTCCTGCGGGTTACGATCGCTAGCAGCGCGGGTGGCCGGACGCACGTCCGACCGGCCGGGCACGCACTCCAATGTCGCCTCGGTGAAGAAGGTAAACAGCTATGGGTAGGCTCGGCCCCACCGAGATCATCCTGATCCTCGTCGTGATCATCCTGCTGTTCGGCGCCAAGAAGCTCCCGGACATGGCCCGTTCCCTGGGCAAGTCCGCCCGCATCCTCAAGAGCGAGGCCAAGGCGATGAAGTCCGACGACCAGCAGAGCGCCCCCGCCGACCCGCCCCACGCCGGCCCTCAGGACCAGCCCGCTCCGCGCACCATCCAGGCCGCCCCCGGAGACGTGACCAGCTCGCGTCCCGTGAGCGAGCCCACCGACACCACCAAGCGCTGACCCGGTCCGCCGCGGCCGCCGCCCGGAGCGGCGGCTGCCGCACGAGATGAGGACGTGGGTTGCTCAAGTCTGCCCGCAAGCAGGAGAAGGACCCCGAGGGCCGCATGCCCCTCGTGGAACACCTGCGTGAACTTCGCAACCGCCTCGCGAAGGGCCTGCTGGCCATCGCCGCGGTGACCGTCGTGGCCCTCGTGTACAGCGAGGACCTGATGCAGTTCCTGACGAAGTCGGTGCCCAAGTGCGGACCCGGCGTCACCAGCGACGGCGGCAACTGCGCGATCGTCTCCTTCAACACGCTGATGGCCCCCTTCAGCACGACGATCCAGCTGTCCCTGACGACGGGCCTCGTCGTCGCGAGCCCCGTCTGGCTGTACCAGCTCTGGGCCTTCGTCGCGCCCGGACTGCACAAGCACGAGAAGAAGTACACGTACGCCTTCGTCGGCGCCGCGGTCCCGCTCTTCACCGCCGGCGCCTACCTCGCGTACCTCATCCTCCCCATCAGCGTGAAGGTGCTCATCAGCCTCACGCCCGGCGGCTCCGCGAACATCCTGTCCCTCGGCGACGTCCTCGACTTCACCCTGCGCATGGTGCTCGTCTTCGGCCTCGCCTTCGAGCTCCCGCTCGTCCTGGTGATGCTGAACCTCACCGGCGTCCTCACCGGCAGGCGCATGGCCGGCTGGTGGCGCGGCGTGATCATGGGCGTCTTCGTCTTCGGCGCCCTCATCACCCCCACCACCGACCCCGTCGGCATGCTCGCCCTGGCCGGCCCGATCACGGTCCTGTACGGGGCCGCCGTCGGCTTCTCGCTGCTCAACGACAGGCGCCGCCGCCGCAAGAACCCCGACGCCGAGCTCGACGACGACGAGGCGTCCGTGCTCGACCTGACCCCCGAGGCGGTCGGCGCGATCGAGCCCGTGTCCGCCGCCCGGACGGCCCTGCCCGAGCAGGCCACCGGCGAACCGGACGTCGGCCGGCAGCACCGGATCAACGGTTACGACGACATCACCTGATCTTGTAGGGTCCCCCGCAGACTCCATGGGGGACCCCAATGACCAGCGAGATCACCCTCTTCGTCAATCCCACCGCCGGACGCGGCCGGGGCGCGCACGCCGCGCAGCCGGCCGCCCGCGCGCTCCGGGACGCCGGATTCCCGGTCCGCACCGTCCTCGGCCACGACGCCGACGACGCTCTCCGGCGCGCCCACGACGCCGTCCGGGGCGGCACCGGAGCCCTCGTCGCGGTCGGCGGCGACGGCATGGTCTCGCTCGCCCTCCAGGCCGTCGCCGGCACGAACACCCCCCTCGGCGTGATCGCCGTCGGCACCGGCAACGACTTCGCCCGCTGCCTCGGACTGCCCGTACGCGACCCCGCCGCGGCCGGCCGCGCCGCCGCCGAGGCCCTCAAGGGCGGCGGGGGACGCACCGTCGACCTCGGCCGGATCCAGCACGGCACCGGCGGCACGGACGCCCACGGGACGGGCAGCGCCCGAACGGCCGGCCCCGGAAACGACGGCGGGCGCTGGTTCGGCACCGTCCTCGCCTCCGGCTTCGACTCCCGGGTCAACGACCGCGGCAACCGCATGAGACTGCCCGCCGGACGCTTCAAGTACGACCTCGCGATCCTCGCCGAGCTCGCCGCCTTCCGCCCCGTCCCGTACCGGCTCGTCCTCGACGACACCACCGAGCTCCACATCGAGGCCACCCTCGTCGCCGTCGGCAACGGCACCTCCTACGGAGGCGGTATGCGCATCTGCGCCGGCGCCGCCCTGGACGACGGACTGCTCGACGTCACCGTCGTCGGGAACTGCGGACGCGCCGAACTGATCAAGGTCTTCCCGCGCGTCTACAGGGGCACCCACCTCGACCACCCCCAGGTCACCGTCCACCGGGTCCGCTCCCTCACCCTCGACGCCCCCGGCACCACCGGCTACGCCGACGGCGAGCCCGCCGGCCCGCTGCCCCTCACCGCCCGCTGCGTACCCGGCGCCCTGCGTGTCCTGGCCCCGCCGGCCACCCCGGCCGAAGCCGCACGATAAAGATCGCGTCACTGTCAGAGGGGGCGGGTAGGCTCGACAACAAGATGACAGAGGACCTCACACCAGCCGAGGCGTACGCGGCTGCCCGCGCCCGCAACGCGGAGCAGGCCACCGCGCTGGCCCCCTTCCGCGAGATGTACGACTTCGGTCTGGACCCCTTCCAGATCGAGGCATGCCAGGCCCTCGAGGCCGGCAAGGGCGTGCTCGTCGCCGCCCCCACCGGATCCGGCAAGACCATCGTCGGCGAGTTCGCCGTCCACCTCGCCCTGCTCCAGGGCCGCAAGTGCTTCTACACCACGCCCATCAAGGCGCTCTCCAACCAGAAGTACGCCGACCTCGTCAAGCGGTACGGCCACGCCAAGGTCGGCCTGCTCACCGGCGACAACAGCGTCAACGGCGACGCCCCGATCATCGTGATGACCACCGAGGTCCTCCGCAACATGCTCTACGCGGGGTCCCAGGCGCTCTCCGGCCTCGGCTACGTCGTCATGGACGAGGTGCACTACCTCTCCGACCGCTTCCGCGGCGCCGTCTGGGAGGAAGTGATCATCCACCTCCCCGAATCCGTGACCCTCGTGTCGCTCTCCGCGACCGTGTCGAACGCCGAGGAGTTCGGCGACTGGCTCGACACCGTCCGCGGCGACACCGAGGTCATCGTCTCCGAGAGCCGCCCCGTGCCCCTGTGGCAGCACGTCCTGGCCGGCCGCCGGATGTACGACCTCTTCGAGGAGGAGACCGACCACGGCGGCCGCGGCGCCTCCCGCCGCGAGGTCAACCCCGACCTGCTCCGCCTGGCCCGCACCGAGAACTCCCGCACGTACAACCCGCGCGACCGGCGCCGCGGCAAGATGGTCCGCGAGGCCGACCGCGAGCGCGAGCGGCGCGCCCGCTCCCGCATCTGGACCCCCGGACGCCCCGAGGTCATCGAGCGCCTCGACGCCGAGGGCCTGCTGCCCGCCATCACCTTCATCTTCAGCCGGGCCGGCTGCGAGTCCGCCGTCCAGCAGTGCCTCTACGCGGGCCTCCGGCTCAACGACGACGACGCACGCCGCCGCGTCCGCGAGATCGTCGAGGAGCGCACCGCCTCCATCCCCCGCGAGGACCTCCACGTCCTCGGCTACTACGAGTGGCTCGAAGGACTGGAGCGCGGCATCGCCGCCCACCACGCCGGCATGCTCCCCACCTTCAAGGAAGTCGTCGAGGAGCTCTTCGTCCGCGGCCTCGTCAAGGCCGTCTTCGCCACCGAGACCCTGGCGCTCGGCATCAACATGCCGGCCCGCACGGTCATCCTCGAAAAGCTCGTGAAGTGGAACGGGGAACAGCACGCCGACATCACCCCCGGCGAATACACCCAGCTCACCGGCCGGGCCGGCCGCCGCGGCATCGACGTCGAGGGCCACGCCGTGGTCCTGTGGCAGCGCGGCATGGACCCCGGCCACCTCGCCGGCCTCGCCGGCACCCGCACCTATCCGCTGCGCTCCAGCTTCAAGCCGTCCTACAACATGGCCGTCAACCTGGTCGACCAGTTCGGCCGGCACCGCTCCCGCGAGCTCCTCGAGACCTCCTTCGCCCAGTTCCAGGCCGACCGCTCGGTCGTCGGGATCTCCCGCCAGGTCCAGAAGAACGAGGAGGGCCTCCACGGCTACCGGGAGGGCATGACCTGCCACCTCGGCGACTTCGAGGAGTACGCCCGGCTCCGCCGCGAGCTCAAGGACCGCGAGACCGAACTGGCCAAGCAGGGCGCCGCCCAGCGCCGCGCCCAGGCAGCCGCCTCCCTGGAGCGGCTCAAGCCCGGCGACGTCATCCACGTGCCCACCGGAAAGTTCGCCGGCCTCGCCCTGGTCCTCGACCCCGGCGTCCCGGCCGGCCGCACCAACGGGCACCGCGGCTTCGAGCACCACGACGGCCCCCGCCCCCTCGTCCTCACCGCGGAGCGGCAGGTCAAGCGGCTCGCCTCGATCGACTTCCCGGTCCCGGTCGAACCGCTGGAGCGCATGCGGATCCCCCGGTCCTTCAACCCCAGGTCGCCCCAGTCCCGCCGCGACCTCGCCTCCGCGCTGCGCAGCAAGGCCGGACACATCAACCCCGAGCGGCACCGCAAGCAGCGCGCGGCCGCCGCCGACGACCGCGAGATCGCCCGCCTGCGCACCGAGATCCGCGCGCACCCCTGCCACGGCTGCGACGAGCGCGAGGACCACGCCCGCTGGGCCGAGCGCTACCACCGTCTGCAGCGCGACACCCGGCAGCTGGAGCGGCGCATCGAGGGCCGCACCAACACCATCGCCCGCACCTTCGACCGCATCGTCGCGCTCCTCACCGAGCTCGACTACCTGCGCGACGACCAGGTCACCGACGACGGAAAGCGGCTCGCCCGGCTCTACGGCGAACTGGACCTGCTCGCCAGCGAATGCCTGCGCGAGGGCGTCTGGGAGGGCCTCAACCCGGCCGAGCTGGCCGCCTGCGTCTCCGCCCTCGTCTTCGAGGCCCGGCAGGCCGACGACGCCGTCGCGCCCAAGCTGCCGACCGGCAAGGCCAAGGCGGCACTCGGCGAGATGGTGCGCATCTGGGGCCGCCTCGACGCCCTGGAGGAGGAGTTCAAGCTCCACCAGGCCGAAGGCGTCGGACAGCGCGAACCCGACCTCGGCTTCGCCTGGGCCGCCTACCAGTGGGCCTCCGACAAGGGGCTCGACGAGGTGCTCCGCGAGGCCGAGATGCCCGCCGGCGACTTCGTCCGCTGGTGCAAGCAGGTCATCGACGTCCTCGGCCAGATCGCCGCCGCCGCGCCCCGCGAGAACAGCACGGTGGCGAAGAACGCGCGCAAGGCCGTGGACAGCCTGCTCCGGGGCGTCGTCGCCTACAGCTCCGTCGGCTGACGGTGAACTGACAGGAGTTATCCACAAGGGTGGCGCGGTGCCGCTTCCTTCCGCTTCCATGAACTCGTACGCACGCACGAGAGTTGGGGCAGCATCTCCGGAAGGAAACGCACGTGACCACGCAAGCCGGTCCGTCCGCCGTCGTCACCACGACGGCGGACGGACGGAAGACCGTACGGGGCCCCCGAGGCGTCCCCGTGCTGGGAAACCTTCCCGAATTCGGCAAGGACCCGCTCGCCTTCTTCGAACGGCTGCGTGAGCGCGGGGACTTCGTCCGCTGGCGCTTCGGCCGCACCCCCGCACTGTTCATCGCCCACCCCGAGACCATCGGCGAACTCCTCACCGAGGTCGAGCGGACCTTCGACCAGCCCGACCTCGGCATCGCCTTCCGCACCCTGCTCGGCAACGGCGTCGTCGTCGCCAAGGGCCCCGACTGGCGGCGCAAGCGCTCCCTCGTCCAGCCCTCCGTCCGACCCCGACAGGTCAAGTCCTACGCCGCCACCATGGCCGAATGCGCCGTCGACCTGGCCGAACGGTGGGCCGACGGACAGCGCGTCGACATCAGACGGGAGATGGCCGCCCTCACCCAACTCATCGCCGTCCGCACCATCTTCGGCGTCGACACCGCCGCCGACGCCGCATCCATCGGCCGCGCCATGGACGTCGCCCAGCGGGAGATCGGCGCCGAGTTCAGCGGCATCGGCGCGATCCTGCCCGACTGGGTCCCCACCCCCGGCCGGGCCCGGGTCAGACGGGCCACGGCCGTCATCGACGCCGAGGTGTCCCGGGTCGTCGCCCGCCACCGCGACGGCGACGGCGAACGGCCCGACCTGCTCAGCCGGCTCCTCGCCGCCCAGGACGAGACCGGCGCCCACCTCTCCGACCGGGAGATCCGCGACGAGACCGTCACCCTCTACATCGGCGGGCACGAGACCACCAGCTCCACCCTCGTCTGGGCCTGGTACCTCCTCTCCCGCAACCCGCGCGTCCAGGAAGCGCTCGGCGCCGAGCTCGACCGGGTGCTCGGCGACCGCGAGCCCGGATTCGACGACTACGCCCGGCTCACCTACACCCAGGCCGTGGTGAAGGAGACCCTGCGGCTCTATCCCACCGTCTGGCTGATCACCGGCCTCGCCAAGGAGGGCGCCACCCTGGGCGGCACCCCGGTCCCGCCCGGCACCCGGGTGTGGAGCAGCCAGTGGGCCACCCACCGGGACGGGCGGTGGTACCGGGATCCGCTGGAGTTCCGGCCCGAGCGCTGGACGGGCGCCGACGACGGCGAGGACGGGCAGGCCGAGGAGATACCGGAGTACGCCTGGTTCCCGTTCGGCGGCGGACCCCGCGTCTGCCTCGGCACCCGCTTCGCCATGGTCGAGGCCGTCCTGGTGCTCGCCGTCCTGGCCCGCCGCTACCGCCTCGACGTCGACAGCGAGGAGATACGCCCGGTGCCGTCGCTGACGCTGCAACCGGACCGGGACGTGCTGGCGACGGTGCGGGCGCGGTAGCCGCGCGAGGCCCTTCCCGGGCGCGGGGCGCTGACCTGGGCCGAGCCGACGGCACACTCCGGGGCGACGGGGCCTTCCGGCGTGGCGGTCGTCAGGCCAGGGCGCCACTCCGGGGGGACGGGGCCTTCCGGCGTGGCGGTCGTCAGGCCGGGGCGAGCGCTGGGCCTTCCGGCGCGGCGGCCCGGTCAGGCCAGCGCGAGCGCGAGGTCGCGGAGGTCACCGGCGCGCAGGACCCGCTCCCCGAATCCCGGCAGCGGGACGTGCAGAGCGGCCGTCCAGCGGGCCGGGATGCCTGCCGGCCCGTGGACGGCGCCGGCGAGCATGCCGGTCACGGCGGCGACGGTGTCGGTGTCGCCGCCCAGGTCGATCGCCGCGGAGACGGCGGACTCGTACGAATCCGTGGTGCGCAGCGCCCAGAGGGCCGAGCCGAGGCAGGGCCAGACGGCTCCGTTGAACTCCGTGGCGTCCTCGGGCCGCCAGCCGGGTGCCAGGACGATCGCCCACCGTTCTCGATGGCGTTCGTCCACCTCGTCGAGGACGTCGGACACCACCGCGAGAGGGTCCTCTCCAAGCAGGGCCACGCGCACCAGCTCGTGGAGCACGGCGGTGCCCTCCCAGGCAGCGCCGTCCCCGTGGGTGAGGGCGGCGATCCGCCGGGCCGCGGCCATGGTGGCGACACGGCCGGCGGAGGCGAAGTACACGGCGGAGGTCGCGGCCCGCATGAGTGAACCGTTGCCCGCGCCGCGGCCGTTGACCTGGAAGTGCAGGGCGGCGGCGGTGTCCCAGGGGTCACCGCCGAGCAGCACGGCCTCGGTCTGGAGCCCGATGTCCTTCGGCTCGGACCCGGCCCAGCGGCGGAACCGGTCGAAGACGTCCGCCGGATCCAGCCCGCCCCGTTCCAGGAGCGACTCCCCGACGAGCACGGCCATCTGCGTGTCGTCGGTGGCCTCCCCGGGCTCCCACCCGCCGCCCCCGCACATCTCACCGGTCCCGCCCGCGAACCGCTCCCGGAACACCCCGGGGAGCCCGAACTCGAAAGGAGCGCCCAGGGCGTCCCCCACGGCGGAGCCCAGCACGGCACCCACGGCCCGGTCCTCGTAGCGCATGGCGTCAGGGTAGGCGCCGGGCCGGCCGGGCGGCAGCGAGTTCTCGGGTGCCGCGCAGGGCCCTGATCGGGAGGAAGAGGAGGAGCGCGAACGGGGAGAGCAGGACGGTCAGGACGAGCAGTGGCCCCATCAGCCAGGGGGAGAGGCCGAGACGGCGGCCCTCGCGGTACATCCACTGCCCGAGGAGGAGGTCCCAGGCGATGACCTGCGCCCAGAGGGCGCCCGCGCCGTTCGCGAGGGTGGTGAGGTCGCGGAAGGTGTCGATGTCCGGGCTGCTGACCGCTGCCCAGAGCTCGGGCAGCACGGGCACGGCGAGGACCAGGTAGACGGCCAGGACCGGCAGGACGGTGAGCGGTGAGGCCGCGATCCGGTCGGTGAGCCGGCGACCCGGCGCGAAGATCATCAGCAGCCAGACGGGCGCCGCGAGGAGGAAGGAGAGCTCGAAGAGGAAGCCGGTCATGCCTCGGACTCCTGACGAGCGACGGCGGAGGCGGAGGGGACGGAGGGGGAGGGGACAGAGGGGACGGAGGGAGAGGCGGGGGCTGGGGCGGGGGAGCTGGGGGAGGGAGGGGTGGGGGAGGGGGAGGGGGAGGCCCCCCGGCGGAGCGCCAGGGCGGTGGCGGCGGCGGTGAGGAGGGCGATGGCGCCGGCCGCGGCGGCGGTGAGGCCGTCGGGGGACAGGAGCGGCTGGCCGCGCAGCGCCTGCCAGGTGAGCAGCACGAAGGTGGCGGCGTACGCGGCGGACGCGATCAGGGCCATGCGCAGCCGGATCCGGTCGTCGGCGAGCCGGACGAAGCGCGGGGCGAGCGCGGACAGCAGGAGCAGGACCAGCGGAACCAGCTGGAGCGCGTGCATGCCGAAGAAGTGGGCGATGCGCAGGTCGCCGCCGGTGGTGGACCAGCCGGTGAGGGGCATGCCAGGCCCGCCGTCCACCACGCCGACGCCGTGTGCGCCGACGATCGCCGGGTCGTCCTCGGCGAGTTGCTGCGGGGTCGGCTGGACCATCAGGAAGCCGACGGCGGCGCCGGCGAGGGCGATGAGCGAGGAGAGCCGCACGGCCCAGGCGGTGGCACGGTCCAGGATGCGGGCGCGTAGCAGCAGGACCGCGATGACGAGGGCGGCCAGCCACAGGGCGACGACGGTGATGCCCATGGCCTGGAAGACGGCGGCGTCGAAGGGCGTCGCGTTGTTGAAGTGGCTCTGCTTGCCGCGGACGACCTGCGTGGTGATGAGCACCATCTCCCCGAGGCTGGTGACGGCGACGACCGTGCCCGCCCACCAGCCGACCCGCCGGGCACGGGTGCCGGGGAGGAGGGAGAGCATCCAGGCGAGGGTGAGTGCGTAGGCGATGAAGGAGACCGCGAACTTGAAGGGCTTCGCCCAGATCGGAGCGCCGACCAGGACGCGGTCGTCGAGGACGAGCCCGCCGGCGGAGAAGACCGCGAGCACGGCCATCGAGGCGGCGAACCAGACCAGGGGCTGGTGAAGCGTGCGGAGCTGTGGTGCCGAGGACATGGCGATCCCCCCGTGGAAGGCGCATGAGCGCAGAATGGATAGCGGCGCTTCCCGCTATCTGATAGCGCCACTATCTATGATGGGGACGCCGGTCGGCAAGGCCGGAGTACGACCGGGAAGGTGAACGCGCGGTGCGCATCGGAGAATTGAGTCGCAGGACCGGGGTGTCCGTGCCGACGATCAAGTACTACGTACGGGAAGGGCTGCTGCCGGCCGGCCGGCTGACGAGCCCGAACCAGGCCTCGTACGAGGAGTCGCACGTCCGGCGGCTGCGTCTGATCCGCGCCCTGCTCGACGTGGGCGGCCTGTCGGTCGCCGGTGTCCGCGAGGTCATCGCGGCGGTCGACGATCCGGAACGCCCGGTGCACAAGATGCTGGGTACGGCGGCGAACCTCGTGACGCCGCGCGTCGAGGAGCGCGCGGACGATCCGGAGGGCGCCCTCGCCGCCGCTCGCGCGGCGGTCGCCGATCTGATCACCCGCCGCGGCTGGCGCGCCTACCCCGGGGCCCCGGCGGCCGAGGCCCTCGCGGTCGCCCTCGCCGCCCTCGACGACGTCGGCCACGGGGGCTTCGCCGAGGTGCTGGACGACTACGCCGACGCCGCCGAGCGGGTGGCCCGTACGGACCTCGACTACGTGGCCCGCAACGTCGACCGCGGGGAGCTCGTGGAGAGTGTGGTCATCGGTACGGTCCTGGGCGACGCCATGTTCGCCGCCCTCCGCCGGATCGCCCACATCGACGCCTCGGGCCGGGTCTTCGGAGCGGAAGCCGACCGGGCCGCCCCCGCCTCCTGAGCCTCCTCGGCCGCCCGGGGTACCTGGGCCCCCTCGGCAGCCCGGGACCACCTGAGCCTCATCGGTCCCCTCGGTCGCTTGGGGCCGCCTGAACCCCTCGGCCCCCTTGGTCGCCCGCGGCCACCTGAGTCACTTCAGTCACCTGGTCGCCCGGGGCGTCGTGATCCTCCTCGGCGTCCTCGGCCTCTCTGGCCGCTTGGGCTCACCTGTGCCGCTTCGGTCCCTCAGGTCGTCCGGGGTCACCTGCACCACTTCGATCGCCTGGCCGCCCGGGGCCTCGTGGGCCTCCTCGGCGTCCTCGGCGTCCTCGGCCGCTTGGGCTCACCTGTGCCACTTCGGTCCCCTCGGCCGCCCGCGGCCACCTGAACCCCTCGGCCCCCTTGGTCGCCCGCGGCCATATGAGTCGCTTCGGTCCTTCAGGTCGTCCGGGGGCACTTGCGCCACTTCGGTCACCTGGCCGCCCGGGGCCACCTGGGCCGCTTCGGCCCCCTTGGCTGCCCGCGGCCATCTGAGCCACTTCGGTCCCTCAGGTCGTCCGGGGGCACCTGCGCCACTTCGGTCACCTGGCCGCCCGGGGCCACCTGGGCCCCTTCGGCCCCCTTGGCCCCCGGACCGTCTGGGCGCCCCGGCCAAGCCGGGCGTGGCAACGCCCGAGGGGGCGGGAGTTTTCGGCTCCCGCCCCCTCGGGCGGCGTGCGTGCGGTGTGCGTGCCTGGGGTGCGCGCGCTGTGCGGTCCGTGGTGCGGGTCAGCGCTCCTGCTCGCGTTCCACCTGTTCGTTCCACTCGCGCTTGATCGCGCGCCAGGCCTCGTCGGTCTTGCCGAGGCGCCAGTAGCCCGAGATGGAGAGCCGTTCGCGCGGGATCTGGCGCTCCAGGCGGAGGTGGCGGCGGAGGTCCTTGACGAAGCCGGCCTCGCCGTGGACGAAGGCGTGGACGTCACCGGCGGGGAAGTCCAGGGAGCGGACGGCCGCGATCAGGGCCTCGCCCGTCGGGCGCGAGCCGCGGTGCAGCCAGGTGACCTCCACGCCCGCCGCGGTCGCGAACTTCTGCTCCTCGGACGCGTCCGCGACCTCCACGAAGGCGTGCACGGCCGTGCCCTCCGGCAGCCGCTCCAGGGCGACCGCGATGGCCGGAAGCGCGCTCTCGTCGCCGACCAGGAGGTGCCAGTCGGCGGCCTCGTCCGGGGCGTAGCCGCCACCCGGGCCGAGGAGGCGCACCGTGTCGCCCGGCTGTGCCCGCGCCGCCCACGGGCCGGCCAGGCCCTCGTCGCCGTGGACCACGAAGTCGACCGTCAGCTCGCGGTGGACCGGGTCCCAGGCCCGTACCGTGTACGTCCGGGTCGTCGGCCACTGCTCGCGCGGGAACTCGGCGCGGATCCGCTCCATGTCGAACGGTTCCGGATAGCTCACGCCCTCCGGGGCGAAGAGCAGCTTCACGTAGTGGTCGGTGAACTCGCCGACTTCGAAGGCGTGCAGCCCCGGGCCGCCGAGCACGAGGCGCACCATGTGCGGGGTGATCCGCTCCGTGCGCACCACCTGGGCCTCATGGGCCGTGGGTGCCTTGCGTGCGGGGGCTTCAGCCACGAGGGTCTCCCGTTCCGGTGATTACTTAGGTGAGCCTAAGTTAGCATCCCGGGGTCCGTCAGCGCTCCAGCACCGGCAGCAGTCGGCCCACCGCGCCGCCGAGCCCCCACCGCTCGACCAGCGCGGCCAGCGCGGCCGGGTCCCGGGGCGTCTTCGGCAGTGCGGCCGAGAACTCCGGCAGCGGAACGTCCCGCGCCACCCGGACCACCGTCGGTGCCACGTCCAGATAGGCCGCCGCCTCCACGATGCCCCGCCGCTTCGCCGGGGTCAGCCGCGACGTCCGGTCGAGCGCCGCCGCCCGTACCCCCGCCAGGTCCCCGTACTCCGTGATGAGCTGCGCCGCCGTCTTCTCGCCGATGCCCTTGACCCCCGGCAGGCCGTCGCTGGTGTCGCCGCGCAGCGCCGCCATGTCCGCGTACTGGTCCGGCCGCACCCCGTACTTCGTACGGATCAGCGCGTCGTCCACCAGGTCGCAGTCGCCCACGCCCTTGCGCGGATACAGCACCCGCACCCCACGCGCGTCGTCCACCAGCTGGAACAGGTCCCGGTCGCCCGTGACGATGTCCACCGGGCCCTCCGCCCGCTCCGTCAGCGTGCCGATCACATCGTCCGCTTCAAAACCGGGTGCGCCGACCCGGGCGATCCCGAGCGCGTCGAGCACCTCCACGATCACCGGCACCTGCGGCGCCAGCGTGTCCGGCACCTCCTCCATGTCCGGGCCGGCCGGCGTCTCCTCGGCCACGCGGTGCGCCTTGTACGAGGGGATCAGGTCCACCCGCCACTGCGGGCGCCAGTCGTCGTCCCAGCACGCCACCAGGTCGTCCGGACGGTGGTCCTGGACCAGCCGCGCGATGAAGTCGATCAGACCGCGTACGGCGTTCACCGGTGTCCCGTCCGGCGCCCGGACCGAGTCCGGCACGCCGAAGTACGCGCGGAAGTAGAGGCTGGCGGTGTCGAGGAGCATCAGGCGTCGCGTCACACCCCCGATCATGCCGCACCCCGCCGACACTCCGGCCTCTCGGCAGCCCCGGCCCACCGGCAACTCCGCCCCCCGGGCCGTCCCGGCCCCTCCACCAGCCACCCCCCGGCCCACCACCCGCCACTACCCGGCCCACCACCCGCCACTACCCGGCCCACCTCCCCACCCGCCCCAACCCCGGTCCGCCACCCGCCACCCCCCGGCAACCTCACCCCCCGGCAACCCCACCCCTCCCGGCAACCCCACCCCCCGGCCGTCCCGGGTCACCGGCACCCCCGTCCCCGTGCCCTCGGGCGCCGCGCGTGACCCCGGTCACCTTCTGGTTTCCCTCTCCGGAGCCGGGGCAGGGGCGAGCCCGGAGTGGACCCGGTACGGGATTCAACGATTCGAGCCGAATGAGAATCGCCGTACGCGACGGGTGACGCGGGCCGATCCCGCCCCGCTCCACGGCCCGGCTGTGGGGTGGGGTCCCGCCAGGACGAAGTCCTCGGCGGGGAGGGCCGTTCTCGTTGCTACTCGTGAGGTGTATGTGTCCAGGCTCCAGGCCGACCACCTGTACAAGGTGTTCGGCAGACGACCCGACGAAGCCGTCCGTGAACTCGCCGCCGGCGACGGGACCGGGGCCGACCGCGACGCCCTGCGCGCCGACGGCACCACGGCGGCCGTGATCGACGCCTCCTTCGTCGTCGAACCCGGCCAGATCTTCGTCGTCATGGGTCTGTCCGGCTCGGGCAAGTCCACCCTGCTGCGCATGCTCAACGGCCTGCTCACCCCCACCGCGGGCCGCGTCCTCCACGACGGCCGCGACCTCACCGCCCTGTCCCCGCGCGAGCTGCGCGAGGTCCGGTCCAGGAAGATCAGCATGGTCTTCCAGCACTTCGCGCTCTTCCCGCACCGCAGCGTCCTCGAGAACGCCGCCTACGGCCTGGAAGTGCAGGGCGTCCCGCGCGCCGAGCGCCGGCGGCGCGCCGCCGAGGCCCTGGAGCTGTGCGGACTCGCCGGCTGGGAGGAGTCCTGGCCCGACGAGCTGTCCGGCGGCATGCAGCAGCGCGTGGGCCTCGCGCGCGCCCTCGCCACCGACGCCGACCTGCTCCTGATGGACGAGTCCTTCAGCGCCCTCGACCCGCTGATCCGCCGTGACATGCAGGACCAGCTGCTCGTGCTGCAGCGGAAGCTGAAGAAGACCATCGTCTTCATCACCCACGACCTCAACGAGGCCATGCGCCTCGGCGACCGCATCGCCGTCATGCGCGACGGCCGGATCGTCCAGCTCGGCACCGCCGAGGACATCCTGGTCCGGCCCGCCGACGACTACGTCGCCTCCTTCACCCAGGACGTCGACCGCACCCGGGTGCTCACCGCGGCCGCGGTGATGACCGACGGCAGCGTCGCCCCCGAGGACTGCCCGCCCGGCTGCGGTTGCCGGCCGGTCGCCCCCGAGACGCCCCTCGCCGAGCTGTGCACGGTCTCCGCGCGCTCCCTGCACCCCGTGCCCGTGGAGAACGCCGACGGCGAGCGGCTCGGCGTCGTCGCCCAGGACCGCCTCCTCGGCGTCATGGGCGGCCTCGACGTCGACGTGCGCCCCGGCCCGGTGGCCGAGGCCGCCGGCGGCCGCGCCGACGACCCGCACATCCCCGCCCAGGCCACCGCCCGGGCCGCCGCTCCGACCGCGCAGGCCGGCCGCGCCACCGCCCGGGCCACCGCCCCGACCGCCCAGGCCACCGCCCGCGTCACCGCCCCGCCCGCGCAGGCCGCCCGCGCCACCGCCCCGACCGCCAATGCCACCGCCCGGGCCGAAGGCGACACCGACGGGACGCATACCGGCCCCGGCGCGAAGGAGGTGACCACCGATGCCTAGGCTCCCCCTCGGCCAGTGGGTCGACAGCACCGTCGACTGGCTCCAGGCCCAGCTGTCCTGGCTCTTCGACGCCGTCACCACCGTCGTCACCGGCCTCTACGACGGCATCGACGCCGTCCTGTCCGCACCCCACCCGCTGCTCTTCGCCGGCATCCTCGCGATCGTCGCCTGGTGGCTGCGCGGCCTCGCCGCCGGTGTCCTCGCCTTCGCGGGCTTCGCCCTCGTGGACTCCATCGAGCTGTGGGACGACGCCATGTCGACCCTCTCGCTCGTCCTCGTCGCCACCCTCGTCACCCTGGTGATCGCCGTACCGCTCGGCATCTGGGCGGCCCGCTCCAAGGCCGTCAGCGCCGTACTGCGCCCCGTCCTGGACTTCATGCAGACCATGCCGGCGATGGTCTACCTCATCCCCGGCATCATCTTCTTCGGCGTCGGCGTGGTGCCCGGCATCATCGCCACCATCGTCTTCGCCCTGCCGCCGGGCGTGCGCATGACCGAACTCGGCATCCGCCAGGTCGACGGCGAACTCGTCGAGGCCGCCGAGGCGTTCGGCACCACCCCGCGCAACACCCTGCTGCGCGTGCAGCTGCCGCTCGCCCTGCCCACCCTCATGGCCGGCGTCAACCAGGTGATCATGCTCGGCCTGTCCATGGTCGTCATCGCCGGCATGGTCGGCGGCGGCGGACTCGGCGGCGCCGTCTACCGCGCCATCGGCAACGTCGACATCGGCCTCGGCTTCGAGGCCGGCATCTCCATCGTCATCCTCGCCATGTACCTCGACCGGATGACCGCGGCCCTCGGCCGCCAGGTCTCCCCGCTCGGCCGCCGCGCGGCCGCCAAGGCCCGCGCCGCGACCGCCGCCCGCGCCGGCGCGAAGATCTGGAGCCACCGCCCGCAGCCCGTCACCGCCCTCGTCGGCGTCGTCGTCCTGGCGCTCGTCGCCGGCGGCATGGGCTTCCTCGGCGGCGGCACCGCCTCCACCGCGTCCGGCGGCGGCACCGGCCAGGGCAAGAAGATCAGCCTCGGCTACATCCCCTGGGACGAGGGCATCGCCTCCACCTTCCTCTGGAAGGAACTCCTCGAACGCCGCGGCTACGAGGTCGACACCAGGCAGCTGGAGGCCGGCGCCCTCTACACCGGTCTCGCCGGCGGCCAGATCGACTTCCAGACCGACGCCTGGCTGCCCGTCACCCACGCCCAGTACTGGGAGAAGTACCGCGACGAGCTCGAGGACCTCGGCTCCTGGTACGGTCCCACCTCCCTGGAGCTCACCGTCCCCTCGTACATGAAGGACGTGAACACCCTCGCCGACCTCAAGGGCAGGGCCGGGACGTTCAAGGGCCGCATCGTCGGCATCGAGCCGAGCGCCGGAATGATGGGCATCCTCAAGGAGAAGGTCCTGAAGGACTACGGCCTCGCGGGCGAGTACGAGGTCGTCGACGGCTCCACCCCCGGCATGCTGGCCGAGCTCAAGCGCGCGTACGACAAGAAGCAGCCGATCGTCACCACCCTCTGGTCGCCGCACTGGGCCTACTCCACCTACGACCTCAAGAAGCTCAAGGACCCCAAGGGCAGCTGGGGCAAGGGCGACGGGGTCCACACCCTCGCCCGCAAGGGCTTCACCCGGGACAACCCCGAGGTCGGCGCCTGGCTGAAGGACTTCGAGCTCAGCGAGAAGGAACTGACCGGACTCGAAGCGGTCATCCAGGAGACCGGAAAGGGCAAGGAGCAGGAAGCCGTCCGCACCTGGCTCGACCGGAATCCGGGCGTCGCGGAGCGGCTCGTCCCGCAGTAGATCCGGATGCGCTGCGAAAAGGGGTGGTCGCCGAACGTGTTCGGCGACCACCCCTTTTCGCCACGACGCGAAACCCCGCCCCAAAGCTGCGTAAGGTGCAGGTAACCGACCGGTACACCGACGCACGAGGGAGGGGGCCGACATGGACGACAAGGAGTCGCTGCGCGTGGGCGCGGCCGTCAAGAGGCGCCGCCGGGCGCTCCAGCTCACCCTGGCCGTCGTCGCCCAGCGCAGCGGCCTGTCCGTGCCCTTCCTCAGCCAGGTCGAGAACGAGCGGGCCCGCCCCAGCGACCGCTCCCTCCAGCTCGTCGCCGCGGCCCTGGAGACGACCGCCGCCGAACTGCTCGCCGCCGCCGAGGCCGCCCGCACCGTCGACGTCGTACGGTCGGACGAGGAGCTGTGGGACATGCCGCCCGGCGTACGGCCCCTGGTCCGCGGCCGGCACCAGCTCCAGGCCCTGGAGTGCACCGGCGAACAGGACGCGGGGCGGGAATTCCTCCACCGCAACGACGAGTTGCTGTACGTCGCCGACGGCGCCGCCGAGGTCGAGGCCGAGGGCCGCGCCTACCGCCTGGAACGCGGCGACACCCTCTACCTCTCCGGCGGGGTGCGCCACCGCTGGCGGGCCACCGCGCCCGGCACCCGGCTCGTCTTCGTGTCCGTCGCCGACCACATCGAGGCAGCGGAGGCGTGAGCCACCCGAACCTTCCCGGCCGCCCGACCCCACCCAGCCGCCCGAGCCGTCCGGCCCCACCGACCCCACCGAGCCCTGCGACCCCACCAAGCCGCCCGAGCCCTGCGGGACGGCGGGGCGGCCCCCGAGTGGTGTCCCTCGTGCCGTCGCTCACCGAGGCCGTCGCCGTCTCCGCGCCCGGCGCCCTCGTCGGCGTCACCGACTGGTGCACCCACCCCGCGGACCTGGGCGGCGCCGCACGCGTCGGCGGCACCAAGAACCCCGACGTCGCCGCCGTCACCGCCCTCCGGCCCGACCTGGTGATCGCCAACGAGGAGGAGAACCGGCGGCCGGACCTCGACGCCCTGCGGGCCGCCGGGCTGGACGTCCTCGTCACCGAGGTCCGCACCCTCGACCAGGCCCTCGCCGAACTCGCCCGCGTCCTCGACGCCTGCGGGGTCCGGGGCCGGCCGCGCTGGCTCGACGAGGCCGAGGCCGCCTGGGCCTCGGTGGGGCCCTCCACGGCGGCGTACGACCCGCCCCTGACCGCCGTCGTGCCGATCTGGCGGCGGCCCTGGATGGTGCTCGGGCGCGACACCTTCGCCGGGGACCTGCTCGCCCGGCTCGGCGTGCGCAACCTGTACGGCGAGCACCCCGAACGCTATCCGCGCGTACCGCTGGAAGAACTCCACGCCGCCGCGCCGGATCTGGTGGTGCTGCCCGACGAGCCCTACTGCTTCACCGCCGACGACGGCCCCGAGGCATTCCCCGGTGCCGCCGCCGCGCTCGTCGACGGACGCCACCTGACCTGGTACGGGCCCTCGCTCGTCACCGCCCCGCGGTCACTGGCCGCGGCCCTGCGAGCAGCGCGCCGCTGAGCAGCCCGCGCACGGTGTGGGTGCCCGCCACCAGCCAGGCCGCGAGGAGAAGCACGTACAGGCCGACCGCCAGCCACCGGAAGGCGGCGAGCCCGGTGTGCCGGGCCAGGCCCTCGGCGCCCGTCACGCAGGTGCCCACCGGGAAGGTGAACGCCCAGAACGTCATCGCGAACCCCATGCCCCGGCGGCGGGCCCGCAGCACCAGCGCCCCGGCCAGAACCAGCCACAGCAGCGCGAAGCCGGTCACCGGGACTCCGTAGAGCACGGCGAAGGCGGAGAAGGCGTGCGCGTACGGGGCCGGGAGCACCCCGGCCGCGGCGTCGGCGAACGCGTTCGCCGCGGTCGTCGACTGCCCGAGCGGCCCCAGGACCAGGAACAGGGTGGGGGTGAGGGCGAGCGGCAGCGGACCCGCGGTCACCAGCCGCCCGAACACCAGGGGCAGCATCACCAGGGTCGCCAGCAGGCTGATGCCGAACATCGCGTGACAGGCGATCAGGAAGCTCTGCTGCACCTGGCCGGCGGGGAGATGGGGCAGCAGCAGCGGGCCGAGGGCCGCCGACACCATCGGGGCCACCACGGGCAGCAGCCACACCGGAGAGGCACCCTCGATCCGGTGGCGCGCCACCATCAGGTACGGGACGGCCACCGCCGCCGCCAGGCCGGTCACCGTGCCCGCCGTGAAGAGGACGGCGCCGACGGCGACGGCCGCGGGCAGGCCGATCCAGTCCCGGCCGAAGATCAGCGCGCCGCCGCCCACCGCGAGCAGCGCCATGGCCAGGCACCCGTAGAACGGAGCGGTCGCCGGGTCCAGCAGATGGGCGCGGGCCTGGTCGCGGTGGTGCGTCCAGTGCAGGGCGCGGGCGGCGAGCAGGGTCAGCAGCATCGCCAGCGAGAGCGCCCAGACCGCCGTGCAGGCGGTCCGCAGGCCGGGGACGCCGACCGGCAGGGCCGCCCCCGCGTTGGCGACGGCGGCGGTGCCCATCACCGAGGCGTACCAGTTCGGGCCGAGGTGACGGACCGCGGCCCACCGTGCGCCGGGGGTGGTGGCGACGGGGGCCGGACGGCGAGAGGGAGCGAGGGTTGCCATGGCTCGATCTTTTCGCCGGTCCACGCCCCCGACCAGGGACGTCCCGGCTATGAGGACATAAGCTGATCTTATGAGCAGTGAGCGTAGTGAGCGCAGTGAGCCGAGGGACGTCGTCCGCCTTCTGTCCCACCGCGTCCCCGACCTCGGCGCGCTCGAACTGCTCCTCGCCGTCGCCCGGCACGGCAGCCTCGGCCGCGCCGCCCGCGAGGTCGGCATCACCCAGCCCGCCGCCAGCAGCCGCATCCGTTCCATGGAGCGTCAGCTCGGCGTCGCCCTCGTCGACCGTTCACCGCGCGGCTCCCGGCTCACCGACGCGGGCGCGCTCGTCACCGACTGGGCACGGCGGATCGTGGAAGCCGCCGAGGCCTTCGACGCCGGGGTGCAGGCGCTGCGCGGGCGGCGCGACTCCCGGCTGCGGGTCGCCGCCTCCATGACCATCGCCGAGTACCTGCTGCCCGGCTGGCTCATCGCGCTGCGCAACGAGCGGCCCGACACCGCCGTCTCCCTCATGGCCGGGAACTCGGCGGCCGTCGCCGAGCGGCTGCTCGGCGGCGAGGCCGACCTCGGCTTCGTCGAGGGACTCGCCGTGCCCGACGGCCTCGACGGGACCGTCGTCGCCCACGACCGGCTCGCCGTCGTCGTGGCGCCCTCCCACTCGTGGGCCCGGCGCCGGGCCGCGCTCGACCCGGCGGAGCTGGCCGCCACCCCGCTGGTGCTGCGCGAGCGCGGCTCCGGGACCCGGCAGGTGCTCGACGCCGCCCTCGCCGCGCACGGGGGACTCGCGCAGCCGCTGCTGGAACTCGCCTCCACCACGGCCGTCAAGGCCGCCGCCGTCAGCGGAGCGGGGCCCGCGGTGCTGAGCGAGCTCGCCGTCGCCGAGGAGCTGGCGTCGCGGCGGCTGGTGGCCGTGCCGGTGGCGGGGGTGCTGCTGCGGCGGGACCTGCGGGCCGTGTGGCCGGCGGGTCACCGGCCGACGGGGCCGGCGCGGGATCTGCTGTCGCTGACGCGGGGGTGACGGCGCGTCGGCCGGGCGGGCGCGGCCCGGTGACTGCCCGGCGCCCGTTCCCGCCCGGTGGGCGTCCGCTCAGGCCGTCGTCACGTCGCGGAAGGTCACCTTGCCGTCGACGGCGGTCAGGAGGACCGGGAGCTGCGGGAGGTCGGCTGCCGGGGTGGTCAGCGGGTCGTCCGCCAGGACCGTGAGGTCGGCGCGGTGGCCGAGGGCGATGCGGCCCGCCTCGTGCTCCTCGCGGGCGGCAAAGGCCGCGTTGACCGTCATGCCGCGCAGCGCCTCCAGCGCCGTCAGCGCCTGCTCCGGGGCGTGCGGAGGGCGGCTGAGGTCGCGGGTCGGGCGGCGGTGGCGGGCGCCCGCCATGACGGTGAGGGGCGGGAAGGGGGCGATCGGCCAGTCGGAGCCCAGGACGACGGTCGCCCCCGAGTCCCACAGGTCGCGGCAGCGCCACGCCCGGGAGGCGCGCTCCTCGCCCAGCCGGCGGGACCAGTTGTCGGTGTGGTCGGCCCGGGTGAAGTCGCAGCAGTGGGTGGGCTGCATCGAGGCGACGACGCCCAGTTCGGCGAAGCGGTGCAGGGTGTCGTCCGGGACGGTCTCGATGTGCTCGACGCGGTGGCGGACCGGGCGGCCCGCGTGGGCCTGCGCCTTCTGTACGGCGTCGAGGGCGTGGCGTACGGCGGCGTCGCCGATGGCGTGGGTGGCGGTGGGGGTCCCGGCGCGGTGCAGTTCGCCGATGACGGCGGTGTAGGCGGCCGGATCGGGCCAGAACGCGTGCGTCGACTCGCCGTGGCAGTCGGGGCGTTCCAGCCACGCGGTGCCGTTGTCGATCGTGCCGTCCATGAAGAGCTTCACGCCGTCCACGCGCCAGAGCCCGCCGCCCGTGCCCTGCACGGCGATCAGTTCGCGTACGCCGTCGGCGTCCGTGCCGGGCTGGCACCAGGGGGCGACGCGCAGGCGGAGGGGGAGCTCGCCGGCCGCGTCGAGTTCGGCGAGGAGGGCGAGGCTCGCGCCGTTCGCGTCCATGACGTGGCCGCCGGTCAGGCCCGCCGCAGCCATCGAGCGCAGGGCGGCCGCGAGGCGGTCGCGGCGCTCGGCGTGGGTCGGCCGCGGGGCGACCCGTTCGACCAGTTCGCAGGCCGCGTCCTCCTGGAGGAGACCGGTCGGCCGGCCGTGCTCGTCGCACACCACCTCCGCGGACGCCTGGTCGAAGCGGCGCGGCCCGTCGACACCGGCGATCTCCAGGGCGCGGCGGCTGGCGAGGGCGGAGTGGGCGTCGAAGAGCAGCAGGAAGGCGGGCACGCCGGCGAGGACGGTGTCGAAGGGGGCGATGCCGACGGGTTCGTCGCCGAAGACGTTCGGGTCGAGACCCCAGGCGAAGAGCCAGTCCCCGCGGCCGAGGCGGCCGACCTCGCGGGAGAGCGCGTCCCGTACGTCCGCCAGGTCGGCGCACTGCGACAGGTCGAGCCCGTGGGTGAGGTCGGCGCCCGTGACGGGGTGGAGGTGACCGTCGACCAGGCCCGCGGTGACCACCGCCCCCTTCAGGTCGACGACCTCGGTCGCCGGGCCGGCGAGGGCGCGCATCTCCCGGTCGTCGCCGAGCGCGGCGATCCGTCCGCTCTCGGCGACGGCGAGCGCGGTCTCCGGCAGGAAGGAGCCGGTGCCGGGGTCGAGCAGCCGGGCGGAGGACAGGACGAGGCGGGTGCGCACAGGGGCTCCAGGGCGAGGAGGAGGCGGGTGACGGAGGTCAGTGGGGCAGGGTGGCGGGGAGCGCGTCCGCCTCGCGGGTCAGGGTGCCCGGCGCCAGGCCGAGTTCGCGTTCCGTGGTGGTGACGGCCATCCGCAGCACCGCCTCCGGGCGGTAGCTCCGGTCGGTGTTGGCGTGGGCGGCGAGGCCGTCCAGGACGACCAGGATCATGATCGCCGTCGCATGGGGGTCCTCCGTGCGGAACTCCCCGCGGGCGACGCCGTCGCGGATGACACCTTCGAGGCGGTCGTCGGAGGCGAGCTCCATCGCGCGGACCCGGTCGCGCAGGACCGGCCGGTAGCGGCTGAGGTGGCGGGCGTTGATCCAGAGGCGGCTGATGTCGTCGTAGGCGTCTCCGGAGGAGAGCGCGAAGTAGCGGGCGAGGTACTGGGTGGGCGTGCCGTCGGGCCGGTCGGCGGGGAGCAGCGAGTCGAGCTCACCCGTGGCGGCGACGGCGAATGCCTCGGCCACCAGCTCCTCCGCGGAGGGGAAGTAGTGGCTGATCAGACCGGGGCGCACATCGAGCTCCTCGGCGATCCGGCGCAGGGTCACGCACTCCAGGCCCTCGGTGAGGGCGACGGACGCGGCCGCGTCGACGATCTCCGCGCGCCGGGCCTCGGGGGACTTTCGAACGCGTTTGCGCGGGACGCTTGACGACATACCGGGGATGCTATTGAGTGTGCGACCAATAAGCAACCAGGTGTGCACGACACGCTCTCCGGAGGGCCGTATGGCTGCCACGTTTCCCGATCCGAGCCCCCGGTCCACGGAGGCTGCCGTCACCGGTCGCGCCACGCGGATCGAGTCCCACGGCATCGACCACATCCCGGACGGCGAGCGGCACGGACGGCCCGGCGAGCTCTTCTCCGTCTGGGCCGCCGCCAACGTCAACTACCTGAGCCTCGTCATCGGCGGCGCCCTTGTCCTCATGGGCCTGAGCCTCGTCCAGGCGTTCGCGGTGATCGTCGTCGGCAACCTGTTCTGGCTGCTCACCGGTGTGCTCGCGATCTCGGGACCCGCCGCGGGAGCGCCCAGCGAGGTGATCACCCGGGCCGTCTACGGCGTGCGCGGCAACCGCGTGAACAACGCCGTCACCGGCTGGGCCATCTCCGTCTGCTACTTCGCGCTCAACCTGGCCGCGGCCGCCGGGGCCGCGTTCGCCCTGGCGGGGAAGGCCGGGATCGACGCCTCCACGGGCGTCAAGATCGTGGTGGTCCTCGTGATCGCCGGGGTCACCCTGACCATCGGCGTCTACGGGCACGGGCTCATCGTCCGGCTCTACCTGCCCCTCACCATCGCCCTGACGGCCGTCTTCGGCGCCGTGGCCTACGCGGTGCTGCTGCACGCCGACTTCGGCTACGCGCCGGACGCCCCACTGCGCGGCGCCGACCTGTGGGCCACGCTGATCGCCGGGGTGACGCTGATCGCGGCCGGCCCGCTCTCGTACACCACCAGCGCGGACTTCTCCCGCTATCTGCCGCGGACCTCCTCGGCGAAGGCGGTCATGGGGTGGACCGCCCTCGGAGGCTTCCTGCCGAGCGTCGCGGTGTGCACGCTCGGCGCCCTCGCCGCGACCGTCGTCGACATGACCGACCCCCAGGCCGCCCTGGAGTCGCTGCTGCCGGGCTGGTTCGCGCCCGTCTTCCTGCTCGCCCTCGTGCTCGGCACCATCGCCATCAACGCCATGACCGCCTACAGCGCCGGGCTCGCCCTCCAGGCCGTGGGCCTGCGCATCCGGCGCTCCCGCAGCGTCCTGGTCGACGGCGCGGTGGCGGTCGCCCTGACCCTGTACGCGCTGCTCGTCTCCAACTTCCTGGACACCGTCAGCAACGTGCTGCAGCTGACCGTCGTCCTGCTGGGCCCGGCCATGACCGTGTACGCGGTCGACATCCTGCTGCGCCGCAACCGCTACGACGGGCCCGCCCTGATGGACGAGACCCGGGCCGGCTCCTTCTGGTACGCGGGCGGGGTCAACCCGGCCGGCGCGGCCGGGGTGCTCGGCGGGGCCGGCGTCGCGGCGCTGTGCGTGAACACCGCGTACACCGGGCCCGTCGCCCGCGCCCTCGGCGGCATCGACCTCGCCCTGCCGGTGGGGATGGCCGTCGCCGGGGTGCTCTACGCCGTCCTCATGCGCGGGCGGCTCGCCCGCTAGCCGCCGCCACGAGCCCCCGCACCACCCGCAGGTCCTCGCCCATCTCCGGGTGCCACTGGACGCCCAGCACCCAGGCGGGGGAGGGCAGCTCGATCGCCTCGACCGTGCCGTCCCCGGCATGGGCCGAGGCGATCAGGTTCTTGCCGAGGATGTCCACGCACTGGTGGTGGTAGGTGGGGACGGAAGCCGGCTCCGGGACCAGCGCGGCGTAGCGGGTTCCCGGGACCGGTGACACCGGATGGCGGCCGATCACGCCGACCGCCTCCGTGTGGCCGTCCAGGTGCTGCACGAGGGTGCCGCCGAGCGCCACGTTGAGCAGCTGCATGCCCCGGCAGATGCCGAGCAGCGGGATGCCGGCGGCCAGGGCCGCGTCGATCAGGGCCAGTTCCCAGCCGTCCCGCTCCCGGGCGGGCGGCCCCGTACGGGGGTCGGGCTCGGCCCCGTACCGCACCGGTTCCACGTCCGCGCCGCCCGCCACCACCAGGGCGTCCAGGCGGTCCACCGTCTGCGCCGCCGCGGACGGATCGTCCGGCGGCAGCATCGCCGCGAGCCCGCCGCCGCGCTGGATCAGGCGGGGGTACGCGGCCGGGAGCAGCGCCGCCGGCAGGTCCCACACGCCCCAGCGGGCCTGGTCGAGATAGGTCGTGACGCCGATGAGCGGCTTGGACACGGAAGACTCCTTCAAGGGATCGTGCGTCGGTCAGCGTTCGAGTTCGGCCTCGGCCGCGGCGAGCGCCGCGAACTCCTCCTCGGGTGCCTTCGCCACCAGGTGGTGGCGACTGTAGAACGCGAAGTAGGCGAGGGCGATCACGTACACGGCGAGCGCGATGAACGCCGCGTCCTTGTCGACCAGGAAGGTCGCCACCAGGGCGGCGAGGGCCAGCACGAAGGCGACCGATGAGGTCAGCACACCGCCCGGGGTGCGGTACGGGCGGTGCAGGCCGGGCTCGCGGCGGCGCAGCACGATGTGCGAGAGCGCCATCAGGGCGTACGAGATGGTCGCGCCGAACACCGCGATGTTCAGCATCCGCGCCCCGTCCCCGGTCCCCGCGGCGAGCGCGAAACCGAGCGCGCCGGGAATGAGCAGCCCCAGGTAGGGCGACTTGCGGCGGCTGGTCAGGGAGAGGAAGCGGGGCAGGTAGCCGGCCCGGGACAGCGCGAAGAGCTGGCGGGAGCCCGCGTAGATGAGGGAGAAGAAGGACGCGACCAGGCCCGCGAGCCCCGCGTAGTTCACGAAGCGGCTGAGCGCGGTCGGCTCCCCGTCGCCCTGGAGCGCCACCACCAGCGGATTGCCGGCCTCCTGGATGGCGGCCGAGCCGCGGGCCCCGGTCGCCGCGAGGAAGGTGATCAGCGCGAGGACCACGAGGACGCCCATCGACAGGGCGAGCGCCCTCGGCATCGAGCGCACCGGGTCCTTGGCCTCCTCGGCGGCGAGCGGCACGCCCTCGACACCCAGGAAGAACCACATGCCGAAGGGGAACGCGGCCCAGATGCCGAGCAGGCCGAACGGCAGCCAGGAGCTGGAGCCGGTCGCCTCCGGGTCGGCGGGGATGTCGTCGAGGCCGGACACGTGGAAGTCGCTCAGCGCGCCGAGGGCGAAGACCAGCAGCGCGGCCACCGCGACGGCGGTGACGATCAGGCTGAAGCGCAGCGCCTCGCCCACGCCCCACAGGTGGATGCCGATGAACAGGGCGAAGCAGACCAGGTAGACGGGCCAGCCCGACTCCAGGCCGAACAGCCCGAGGGACTCCACGTAGTCGCCGATGAAGATGGAGATGGCGGCGGGCGCGAGGACGTACTCGATGAGGATCGCCGTCCCGGTCAGGAAGCCGCCCCAGGTGCCGAGCGCCCGCCGGGCGAAGCCGTAGCCGCCGCCGGCCGTGGGCAGGATCGCGGACAGCTCGGCGAGCGCGAACACCAGACAGGCGTACATGGCGCCCATGAGCACGGTCGCGACGGCGAGACCGCCGAAGCCGCCCTTGGACAGTCCGATGTTCCAGCCGGAGAAGTCGCCCGAGACGACGTACGCCACCCCGAGACCGGTCAGCAGCAGCCAGCCCGCGCTGCCGCGGCGCAGGGTGCGGCGCTGAAGGTAGTCGTCGGGCGCGGCCTTGCTTGCTGTGGTGCCTGAGGTGTCTTCCAGCGTCATGGCGGCGGTCAGCTCCCCGGAACGGGCCCAATGGATTGGTGCCATACCTTTGCGCCGTCGGGGCGGACGGCGCAAGACCCCTGCGTTACGTTCCGGTTACGCGGCCGGGGCGCCGCTCAGGTCAGAAAGCCGCGCAGCAGCGCCGCCGTCCCCGCGCAGTGCTCCCGCATCACCTCGCGCGCCGCGTCCGCGTCCCCGTCGAGCACCGCCTCCACCAGGGCCGTGTGCTGGTGCTGCGAGTGCTCCAGGTTGCGCACCAGCAGGGGGATGCAGTCCAGCAGGTCGTTGACGGTCGCCCGGACCGCCGCGTACTGCGCCGTCAGCGTCGGCGAACCGGACAGCTCGGCGAGGGTGAGGTGCAGCAGCGTGTCCTGCCGCCGGTAGTCGCCGAGCGGTGCGTCATGGGTCGCCGCGAGGGCCGCGCGCAGCCGCTCGGCACCCCCCTCGGTCAGGCCGTGCGCCGCGCACAGCCCGGCCGCGCCCACCTCCAGGACCTCGCGGAAGCGCAGCGTGTCCTCCATGTCGACGGCGGCGATCCGGCGGCGCAGCTCCGCCTCGTCGGCCGTCTGCGCGCGCCGCAGCACGAACGTTCCGCCGTACCGGCCCCGCCGGCTCTCCACCAGGCCCTGCTCCTGGAGCACCTTCAGGACCTCGCGCAGCGTGACCCGGCTGATCCCCATCCGGTCCGCGAGCTCCCGCTCGGCCGGCAGCCGCTCCCCGCCCGGCACCAGCCCCAGGCGCACGACCTGCAGGATCTGCTCCAGGGCCTCCTCGAAACCGTTGCCCGCGCGCACCGGCCGCAGCACGGACGTCAGCCGGTCCGCCGATCCACCCGTACTGGCCACCTCGCCGTTTCCCCTTCCCAAGCAATGGTTCTGAGCAATACCTTATGGCTCCCGGCAGCCCGAAGGAGGAGTCATCCCGTGGCAGACCGCACACCCCCGCTCGCCGTCGACGAGCTCCGCTCGCTCGTCGCGAACGGCGAGATCGACACCGTCGTCCTGGCCTTCCCCGACATGCAGGGACGGCTCCAGGGCAAGCGGTTCGCCGCACCGTTCTTCCTGAGCGACGTCCTCGACCACGGCACCGAGGGCTGCAACTATCTTCTGGCCGTCGACGCCGAGATGAACACCGTCGACGGCTACGAGATGTCCTCCTGGGACCGCGGCTACGGCGACTTCGCCATGCGCCCCGACCTCTCCACCCTGCGCCGCGTCCCCTGGAACGAGGCCACCGCCATGGTGATGGCCGACCTCGCCTGGAGCGACGGCAGCCCCGTCGTCGCCGCCCCGCGCCAGATCCTCCGCCGCCAGCTCGACCGGCTCGCCGCCCACGGCTTCACCGCCCACGTCGGCACCGAGCTCGAGTTCATCGTCTTCAAGGACACCTACGAGCAGGCGTGGGACGCGAACTACCGCGGTCTGACCCCCGCCAACCAGTACAACATCGACTACTCCATCCTGGGCACCGGGCGGATCGAGCCCCTGCTGCGCCGCATCCGCAACGAGATGACCGCCGCAGGACTCACCGTCGAGTCCGCCAAGGGCGAGTGCAACCCCGGCCAGCACGAGATCGCCTTCAAGTACGACGAAGCCCTCGTCACCTGCGACCAGCACGCCGTCTACAAGACCGGAGCCAAGGAGATCGCCGCCCAGGAGGGCTGCTCGCTCACCTTCATGGCCAAGTACAACGAGCGCGAGGGCAACTCCTGCCACATCCACCTCTCCCTCCAGGACGCCGACGGCCGTAACGTCATGGCGGGGGACGGACCCGACGGCATGTCCGACGTCATGCGGCACTTCCTGGCCGGACAGCTCGCCGCCCTGCGCGACTTCTCCCTCCTCTACGCCCCGAACGTCAACTCCTACAAGCGGTTCCAGCCGGGCTCCTTCGCCCCCACCGCCGTCGCCTGGGGCCACGACAACCGCACCTGCGCCCTGCGGATCGTCGGCCACGGCCGCTCCACCCGCTTCGAGAACCGCCTCCCCGGCGGCGACGTCAACCCCTACCTCGCCGTCGCCGCCCTCGTCGCCGCCGGCCTCCACGGCCTCGAACAGGGCCTCGAACTCCCGCCCGCCTGCACCGGCAACGCCTACACCGGCGGATACGAGCACGTGCCCACCAATCTGCGCGAAGCCGCCGAGCTCTGGGAGAACAGCGAGATCGCCAAGGCCGCCTTCGGCCCCGAGGTCGTCGCCCACTACCGCAACATGGCCCGCGTCGAACTCGACGCCTACGACGCCGCCGTCACCGACTGGGAACTGCGCCGCTCCTTCGAACGCATGTGAGGAACGACCCTTGCCGCACGAACTGCACGTCCTGAACCCGGCGACCGAGGAGCTCGTCGCCACCGTCCCCGCCGCCACCCCGGCCGACGTCGACGCCGCCGTCCTGCGGGCGACCGAGGCGCAGCGCGCCTGGGCCGCCGCCGCGCCGGCCGACCGCGCCCGCGTCCTGCGCCGCTTCGCCGCCACCGTCGACGCCCACATCGAGGAACTCGCCCTCCTCGAAGTCCGCGAGGCCGGCCACACCCTCGGCAACGCCCGCTGGGAAGCCGGCAACGTCCGCGACCTGCTCGACTACGCGGCCGGGGGAGCGGAACGCCTCAACGGCCGCCAGATCCCCGTCCCCGGCGGCCTCGACGTCACCCTCCTCGAACCCCTCGGCGTCATCGGCGTCATCGCCCCCTGGAACTTCCCCATGCCGATCGCCGCATGGGCCACCGCCCCCGCCCTCGCCGCCGGCAACGCCGTCCTCCTCAAGCCCGCCGAGACCACCCCGCTCACCGCGCTCCGCCTCGCCGAACTCGCCCTGGAGTCCGGCCTGCCCGAGCACCTCTTCCAGGTCCTCCCCGGCGAGGGCCCGGTCGCCGGCAACGCCCTCGTCGAACACCCCGGCATCGCCAAGATCGTCTTCACCGGCTCCACCCGGGTCGGCAAGCAGATCATGGCGAAGGCCGCCGACCAGGTGAAGCGCGTCACCCTCGAACTCGGCGGCAAGAGCCCCAACATCGTCTTCGCCGACGCCGACCTCGCGGCCGCGGCCGCCGCCGCCCCCATGGCCTTCCTCGACAACAGCGGCCAGGACTGCTGCGCCCGCACCCGGATCCTCGTCCAGCGCGAGGTCTACGACCGCTTCCTGGCACTCCTCACCCCCGCCGTCGAGGAGATCGTCGTCGGCGACCCGCTCGACGAGCGCACCCAGATGGGCCCCCTCATCTCCCGCGCCCAGCTCGACCGCGTCCGCTCCTACGTCACCGGCGCCACCGAGAACGCCCCCGGCGCCGAAGCCGTCCGCGGCAAGGCCCCCGAAGGCCCCGGCTTCTGGTTCCCGCCCACCCTCCTCACCGGCCTCCCCGAGGACGCCCCCTGCGCCGTCGAGGAGGTCTTCGGCCCCGTCGCCGTCGTCCTGCCCTTCGAGGACGAGGCCGACGCGATCCGGCTCGCCAACGCCACCCCGTACGGCCTGTCCGGCTCCATCTGGACCCGGGACGTCGGCCGCGCCCTGCGCGCCTCCCGCGCCGTCCGGGCCGGCAACCTCTCCGTCAACTCCCACTCCAGCGTCCGCTACTGGACCCCCTTCGGCGGCTTCGGCCAGTCCGGCCTCGGCCGGGAACTGGGCCCCGACGCCCTGACCGCCTTCACCGAAACCAAGAACGTCTTCATCAGCACGGAGGCCTGAGCACCATGACCGACACCGAGAGCACCGAAGAGACCATCTGCCGCCGGCTCGTCGGCCGCACCGCCGTCATCACCGGCGCCGGCAGCGGCATCGGCCTCGCCGCCGCCCGCCGCCTCGCCTCCGAGGGCGCGCACGTCGTCTGCGGCGACATCGACGAGCAGGCCGGCAAGGCCGCCGCCGAAGAGGTCGGCGGCACCTTCGTCAAGGTCGACGTCACCGACCCCGAGGAGGTGGAGAACCTCTTCAAGGTCGCCTTCGACACCTACGGCTCCGTCGACATCGCCTTCAACAACGCCGGCATCTCGCCCCCCGACGACGACTCCATCCTGGAGACCGGACTGGAGGCGTGGAAGCGCGTCCAGGACGTCAACCTGACCTCCGTCTACCTGTGCTGCAAGGCCGCCCTGCCGTACATGCGCCGCCAGGGCCGGGGCTCCATCATCAACACCGCCTCCTTCGTCGCGATCATGGGCGCCGCCACCAGCCAGATCTCGTACACCGCCTCCAAGGGCGGCGTGCTCGCCATGTCCCGCGAACTCGGCGTCCAGTTCGCCCGCGAGGGCATCCGCGTCAACGCCCTCTGCCCCGGCCCCGTCAACACCCCCCTGCTCCAGGAGCTCTTCGCCAAGGACCCCGAGCGCGCCGCGCGCCGCCTGGTGCACATTCCGGTCGGCCGGTTCGCCGAGGCCGAGGAGATCGCCGCCGCGGTCGCCTTCCTCGCCAGCGACGACTCCTCGTTCGTCAACGCCACCGACTTCCTCGTCGACGGCGGCATCTCCGGCGCGTACGTGACCCCCCTCTAGACCTCCCCACCGCCGCCACCCCTCCCCACCCCCACACCCCCACCCCGCGCAGCCGGGCGTCGCAAGGCGCCCGGCTGCCGTGCGTACTGACAGGAGAACGCCCGTGCACCAGACCCTCAGGGCCGGGGCCGCCGCCCTCGCCCTCGCCGCGACCGCACTCCTGCCCACCACCGGTGCCCAGGCCGCGCCCGACCGGCCCGCCGACTGCCCCGCCCTCACCACCGCCGACGGCTGGCACGGCGACAACAAGGCCCGCCTCGAACGCCTCATCGCCGACCACTGCCGAAAGAAGACCCCCCGGGGCGACAAACCCCTCGCCATCTTCGACTGGGACAACACCGTCATCAAGAACGACGTCGGCGACGCCACCTTCTTCTGGCTCCTGCGCCACGACCGCGTCCGGCCGCCGAGGAACGGCGACTGGACCACCACCAGCCGCCACCTCACCCCCGATGCCGCCACCGCGCTGCGAAACGCCTGCCCCACCGGCACCCGCACGCTGCCCACCGCCACCGACACGCGCTGCGCCGACGAACTCCTCGCCGTGTACGCGACCGGCGCCACCACCGCCGGCGCGACCGCCTTCGCCGGCCACGACCACCGCCGCATGGACCCCCAGTACGCCTGGCTCGCCCAGCTCCTGCACGGCTGGACCCCCGGCCAGGTCCGGTCCTTCGCCACCGCCGCCCGCGCGGAGAACCTCGCCGCCCCGCAGGGCGCCACCCAGCGGGTCGGCAGCTCCCGGGTCACCGGCTGGATCCGCCACTACGACCAGCAGCGCGACCTGCTCCGCGCCCTCGAGGACGCCGGATTCGCCGTGTGGATCGTCTCCGCCTCACCCGAGCCCGTCGTCGACGTCTGGGCGGAGGGCATCGGCATCCCCGCCTCCCGCGCCATCGGCATCCGCAACACCACCGAGC
This sequence comes from Streptomyces roseoviridis, assembly GCF_039535235.1. Taxonomy (NCBI): domain Bacteria; kingdom Bacillati; phylum Actinomycetota; class Actinomycetes; order Kitasatosporales; family Streptomycetaceae; genus Streptomyces; species Streptomyces roseoviridis. The sequence goes on from NZ_BAAAWU010000001.1 coordinate 6,179,582, forward strand.
ACGGCCGCCTCACCTCCCACCTCCGGGGCTGCGGCACGGTGGCGGACGGAGAGGACCGGATGATCACCTACATCGACGGCAAACGCTGCTGGATCAACCAGGAGATCCTCGGCGTCCACGGCCCCGCCGCCGAACGCGTCCAGCCCGCGCACCGCCGCCAGGTCCTCGCCGCCGGCGACTCCGACACCGACGTCTCCTTCCTGCGCGACGCCACCGGCCTGCGGCTCGTCGTCAACCGCAACAAGAACGAGCTCATGTGCCGGGCCTACGACGACGCCGACGGCCGCTGGATCGTCAACCCCATGTTCATCGAGCCGAAGCAGCGCAAGCCGGACCCGTACCCCTGCGCCACCACCGGCTACACCGCCGCCGACGGCACCCCCGCGCCCGTCCGGCGCGCCGACGGCAGCGTCGTACCGGACCAGAGGGACACGGTGTACGGAGCCCCCTGAGCCCCGGAGGAGCGCCGCGCCCCCCGAGGAGCCCCCTCCCCGAGCCCTACAGGAACGTCCGGCCCTCGCCCCGGTACGTCGGGACGGCGGCCGTGACCCGGTCGCCCTCCACCAGGTGCAGCGTGTCGAAGCGCTCGCACAGCTCCCCGGCCTTCGCGTGCCGGAACCACACCTTGTCGCCGATGCGCAGGTCGTCCGCGGGAGAGCCGAGCAGGGGCGTCTGGACCTCGCCCGGACCCTCCTGCGGGTCGTAGCGCAGACCCTCCGGCAGATACGGCACCGGGAGCCGGTCCCGGCCGGCGACGCCCGAGGCGGGGTAGCCGCCGCCAAGGACCGTCACCACCCCCACGCCCGGGCGGCGCACCACCGGCTGCGCGAACAGCGCCGCCGGGCGGCCCGTGAAGGACGTGTAGTTGTCGAACAGCCGCGGCACGAACAGCCCCGACCCCGCCGCGATCTCCGTCACCGCGTCCTCGGCCGCCGTGTGCTGCACGCTGCCGGTCCCGCCGCCGTTGACGAACTCCAGGTCCGGCGCCACCGCCCGCACCGCACGGACCACCGCCGCCCGGCGCGCCGCCAGCTCCCTGCGGGCCGCCGCCTGCATCAGGCGGACCGCCCGCGAGCGCAGCGGCCGGCCCGCGACCGCGTCCCCGACACCCGCCACGTGCCCCTCGTACGCCATCAGCCCCACCAGCCGGAAACCGGGCCGGCGCGCGACCGACCGGGCCAGCTCCGCCAGCTGCGCGGGCTCCCGCAGCGGCGAGCGCCGGGCCCCGATCCGCACCCGTCCGCCCAGCAGGTGCAGCGAGGTGTCCAGCTCCAGACAGACCCGGACCTCCTCCGCACCGCCCGCCCGCGACGCCTCGATCAGATCGAGCTGCGCCACGTCGTCGACCATCACGGTCACCGCCGCGGCCAGCTTCGCGTCCCCGGCGAGCTCCGCGAAGGCCGCCCGGTCGGCGGACGGGTAGGCCAGCAGCACGTCCTCGAACCCGGCCCTGGCCAGCCACAGCGACTCGGCCAGCGTGAACGACATCACACCCGCGAACCCGTCCCGGGCCAGCACGCGTTCCAGCAGCGCCCGGCACCGCACCGACTTGCTCGCGACCCGGACCGGCTTGCCACCGGCCCTGCGCACCAGATCCTCGGCGTTGGCGTCGAAGGCCTCCAGATCGACGACGGCGACGGGCGCGTCGAGTTGGGCGGTGGCCCGGTCGTACCGGGCGCGGTCGGCGGCACGGGGAGTCATGGCCCGAGCTTGCCAGACAGGTTTACGCGTGGGTAGCCCCTTGATCGGCCCGGCCCCTGGGTTCCCGCCCCACCGGGAACAGCCCGTAGAGTGGCGGCCATTGCTTTCGCAGATCGACCAGGGGGACGGGGATGAGCACCGAGCCGCAACACCCCACGTCCCGCATCACCGAGGCCCTGCTGCCGTCCGACCCCAGACCCCCGTCGGCCTCCGGCCCCCGCCGGACCCGGCCGGCCCCGACGGATTCCCCGTCGGCCACGCCTCCCGGTCCGCGCCAGGCACAGCCCGCTCCTTCGGCGCCGGCGACTCCCGCCCCGCGCCCCGGATCCCCGGTCCCGCCCGGCCGCACCGCCCCCCGCGTCCCCGCCCCCGAGCCGGTCGCACCCGCGCCCCGGGCGGAGCACCGCGCCTCCCGCATCACGGAGGCCCTCCTGCCCCAGGAGCGCCCCGCGCCGACGGCGTCCGCCGCCCCAGCCCCCTCCGCGCCGACGGCCCCCGCGCGCCCCGCGCCCGCCGCCCCCGCGTCGCCGCCCGCCGCGCCGGCGACTCCCGCCGCCCCCGTGGCCCCCACGCGCCGCGCGCCCGCCGCACCTACGGCCCCCGTGCCGGCGACTCCCGCCGCCCCCGTGCCGGCGACTCCCGCCGCCCCCGTGGCCCCCGCGCGCCCCGCGCCCGCCGCACCTACGGCCCCCGTGCCGGCGACTCCCGCCGCCCCGCCCTCCCGTCCCGCGCAGCCGCTGCCGCCCGAGCAGCCGCCCAGGGGCGCCGTGGGGCACGTCCAGACGGCCGCCGAGACCACCACCCGGCTCCGGCCCGTACGGGACGGCGGTCCCCTGTCCCGGCCCGTGCCGCCCCCGGCCGCCGGGCCCGCACACGGGTACCCCTACGACGCGTGGGCGCTCGGCGCCGAGACGCCCGCCGAGACGACCACCCGGCTGCGCCCCGTACGCGACCGCAAGCCCGCCCGGGTCGTGGCCGCCGCGGTGTGCGGGGTGCTCGCCCTGGGGCTCGTCGGTTTCGCCGTGACCGGGGCGGTCCTCGCCGGCAGCGGGGCCGGGGAGCCGGACGAACCGGCCGGCTACACCCCGGCCCGCGCGCTCTGGCACAACGCACCCGTCGACACCCTCTTCCCGCGCACCCTCCCCGGCCCGGCCGCCGGGCCCGGCGGCTCCGCCCGTACGTGGACGCGGATCGTCGTCGCGCCCGACGCGCCCTGCACCGCGGCCACCCTGCCCAAGGGCCTCCACACCGCCCTGAAGAGCATCGGCTGCGAGCGCGTCCTGCGGGCCACCTACACCGACGCCACCTCCTCCCACGTCACCACCGTCGCCCTGGTCTTCACCCACGCCGACCCCGACACCATGGGCACCCTCGGCTCCCGCGCCGCCGACGAACCCCCGCCCGCCCTCTCCGGCCCCGGCACCGTCGCCGCCGGCTTCGGCGACCGGCAGCGGGCCAGCTGGTGGCGGCACGTCCTGCCCGACCTGCCCGTCGTCGTCACCGCCGTCTCCGGCTTCGCCGACGGCCGCGCCGTCGCCGAGCCCGAACCCGCCGACCGCGCCATGACCCCCAGGCGGACCACCCCCGTCGCCCAGGCCGGCCTCGGCCACGAGGCCAAGGGCGTCGGCGGCGCCGTCGAACGCGCCCTGCGCAAGACCGTCGCCGCCACCCTGAAGGAGGACCAGGAGTGACGCCCCGCCGCCCGCGGCGCCGCGCCGCGGCCGCCGCGCTGCTCGCCGCCGCCTTCACCGTCCTGCCCGCGACCACCGCGCCCGCGTACGCCGACACCATCCGCGCCCGCCAGTGGGGCCTCGACGCCCTGCACACCAGCCGGGCCTGGCAGACGACCCGCGGCGAGGGCATCACGGTCGCCGTCCTCGACACCGGCGTCGACGCCACCCACCCCGACCTCGCCGGCTCCGTGCTGCCCGGGACCGACCTCGTCGGCTTCGGTGCCGGCCGCGGCGACCGCGCCTGGGCCCGCCACGGCACCGCGATGGCCGGCATCATCGCCGGACACGGCCACGGACCCGGCGGCCAGGACGGCGTCCTCGGCGTCGCCCCGAAGGTGCGGATCCTGCCCGTGCGGGTCATCCTCGAAGGCACCGACAAGGCCCGCGACAAGGCCCGCAAGACCCGCGGCACCGCCCTCGCCGAGGGCATCCGGTGGGCCACCGACCACGGCGCCGACGTCATCAACCTCTCCCTCGGCGACGACTCCGAGTCCGCCCACCCCGACGCCGGCGAGGACGCCGCCGTGCAGTACGCCCTGGCCAAGGGCGTCTCCGTCGTCGCCTCCGCCGGCAACGGCGGCGAGAAGGGCGACCACATCTCCTTCCCGGCCGCCTACCCCGGTGTCATCGCCGTCACGGCCGTCGACCGCTGGGGCACCCGCGCGTCCTTCTCCACCAGCCGCTGGTACGCCACGGTCAGCGCCCCCGGCGTCGACATCGTCATCGCCGACCCGGACCGCCGCTACTACGAGGGCTGGGGCACGAGCGCCGCCGCCGCGTTCGTCTCCGGCGCCGTCGCCCTGGTCCGCGCCGCCCACCCCGACCTGACGCCGGCCCAGATCAAACGGCTCCTCATCGACACCGCCCGCAGCCGCCCCCAGGGCGGCCGCAGCGACGAGAAGGGGTACGGGACGGTCGACCCGGCCGCCGCCATCGAGGAGGGCGCCCGCCTGAAGGGCACCGACCTCAAGACCGTCGCCGCCGGCCACACCGCCCGCTACTTCGGCCCCGGCCCCCGGCCCGCCCCCGAGGAGACCCACCCCATCGGCCTGCTCGCCCCCCTCGCGGGCGGCGTCGGCGTCCTCTTCCTCGCCGCCGCCGTCGCTCTGTGGCGCGGCGGCCACCCGCGCTGACCCAGGTCCGAGGACCCCAGGCCCGGCGGTTAGGCTCGGTGCGTGGCGCTCAAGAACATCCCCGACCCCGGTTTCTCCGACGACGACGGCACCGCCGACCCGCGGCTCGCGGCGGCGCTCGCCGCGTGGGCCGAGGACCGCACCGCGCACGGGCCCGTGCTCGAAGCCCTCCGGGAGGCCCGGCTGCTCGTGCCCGTCGTCGCGGTCCTCGGCGAGGTCGAGGTCGATCCCGTCACGGGCCTGCGCCAGGAGAAGACCAGCGACATGGCCGTGCCCACGCTGACCGCCGGGGACCGGCGCGCGCTGCCCGCCTTCACCTCGATCGCGTCGCTCGCCCTGTGGGACCCCGCCGCCCGGCCCGTCGCCGTCCCGCTGCGGCAGGCGCTCGCCGCCCTCGTCCACGAGAAGGCCGACACCCTCGTCCTCGACCTGGCCGGCCCGGTGCCGTACCAGATCACCGGTTCCGCGCTGCTCGCGCTCGCCGAGGGCCGCAGCAGTGCGGACCCCCTGGACGACCCGGCGGTACGGGACGCGGTGCGCGGCGCGGTCGCCGCCGAGCCGGCCGTCCTGCGCGCCCACCTGGGCCCCGGCGCCGCCGACGGCACCCTCGCCCTGGTGCTCGCCGAGGACGCCGCTCCCGCCGAGGCCGCCCAGCGGGTGGCCCGGCGGCTCGCGGCCGACGAAACACTGAGGGCCCGCCTGGTGCGCGGCCTCGACCTGGCACTGCTGCCGGCCTCGGCCACGCCTCCCGGCGAGCCCTTCTACGTCAAGAACTAGTGGTACGGGGGGCGGTCCTGTGGGCGCCCCCCGTACCGCGGCCGGCTAGCCGTACACCGGGCCGGTGTACTTCTCGCCCGGGCCCTGGCCCGGCTCGTCCGGGACGACGGAGGCCTCGCGGAAGGCCAGCTGCAGGGACTTCAGGCCGTCCCGCAGCGGCGCCGCGTGGAAGGAGGAGATCTCCGTCGCGCCGCCGTCGAGCAGGCCCGCCAGGGCGTGGATCAGCTTGCGGGCCTCGTCGAGGTCCTTGTGCTCGTCGCCCTCCTCGGTGAGTCCGAGCTTCACCGCGGCGGCGCTCATCAGGTTGACGGCGACCGTCACGATCACCTCGACCGCCGGGACCTCGGCGATGTCGCGGGTCATGGCGGCGAAGTCGGGAGCTTCCTGGGAAGCGGAGGAGTCCGTGGACTCGTGCTGGGGCGTCTCGCTCATGCCCCACACGATATGCGGACCTACGGTTCGCGCCGACCGGCGGGTCCTGCTAACCTTGTGTAACGACCGGCCGGACACCTATGTGCCCGGCCCACAAGTGGAGGCTCCGACTTCCCACCTTGCCGCCCTCGCGGGCGGCGGGTCACCGGTCAGGTGGTCACCATCGTTCCGTACGGACGATGGAGCCGCCCGATGTTGCGCCCCGCGGTTGACCGCGGCGGTGCTCCGGTTTTCCGTGGAGCCCCGCCTGTGTCCCGTCGGGGCATTTTTTCGTGCGCCGCTCGGTTGGTCTCGACAGTTCTACCGTGTACGTGTCCGTCCGCCAGGCGGTCGCGTGGTGCTACCGAGGAGGATCCATCAGCGCCGAGCCCCGCATCAACGAGCGGATTCGCGTTCCCGAGGTGCGTCTTGTCGGCCCCAGCGGCGAGCAGGTGGGCATCGTCCCGCTTGCCAAGGCCCTGGAGCTCGCGCAGGAGTACGACCTCGATCTGGTTGAGGTCGCGGCGAACGCCCGTCCGCCCGTGTGCAAGCTCATGGACTACGGGAAGTTCAAGTACGAGTCGGCCATGAAGGCCCGTGAGGCGCGCAAGAACCAGGCGCACACGGTCATCAAGGAGATGAAGCTCCGGCCGAAGATCGACCCGCACGACTATGACACCAAGAAGGGTCACGTCGTCCGGTTCCTCAAGCAGGGTGACAAGGTCAAGATCACGATCATGTTCCGTGGTCGTGAGCAGTCCCGGCCGGAGCTCGGCTACCGACTGCTGCAGCGCCTCGCGGAGGACGTTCAGGAGCTTGGCTTCATCGAGTCCAACCCGAAGCAGGACGGCCGGAACATGATCATGGTTCTCGGTCCGCACAAGAAGAAGACCGAGGCCATGGCCGAGGCCCGCGAGGCCCAGGCCGCGCGCAAGGCCGAGCGCCAGGGCGGTTCGTCCGAGGCGCCCGCCGAACAGGCCCCGGCCGAGCAGGCTCCGGCCGACGCGTCGGCCGAGAACCCCGAGGCGTGATCCCGCGGGGCTGCCCCAGGGCAGCCCCAGGGTTCCGCCCCGGAACACCACACAAGATCTGACGCTCCCAGTCGTCCGGTGCCCGCACCGGGGGAGCGCCACTGACGAGGAGATAACGGCGCTATGCCGAAGAACAAGACGCACTCCGGTGCCAAGAAGCGCTTCAAGGTCACCGGCTCCGGCAAGATCCTGCGCGAGCGCGCCGGCAAGCGCCACCTGCTCGAGCACAAGTCGTCCAAGCTCACGCGTCGCCTCACCGGCAACGCCGAGATGGCCCCGGGTGACTCCGCCAAGATCAAGAAGATGCTGGGCATCTGACCTGATCTCCCGCCCTCGGCGACGAGGGCATCCGGCACAGACCGGGACCCATCCGATTTCCGGGTCGTGTGAGGACCACCACGACCCCGCTACAAGGAGTTAAGAAGTGGCACGCGTCAAGCGGGCAGTCAACGCCCACAAGAAGCGCCGGGCGATCCTCGAGCAGGCCTCCGGCTACCGCGGTCAGCGTTCGCGCCTGTACCGCAAGGCCAAGGAGCAGGTCACCCACTCGCTGGTCTACAACTACAACGACCGCAAGAAGCGCAAGGGCGACTTCCGTCAGCTGTGGATCCAGCGCATCAACGCCGCTGCCCGCCTGAACGGCATGACGTACAACCGCCTCATCCAGGGTCTGAAGGCCGCCAACATCGAGGTGGACCGCAAGATCCTCGCCGAGCTGGCCGTCAACGACGCGGGTGCGTTCGCCGCGCTGGTCGAGGTCGCGCAGAAGGCCCTCCCGGCCGACGTCAACGCCCCGAAGGCCGCCGCCTGATCTTCCAGGCCGCAGCACTTCTGCCCGGACCCGCAGGCCCCGCGCCTGCGGGTCCGGCGCGTTGACCGCCGTTTCCGCTTCCGCTTCCGCCGCCGTTTCACCGCCGTACCCCCGTCGGGCCGAGCAGAGTCAGAGAGCCGCAGGCACATGTCCACCCCCGAGCTGATCTCCCCGCGTTCGCCGCGCGTCGTCGCCGCCCGACGGCTCGCCAAGCGCAACTTCCGGGGCAAGGACCGCCTCTTCATCGCCGAGGGCCCGCAGGCCGTCCGCGAGGCCGTCGAGCACCGCGGAAGCACCGGTGAGCCGACCCTCGTCGAGCTGTTCACCACCGTCGAGGCCGCCGAGCGGTACGCCGGGATCGTCGACGCCGCCCGCGCCTCCGGGGCCCGCGTCCACCTCGCCTCCGACGCCGTCCTCGCCGAGGTCTCCCAGACCGTCACCCCGCAGGGACTCGTCGGCGTCTGCCGCTTCCTGGACTCGCCCTTCGAGGACGTCCTCGCCGCCCGGCCCAAGCTGGTCGCCGTCCTCGCCCACGTCCGCGACCCCGGGAACGCCGGCACCGTGCTCCGCTGCGCCGACGCGGCCGGTGCCGACGCCGTGATCCTCACCGACGCCTCCGTGGACCTGTACAACCCCAAGTCGGTACGCGCCTCCGTCGGCTCCCTCTTCCACCTCCCGGTGGCCGTCGGCGTCCCGGTCGAGCAGGCCGTCGCCGGGCTCAAGAGCGTCGGCGTACGGATCCTCGCCGCGGACGGCGCGGGCGAGGACGACCTCGACGACGAGCTGGACGCCGGCACCATGGGCGGACCCACCGCCTGGGTCTTCGGCAACGAGGCGTGGGGGCTGCCCGAGGAGACCCGCGCCCTCGCCGACGCCGTCGTCCGCGTCCCCATCCACGGCAAGGCCGAGAGCCTCAACCTCGCGACCGCGGCCGCCGTCTGCCTGTACGCCTCCGCGCGCGCCCAGCGCCCCCGCACCACCTCCTGAGGGGCTCCCTCGGGCCCCACCGGGGCCCCTCGCCTAGTAGGGTGACGGACTGGGGCCCACTGCGGTACACGGAGGGGTGGGATGACGGGAACGACGGCCGGAACGGGCAGTCCCGCACAGGCACGACGCGCCCCGGCGCACGCACCGGAGCCGCCTCCCGCGCCGCCCCGCGCCCCTGAGACCGTCCCGCCGACGCCGACGCCGACGCCGACGCCGACGCCGACGCCGCCGGCCCGGACCGGGGCCCCCTCCGAGGACCGGGGCACCGCCCCTGCCGAAGGCGCGGCCGCCGTCGCCTCCCGGACCCCGGGCGCTGCCGCCGCCGAAGGCGCCGCCGCGGTCCCCTCCGACGGCCCGGCCGCAGCACCCTCCACGGGCCTCGGCATCGACCCCGACGACCTGCCCGACGGGCTCGTCGTCGCCGACGAGCACGGCCTGGTCGTCTGCTTCAACGCCGCCGCCAGCCGCATCACCGCCGTACCCCGCGACGCGGCACTCGGCCGGCCCCTCGACCAGGCGCTGCCGCTCGAAGACCTCAAGGGGCACCGCTGGTGGGCGCTCACCGACCCGTACGGCGGGCTCGCCACCCGGCGCGGCCAGCCCGAGCGGAACCTGCTGCTGCCCGGCGGGCGCGAGGTCCTCGTCTCCGTCCGCTACGTCCGCGCCCACCCCACCGGCCCCGTCCGGCGGGTCGTCGTCTCCCTGCGCGGCACCGAGGCCCGCCGCCGCACCGAACGCAGCCACGCCGAGCTCATCGCCACCGTCGCGCACGAGCTCCGCTCGCCGCTCACCTCCGTCAAGGGCTTCACGGCCACCCTGCTCGACAAGTGGGAGCGGTTCACCGACGACCAGAAGCGGCTGATGCTGGAGACCGTCGACGCCGACGCGGGGCGCATCAAGCGGCTCATCGCCGAGCTCCTCGACATCTCCCGGATCGACTCCGGCCGTCTGGAGGTCCGCCGCCAGCCCGTCGACATCGCCGCCGCCGTCGGCCGCCACGTGCACGCCCACACCACCGGCGGCCAGTCCCCGGACCGCTTCTTCGTGCGCGTCCACCCCGACCTGCCGGACCTGTGGGCCGATCCCGACAAGATCGACCAGATCCTCGGCAACCTGCTCGAAAATGCGGTGCGCCACGGCGAGGGAACCGTCACCATCGAGGTGGCACCCACCACGGCCACCACCGACGGAGAGAAGGGGACGGAGGTCACCGTGAGCGACGAAGGCCCCGGCATCCCCGAGGAGTCGATGGGCCGCGTGTTCACCCGCTTCTGGCGGGGCAGCAAGCGCGGCGGCACCGGACTCGGCCTCTACATCGTCAAGGGCGTCGTCGAGGCCCACGGCGGCACGATCACCGTCGGACGCGGCCCCCGTGGCGGCGCCGAGTTCCGATTTATCCTGCCCGTCGGCACCCCGGCCCACCTCCTCTGAGCCTTCGCCGAGACCCCGCCGCGTCCCCGCGGACGTCTCACCAGGCGAGAACATACGAGCTCAGGAGCCGCCCGGGCCGCCCACGGGCTCAATCGCGTCCCCTCACCCCGTTAGACTCGTCCTTTGGCACGTTTGCGCCCTTGACGTCGAGCGGGGCCGCCCAGCCAGCCAACGGAAGCACGGGAAGAGATGTCGGCACCCAATAAGTCGTACGACCCGGTCGAGGTCGAGGCCTTGAAACCGGAAGAGATCGAGCGCATGCGGGACGAGGCGCTCGCCGCCTTCGCCGCCGCAGGCGACCTCGACGCGCTCGCCCACGCGAAGACCGCGCACACCGGCGGCACCTCGCCGCTGGCGCTCGCCAACCGCGAGATCGGCGCCCTGCCCCCGCAGGCCAAGGCCGCGGCCGGCAAGCTCGTGGGCCAGGCCCGCGGCGTCGTCTCCAAGGCACTGGCCGCCCGTCAGGCCGAACTGGAGGCCGAGCGCGACGCCCGTGTCCTCGTCGAGGAGGCCGTCGACGTCACCCTGCCGTACGACCGCGTCCCGGCCGGTGCCCGCCACCCGCTGACCACCCTCATGGAGCGCGTCTCCGACGTCTTCGTCTCCATGGGCTACGAGGTCGCCGAGGGCCCCGAGGTCGAGGCCGAGTGGTTCAACTTCGACGCCCTCAACTTCGTACCGGACCACCCGGCACGGCAGATGCAGGACACCTTCTTCGTCCAGGGCCCCGAGGGCACCAGCGGCGACGAGTCCGGCGTCGTGCTCCGCACCCACACCTCGCCGGTGCAGGCCCGCACCCTCATCGACCGGGAGCCCCCGGTCTACGTGGTGTGCCCCGGCCGCGTCTACCGCACCGACGAGCTCGACGCCACGCACACCCCGGTCTTCCACCAGATCGAGCTGCTGGCCGTCGACGAGGGCCTCACCATGGCCGACCTCAAGGGCACCCTGGACCACATGGTCCAGGCGCTCTTCGGTCCGGACATGAAGACCCGGCTGCGCCCGAACTTCTTCCCCTTCACCGAGCCGTCCGCCGAGATGGACATGCTCTGCTACGTCTGCCGCGGCGAGTCCGTCGGCAACCCGGAGCGTCCCTGCCGCACCTGCGGCAGCGAGGGCTGGATCGAGCTCGGCGGCTGCGGCATGGTCAACCCGAAGGTGCTCGTCGCCTGCGGTGTGGACCCCGAGAAGTACAGCGGATTCGCCTTCGGGTTCGGCATCGAGCGGATGCTGATGTTCCGCCACAACGTGGAAGACATGCGAGACATGGTCGAGGGTGACGTCCGGTTCACCCGGCCGTTCGGGATGGAGATCTGATGCGGGTCCCGCTTTCCTGGCTGCGGGAGTACGTCGACCTGCCGGCGACGGAGACCGGCCGTGACGTACAGGCCAAGCTCGTCTCGGCGGGGCTCGAGGTCGAGACCGTCGAGCAGCTCGGCGCGGGCCTCACCGGCCCGCTGGTGGTCGGCAAGGTCCTCACCATCGAGGAGCTGACCGAGTTCAAGAAGCCGATCCGCTTCTGCACCGTCGACGTCGGACAGGCCAACGGCACCGGCGAGCCGCAGGAGATCATCTGCGGCGCCCGGAACTTCGCCGAGGGCGACAAGGTCGTCGTGGCCCTGCCCGGCGCCGTGCTGCCCGGCGACTTCCGGATCGCCGAGCGCAAGACGTACGGCCGGGTCTCCCGCGGCATGATCTGCTCGGGCGACGAGCTCGGCATGGGCGACGACGGCTCGCACGGCATCATCGTGCTGCCGCCGGAGCACGAGGTCGGCACCGACGCCACGGTCCTCCTGGAGCTGTACGACGAGGTCCTCGACATCGCCGTCACCCCGGACCGCGGCTACTGCCTGTCCATGCGCGGCGTCGCCCGCGAGACCGCCATCGCCTACGGCCTGCCGCTGCGCGACCCGGCGCTCCTCGACGTGCCCGCCCCGAACGCGTACGGCTACCCGGTCCGGGTCGCCGACCCGATCGGCTGCGACCGCTTCACCGCGCGCACCGTCGTCGGCCTCGACCCCGAGGCCCGCAGCCCGATCTGGCTCCAGCGCCGCCTGCAGAAGGCCGGCATGCGCCCGATCTCGCTCGCCGTCGACGTCACCAACTACGTGATGCTCGAGCTCGGCCAGCCGCTGCACGCCTACGACCGCACCCGGCTCGACGGCCCCATCGGGGTCCGCCGCGCCGAGGCCGGCGAGAAGATCACCACCCTCGACGGCACGGTGCGCGTCCTGGACGCCGAGGACCTGGTCATCACCGACAACCGCGGGCCCATCGGCATCGCGGGCGTCATGGGCGGCGCCAACACCGAGATCGCCGACCCGACGACCGACCCCGAGACCGGCATCGTCTCCGGCACCACCGAGGTCGTCGTCGAGGCCGCGCACTTCGACGCGATCTCGATCGCGCGCACCGCGCGCCGGCACAAGCTGTCCTCCGAGGCGTCCAAGCGCTTCGAGCGCGGCGTCGACCCGCAGGCCGCGGCCGCGGCCGCGCAGCGCACGGTCGACCTGCTCGTGCTCCTCGCGGGCGGCACCGCCGAGGCCGGCGTCACCGAGGTCATCGCCCCGTCCGCGCCGCGCACCATCGCCATGCCGGCGAACCACCCGGACAAGGTGGCCGGTGTGGACTACGGCCGCGAGACCGTCGTCCGCCGCCTCCAGGAGGTCGGCTGCGACGTCTACGGCCAGGACGAGCTCGTCGTCACCGTGCCCTCGTGGCGCCCCGACCTGAACGAGCCGAACGACCTCGCCGAGGAGGTCATCCGTCTCGAGGGCTACGAGAACCTGCCCTCCACGCTGCCCAAGCCCCCCGCGGGCCGCGGCCTCACCGAGCGCCAGCGCACCCACCGCCGGGTGGGCCGGGCCCTGGCCGGCGCCGGTTACGTCGAGGCGCTGAACTACCCCTTCATCGGCGAGCAGGTCTTCGACCAGCTCGGCCTGGACGCCGACGACGCCCGCCGCCGAGTCGTGAAGCTGGTCAACCCGCTCTCCGACGAGGAGCCCGCCCTTCGCACGACGCTGCTGCCGGGGCTGCTCGGCGCGCTGCGCCGCAACGACGGTCGCGGCAGCCACGACCTGGCGCTCTTCGAGACCGGTCTGGTCTTCCGGCCGACCGAAGGACAGCCGGGCGTCGCCGTCCGTCTGCCCGTCGACCGCCGCCCCGGCGACGAGGAGATCGCCCGCGTCAACGCCGCGCTGCCCGCGCAGCCGCGCCGCGCGGCCGTCGTCCTCGCCGGTGCCCGCGAGCAGGCCGGCTGGTGGGGCAAGGGCCGCCCGTCCGACTGGGCCGACGCGATCCAGGCGGCGCGGATCGTGGCCGCCGAGTTCGGTGCGGAGCTGGTGGTCGACGCCGACCAGCACGCCCCGTGGCACCCGGGCCGCTGCGCCTCCTTCCAGGTCGTGATCGACGGGGAGCTGACCCTCGCCGGCCACGGCGGCGAGCTCCACCCGCGCGTCGTCAAGGCCCTCGGCCTGCCGGCCCGCACCTGCGCCATGGAGCTCGACCTGGACGTCCTGGAGCGCGCGAGCGAGGGCCCCGTCAAGGCCCCGCGCATCTCCGCCTTCCCGGTCGCCACCCAGGACGTCGCCCTGGTCGTCGACCAGGACGTGCCGTCGGCGGCGGTGGAGTACTACCTGGCCGGCGGCGCGGGTGAACTCCTGGAGTCCATCCGTCTGTTCGACGTCTACACCGGCGACCAGATCGGCGAGGGCAAGAAGTCCCTGGCCTACGCCCTCCGCTTCCGCGCCCCCGACCGCACCCTGACCGTCGACGAGGCCACCGCGGCCCGCGACGCCGCGGTCGCCCTGGCCGCGGAACACACGGGCGCGGTGCTCCGCGGCGCCTGACGGCCCGTCCGCACACAAGGGGCCCCGGCCCGGGTGGATCACCCGGGCCGGGGCCCCTTGCGTCGCGCGGCGTCGGCGTCTGCTGCGTGAGCGGGGCTCCGGGTCGGAGCCGCGCCTCGCGCACTCCCGTACGAGTTCGCTCACTCCTTCGGGTGGAACCCCCGGGCGACGTCCCCCCGGGGCCTCCCGCCCCGCAAGAATCGACGCGGCCGCAGGGGCGGGCCTGTGTGCCGCAGGGTCTTCGGGCGCTGGCGGGCCTCGGGAAGGGCGCCGTGGATGTTCCGTGACAGGTCGGTGGTTGCCGAAGGCTCCCGGTTGCGGCGGATGGCGCCGCTGGTGGCTCCCGCGGTGTGGGGAGCCGGGGCCGTCGCGTGGCGGTGGTGGTGCCCGCTGGCCAGGGAGCCCGGGCTGCCCGTGCGGATCGCCACCAGCGCCGTGTTCCTGACCGTCGGGGCGGTCCTCGTCCTGGGCGTGCGGCGCGGGCTCGTCCGCGAGCTGGTGCGGGTGCGGGCCGTGGCCGAGGCCGCGCAGCAGGTGCTGCTGCGGCCGCCGCCCGCGCGGCTCGACGGGCTGGCCGTCGCCGCGGGCCAACTGTCCGCGTCGCGCGGGGCCGTGGTCGGCGGAGACCTGTACGAGGCGGCGGCCACGCCGTACGGCGTGCGGATCGTCATCGGGGACGTGCGGGGCCACGGGCTCGCCGCCCTCGGCGCCGTCGTCGCCGTCCTCGGCAGCTTCCGCGAGGCGGTCCACGACGAGCCGGAACTCGCGGGCGTCCTGCGGCGCCTGGACCGGGCGCTCGGCCGGCACCTGCGCGAGCGGGCCCGTGAGGAGCACCCGGCCAGGACCGGGCAGCCGCCCGAGCACCCGGTGGCCGAGGAGTTCGTGACCCTGCTGCTCCTGGAGACCGTCCCGACGGGGAGGTCCACGTCCTCGCCTGCGGCCACCCCGGCCCGTACCGCCTCGGCCGTCGCGTCGAAGCCGTCCCCGTCGGCGACCCGCTGCCGCCGCTCGGCGCCTTCCCGCTCCCCGCCGACCTCGCGCCGCACCGCGCCACCCGGCTGCTGCCCGGCGAGACGCTGGTCCTGCACACCGACGGTGCCGAGGAGGCCCGGGACCACCGGGGCCGCTTCTTCCCGCTGGAGACGGTCCTCGCCGCCGCGGAACGCGAGTCACCGGCCGCCCTCGTCCACCGCGTCCACACCGCACTGCTGCGCCACACCGGCGGCCGGCTCGCCGACGACGTGGCCCTGCTCGTCGTCCGCAACGACCGGGTGCGGGTGCCAGCGCAGCCCGCCGAACCCGGGCTGCGCCGCACCCGGCCCGCGCCCTCCCCGTACTAGCGGGACGGGGACGGCGGGGGACCGGCGCCGCCCGCGCTGCCACGGAGTGTCGGGCAGATCAACAGCGCGGGCGGCGCGCGGACCGGGCGGCCGCACTGTCAGAGGGGGAGCCGGCGGCCCGGCCCTCGCCTTTCGGCGAGGGAGCCAAGTCAACTCGCACCGGGGCGACTTCGGCACCGCACGCGGAAGGGAGGAAAGAGCACTTCGTTCACACCCCGTGCGAAAGCGTCCTTCACTACTCTGAGCGCACCGAAGCACCGGAGCGGTCCCATGCCATCCCCCTCCTCACCCCGCCCAGCACCCCGCCCCTCACCCCGATCCGCCCCCAACGCCCTGCTCGACGCGCTGCTCGACGAGGCGGGCATCTCGCACGCCGGTCTCGCCTCCCGCGTGAACCAGGCGGGCCGGGCCCGCGGTCTCGCCCTGCGTTACGAACACACCGCCGTGGCGCGCTGGCTGAAGGGACAGCGGCCGCGCGGCCAGGTGCCCGACCTGATCTGCGAGGTGCTCGCCGCCCGGCTGCGGCGGCCCGTCACCCTCGACGACATCGGCCTCGGCGTGCCCGACGGCACGGGCGCGGGCCTACCCGCCCCCGGCACGCCACTGGCCGGCTTCGTCGACCGGGCCACCGCCCTGTGGCGCTTCGACGAGCAGCGGCGCCCACACCTCGGCGTCGCGCAGGCGGTGACCGGGACGCCCGCGGTGATGCCGGTGTGGGAGTGGGAGAACCCGCCGGAGGACACGGACGTCTCCCGTGACGGCCGCACCCGCGTCTCGGCCGCCGACGTCGCCGTGCTGAGCGCCGCCCGGGCCCACTACGAGCAGATGTACCGCAGGGCGGGCGGCCTGGCGACGCGCGCCAGGATCGTCGGCTTCCTCGACGCCGAGACGGCCCCGCTGCTGCGCGGCGCGTACGGCGACGCCCTCGGGCGCCGGCTGCACCGGGCCACCGGCGGTCTGGTGGCGGTGGCCGGGATCTGCGCGTACGACTCCGACGCCCAGGGGCTCGCCCAGCGCTACTTCCACCAGGCGCTGCGCCTGGCGAAGGCGAGCGGTGACCGCGGCCTCGGCGCCTATGTGGTCGCGCTGCTGGTCAACCAGTCTCTGTTCCTGGGGGAGTTCCGGCAGGCGGTGGCCTTCGCCGAGGCGGCGCTGCGCTCCGCGGGGCAGCGGATCACCCCGGCCCTCTCCGCCGATCTGACGGCGATGCAGGCGAAGGCGTACGCGCGTCTCGGCGACCGGGCGGCGGCGCTCGCCTGTGTCCGGCGGGCGGAGACCGAGGCCGAGCGGATCAGCCCGGGCCACGAGCCCGCCGAGACGGGCTATGTGCAGCCGGGCCTCGTCAATGTGCAGGTCGCCGAGGCCCTCCTTCGTCTGGGGGAACTCGCGGCGGCTCACGAGCACGCGGCGGCGGCCGTCGGGACGCCCGCCCACGACCGGGGCCGGGTGCACCGGCTCGCCGTGCTCTGCCAGATCGAGCTGCGGCGGGGGGAGCCGGAACGGGCCGCGCGCACGGCGGTGGAGATGACCGAACGGGCCCGCGGGATGGAGTCCCAGCGGCTGCGCGACCGGCTCCGGCTGGTGCGGGAACACCTGCTGGCCAGCGGGGCGGGGGACGCCCGGGAGGCGGCGCGGCTCATCGACGGTGCGCTGCGCGTACCGATGCGGGCAGCTCGGTGAGCGTCCCGGGGGGTGCCCGGGCGAGCGTTTTCCCGCGCCCTTGACCCTGCTGCGATAGTGCCACCAAGTAATCACCGACCAGTCGGAAGGTGGCAAAACCGTGCAGTGGACGAAATTAAGCGAACAGCCTGTCTATGCGAACCGGTGGTTCCGGGTCAGTCTCGCGGACGTCGAACTCCCCGACGGCCGCCGCCTCGACCACTATCTGATCCGGCTCCGCCCCGTCGCCGCCGCGACCGCCGTCAACGACGCCGACGAGGTCCTGCTGCTCTGGCGCCACCGCTTCATCACCGACAGCTGGGGCTGGGAGCTGGCCGCCGGCGTCGTCGAGGACGGCGAGGACATCGAGGCCGCCGCCGCCCGCGAGATGGAGGAGGAGACCGGCTGGCGCCCCGGACCCCTGCGCCCCCTGCTCACCGTGGAGCCCTCCAACGGCCTCACCGACGCCCGCCACCACCTCTTCTGGACCGAGCAGGCCACCCTCACCGGCCCGCCCCGGGACGCCTTCGAGTCCTCGCGCCTCGCATGGGTCCCGCTCAAGGCCGTCCCCGAACTGATCGCCCGCGGCGAGGTCCCGGCCGCGGGCATGGCCGCCGGGCTGCTGCTGCTCCACCACCTGCGGCTCGGCTGAGCAGGGCCCCGAACGCGCCGGACGGCCCGTACCTGTGCGGTGTACGGGCCGTCCGGACGACGATCGCGGTCAGGAGTACGGGTAGAAGCCCGACCCCGTCTTGCGGCCGAGCCGGCCCGCGTCCACCATCCGCTGGAGCAGCGGGGGAGCGGCGTACAGGGGCTCCTTGTACTCGGCGTACATGGAGTCGGCGATCGAGGCGATCGTGTCCAGGCCGATCAGGTCGGAGAGCTTCAGCGGCCCCATCGGGTGGGCGCAGCCGAACTCCATGCCGTTGTCGATGTCCTCGCGGCTCGCGATGCCCGACTCGAACATCCGGATCGCCGACAGCAGATACGGCACGAGCAGCGCGTTCACCACGAAGCCCGAGCGGTCCTGGGCGCGGATGGCGTGCTTGCCGAGGGTCTTCTCGGCGAACAGCTGCGCCCGGCTGATCGTGCCCTCGGAGGTGGTGAGGGCGGGGATCAGCTCGACCAGCTTCTGCACCGGTGCCGGGTTGAAGAAGTGGATGCCGATGACGTGGTCGGGGCGCGAGGTCGCCACCGCCAGCTTCACCAGCGGGATCGAGGAGGTGTTGGAGGCCAGGATGGCGTCCGGCCGGGTCACCACCTGGTCGAGGACCTGGAAGATCTCGGTCTTGACCTGCTCGTTCTCCACGACCGCCTCGATCACGAGGTCGCGGTCGGCGAACTCGCCCAGGTCGGTGGTGAAGCTGAGCCGCGCGAGCGTCTCGTCGCGCTCCGCCTCGCTGATCTTGCCGCGTTCGGCGGCCTTGGCCAGCGAGTTGTAGAGCCGCGTGCGGCCGATCTCCAGCGCCTCGCCGGTGGTCTCGGCGACCTTCACCTCGAGACCGCTGCGGGCACACACCTCCGCGATGCCCGCGCCCATCTGGCCGCAGCCCACCACTCCGACGCGCTCAATGTCGGCCATGGAGTCCGTCACCTCGTGCCTTTCGCTCATTGCTGGCGGCGGGCCCGTGTGATTCCGGTGCGACCGCCTCGACCCCACGACGTTACTCCCGACGGAGCAAATGATCGATCGTCTGAGGTGGGCATGCTGTCCGATGGGCTGTGACGTATCCGATAGCGAGGAAGGGTCAGGGGCGACATATGACGCCAATCGGGAGAAGAGGGTTCGTCGCCGGAGTCGCGCTGACGGCACTCGCGGTCGGAACGGGAAGAGCGGACGCCGCGCCGCACCGAGAGCCGGGTCGTCCGGCCCGCGAGCGGCACGGCGGCGAGGACGACGGGCGCGACGTGGAGGCCCGCGAGCACGACGACGAGGACGACCGGGCCCCCGACGGCTTCCGGGGCATGTGGGTGGCCACGATCGCGAACCGCGACTTCCCCTCCCGGTCCGGCCTGACCGCCGCCGAGCAGCGTGCCGAGCTGATCTCCCTGCTCGATCTCGCGGTACGGCGCCGGATGACCGCCGTCATCCTCCAGGTGCGCCCCTCGGCCGACGCCCTGTGGCCCTCTCCGTACGAGCCGTGGGCGCAGTGCCTCACCGGCGTCCAGGGCAAGGACCCCGGCTGGGACCCGCTCGGCACGGCCGTCGCCGAGGCGCACGCGCGCGGCCTGGAGCTGCACGCCTGGTGCAACCCGTACCGCGTCGCCTCCCACGCCGACCCGGGCCGGCTGGCCGTCGGCCACCCCGTACGGCGAAACCCCGAGTGGGCCCTCACCTACCACGGCAAGCTCCTCTACGACCCGGGCCTGCCCGAGGTCCGGCGCCACGTCCAGGACGCCATGCTGGACGCCGTACGCCGCTACGACATCGACGCCCTCCACTGGGACGACTACTTCTACCCGTATCCCGTGGCCGGGCAGCGGCTCGACGACGACGAGACCTTCCGCAGACACGGGGAGGGCTTCACCGACCGGGCGGCGTGGCGGCGGCACAACGTCGACCTGCTCGTCTCCCAGATGGCGGCGCGGATCAAGGAGGTCAAGCCGCACGTCGCCTTCGGCATCAGCCCCTTCGGCGTCTGGCGCAACGCCTCCACCGACCCGGCCGGCTCCGACACCGGTCCGACCGTGCAGACCTACGACGACCTGTACGCCGACACCCGCCGCTGGGTCCGGGAGCACTGGATCGACTACGTGGCCCCGCAGCTCTACTGGCACATCGGCTTCCGCACCGCCGACTACGCCAGGCTCGTGCCCTGGTGGGACGCGGTCGTCCGGGGCACCGGCGTGCGCCTGTACCTGGGGGAGGCCCTCTACAAGGTCGGTGATCCCGCGCAGCCCGCCGCCTGGCAGGACCCGCGGGAGCTGGCGCGGCACGTCGAACTCGCCCGGCGGTACCCGAACGTCGCGGGGCACTGCTATTTCGCGGCCCGCGAGGTCGCGAAGGACCCGCTGGGCGCGCTCACCGCCGCCGTCGAGGCGTGAGGGCCGGCCGTCGGGCGCGGGCCGCGGGGACCCGGGGGCTCAACCGCCGGCGGCCTCGGGATTGTGCCGTACGACGGTGTCGGGGCCCGGCGACATCAGGGCCTCGTGGCCGTCGTCGTCGAACTTGACGCGGTACGGGGGGCCGCCGTCCTCGCCCAGTACCTTCAGGACCTCGGCCGTGCGGTCGTGCTGACCGACCGTACGGCCGTGCACCACCAGCTTGTCGCCCTCGGACGCACGCATCGGTGACCTCCTCGCGGCCGGGCTCGCCCTGCTCCGGACTGCCGTTTCTCCTGCCATTGTGGCCCGCGTCTCAGCTCTTCGCCCGCTGGGTCACCGCGATGCAGACGAGCACCGCCACGGCCGCGAGCGGGGCCGCGGGGGCGAGCTCCTCGCCGAGCACGGTCACCGACCAGAACAGGGTGAGCAGCGGTTGGGCGAGCTGGAGCTGGCTCGCGCGCGGGATGCCGATGGCGGCCATGCCCCGGTACCACACGTACAGCCCGAAGAAGGTGGAGCCGGCCGCCACCCAGACGAGCCCCGCGATGCCGTGAGCCGTCAGGCGCACCGGCTCCTGCGTGAGGGCCACCGCCGCGCCGGCCGTCATCAGCGGCAGACAGAACACCAGCGCCCAGCCGATCACGTGCCAGCCCGGCATCAGCCGCGCGAGCCGGCCGCCCTCGGTGTATCCGGCGGCGCACACCACCAGCGCGCCGAAGAGGTAGAGGTCGCCGGTCGACAGGGCCCCGCCGCTCTGCTGGACGGTGAAGGCGAGCACGACGAGGGCCCCGGAGACGGCCGCGATCCAGAACGTGCGGGACGGGCGCCGGCCGGTGCGGACCGCGGCGAAGGCCGCCGTGGTGAGCGGCAGCAGTCCCACCACGACGGCGGCGTGCGAGGTGGTCGAGGTCTGCAGCGCCAGCGTCGTGAGCAGCGGGAAGCCGACCACCACCCCGCCCGCGACGACCGCGAGCCCGGCCCAGTGGCGCCGCTCGGGCAGCGGAACCCGGCCGGCCAGCAGGAAGGCGCCCGCGATGAGGGCGGCGAGCACCGAGCGGACCGCGACCAGGGACCAGGGGCCGAAGCTCTCCAGGCCCCACGCCGTGGAGGGGAAGGTCAGCGAGAAGGAGACCACGCCGAGCGCGGCGAGCAGGGTGCCCCGGCGACCGGCCACGGGGGCGGCGGTGCCGGTGGAGGTGGGACCCGTCGGGTCGGTGGCGGCGGCGCCGCCGTCGGCGGACGCGGCGCCTCGGGAAGTCGTGACCGCTATCGTGCTCGGAGTAGTAGCGCTATTCTGTGCTCTCATGCACGAGCGTAGCAGTGTCGCGGACCTGGCGAAATCCTTGAAGGCGGAGCTCAACCGCTACTCCCCTGGAGAGAAGCTGCCCTCCAGCCGGACGCTCGTCGAGCGCTACCGCGTCTCCCCGGTCACCGTCACCCGCGCCCTCGCCCAGCTCGCCGCCGAAGGTCTCGTCGTCACCCGCCCCGGCGCCGGCGCCTACCGCGCCGAGACCCGCACCGCCCCCGCTGCCGGCGACACCTCCTGGCAGGAGCTCGCGCTCAGCGCCGACACCGCCACCGAACTCGTCCCCCGGTCCGTCGACGCCTCCGGCGTCCTCGTCACCCTCGCCGCGCCCCCGCCCGGCGTCGTCGAGTTCAACGGCGGCTACCTCCACCCGAGCCTCCAGCCCGAACGCGCCCTCGCCGCCGCCCTCGCCCGGGCCGGCCGCCGCCCCGGCGCCTGGGGCCGCCCGCCCGCCGACGGCCTCACCGACCTGCGCGCCTGGTTCGCCCGCGAGATCGGCGGCAGCGTCACCGCCGCCGAGATCCTCATCACCGCCGGCGGCCAGTCCGCCCTCACCACCGCCCTGCGCGCGCTCGCCCCGCCCGGCACGCCCGTTCTCGTCGAATCGCCCACCTATCCCGGCATGCTCGCCGTCGCCCGCTCCGCCGGACTGCGGCCCGTGCCCGTCCCCACCGACGCCGACGGCATCCGTCCCGAACTCCTCGAAGCCGCCTTCCGCGCCACCGGCGCCCGCGTCGTCGTCTGCCAGCCCCTCTTCCAGAACCCGACCGGCGCTGCGCTCCCCGTCGAACGCCGCGCCGCCGTCGTCCGCATCGCGCGCGCCGCCGGCGCCTTCGTCATCGAGGACGACTTCGCCCGCCGCCTCGTCCACGAGGACGCCGCCCCGCTGCCCCCGACGCTCGCCGCGGACGACCCCGACGGCGTCGTCGTCCACGTCTGCTCCCTCACCAAGATCACCTCGGCCAGCCTCCGGGTCGGCGCGCTCGCCGCCCGCGGCCCCGTCCTCGAACGACTCCGCGCCATCCAGGTCGTCGACAGCTTCTTCGTTCCCCGCCCCCTCCAGGAAGCCGCCCTCGAACTCGTCGGCTCCCCGGCCTGGAGCCGCCACCTGCGCGCCGTCACCCAGGAGCTGAAGAACCGGCGCGACACCATGACCGGCGCCGTCGCCCTCCACCTCCCCGAACTCGCCCTGCCCCACATCCCCTCCGGCGGCTACCACCTCTGGCTGCGCCTGCCCGACACCCTCCCCGAGGCCGCCCTCCTGCCCACCGCGCTGCGCGCCGGGGTCGCCGTCGCTCCCGGCCGCCCCTATTTCGCCGCCGAGCCGCCCGCCGGCCACATCCGGCTGAGTTTCGCGGGTGTCGCCGGGCCCGCGGAGATCGTCGAGGGCGTGCGCCGGCTGCGGGCGGCGATCGACGAGCTCACGGCGTGAAGCGGGGGACGTCCCCGGGGCGGGCACGCCCCCCGGGGATATTCGCCTGACACGGCCGCGGCGGCCCTGGCAGCCTTCGGCCATGAGCGACCTCACCTCCGCAGACGGAACCGTCATGCACGGGACGTACGAGATCTCAGCCGACCCCGCCCGGATCGACGCCGCCCGCGTCCACCACTGGCTCAGCACCGACTCCTACTGGGCGGCGGGCCGACCTCGGAAGACGCAGGACCGCGCCATCGCCGGCTCGCTCAACTTCGGCGCCTACGACCGCACCACCGGCGAGATGGCCGCCTACGCCCGGGTCGTCACCGACTACGCCACCTTCGCCTGGCTCTGCGACGTCTACGTCGACCGGCCGGCCCGCGGCGGCGGCCTCGGCACCGCGCTGGTCACCGCCGTCCGCGACCACCTGGAGCCGTACGGGCTGCGCCGCATCGCGCTCGCCACCGCCGACGCCCACGGCGTGTACGAGAAGGTCGGATTCGCGCCACTCCAGAATCCGGACAACTGGATGGCTCTCGGACAGCACTGAGCGACCGCCTCCCAGGACCCGCGAATCCACCCCTTGACCTGCGGGGCCACCGGCCTCACGATCGCGGCCATGGGTCTTCGGGTCACGCTCGTCGCGGCGGCGCGCAGCTCCTCCCTGCTCGCCGAACGCTTCGACGACGACCGGCCGCTCGACGAGGCCGGCTGGTACGAGGTGCAGCTCGCCGCGCCACGGCTGATTCCGCTCGGAGCGGCCGAACTGCGCTACTGCTCCCCGACGCCCCGCAGCCGCGCCACCGGCACCGCCCTCGGCTACGCCCCGCTCGTCCAGCCGGCCCTGCGCGACTGCGACATGGGCCGCTGGCGCGGCCTGACCCTCGCCGAGGTCGCCGCCCTCGAACCGGCCGCCGTCGACGCCTGGCTCACCGACCCGCGCACCGCCCCGCACGGCGGCGAGGCCCTGCTCTCCTTCATCCTGCGCATAGGGGGCTGGCTCGACACCCGCCCCGCCGACGACGGCGCCATCGTCGCCGTCGCCGAACCCGCCGTCGTACGGGCCGCCCTCGTCTACGCCCTGAAGGCACCGCCCGCCACGTACTGGAACGTCGACGTCCGCCCCCTGTCCACCGTCACCCTCACCGGACGGCCGGGCCTGTGGCACCTCCAGCTGGAGGCGGCCGCGGCGTAGCCCGCACAGGAGCGCCCCGGGCGCGGCCCGCGCGGTCCGGGGCGGGCCCCGGCGACCGGCTAGCCTGGGGACACGATGAACCGTCTGACCACGTCATGGGGCGCTTTCCCACTCACCCGCTTTCCCGCCGACCCGCGCGACCAGCTGCGCGCCTGGGACGCAGCCGACGAGTATCTGCTCCACCACCTCGCCGAGAGCGGCACCGACCTGTCCGGCACCGTCGCCGTCGTCGGCGACCGCTGGGGCGCCCTGGTGACCGCGCTCGCCGCCGCGGGCCCCGGCGAGCTGGTGCAGATCTCCGACTCGTACCTCGGGCGGAGCGCCACCGGCGAGAACCTGGCCCGCTCGGGGGCCGCCCCGGACGCGGTACGGCTGCTCACCACCCAGGACCCGCCGCCCGAGCGGGTCGACGTGCTGCTGGTCCGCGTACCGAAGAGCCTCGCGCTCCTGGAGGACCAGCTGCACCGGCTCGCGCCCGCCGTCCACGAGGGGACGGTGATCGTCGGCACGGGGATGGTCAAGGAGATCCACACCTCGACCCTGAAGCTCTTCGAGACGATCCTCGGGCCGACCCGGACCTCCCTCGCCGTGAAGAAGGCCCGCCTCGTCCACACCACGCCCGCTCCCGGCGCGGACCGCGGCGCGAACCCGTGGCCGTACCGCTACGCGCTGCCCGCCGACGCGCCCGCCGGGCTCGCCGGCCGCACGGTCGTCAACCACGCCGGTGTCTTCTGCGCCGACCGCCTGGACATCGGCACCCGCTTCCTGCTGCGGAACCTGCCCACGGGCCTCGGCCGCTCCACGGTCGTCGACCTCGGCTGCGGCAACGGTGTCGTCGGACTCGCCGTCGCGCTCGCCGAGCCCGAGGCCGACCTGCTCTTCACCGACGAGTCGTACCAGGCCGTCGCCTCCGCCGAGGAGAACTTCCGGGCCCACGCGGGGGAGGGGCGCGAGGCCCGGTTCCTGGTGGCGGACGGGCTGGCCGGGGTCGAGCCCGGGTCGGTCGACCTGGTGCTCAACAACCCGCCGTTCCACAGCCACCACGCCACCACCGACCGCACCGCCCGCCGGATGTTCGCCGACGCCCGCCGGGCCCTGCGGCCCGGCGGGGAGCTGTGGGTGGTCGGCAACCGGCACCTCGGCTACCACATCACCCTGCGGCGGATCTTCGGCAACGCCGAACTGGTCGCCGGTGACCCGAAGTTCGTGGTCCTGAAGGCGGTCAAGGCCGCCAAGGGGGCCAAGCCCGCCGAGGGGGCCCGGGAGGGCAAGGGGGCCTAGGGGGCCTGGCCGGCCCGGGAGGCCCGGCGGCCGGGGCCGCCGGGCGGGCAGGGCGCCCGAGGAGGTCAGGAGAGGCCGACCAGCTCCCGGTAGCCCTCGTTCCACAGGTCCTCCTCCGCGTCCGGGAGCAGCAGCACCCGGTCGGGCCGCAGCGCGTCGATCGCGCCCTCGTCGTGGGTCACCATGACGATCGCCCCCGGGTACGTGCCCACGGCCGCGAGGACCTCCTCGCGCGAGGCCGGGTCCAGGTTGTTCGTCGGCTCGTCGAGCAGCAGCACGTTCGCACCCGAGTGCACCAGGCCCGCCAGGGCGAGCCGGGTCTTCTCGCCGCCCGAGAGGACCCCGGCCGGCTTGTCGGCGTCGTCGCCCCGGAACAGGAAGGCGCCGAGCACGCTCCTCACCTCCCCGTCCGTCAGGTCCGGCGCCGCCGCGGCCAGGTTCTCCCGGACCGTGCGCTGCGGGTCGAGCGTGTCGTGCTCCTGGGCGAAGTAGCCGAGCCGCAGCCCGTGCCCGTGCACCACGCGGCCCGAGTCCGGCGCCTCCCGGCCGGCGAGCAGCCGCAGCAGGGTCGTCTTCCCGGCGCCGTTGAGCCCGAGCACGACGAGCCGCGCGCCCCGGTCGACCGCCAGGTCGACCCCGTCGAGGACCGGCCGGCCGGGGCCGTACGCCTTGGTGAGGGAGACCGCGCCCAGCGGCGTACGACCGCAGGGCGCGGGCTCCGGCAGCCGGATCCGGGCCACCTTGTCGGTGCGGCGGACCTCTTCCAGGCCGTCGAGCAGCCGGTCGGCCCGGCGGGCCATGCTGCGCGCGGTGACCGAGGTCGACGCGCGGGCCTTCATGCGCTCGGCCCGCGCGTGCAGCGCCGCCGCCTTCCGTTCGGCGTTGGCGCGCTCACGGGTCCGGCGGCGTTCGTCGGCGTCCCGCTGGGCGAGGTAGGCGGCCCACCCGGTGTTGTGGACGTCGACGGTCGTACGCAGCGGGTCGAGGTGGAAGACCCGGTTGACGGTGGCGGCGATCAGGTCGAGGTCGTGGCTGATGACGACGAGGCCGCCCTGGTGGGCGGAGAGGAAGCCGCGCAGCCAGCCGACCGAGTCGGCGTCGAGGTGGTTGGTCGGCTCGTCCAGGAGCAGCGTGCCCTCACGGCCGTGCCCGGCGAACAGGATCCTGGCCAGTTCCACCCGCCGCTTCTGCCCGCCCGACAGCGTGCCGACGGGCCGGGCCATCGCCTCGGCGGGCAGCCCGAGACCGGCGGCGACCCGGGCGGCCTCGGCCTCGGCCGCGTACCCGCCACGGGCGTCGAACGCGGCCTCGGCCCGCGCGTACGCGTCCATCGCGCGGTCGTCCGCGCGCTCGGCGAGCCGGTCGGCGGCCTCCCGCAGCCGGCGGACGGCGACGTCCATGCCCCGGGCCGACAGGATGCGGTCGGTCACGGACACCGCCGGATCCGCGGCGCGCGAGTCCTGCGCCAGCAGCGCCACGGGACCGGTACGGGTCACGCGGCCGGCAGCCGGCGGGCGAAGCCCGGCCAGGGTGTGCAGGAGGGTGGTCTTCCCGGCGCCGTTGCGGCCGACGAGGCCGACCCGGTCGCCGGGCGCGATGTGGAAGGAGAGATCGGACAGCAGGAGACGGGCGCCGACGCGCACGTCGACACCGCGGACGGTGATCATGGGATGACGCTCCGAACAGGCTGAAGGACACACGGGTGGCGTGGTGGTGGGTCCTCGGCTAGGAAATTCGGGGCGTCGACATGCGCCCGAGGGTAGGCGAGGGGCCCGCGCGGACGCATCCGCTTTTCCGTGCACGGCCTCCCCGGGGCGTCTCACGGGGCTTCCCGTCGCCGCCCCGGCTACCCCCGTGGGCTTCCGCTCTCCATCCGCTCTTTGCATAAAACTGCGGCTGCACGTATAGTCATGCCATCCATGAGGAGGGTTTCCATGACGGTACGAGCAGCAGTCGCGGGCGCGAGCGGATACGCGGGCGGAGAGCTCCTGCGTCTCCTCCTCGCCCACCCGGGCGTCGAGATCGGCGCCCTGACCGCCCACTCCAACGCAGGGCAGCGCCTCGGCGCCCTGCAGCCGCACCTGCTGCCGCTCGCCGACCGCGTCCTCGAGGACACCACGGCCGGCGTCCTCGCCGGCCACGACGTCGTCTTCCTCGCCCTCCCGCACGGGCAGTCCGCCGCCGTCGCCGAACAGCTCGGCCCCGACACGCTCGTCATCGACATGGGCGCCGACTTCCGGCTGAAGGACTCCGCCGACTGGGAGCGGTTCTACGGCTCCCCGCACGCCGGCACCTGGCCCTACGGCCTGCCCGAACTGCCGGGCGCCCGCGCCGCGCTGGAGGGGTCCAAGCGCGTCGCGGTGCCCGGCTGCTTCCCCACCTCCGTCTCGCTCGCCCTCTTCCCCGCCTACGCGGACGGGCTCGCCGAGCCGGAAGCGGTGATCGTCGCCGCCACCGGCACCTCCGGCGCCGGCAAGGCCCTCAAGCCGCACCTGCTCGGCAGCGAGGTCATGGGCAACGTCACCCCGTACGGCGTCGGCGGCGGCCACCGCCACACCCCCGAGATGATCCAGAACCTCAGCGCCGTGGCCGGCGAGCGGGTTTCCGTGTCCTTCACGCCGACCCTCGTGCCCATGCCCCGCGGCATCCTCGCCACCTGCTCGGCCCCCGCCAGGCCCGGCGTCACCGCCGAGACCCTGCGCGCCGCGTACGAGAAGGCCTACGCCGACGAGCCCTTCGTCCACCTGCTGCCCGAGGGGCAGTGGCCGTCCACGGCGTCCGTCCAGGGTTCCAACGCCGTACAGCTCCAGGTCGCCCACGACGAGGCCGTGAACCGGATCATCGCGATCAGCGCCATCGACAACCTCACCAAGGGCACCGCCGGCGGCGCGGTGCAGAGCATGAACATCGCCCTCGGACTCCCCGAGGAGACCGGACTTTCCACGATTGGAGTCGCTCCATGAGCGTCACCGCAGCGAAGGGATTCACGGCCGCGGGCATCGCGGCCGGAATCAAGGAGAACGGCAACCCGGACCTGGCCCTCGTGGTCAACACCGGGCCGCGCCGCGCCGCCGCGGGAGTCTTCACCTCCAACCGCGTCAAGGCCGCCCCCGTCCTGTGGTCCCAGCAGGTCCTCGCCGACGGCGAGCTGACCGCCGTCGTCCTCAACTCCGGCGGCGCCAACGCCTGCACCGGCCCGAAGGGCTTCCAGGACACCCACGCCACCGCCGAGAAGGTGGCCGAGGTCCTCAGCGACCGGGGCGCGCCCGTCGGCGCCGGCGAGGTCGCCGTCGCCTCCACCGGCCTCATCGGCGTCCTGCTCCCCATGGACAAGCTGCTGCCCGGCGTCGAGAAGGCCGCCGGCGAGCTGTCCGCACACGGCGGCGAGAAGGCCGCCATCGCCATCAAGACGACCGACACCGTCCACAAGACCGCCGTGGTCACGAAGGACGGCTGGACCGTCGGCGGCATGGCCAAGGGCGCCGGCATGCTCGCCCCCGGCCTCGCCACCATGCTCGTCGTCCTCACCACCGACGCCGACCTCGGCGCCGAGGACCTGGACTCCGCGCTGCGGCAGGCCACCCGGCTCACCTTCGACCGGGTGGACTCCGACGGCTGCATGTCCACCAACGACACCGTCCTCCTGCTCGCCTCCGGCGCCGCCGGCGTCACCCCCGCCCGGGACGAGTTCGCCGAGGCCGTACGGGAGGTCTGCGCCGACCTCGCCCGCCAGCTCATCGGCGACGCCGAGGGCGCCAGCAAGGACATCCGCATCGAGGTGATCAACGCGGCCACCGAGGACGACGCCGTGGAGGTGGGCCGGTCCATCGCCCGCAACAACCTCCTCAAGTGCGCCATCCACGGCGAGGACCCCAACTGGGGCCGGGTGCTGTCCGCCATCGGCACCACCTCCGCCGCCTTCGAGCCGGACGCGCTCAACGTCGCCATCAACGGCGTCTGGGTCTGCAAGAACGGCTCCGTCGGCGAGGACCGCGAACTCGTCGACATGCGCTACCGGGAGGTCGTCATCACCGCCGACCTCGCCGCCGGGTCCGAGTCCGCCGTCATCTGGGCCAACGACCTCACCGCCGACTACGTCCACGAGAACAGCGCGTACTCGTCATGACCCACACCACCCGGAAGCACAAGGCCCTGCCCAAGGCGCAGATCCTCATCGAGGCGCTGCCCTGGCTCACCCGCCACCACGGCAAGACCGTCGTCATCAAGTTCGGCGGCAACGCCATGGTCGACGACGACCTCAAGGCCGCCTTCGCCCAGGACGTCGTCTTCCTGCGCCACGCCGGCCTCAAGCCGGTCGTCGTGCACGGCGGCGGCCCGCAGATCAGCGCCGCCCTCGACCGGGCGGGCCTGGTCAGCGAGTTCAAGGCCGGCCTGCGGGTCACCACCCCCGAGGCCATGGACGTCGTACGGATGGTCCTCGCCGGCCAGGTCCAGCGCGAGCTCGTCGGACTGCTCAACCGGCACGGCGCGTTCGCCGTCGGCCTCACCGGCGAGGACGCCCACACCATCACCGCCACCCGGCACCAGCCGGTGATCGCCGGCGAGCAGGTCGACATCGGCCGGGTCGGCGAGATCACCGCCATCGACACCGGCGCCATCCAGGCACTCCTCGACGACGGACGCATCCCCGTCGTCTCCTCCATCGCCCGCTCCCAGGACGACGACCATGTCTACAACGTCAATGCTGATACGGCGGCTGCGGCACTCGCTGCGGCGCTGGGCGCCGAAACGCTGATGGTCCTGACCGACGTCGAGGGCCTCTACGAGGACTGGCCGAACAGCGACGAGGTCATCAGCCGGCTCACCGCGAGCCAGCTGGAGAAACTGCTGCCCGAGCTGTCCAGCGGCATGGTGCCCAAGATGGAGGGCTGTCTGCACGCCGTCCGCAACGGCGTCACCACGGCCCGCGTCATCGACGGCCGCGTCCAGCACTCCATCCTGCTGGAGATCTTCACCGACGAAGGCATCGGCACGATGGTCGTGCCCGACGCCCAGGACGCCCGGGACGCCGAGGGGGAGAAATGAGCAACCAGGAGCTGACCCGGCGCTGGCAGGGCTCGCTGATGGACAACTACGGCACGCCCCGGCTGCCGCTGGTCCGCGGCGAGGGCGCCACGGTGTGGGACGCCGACGGCAAGGAGTACCTGGACTTCGTCGGCGGCATCGCCGTCAACGCCCTCGGCCACGCCCACCCGGCCGTCGTCGAGGCCGTCTCCCGGCAGATCGCCTCCCTCGGCCACGTCTCCAACCTGTTCGTCGCCGAGCCCCCCGTCGC
Organism: Streptomyces roseoviridis; assembly: GCF_039535235.1. NCBI lineage: Bacteria > Bacillati > Actinomycetota > Actinomycetes > Kitasatosporales > Streptomycetaceae > Streptomyces > Streptomyces roseoviridis. Next base: position 6,209,984 of record NZ_BAAAWU010000001.1, read on the forward strand.
CCTCGCCGAACGGCTGCTCCAGCTCTTCGGCCGCCCCGGCAGGGTCTTCTTCTGCAACTCGGGCGCCGAGGCCAACGAAGCCGCCTTCAAGATCGGCCGGCTCACCGGCCGCCCCCACATGGTCGCCACCACCGGCGGATTCCACGGCCGCACCATGGGCGCCCTCGCCCTGACCGGCCAGCCCGGCAAGCAGGCCCCGTTCCTGCCGCTGCCCGGCGACGTCACCCACGTGCCCTACGGCGACGTCGAGGCGCTGCGCGCCGCCGTCACCGAGGACACCGCCCTCGTGGTCGTCGAGCCCGTCCAGGGCGAGAACGGCGTCGTCGTCCCGCCCGCGGGCTACCTGAAGGCGGCCCGGCAGATCACCCGCGCCACCGGCACCCTGCTCGTCCTCGACGAGGTGCAGACCGGCATCGGTCGGACCGGACACTGGTTCGAGCACCAGGCGCACGAAGGCGTCGACCCCGACGTCGTCACCCTCGCCAAGGGTCTCGGCGGCGGCCTCCCCATCGGCGCGACCGTCGCCTTCGGCCCGGCGGCCGACCTGTTCACTCCAGGCCACCACGGCACCACCTTCGGGGGCAACCCGGTCGCCTGCGCCGCCGGACTCGCCGTCCTCGACACCCTCGCCGCCGACGGCCGCCTCGACGAGGTCAAGCGCCTCGGCGAGAAGCTGCGCGACGGAATCGAGGCTTCGGGCCACCCGCTGGTCTCCCACGTCCGTGGCTCGGGCCTCCTGCTGGGTATCGTGCTCACCGAGTCCCTCGCGCCGCAGGTGCAGCAGGCGGCTCAGGACGCCGGTCTCCTGGTGAACGCGCCCGCCCCCGATGTCGTACGGCTCATGCCGCCGCTCGTCATCGGCGACGCGGAGGCGGACGCCTTCCTCCAGGCCCTGCCCGGTGTCCTCGACGTGGCGAACGGGCAAGGACGAACCGGAGAATGAGACGACGATGACCGACGCGCAGGAAATCGAGCACGGAGGGCCGTCGGTTCCGCAGACCCGCACCGCGCGCCACCGCAGGATCGTCGACATCCTCAACCGGCAGCCGGTGCGCTCGCAGAGCCAGCTCGCCAAGCTCCTCGCCGACGACGGGCTGAGCGTCACCCAGGCGACGCTCTCCCGCGACCTCGACGAGCTCGGCGCGGTGAAGATCCGCAACACGGGCGGCGAACTCATCTACGCCGTGCCCAGCGAGGGCGGTTTCCGCACCCCGCAGGCCCCGTTGGGGGAGTCCGCCAAGGAGGAGCGCATGCGCCGCCTCTCCGGCGAACTGCTGATCTCCGCCGAGGCATCGGCCAACCTGGTGGTGCTCCGCACCCCGCCGGGCGCCGCCCAGTTCCTCGCGTCGGCCATCGACCAGGCCGAACTCCACGCCATCCTCGGCACGATCGCGGGTGACGACACCCTCCTGCTCATCTCCCGCGACCCGGTCGGCGGACAGGCCCTCGCCGACCACCTCCTGCGCCTCGCGCAGAAGGAGCGCTGAGCGGCGCTCAGTAGCGCGTGATCGCCGTCGGTCCGCCCCGCGTGCCGACGGCGATGTGCGGTCGGCGGGCCGGGTCGGCCCAGGCGAGGATCCGCCGCATCGCGTCCTTGGGCACGGACACGCACCCGGCCGTCGCCCCCGGCCCGTTCACGTGCAGGAAGATGCCCGCGCCCCGGCCGCGCACCGGCCGGTCGTAGTTGAAGCCGACGACCAGCGCGTGCGCGTACTGCGTCTCGTACGTGACGAGGTGTTCGGCCTCGGCGGCCCGGCAGTCCCGGGGGAGGCCCTCCACCCACCGGTTGTAGGCGCGGGCGTCGTTGTCCTGGCACCACCAGGACCGGTCGGTCACGCGCGCGTAGCGGTACGCCGTCCCGGCCGGCGCCGGTTCGATGCCGAAGGCGTACGGCAGGTCGTACAGGCCCGTCGGCGTGGTGTTCGTGCCCTGCCGCCGCCGCTCGCCCTCGGCGAGCCCCTTCGCGCCGAACCGGGCGGGCGCCGAGCCCGTCCTCACCCACCGCCCGCCGCGCCGGTCCCACCAGGTGAGGGTGCCGGTCGTGGCGGCGGTGTCCCCGGCCACGGCGGTGATCAGCTGCGTGCCGCCGCCGGTGTCCGCCATGCGCGCGGGCAGGGGCGCGGGTCCGGGCGCGGGCGGCGGCACGGGGCCGGGCGCGGCCAGCGTCGCGGCCAGGGCGCCGAGTGCGAGGAGGGTGCGCATGGCGCGACGCTAGGCGGGCCGCCGGGAGGCCGCCAGGTCACGGGGCCGTACGGGGGAGCGGCGCGCCGTACGGGGGAGCGGCGCCGGCGGGAGCGGCGGCCCGGGAGCCCGCCGGGGCCGGTCACCGCCCCGCCCGGGGGACTCGTCCTGCGGGCGTGCGGCCGACCGGGCGGGGACGGCCGGTCAGGAGAGCCAGGACCAGAACCGACGGCTCTGCCGCCGGGGGCCGGCCTCCTCGATCCCGAGGGCGCGCCGGAACCGCAGCCGCGCCACCGGATCGGGGTCCTCGCACAGCCTCCGGGCCGTCGCCTCGTACGCCCCCGAGCCGCTCTCGCGCAGCAGTCGCAGGGCGCGGACGCGGACGTGCAGCGGACGGCCGGGACCGGTGCGGCGCAGGAGCTCCTGCTCCGGCAGCCGGTCCGCCCACGGCAGCAGGGCCCGCGCCGCCTCCCGTACGACACCGGGCGCGGGGTCGTCGAGCAGGGGCAGCAGGCGGGCGTGGTCGGCGACCTCGAAGACGCGCAGACCGGCGACGGCCAAGGCCCGGACCTGGGCCCGCTCGTGTGCGGTCAGCTCCCAGAGGAGGGGCAGGTCGGCCGCCCGCTCGCCGCACTCCGCGAGCCCGAGCGGCGCCCGGTCGGGCACCGTCTTCGGGTCCGCGCAGGCGGTCCGGTAGAGGGGGAGGGGGTCCCGGCCGTCCTGGCGCAGCACCCAGCGGGCGCAGGCCCGCACGAGGCCGGAGCGGTCGTACAGGAACGGCTCGGCCTCGACGGCCCGCCCGGCCCTGCGCAGGGCGGTCACCCCGGCCGAGCGCACGTCGCCGGAGCGGGCGCCGAGCAGCAGGGGCAGCGTCTCGTCGGGCACGCCCGCGGCGAGCGCGGCGGTGGCGGCCCTGCCCCGTACGGCCGTGTCCTCGTCGTACGCGGCCAGCCGGGCCAGCTCGCCCGCGGGCAGCAGCCCCCGCTCGACCGCGAGGTCCAGGGCGAGCCGCCGGGTGGGCCGGTCGCGGTGGAGCATCAGGGCGCGGACGGCGGTGCCCGGGGCGGTGTCCAGGAACTCCCGCAGCAGGGCGGTGCTCTCGGTGCCGCGCAGCCGGCGTCCGACCCGGATCATCACGGGGACGGTGACCGCGAGGGTGGGCTCGTCGGCTCCGGGCAGGGCCGCCGCCAGGACCTGGCGGGCCCGCCGCCGCACCGGCTCGGCCCAGTCGGCCGTGCGCACGGCGACGAGCGGGAGCACGGCGGGCCGCCCGGCGGCGTGGGCGAGCGCCGCCTCGCGGACGCGTCCGTCGGCGTCGCAGAGGGCGAGGGCCAGCTGTCCCGTGGTGGGCCGGGGGCCGCCGAACGGGGACCGCGGGGCGGCGGCGCGGCCGTTCCCGGTCAGCCAGCCGTGGTCGGGGCGGTCGGCGGAGGACCACCAGGGGTGGCCTTCACGGATGCGCGCGTCCAGCTCGGTCCAGGTGGCCGGGCGCCACAGCTCCAGTGTCCCCGGAAGCCCGCGCCCGCGCGCGAGTGCCCGTATCGCCGCGTCGAGCGGCCTCTCCTCGCTCGTCATGCACGGAGCCTAGAGCTCTCGCGCACGCTCCCGCCTGGGGTTTTCCGCCGGGCAGGCGGGCTTCCCCGGACCGCGTTGACAAAACATACGGAGGACTGCATAGTTATACCCATCAGTGGTTGCAAGGTAAGGAGAACCCCGTGACCGAGCGCGTCGTACTCGCCTATTCGGGCGGCCTGGACACCTCCGTCGCCATCGGCTGGATCGCCGAGGAGACGGGTGCCGAGGTCATCGCCGTCGCCGTGGACGTCGGCCAGGGCGGCGAGGACCTGGACGTCATCCGCAAGCGCGCGCTCGCCTGCGGTGCGGTCGAGGCCGAGGTCGCGGACGCCAAGGACGAGTTCGCCGAGGAGTACTGCCTCCCGGCGATCAAGGCCAACGCCCTCTACATGGACCGCTACCCGCTGGTCTCCGCCCTCTCCCGGCCGGCCATCGTCAAGCACCTGGTCGCCGCCGCCCACAAGCACAACGCCTCCGTCGTCGCCCACGGCTGCACCGGCAAGGGCAACGACCAGGTGCGCTTCGAGGCCGGCATCCAGGCGCTCGGCCCGGACCTCAAGTGCATTGCCCCGGTCCGCGACTACGCGATGACCCGGGACAAGGCCATCGCCTTCGCCGAGAAGGCGAACCTGCCGATCGCGACTACGAAGAAGTCCCCGTACTCCATCGACCAGAACGTCTTCGGCCGCGCCATCGAGACCGGCTTCCTCGAGGACATCTGGAACGCCCCGATCGAGGACATCTACGAGTACACCCAGAACCCGGCGGTCGCCCGCGAGGCCGACGAGGTCGTCATCTCCTTCAAGGAGGGCGTGCCTGTCGCCATCGACGGCAAGCCCGTCACCGTCCTCCAGGCCATCCAGCAGCTCAACGAGCGCGCCGGCGCCCAGGGCATCGGCCGGATCGACATGGTCGAGGACCGGCTCGTCGGCATCAAGTCCCGCGAGGTGTACGAGGCTCCCGGCGCGATCGCCCTGATCACCGCCCACCAGGAGCTTGAGAACGTCACCGTCGAGCGCGAGCTCGCCCGCTACAAGCGGCAGGTCGAGCAGCGCTGGGGCGAGCTGGTCTACGACGGCCTGTGGTTCTCCCCGCTCAAGCGGGCCCTGGACGGCTTCATCCAGGAGGCCAACCAGCACGTCACCGGCGACATCCGGATGACCCTGCACGGCGGCCGCGCCGTCGTCACCGGCCGGAAGTCCGCCGAGTCGCTCTACGACTTCAACCTCGCCACCTACGACACCGGCGACACCTTCGACCAGTCGAAGGCCCAGGGCTTCATCGACATCTTCGCCCTCTCGGCGAAGATCGCCGCGAAGCGTGACCTCGGCTGACCCCACGTCGTTCGACAGCCGCCTCCCCGTCACCCGTACGCGGGGAGGCGGCGGTACATCCACAGTCCTGAGGAGCAACAGCTGTGAGCAGCAACAACGGTGACGTCCGGCTCTGGGGCGGCCGGTTCGCCGACGGGCCCGCCGAGGCCCTGGCGAAGCTGTCCGCGTCCGTCCACTTCGACTGGCGCCTCGCGCCGTACGACATCGCCGGTTCCCGTGCCCACGCGCGCGTGCTGCACAAGGCCGGGCTGCTCGACGAGGACGAGCTGACCCGCATGCTGGCCGGCCTGGACCGGCTGGAGGCGGACGTCGCCGACGGCTCCTTCACGGGGACCCTCGCCGACGAGGACGTCCACACCGCCCTGGAGCGGGGCCTCCTGGAGCGCCTCGGCGCCGAGCTCGGCGGCAAGCTGCGGGCCGGCCGGTCCCGCAACGACCAGGTCGCCACCCTCTTCCGCATGTACCTGCGCGACCACGCCCGGATCATCGGCGGTCTGATCGCCGACCTCCAGGACGCCCTGGTCGGGCTGGCGGAGGCCCACCCGCACGTCGCCATGCCGGGCCGGACCCACCTCCAGCACGCCCAGCCGGTGCTCTTCGCCCACCACGTGCTCGCCCACGTCCAGGCGCTGTCCCGGGACGCCGAGCGGCTGCGCCAGTGGGACACCCGTACTGCCGTCTCCCCGTACGGCTCCGGCGCGCTGGCCGGCTCCTCGCTCGGGCTGGACCCGGAGGCGGTCGCCAAGGACCTCGGCTTCGAGCGGGGCTCGGCGGGCAACTCCATCGACGGCACCGCCTCGCGGGACTTCGTCGCCGAGTTCGCCTTCATCACGGCGATGATCGGCGTGAACGTCTCCCGGATCGCGGAGGAGATCATCATCTGGAACACGAAGGAGTTCTCCTTCGTGACCCTGCACGACGCCTTCTCCACCGGCTCGTCGATCATGCCGCAGAAGAAGAACCCGGACATCGCCGAGCTGGCCCGGGGCAAGTCCGGCCGCCTCATCGGCAACCTGTCCGGTCTCATGGCGACGCTGAAGGCCCTGCCGCTCGCCTACAACCGGGACCTCCAGGAGGACAAGGAGCCGGTCTTCGACTCCATCGACCAGCTGGAGATCCTGCTCCCGGCCTTCACCGGCATGATGGCCACCCTCACCGTGCACCGGGAGCGCATGGAGGAGCTCGCCCCGGCGGGCTTCTCCCTCGCCACCGACATCGCCGAATGGCTGGTCCGGCAGGGCGTGCCGTTCCGGGTCGCGCACGAGGTGGCCGGCGAGTGCGTCAAGGTCGCCGAGGCGGAGGGCAAGGAGCTGGACGAGCTCAGCGACGAGCAGTTCGCGAAGATCTCCGAGCACCTCACCCCCGAGGTCCGCACCGTCCTCGACGTGCCCGGCGCCCTCGCCTCCCGCAGCGGCCGGGGCGGCACGGCCCCCTCGGCGGTCGCGACCCAGCTGGTCGAGGTGAAGGCGGACCTGGTGATCCAGCACGCCTGGGCCACCGCCAAGAACTGAGTCGACGAGGCACTCCCTACAGCGCCGCCGCCCAGTCCGCGAGCGCGTCGAAGTCCGGCCGGGTCAGCCCGATCCGTTCGTCGACGCGCAGCAGCAGGGCGGCGGCGAGGTGGTGCCGCTCCACGTACTCGTGGTCGTACGACGTGATGTCGTCGTCGACCCAGGCGAACGGCCGCCCCGCCGCGTACTCCAGGACGTACTGCGTCTTCCAGAAGGTCCCGCGAGGGGCCTTCCCGTGCATCCGGGGCCAGTCGACGTACGGCAGCTCCGGCAGTCCCAGCGGCGGCCCGATCCAGTCGTTGGCCTCGCCCTTCCAGGTCGTCGCCCAGACGAGGTCGTACGCGTCGGCGAGCGCCAGCAGCTCGTCGCCGTGGTCCGGGTTCAGCCACACCCGCAGCGGCTTGGCACCCGTCCAGCCCGTCGGGCTCATCCGGTGGGTGGCGTACCCCTCCGGCCGGCGCCAGGCCTTCGCGGCGTACGGGTTCAGCGGCCCGTCCACGTCGATCAGCAGCAGCGGCTTCGTCATGTCCACAGCATTCCTCCCCCGCCTTCGTGAGGCATCCGACTTTAGAATGAGACATTGATGTCTCATTCGGGGTACAGTTGTCTCATGTCAGTCGACCGCACCCAGGTGCTCCACGCCGCCGCCGCCCTGCTCTCCCGCAAGGCGACCGCCACCATGGACGAGGTCGCCAGGGCCGCCGGCATCGGCCGCGCCACCCTGCACCGCCAGTTCGCGGGGCGGGACGCACTCATCCGGGCGCTGGAGCAGATGTGCATCGAGGAGACCGAGGCCGCGCTCGACGCGGCCAGGATCCACGAGGGGCCCGCCGACGAGGCGGTCCGCAGGCTGGTCGGTGCCACGGAGCCGGTCGCGCCGCTGCTGGCCTTCCTCGTCACCGAGAACCAGCTCTTCGAGGGCGACCAGCAGCACGAGGGCTGGGCCCGCCTCGACGCCCGGATCGCCGGACTCTTCCGGCGCGGCCAGGAGCAGGGCGTCTTCCGGATCGACCTGACGCCCGTCTGGCTCAGCGAGGCCTTCTACGGGCTGGTCGGCGCGGGCGCCTGGGCGGTCGCCGACGGGCGGGTCGCCGCCAAGGACTTCCAGTACATGATCGCCGAGCTGCTGCTCGGCGGAGCGCGCAGGAGCGTGGAGCAGTGATCACCGAAACCGTACAGCAGGAGAGCCATACCGAGGGCGTGCGCCGTCCCGGCCGGTGGCTCGCCCTCGCCGTGCTCGTCCTGGCCGTGCTGCTCGTGGCCGTGGACGCCACCGTGCTCGGCCTGGCGACCCCGTTCCTCTCCGAGGACCTCAAGCCGTCCGGCAGCCAGCTGCTGTGGATCGGCGACGTCTACTCCTTCGTCATCGCCGGTCTGCTCGTCTCCATGGGCAGCCTCGGCGACCGCATCGGCCGCAAGAAGCTGCTGCTCACCGGAGCCGTGGCCTTCGGTGCCGTCTCGGTGCTCAACGCCTACGCCACCAGCCCCGAGATGATGATCGTGGCCCGCGCCCTGCTCGGTGTCGCCGGCGCCACCCTGATGCCGTCCACGCTCGCCCTGATCCGCAACCTCTTCCACGACCCGCGCGAGCGCAGCCTCGCGATCGGCATCTGGGGCGCCATGGCCTCGGCCGGTGCCGCCGTCGGCCCCGTCGTCGGCGGATTCCTCCTCGAACACTTCTGGTGGGGCTCGGTCTTCCTCATCAACCTGCCCGTGATGGCCGTCCTGGTCCTCGTCGGCGCGAAGCTGATCCCCGAGTCGAAGAACCCCAGCCCCGGCCCCTGGGACCTGCCCAGCGTCGGCTTCTCCCTCGTCGGCATGATCGGCGTCGTCTACGCGATCAAGGAAGTGGCCTCGCACGGCCTCACCCCGGACGTGGCCGTCTCCGCGCTCATCGGCATCGGCGGCCTGACCTGGTTCGTCCGCCGCCAGCTCACCCTGCCGACCCCGCTCCTGGACATGCGGCTGTTCCGCAACCGCGGCTTCTCCGCCGCCGTCCTCGCCGACCTGCTGACCATTCTGGGCCTGTCCGGACTGGTGTTCTTCCTGTCCCAGTTCTTCCAGCTGGTGCAGGGCCGCCAGCCGCTGGAGGCCGGACTCGCCGAACTGCCCGCCGCCATCGGCGCGGTGACGGCCGGTCTGATCGCGGGCCACGTCGCCCGGCGGTTCACCGTGCGGTCCGTCGTCGCGGGCGGACTCGCCGCGATCGGCCTCGCGCTCGCCACCCTGACCCTCATCGGACAGCACACCGGCTACCCGCTGCTCGGCGCGAGCCTGCTCGTCGTCGGCGTGGGCGCGGGCTTCGCCTTCACCGTCACCGCCGACGTGATCCTCTCCAGCGTCCCCAAGGAGCAGGCCGGTGCCGCGTCCGCGGTCTCCGAGACGGCGTACGAGCTGGGCGCGGCCCTCGGCATCGCGCTGCTCGGCTCCATCGTGACCGGTGTCTACCGGGGCTTCGCCACCCCGGCCGGCGTGCCCGCGGGCACGGCCGCCGCGGCCCACGACTCCCTCGGCGGTGCCGTCGAGGCATCCGCGGGCCTCGCCCCGGCCCAGGCCGAGGCCCTCGTCTCCGCCGCCCAGGCGGCCTTCGTCGACGGCCTGCGCATCGCGGCCGGTGCCGGCGCGGCGGTCCTCCTGGCGACGGCGGTCGCGGCCTGGTTCCTGCTGAAGGGCCAGAAGCTCGCCGACGGGGTCGAGCACTGACGCGCACGCCCGGCCGACGCGTACGGCACACGAAGGCGCCCCCGTACGGAAGGGATCCGTACGGGGGCGCCTTCGTGCCGCGTTACGCGGCTTCCTTCGCCTTGGTGGCGTACATGTCGACGTACTCCTGGCCCGAGAGCCGCATGACCTCCGCCATCACCGAGTCCGTCACCGCCCGCAGCACGTACCGGTCGCGGTCCATGCCGTCGTAGCGCGAGAACTCCATCGGCTCCCCGAACCGGACCGTCACCCGGCCGGGCCGCGGGATGCCCGCGCCGCCCGGCTGGATCTTGTCGGTGCCGATCATCGCGAAGGGAACCACCGGGGCGCCCGTCATCAGGGTGAGCCGGGCGATGCCGGTGCGGCCGCGGTAGAGGCGGCCGTCGGGGGAGCGGGTGCCCTCGGGGTAGATCGAGAAGATCCGGCCCTCCTCCAGGACCCGACGGCCCGTCATCAGCGCGGCGACACCGCCGCGGCCGCCGTCGCGGTCCACCGGGATCATGCCGACGCTGGTGAAGAACCAGGCCATCAGCCGGCCCTTGATGCCCTTGCCCTTGACGTACTCGTCCTTGCCGATGAAGAACACCGGGCGGTCCAGGCAGATCGGCATGATCATCGAGTCGATGAAGGTCAGGTGGTTGCCCGCGAGGATGACGGGTCCCGTGCCCGGGACGTTCTCGGCGCCCTCGACGCGCGGGCGGAACATGAGGCGCAGGACCGGGCCCAGGACGGCCTTCATGATCGCGAGACGGGACAACGGTTCCTCCGGTGTCGGGTGGGCGGCTCGGCGGAGCCGACGGTGCAGGTGGCGACGATACTCGCGGGTCACGTCCGGTCGCACATCGGGTTCACCGACTGGATACACCGTGTTGACGTGTGTTTCCGCCGTGTTCCGCCCAGGTCTGCCGTCCGTAGGGCATCAGTGCCTAGCGTCGTGGACAGCTTTGACAGGTGCGGGACATCACACCGACAGACCAAGGAGTCTTCATGACACAGCCCGAGCGCCGGACCCCGGCCCGACGAGCGGTCCTCGGAGCGGCCGGAGCCGCCGTCCTGGGCGGCTCCACCGTCCTCGCCGGCGGCACCGCGCAGGCCGTGCAGCAGGCGGTCGCCGCCGACACCGCCCCGGGCGCCGCCCGCCGCACGGGCCCCGGCCGGGGTCACCGCTCCCTGCCCGTCCCCACGGTCATCGCCCACCGGGGCGCCAGCGGTTACCGCCCCGAACACACCATCGGCGCCTACCAGCTCGCCCTGGACCTGGGCGCCCACGTCATTGAGCAGGACCTCGTCCCCACCCGGGACGGCCATCTGGTGTGCCGTCACGAGAACGACATCACCGGCACCACCGATGTCGCCGACCACCCCGAGTTCGCCTCCCGGAAGACCACCAAGACCGTCGACGGCACCACCCTCACCGGCTGGTTCACCGAGGACTTCACCCTCGCCGAGCTCAAGACCCTGCGGGCCAAGGAGCGCATCCCCGCCACCCGCCAGGAGAACACCCTCTACGACCGCCGCTGGACGATCCCCACCTTCGAGGAGGTGCTCCGCTGGGCCGAGCAGGAGGGCCGCCGCAGGGGCCGCGAGGTGTGGCTGCACGTCGAGACCAAGCACCCCACCTACTTCCGCTCCCTCGGCCTCGGCCTGGAGGAGCGGCTCGCCCGGCTGCTGCGCCGCCACGGCCGCCACCGCGCCGACTCGCCGACCTTCCTCCAGTCGTTCGAGCCGACCAGCATGCAGCGGATGGCGAAGCTCGTCGACACGCCCCGGGTCGTGCTCCTGTGGACCCCCGACGACCGGCCCTGGGACTTCCGCGAGGCCGGTGACCCGCGCACCGTCGCCGACCTGATCACCCCCGAGGGCCTCGCCTGGATCGCCTCCTACGCCCAGGGCATCGGCCCGCTGCTCGACCTCGTCATCCCCAAGGACAAGGACGGCAGGCTCGGCAGCCCGACCACCCTGGTCCGCGACGCCCACGCGCGGGGCCTGATCCTCCACCCGTACACCCACCGCAACGAGAACACCTTCCTGCCCGCCGAACACCGCCGGGGCACCGACCCGGCCGCGTACGGGGACTCCTTCGGCGCCCTCCAGCGGTACTTCGCCACCGGGATCGACGGCATCTTCTCCGACAACCCCGACACGGCCCTGCTGGCGGCGGCGGACTTCGCGGCGCGCTGAGGGCCGCCGGATTGGATCCGCTAGCCCGGCATCGGATACTGGACATCGGATACTGGACATCGGATATCGGATCCAACATCCGGCCGTACGCCCGACCGGGTGGTTCCGGGCCGGGCCCGCAACCGGGCCCGGCCCACACCGCATCGTGGCGGGCATGACTAGCCCCGCGCACCGCACCTCCCACGAGAGGCTGCTCACCGCCCTCACGCCCCTGCTCGCCGCCGAGTCCCGGGCGGAGGCACCGGCCGCCGGCATGGAGGCCGGAGACCTCGAACAGGCCGTCTGGCTGCGGCTCCTGGAACGGCTCCAGGAGGACGGACCCCCCGAACACCCCGCCGACTGGCTGCGCCGGGCCGTGCGCGCCGAGGCCCGCCGCGCCCGCCGGGCCTCCGCCCGCGAACGGCCCTACCGCGGCGAACCGGCCCAGGAGGCACAGCGCTCCCCCGAGCACTCCGCCCTCGTCGCCGAGCGCCGCCGCACCCTGCGCGCCGCCGTCCGCCGCACCCCCGGCCGCTGCCCCCGGCTGCTCGCCGCGATGCTGCACCCGGACGACCCCACCTACCGCGAAATCGCAGGAGCGTTGGGTATCTCACAGGGCAGTCTGGGGCCGATGCGTTCCCGTTGCCTGGGATGCCTGCGCAGAATGCTCGCTGCGGAGGTTCCCGCCCCGGTCGCACGGGGAAGGGTGCCGTAGACCGACGGCGGACCAGGTGAGCGGGAGGCATGCGCACATGGGCATGAGCGTGACCATCTCAGCGGCAGACGCGCAGGACGCGGAGCACATCCTCAAGCTGCAGTACCTCTGCTACCAGCGCGAGGCCGAGATCTACCAGGACTGGTCCATCGAGCCGCTCACCCAGTCGCTCGACGCCCTGCGGGCCGAACTCGTCGAGGGCCGGGGCTTCGTCGCCCGCCTCGGCTCCGAGATCGTCGCCTCCGTACGCGGCCGGCTCGACGAGGACGGCACCGTCCGGATCTCCAAGCTCATCGTCCACCCCCGCCTCCAGCGCCACGGCCTCGGCGGCCGGCTCCTCGACGTCGTCGAGAGCCACTTCGCCGGCGAGCCCGCCCCCGCCGCCAAGCGCTTCCAGCTCTTCACCGGCCACCGCAGCGAGGCCAATCTGCGGCTCTACCGCAGCAAGGGATACGAGCAGGTCGCCACCCGCGAGATCGGCCCCCGCCTCACCCTCGTCACCCTGGAGAAGGCCGCCTAGCCGAGCACGCCCCGCCCCCGCCCCGCCCGCTCCCCGCGGCCCGCCCCCTAGGCGGGCCGCATCGCCGCCCGGTAGCGGGACGGGGCGATCCCGAACCGCTCGGTGAACGCCTGTCGCAGCGCCTCCGCGCTGCCGAACCCGCAGCGCGCCGCCACCCCGGCCATCGGCAGCGTCGTCGAGGCGAGCAGCTGCGCCGCCGCCTCCGTGCGGGCCTGCCGCACATAGCGGCCCGGCGCCCGGCCCAGCTGCTCCGTGAAGAGACGGGTGAGGTGGCGGGGCGTCACCCCCGCCCGGGCGGCGAGCGCCGCTGTGCTCAGATCGGCGTCCGGATGGGCCGCGATGTGCTCCACGAGCCCCCGGACCACGTCGTCACGGGCCGGCGGCGTGGCGGTGAACAGGCTCATCTGCGCCTGGTTGCCCGGGCGTTGCAGGTAGACCACGAGGTCCCGGGCCACCTGCCGGGCCAGTTCGGGACCGTGGTCCTCCTCGACGAAGGCGAGCGTGAGGTCGAGGGCGCTGGTGACGCCCGCCGCCGTGTAGACGTGTCCGTCGCGGACGTAGATGGGGGCGGGGTCCACGGTCACCTCCGGATGCCGCTCGGCGAGCTGCCGCGCGAACCGCCAGTGCGTGGTCGCCCGCCGGCCGTCCAGCAGCCCGGCGGCGGCCAGCACCCCTGCACCCGTGCAGACCGACGCCACCCTCCGGCTCTCCCGCGCGAGCCGCCGCACGTGCCCGACGAGCCGGGTGTCCGCGGCCGCCCGCTCGAAGCCCGTACCGCCCGAGACGATCAGTGTGTCGAGAGGGCCGGTCAGCCGTTCGAGGGACTGCTCGCCGCCGAGGACGAGGCCCGAGCCGCAGACCATCGGGCCACCGCCCGGACCCGCCAGGAGCACCCGGTACGGGACCGCGGGCGCGCCGATACCGTTGGCCATGGCCAGGGTCGTGGTCACGCATGCGATGTCCAACAGCTCGGCCGCCTCGTAACCGACCACCACCATGAGCCGCTCCGCCATGCGCCCGACCCTATGCCGGAAGGACCGCTACCCCAAGGGGACGGACACCGGACCGCGCACCGCTTCCCGGCGGCCCCGGCCGCCGGGACAGTGGTCCTCGACGCGCACGTGCCCGCACGCGCCGCACTCGCCCGCTGGTCCGTCCGCCCCGGAGGCACCCGATGCACGCACTCGCCCACCGCCTGCCCGCGTTCACGCACCGCTGGCCCACGCTGGTCGCCCTGGCCCTGGCGGCCCTCACGTTCCTCGACGGCGGGCCGTCACCCGCGTTCCTCGCGGCGGTCCTCGCCGCGATGCCGCTGTTCTACCTGCTCTTCGGCGCCTTGCGCGGCGAACTGCGGCCCCCGCGCGTCCTCGCCGTACAGCTCGCCGCCCTCGTCGGCTTCGCCGCCGTCGCCCTGCTCGCCGTGGCCGTGGACGGCACCCTCGCCCTGCTCGTCCTGGCCGCCGGCTGGCTGGGCCACGCCGTGTGGGACGCCGTGCACTTCGTGACGGCACGGGTCGCGCCCCGGCAGTGGTCGGAGTGGTGCGGCGTCTTCGACGCCTGCGGCGCCCTCGCCCTGGTCGTCGCCGCGTTCTAGCGGACGGCTCAGGCGGTACGCGCGCGGCGCAGCCACCAGAGGCCGGTCAGCGGCAGCAGCACCGGGATGAAGACGTAGCCGTAGCCGTAGTCCGACCACACCGTCGCGTCCGGGAACGCCGACGGCTCGACCAGCGTCCACGTCCCGACGGTCAGCACCCCCGCGAGCTCGGCGGCGCAGCACACCAGCGCCGCCTTGCGGGCCGTCTCCCCGCCCCGTACCAGCGTGTAGGTGATGAAGGCGTACACCACGGCCGCCACCGCCGACAGGCCGTACGCGAGCGGTGCCCGGTCGAACTCGGTGGCGATCTGGTAGACCGAGCGGGAGACCGCGCCCACCGACATCACGCCGTACAGCCACACCAGCAGCAGGCCCGGCCCCTTGACCAGGCGGCTGGTCCCCTCGGTCGCGGTCATGGTCAGCCCACCGTCCAGATGTCGTGGAGACGCACTTCGAGCACGGCGAGGACCACCGCACCGGCCGCCACCGTCGCCGAACCCCACTTGCTGCGCTCGGTCAGCGACAGCAGACCGGCCGCGGGCACCGCGCACAGCGAGCCCAGCAGATAGGCGACGAAGATCGTCGCGCCCTCCTCGGCCTTCTCGCCGCGCGCCAGCTGCACGATGCCGACCACCAGCTGCACCAGGGCGAGGAAGGTCACCACGGCCATGCCGATGAAGTGCCAGTCCTTGGTCGGCTGGTCGCGGGTGAAGGCGAAGCCGCACCAGGCGGCGAGGGCGAGCGCGGCCACCGAGACCGCGACCGTCAGGGCGTCAAGCATGCGCCCGAGGGTATTACGGGCCGAATGGCCCGATGCGCGCGGCCCCCGGCCGCCGGGACCCGGACACCGTGGTCTTCGCCACAACCGCGCGTGCGAACGGCCCCGGCGCGCGTCTCGCGGGGACCGGTGCCGGGCCCGGCCACCTGCGGGGAGCCGAGGCCGGCCCGCACCGCCCGGCCGCACCGGACTGTCCGCATGGCGTCTCACTTCTGTCCGCTATACGGACACTCCGCTTTCGTTCGCACATGTGCATGCTTTACTTGCAGCCATGACCACGACGAGCAGCCGCACCCTTGCGACCGAGGCGATCACGCCGCCCGGTGCTCGTTGTACGTGTCGAATGTGCGCCATCTGAGGGCCCCCGCCAGAGACTCGCGCCCCGAAGCGAGCCCCCGACGGCCGAGCCGGTCCGCACCCCCGGGTCCCGGACCGAGCCCCGCCCCGCGCACGCGCTGCCTCCCGGCCACCAGCCGCGACAGCGACCGCCTGCGCCTGACTGTCCAACGACGAATGCCCCGTGCACGGCGGACCCCGCGCCGCGCACTCGACAGTGACGGAAATCCTGTGATCACCACTTCGGGCCTGACCAAGGTCTACGAGTCGCGAGGCCGCCAGGTCACCGCTCTGGACGGCGTCGACCTCCATGTCCGCGAGGGCGAGGTCTTCGGCGTGATCGGCCAGAGCGGCGCCGGAAAGTCCTCGCTCATCCGCTGCGTCAACCTCCTGGAGCGCCCCACCTCCGGCACCGTGACCGTCGACGGCGTCGACCTCACCGCCCTCGCCGGCAGGAGCCGCCGCGCCGGCAAGGACCTGCGCCGCGCCCGCAGCAGCATCGGCATGGTCTTCCAGCACTTCAACCTGCTGTCCTCGCGCACCGTCAAGGACAACATCGAGCTCCCCCTGGAGATCCTCGGCGTCTCCGGCGCCGAACGCGGCCGCCGCGCCCTGGAACTCCTCGACCTCGTCGGCCTCGCCGACAAGGCCAGGGCCTACCCCGGCCAGCTCTCCGGCGGCCAGAAGCAGCGCGTCGGCATCGCCCGCGCCCTCGCCGGCAAGCCCAAGGTCCTCCTCTCCGACGAGGCCACCAGCGCCCTCGACCCGGAGACCACCCGCTCCATCCTCCAGCTGCTGCGCGACCTCAACCAGCAGCTCGGCCTCACCGTCCTGCTCATCACCCACGAGATGGACGTCGTCAAGACCATCTGCGACTCCGCCGCCCTCATGCAGAAGGGCCGCATCGTCGAGTCCGGCACCGTCGGCGAACTGCTCGCCACCCCCGGCTCCCAGCTGGCCGCCGAGCTCTTCCCCGTCAGCGGCGCCGCCACTGGCCCCGACCGGACCGTCGTGGACGTCACCTTCCACGGCGAGACCGCCACCCAGCCGGTGATCTCCCAGCTCTCCCGTACGTACAACATCGACATCTCGATCCTCGGCGCCGCCATGGACACCGTCGGCGACCGCCAGATCGGCCGCATGCGGATCGAACTCCCCGGCCGCTACGAGGACAACGTCGTCCCGGTCGGCTTCCTGCGCGAGCAGGGCCTCCAGATCGAGATCGTCGAACCGCAGGACCGCCCGGCGCCCGCCGAGGCCCCGGTCCTGGCGAAGGAAGGTGCCAAGTGACCTGGTCCGAGATGCAGCCGCTGCTCGAGCAGGGCACCGTCGACACCCTCTACATGGTCCTGTGGGCCACCGTCGTCACCGTCATCGGCGGCCTGCCCCTCGGCATCCTGCTCGTCCTCACCGACAAGGGCGGACTGCTGCAGAACCTGCCGGTGAACAAGGTCGTCGGCGCGATCGTGAACGTGGGCCGCTCGCTGCCCTTCATCATCCTGCTGATCGCGCTGATCCCCTTCACCACCCTCGTCGTCGGCACCTTCATCGGCCCCACCGCGATGATCGTGCCGCTCGCCATCGGCGCCATCCCCTTCTTCGCCCGGCTCGTCGAGACCGCGATCCGCGAGGTCGACCACGGACTCGTCGAGGCCGTCCAGGCCATGGGCGGCGGCATCCCCACCATCGTCCGCAAGGTCCTGCTCCCGCAGGCCCTGCCCTCCCTCGTCTCCGCCGTCACCACCACCGTGATCGTGCTCATCGGCTACTCCGCGATGGCCGGCGCGGTCGGCGGCGAAGGACTCGGCTCCAAGGCCGTCACCTACGGATACCAGCGCTTCGACACCACCTTCATGCTGGTCACCGTCGTCGTCCTGGTCGTGATCGTCACCGTCGTCCAGCTCATCGGTGACGGGATCGTCCGCCTCCTCGCCCGCCGCGGCCGCACCGCGTAACGGCACCCCCGACTTCGTACCCCGAAGAAAAGCCCGGACTTGTTGTCCAGGCGACCACCGCTCCACCGGAAAGAGGCACTCTTCGTGCGCAAGAACACCAAGCTCACCGCGGGCATCGCCGCCACCGCCGCCCTCGCCCTCGGCCTCACCGCCTGCGGCACCTCCTCCGACCCGTCCTCCACCAAGGACGGCGCCGGCTCCGCCGACAAGCCCCTCGTCGTCGCCGCGTCCCCGACGCCGCACGCCGACATCCTCGAGTTCGTCGAGAAGAACCTCGCCGAGAAGGCGGGCCTGAAGCTGCAGGTGCGCGAGTTCACGGACTACGTCCTGCCGAACACCGCCACCGAGACCGGCCAGGTCGACGCCAACTTCTTCCAGCACAAGCCGTACCTCGACGACTTCAACAAGAAGAACAACACCCACATCGTCCCGGTGGTGAACGTCCACCTGGAGCCGCTCGGCCTCTACTCCAAGAGCCTGAAGTCGGTGAAGGACATCAAGGCCGGCCAGACCGTCGCCGTCCCCAACGACACCACCAACGAGGGCCGCGCCCTGCACCTGCTCGCCGACAACGGGCTCATCACCCTCAAGGCGGGCGTCGGCACCGACGCCAAGCTCTCCGACATCACCGACAAGAAGGGCCTGGAGTTCAAGGAGCTGGAGGCCGCCACCGTGCCCCGCGCCCTGAACGACGTCGACGCCGCCGTCATCAACGGCAACTACGCCATCGAGGCCAAGCTCCAGCCCGCGAAGGACGCCCTGGTCCTGGAGAAGGCGCAGGGCAACCCCTACGCCAACTTCCTCGCGGTCAAGGAGGGCAACGAGAAGGACGCCCGCGTCCGGAAGCTCGTCGAGCTCCTCAACTCGCCCGAGGTGAAGAAGTACATCGAGGACACCTACAAGGGCTCGGTCGTCCCGGCCTTCGGCACCCCCGCGAAGTAGTCGCGGCGGTACCGCCCTCGCACCGAAGGCCCCGCGCGCCCCGTCCGGCACGCGGGGCCTTCGGCTCACCCGCGCATGCGCCGCGGCATCCCGATGCTGCATGCTGTGCGTTCACGGTCTTCACGTATGGAGCTGCGCATGACTACGACCTTCCCGTCCATCTCCATCAGCACGGACCGGTTGGTGCTGCGCGCGTACGAAGAGGCCGACATCCCCGCCTTCGTGGAGATGATGAACGACGAACTCGTCGTGGCCTGGACCGCGGTACCGCACCCGTACACCCGTGCGGACGCCGAGACATGGGTCCGCAGGATCGCTCCTGCTGAACGCACCGAAGGCCGCGGGATCGTCTTCGCCGTCACCGAGTTCCTCACCCAGCGCCTCGTCGGCACCGTCCACCTCCACAACACCAACTGGCGCACGCGCGCCACCGAGGTCGCCTATGTGACCGCCCCCTGGGCCCGCGGCGAGGGGTACGCCACCGAGTCCGTCCTCGCCGTCGCCCAGTGGCTCTTCGGCGACCGCGGCTTCGAACGGCTCGAACTGCGTACCGCCGCCGACAACACCGCCTCCCAGCAGGTCGCCCAGAAGATCGGCTGCATCAGCGAGGGCGTCCTGCGCAACGCCTGGATAGCGCGCAGCCAGACCGAGTCCGGCGAATGGGCCGACATCCGCACCGACCTCATCGTCTGGAGCCTCCTCCCCGAGGACCTCGACGGCGTCGCCGACCAGATGGCCGAGGCCGGCTACTCCACCTACGCCGACTGGAGCTGACCGCCCCGGTAGGCTCGGACCAGCCCCTGACCTGCACACACTGAGGGAGACAGACACAGATGGCCGACCGGGTCACGGTGATCGGCTGGGACGGCTCACCCCTCACCGCGGCGGCCCGGTCCGCCCTCGCCGCCGCCACCCTCGTGGCCGGCGCCGCGCACCACCTGGCGCTGCCCGAAGTGCCGCCCGCCGCCGAACGCGTCCGCCTCGGCAGCGTCGACCTCGCCGCCCGCCGCATCGCCGCCCACCGCGGCACCGCCGTCGTCCTCGCCGACGGCGACCCCGGCTTCTTCGGCGTCGTCCGCACCCTGCGCGCCCCCGAACACGGCCTGGAGGTCGAGGTCGTCCCCGCCGTGTCCTCCGTCGCCGCCGCCTTCGCCCGCGCCGGCATGCCCTGGGACGACGCCCGGATCGTCGTCGCCCACCAGCGCACCCTGCGCCGCGCCGTCAACGTCTGCCGCGCCCATCCCAAGGTCGCCGTCCTCACCTCGCCCGGCGCGGGACCCGCCGAACTCGCCCTCCTCCTCGACGGCGTCCACCGCACCTTCGTCATCTGCGAGGCCCTCGGCACCGAACGCGAACAGGTCAGCGTCCTCACCTCCGACAAGGCCGCCGACCACGCCTGGCGCGACCCCAACGTCGTCCTCGTCATCGGCGGCGGCAACTCCGCCGCGGGCTGGCTGATGGGCCACGACACGCCCGCCGTACGCGGCTGGGCCCTGCCTACCGAGGAGACCGGCGGCCACACCGGCCAGGACGCCACCCTGCGCGCCGCCCAACTCGCCCGCCTCGGCCCGCGGCTCGGCGACCTCGTCTGGGACATCGGCTGCGCCGGCGGCGCCTTCGCCGTCGAGGCCGCCCGCTTCGGCGCCGCCGTCATCGCCGTCGACAGCGAGCCCGGGGCGTGCGCCCGCACCTCGGCCGCGGCCCGGCACGCCGGCGTCCAGCTCCAGACCGTTCCCGGCCGCGCCCCGCACGTCCTGGAGAGCCTGCCCGAGCCCGACGTCGTCCGCATCGGCGGCGGGGGAGTGCCCGTCGTCACCGCCTGCACCGACCGCAGGCCCGAGCGGATCGTCGCGCACGCCGCCACCCGCGACGAGGCCGAGGCCGTCGGCGCCGCCCTCGCCGACGGCGGCTACGCGGTCGAATGCTCCCTGCTCCAGACCGTCGGCCTCGACCCGCGCGACTGGACCGAGCGCGCCCGCTCCGTCGTCTTCCTCCTGTCCGGGCACAGGGCCTGACGCCCCACCCGTGATCGCGCTGTCGGCGGGGCGGGGTAGGCTGGCCGATTGTTGTACCGCACCCAGACGTGCGGCGTTTTGGCCGCCAATGTCCGGAAGTAGTGGCCCCATTGGGCCGCTGATGTGGTACGGAGCAGTGGGGGACGGCGCGACGTGGCGCAGTCCACAGCGCACCGTGGCGGATCCGCCTGCCACGATGGCCCGAGGCCGCGACAATGCAAGGGTGTCCGCGCGCCTCGTGCCGCGCGGCGCGCACGCTCGTTCTTGTTGACGGGCACGGTCTGAAGGAGCACAACCGATGGGCGAGGGGTACGCAGCATGACGGACACCGGCCAGATCCCGGGCGAGGGGCTGCCGGAGAACGCAGGCATGGTCGAGCAGCCGGGCATCCCCGCTCCGGACGCGTACACCTTCCTGGACCCCTCCGAGAACGCAGCCGAGGACGACGACCTGCTCCTGATGCCCGGCTCACAGGGCGCCTGGAGCGAGCACCAGCCGGGCGTCCAGCCCGCGCCGCCCGTGGCGGTGCCCGCACCGGTGGACCCGCTGACCGCCCCGATCGAGCAGGTGACCGCCACCCCGCCGCACGGCGTGCAGGTCCCGCAGCAGGGCACCCCGGCGCACGGCGTGCCGACGGAGCCGGTGTTCGACCACGGCTACGAGCCGGGCGTCCTCGACACCGGTGCCCACGAGGCCGCGGGCCGTGACTCCGGCTCGGTGGACCTGGGCGCGGTCCGCGTGCCGGAGGCCGGTGCGCCGACCCCCCCGCCCGCCCGCCGCCCCCTGCACATGGGCCCGCCCGTCCCCGAGGCCGGTGCCGGCGTGGTGCGCTCGCTGGCCGACCGCGGACCCGCCGCCGCCCCGGCCCCGCAGCCCGCCCCGGCCCCGCAGCCCGCCCCGGTCGCCGCGACGGCACCCGCCCCGATGCCGGTCCGCACCCCGGGACCGCCGACCGAGGGCCCGCAGTACTTCGACGTGCCGCCGCAGGACCAGCAGCCCGCACCGCAGGACCAGCAGACCGCCCCCCAGGGCGCGATGCCGTGGCCGGCGCAGCCGCAGGAGCCCGTCGCCGCTCCCGGGGAGGCCGCCCCCGCAGAAACGGTCGTCCCCCCCCGTCGCCCAGTTCGTCCCGGTCGAGGGCTCCGTCCCGACGACCCCGCACCTCGCCCCGACCCCGCAGCCCGAGCCGGAGGCCGCCCAGGTCGCGGAGGAGCCCGCCCCGGCCCCCGCGCCCGTCGAGGAGCCGGCCCCGGTCGCCGCGGAGACGCCGGCGGTCCAGGCCCACGCCGAGGCGCCGGTGGCCGAGCAGGCCGCCGAGCCCGTCGCCGAGGTCCCCGCCCCGCGCGCGCCGGAGGCGGAGCCCGTGGTGGTGGCCGTGGTGGAGGCCCCCGAGCCTGTGGCCGAGGCCCCGGTGGAGGCCGCCCCCGAGGCGGAGGCACCGGCGCCGGCGGAGGAGCTCCCGGCCGAGGCGGAGGCCCCCGCCCCCGCCGCCGTCGTGATCGTCGAGGAAGCGGCGGCCGAGGCCCCCGCGCCCGCCGAGCCGACGGCGCAGGCGCCCTCCGAAGCGGCCCCGTCCGCCGAGCAGCCCGCGCCCGAGGCGGCGGCGGTCGAGCAGCCCGCGCCCGAGGCGGCGGTGGCCGCGCAGCCCACGCCCGAGGCCCCGGCCGCCGAGGCAGCGGTGGCCGAGGCACCGCCCGTCCAGCAGCCGGTGCCGGACGCCCCCGCGCCCGAGGCGCCCGTCGCCCAGGCGCCCCCGGTCGAAGAGCTGCCCGCCGAGGCCGCCCCGACCGAGCCCCTCCCGGCCGAGGAGCCGTCGGCCGAAGCCCTCCCGGCCGAAGCCCTGCCGGCCGAGGAGCCGTCGGCCGAGGCGCCCCCCGCCGCCGCGCACCCGGCCGAGGCGGCTCCCGCCGCCGAGCCGCCCACCGAGGAGCCGTCGGCCGGGACGGTCCCCGCCGAGGCCCCGGCCGCCCCGGAGCAGAGCCTCCAGGAACAGAGCCTTCAGGCCCCGGCCGCCCCCGAGCAGAGCGCCGAGGAGCCGGTCGTCGGTGAGCAGCCGGACGGCGAGCAGCCCGACGGCGCGTCGCCCGACCGCGCCCCCGGCTACGACGAGGCCGAGCGGGAGGCCGTGCTGCGCGTGATGCGCGAGCGCCGCGACATCCGCAACGGCTTCCGCTCCGACCCCATCCCGCACGAGGTGCTCCTGCGCGTCCTGGAGGCGGCCCACACGGCGCCCTCCGTCGGCCACTCGCAGCCGTGGGACTTCGTCGTCATCCGCTCCGCCGAGACCCGCCGGACGATGCACGAGCTCGCCATGCGCCAGCGCGAGGCGTACGCCAAGTCCCTCCCCAAGGGCCGGGCGAAGCAGTTCAAGGAACTGAAGATCGAGGCCATCCTCGACACCCCGGTCAACATCGTCGTGACCGCCGACCCGACCCGGGGCGGCCGCCACACCCTCGGCCGCTACACGCAGCCGCAGATGGCCCCGTACTCCTCGGCGCTCGCCGTCGAGAACCTGTGGCTCGCCGCCCGCGCCGAGGGCCTGGGCGTCGGCTGGGTCAGCTTCTTCGACGAGCGCGAGATGGTCCGCGCCCTTGGCCTGCCCGAGCACCTCGAAGTGGTCGCGTACCTGTGCGTCGGCTACGTCGACGAGTTCCCCGAGGAGCCCGAGCTGATGCAGGCGGGCTGGTCCAAGCGCCGCCCGCTGTCCTGGGTCGTCCACGAGGAGACGTACGGCCGCCGCGCCCTGCCCGGCGAGGAGCCGCACGACCTGCTCCAGGAGACCGTCGCCAACATCCGCCCGCTGGACGCCAAGGCGCTCGGCGAGGCGTGGGAGCGCCAGAAGCGGATGACCAAGCCCGCGGGCGCCCTGGGCATGCTGGAGATCATCTCCGCCCAGCTCTCGGGCCTCTCCCGGGTCTGCCCGCCGCCGGTCCCCGAGCCGGCCGCCGTGGCGATCTTCGCCGGTGACCACGGGGTGCACGCCCAGGGCGTCACCGCCTGGCCTCAGGAGGTGACCGGCCAGATGGTCGCGAACTTCCTCGGCGGCGGCGCGGTCTGCAACGCCTTCGCGAACCAGGTGGGCGCCGAGGTCTGCGTCATCGACGTGGGCGTCGCCGGCGACCTCCCCGCGACGCCGGGCCTGCTGCCGCGCAAGGTCCGCGCGGGCACCGCCGACTTCACGCTCACCCAGGCCATGACCCGCGAGGAGGCGGTCGCGGCGATCGAGGTGGGCATCGAGACCGCCCGCGACCTCGTCGCCGCCGGCAACAAGGCCCTCCTCACCGGCGAGATGGGCATCGCCAACACCACCGCCTCCGCGGCCCTCATCTCCGTCTACACGGGAGTGGACCCGACCGAGGTCACCGGCCGCGGCACCGGCATCAACGACGAGATGCACGCCCGCAAGGTGGACGTGGTCCGGCGCGCCCTCGACCTCCACAAGCCGGACCCGGCGGACCCGATCGGCGTCCTCGCGGCGCTCGGCGGCCTGGAGCACGCGGCACTGGTCGGCCTGATCCTGGGCGCGGCCTCGCTCCGCACCCCGGTCATCCTCGACGGCGTCTCCACCGGCGCGGCCGCCCTCGTGGCCCGCGCCATCGCCCCCGAGTCGCTGGCCGCCTGCATCGCGGGCCACCGCAGCGCCGAGCCGGGCCACGTCGCCGCGCTCAACAAGCTGGGCCTGCGCCCCCTGGTCGACCTGGACCTGCGCCTCGGCGAGGGCACCGGAGCCCTCCTGGCGCTCCCGGTGGTCCAGAGCGCCGCCCGTGCGATGCACGAGGTCGCCACGTTCGACTCCGCGGGCGTCACGGAGAAGTAGCACCGGCCGCACGCGCCCCCACTCCCGCCCACCGGGGAGTGGGGGCCCCGCACGTCCTCCGCGCACCGACCGACGGCGCTCGGCCCGGGGGAGATCCGTCACAGCGATGAACCCGCAGGTCACCGCTATCGTTTGGGGCACACACCGCCCCTTCAGAGGAGCCGCCCGCACCATGGCCGAGCACGCCGTCCCCGCCGAGCACCCCGCCTACCCCGTCGGACTGCGCCTCGCCGGCCGCCGCGTCGTCGTGTTCGGCGGCGGCCAGGTCGCCCAGCGCCGGCTCCCGGCCCTCATCGCGGCGGGAGCGTCGGTCACCCTGATCTCCCCCTCCGCCACGCCGTCCGTGGACGCGATGGCCGAGGCCGGGGAGATCACCTGGATCAAGCGCCGTTACGAGGAAGGGGACCTGGCCGACGCCTGGTACGCCCTCGTCGCGACCACCGACCCGGTGGCGAACGCCGCCATCTCCGCCGAGGCCGAGCGGACCCGCACCTGGTGCGTGCGCTCCGACGACGCCGAGGCGGCCACGGCCTGGACGCCGGCCACCGGCCACAGCGAGGGCGTGACCGTCGCGGTCCTCACGGGCCACGACCCGCGCCGCTCGGCGGCCGTCCGGGACGTCGTCGTCGAGGGCCTCCGCGACGGCTCGATCACGGCTCCCTCCCACCGCTCCCGCACCCCGTTCGTCGCCCTGGTCGGCGGCGGCCCGGGGGACCCGGACCTCATCACCGTCCGGGGCCGCCGGCTCCTCGCCGAGGCGGACGTCGTCATCGCGGACCGCCTGGGCCCGCGCGACCTGCTCTCGGAGCTCCCTCCGCACGTGGAGGTGATCGACGCGGCGAAGATCCCGTACGGCCGTTTCATGGCCCAGGAGGCCATCAACAACGCGCTGATCGAGCACGCCAAGCGGGGCAGGTCCGTCGTCCGCCTCAAGGGTGGCGACCCGTTCGTCTTCGGCCGCGGCATGGAGGAGGCCCAGGCGTTGGCCGCCGAGGGCATCGCCTGCACCGTGGTGCCGGGCATCTCCAGCTCGATCTCGGTGCCGGGTGCCGCCGGGATCCCCGTCACGCACCGCGGTGTGGCGCACGAGTTCACGGTGGTCAGCGGCCACGTGGCCCCGGACGACCCGCGTTCCCTGGTGGACTGGGCTTCCCTGGCGAAGCTCACCGGGACCCTGGTCGTCCTGATGGGCGTCGACAAGATCGGAAAGATCGCGGAGGCGCTGATCGCCCACGGCAAGTCGCCGGACACGCCCCTGGCCCTGGTCCAGGAGGGCACCACGGCCACCCAGCGCCGCGTCGACGCGACGCTGGCGACGGTCGCCGAGACCGTGAAGGCCGAGGAGGTCCGCCCGCCGGCGGTCATCGTCATCGGCGACGTGGTGCACGAGGGCCCCGACAAGCTGGTGAAGTAACCCACCGGCCCCGCCCCGCCACCTCACCCCCGCCCGAGCATGGGCATCACCCCCCGGACAAGGCAGTATCACCCCGTGGCCGAACTCATCACGATCGACGACCCCGACGACCCGCGTCTGCGCGACTACACCGGTCTGACCGATGTCGAGCTGCGCCGCAGACGCGAGCCCGCCGAGGGACTGTTCATCGCCGAGGGCGAGAAGGTGATCCGCCGCGCGAGGCAGGCGGGGTACGAGATGCGGTCGATGCTGCTGTCGGCCAAGTGGGTCGACGCGATGCGGGACGTGATCGACGAGGTCCCGGCCCCGGTGTACGCGGTGCAGCCCGACCTCGCCGAGCGGGTCACGGGCTATCACGTGCACCGCGGCGCCCTGGCGTCGATGCAGCGCAAACCGCTGCCGGACGCCACGGAACTGCTCGGCTCGGCCCGCCGGGTCGCGGTGATGGAGTCGGTGAACGACCACACCAACATCGGCGCGATCTTCCGCAGTGCGGCCGCTCTCGGCATGGACGCCGTGCTGCTCTCCCCGGACTGCGCCGATCCGCTCTACCGCCGGTCGGTGAAGGTGTCGATGGGTGCGGTGTTCTCGGTCCCGTACTCCCGTCTGGAGACCTGGCCGCGCGGTCTGGAGGCCGTACGGGAGGCGGGCTTCAAGGTCCTCGCGCTGACCCCTGCGGAGCGGGCCACCTCCATCGACGAGGCCGCTCCGCACCGGCTCGACCGGGTCGCGCTGATGCTGGGCGCGGAGGGCGAGGGCCTGTCGACGCAGGCGCTGCGCGCGGCGGACGAGTGGGTGCGCATTCCGATGGCGCACGGGGTCGACTCGCTGAACGTGGGCGCGGCGGCGGCCGTGGCGTTCTACGCGGTCACGAGCGGCCGCCCGCAGCCGTAGTTCCGGCCGTAGCTCCGGCCCGCGACGGCCCCGGCCGGAGCACCGGCTCGGACCGGAGAGCCGGCGCCGACCGGCTCCGCCGTCATCCCTGGATCGCCTGCGCCGCGGCGATGCCCAGCGCGACGACGAGCGTCACGACGACGAAGACGAACAGCCGCTGACGCAGCAGCCGCGGATTGGCCGGCCGGAGCCCCGTGGACGTGGTCCGCGCCCCCGGCCGGGTGCCGGGCCGCGACTTGGGAGCACGGGAGCCCCCGCCCGTACGGGGCCCCGACGGCCGGGACGCGGACGGCCGGGCACCGGAGGGACGCCCGTGCCCCCCGGTGGGCCGGTCACCGGCACCGCCCTCGCCCGCACCCCGCTCACCGGGCCGCCCGCCGGACCGCTCCGTGGAACGTTCGGTGTAGCGCTCGGTGGGCCGCAGGGTGCTGCGTTCCTCGACGCGTTCCCGCTGGCCGGGCGGCCGGGTGGCGGCGGGGAGCCCCTGGGCCTCGCGTGCGGCGATCTCCTTGAGCCGCATCGACAGCTGGAGGGTGCTGGGGCGTTCCTCGGGGTCCTTGGCCAGGCAGGCCCGGACGAGCGGGGCGAGCGCGTCGGGTACGCCGTGGAGCTGCGGCTCCTCGTGGACGACGCGGTAGAGCATGACCTCCGAGCTGCCGTGGCCGAACGGGGAGTCGCCCATGGCCGCGTACGCCAGGGTGGCCCCCAGCGAGAAGACGTCGGTGGCGGGGGTGACGGCCGCGCCCCGGACCTGCTCGGGCGCGAGGAAGCCCGGGGAGCCCACGGCGGTGCCGACGTGGGTGAGGGTGCTGGCGCCGGTGGCCCAGGCGATCCCGAAGTCGATGATCCGGGGGCCCTTGGGGGAGAGCAGGATGTTGGACGGCTTGAGGTCCCGGTGCACGACGCCGGCCTCGTGCACGGCCACCAGCCCCTCGGAGAGGGCGGCGCCGATGGCGGCGACGTCGGCGGCCCGCAGGGGGCCCTCCTCGGCGACGCGGTCGTGCAGGGAGGGGCCGGGCACGTACTGGGTGGCGAACCAGGGACGCTCGGCCTCGAGGTCGGCGGCGACGAGCCGGGCGGTGCAGCCGCCGCGGATCCGCCGGGCGGCGGAGACCTCGCGGGCGAACCGGGAGCGGAACTCCTGGTCCTCGGCGAGGTCGGGCCGGATCACCTTGAGCGCCACGCGCTGTCCGCGCCGGTCGGAGCCGAGATACACGACTCCCATGCCGCCGGCTCCCAGCCTGCGGTGGAGCCGGAACGACCCGACGATCCGCGGGTCCTCGCGCCGGAGCCGCATCATCGCCATGTCCGTCCCCTCGTCCGTTCGACGTGGCACAGCTTACGTACCGCCGCCCCGGCGTGCTCACAGGCCGCGCCCTCGCGGCCGCTTCGATTGTCAGTGCTGAGGGGCACACTTGAGGCCCGGTCAGCCCGTGCGGTCGTCAACACCCCTTCGTACCAGGGTGGTTGGCCTGTGGCCCCCGTGACACCCCGTGGCCGGGCGGCAAACGTGAGCGACGTCACGCGACGTCGGCGGACCCCTCCGGGAAGACCCTCATTCCGACGGAGCCGTCTCCACCCAGGGGAGTACGCCGGGCGGACGGCCGTCATCCTCCGGGAGGCCCGGAAGTCGGTACGCGGGCATGACGTCCGGGCGGCCGTCGCTGCCTAGATTTGAGGTCGAGCGGCGGGTGCAGCACTCGTCCCCCGAGGTCACCGCACCCGCCGCGTCCAGACACGACAGGAGAGGAACCATGGCGTACCCGGCCCCGCGGATGAACCCCCGCCCTTCCGGCCGCCGCCACCCGCTGGTGGCGACCGCCATGGTCCTCCCTCTCGCGACCCTGCTCGTGGTCGTCTTCGGCGGCTGGGAAGCGGTGGTCACACAGGCGTCGTCCGTGGGCGTGATGCTGGGGCGCTGAGCGGCGCCCCGGACCCGGGAGAGCGGCCCGGGTCGGGGACATCCGGCCTTCAGCCCCGTGGGGACGGGGGTGCGGCGGACGGCAGCGTGCGGCCGGTCAGCTGGGGAGCTGACCGGCCCTCGCGCTTTTCCGGAACGGGTGCGGCCGCGCCACCGGGCCCGAAGCGGTGCGAGGCCACCGGGCCCCAAACGGTTCCGGGCCGCCGCGTAGGCTCCCGGCGTGGACGACACCGCGCTCCGGGAGCTGCACGCCCTCGCCCGCGCCGCCGCGCACCCGCTCGGCACGGCCGCCGTGACCGACGCGACCGAGGGGGCCGGGACGGCCGGCCGGCCGTGTGCCTGCCCCGTCTCCCTCCTCGCGGACCGGGACGACGGCACCGTGGTCCGGCACGGGGGAGTGGTCCTGAAGGCGCACGCGCCGGACAGCGACGCGGCGGAGCTGCGGGCGCGCGTCGCGCTGGCGGGCCTGCCGGCCCTGGAGGGTGTCCTGCTGCCGCCCGTACCCGGGCCCCGGGCCCTGCCGGACGGGCGCGAGGCCCTTGCGGACGGGCGCCCGCTGACGGTCTGGCCCTTCGGGGTGCCGGTCGACCCGGAGGTTCCGGACGCGGCGCCCTGGGAGGAGGCGGGCCGGCTGCTGGCCCTGCTGCACCGGACTCCGGCGCCGCCCGGCCTGCCGCCGATGCGGGCGCGGGTGAAGGTGGGGCTGGCGGTTGCGCGGATGCGCCGTACGGCTCCGGACCATCCGGCCGCGGCCACGGTGCTGCGCGCCTGGGCGACCCTTCCGGCCCGGGACCCGGACGAGGACCGCCGGGAGCTGTGCCACGGCGACTTCCACCTCGGCCAGCTCGTGCGGCCGGGCGGTGGCCCGTACTGGCGGCTGATCGACGTGGACGACCTGGGCATCGGCGACCCGGCCTGGGACCTGGCCCGTCCCGCGGCGTGGTTCGCGGCCGGGCTGCTGCCGCCGGAGGTCTGGTCGCGTTTCCTCGGCGCGTACGAGGCGGCCGGCGGCCCGGCGACGAGGACGGGCCCGGCGGTCACCGGTCCGGCGGGCACCGCCGCCCGGCCGGACGGTCCCTGGGCGCGGCTCGACGTGCCCGCCCGCGCCCTGACGGTGCAGACCGCCGCTCTCGCCGTGGCGAAGTCGACCGCGGAGGGGCGGCCGCTGGACGAGGTGGAGGACGTGATGATCGACACGTGCGCCCGCATAGCCTCGGTCCGAACCGAGTTGGCTCCGCCGGCGTCCCCGTAGGGTGAGAGTCCCATTCGAAGGCAGGGAGTTGATTCCAGCATGCAGTGTCCCAAGTGCCATGCGCCCATGCACACCTACAACCGCAACGGTGTCCAGATCGAGCAGTGCAGCGGTTGCCGCGGCATCTTCCTGGACTACGGCGAGCTGGAGGCCCTGACCCGCCTGGAGGCGCAGTGGGCTCAGCCGGCCCCGCCCGCTCCGCCGGCCTACCCGGCGCAGCCCGCCGCTCCGGCCTGGGGCGCCCCGCACCACGGCGGCCACCACGGCCACCGTCCCCGTGGCTTCGGACGCATGCTCTTCTCCTCCTGAGCGCACGACGAAGCCCCCGGCCGCGAGGAGCGGCCGGGGGCTTCGTGTGTGGTGCGCGATACTGGGATTGAACCAGTGACCTCTTCCGTGTCAGGGAAGCGCTCTCCCGCTGAGCTAATCGCGCGGGACACCCGAGGGGTGCGGGTACTGCGTGCGCGATACTGGGATTGAACCAGTGACCTCTTCCGTGTCAGGGAAGCGCTCTCCCGCTGAGCTAATCGCGCGGGGGATCCGAGGATCCGGGGACCCGAGGGTCCAGTGGACGATACTGGGATTGAACCAGTGACCTCTTCCGTGTCAGGGAAGCGCTCTCCCGCTGAGCTAATCGTCCTTGGAGGTGGAGACGGGATTTGAACCCGTGTAGACGGCTTTGCAGGCCGTTGCCTCGCCTCTCGGCCACTCCACCCGGAGTGATTACGGGGGTTCGGGAAGATCCCCCACATCGAGCGGACGACGAGATTCGAACTCGCGACCCTCACCTTGGCAAGGTGATGCTCTACCAACTGAGCCACGTCCGCTTGTCGTTTCCGTTTCGCTTGCGCGTCCCGGCGACGTGTTGAACTCTAGCGGATTCCTGGGCCAGTACAAAAACGCGTTTCCGCAGCGTGCTGACCTGCGCCCCCTCCAGGGGGTCCGGGAGCGTCCGCGTGGCGTTCACTCCGTGTGTTCCCCGGGTGGCACCCAGCGGCCCCTCCTGACCCACGGCCCGGGCCGCGCCGGCCGGCGTCACGGTCGCGGCCACGGGCGGATCACGGCCCCCGCCCCGCCCGGCCCGGCGCCCCTAGACTCGCAAGGGTGCACACCCTCGCTCCTCTGGCCCGCTTCGGCGGCCTCCTCGCCACCGACCTCAGGGACGTCACCCATGATCCCGAGGCGCTGGACTCCGCCGGCTTCTGGGCCGTCTGCGCGGACTTCGAGGGCCGTCTCACCTGCGCCCGCTTCGGCGACGTACGGCCCGACCCCGTTCCCGCGCCCGTCCCCGGCGCCTGGCACGGCCCCGCGGCCGGCGACTGGACGTCCTCCCTCGACCGCGCCGCGTACACCGCCGGCGTGCGCCGCGTGCGCGAGCACATCGCGCGCGGGGAGGTCTACCAGGCCAACCTCTGCCGCGTGCTGTCCGCGCCGCTGCCCGACCCGGCCCGCGCCGACGTCGACGCGCTGACCGCCCTCCTGGCCCGGGGCAACCCCGCCCCGTACGCCGGAACGATCCGCCTGCCCGCGCACGGCGTGGAGATCGCCACCGCCTCGCCCGAGCTCTATCTGCGGCGCACGGGCGGCACGGTCGAGTCCGGCCCGATCAAGGGCACCGGCCGGACCGCCGAGGACCTGCTGGAGAAGGACCACGCCGAGAACGTGATGATCGTGGACCTCGTGCGCAACGACCTGGGCCGGGTCTGCGCCACCGGGTCGGTCACCGTGCCCGAGCTCTGCGCCGTCGAACCGCACCCGGGGCTCGTGCACCTGGTCTCCACCGTCCGCGGCGAGCTCCGCGAGGACGCCGGCTGGGGCGAGCTGCTCGCCGCGACCTTCCCGCCCGGCTCCGTGACCGGCGCCCCGAAGTCCAGCGCCCTGCGGATCATCGACGCCCTGGAGACCGCCCCGCGCGGTCCCTACTGCGGCGGCATCGGCTGGGTCGACGCCGACCGGCGCACCGCCGAGCTGGCCGTCGGCATACGCACCTTCTGGATCGACCGCCCGGAGGGCGTGCTGCGCTTCGGCACCGGCGCGGGGATCACCTGGGGCTCCGATCCGGAGCGCGAGTGGGCGGAGACCGAACTGAAGGCCGCCCGCCTGGTCGCGATAGCGTCGGGCGGGTACGAGGCGAGCGGCGCGTACGAGGCGAGCGGAAAGGCCATATCTCGATGAAACTCTGGGTCAACGGCGGACTGCACGAGGCCGGGACGGCTCTGGTCTCCGTCCTGGACCACGGTCTGACGGTCGGCGACGGCGTCTTCGAGACGGTCAAGGCCGAGCGCGGCGAAACGTTTGCTCTCACTCTCCACCTGGAGCGGCTCACCCGCTCCGCCCGGGGCCTGGGCCTGCCCGACCCCGACCTCGACGAGGTCCGCCGCGCCTGCGCCGCCGTGCTCGCGGCCAACCCGATGGAGCTCGGCCGCCTGCGCATCACGTACACCGGCGGTCTGTCGCCGCTCGGCTCCGAGCGCGGCGACGCGGGCCCCAGCCTGGTCGTGGCGCTCGGCGAGACCGGCCGGCGCCCCGATTCCACGGCCGTGATCACCGTCCCGTGGACCCGCAACGAACGCGGCGCGCTCACCGGACTGAAGACCACCTCGTACGCGGAGAACGTCGTCGCCCTCGCCAGGGCCCGCGAGCACGGCGCCTCGGAGGCCCTGTTCGGCAACACGGCCGGCCGGCTCTGCGAGGGCACCGGCTCCAACGTCTTCGTGGTGGTCGACGGCCGGATCCTCACCCCGCCCGTCTCCTCCGGCTGCCTCGCGGGCATCACCCGCGCCCTCGCCGTGGAGTGGACCGGCGCGGAGGAGGCCGACCTTCCGCTGGACGTCCTGGAGAGCGCCGACGAGATCTTCCTGACCTCCACCCTGCGTGACGTCCAGGCGGTGCACCGGGTGGACGGCCGGGAGCTCGCCGCGGCGCCGGGCCCGGTCACGGCCAAGGCCATGCGGGTCTTCGACGAGCGGGCGGCCCGGGACCGCGACCCGCGGCTCGCCTGACCGCACCCGGCCCCGCCCTCCGCCAGGATCCTCGCGGAATCCGGATGACGGACCCGGGCGGCGGCGGGTAGAACACGGGTGATGACCACCACCCTGCGGCCGTCCGAGCCGCTTCAGCAGTCCGCCGACGGCGGCCGTTCGCGCACGTACGACATCTGCGTGAACAGCCGCCGGGTCGGCTCCGTCCGCCTCGCCACCGATCCGTCCTTCGGCCCCCGGTCGGCGGTCATCGAGGGGCTACGGGTCGACGAGCCGGACCGCGGCCGGGGCCGGGGCACGGTGGCGGCGCTCGCCGCCGAGGAGGTGCTGCGGGACTGGGGCTGCCGGCAGGTGCAGGTCTCCGTGCCCGCGGACGCGGAGGCGGCGCTGCGGCTGGTGCGCTCGCTCGGCTACACCGAGCGCAGCCGGAACATGGTCAAGGAGCTGCCGGAGCGGCCCCCCGCCCTGCCGTCCGGTCTGGAGGTCCGCCCGATGACCGAGGCGGAGTTCGCCGGGTGGGAGGCGGAGGCGAGGGAGGCGTTCGCCCAGAGCTGGATCAGCCGGGGCGTCCCGGAGGACCAGGCCCGCGCCAAGGCGGACGCGAGCCACCGGGAGCTGCTGCCGCAGGGGCTCGCCACCCCGGGCACGGCGGTCAGCGTGGCGGTCGTGGACGGCCGGGTGGTCGGCCGGGTGTGGACGGGCGTCCGCGAGCTGGAGCCGGGGGTCGGCGGCGGCTATGTGTACGACGTCGAGGTCGTCGAGGAGCACCGGGGCAAGGGCTACGGGCGGGCCCTGATGCTCCTTGCCGAGGGCGTCGTGCTCGGAGCCGGGGAGCGCCTGCTCGGACTGCACGTCTTCGCGGGCAACACCCCGGCGATCCGGCTCTACGAGTCCCTGGGATACCGCACCACGCACATCAACAGCTTCAAGCCGCTGTAGGCCCGGGTCGCGGGCCGGTGCGCGCCGGCCGCGGGCGGTGTTCGCCGGGGCACGCGCCTCAAGGCCCCCTGCGGCCCCGGCCGGCGGCCCCGGCCGCGGGTCCTAGGCGCCGGCGAGCAGCCGGTCGGCGATCTCCTCGATGCGGGCGCGCAGGCCGTCCTGGCTCTGGCCGCCGTCGAGCCGCTCGCCGCCGATGACGTAGGTGGGAGTTCCGGTGACCTTGACGGCCTTGCCCTCGGCCTCGTCCGCGTCGACGGTCAGCAGGTGCCGGCCGTCGATCAGGGCGGTGTCGAACTCCTCGGCGTCCAGGCCCAGTTCGCGGGCCACCTCCAGGAGCACCGGCTCGCCGCGCTCGCCGAGCTCCTCGGTCCTGGCGAGCAGCGCCTCCGCGTACGCCCAGCCCCTGCCCTGCGCGAAGGCCTCCTCGGCGGCCTGGGCGGCGGCGTAGGCGTGCTTGTGCTTGGCCAGCGGGAAGTGGCGCAGCTGGACGTCGACGCGCTCGCCGTACTTCTCGCGCAGCGCGCGGACGTCGTCGAGGGCCTTGAAGCAGTCGGGGCACTGCAGGTCGAACCAGGCCTCCAGGACGACGGGGGAGGCGGGGGTGGTGGACTCACTCATGGGAAGAGTCTCCCATCCGGGTCCCGCACCCTCTCGCGGTCCTCGGGGGCGACCCGGAGATCTCCCTGATCCGCTCCGCGGGGCATGGCCGCGCGCGGGCGGCGCGGTGCACGATGGAAGGGACGTGCCACACGGACCAGGAGGACCGCATGCTCGCCGAGACCATTTGCTCCGCGGTGTCCGCGGCGGGCCTGGGCATCGCCGCCATCACGGCCTGGCGCAGGCGGTTCATGACCGCGGCCAGGATCGCCGCCTACGCGCTGGTGCCGCTGGGCCTGGTGCTGACGGGTGCGGTCGAGTGGCTGGCCCGTACGGCCTTCAGCCCGGTCGCCTGGGCCGGCTTCGGTGTCCTCGGCGCCGCCTGGCTGCTGTTCGCGTCGACGCGGGCGGTCGAGCGGCGCCGCGCGGGGCGGAAGGAGACGGCCGTGACCGAGGGCCGGCAGGCCGTGGCGCCGGCCGCGCCGACGCTGCCCTCCGGGGCCGGGCGGCAGGGGCCGAGCGCGAAGCCGCGGGCCGGCGCGGCCGCCGCCGACGACTTCAGCGACATCGAGGCCATTCTGAAGAAGCACGGAATATGACCGCTTCTGTTCCTTCTCGTTCCGTGCCGCCACGGGATGGGATGAACGACCTCTGAGGCGGGGCGTGTTGCGGATCCGTGGCGCCCCGGGTGCGCCATCATCCCCCCGAGATGCTGGATACCTCGCGAGACCCCGTTCCCGCCCCCGCCCCGGGCGCCGCTCCCGCCCCCGCCCCTTCCGGGGCCGACGAGCCGCGCGGCTGCCTGTTCGCGCTCTCCCAGCCGCCGCTCATGATCTTCCTGGCGGTGATCGGCGGGCTGCTGCTCATGGCCGCCGTCCACGACCTGTTCCTGCTGTGAGCCGCCGGGCCGGTCAGCCGGCGGCCTCCTTGCGGCGCGCCCGGTACGCGGCCACGTGCAGACGGTTGCCGCAGGTGCGGCTGTCGCAGTAGCGCCGCGAGCGGTTGCGCGAGAGGTCGACGAAGGCGCGGCCGCAGTCCGGGGCCTCGCAGCGCCGCAGCCGCTCCTGCTCGCCGGCGACGACGATGAAGGCGAGCGCCATGCCGCAGTCGGCGGCCAGGTGGTCGGCGACCGAGGCGCCCGGCGCGAAGTAGTGCACGTGCCAGTCGTAGCCGTCGTGGTCGGTGAGCTGGGGCGTGGTGCCCGCCGCGGCGACCAGCTGGTTGATCAGCGTGGCGGCGATCCGGGCGTCGGGGGCGGAGAAGACGGCCGTGAACCGGTCCCGTACGTCCCGCACCGCCCGCAGGTCCTCGGCGCCGAGCTCGCCCACGTCGCTGATCTTGTGCGCGTGGACGAAGGACTGCAGAGCCTGGAGGTCCCCGAGCTCGTCGTCGCGGTCGCCCTGGGGGGCGGTGTTCACCAGATCGACGACGGTGTCGAGGGCGATCCGGGTGTCGTGAGGGATCAGCACGATTCGCTCCCTGGCCGGCTGCGGGCGGGCGCCCGCGCAATTGCGCTGACTCTAGCGCGACCCGGAAACGGGCATCGGCGCCTCACACCGCGCCGGCTGCGCGGTGTGAGGCGCCGAAGGAAGGCGTATGGGGCTCCCCGCGCGGCGCCGTCTCCCCGAGTCGGACGGCGCCGTGCGGCGGCTCTCGGTCTGGCTCAGCTGTCGGCCAGGATGTGGGAGAGCTCCGTGTCGAGGTCGAAGTGCCGGTGCTCGGTGCCCGGTGGCACGGCGGCGTCGGTCCGCTTGAGGAACGACTCCAGGGCCCTCGCCGGGGCCTCGAGCAGGGCTTCGCCCTCGGGAGAGCTCAGTGCGATGCAGACGACGCCCTGACCGTGGCTGCGCGACGGCCAGACTCGGACGTCGCCGGTGCCGGTGGGCCGGTGCAGCCCCTCGGCGAGAAGGTCGCGGGCGAAAACCCATTCGACCGTCTCCTCGGCTCCGGTGTGGAAGGTGGCGTGCACGGCATACGGATCGGCCGTGTCATACCGCAGGCCCGCGGGTACAGGCAGTGAGGACTCGCTCGACACAACGAGGCGCAGGTGCAGCTCGCAGCTGACCGTGGTGTTCATAAGCGCCAGGGCCTTTCGCTCAGTGTGCGCTCGGGGATTCGCACGTCGGCGAAATCGACATGCCACCTACGGTGCCGTTGTAAACCCCTCTGTCTGTTTTGTGATCGTTCAGGTAGCTCGTATGGACGCGTGTGACTTTGGGTAATACCTCCATTCCGGCGGTCGGCGCCAGGTCCGGTAAGTTGGGCCCATGCATGCGGAGAGTGACGAGCGCGCCGGACAGTCCGCGGCCGGCGGGGGAAGCGGCGCCGAGCAGCCCGAGGAGACCCCGCTGGGTTCACGGGCCCCGGAGTTCATCAAGGCCCGCCGGACCCTGCACCTGAGCTGGCAGGTCGGCGTCTTCATCGTCGGACTGGCCGTGGTCGGCGCCGGCATCGTGATGCTGCCCCTGCCCGGCCCCGGCTGGCTGGTGATCTTCGCCGGCATGGCGATCTGGGCCACCGAGTTCGTCTGGGCCCAGCTGGTGCTGCGCTGGACCAAGCGGAAGGTCACCGAAGCCGCCCAGCGCGCCCTCGACCCCAAGGTCCGGCGCCGGAACCTCGTCCTCACCACGATCGGCCTGGTGATCACCGCCGTGCTCCTGGGCGTCTACCTGTGGAAGTTCGGCTTCGTCATGCCGTGGAAGATCGACCGCTGAACCGAACGCGGTTCTGGCCCCCCGCTGACATGGGGTAATGTTTGCGGTGCGCCCGGGCGATTAGCTCAGTGGGAGAGCGCTTCGTTCACACCGAAGAGGTCACTGGTTCGAACCCAGTATCGCCCACCACCCGGACCGAGGGCCCGGAGACGACACCGTCTCCGGGCCCTCGGCGTCCCACCGCCCGGCCGCCTCAGCGCATCCGTCCGAGACGTTCCCGCAGCCGCCGCGCGTCGCGCAGCCGCTGCTCGTACGTGGCCCCCACCGCGAGCAGCAGCAGACCCGCCAGGGCCGGCGGCAGCCAGCGCGGCAGCGCACCCACCACCTGCACCACGTACGGCGCCAGCTCGTGCAGTCCGTCCAGCGC
The DNA here is from genome assembly GCF_039535235.1 of Streptomyces roseoviridis. Lineage (NCBI taxonomy): Bacteria > Bacillati > Actinomycetota > Actinomycetes > Kitasatosporales > Streptomycetaceae > Streptomyces > Streptomyces roseoviridis. The sequence continues at coordinate 6,247,199 of NZ_BAAAWU010000001.1, forward strand.
CAGCACCGCCCCGCCGAGCAGCAGCAGCGCCTGCAGCCGGAACCGCGCGCCCAGCAGCGTCACCCCGAGCGCCGCGAGCCCCAGCAGCAACGGCCGCACCCAGGACGGGTCGACCCACGCCGCGAGCAGGCTCGGCACCAGCGTCGCCGCCAGACCCGGCCCGTACGCCGCCCAGGACGAGGCCCCCGGGTCGCGGCGCCGCCGCAGCACACCCACCACCAGCGCGGGGACGGTCACCGGCAGCGTGTACGCCTCCGGCGTCGTCACCTCCCACACCGCGAGCCGCACCCACGTGGCCAGCAGGAACAGCGCCGCCGCCACCCACGAGGCCACCGCCCGCCGCTCCGGCCGCATGGCGGTCGCCGCCGCGACCACACCGCCGAGCGCCAGCGCCAGAGCGAGCAGCGCGGGCCGCCCCGCCGTCAGGCCCAGGGCGCACAGCCCCACGGCCGCGCCCGTGCCCTCGACCGCCACGGCCACCGGATGCCGTCGCAGCCGCGCACCGGCCAGGGCGGTCGCCGCGGGCACGGCGAGCAGCACCAGGCCGCCCACCGCCGCACCCAGAGGTGCGGCCGCCGCCCCGGCCGCCACCAGGCCGGCCGCCGCGAGCACCGCGCCCACGGCACCGGTGAGCCGCCGCCCTCCGGTGCCGAGCACCGCGACCGCGCCGAACAGGACGGCCAGCACACCCAGCACCCCGAACGTCGCCGCCCGGGTGTCCAGGCCGAGCGCCACCGCCCCGGCCGCGGACCCCAGCGCCAGCCCGTACGCCAGCCACCCCACGGCCCCCTCCGGCGCCACGCGCCGGATCGCGGTCGCCCGCGGGCGAGGTGCCCACCCCGGCCGGGCCCCACCCCTCACGGTCGCCGTCTCGGCCCGCGCCGCCTCACCGGTCCCGTCGGGCGCCGCCTTCCCGGCCGGCAGACCCCGGGTCAGCAGCGCCGGGCGCACGGCGAGCGCCAGGCCCGCCGCCACCGTCACCAGCTGGAGCACGGGCGTCACCGCGTACGGCAGGCCCAGCGACACCGGCAGGGCGGTGAGCACCGCCCAGACGAGCCCCAGGGCACCGCAGCGGGCCCACAGGCGCGGCACCACCGCCAGGACGAAGGCCGTGAGCAGCGGCACCAGCGGGGCGGTCGCCGGATACCCGGTCAGGACCGGCTCGCCGTGCGCCCCCGACCAGACGGCCGTCGTCCGCGCCAGCGGCCCGAGGAGCCCCGCCACCACCGGCGGCAGCGCCCACGCCACCCCGAGCGCCAGCACCCCGCCACCCGCCGCGGCGAGGCCGTGCCGCATGCCCCGCGACGGTACGAACCGGCCGCCGGAAGGAGCCGCCCCGGCCGCGCCCCGGCCCCACAGCGCCACCGCCGCCACGGCCACCGCGCACAGGGCGTAGCCCGGCACCGTCCAGGCGTCGGCCGACAGCGGCCGCAGCACACCGCCCGCGGCGGCGATGACCGCCACACCGGCGACGGCGGCCGACGCGACGGCGGACGGAACGTGGCGGGCCGCGAGCAGGAGCAGGACCGCCGCGGTCGCGAGGAGCAGCGGGACGGCCCGGACCGGGCCGGTGACGGAGAGGGCCAGACCGGTCAGCAGGGCCCAGCCGCCGAGGGCCGCCGCGCCCGTGCCGGCGGTCACCCGCACGGGCAGCCCCCCGGTCCGCAGGACCAGCACCAGGTCGAGCACCGCGGTGACCAGGGCCGCCCACGCGAAGGCGAGCACACCGCCGCCGGCCGCCGGTACCGCCAGGGGCAGCGGCAGCTGGGCGGCGACCACGGCCGCCGGCAGCGGGACCCGCAGCCGGGGGAGCGCCGAGCCGTACGAGGCCCACGCCGCCGCGAGGACGGCCGAGGCCACCGCCGCGTACGCCGTACCGTCCGTGTCCGGCAGCGCCACGCGGTGCAGCGCGTAGGCGTCGAGGAGCGTCAGGACCAGACCGAGCGCGGCCACCGACTCCGCCGTGGACACCAGACCGCGGCGCAGCAGCGCGACGGGGGCGAGCAGCGCGGCCGAGGTCACCGCGGCCAGCACGGCCGCCCGGCCGCCGATGCCCATCGTGCCCCAGCTCACCAGCGTGAAGACGAGCGCGGCGACGGTCAGCAGCACCCCGCCCAGGGTCAGCAGCACGTTCTGGGTGCTGCGCGGCGTCGCCTCGGGCCGGGGCGGCACCCGCGGCGGCACGGGGAACGGCGCCGGCGCGGCCTGCGGCGGGCCCGCCTGCGGGTACAGCACCCGCAGCAGCCAGTCCCGGCGGACCAGCAACTGGGCCCGCCGGGCGTCGAGTCGGGCCAGTTCACGGTCGACGAGCACCAGCTCTTCCGCGGGAGGCAGGGAGGAGTCCATAGGCGGAGTGTGGCGCCGGGCACACCGGGAGGGGATGCGCACGCGTACTCAGATCCGTCTCTGAGTAGCGCAGACTGGGGCCATGGACTGGTGCCGCTACCGCTTCCGCAGCATTTGGCGTCTCGCCGCCCCGCCCGACGCCGTCTACGCGGTCCTGGAGCGCGCCGAGGACTACCCGCGCTGGTGGCCCCAGGTCCGCGAGGTCCGGCCCCTCGACGACACCACCGGCACCGCCCGTTTCCGCTCCCTCCTCCCGTACGACCTCGTCGTCACCGTCGGCGCCCGCCGCCGCGACCCCGCGGCCGGGATCCTGGAGATCGCGCTCGGCGGCGACCTGGAGGGCTGGGCCCGCTGGACGCTCACCGCCCTGCCCGGCGGCAGCGGCACCCGCGCCCTGTACGAGCAGGAGGTCGAGGTCCAGAACCCCCTGATGCGCGCGCTCGCCGTCCCGGGCCGCCCGTTCTTCCGGGTCAACCACGCCCTGATGATGCGCGGCGGCCGTCGCGGCCTCGCCGCCCGCCTGGGCGGCGGGACGTCCCGCGGGTCGCGGCCGGTTTGAACGAAGCCCCGTGAGCCCTGTATGGTTCAACCCGTTCCCGGGCGATTAGCTCAGCGGGAGAGCACTTCGTTCACACCGAAGGGGTCACTGGTTCGATCCCAGTATCGCCCACCGGGAGAGGCCGGTCTGTCACACGACGGACCGGCCTCAGCCGTTTCCGGGCAGGCTCGCGCCGGCCCGACGGCCCCGCCGGCCGCAGGGGCGGGTCAGGCCGCCGTACGCCACTCCGGACGCAGCGGCCACGCCGGGTCCACCGCCTCCGGGGTGCCCTGGCGGGCGAACCACGCCTGCAGGCCGCGCGCCTGCGCCGCGTGCCACACCGCCTGGAGCGTGTGCAGTTCGGCCGGTGACAGCCGGTCGAGCCGCGAGGCGTACCGTCGCCCCACCGCCCGCACGACGTCCATCGCCGCCTGGGCGTCCGCCGCCGCGTCGTGGGCGCCGTCCAGCACCACCTCGTACTCCTCGCACAGGTCCGTCAGCGTCCGCCGGCCCTTGCGGTAGCGGTCCAGGTGCTTGTCCAGGACCCGCGGGTCGAGCACGCACAGCGCGACGTGCTCCAGATAGCGGCTCAGCGAGGAGGCGCGGTGGCGGCGCAGCTCGCGGTCCAGGATCGTCAGGTCGAAGGGCGCGTTCATCACCACCAACGGCCGTCCCATGGCGCTCTGTTCGGCTATCGCGCGGCCGAGCTCCTCCATCACCGGCGACGGCCATCGCCCGTTGCGCTGGAGGTGATCGTCCGTCAGTCCGTGGACGGCGGTGGCCTCCGGCGGCACCGGCACGCCCGGGTTCACCAGCCAGCGCGTCACGCGCGGGCGCATGCCCGCCGCGTCCTGGACGACGAGGGCGGCGGACACGATCCGGTCCTCCTCGACGTCGACTCCCGTGGTCTCCGTGTCGAAAGCGGCCAGGGGCCCCTCGTACCAGTGCGTCGTCATCCCCGAACTCCTCGCACGTGCGCGGCAGATGGCCAACCCCCTGCCCGAATCGTTGATACCCGGGCTGTTTGCCCCGTACGCGGACCGGTGACAACACAAGGGACGGGGAAGGAAATTGACATGGCGCTCGCCCAGCCCGAATCGGGAGGGCTGCCGCCTCAGCGCGCAGCACCGCTTCGCGGTTCACTCGCCACCACCGCCTGCATGGAGACCCTTCAGGTCGGCTACCTCCACGCGGTCGCGGCGGCGGCGGGCTGCTCGCTGTCGCAGCCGTTTCCGGACAACGGCATCGACTGGCACGTGAGCCACAGCGCTCCCGGCCACACCATCGACGACGAAGTGACCATCAAGGTGCAGCTGAAGTGCACCTACCAGATACCGCCGCGCTCGCCGGAAGCCGATTCCGGGCCCGGTTCCCGCCCCGGCTCCCGCGCCGGGCCGGGCTCGGGAGCGTTCTCCTTCACGCTCGACAACGAGCACCTGGTCAAGCTCGCGCGGACCCCGGTGGCGGTCCACAAGATCCTGGTCGTGATGCTCGTGCCGCGCGACCGGGAGGACTGGCTGCGGGCCGGGCACGACCGCCTCGACCTGCGGCACTGCTGCTACTGGATCAACCTGGCGGGCCACCCGGTCACGGGACGGCGCAGGACCACCGTGCGCATCCCGACGACACGGATCTTCGACGACCGGGCGCTGTGCGAGATCATGGCCCGGGTCGGCGAGGGAGGGAGACCCTGATGCACCGGCCGACCGACGAACCCGAGAACGGGGCGGGCCACGGCTCCGCCCCCATGCATCCGCTCAGCCACCCGCGGCCACGCCCGCAACCCCACCCGGCCCCCGGCGAGTTCCCCGGCCACTGGACCGGCGTGCCCGCCGCCCCCGCCGGGCCGTGGGCCGACGCCGGGGAGACCCCCGACCCCGGCCGCGTCGACCCGCGCGTCCTCGGCGCGCTCCTCGCCCGGCACGGCTGGCGGCGCCGCGGCGGCGCGACCGGCCGCTACAGCCGCTGGTCGCCGCCCGGCCCCGAGGCGGGCAGCCGCCACACCAGCCTCCTCGTACCGGAGAGCCGCGCCTTCCCCGACAGCGAGGACCTGCTCGGCGAGGCGCTCACCGCCCTCGCCCGCTGCCCGGCGCCGTCCGCCCGCGAGGTCCTCACCGGGCTCACCGTCCCCAGTGACGAGATCCGCTGGTGGCGCGACGTGCCCCCCGGCCCGGCCGGCGCCGTGCCCTGGCCCGTCCAGGAACAGCTCAGGACCGCCGCCCGCGGCGTGCTGCTCGCCGGCGCCCTCGCCGTGCGCGGCCGGGCCGGCTACCACGGGGCCCGCAACCGCAGACGCGCCCAGGCGTCCCTGGACAGCGTCGTCGTCGGAGCCGCCCCCGGCGGACGCGGCCTGACCGCCTTCCTGCCCGTCGGCCCGGGCCGGCCCGTCGCCGTCCGGCTCTACCACGCGCTGTACGCGGCCCGGGAGGCCGTCGACTACCAGCGGGCGACCGGCGGCATGGACGCCTTCGACACCGCCGTCGAGGCCGGGGTGAGCCGCGAGCTCACCGAGGCCCTGGTCGCCCTCGTCCGCGGCACGGAGGGCGCCGGCATCGCCCTGGAGTGGTCCCCGGCCGCCGGCCCGCCCGAGGGCTGCGCCGCCCGGCCCGAGCCCGTCGAGTTCTCGCCCGGCGACCTGCCGGCCCTGCGCGCCGCGGGCGCCCGCTATCTGACCGGCGAGCCCTCGGTACCGGTCCGGATCACCGGCGCCGTCGTCCGCATGCGCCGCTCCGGCCCGCGCGGCGGGGGCACGGTACGGCTGCGGGTGCTGGCCGGTGCCGAGGTGGGGCACGTCCGGGTCGGCCTCGACGAGGAGGCGTACCGCACCGCGGGCCACGCCCACCTCGTCGGCCTGCCGATCCGGGTCGTCGGCCGCCTGGAGAGCCGGGGCGGCTTCCGCCGCCTGACCGACGCCGTCGACGTCGTACCGGTACAGGTGGACGAGGCGGTGCGGGACCGGCTGATGAAGTCGCTCCAGGAGGACCTGGAGCTGTTCGAGGAGGCGTGCGGCCCGGGCGAGGACCGCGGGCCGGACGCGGCCCCCGGGTAGGATCAAGGTCTGCGCGGCACCTCGTCTCTGTCGCGCACCGCCGGCGCCGGCACCTCGTGTCTGCCTGCGCCCCTATGTATGGAGCACCCGTGTCTGAAGTCCGTGTGACCGTCCAGTCCGCCTCGGGACCAGAGGAGAGGACGGTGAGCGCGGGCACCACGGCCGGCGCCCTGTTCGCCGACGACCGCACCGTCATCGCCGCCCGTGTCGCGGGTGAGCTGAAGGACCTGTCGTACGAGCTCGCCGAGGGCGACGTCGTCGAGGGCGTCGAGATCTCCTCCGAGGACGGCCTGAACATCCTGCGCCACTCCACCGCGCACGTGATGGCCCAGGCCGTGCAGGAGCTGTTCCCCGAGGCCAAGCTGGGCATCGGCCCGCCGGTCCGGGACGGCTTCTACTACGACTTCGACGTCGAGAAGCCGTTCACGCCCGAGGATCTCAAGGCCATCGAGAAGAAGATGCAGGAGATCCAGAAGCGCGGCCAGCGCTTCGCCCGCCGTGTCGTCACGGACGAGGAGGCCCGCGAGGAGCTCAGCTCCGAGCCGTACAAGCTGGAGCTCATCGGCATCAAGGGCGCCGCGTCGACCGACGACGGCGCGAACGTCGAGGTGGGCGGCGGCGAGCTGACCATCTACGACAACCTGGACGCCAAGACCGGCGAGCTGTGCTGGAAGGACCTCTGCCGCGGTCCCCACCTGCCCACCACCCGCAACATCCCGGCCTTCAAGCTGATGCGCAACGCCGCCGCGTACTGGCGCGGCAGCGAGAAGAACCCGATGCTCCAGCGCATCTACGGCACCGCGTGGCCGTCGAAGGACGAGCTGAAGGCCCACCTCGACTTCCTCGCCGAGGCCGAGAAGCGCGACCACCGCAAGCTGGGCAACGAGCTCGACCTGTTCTCCGTCCCGGACGAGATCGGCTCCGGCCTCGCCGTCTTCCACCCCAAGGGCGGCATCGTCCGCCGGGTGATGGAGGACTACTCGCGCCGCCGGCACGAGGAGGAGGGCTACGAGTTCGTCTACACGCCGCACGCCACCAAGGGCAAGCTCTTCGAGAAGTCCGGCCACCTCGACTGGTACGCCGAGGGCATGTACCCGCCCATGCAGCTCGACGAGGGCGTGGACTACTACCTCAAGCCCATGAACTGCCCGATGCACAACCTGATCTTCGACGCCCGCGGGCGCTCCTACCGTGAGCTGCCGCTGCGCCTGTTCGAGTTCGGCACCGTGTACCGGTACGAGAAGTCCGGCGTCGTCCACGGCCTGACCCGGGCCCGCGGCTTCACCCAGGACGACGCGCACATCTACTGCACCCGCGAGCAGATGGCGGACGAGCTCGACAAGACGCTCACCTTCGTCCTGAACCTGCTGCGCGACTACGGCCTGACCGACTTCTACCTGGAGCTGTCCACCAAGGACCCGGAGAAGTACGTCGGCTCCGACGAGGTGTGGGAGGAGGCCACCGCCGTCCTCCAGCAGGTCGCCGAGAAGCAGGGCCTGCCGCTGACCCCCGACCCGGGCGGCGCCGCGTTCTACGGCCCGAAGATCTCCGTGCAGGCGCGCGACGCCATCGGCCGCACCTGGCAGATGTCGACCGTGCAGCTCGACTTCAACCTGCCGGAGCGCTTCGACCTGGAGTACACCGCGCCGGACGGCACCAAGCAGCGCCCGGTCATGATCCACCGCGCGCTGTTCGGCTCGATCGAGCGCTTCTTCGCGGTGCTCCTCGAGCACTACGCGGGCGCGTTCCCGGCCTGGCTGGCCCCGGTGCAGGCGACCGGCATCCCGATCGGCGACGCGCACGTCGACTACCTCCAGGAGTTCGCCGCCAAGGCGAAGAGGCAGGGGCTGCGCGTGGAGGTCGACGCCTCCTCGGACCGGATGCAGAAGAAGATCCGCAACGCGCAGAAGCAGAAGGTCCCGTTCATGATCATCGCCGGTGACGAGGACATGGCCAACGGCGCCGTCTCCTTCCGCTACCGCGACGGCTCGCAGGAGAACGGCGTCCCGGTCGACGAGGCCATCGCCAAGATCGCCAAGATCGTCGAGGACCGCGTCCAGGTCTGACCGCCCGCCCTCCGGCTCCGCCGCCGGTGACCTGACGGACGGACTCAGGAGGCCCCCGGGGAACCCCCCGGGGGCCTCCCCCCGTCCCCGTGGTCGAAGCGCTGGATCAGCCACGACGAGAACGAGCCGGTCACGGCGCCGAGCAGGGCGAGCCCGCCGCCCATGAGGCCCACGGCGACCACCCGCCCCACGGGCGTCACCGGGGCCACGTCCCCGTAACCGACCGTCGCCAGCGTCGCGCAGGTCCACCACACCGAGTCGCCGAAGGTGCGGATCGTCGCGCCCGGCGCCCCGTGCTCGTGGTGGTAGACGGTCAGCGCCCCCGCGAACCCGAGGAGCGCCACCGACAGACCGGCGTAGGCCATCACCCGGGCGTACAGGCTCAGCCGCGCCCCGTCGCGACGGCGCTGCACCCGGTCGTACGCCGTGACGATCCGCAGGGGCCGCAGCAGCGGCAGGACGAGGACGACGGTGTCCAGCGGATGCCGGCGCACGAACCGCAGCGGGCCGAGACCGCTCAGCCGCATCCGCACCGCGTAGTCCACCGCGAAGAGCGCCCAGGCGGCGCAGGTGATCGCGAGACACAGGTCCTGCCCGTCCGGGGACAGGCCGCGGGCCAGCACCCGGACCGCATAGCCGCCGAGGTACGCCAGGGACGCCACCGCGAGCGGTGTCTCCATCCGCTGTTCCCAGCGCTGCCGCTCCGGCGCTCGCTCACTCACCGGATCAGGATGGCCCCCGCACGGATCTTCCGCCCCGGCGACACGATCCGAACGGGCGAAGCCATATGCTGCTCAGCATGACGACTGAGCCGGAGCAGCAGATCGGAGTGGGGACGCAGGACGCGTTCCAGCGCCTGTGGACGCCTCACCGGATGGCGTACATCCAGGGCGAGAACAAGCCGACCGGGCCGGGTGCCGAGGACGGCTGTCCCTTCTGCACGATCCCGTCGAAGTCGGACGAGGACGGTCTGGTGATCGCGCGCGGCACGCACGTGTACGCGGTGCTCAACCTCTACCCGTACAACGGCGGGCACCTGATGGTGGTCCCGTACCGCCATGTCGCCGACTACACGGACCTCGACGCGGCCGAGACCGAGGAGCTCGCGGAGTTCACCAAGCGCGCCATGGTCGCGCTGCGGTCCGCCTCCGGTGCGCACGGCTTCAACATCGGGATGAACCAGGGCACGGTGGCGGGTGCCGGGATCGCGGCCCATCTGCACCAGCACATCGTGCCGCGCTGGGGCGGCGACACCAACTTCATGCCGGTGGTCGGCCACACCAAGGTGCTGCCGCAACTCCTCGCCGACACCCGCAGGATGCTGGCCGACGCCTGGCCGGCCGGCATCTGATCCGGTGACGCGGGCTCTCAGCTGGTGAAGTAACCGGCGTCGAGTCCGATCCAGCCGGTGAACGAGCGCTGGTCGTACACGCGCAGCGAGCCGTCGGTGAGGACCTCCCAGCGGACGGTGAAGGAGCCGGAGACCCCGGAGCCGGTGGTCTGGCCGACCATGCCCTGCGTCCGGTTCGGGCGGATGTGCGGCGGGAGGACGAGGACGGTCTCGCCGTTGGTCCACGGGGCGCCGTCGGTGCGGGCCAGCCGGAGGTGGAGGTCGATGCGATTGCCGAGCTGGCGGTACTGCGGGACGTAGTTGTCGGAGTTGGGGGCGTAGACCGCGGTGTTGTAGTCCAGGGCGGTCCACGGCACGTGGTCGCCGGTGCCGTCGGTGGTGCTGGTGATGCCGTAGAGAGCCATCTGGCGTGGTCCTGGTTCCTGTGTGGCGAAGCCGAAGACGAGCTGCGGTCCGGCGGGCGTCGGACGCACGGCGATGGCTTCGGTCTCGCGGTGGGAGAGGTCGAGGGCGGTGGCGTTGAAGGTTCGCTCGATCATCCGCCCGGTGGTGACGTCGTAGACGTTCCACCACGCATTGCCCGGTCGCGGGTTCGTGGCGCTGTAGGCGCTGCCCTCGTTCTGATAGACGAGGTCCCCGTACAGGCACCACGCCTGGGTGCGGTAGCAGGCCGGGAAGTCGTACAGCGCGGTGAAGGCGCGGCGCTTGAAGGCGTCGAGTTCGTAGACGCGGTACTCCTCCGCTCCGGGCGGCCCGTGCCGCACCCCGATGCGGCCGTGTGCGACGTCCAGGGACGGGGTGACGCGGGAGGAGCCCGGGACCGGGTCGAAGACGTCGATCCGGTCGCTGCCCGCGTCGACGACGGCGTCCGCGGTGAACGGGACCCGGCCCACGCGCTTGCCGTAGGCGAAGCCGCTCGCGACGGGGTCCGCGTCGGTCTCCAGCCAGAGCCAGGGACGGCCGTCGACGTGCTCGACGCCGAGACCGCCGCCGTGACCGACCCCCCTCAGGTACATGACGGCCCGGACCGTGCCTTCGGGAGTGACCTCGTTGACGCACAGGTCTCCCCGGCGCTCGCGGTCGACGCCGGGCACGGCGGCGGGCTCGTCGGCCAGCCGGCGACCGTCGCTGATGAGCTGGGTCACGTAGGCGAGGCCGGTCACCGGATCGAAGGCGACCTGCTGGTGCACCCTGCCCTGCTTGAGTCGTACCTCGCCGCCGAACAGATCGACGGGCGCGGCCCGCAGGTCGAACCGGTGCCGCGCGTTCCAGGGCAGGCCGCCGGCCGGTGCGCTGTCGGCGACCGGGGCGGCGGCCGCGAGCGGAGCCGGCGGGGCCGCCGCGGCCGGTGCTCCGGCGGAAGCCAGGACCGGGGTCGCGGCCATGGCGGTCAGGACGGTGCGGCGGCTCAGCGACATGACGCGGGGCCCTCGCCGTCAGGCCGCGACGGCGCGACGCGCACGGACCGCCCCGCGGAACCGAGGCGGACGGCCCCGGCGCCGGCGTCGCGGGCCGCTCTCGACGAGCGGCACGGTATGCGGGCGTGACGGAGATTCATCAGGTGCGGGCCCCCCTCTTCACGATCATCTTCTGGGCGCCGTCATCCTCGCACGGTGAGGGGGGCGTGGCGCGCCGGTGATCCGGGGACCGGAGAGCAGGTCCTAGGCGTCGTACACGTCTGCCTTCCTCGGACCCGCCTCCTGGACGCCGCCGCTGAGGACCAGCGAGCGGTTGGTGAAGCGCTCGGTGTCCACGTTGTGATCGTCGAGGACCCGGATGGTGGCGGCGTGGACCGCGCGCAGCACCGGGGTCGCCGCGCGGATCGCGTCGTCGGCCATGAAGCGGTTCTTCCACGGCGGGCTCGCCCAGGGGTGGCGCAGTCCGAACGGCTCGGGCAGCACGAGCTTCCCGCCGAGGAAGTCCAGGACCGGCGGGAACCAGGTGAGCGGCGCCCGCACGGCCTGGCGCACCACGTCGTCCGTGTCCGTCAGGGGCAGCTTGATCTCCTTGGTCTCCCAGAACCTGACGGTCTTGGAGACCTCCTTCGTCTTCGCCGCCGGCTTGGTGGTGAACAGGCCGTGGACCGGGCCGAGGGCGTGGCCGGTGACCTCGACGCGCAGCGTGCGGTGGAGCGAGGTGACCGTCACCATCATCGTCAGGACCAACTGCCCGTCCCACAGCGTGAACTGGACGCCCAGATAGTGCCGGTTGCCCGCGCCGAACTGCTGGTCGTTGCAGATGCGCTGTATCTCGTGCGGCTTCACCTGGAAGGCGACGATGTTCTCGCCCTCGGGCCGCGCGACCTCGTCGGCGCCCTCGCCGACCGGCGAGACGATCCAGTGCCTGACGGTCGGCTTGGGGAAGCCGGTCTTCAGCGAACCGCGTTCGAGCAGCGTCAGCTCGGTGTGGATCTGGCGGACGACGTCCCAGGCACGGAAGTCGTGGATCTCCTTGCCCTCGCGCGGGACCAGCTCCTCGGCGAGGGCCCAGCTGCCCCAGCGCGTCCCCATGCCCAGTATTCCCTTGGGCCCGGCGTAGAAGACGATGTTGGACTGCTGCTCCGCGGTCAGCTTCTGCAGGTTGAGACGCAGCTCCTCGGCGGTCTTCTCGGTGGGGTCCTTCGGCACGGCCTGGGGGACCGCCGCACCGATCCCACCGCCGCTGAGCAGCGCCGTCCAGCGCTCGCGCAGCACCTGGGCGGTGTTCTCGCAGATCCGGCGGGCCAGGAACCAGCCGGCCACCGGGGCCACGAGCATGGCGCGCAGGTAGTTCGGCAGCACGCCGTCGAAGGGCAGCTTCAGCAGGAACAGCAGGGCGATGAACCCGGCCGCGATCATCAGGGCCGTGCCGATGGCACTGGTGCGCTTGTTCTCGGAGCCGGCGGCCAGCCGGCGCAGCTGGATCACGCCGAGCCAGAGCAGCAGCCCCGGCAGGAACAGCACGCCGAAGACCAGGGTCACCAGCGTGAGCTTCACATCGCGCTGCTTGCGGATGCCGGTGGCCGCCAGGCAGTGCTCGACCACCGGCTGGGGGTCGGCGCCGAAGGACTGGATGAGCGGCTTGCGGGCGCCGCCGAGCATGCGGACCTGCACCGCGCGGGAGAACGCCTCACCGAGATCGGGCCGGAAGAGCTTCTGCCACTTGCCCGGCTTCACCGTCGACTTGTGCAGGTCGTTGTTGGCCTTGAGGATCTCCTCGACCGGGCTGTCGCGGTACGCGACGGAGGCGAGGGCGGCGGTCGCCGCCGTCTGCGCGTCCGAGCCCTGCAGGGGAACCTGCGCCCCGGGTCCGAAACTGCCGATCGTCACTGCCGCCCCCATCGCCACGGTTTCCCTGTGCGGGCTGTTCCCAACTGCCGCGCCCCGCACACCTTCTGAGCTGGGCACCACAGCGTAACCGGGTGGCGACGGATGCGTCACCGGAGCACGGAAGCACGACCGGAAGCCGCCCGCCCCTCGGCAGCCGGCGGGCGGCCTCCCCCTGTCGTCCCGTCAGGACCACGCCGCCGACCGGCCCTTGCCGGTCCCCGGCCGGCCGGCGGCGGTCCGGCTCACGACCCCTTCCGCGCCTCCCCGCGGATCTTCTCCGCCAGGTGCGACGGCATCGCCTCGTGCCGCAGGTACGTGCGGTCGAAGCTGCCGGTGCCGTGGGCGACGGAGCGCAGGTCCACCGCGTAACGGCCGATCTCGATCTCCGGCACCTCGGCGCGCACCAGCGTGCGTCCCGGGCCCGCCTGCTCGGTCCCCACCACGCGGCCCCGCCGGCCCGACAGGTCGCTCATCACGGGCCCCACGTAGTCGTCCGGGACCACCACCTGCACCTCGGCCACCGGCTCCAGCAGGTGGACGGGGACCTCGGCGGCGGCCTCGCGCAGGGCGAGGGCGCCCGCCGTCTGGAACGCCGCGTCGGAGGAGTCCACCGAGTGGGCCTTGCCGTCGCGCAGGGTCACCCGGATGTCGACCAGCGGATGACCGGCCGCCACGCCCTTGGCGGCCTGGGCCCGGACGCCCTTCTCCACGGAGGGGACGAACTGGCGCGGGACGGCGCCGCCGACCACCTTGTCGACGAACTCGATGCCGCTTCCCGGCGGCAGCGGCTCCACGGCGATCTCGCAGATCGCGTACTGGCCGTGCCCGCCCGACTGCTTCACGTGCCGGCCGCGCCCGGACGAGGGAGCCCCGAAGGTCTCGCGCAGCGCCACCTTGTGCGGCACGGTGTCGACCTGGACGCCGTACCGCCCGCGCAGCCGCTCCAGGGCCACGTCGGCGTGCGCCTCGCCGAGGCACCACAGGACGATCTGGTGGGTGTCCTGGTTCTGTTCCAGGCGCATCGTCGGGTCCTCGGCGACCAGCCGGGCCAGGCCCTGCGAGAGCCGGTCCTCGTCGGCCTTGCTGTGCGCCTCGATGGCGAGCGGCAGCAGCGGCTCGGGCATCGACCACGGCTCCATCAGGAGCGGGTCGTCCTTCGCCGACAGCGTGTCGCCGGTCTCGGCCCGCGTCAGCTTGCCGACGCAGGCGAGGTCACCGGCCACGCAGTGCGCGAGGCCGCGCTGCTGTCGGCCGAACGGCGAGGTCAGCGCCCCGACCCGCTCGTCGACGTCGTGGTCCTCGTGTCCCCGGTCGGCGAGGCCGTGCCCCGACACGTGCACCGTCTCGTCGGGCCGCAGGGTGCCGGAGAACACCCGTACGAGAGAGATCCGGCCCACATAGGGGTCCGAGGAGGTCTTGACGACCTCGGCGACCAGCGGCCCGTCCGGATCGCAGGTCAGCGCCGGCCGCGGCCGGCCGTCCGGGGTGGTCACGGCCGGGGCCTCCCGCTCCAGCGGGGTGGGGAAGCCACGGGTGATCAGCTCCAGGAGCTCGACCGTGCCCAGTCCCTGCCTGCCGCCGTCGGCGGCGGGGGCGGCGGCGAGCACCGGGTGGAAGGTGCCGCGCGCGACGGCCTTCTCCAGGTCGTCGATCAGCGTCTTCAGGTCGACGTCCTCACCGCCGAGATAGCGGTCCATGAGGGTCTCGTCCTCGCTCTCGGCGATGATCCCCTCGATCAGCCGGGCGCGGGCCTCGGCGATCAGCGGCTTCTGCGCCTCGTCGGGCGGATCCTCCCGCCGCGCTCCCGTGGAGTAGTCGAAGATCCGCTCCGTGAGCAGGCCCACCAGGCCGGTGACGGGGGCGTGCCCGTCGGCGCCCTCGGTGCCGCGCACGGGCAGGTACAGGGGCAGGACGGCGTCGGGGTCGTCACCGCCGAAGAGCTCGCCGAGGACCTCGGTCAGGCGGGTGTAGTCGGTGCGGGCCGTGTCGAGGTGGGTGACGACGATCGCCCGCGGCATGCCGACGGCGGCGCACTCCTCCCACACCGCGCGCGTCGAGCCGACGACCGCGTCGGCCTCCTGCGCCGCCGAGACGACGAAGAGGGCCGCGTCCGCCGCGCGCAGACCGGCCCTCAGCTCCCCGACGAAGTCGGCGTACCCGGGGGTGTCCAGCAGATTGATCTTGCAGCCGTCCCACTCCACCGGGACGAGGGAGAGCTGTACGGAGCGCTGCTGGCGGTGCTCGATCTCGTCGTGGTCCGAGATCGTCCCGCCGTCCTCGACGCGCCCGGCGCGGTTCACCGCGCCCGCGGTCTGCGCCAGGGCCTCGACGAGGGTCGTCTTGCCCGATCCGCTGTGGCCGACCAGCACCACGTTCCGTATCGCCGAGGGCTGGTCGGCCGTTGGAGCCCTGCCGGCGGCTCCGGAGTGGGTGTTCGCCTTGTCGCCCATGATGTTCCTCCCGACTGCTCGTACGGTGAGGGGGCGCGGGCGCGGGGGAGAGGCAGCACCTGGCGGCGCACGGCCGCTGTCGCGTGCGGCTCCGGCGACGTCCGCGGTTGTCCTTCGAGCTTTGCACCGACCTCACGGTGCGTCCATCCGTCGTACGCGCGCGCGTGGGCCGCCGCCTCCCGCGGGTGCCGCCGCTCCGGCGGGGGCCCGCGTGGCTACGATGGGTGAGCCGGTGGTCGTAGGGGCCGCGCGGCCCACCGAACCTCGGGAAGGCCATGCTGAACAAGTACGCGCGTGCGTTTTTCACGCGTGTCCTCACACCGTTCGCAGCGTTTCTGCTCCGCCGGGGCGTCAGCCCCGACGCGGTCACGCTCGTCGGCACCGCCGGCGTGGTCGCCGGCGCCCTGGTCTTCTTCCCCCGCGGGGAGTTCTTCTGGGGCACCATCGTCATCACGCTCTTCGTCTTCTCGGACCTCGTCGACGGCAACATGGCCCGGCAGGCGGGCATCTCCAGCCGCTGGGGCGCCTTCCTCGACTCGACCCTCGACCGGGTCGCCGACGGGGCGATCTTCGGCGGCTTCGCCCTCTGGTACGCGGGCAAGGGCGACGACAACGTGCTGTGCGCGGTCGCGATCTTCTGCCTGGCGAGCGGCCAGGTCGTCTCGTACACCAAGGCGCGCGGCGAGTCGATCGGCCTGCCGGTCGCCGTCAACGGTCTCGTCGAACGGGCCGAACGGCTGGTGATCTCGCTGGTCGCGGCGGGCCTCGCCGGACTGCACGGCTTCGGGGTGCCCGGCATCCAGGTGCTGCTGCCCGTCGCCCTGTGGATCGTGGCGGTCGGCTCGGCCGTGACCCTCGGGCAGCGCGTGGTGACCGTACGCAGGGAGTCGGCGGAGGCGGACGCCGCCGCCAGGGGGAGCGAGGCGACGTCATGAGCGGGCTCAAGGACAGGCTGAGCGACGGGCTGTACGGCCTCGGCTGGGCGACGGTCAAGAAGCTGCCCGAGCCGGTGGCCCGCGGCCTCGGCCGGCGGATCGCGGACACGGTGTGGAAGCGGCGCGGCACGAGCGTCCTGCGCCTGGAGTCCAACCTCGCGCGGGTCGTGCCCGACGCGTCCCCCGAGCGCCTCGCCGAGCTGTCGAAGGCCGGCATGCGCTCGTACATGCGCTACTGGATGGAGTCCTTCCGGCTCCCCACCTGGAGCGCGGAGCGGGCCGCCGGCAGCTTCGAGGCGAAGGACATCCACTACCTCAAGGACGGGCTGGCCTCCGGCCGCGGCGTCGTCCTCGCCCTGCCCCACATGGCCAACTGGGACCTCGCCGGCGTCTGGGTCACCCGCGCCCTCGGCGTGCCGTTCACCACGGTCGCCGAGCGGCTCAAGCCCGAGTCGCTGTACGACCGCTTCGTCGCCTACCGCGAGTCGCTGGGCATGGAGGTGCTGCCGCACACCGGCGGCGCCGCCTTCGGCACCCTCGCGCGGCGGCTGCGGGCCGGCGGCCTGGTGTGCCTGGTCGCCGACCGGGACCTGTCCGCCTCCGGCGTCGAGGTGTCCTTCTTCGGCGAGCCGGCGCGGATGCCCGCCGGTCCCGCGATGCTCGCCCAGCAGACCGGGGCGCTGCTGCTGCCCGTGACGCTCTGGTACGACGACACCGACGTCATGCGGGGCCAGGTCCACGCCCCCGTCGGCGTACCGAAGTCGGGTACCCGCGCCGAGAAGACGGCGTCGATGACACAGGCCCTCGCCGACGTCTTCGCCGGAGGCATCGCCGACCACCCGGAGGACTGGCACATGCTGCAACGGCTGTGGCTGGCGGACCTGGAGGACCGGGGCACCGGCGGGGCGCGCGGGACGACACGAGTCCAGGGGACGACGGAAGCCCGCGGGACGACGGAGGCGCGCGGGGCGCGCGAGGGGGAGCGGCGCTCTTGAGGATCGGCATCGTCTGCCCGTACTCCTGGGACGTTCCGGGCGGCGTCCAGTTCCACATCCGTGACCTCGCCGAGCACCTCATCCGGCTCGGCCACCACGTGTCCGTCCTCGCCCCCGCGGACGACGAGACCCCCCTGCCGCCGTACGTGGTCTCCGCCGGTCGCGCGGTGCCCGTGCCGTACAACGGCTCCGTCGCCCGGCTCAACTTCGGCTTCCTCTCGGCGGCGCGGGTCCGGCGCTGGCTGCACGACGGCACCTTCGACGTCGTCCACATCCACGAGCCGACCTCGCCGTCGCTCGGGCTGCTCACCTGCTGGGCGGCGACGGGACCGCTCGTCGCCACCTTCCACACCTCCAACCCGCGCTCGCGGGCGATGATCGCCGCGTACCCGATCCTCCAGCCCGCCCTGGAGAAGATCAGCGCGCGGATCGCGGTCAGCGAGTACGCCCGGCGCACGCTCGTCGAGCACCTCGGCGGCGACGCCGTCGTCATCCCGAACGGCGTCGACGTCGACTTCTTCGCCCGCGCCGAGCCGAAGAAGGAGTGGCAGGGAGGCACGCTCGGCTTCATCGGGCGCATCGACGAGCCCCGCAAGGGCCTGCCCGTCCTCATGAGGGCCCTGCCGAAGATCCTCGCCGAACGGCCCGACACCCGGCTCCTGGTCGCCGGGCGCGGCGACGAGGAGGAGGCCGTCGCCTGCCTGCCGCGCGAGATGCGGTCGAAGGTCGAGTTCCTCGGCATGGTCAGCGACGAGGACAAGGCGCGGCTGCTGCGCAGCGTCGACGTGTACGTCGCGCCCAACACCGGCGGCGAGAGCTTCGGCATCATCCTCGTCGAGGCCCTGTCCGCCGGCGCCCCCGTCCTCGCCGCCGACCTCGACGCCTTCGCCCAGGTCCTCGACCAGGGCGCCGCCGGCGAACTCTTCGCCAACGAGGACGCCGACGACCTCGCCGCCCGCGCGATCAGCCTGCTCGCCGACGAGCCCCGCCGCGAGGAACTCCGCGAGCGCGGCTCCGCCCACGTCCGCCGCTTCGACTGGTCCACGGTCGGCGCCGACGTCCTCGCCGTCTACGAGACGGTGACGGACGGGGCGGCGTCGGTGGCGACGGACGAACGGGCGACGGGCGGTCTGCGGGCGAGGCTGGGCCTGTAGCCGGGCGGCGGCACGAGGGGAACGGGACCGCGGGTGGGCCGCGCCCCCGCGCGCGGCACGGGCGGCCCGCCCCGTCCGCTCTCGGCTGAGCCGGTCGTGCCGGGCCGTTCCACCGGGCAGGGTGTCCCCATGACGGTGATCGAGACGCTCGACCTCGGCTACTTCACCCGCCCCGCCGAGGAGTGGGGCGGGCCCCACGACCGGCGGGAGCCGGCGCTCGGCTATCTCGTGCGGTACGAGGGCGGCGCGCTGGTGTTCGACACGGGCATGGGGGAGGGCTCGCCTGAGGCGGACGCGCACTACCGGCCCGTGCGCAGGCCCCTGACCGTCGGCCCGGACGACGTCGACCTGGTCGTGAACTGCCATCTGCACTTCGACCACATCGGCGGCAACCAGCGGTTCACCGGCATCCCCGTCCTCGTCCAGCGCACCGAGCTCGCCACCGCCCTCGCCGGTGACCACACCATCGACTCGCTGCTCCCGGGCGTCCACTACGAGGAGATCGACGGCGAGCACGAGATCGCGCCCGGCGTACGGATCGTCCCCACCCCCGGCCACACCGACGGGCACCAGTCGCTCGTGCTCGACCACGGCGACCGCGTCACCGTCCTCGCCGGGCAGGCGTACGACTTCGCGCACGAGTTCGGGACCCCGTACCGGCCCTGGCTCGGCCGGCTCGGGGAGCTCGCGGCGGGGCGCCCGGTGCGGGTGCTGTTCGCCCATGACCACGCGGTGTGGGAGGGGACGCTGCCGGCGCCCCGGTAGCCTGTGCGCCCGTGACCGAAACCCTGATCTGGACCGTCGTCGCGCTGATCCTCGTCGGCGTCTACCTCAGCTGGACCGCCGGCCGCCTGGACCGGCTGCACACGCGGATCGACGCCGCGCGGGCCGCGCTCGACGCACAGCTGCTGCGGCGGGCCTCGGTCGCACAGGAGCTGGCCACCTCGGGCGTCCTCGACCCGGCCGCGTCCATCGTCCTGTACGAGGCCGCGCACGCGGCCCGGCAGGCCGAGGAGGACCACCGGGAGGTCGCCGAGAGCGAGCTCAGCCAGGCGCTGCGGGCCGTGTTCGGGGAGCCCGAGCAGGTCGAGATCCTGCGGCAGGCGCCCGGGGGCGAGGAGGCCGCCGGGGAACTGGCCGCCGCGGTCCGACGGGTGCCGATGGCGCGCCGGTTCCACAACGACGCCGTACGGGCGGCCCGTGCCCTGCGCCGGCACCGCACGGTGCGCTGGTTCCGGCTCGCCGGCCACGCCCCGTTCCCGCTCGCCTTCGAAATGGACGACGAACCGCCCGTAGCCCTTGCGGATCGTCCGACCTGAGCGGCTGTGGCCTTCGTTACCTGCGAAAAGGATCCACCGGCTGCACATTGGCCCTTGATGTGGACCGCACGTGGCCTGTTTCCTCGCTCTAGTCGTCAACCCCGTTGTCACGAGTGAGGTACCCCGTGTCCACCACGCCTTCCACCACCCCCCAGTCCGAGACCTCGGCGATCGGCACGTCCCGCGTCAAGCGCGGCATGGCCGAGCAGCTCAAGGGCGGCGTGATCATGGACGTCGTCACCCCGGAGCAGGCGAAGATCGCCGAGGACGCGGGCGCGGTCGCCGTCATGGCCCTGGAGCGGGTCCCCGCCGACATCCGCAAGGACGGCGGCGTCGCCCGCATGTCCGACCCGGACATGATCGAGGGCATCATCAACGCCGTGTCCATCCCGGTGATGGCCAAGTCCCGCATCGGCCACTTCGTCGAGGCCCAGGTCCTGCAGTCCCTCGGCGTCGACTACATCGACGAGTCCGAGGTCCTCACCCCGGCCGACGAGGTCAACCACTCCGACAAGTGGGCCTTCACCACCCCCTTCGTCTGTGGCGCCACCAACCTGGGCGAGGCCCTGCGCCGCATCGCCGAGGGCGCGGCCATGATCCGCTCCAAGGGCGAGGCCGGCACGGGCAACGTCGTCGAGGCCGTCCGCCACCTGCGCCAGATCAAGAACGAGATCGCCAAGCTGCGCGGCTTCGACAACAACGAGCTGTACGCCGCCGCCAAGGAGCTGCGCGCCCCCTACGAGCTCGTCAAGGAGGTCGCCGAGCTCGGCAAGCTGCCGGTGGTGCTGTTCTCCGCCGGTGGCGTGGCCACCCCGGCCGACGCCGCGCTGATGCGCCAGCTCGGTGCCGAGGGCGTCTTCGTCGGCTCCGGCATCTTCAAGTCCGGCGACCCGGCCAAGCGCGCCGCCGCCATCGTGAAGGCCACCACCTTCTACGACGACCCGAAGATCATCGCGGACGCCTCCCGCAACCTGGGCGAGGCCATGGTCGGCATCAACTGCGACACCCTGCCCGAGTCCGAGCGCTACGCCAACCGGGGCTGGTAAACACCGATGAACAGCACTCCCGTGATCGGTGTCCTGGCGCTCCAGGGCGACGTACGGGAGCACCTGATCGCCCTGGCCGCGGCCGATGCCGTGGCCAGGCCGGTCCGGCGCCCCGAAGAGCTCGCCGAGGTCGACGGCCTCGTCGTCCCCGGTGGCGAGTCCACCACCATCTCCAAGCTGGCCGTCCTCTTCGGCCTGATGGAGCCCCTGCGCGAGCGGATCGCGGGCGGCATGCCCGTGTACGGCACCTGCGCCGGTCTGATCATGCTCGCCGACAAGATCCTCGACCCCCGCTCCGGCCAGGAGACCTTCGGCGGCATCGACATGATCGTCCGCCGCAACGCCTTCGGCCGGCAGAACGAGTCCTTCGAGGCCGGTGTCACCGTGACCGGCATCGACTCTCCCGTCGAGGGCGTCTTCATCCGCGCCCCGTGGGTCGAGTCGGTCGGCGCCGAGGTCGAGGTGCTCGCCGAGCACGACGGCCACATCGTCGCCGTTCGGCAGGGCAAGGCCCTCGCGACCTCGTTCCACCCCGAGCTCACCGGCGACCACCGCATCCACGAGTTGTTCGTGGACATGGTGCGCGCGGAGCGGTGAACGGATCCCGGTAGGATCTCTGGGGTTCGTAGGGAAATTGGTTACGCGAAGGAGACAGGCAGATGTCCGGCCACTCTAAATGGGCTACGACGAAGCACAAGAAGGCCGTGATCGACGCCAAGCGCGGCAAGCTCTTCGCGAAGCTGATCAAGAACATCGAGGTCGCCGCCCGCACCGGCGGTGCCGACCCGGACGGCAACCCGACCCTCTTCGACGCCATCCAGAAGGCCAAGAAGAGCTCCGTCCCGAACAAGAACATCGACTCCGCGGTCAAGCGCGGCGGCGGCCTGGAGGCCGGCGGCGTCGACTACGCGACGATCATGTACGAGGGCTACGGCCCCAACGGCGTCGCGGTGCTCATCGAGTGCCTCACCGACAACCGCAACCGCGCGGCCTCCGACGTGCGCGTCGCGATGACCCGCAACGGCGGCTCCATGGCCGACCCGGGCTCGGTCTCGTACCTGTTCAACCGCAAGGGCGTCGTCGTGCTGCCCAAGGGCGAGCTCACCGAGGACGACGTCCTCGAGGTCGTCCTGGAGGCCGGCGCCGAGGAGGTCAACGACCTCGGCGACAACTTCGAGATCATCAGCGAGGCCACCGACCTGGTCGCGGTCCGCACCGCGCTCCAGGAAGCCGGCATCGACTACGACTCGGCCGAGTCCAGCTTCGTCCCGACCATGCAGGTCGAGCTCGACGAAGAGGGCGCGCGCAAGATGTTCAAGCTGATCGACGCGCTCGAGGACAGCGACGACGTGCAGAACGTCTTCGCCAACTTCGACGTCAGCGACGAGGTCATGGCGAAGGTCGACGCCTGATCTCGGGCTACGAGACGGTCATCCGTGCCAGCGGGCCGACGGGACACACCCCGTCGGCCCGCTGCGTTGTCAGCGGCAGCCGATAGCCTGCACAAACAGACTTGCGATCGGTGCGGGATCAGGGAGGGGCGACGTGCGCGTACTCGGGGTGGACCCGGGGCTCACCCGGTGCGGCGTCGGCGTCGTCGAGGGCGTGGCCGGCCGGCCGCTGACGATGCTGGGCGTCGGCGTCGTGCGGACCCCCGCGGACGCGGACACCGGTCCGCGCCTGGTCGGCATCGAGCGCGGCATAGAGGAGTGGCTCGACCGCTACGAGCCCGAACTCGTCGCCGTGGAGCGGGTCTTCAGCCAGCACAACGTCCGGACGGTGATGGGCACCGCCCAGGCCAGCGCCGTCGCCATGCTCTGTGCCGCCCGCCGCGGACTGCCCGTCGCCCTGCACACCCCCAGCGAGGTCAAGGCCGCCGTCACCGGAAGCGGACGCGCCGACAAGGCACAGGTGGGCGCCATGGTCACCCGCCTCCTGCGGCTCTCCGCCCCGCCGAAGCCGGCCGACGCCGCCGACGCCCTCGCCCTCGCCATCTGCCACATCTGGCGCGCCCCCGCGCAGAACCGCCTCCAGCAGGCCGTCGCACAGAACCGCCTCCAGCAGGCCATCGCCCTGCACGCCTCGAAAGGCCGCCCGTCATGATCGCCTTCGTCAGCGGCCCGGTGGCCGCACTCGCCCCCACGACCGCCGTCGTCGAGGTCGGCGGCGTCGGCATGGCCGTCCAGTGCACCCCGGACACCATCGCCGGACTCCGCGTCGGCGAGCACGCCCGCCTGGCCACCTCCCTGGTCGTCCGCGAGGACTCGCTGACCCTGTACGGCTTCGCGGACGACGACGAACGGCAGGTCTTCGAACTGCTCCAGACCGCCAGCGGCGTCGGCCCCCGGCTCGCCCAGGCCATGCTCGGCGTGCACAGCCCCGACGCGCTGCGGCTCGCCGTCGCCACCGGCGACGAGAAGGCCCTCACCGCCGTGCCCGGCATCGGCAAGAAGGGCGCCCAGAAGCTCCTGCTCGAACTGAAGGACAAGCTGGGCCAGCCGCTCGGCAGCAGCGGCCTCGTCGGCCAGCAGCGCGGAGCCACCGGCCCCGCCCCCTGGACCGAGCAGCTCTCCGCCGCCCTCATCGGCCTCGGCTACGCGAGCCGGGAGGCGGAGGAGGCCGTCGCCGCCGTCACCCCGCAGGCCGAGGCCGCCCTCGCCGAGACCGGCACGGCGCCCGTCCCCCAGCTCCTGCGAGCGGCCCTGCAGACCCTGAACCGCGCCCGCTGACCCGACCGCCGCGCCCCGCCGCCCGGAGAACCGGCCCGTCCGGCGCCTGAGGACACGGCCGCAGACCACGGGACCCCGCCCGCGCATCACCACCCGCCCGCACCGCACCCACCAGAAGGCAGACTCCACCGTGAACTGGGACGACGACAGCACCGCCGAGCCGGACGCGCGGATCGTCGGCGCCGCCGCCGAGGGCGACGACCAGGCCGTCGAGGCCGCGCTGCGCCCCAAGGACCTCAGTGAGTTCGTCGGCCAGGAAAAGGTCCGCCAGCAGCTCGACCTGGTCCTCAAGGCCGCCCGCCAGCGCGGCGCCACCGCCGACCACGTGCTGCTCTCCGGTGCCCCCGGGCTCGGCAAGACCACCCTGTCGATGATCATCGCGGCGGAGATGAACGCCCCGATCAGGATCACCAGCGGCCCCGCCATCCAGCACGCGGGCGACCTCGCCGCCATCCTGTCCTCCCTCCAGGAGGGCGAGATCCTCTTCCTCGACGAGATCCACCGGATGTCCCGGCCCGCCGAGGAGATGCTCTACATGGCGATGGAGGACTTCCGCGTCGACGTGATCGTCGGCAAGGGCCCCGGCGCCACCGCCATCCCCCTGGAACTGCCGCCGTTCACCCTGGTCGGCGCCACCACGCGGGCCGGCCTGCTGCCGCCCCCGCTGCGCGACCGCTTCGGCTTCACCGCCCACATGGAGTTCTACGAGCCCCACGAGCTGGAGCGGGTCGTGCGCCGCTCCGCCGGACTCCTGGACGTCGAGATCGACACGGACGGCGCCGCCGAGATCGCCGGCCGCTCCCGGGGCACCCCGCGCATCGCCAACCGGCTGCTCCGCCGCGTCCGCGACTACGCCCAGGTGCGGGCCGACGGCGTGATCGACCGCGAGATCGCCGCCGCCGCCCTCGCCGTCTACGAGGTCGACAGCCGCGGCCTCGACCGCCTCGACCGGGCGGTCCTGGAGGCCCTGCTGAAGCTCTTCGGCGGCGGCCCCGTCGGCCTGTCCACCCTCGCGGTCGCGGTGGGGGAGGAGCGGGAGACCGTCGAGGAGGTCGCCGAGCCCTTCCTCGTACGGGAAGGACTGCTCGCCCGCACGCCCCGCGGCCGGGTCGCGACCCCGGCGGCCTGGACCCACCTCGGACTGGTTCCGCCGCAGGCAGCGGCGGGGAACGGCGCGGGAACCGGACAACAGGGGCTCTTCGGGGCGTGACGGCGCGGAGACTCGCCCGTTCGGGAACCGGGGTGCGATGCTGGGCGTTGTTCCAACGATGCGGACTCGCCTAGACTCCGCCGATGCCGCTCCTTGTGGTCGGCGCACCCACCCCCGAATCAGGCCGCGGAGTCTTCCCCGGCCTTGCGAAGGAAATTCCGTCCCGTGAATAACATCGGCATGCTCCTCCCGTTCATCGTGCTCATCGGGGCCATGTTCCTCATGACCCGCTCTGCCAAGAAGAAGCAGCAGCAGGCGGTGGAGATGCGCAACCAGATGCAGCCCGGCTCCGGCGTACGCACCATCGGGGGGATGTACGCCACCGTCAAGGAGGTCGGCGACGAGACCGTCCTCCTGGAGGTCGCGCCCGGCGTCCACGCGGTCTACGCGAAGAACGCCATCGGCGCCGTCCTCGAGGACGCCGAGTACAACCGCATCGTCCACGGCGACGACGACACCGTCGTCCCGGACGACGCCTCCTCGCTGACCGAGACCGCGGAGACCGCCGAGCAGGCCGACGAGGCCGGCGACGGTGTCGAGACCGCCACGGACGGCAAGGCCGATCTCACCAAGAAGACGGACGCGGGCGAGGGCGACAAGGGCGGCAAGGCCGAGGGCGAGACCGAAGCGAAGTAGTTCGCTGCCGGAGCCGCGCGTCACGCCCACCCGGCGGGCGCGCGGCTCCGGCGACGGTTTCGACCGCGGGGGCAGGTCCCCACACACACTTCGTGGCCGTCTCGCGCCCACCGGCGCCGAGACGGTTTGGACAGGGAGAAACGACAGGTGGCAGCACCGAAGAAGGGCCGAAGGCCGGCGGGGGGCCAGGGCCGGCCGGGCCGCGCCCTGGCACTCATTCTGATCGCCATGGTGGCGCTCACCGGCGGCATGTTCTGGTCGGGGCACACCACCCCGCGCCTGGGCATCGACCTCGCCGGCGGCACGTCGATCACGCTCAAGGCGAAGGCGGAGCCCGGACAGGAGTCCGCCGTCAACGAGACCAACATGAACACGGCGGTCGGCATCATCGAGCGCCGCGTCAACGGTCTGGGTGTCTCCGAGGCCGAGGTCCAGACGCAGGGCCGCGAGAACATCATCGTGAACATCCCCAAGGGGACGAACGAGAAGCAGGCCCGCGAGCAGGTCGGTACGACCGCCCAGCTGTACTTCCGGCCGGTGCTGGCCGTCGCCGCGGCCGAGCAGCCCGCGCCGAACCCCAGCTCCTCGCCGAGCGGCTCCGCCTCCGCCTCGCCGAAGCCCACCGCTTCCGGCGCCACCGTGGACAAGGGCAAGGGCAAGGGCGACACCACCGCCACCCCGTCGTCGAGCGCCTCCACCCAGGGCCGCGCCCTCACCGAGGCGCTGAAGGCCCCGAGCCCGACGCCGACCGCGAGCTCCTCCGCGTCGCCGAAGGCGTCCACGACGCCCAAGCCCACCGGGACCGGCGACGCCGCCACCAACGCCCTGCAGCAGAAGTTCACGGCGCTCAACTGCCTCGACCCCAAGCAGCGCTCCGCCGCCGGCCAGGGCGTCAAGCCGGCCGAGCCGACCGTCGCCTGCGGCAAGAACTCCATCGGCCAGTGGGAGAAGTACCTGCTCGGCCCGGCCGAGGTCGAGGGCAGGGACGTCGACGACGCCAAGGGCGTCTTCGACCAGCAGCGCGGCATGTGGATCGTCACCATGGACTTCACGGGCGAGGGCTCGAAGAAGTTCCAGAAGATCACCAGCAAGCTGTCGCAGCAGACCGAGCCGCAGAACCAGTTCGCGATCGTCCTGGACGGCGAGGTCGTCTCGGCCCCGTCCGTGCGCCAGACCCTGAGCGCCAGCGCCGAGATCTCCGGCAGCTTCAACCAGCAGTCGGCCCAGGACCTCGGCAACATCCTGTCCTACGGCGCGCTGCCGCTCTCCTTCGACACCCAGAGCGTCGACACCGTCACCGCCGCCCTCGGCGGCGAGCAGCTCGAAGCGGGCCTGATCGCCGGCGCCATCGGCCTCGCCCTGGTCGTCATCTACCTGGTGGTCTACTACCGCGGCCTGTCGCTGATCGCCATCCTCAGCCTCGGCGCCTCGGCCCTGCTCACCTACGTGATCATGGCCCTGCTCGGCCCGGCCATCGGCTTCGCGCTCAACCTGCCGGCCGTCTGCGGCGCCATCGTCGCCATCGGCATCACCGCGGACTCGTTCATCGTGTACTTCGAGCGCATCCGCGACGAGGTCCGCGAGGGCCGCACCCTGCGCCCGGCCGTCGAGCGCGCCTGGCCGCGGGCCCGACGCACCATCCTGGTCTCCGACTTCGTGTCGTTCCTCGCCGCCGCGGTGCTGTTCATCGTCACCGTCGGCAAGGTCCAGGGCTTCGCGTTCACCCTCGGTCTGACCACGCTGCTCGACATCGTCGTGGTGTTCCTCTTCACCAAGCCGGTGATGACGCTCCTGGCGCGCACCAAGTTCTTCGGCAACGGCCACAAGTGGTCCGGTCTGGACCCCAAGCGCCTCGGCGCCAAGCCCCCGCTGCGCCGCTCCCGCCGTACGTCCGCCCCGGCCGCCGGCCCCATCGACCCGAAGGAGGCGTGAGATGTCGAAGCTCGGCGATCTCGGCGCCCGACTCCACCGCGGTGAGGTCGGCTACGACTTCATCGGCAACCGCAAGATCTGGTACGGCATCTCGATCCTGATCACCATCACGGCGATCGTCGCCCTCGCGGTCCGCGGACTCAACATGGGCATCGAGTTCCAGGGCGGCGCCGTCTTCACCACCCCGAAGACGGACGTCACGGTCAGCCAGGCCACCGAGTACGCGGAAGAGGCCTCCGGCCACGACGCCATCGTCCAGCAGCTCGGCAACGGCACCCTGCGCATCCAGGTCGGCGGTCTCGACACCGAGAAGTCCGACCAGGTCCGCGCGGAGCTCGCCAAGGACCTCGACGTCCCCGAGACCAAGATCGCGGCCGAGCTCGTCGGCCCGAGCTGGGGCGAGCAGATCGCCACCAAGGCCTGGACGGGTCTGGGGGTCTTCATGATCCTCGTGGTGATCTATCTGGCGATCGCCTTCGAGTGGCGCATGGCGGTCGCGGCACTCATCGCGCTCATCCACGACCTCACCATCACCGTCGGCATCTACTCGCTGGTCGGCTTCGAGGTCACGGTCGGTACGGTGATCGGTCTGCTGACCATTCTCGGTTACTCGCTGTACGACACCGTCGTCGTCTTCGACTCCCTCAAGGAGCAGACGAAGGACATCCGCAAGCAGAACCGCTGGACCTACAGCGACATCGCCAACCGCTCGATCAACAGCACCCTGGTCCGTTCGATCAACACCACGGTCGTGGCCCTGCTGCCGGTCGCCGGCCTGCTCTTCATCGGCGGCGGCGTCCTCGGCGCCGGCATGCTGAACGACATCTCGCTGTCGCTGTTCGTGGGTCTCGCCGCCGGTGCGTACTCCTCGATCTTCATCGCCACCCCGCTCGTCGCCGACCTCAAGGAGCGCGAGCCGGCCATGAGGTCCCTGCGCAAGAAGGTCCTGGCCCGGCGGGCCGACGGGGCGGCCCGGGGCGAGTCCGACGGCGACTTCCAGGAGGACGCCCTCGCGGGCGAGGCCGCCGTCGTCGGCCAGGCCCGGCGCGGCCGCTCCTCGGAGCACCGCGGATGACGGCCGTCACGCAGAGCACCACCGAGCTGCTGCTGAGCCGCATCCGGGACGTCCCCGACTATCCGAAGCCGGGCGTGCTGTTCAAGGACATCACCCCGCTGCTCGCGGACCCGGAGGCGTTCACCGCGCTCACCGACGCCCTCGCGGCGCTCTGCCGCGAGCAGGGCGCCACGAAGATCGTCGGCCTGGAGGCCCGCGGCTTCATCCTGGCCGCGCCGGTCGCCGTCCGCGCCGGACTGGGCTTCATCCCGGTCCGCAAGGCCGGCAAGCTGCCCGGGGCCACCCTGCGGCAGGCCTACGAGCTGGAGTACGGCACCGCCGAGATCGAGGTGCACGCCGAGGACCTGGCCGCGGGCGACCGCGTCATGGTCATCGACGACGTCCTCGCCACCGGCGGCACCGCCGAGGCGTCCATCGAGCTCATCCGGCGCGCCGGTGCCGAGGTCGCCGGTGTCGCGGTGCTCATGGAGCTCGGCTTCCTGCCGGGCAGGGCCCGGCTCGAGCCCGCCCTCGGCGACGCTCCGCTCACCGCGCTCATCACCGTCTGACGCCGTCGGTCCCGTACGGGGGCGGCCCGGGAATCCCCGGGCCGCCCCCGTCGTTTTCCGGACAGGCCCCGCAACGGGCCCCGGGGGAAGCACCTCGGCCGCGCCGGGCACGTCTCAGCCTCCAGGCCGTTTGAGCACAGGCGCTTCCAGGTCGATACGATGGCCTTTCCGGGCCTGACCGGGGGACCCGGACCTCCCCCAGACCCCGTCCGGGGGGACCCCTCAAGGAGCGCTCTTGCCAGACGAGGCCCAGCCACTCTCCGCCGCGCAGCCCGACCCGAAGGCCGAGAAGGCCGCGCCGGGCCCCGCCGCGTCCCAGAACCAGCCTGCGGAGAGCAGGCCCGCGGCACCCGCGCCGGCCCCGTCCGCCCGGCCCGCGCCGGCCCCGCCCGCCCGCTCCGGAGGCTCCTCCAGCCGGGTCCGCGCCCGCCTCGCCCGCCTCGGCGTCCAGCGCTCCTCCCCGTACAACCCGGTCCTCGAACCGCTGCTGCGGATCGTCCGCTCCAACGACCCGAAGATCGAGACCGCGACGCTCCGCCAGATCGAGCGGGCCTACCAGGTCGCCGAGCGCTGGCACCGCGGCCAGAAGCGCAAGAGCGGCGACCCGTACATCACCCACCCGCTCGCGGTCACCACCATCCTCGCCGAGCTCGGCATGGACCCGGCGACCCTCATGGCCGGGCTGCTCCACGACACCGTCGAGGACACCGAGTACGGTCTGGAGGACCTGCGCCGCGACTTCGGCGACCAGGTCACGCTCCTCGTCGACGGCGTCACCAAGCTCGACAAGGTGAGATTCGGCGAGGCCGCGCAGGCCGAGACCGTCCGCAAGATGGTCGTCGCCATGGCCAAGGACCCCCGGGTCCTCGTCATCAAGCTCGCCGACCGCCTGCACAACATGCGCACGATGCGCTACCTCAAGCGGGAGAAGCAGGAGAAGAAGGCCCGCGAGACCCTGGAGATCTACGCCCCGCTGGCCCACCGGCTGGGCATGAACACCATCAAGTGGGAGCTGGAGGACCTCGCCTTCGCGATCCTCTACCCCAAGATGTACGACGAGATCGTCCGCCTCGTCGCCGAGCGCGCCCCCAAGCGCGACGAGTACCTCGCCATAGTGACCGACGAGGTCCAGGCCGACCTGCGGGCCGCCCGCATCAAGGCCACCGTCACCGGCCGCCCGAAGCACTACTACAGCGTCTACCAGAAGATGATCGTCCGCGGCCGTGACTTCGCGGAGATCTACGACCTGGTCGGCATCCGCGTCCTCGTGGACACCGTCCGCGACTGCTACGCGGCCCTCGGCACCGTCCACGCGCGATGGAACCCGGTCCCCGGCCGGTTCAAGGACTACATCGCGATGCCGAAGTTCAACATGTACCAGTCGCTGCACACGACGGTCATCGGACCCAACGGCAAGCCGGTCGAGCTCCAGATCCGCACCTTCGACATGCACCGGCGCGCCGAGTACGGCATCGCCGCGCACTGGAAGTACAAGCAGGAGGCCGTCGCCGGCGCCTCCAAGGTCCGCGCCGACGTGCCGAGGAAGGTCGGCGGCAAGGACGACCACCTCAACGACATGGCGTGGCTGCGCCAGCTGCTGGACTGGCAGAAGGAGACCGAGGACCCCTCGGAGTTCCTGGAGTCGCTGCGCTTCGACCTCTCCCGCAACGAGGTCTTCGTCTTCACCCCCAAGGGCGACGTCATAGCGTTGCCCGCCGGCGCCACCCCGGTGGACTTCGCCTACGCCGTCCACACCGAGGTCGGCCACCGCACCATAGGCGCCCGCGTCAACGGCCGGCTCGTCCCGCTGGAGTCCACCCTCGACAACGGCGACCTGGTCGAGGTCTTCACCTCCAAGGCCGCCGGCGCCGGACCCTCCCGCGACTGGCTGGGCTTCGTCAAGTCCCCGCGCGCCCGCAACAAGATCCGCGCCTGGTTCTCCAAGGAGCGCCGCGACGAGGCCATCGAGCAGGGCAAGGACGCCATCGCGCGGGCCATGCGCAAGCAGAACCTGCCGATCCAGCGGATCCTCACGGGCGACTCGCTGGTCACCCTCGCCCACGAGATGCGCTACAGCGACATCTCCTCGCTGTACGCGGCGATCGGCGAGGGCCACGTCACCGCCCAGTCCATCGTCCAGAAACTGGTGCAGGCCCTCGGCGGCGAGGAGGCCGCGAACGAGGACATCGCCGAGACCTCCCCGCCGTCCCGCGGCCGCTCCAAGCGCCGGTCCAGCGCCGACCCGGGCGTCGTCGTCAAGGGCGTCGAGGACGTCTGGGTGAAGCTGGCCCGCTGCTGCACCCCCGTGCCCGGCGACCCCATCAT
Source organism: Streptomyces roseoviridis (assembly GCF_039535235.1). NCBI lineage: Bacteria > Bacillati > Actinomycetota > Actinomycetes > Kitasatosporales > Streptomycetaceae > Streptomyces > Streptomyces roseoviridis. The sequence goes on from NZ_BAAAWU010000001.1 coordinate 6,278,211, forward strand.
CGGCTTCGTCACCCGCGGCAGCGGCGTCTCGGTGCACCGCAGCGACTGCGTCAACGTCGAGTCGCTGTCCCGGGAGCCCGAGCGCATCCTCGACGTCGAATGGGCGCCCACCCAGTCCTCGGTGTTCCTCGTCGCCATCCAGGTCGAGGCGCTGGACCGCTCCCGGCTGCTCTCGGACGTCACCCGGGTGCTGTCGGACCAGCACGTCAACATCCTGTCGGCGGCCGTGCAGACCTCCCGCGACCGGGTGGCCACCTCCCGCTTCACCTTCGAGATGGGCGACCCCAAGCACCTCGGGCACGTCCTGAAGGCCGTGCGGGGCGTGGAGGGCGTCTACGACGTGTACCGCGTCACCAGCGCGCGGCGCCCGTAGCCGTACGCACGGGAAGGGCCCCCGGCGCACACGCGCCGGGGGCCCTCCTCGTATCAGCGGGAGCGGATCAGCCGCCGAACTCCTGCAGACCCTTCAGGGCCTGGTCGAGCAGCGCCTGACGGCCCTCGAGCTCCTTGGCGAGCTTGTCGGCCTTGGCGTCGTTGCCCGCCGCGCGGGCCGCGTCGATCTGCTTCTGCAGCTTGTCGACCGCGTCCTGGAGCTGGCCCGTCAGACCCGCGGCACGCGCCCGCGCCTCCGGGTTGGTGCGGCGCCACTCGGCCTCCTCGGCCTCCTGGATGGCCCGCTCCACCGCGTGCATCCGGCCCTCGACCTTCGGGCGGGCGTCGCGCGGCACGTGGCCGATGGCCTCCCAGCGCTCGTTCAGCGAGCGGAACGCGGCACGGGCCGCCTTCAGGTCCGACACCGGCACCAGCTTCTCCGCCTCGGCCGCGAGCTCCTCCTTCAGCTTGAGGTTCTCGGTCTGCTCGGCGTCGCGCTCGGCGAAGACCTCGCCGCGCGCCGCGAAGAACACGTCCTGGGCACCGCGGAAGCGGTTCCACAGCTCGTCCTCGTGCTCGCGCTGGGCCCGGCCCGCCGCCTTCCAGTCCGCCATCAGCTCGCGGTAGCGGGCGGCCGTCGCACCCCAGTCGGTGGAGTTCGACAGCGCCTCGGCCTCGGCGACCAGCTTCTCCTTCGTCTTGCGGGCCTCCTCGCGCTGCGCGTCCAGCGCCGCGAAGTGGGCCTTGCGCCGCTTGGAGAAGGCCGAACGGGCGTGCGAGAAGCGGTGCCACAGCTCGTCGTCGGACTTCCGGTCGAGCCGCGGCAGGCCCTTCCAGGTGTCCACGAGCGCCCGGAGCCGCTCGCCCGCGGCACGCCACTGCTCGCTCTGCGCCAGCTCCTCGGCCTCGGTGACCAGCGCCTCCTTGGCGGCGCGGGCCTCGTCGGCCTGCTTCGCCTTCTGCGCCTTGCGCTCCTCGCGGCGCGACTCCACCGTCTCCGTCAGCTTGTCGAGCCGGGCCGACAGCGCGGCCAGGTCGCCCACCGCGTGGTGCTCCTCGACCTGCTGCCGGATGTGCTCGATGGCCGCCTGCGCGTCCTTCGCCGAGAGGTCGGTGGTCCTCACCCGCTTCTCGAGGAGGCCGATCTCGACCACCAGGCCCTCGTACTTGCGCTCGAAGTAGGCCAGCGCCTCCTCGGGGCTGCCGGCCTGCCACGAACCGACGACCTTCTCGCCCTCGGCCGTACGCACGTACACGGTGCCCGTCTCGTCGACGCGGCCCCACGGGTCGCTGCTCACAGCGCCTCCTCAACATGATGCCGACTCGGGGGCCCCGCCCCCTGGCATCGTCCACGGTTTCCCGGCGGGCCTCGCCCGCCCTCCACAGCGCGGCCGACGGCCTGCGCTGCACAACGCCAATCTAGGCGAACGGCGGCCCGGCTGTCCGCACTCAGCGCGACCGAATTCGGCGGTCGCGCCCGTGTGCGGCCCCCGGGCCGCCGTGCCTCACTTCTTGGTGACGGCGGCCTTCTGGATCGTGACCGCCTTCTGCGGCGCCCCGTCGCCCGAGCCGCCCGCGACACCCGCCTTCGCGACCTCCTCGACCAGCTTCACGCCCTCGGCGTCGAAGGTGCCGAAGGGGGTGTAGCTCGGCGGGAGCTTGGTGTCCTTGTAGACGAGGAAGAACTGGCTGCCGCCGGTGTTCGGGCCGGCGTTGGCCATCGCCACGGTGCCCTTCGGGTACGTCACGGAGCCGTCCGCCCCGGCCTTGCCGAGGCCGCCGAGGTTCTCGTCCGGGATGGAGTAGCCCGGGCCGCCGGTGCCGTCGCCCTTCGGGTCGCCGCACTGGAGCACGAAGATGCCCGAGGTGGTGAGGCGGTGGCACTTGGTGCCGTCGAAGTACTTCTTGTCGGCGAGGTGCTTGAAGGAGTTGACGGTGCGCGGGGCCTTCGCCGCGTCCATCGTGATCGTGATGTCCCCGAGGTTGGTCGTCAGGGCCATCGTGTACGAGCCCTTCTTGTCGATCGCCATCTTCGGCTCGGGCTGCGAGGGGGTGCTCTGCTCCGGGCTCGGGGTGTTCGACGGGCTCGACGCCACGTCCGAGCCCTTCGCGTCGTCGCCGGTCAGCGCCACCGACGCCCACACCGCACCACCCGCGGCGAGCACCACCGCCAGCGTGGAGGCGATGACGATGTTCCGGCGCGACCTGCGCCGCGCCTCCTCGCGCCGCTGCTGCTGCCGCAGGTACTTCTCTCTGGCGAGCTGCCGCCGCCGCTGATCGCTGGTGACCACCGGGTCCGCTCCTTGTCGATCGTCTGTTCAGTCCTGGCCGGATGGCCCGTACCGTATACGGGTTGGCTGTGGAATACGCAGCGCCGGTAGGCTCTGATCTGCTGCATTCCGCTGCACGGCACACCGCAGCGGCCTTCTGCCGGACGACAAATAAGGACGATCGTGCTGATTGCCGGGTTCCCCGCCGGGGCCTGGGGCACCAACTGTTACGTGGTCGCCCCCGCCGCAGGCGAGGAGTGCGTCATCATCGACCCGGGCCACCAGGCCGCCCAGGGTGTCGAGGAGACGCTGAAGAAGCATCGGCTCAAGCCCGTCGCCGTGGTCCTCACCCATGGCCACATCGACCACGTCGCCTCCGTCGTCCCGGTCTGCGGCGCCCATGACGTCCCCGCGTGGATCCACCCCGCCGACCGGTACATGATGAGCGACCCGGAGAAGGCCCTCGGCCGCTCCATCGGGATGCCCCTCATGGGCGAGCTGACCGTGGGCGAGCCGGACGACGTGCACGAGCTCACCGACGGCGCCGCGCTGAAGCTCGCCGGACTGGAGTTCTCCGTCGCACACGCGCCCGGTCATACCAAGGGGTCGGTGACCTTCCGGACACCGGAGACCACGGAGGTCCCCTCCGTCTTCTTCTCCGGTGACCTGCTGTTCGCCGGCTCCATCGGACGCACCGACCTGCCCGGCGGTGACATGGACGAGATGCTGCAGTCGCTGGCCCGCGTGTGCCTGCCGCTCGACAACTCGACCGTGGTGCTGTCGGGGCACGGTCCCCAGACGACCATCGGCCAGGAGCGCGCCACCAACCCCTACCTGCGGCAGGTGGCCTCCGGCCTCGGGAGCGCGGACGCTCCCCGACGAGGAATGTGACGAGACCCACGTGAGCACCTTTCAGGCCCCCAAGGGCACGTACGACCTGATCCCCCCGCGTTCCGCCGTGTTCCTCGCGGTCCGCGACACGATCGCCACCCAGGTGAGGAACGCCGGCTACGGCTACGTCGAGACCCCCGGCTTCGAGGACGTGAACCTCTTCGCCCGCGGCGTCGGCGAGTCCACCGACATCGTCACCAAGGAGATGTACACCCTCACCACGAAGGGCGGCGACCAGCTCGCCCTGCGTCCCGAGGGCACCGCCTCCGTCCTGCGCGCCGCCCTCCAGGCCAACCTGCACAAGCAGGGCAACCTGCCGGTCAAGCTCTGGTACTCGGGCTCCTACTACCGCTACGAGCGGGCCCAGGCGGGCCGCTACCGCCACTTCTCCCAGGTCGGCGCCGAGGCGATCGGCGCAGAGGACCCCGCCCTCGACGCCGAGCTGATCATCCTGGCCGACCAGGCCTACCGCGCCCTCGGCCTGCGGAACTACCGCATCCTGCTGAACTCGCTCGGCGACAAGGAGTGCCGCCCCGTCTACCGCGAGACCCTGCAGACCTTCCTGCGCGGCCTCGACCTCGACGAGGACACCCTGCGCCGCGCCGAGATCAACCCGCTGCGGGTCCTCGACGACAAGCGCGAGTCCGTGCAGAAGCAGCTGGCCGACGCCCCGCTGCTGCGCGACTACCTGTGCGACGCGTGCAAGGCGTACCACGAGGAGGTGCGCGCGCTGATCACCGCGGCGGGCGTGGTCTTCGAGGACGACCCCAAGCTGGTGCGCGGCCTCGACTACTACACCCGGACCACCTTCGAGTTCGTCCACGACGGCCTCGGCTCGCAGTCCGCGGTCGGCGGCGGCGGCCGCTACGACGGCCTGTCCGAGATGATCGGCGGCCCCGCGCTGCCGTCCGTCGGCTGGGCGCTCGGCGTGGACCGCACCGTCCTCGCCCTGGAGGCCGAGGGCGTGCAGCTGGACCTGCCCGCGACCACCAGCGTCTTCGCCGTCGCCATCGGCCAGGAGGCACGCCGCGTGCTGTTCGGCAAGGTCACCGAGCTCCGCAAGGCGGGCGTCGCCGCCGACTTCTCCTTCGGCGGCAAGGGCCTCAAGGGCTCGATGAAGGACGCCAACCGCTCCGGCGCCCGCCTCACCCTCGTCGCCGGCGAGCGCGACCTCGCCGAGGGCGTCGTCCAGCTCAAGGACATGGAGTCCGGCGAGCAGCAGGCGGTCGCCCTGGACGCCCTGGTCGAGGCGGTCAAGGCGAAGCTCGCCTGAGCCGGCCCCGTACGCGTACGGGAAGGGGCCCGGCCCGTGGTGACGCGGACCGGGCCCCTTCGGCGCACCCGAGGGGCGCCCAGCCGCCGAAGGCCGCCGAAGGTCGCCGAAGGCCGGCGCGAGCAGCGCGACCGGCGGCACGGCCGCGCCCGCGACCCTGCCCGCGCGAGCCCGCCGGGCACCGGCGCGGTAGGAAGATCCGCGGGCGTCGGACGCTCCCGCACGGGGGTCCGGCCGGTCGAGGCCCTTACCGTCCGCTCACGCCGGGCGTGCCACCCTGTGCGGCACAATGACCGTGGCCGGTCGGTGCCCGGCCGGCGGACGCGAAGAGCGAGAAGAGCGAGCACAGCGACATGACGAACGCAGCGGCAGCGAACCGGACCGCGGAGCGCGCGGACTCCCGCGCCATCGGCGCCGGCCGTGGCCTCGCCTGGCTCCTGGTGATCACCGGCGCAGCCGGACTGCTCGCCTCCTGGGTGATCACGCTCGACAAGTTCAAGCTCCTCGAGGACCCGAACTTCACGCCCGCGTGCAGCCTGAACCCGATCGTCTCCTGCGGCAACGTGATGAAGAGCGAGCAGGCCGCGGCCTTCGGCTTCCCCAACCCGATGCTGGGGCTCGGCACGTACGCCGTCGTCGTCGCCCTCGGCGCCGGCCTGCTCGCGGGCGCCCGCTACCGGCGCTGGTACTGGCTCGGCCTCAACGCCGGCACCCTCTTCGGCGTCGGCTTCTGCACCTGGCTCATGATCCAGTCGCTGTACGAGATCAACGCGCTGTGCCTGTGGTGCTGCCTCGCCTGGATCGCCACCCTCGTCATGTTCTGGTACACCACCTCGCACAACGTCCGGCACGGCGTGATCCCGGCGCCCGCGGCCCTGCGCACCTTCTTCGACGAGTTCACCTGGGTCCTGCCGGTCCTGCACACCGGCATCATCGGCATGCTGGTCCTGACCCGCTGGTGGGACTTCTGGACGAGCTGACGGGACGGGCCGCCGGGGCGACGGCCTCGGCGGGGACGGGCCGCCGCCCGGGCGGGGTTGTCAGTGCTCTGACTTAGGCTTCATGACGTGGAGCCCGACCTGTTTACCGCCGCCGCCGAAGAACGCCAGGAGAAGGACCCCTCCAGCAGTCCCCTGGCCGTCCGGATGCGTCCGCGCACCCTCGACGAGGTCGTGGGCCAGAAGCACCTGCTCAAGCCCGGCTCGCCGCTGCGCCGGCTCGTGGGGGAGGGGAACGGCGGCCCGGCCGGCGCCTCCTCGGTCATCCTGTGGGGCCCGCCCGGCATCGGCAAGACCACCCTCGCGTACGTGGTGTCGAAGGCCACCGACAAGCGCTTCGTCGAGCTCTCCGCGATCACCGCCGGCGTCAAGGAGGTCCGCGCCGTCATCGACGGCGCCCGGCGCGCCTCGGGCGGCTACGGCAAGGAGACCGTCCTCTTCCTCGACGAGATCCACCGCTTCTCCAAGGCCCAGCAGGACTCCCTCCTGCCGGCCGTCGAGAACCGCTGGGTGACGCTGATCGCCGCCACCACCGAGAACCCGTACTTCTCGGTGATCTCCCCGCTGCTCTCCCGCTCGCTGCTGCTCACCCTGGAGCCGCTGACCGACGACGACCTCCGGGGGCTGATGCGCCGCGCCCTGGAGGAGGAGCGGGGACTCGGCGGGGCGGTGACCCTGCCCGAGGACGCCGAGGCCCACCTGCTGCGGATCGCCGGCGGCGACGCCCGGCGCGCCCTGACGGCCCTGGAGGCGGCGGCGGGCGCGGCCCTCGACAAGGGGGAGCCGGAGATCACCCTGGCGACGGTCGAGGAGACCGTCGACCGCGCGGCGGTGACCTACGACCGGGACGGCGACCAGCACTACGACGTGGCGAGCGCCCTCATCAAGTCGATCCGCGGCTCGGACGTGGACGCGGCGCTGCACTATCTGGCCCGGATGATCGAGGCGGGGGAGGACCCCCGGTTCATCGCCCGGCGGCTGATGATCTCGGCCAGCGAGGACATCGGCCTGGCCGATCCGAACGCGCTTCCGCTGGCCGTCGCCGCCGCCCAGGCCGTGGCGATGATCGGCTTCCCCGAGGCGGCGCTGACCCTGAGCCACGCCACGATCGCCCTGGCCCTCGCCCCCAAGTCGAACGCGGCGACGAACGCGATCTCCGCCGCCCGCGCCGACGTCCGCAACGGGCTCGCCGGCCCGGTGCCGGCCCATCTGCGCGACGGCCACTACAAGGGCGCGGCCAAGCTCGGCCACGCCCAGGGCTATGTGTATCCCCACGACGTCCCGGGTGCCATCGCCCCCCAGCAGTACGCCCCGGACACCGTCCACGGCAGGCGCTACTACGAGCCGACGCGATACGGCGCGGAGGCGCGGTACGCGGACGTGGTGGAGAAGGTCAGGGAGCGCCTGAAGGGCGAGGGCGGCTGACGGCGGCGACGGCCGGGGGCTTGGGGTCCGGGCCGGGCGACCGCGGTGCGGGAGGGGCCGGCGGACCCGGTATGCTGGTGCGAAGTGCTGCGTTCCGTGTCCGGCCTCGGCCGACATCACCAGAGCGGGACAGTCAGCCGGAGACCCGCCCCAGGGCGGATTCTCCAGGAGCGTCGCGCACCTTCGAAGGTGTCGCGGGCAACCCACCACCACCGGGAGTCCCCGGAGCGGCGGTGGGTCGTTCGCGTGCTGCACGTACGTGCCCAGACCAGGGAGCGGCTGCCCGGCAGGTCCCCAGTGGACCCGGCGGGTTTCCCCGGCTGCGGATTGCGACCTCCCGAAACCCTGGTGAAGCCGTATTCGAAACAGTAGAGAGGTTGGTTCATGCCGAACCAGTCCCGTCCCAAGGTCAAGAAGTCGCGTGCCCTCGGCATCGCCCTGACGCCGAAGGCCGTCAAGTACTTCGAGGCCCGCCCCTACCCGCCGGGCGAGCACGGCCGTGGCCGCAAGCAGAACTCGGACTACAAGGTCCGTCTGCTCGAGAAGCAGCGTCTGCGCGCCCAGTACGACATCAGCGAGCGCCAGATGGCCCGCGCCTACGACCGCGCCAAGAAGGCCGAGGGCAAGACGGGCGAGGCCCTGGTCGTCGAGCTCGAGCGCCGTCTCGACGCCCTGGTCCTGCGTTCGGGCATCGCCCGCACCATCTACCAGGCCCGTCAGATGGTCGTCCACGGCCACATCCAGGTCAACGGCCAGAAGGTCGACAAGCCGTCCTTCCGCGTCCGTCCCGACGACGTCGTGATGGTCCGCGAGAAGTCCCGCTCCAAGACCCTCTTCCAGGTCGCTCGCGAGGGTGGCTTCGCCCCCGAGGGTGAGACCCCGCGCTACCTGCAGGTCAACCTGAAGGCCCTGGCCTTCCGCCTCGACCGCGACCCGAACCGCAAGGAGATCCCGGTCATCTGCGACGAGCAGCTGGTCGTCGAGTACTACGCCCGCTGATCCAGCCGGCGCAGTACCACCTCCGCGGTGTTCAGCCCGCCGCTTCCCCGCCCTTCACGGTGGGGGAGCCGGCGGGCTTCCGCGTGTCCGGGACCGGTGACGACCCCCTACGGAACGGGCGCGCCGCCTCCTGCCCCGTACGCCCCCGTCCGGCCGGACCCCCGCGGTCGGCGAGCGCCCGCGCCACCGCCTCGTCCAGCGACAGCGCCAGCCCCTCCCGGTAGCGCAGCGCGTACCCGTCCTCGCCCAGCGCCTCGCCCAGCTGCCGCCCGCACAGCTCCCTCGGCCCGTTGAAGTACGACGAACCGAACACCGGCACGCCCACCGAGTCCCACACGGGCCGCGCCGCACCCTGCAACACCGCCGCCTCCGCCGCGTCCCCCTCGGCCGCCGTCACCAGTGCCAGCAGCTCCAGGGCCAGGACGAGGCCCACCAGATCGTGGAAGGCGTGGTTGATCGAGACGCACTCGACCAGCAGCTCCCGCGCCGTCCCGTGATCACCACCGGTCAGCGCCGCGTACGCGAGCACATAGAGCGCGTACGCCCGCGTCCAGCGCTCGCCCCGCTCCTCACAGGCCTCCCGCACCTGCGCGCACAGCGCCACCGCACCCTCCAGGTCCCCCTGGAACACCCGCGCCATCGCCAGCTCGACCTGCCCCATCAGCACGTTGCTGTTCAGCTCGCCGAGCTCCGCGTAGGTCGCGAGCGCCCCGCCGATCAGCTCCTCGGCCCGCGGCATGTCGTCCGACAGCAGCGCCAGACAGCCCATCCGGTGCGTCGCGTACGCCTGGGCCACCTCGTTCCCCGTGATCCGGGCCCGTTCCCCGCACTCGTGCAGCGCCGCCACCGCCGCCGTCGGATCCCCCTGCAGGACGGCCACGTAGCCGAGCACCCACAGCGCCTTGAGCCGGGCGTCCTCGTGCAGCGTCACCTCCTCGGCACCGGGCATGGCCAGCGACCGGTCCAGCCAGTGCCGTCCCTCCGACAGCCGCCCGCACCCGGCCCAGTAGAACCACAGCGTCCCCGCCAGGTGCTGGGCGAGCGCGGCCTCCTCCGGCGACTCCAGACACAGCTCCAGGGCCGCCCGCAGATTCGGCAGCGCCACGTCCGTACCGGCCGCCACCTCCGCCTGCCGCGCACTGAACCACTCGAGCTCCCACCAGGTGGCCAGACCCGTGTACCAGTCCCGGTGCCGGCGCCGCATCCGCTCGGTGTCGCCGAGCGCCGCCAGCCACTCGGCGCCGTACGCCCGCACCGTGTCCAGCATCCGGTAGCGCACCCCCGCCGCCGTCTCCTCCCGCGCCACCAGGGACTGGGCGAGCAGTTCGCCCAGCACGTCGAGCACCCGGTCCGCCGGCAGCTCCGGCCCCCCGCAGACGTACTCCACCGCCTCCAGGTCGAACGGCCCCGCGAACACCGAGAGCCGCGCCCACAGCAGCCGTTCCTCCGGCGTGCACAGCTCGTGGCTCCAGCCGATCGCCGTGCGCAGCGTCCGGTGCCGCCAGAGCGCGCCCCGCCGGCCGCCGTCGAGCAGCCGGAAACGGTCGTCGAGCCGCCGCAGCACCTGCACCGGGTCGAGCAGCGGCAGCCGGGCCGCCGCCAGTTCGAGCGCCAGCGGAATCCCGTCCAGCCGCCGGACCAGCTCCCGCAGCGTCTCCCGGTCGCCCGGCACGGCGGCCCCCGCCTCCAGCGCGCGGTCGGTCAGCAGCGCCATCGCGTCCGGCTCGTCCATCGGCGTGAGCCCGAACACCGCCTCTCCGTCCACCCGCAGCGGCCGGCGGCCCGCCGCCAGCACCGTGAGCCCCGGACAGCCCCGCAGGAGCTCCCGCAGCAGCCCCGCGCACTCCTCCACCAGGTGCTCGAAACCGTCCACGACCAGCAGCAGCCGCAGCTCCGCCAGGTGCTCGCGCAGCACCTCGCGCGGTGTGCGCACCGTGTGATCGGTCAGGCCGAGCGCCTCCACCAGGGCGTGCGCCACCAGCTCCGGGTCACGCAGCGAGGCCAGCTCCGCGAGCCGGACGCCGTCGACGTAGCGTTTCTGCAGTGCTCCGGCGACCCTGAGGGCCAGCCGCGTCTTGCCGACGCCGCCCACCCCGACGACCGTGACCAGCCGGAACTCGCCGAGCAGCCGAGCCACTTCGTCCTGTTCGGCGGCCCGTCCCACGAACCGATTCAGCTCCGCAGGGAGATTGCTCCGTCGCATGGCACACGGAGCGTACTCACCCGCGCGCGCTCCGTACAATCGTCCCCGGCGGCCCCCTCCCGCGAGCGGTAATGCGGTACGGCGCAAGAGCGTCGGCGCGATAGGGTCGGAGGAGGTTTATCAGCAGGGGTCCGACGACCGTCCGGGGCCCGACGACAGCAGAGAGCGGTGCAGCGTGACCGGTGGTGAGGTAGCCGGGATCCTGGTGGCCGTGTTCTGGGCGATCCTCGTCTCCTTCCTCGCCGTGGTGCTGGTGAGACTGGCGCAGACGCTCAAGGCGACCACCAAGCTCGTGGCGGACGTGACCGAGCAGGCCGTCCCGCTGCTCGCCGACGCCTCCGCCACCGTCCGCTCCGCACGGACCCAGCTCGACCGGGTCGACGCCATCGCCTCGGACGTCCAGGAAGTCACCTCCAACGCCTCCGCGCTGTCCACCACCGTCGCCTCCACCTTCGGCGGCCCGCTCGTCAAGGTCGCCGCCTTCGGCTACGGGGTGCGCAAGGCGCTCGGCCGGGACCGGCAGGAGGCGCCGCCCGCGCGACGCGAGCGGCGTACGGTGATCGTCGGTCGCACCGTGCCGTCCGTGAGGCGCCGGAAGCAGAAGGGCTGAGCACGATGTTCCGCCGTACGTTCTGGTTCACCGCGGGCGCCGCCGCCGGCGTGTGGGCCACCACCAAGGTCAACCGCAAGCTCAGGCAGCTGACCCCCGAGAGCCTCGCCGCACAGGCGGCCGACAAGGCCGTCGAGGCAGGCCACCGGCTGAAGGACTTCGCCCTCGACGTGCAGGCGAACATGCGCCGGCGCGAGGCCGAGCTCGGCGAGGCACTCGGCCTCGACGCCCCCGCCGACCCGGACGACGACCGCGCGCTCGGCGCAGCACGCCGCAGGGCGGCGCTCGCACCCCGCACCACCCCAGACACGACCACCTATTCGCTCACGTACAACCGGAATGAGGACCACTGATGGAGTCGGCTGAAATCCGCCGCCGCTGGCTGAGCTTCTTCGAGGAGCGCGGGCACACCGTCGTCCCTTCGGCGTCGCTCATCGCGGACGACCCGACTCTGCTGCTCGTCCCCGCCGGCATGGTGCCCTTCAAGCCCTACTTCCTGGGTGAGGTCAAGCCGCCCTTCCCGCGCGCGGCCAGCGTGCAGAAGTGCGTGCGCACCCCCGACATCGAAGAGGTCGGCAAGACCACCCGCCACGGCACGTTCTTCCAGATGTGCGGCAACTTCTCCTTCGGCGACTACTTCAAGGAAGGCGCCATCAAGCTCGCCTGGGAGCTGCTGACCTCCTCGGTCGAGCACGGCGGCTACGGGCTCGAGCCGGAGAAGCTCTGGATCACCGTCTACCAGGACGACGACGAGGCCGAGCAGATCTGGCGCGACGTCGTCGGCGTCCCCGCCGAGCGCATCCAGCGCCTGGGCAAGAAGGACAACTTCTGGTCCATGGGCGTTCCCGGCCCCTGCGGCCCGTGCTCCGAGATCAACTACGACCGCGGCCCCGAGTTCGGCGTCGAGGGCGGCCCCGCCGTCAACGACGAGCGGTACGTCGAGATCTGGAACCTCGTCTTCATGCAGTACGAGCGGGGCCGGGGCATCGGCAAGGAGGACTTCGAGATCCTCGGCGACCTGCCGTCGAAGAACATCGACACCGGCCTCGGCATGGAGCGCCTGGCGATGATCCTCCAGGGCGTGCAGAACATGTACGAGACCGACACCCTCAAGGTCGTCATCGACAAGGCCACCGAGCTGACCGGCGTCACCTACGGCGCGTCCCAGGACAGCGACGTCTCGCTGCGCGTGGTCGCCGACCACATGCGCACCTCCGTGATGCTCATCGGCGACGGCGTCACCCCCGGCAACGAGGGCCGCGGCTACGTGCTGCGCCGCATCATGCGCCGCGCCGTCCGCAACATGCGCCTGCTCGGCGCCACCGGCCCCGTCGTCGGCGAGCTCGTCGACACGGTGATCAACACGATGGGCGAGCAGTACCCGGAGCTGGTCACCGACCGCAAGCGCATCGAGGCCGTCGCCCTCGCCGAGGAGGCCGCCTTCCTCAAGGCCCTCAAGGGCGGCACCAATATCCTCGACACCGCCGTCACCGAGACCAAGGCCGCCGGCGGCACGGTCCTCTCCGGCGACAAGGCGTTCCTGCTCCACGACACCTGGGGCTTCCCGATCGACCTGACCCTGGAGATGGCCGCCGAGCAGGGCCTGTCCGTGGACGAGGACGGCTTCCGCCGCCTGATGCAGGAGCAGCGGGAGCGCGCCAAGGCCGACGCCCAGGCCAAGAAGAGCGGCCACGCCGACCTGACCTCGTACCGCGAGATCGCCGACGCGGCCGGCGCCACCGAGTTCACCGGCTACACCAACACCGAGGGCGAGACCACCGTCGTCGGCCTGCTGGTCAACGGCGTCCCGTCCCCCGCCGCCTCCGAGGGCGACGAGGTCGAGGTCGTCCTCGACCGCACCCCGTTCTACGCCGAGGGCGGCGGCCAGATCGCCGACCAGGGCCGCATCAGGCTGCACTCCGGTGCCGTCATCGAGGTCCGCGACGTGCAGCAGCCGGTGCCCGGCGTCTCCGTGCACAAGGGCTCGGTGCAGGTCGGCGAGGTGACCGTGGGCGCCACCGCCTACGCCGCCATCGACGTGCGCCGCCGCCGCGCCATCGCCCGCGCCCACTCGGCCACGCACCTGACCCACCAGGCACTGCGCGACGCCCTGGGCCCCACGGCCGCCCAGGCCGGTTCCGAGAACCAGCCCGGCCGCTTCCGCTTCGACTTCGGCTCGCCGAACGCCGTGCCCGGCACGGTCCTCATGGACGTCGAGCAGAAGATCAACGAGGTCCTCGCCCGCGAGCTCGACGTGCACGCCGAGGTCATGCCGATCGACGAGGCCAAGCGGCAGGGCGCCATCGCCGAGTTCGGCGAGAAGTACGGCGAGAAGGTCCGCGTCGTCACCATCGGCGACTTCTCCAAGGAGCTGTGCGGCGGCACGCACGTGCACAACACCGCCCAGCTGGGTCTGGTGAAGCTGCTCGGCGAGTCCTCCATCGGCTCCGGCGTGCGCCGCATCGAGGCCCTCGTCGGTGTCGACGCGTACAACTTCCTCGCCAAGGAGCACACGGTCGTCGCCCAGCTCCAGGAGCTGGTCAAGGGCCGCCCCGAGGAGCTGCCGGAGAAGATCTCCTCGATGCTCGGCAAGCTGAAGGACGCCGAGAAGGAGATCGAGAAGTTCCGCGCGGAGAAGGTCCTCCAGGCCGCCGCCGGTCTGGTCGAGTCCGCCAAGGACGTCCGGGGCGTCGCCCTGGTGACCGGCCAGGTGCCGGACGGCACCGGCGCCGACGACCTGCGCAGGCTGGTCCTGGACGTCCGCGGCCGCATCCCGTCCGACCGCCCGGCCGTGGTGGCCCTGTTCAGCACGGTGGGCGGCAAGCCCCTCACGGTCATCGCCACCAACGAGGCCGCCCGTGAGCGCGGCTTCAAGGCCGGCGAGCTGGTCCGCACGGCCGCCAAGACCCTCGGCGGCGGCGGTGGCGGCAAGCCGGACGTCGCCCAGGGCGGCGGCCAGAACCCGCAGGCCGTCGGCGAGGCCATCGACGCCGTCGAGCGCCTGGTCGTGGAAACCGCGTGACGATGCGCCGAGGACGACGACTCGCCGTCGACGTCGGGGACGCCCGGATCGGGGTCGCCTCGTGCGACCCCGACGGGGTCCTGGCCACGCCGGTGGAGACCGTGCCGGGACGCGACGTCCCGGCCGCCCACCGGCGGCTGCGCCGACTCGTCGAGGAGTACGAGCCGATCGAGGTCGTCGTGGGCCTGCCCCGCTCGCTCAGCGGACGGGAGGGCCCGGCCGCGACCAAGGTCCGTGCCTTCGCCCGGGAGATGGCCAAGGGCATCGCCCCCGTCCCGGTCCGGCTGGTGGACGAGCGCATGACGACGGTCACGGCGACCCAGGGGCTGCGGGCCTCGGGAGTGAAGGCGAAGAAGGGGCGGTCCGTCGTCGATCAGGCCGCCGCGGTGATCATCCTTCAGAACGCTCTTGAGTCCGAACGGGTATCAGGTAATCCGCCCGGTGAGGGCGTCGAAGTGGTCAACTGATCGCGATACGGTAACGTTCCCCGCGATGTGGCGGTGTTCGAACAGCTGCCGCACAACGTAGAGGCTGATGGTCCGGAAGCCTCGCGGCTGTTTGGGGATCGATGACTGAGTATGGCCGGAGCCCCGGCTCCGAACCGTGGCACCCCACGGATCCTCTGTACGGGGATCAGGGGTGGGAGGGCCAGCAGCAGTACCCGCAGCAGGCGCAGCAGTACGGGCACCAGGAGCCGCAGCAGACCCAGCAGTACGGCCACCAGGAGCCGCAGCAGGCGCAGCAGTACGGTCATCAGGACCCGCAGCAGGCCCAGCAGTACGGTCATCAGGACCCGTACGGGCAGCAGCAGGGATATGCCGAGGGCATGTACCAGCAGCAGGAGTACGGCGCACAGCAGTACGACGAGCAGCGGTACGGCGAGCAGCAGTACGGGAATCCGGGCGGTCACGACACGCCCGGATATCCCGCACAGCAGTACGACGGCACCTGGGAGACGAGCCAGGCGGCCATGTCGTACACCGCCCCTCCGGCCGACCCGTACGGCGGTCAGAACCCCGACCTCTACGGCACCCCCGAGGCGTATCCGCCGCCGGAGCCCCCGGGCCGCCGGCAGGTGCCCCCGCAGCCGGTGAACGACTGGGAGGCGGAGGCGCAGGAAGAGGAGCGGCACCCCTTCTTCACCGGTGAGGACGCCCCGGGCGGGGGCCGGGACGACCGCTCCGGACGGGACGACGACGAGTACGACGAGTACGAGGAGGAGCCGGCCGGCCGCCGCGCGGGGCGCGACCGCCGTGGCGGCAAGAACCGCAACAAGGGCAAGAAGGCCAAGAACGGCGTGGCCTGCCTGGTCGTGGCGCTCGTCCTCGTGGGCGGTGTCGGCGGCGTCGGCTACTTCGGCTACCAGTTCTGGCAGGGCCAGTTCGGTGCCGCGCCGGACTACGCGGGCACCGGCGCCGGCGAGGTCCAGGTCGAGATCCCCCAGGACGCCGGCGGTTACGTCATCGGCAACATCCTGAAGAAGGCCGGCGTCGTGAAGAGCGTCGACGCCTTCGTCTCCGCCCAGCAGAAGAACCCCAAGGGCCTGACGATCCAGGCCGGCGTCTACACGCTGAAGAAGGAGATGTCGGCCGAGAGCGCCGTCGCGCTCATGCTCAGCCCGGCGAGCAAGGCGAACTTCGTCATCCCCGAGGGCAAGCGCAACGCCTGGGTGTACGACCAGCTCGACAAGCGTCTCGGGCTCAAGCCGGGCACCACCAAGGAGGTCGCCTTCAAGCGGGCGGACGACCTGGGCCTGCCCGACTGGGCCAAGAACCACCCCGAGGTCAAGGACCCGCTGGAGGGCTTCCTCTTCCCGGCGAGCTACCCCGTCGCCAAGGGCGCCGAGCCCGAGGACGCCCTGCGCAAGATGGTCGCGCGCGCCAACCAGGAGTACGGCAAGCTCGACCTGGAGTCGAAGGCGACGCAGCTCGGGCTCAAGGGCCCGTGGGAGCTCGTCACGGTCGCGAGCCTCGTGCAGGCCGAGGGCAAGACGCACGACGACTTCACGAAGATGGCCGAGGTCATCTACAACCGCCTCGGGCCGGACAACAAGGAGACGTTCCAGCTCCTGCAGTTCGACTCGACGTACAACTATCTGACGGGCCAGAGCAAGATCAAGATCACCCGCAAGGAGATCCTGAGCAACCCGGACCCGTACAACACCTACAAGCACAAGGGCCTGACGCCCGGGCCGATCGGCAACCCCGGTGTGGAGGCGGTGAACGCCGCCCTGCACCCGACGAACGACGGCTGGATGTACTTCGTCGCCACCGACGGCATGAGCAAGACCGAATTCGCCAAGACCCTCGCCGAGCACGACAGGCTCGTCGAGAAGTTCAATGCGGGGAACTGAACGATGAGTCCCACCCGGCGGGCGGCCGTCCTCGGTTCGCCCATCGCCCACTCCCTGTCGCCGGTCCTGCACCGCGCCGCCTACCGGGAGCTCGGCCTCGACGACTGGTCGTACGAGCGCTTCGAGGTCGACGAGGCCGCGCTGCCCGGCTTCGTGGGCGAGCTGGACGCGTCCTGGGCCGGGCTGTCGCTGACCATGCCGCTCAAGCGGGCGATCATCCCGCTGCTCGACGAGGTCACCGACACCGCGGCCTCGGTCGAGGCGGTCAACACGGTCGTCCTCACCGAGGACGGACGCCGGGTCGGCGACAACACCGACATCCCCGGCATGGTCGCCGCGCTGCGCGAGCGGGGCGTCGAGAAGGTGGACAGCGCGGCCGTCCTCGGCGCCGGGGCCACCGCCTCCTCGGCGCTCGCCGCGCTGGCCCGGATCTGCTCGGGGCCCGTCACCGCGTACGTCCGCAGCGAGGCGCGCGCGCAGGAGATGCGGGGCTGGGGCGAGCGGCTCGGCGTCGACGTGCGCACCGCGGCCTGGGACGCGGCCGCCGAGGCGTTCGCCGCGCCCCTGGTGATCGCGACCACCCCGGCGGGGACCACCGACGTGCTCGCAGGGGCCGTCCCCGACGGGCCCGGCACTCTGTTCGACGTCCTCTACGACCCGTGGCCCACCCGGCTCGCCGCCGCCTGGTCGGCGCGCGGAGGAAAGGTCGTCGGGGGGCTCGACCTCCTGGTCCACCAGGCGGTGCTCCAGGTCGAGCAGATGACCGGCCGCACTCCCGGGCCGCTCGCGGCCATGCGGGCGGCGGGGGAGAAGGCGCTCGCCGAGCGCTGATCAGGAAGAGACCGCAAGTCAGGGGGCGACGTGCTGCTCGCGTCGAAATGGGATATTGGATTCGATCTCGCGTATCTGGTGTGGGGACTGATCCGGATCGCCTTCATGGCGCTGCCGGACTGGATCCGATATCCGGTACTCGTTCTGGGGGGTGCCTTCGTCCTCTACGTCATCGGGACGCGGGTGCGCGACTGGTGGCGGGAACGCGGCGCCACCCCGCCCGGCACGGCGGAAACCACGCCCGACACCTGAGACTCGCGTCCCCGCGACGTGAGACATGTGTCCCGACCCGTGGACCGGCGGTCGATCGACCGCCGGGACGTGGGAGGATCGGGGGTGGCGGACCAGGGCCGCGCACCCAGGTCGCGCCGTCGCAGTGCCCAGGCGCGAGCATGAGGAGCATCGTTGAGCAGGTTGCGTTGGCTGACGGCGGGGGAGTCCCACGGACCCGCGCTGGTTGCAACCCTTGAGGGACTTCCGGCCGGCGTTCCGGTCACCACGGAGCTGGTGGCGGACCATCTCGCGCGGCGGCGCCTCGGCTATGGACGCGGTGCCCGCATGAAGTTCGAGCAGGACGAGATCACCTTCCTCGGCGGCGTCCGCCACGGCCTCTCCCTCGGCTCGCCGATCGCCGTCATGGTCGGCAACACCGAGTGGCCCAAGTGGGAGAAGGTCATGTCGGCCGACCCGGTCGACCCCGACGAGCTGGCCGGCTCCGCGCGCAACGCGCCGCTGACCCGCCCCCGGCCCGGTCATGCCGACCTGGCCGGCATGCAGAAGTACGGCTTCGACGAGGCCCGGCCGATCCTGGAGCGCGCCAGCGCCCGCGAGACCGCCGCCCGCGTCGCCCTCGGCGCCGTGGCCCGCTCCTTCCTCAAGGAGGCGGCAGGCATCGAGATCGTCTCCCACGTGGTCGAGCTCGCCGCCGCCAAGGCCCCCTACGGCGTCTACCCGACCCCCGCCGACGTCGAGAAGCTCGACGCCGACCCGGTGCGCTGCCTCGACGCCGACGCGTCGAAGGCGATGGTCGCGGAGATCGACCAGGCCCACAAGGACGGCGACACCCTCGGCGGCGTCGTCGAGGTCCTCGCCTACGGCGTGCCGGTCGGCCTCGGCTCCCACGTCCACTGGGACCGGCGTCTCGACGCCCGGCTCGCCGCCGCCCTCATGGGCATCCAGGCCATCAAGGGCGTCGAGGTCGGCGACGGCTTCGAGCTCGCCCGGGTGCCCGGCTCCAAGGCCCACGACGAGATCGTGGCCACCGAGGACGGCATCCGGCGCACCTCCGGCCGCTCCGGCGGCACCGAGGGCGGCCTGACCACCGGCGAGCTGCTGCGCGTCCGCGCCGCCATGAAGCCCATCGCCACCGTCCCGCGCGCCCTCGCGACCGTCGACGTGGCCACCGGAGAGGCCGCGGCCGCCCACCACCAGCGCTCCGACGTCTGCGCCGTCCCGGCCGCCGGCATCGTCGCCGAGGCGATGGTCGCCCTGGTCCTCGCCGACGCCGTCCTGGAGAAGTTCGGCGGCGACTCGGTCCCCGAGACCCGCCGCAACGTCCGTTCCTACCTCGACCACCTCCACATCCGGTGACCGGCGGCCCGCTGGTCGTCCTCGTCGGTCCGATGGGCTCCGGCAAGTCCACCGTGGGCGCGCTCCTCGCCGAACGGCTCGGAGCCGCCTACCGGGACACCGACGCCGACATCGTCGCCGCCGAGGGACGCGAGATCGCCGACATCTTCGTCGAGGACGGCGAGGACCACTTCCGCGCGCTCGAACGCGAGGCCGTGCGCACGGCCGTCACCGAGCACGAGGGCGTCCTCGCGCTCGGCGGCGGCGCCGTGCTCGACGAGGGCACCCGCGCGCTGCTGCGCGGGCTGCCCGTCGCGTACCTCTCCATGGACGTCGAGGCCGCCGTGCGCCGGGTCGGCCTCGGCGCCGCCCGGCCGCTGCTCGCCGTCAACCCGCGCCGCCAGTGGCGCGAGCTGATGGACGCGCGCCGCCACCTGTACGAAGAAGTCGCCCGCGCCGTCGTCGCCACGGACGAGCGCACCCCCGAAGAGGTCGCCGACGCGATCCTCGACGCACTGGAGTTGAAGGACGTATGACGGACCAGGCAGTGACCCGCATCCAGGTCGGCGGCTCCGCGGGCACCGACCCGTACGAGGTGCTGGTCGGCCGGCAGCTGCTCGGCGAGCTCCCCGGACTGATCGGCCCCTCGGTCAAGCGGATCGCGGTGATCCACCCCGAGGCGCTGGCCGAGACGGGCGAGGCGCTGCGCGCCGACCTCGCCGAGCAGGGCTACGAGGCCGTCGCCATCCAGGTGCCCAACGCCGAGGAGGCCAAGACCGCCGAGGTCGCCGCCTACTGCTGGAAGGCGCTCGGCCAGACCGGCTTCACCCGCAGCGACCTCGTCGTCGGTGTCGGCGGCGGCGCCACCACCGACCTGGCCGGCTTCGTCGCCGCGACCTGGCTGCGGGGCGTGCGCTGGATCGCGGTGCCCACCACCGTCCTCGCGATGGTCGACGCCGCCGTCGGCGGCAAGACCGGCATCAACACCGCCGAGGGCAAGAACCTCGTCGGCGCCTTCCACCCGCCCGCCGGGGTGCTGTGCGACCTCGCCGCGCTCGACTCGCTGCCGGTCAACGACTACGTCAGCGGCCTCGCCGAGATCATCAAGGCGGGCTTCATCGCCGACCCGGTCATCCTCGACCTGATCGAGGCCGACCCGCAGGCCGCCCGCACCCCGGCAGGACCGCACACCGCCGAGCTCATCGAGCGGTCGATCCGGGTCAAGGCCGAGGTCGTCTCCGGCGACCTCAAGGAGGCCGGCCGCCGCGAGATCCTCAACTACGGCCACACCCTCGCGCACGCCATCGAGAAGAACGAGCGGTACAAGTGGCGCCACGGCGCCGCCGTCTCCGTCGGCATGGTCTTCGCCGCCGAGCTGGGCCGGCTCGCCGGCCGCCTCGACGACGCCACCGCCGACCGTCACCGCGCGGTCCTGGAGTCGGTCGGCCTGCCGCTGACCTACCGCGGCGACCAGTGGCCCAAGCTGCTGGAGACGATGAAGGTCGACAAGAAGTCCCGCGGCGACCTGCTGCGCTTCATCGTCCTCGACGGGCTCGCCAAGCCGACCGTCCTGGAGGGCCCGGACCCGGCCGTCCTGGTCGCCGCGTACGGCGAGGTGTCGGCGTGAACGAGCCGCGCCGCGTCCTCGTGCTGAACGGCCCGAATCTCGGCCGCCTCGGCTCGCGCGAGCCCGACATCTACGGGGCCACCTCGTACAAGGGACTGGTGGAGTCCTGCCGCGCCCTCGGCGAGGAGCTCGGCTTCGACGTCGAGGTGCGGGAGACCAACGACGAGGGCGAGATGATCCGCTGGCTGCACGAGGCCGCCGACGGATCCCTCCCGGTCGTCCTCAACCCCGGCGCCTTCACGCACTACTCGTACGGGATGCGCGACGCGGCGGCCCAGCGCACCGCGCCGCTGATCGAGGTGCACATCTCGAACCCGTACGCCCGCGAGGAGTTCCGGCACACGTCGGTGGTCGCCGCCGTGGCCACCGGGACCGTCGCCGGATTCGGCATCGGCTCCTACCGGCTCGCGCTGCGCGCGCTCGCCGAGGAGCTCGGTTCCTGATCCGGGCACGTCGATCCGCCCCCGGCCGTTTCCCCTGGGGAAGCCGGGGGCGGTAACGTTCCGGCAACGACGGAATCATCGGCGCAGGGACGGAGTGGGCACCGGATGCAGCACGGGATGGGGGCTCCGTTGCCACCGCACGAACCCGCCGGCCACACACAGTGGGCGTCCGGCGCCGTCGGCGCCCGGGCCCAGGGCGGGCCTCCGCCCGTCCCGCCGGCGCCTCCGCACCACCCCTACCCGGTCCCGCCCGGGCCCCAGGGCGCACCGCCCGGCCCGCCCGCCGGCTGGAACGCCCCGCCGGTCGCCCCGGTCGCCCCGGCCGGGCCCCAGGTCACCTCGCACATCGCGATGCCGCCCGCGGCGACGGGCACCGGCACCGCCA
Organism: Streptomyces roseoviridis; assembly: GCF_039535235.1. NCBI lineage: Bacteria > Bacillati > Actinomycetota > Actinomycetes > Kitasatosporales > Streptomycetaceae > Streptomyces > Streptomyces roseoviridis. The sequence goes on from NZ_BAAAWU010000001.1 coordinate 6,299,482, forward strand.
CCATCGCCGTGCTGCTCATCGGCCCGGCCGGCGCGGGCAAGACCACGGTCGCCCGCCACTGGGCCGGCCGCCGGAGCGTCCCGACGGCCCACATCAGCCTGGACGACGTCCGCGAGTGGGTCTGCTCCGGCTTCGCCGACCCCCAGTCCGGCTGGAACGAGCACTCCGAGGCCCAGTACCGGCTGGCCCGGCGCACCTGTGGCTTCGCCGCCCGCAACTTCCTCGCCAACGGCATCTCCTGCATCCTCGACGACGCCGTCTTCCCCGACTGGCCCGTCGTCGGCCTCGGCGGCTGGAAGCGTCACGTGGGCCCCGGACTGCTCCCCGTCGTCCTGCTCCCCGGCCTGGACGTCGTCCTGGAGCGCAACGCCGAACGCAGCGGCAACCGCCGCCTCTCCGACGAGGAGGTCGCCTCGATCCACGGCCGGATGGCCGGCTGGTACGGCTCCGGCCTGCCGATCATCGACAACTCGACGTACGACGTCGAGACCACGGCCCGTGTCCTCGACGAGGTCCTCGCCCGCGCGATATCCGGCCAGCCGCAGACCTGAGCCCCCGACTTCCGCCTGGCCGCCGTCCATGGCCCCCGGCCCTCGGCGGGCGGCGGATTACCGGCCCGGGGCCCCGGCTCACGGTCGGCCGTAGTCATGAGCTTCGGCTTCCGGCGGGCGCCGGGCTCGCGGGCGGTCGCCGTCCTGAGCCCTCGGTGCGCAGGCAGGCCGCCCGTCCCGTACACAAGCTTCCGGCCAGCCGGCCGGCCGACCGCAGCCACTGGCGGTCGGCTCTCGGCCCGCGGCGCGGCCGCAGACCTGAGCCCCCGGCCCTCGGCGCGGGGCGGACCACCGGCCCGGGGCCCTGGCTCCCGGCGGCCCGCCTGTCCAGGCCGTCGGCTCCCGCAGCGGCCGCCGGTCCCAGCCCACGGCTCGCGCCGCGGCCGCAGACCTGAGCCCCCAGCCCTCGGCGCGGGGCGGACCACCGGCCCGGGGCCCTGGCTCCCGGCGGCCCGCCTGTCCAGGCCGTCGGCTCCCGCCGCGGCCGCCGGTCCCAGCCCACGGCTCGCGCCGCGGCCGCAGACCTGAGCCCCCGACTTCCGCCTGGCCGCCGTCCATGGCCCCCAGCCCTCGGCGCGGGGCGGACCACCGGCCCGGGGCCCTGGCTCCCGGCGGCCCGCCTGTCCAGGCCGTCGGCTCCCGCCGCGGCCGCCGGTCCCAGCCCACGGCTCGCGCCGCGGCCGCAGACCTGAGCCCCCGACTTCCGCCTGGCCGCCGTCCATGGCCCCCGGCCCTCGGCGCACGGCGGACCACCGGCCCAGGGCCCCGGCTGCCGCCCGGCCGCCGTCCACGCCACCCCGCTGCCCGGTCGGCCGCGCACAACAGGCCGGGCCGGCCGGGCGCTCGTAGGCTCGGAGCATGTCAGAGCTGTATGCGGACCGCCGGATGCGGCTGCGCGACCGGTGCGCGGCCGCCGGCAGCGCGGCGGCCCTGGTCTCCCGCCCCGCGAATGTCCGCTATCTCACGGGCGGTTCGCCCGCCGGTGCCGTGCTGCTGCTCGGCCCCGACGAGGACGTGCTGCTCTGCCCGACCGCCCCGGGCGGAGATCCGGCCGACGGGCGGCTCGACGAGCTCCTTCGCCAGGTCGTCCTGCCCACGGACGGCGGCGACCCGGCCGTCGCCGCGGTCGGCTTCGCCCGCGAGGCGGGAGCCGACGCCCTGTCCGTGGAGGAGCACCATCTGACCGTCGCCCGTCACCGGGCCATGGGTTCCGTCGCGCCCAGCCTGCGCCTGGCCGACCTGTCCTCGGCCGTCGAGCAGCTGAGGATCGTCAAGGACGAGGACGAGATCGCCTGCCTGCGGATCGCGGCCGAGATCGCCGACCAGGCCCTCGGAGAGCTCCTGGAGTCGATCCTGGTCGGCCGGACCGAGCGGCACCTCGCGCTGGAGCTGGAGCGGCGGCTGGTCGACCACGGCGCCGACGGGCCCGCCTTCCCCACCTCGGTGGCCACCGGACCGCATTCGGGCCGGGTCGGGCACAGGCCGACCGACCGGCGGGTCGAGGAGGGCGACTTCCTCTCCGTCTGCCTCGGCGCCAACTACCGCGGCTACCGCTGCGAGATCGGCCGCACCTTCGTCATCGGCACCACCCCCGCGGACTGGCAGATCGAGCTCTACGACCTCGTCTTCGCCGCTCAGCGCGCCGGACGCGAGGCCCTGGCCCCGGGCGCGGCGTACCGGGACGTGGACCGCGCGGCCCGGCAGATTCTCGCCGCGGCGGGCCACGGCGACACCGCCACCGCCCTCACGGGGCACGGTGTGGGCCTGGAAATCGACGAGGACCCGCAGCTCGCACCCGCGTCCATGGGTAAACTGGACGCTTGTGTGCCGGTCACCGTCGAACCGGGGGTCCACCTCCCGGGCCGGGGCGGGGTCCGGATCGATGACACGCTCGTCGTGCGCCAGGAGGCGGACGGCGGACCCGAGCTACTCACCATCACGACCAAGGAGCTGCTCGCGCTGTAGGGCGCGTACGTCTCCGGGGTCCACGTCAGTCCAGGAGATTCCGCAACCGTGGCTTCCACGAACGACCTCAAGAACGGCATGGTGCTCAAGCTCGAAGGCGGCCAGCTCTGGTCCGTCGTCGAGTTCCAGCACGTCAAGCCCGGCAAGGGCCCGGCCTTCGTGCGCACCAAGCTCAAGAACGTCCTGTCCGGCAAGGTCGTCGACAAGACCTTCAACGCGGGCGTGAAGGTCGACACGGCCACCATCGACCGCCGCGAGATGCAGTTCTCCTACATGGACGGCGAGTACTTCGTCTTCATGGACATGGAGACCTACGACCAGCTGATGGTCGACCGCAAGGCCGTCGGCGACGCCGCCAACTTCCTCATCGAGGGCTTCACCGCCCAGGTCGCGCAGCACGAGGGCGAGGTGCTCTACGTCGAGCTCCCGGCCGCCGTCGAGCTGACCGTCCAGCACACCGACCCGGGCGTGCAGGGCGACCGCTCCACCGGTGGCACCAAGCCCGCCACCCTGGAGACCGGCCACGAGATCCAGGTCCCGCTCTTCATCACCACCGGTGAGAAGATCAAGGTCGACACCCGCACCAGCGACTACCTCGGCCGGGTGAACAGCTAACCGTGGCCGCCCGGAGCAAGGCCCGCAGGCGGGCCTTCCAGATCCTGTTCGAGGCCGACCAGCGTGGTGCCTCGGTGCAGGAAGTCCTCGCGGACCAGGTCCGGCACCACCGGGCCGACGACCGCCAGCCGCCGGTGAACGAGTTCACCATGCAGCTGGTCGAGGGCTACGCCCAGCACATCGCCCGGATCGACGAGCTCATCGCGACCTACGCGGTGGACTGGGACCTCGACCGGATGCCCGTCGCCGACCGGAACATCGTGCGCCTCGCCGCGTACGAGCTGATCTGGGACGACGGCACCCCGGACGCGGTGGCGATCGACGAGGCCGTGCAGCTCGCCAAGGAGTTCTCCACGGACGAGTCGCCGACCTTCGTCAACGGTCTGCTCGCCCGCTTCAAGGACCTGAAGCCGCGCCTGCGCCGGGACGCGGACGCCTGAGTCCCTCCCCGGCAGTCGAAGGGGCCCGCAGCACACGCCGTGCTGCGGGCCCCTTCGGCGTACCGGCGTACGGCCCGATCCTCGTACCGCCGAACGGGTGACGAGCGGCGGACGGGCAGGGGGCAGAACGCCGAACGCCGCAGAACGCCGAACGCCGGGGCCGTGGGAGTCGGCGATCGACTCCCACGGCCCCGGCGGCACGTTTCTGCTGTGACCCGTCACCGGGTCGGGAGGAGGGTCAGCTCTCCTCGTGGGCGACGGCGCGGCGCGCGTCCGCGTCCAGCACGCCCCAGCTGATCAGCTGCTCGGTGAGGACCGAGGGGGACTGGTCGTAGATGACGGCGAGGGTGCGCAGGTCGTCCTGGCGGATCGACAGCACCTTGCCGTTGTAGTCACCACGCTGCGACTGGATCGTCGCCGCGTAGCGCTGGAGCGGGCCGGCCTTCTCGGCGGGGACGTGGGCCAGGCGCTCCAGGTCCAGGACCAGCTTCGGCGGCGGCTCGGCGGCCCCGCCCGGCGTGGTGCCCGGCAGCAGCTCCTGCACCGGCACCCCGTAGAAGTCCGCCAGCTCGGCCAGGCGCTGCACGGTCACCGCGCGGTCGCCACGCTCGTACGAACCGACCACGACCGCCTTCCAGCGGCCCTGGGACTTCTCCTCCACACCGTGGAGGGACAGGCCCTGCTGGGTGCGGATCGCACGGAGTTTGGCCCCGAGCTGCTTTGCGTATTCGCTGGACATAACGCTCCCGGACGCTGTGACGACATGCGGCTGCGCCGCGCGGCTGGTAACTCACTGTGAGGTTACGCAGCGTGACACTCTCCCGTCAAGCCGAATGGTCCATACCGCCCCCTCGCGAGGGACGGCGCCCGGAGTGGCGCACGGGTGGTGAGCGGGGCACCCCTCCGCCCCTGGTAAGGTGGACGGCGCAATTCCGACGTCCTTTAAGAGCCGTCCCGTGAGGCGGAGAAGGAGGTCCGTTTCCACATGGACACAGAGCAGCAGACCGATGCCGCCCGGCCCGTTCTTGAGGCCCCGGACATCGCGCGGGTCCTGACCCGCATCGCCCACGAGATCGTCGAGCGCGCCAAGGGCGCCGACGACGTGGTCCTCCTCGGCATTCCCACCCGCGGCGTCTACCTCGCCCGCCGGCTGGCCGAGAAGCTCGAGTCGATCACCGGCGCCAGGATCCCGGTCGGCTCCCTCGACATCACCATGTACCGGGACGACCTGCGGATGAAGCCGGCGCGCGCCATCGGCCGCACCGACATCCCCGGGGACGGCATCGACGGCCGTCTCGTCGTCCTCGTCGACGACGTCCTCTTCTCCGGCCGCACCATCCGCGCCGCCCTCGACGCCCTCGGCGACATCGGCCGCCCCCGTGCCGTCCAGCTCGCGGTCCTCGTCGACCGCGGCCACCGCGAACTCCCGATCCGCGCCGACTACGTCGGCAAGAACCTCCCCACGTCGCTGCGGGAGACGGTCAAGGTCCAGCTCGCCGAAGAGGACGGTCGCGACACCGTCCTGCTCGGCAGCAAGCCCGCCTCCTGATCCGGACCGGCCCACGACGGGTCCGGGGCACAGCCCTGCGCACCCGCATGCCCCCATCCTCCCCACCACGGAGAGAACCCCCGATGATGCGTCACCTCATCTCGGCCGCCGACCTCACCCGCGACGACGCCGTCCTCATCCTCGACACCGCCGAGGAGATGGCCCGGGTGGCCGACCGGCCCATCAAGAAGCTCCCGACCCTGCGCGGGCGCACGATCTGCAACCTCTTCTTCGAGGACTCCACCCGCACCCGGATCTCCTTCGAGGCGGCCGAGAAGCGCCTGTCCGCCGACGTCATCAACTTCGCCGCCAAGGGCTCCAGCGTCTCCAAGGGCGAGTCGCTCAAGGACACCGCCCAGACCCTGGAGGCGATGGGCGTCGACGCCGTCGTCATCCGCCACAGCGCCTCCGGCGCCCCGTACCGGCTCGCCACCTCCGGCTGGATCGACGCCCCCGTCATCAACGCCGGCGACGGCACCCACCAGCACCCCACCCAGGCCCTCCTGGACGCCTTCACCATGCGGCGCCGCCTGGTCGGCCGCGACGCCGGCCTCGGCCAGGACCTGTCCGGCAAGCGCATCACCCTCGTCGGTGACGTCCTGCACAGCCGGGTGGCCCGCTCCAACGTCGACCTGCTGCACACCCTCGGCGCCGAGGTCACCCTGGTGGCCCCGCCCACCCTCGTCCCCGTCGGCGTCGAGCACTGGCCCTGCGAGGTCTCCTACGACCTGGACGGCGTGCTGCCGAAGTCCGACGCGGTGATGATGCTGCGTGTGCAGCGCGAACGGATGAACGCGGCCTTCTTCCCGACCGAGCGCGAGTACTCGCGCCGCTACGGGCTGGACGGCCTGCGGATGGCGAAGATGCCCGACCACGCCATCGTCATGCACCCCGGGCCCATGGTCCGCGGCATGGAGATCACCGCCGAGGTCGCCGACTCCGACCGCTGCACGGTCGTCGAGCAGGTCGCCAACGGCGTCTCCATCCGCATGGCCGTCCTCTACCTGCTGCTCGGCGGCTCCGAGCCCGCCGCCACCAACGCCCGTACCGAGGAGAACTGAACCGCATGAGCAAGATCCTGATCCGTGGTGCGAAGGTGCTCGGCGGCGAGGCCCAGGACGTCCTGATCGACGGCGAGATCATCGCCGAGACGGGTACGGGCCTGTCGGCCGAGGGCGCCCAGGTGATCGAGGCCGGGGGACAGGTCCTCCTGCCCGGCCTGGTCGACCTGCACACCCACCTGCGCGAGCCCGGCCGCGAGGACTCCGAGACCGTCCTCACCGGCACCCGCGCCGCCGCCTCCGGCGGCTACACGGCCGTCTTCGCCATGGCCAACACCTTCCCCGTCGCCGACACCGCCGGCGTCGTCGAGCAGGTCTACCGGCTCGGCAAGGAGGCCGGCTACTGCGACGTGCAGCCCATCGGCGCCGTCACCGTCGGCCTGGAGGGCAAGAAGCTCGCCGAGCTCGGCGCCATGCACGACTCCGCCGCCGGCGTCACCGTCTTCTCCGACGACGGCAAGTGCGTCGACGACGCGGTGATCATGCGCCGTGCCCTGGAGTACGTGAAGGCGTTCGGCGGCGTCATCGCCCAGCACGCCCAGGAGCCCCGCCTCACCGAGGGCGCCCAGATGAACGAGGGCGTCGTCTCCGCCGAACTCGGCCTCGGCGGCTGGCCCGCCGTCGCCGAGGAGTCGATCATCGCCCGCGACGTCCTCCTCGCCGAGCACGTCGGCTCCCGCGTCCACATCTGCCACCTCTCCACGGCCGGCTCCGTCGAGATCGTCCGCTGGGCCAAGTCCCGCGGCATCGACGTCACCGCCGAGGTCACCCCGCACCACCTCCTCCTCACCGACGAGCTGGTCCGCAGCTACAACCCGGTCTACAAGGTCAACCCGCCGCTGCGCACCGAGCGCGACGTGATGGCGCTGCGCGAGGCCCTGGCCGACGGCACCATCGACATCGTGGCCACCGACCACGCCCCGCACCCCCACGAGGACAAGGACTGCGAGTGGGCCGCCGCCGCCATGGGCATGGTGGGCCTGGAGACCGCCCTGTCCGTCGTCCAGCAGACGATGGTGGAGACCGGCCTGCTCGACTGGGCCGGCGTCGCCGACCGGATGTCCGTCACGCCGGCCCGGATCGGCGGGGCCAAGGGCCACGGACGCCCCGTCTCGGCTGGTGAGCCCGCCAACCTGACGCTGGTCGATCCGGCATACCGTGGTGTCGTGAACCCGGCCGACTTCGCCTCCCGCAGCCGCAACACCCCCTACGAGGGCCGCGAGCTGCCGGGACGCGTCACCCACACGTTCCTGCGGGGCCGGGCAACGCTCGTCGACGGGAAGCTGGCGTGACACCTCTCATCCACCTGGCCGCCGAAGCCGAACAGAAATCGGCCGAGGTCACCGACTGGGCCGGACGGCTCGGCTGGGTCGCCGGACTGCTGCTCTTCATCGCCTTCGTCTACTGGCTGATGCGCCAGGGATGGAAGTGGCGCGGCAGCCTCCAGTCCGACCTGCCGCCGCTGCCCACCGCACCCGAGGAGCCCGGCGCACCGCGGCTGACGCTGCACGGCCGCTACCACGGCTCCACCACCGCCGGCCAGTGGCTCGACCGGATCGTCGCCCACGGCCTCGGCGTCCGCTCCCGCGCCGAGCTCACCCTCACGGACGCCGGGATCAGCGTCGTACGCCCCGGGGCGGACGACTTCCACATCCCGGCCGACCGGCTGCGCGAGGCCCGCCTCGACAAGGGCATCGCCGGCAAGGTCCTCACCGAGGGCGGCCTGCTGGTCATCACCTGGGCCCACGGCGACCAGCTGATCGACTCCGGCTTCCGCGCCGACCGCGCGGCCGAGCACGCCGCCTGGGTCGAGGCCATCAACTCCCCGAGCCCGAACATCCCCGCACGCACGACGGAAGGCACCGCACGATGACGACCTCCACCCGGGGAACCGCCAAGGTTCCCGCCGTACTCGTCCTGGAGGACGGCCGCATCTTCCGCGGCCGCGCCTACGGGGCCGTGGGGGAGACCTTCGGTGAGGCCGTGTTCTCCACCGGCATGACCGGATACCAGGAGACCCTCACCGACCCGTCGTACCACCGCCAGGTGGTCGTGATGACCGCCCCGCACGTCGGCAACACCGGCGTCAACGACGAGGACCCCGAGTCCGCCCGCATCTGGGTGTCCGGCTACGTCGTCCGCGACCCCGCCCGCGTCTCCTCCAACTGGCGCGCCCGCCGCTCCCTCGACGAGGAGCTGCGCGCCCAGGGCGTCGTCGGCATCCAGGGCGTCGACACCCGCGCCCTCACCCGCCACCTGCGCGAGAGCGGCGCCATGCGCGTCGGCATCTTCTCCGGCACCGCGCTCCCCGACGAGGGCACCATGCTCGCCGAGGTCCGGCAGCAGCCCGAGATGACGGGCGCGGACCTCTCCGCCGAGGTCGCCACCAAGGAGGCGTACGTCGTCCCCGCGATCGGCGAGAAGAAGTTCACCGTCGCCGCCGTCGACCTCGGCATCAAGGGCATGACCCCGCACCGGATGGCCGAGCGCGGCATCGAGGTCCACGTGCTGCCCGCCACCGCCACCGCCGAGGACGTCTTCGCGGTCGACCCCGACGGCGTGTTCTTCTCCAACGGCCCCGGCGACCCCGCCACCGCCGACGGCCCCGTCGCCGTCATGCGGGCCGTCCTGGAGCGCAGGACGCCCCTCTTCGGCATCTGCTTCGGCAACCAGATCCTCGGCCGCGCCCTCGGCTTCGGCACCTACAAGCTGAAGTACGGCCACCGCGGCATCAACCAGCCCGTCCAGGACCGCACCACCGGCAAGGTCGAGGTCACCGCGCACAACCACGGCTTCGCCGTCGACGCGCCCCTCGACAAGGTCTCCGACACCCCCTACGGGCGTGCCGAGGTCTCCCACGTGTGCCTGAACGACAACGTGGTGGAAGGTCTCCAACTGCTCGACCAGCCCGCCTTCTCCGTCCAGTACCACCCCGAGGCGGCCGCCGGCCCGCACGACGCCGCGTACCTCTTCGACCGCTTCGTTTCTCTGATGGAGGCCGAGCGTGCCTAAGCGCACCGATATCCAGTCCGTCCTGGTCATCGGCTCCGGCCCGATCGTCATCGGCCAGGCCGCCGAGTTCGACTACTCCGGCACCCAGGCCTGCCGGGTCCTCAAGTCCGAGGGCCTGCGCGTCATCCTGGTCAACTCCAACCCGGCCACGATCATGACCGACCCGGAGATCGCCGACGCCACCTACGTCGAGCCGATCACCCCCGAGTTCGTCGAGAAGATCATCGCCAAGGAGCGCCCCGACGCCCTGCTGCCCACCCTCGGCGGCCAGACCGCGCTCAACACCGCGATCTCCATGCACGAGCAGGGCGTCCTCGAGAAGTACGGCGTCGAGCTCATCGGCGCCAACGTCGAGGCCATCCACAAGGGCGAGGACCGCGACCTCTTCAAGGGCGTCGTCGAGGCCGTCAAGGCCAAGATCGGTTACGGCGAGTCCGCCCGCTCGGTCATCTGCCACTCCATGGACGACGTCCTCAAGGGCGTCGAGACCCTCGGCGGCTACCCCGTCGTCGTCCGCCCCTCCTTCACCATGGGCGGCGCCGGCTCCGGCTTCGCCCACGACGAGGAGGAGCTGCGCCGCATCGCCGGCCAGGGCCTCACGCTCTCCCCGACCACCGAGGTGCTCCTGGAGGAGTCCATCCTCGGCTGGAAGGAGTACGAGCTGGAGCTGATGCGCGACAAGGCCGACAACGTCGTGGTCGTCTGCTCCATCGAGAACTTCGACCCGATGGGCGTCCACACCGGTGACTCCATCACCGTCGCCCCGGCGATGACCCTCACCGACCGCGAGTACCAGCGGCTGCGCGACATCGGCATCGCGATCATCCGCGAGGTCGGCGTCGACACCGGCGGCTGCAACATCCAGTTCGCGGTCAACCCGGTCGACGGCCGGATCATCGTCATCGAGATGAACCCGCGCGTCTCCCGTTCCTCCGCGCTCGCCTCCAAGGCCACCGGCTTCCCGATCGCCAAGATCGCCGCCAAGCTGGCCGTCGGCTACACGCTGGACGAGATCCCCAACGACATCACCGAGAAGACCCCGGCCTCCTTCGAGCCGACCCTCGACTACGTCGTCGTCAAGGCGCCCCGCTTCGCCTTCGAGAAGTTCCCCTCCGCCGACTCCACCCTCACCACGACCATGAAGTCGGTCGGCGAGGCCATGGCCATCGGCCGCAACTTCACCGAGGCGCTGCAGAAGGCCCTGCGCTCCCTGGAGAAGAAGGGCTCGCAGTTCGCCTTCACCGGCGAGCCGGGCGACAAGGCGGAGCTGCTGCGCGAGGCGGTCCGTCCCACCGACGGCCGGATCAACACGGTCATGCAGGCCATCCGCGCGGGCGCCACCCCCGAGGAGGTCTTCGAGGCCACCAAGATCGACCCCTGGTTCGTCGACCAGCTCTTCCTCATCAAGGAGATCGCCGACGAGCTCGCGCTGGCCGAGAAGCTCGACCCCGAGCTGCTCGCCGAGGCCAAGCGCCACGGCTTCTCCGACGCCCAGATCGCCGAGATCCGCGGCCTGCGCGAGGACGTCGTCCGCGAGGTGCGGCACGCCCTCGGCGTCCGCCCGGTCTACAAGACGGTCGACACCTGCGCCGCCGAGTTCGCCGCGAAGACCCCGTACTTCTACTCGTCCTACGACGAGGAGACCGAGGTCGCGCCGCGCGAGAAGCCCGCGGTGATCATCCTGGGCTCCGGCCCGAACCGCATCGGCCAGGGCATCGAGTTCGACTACTCCTGCGTCCACGCCTCCTTCGCGCTGAGCGACGCGGGCTACGAGACCGTGATGGTCAACTGCAACCCGGAGACCGTCTCCACGGACTACGACACCTCCGACCGCCTGTACTTCGAGCCGCTGACCCTCGAGGACGTCCTGGAGATCGTCCACGCCGAGTCGCTCGCCGGCCCCATCGCGGGCGTCGTCGTCCAGCTCGGCGGCCAGACCCCGCTCGGCCTCGCCCAGGCGCTCAAGGACAACGGCGTGCCGGTCGTCGGCACCTCCCCGGAGGCCATCCACGCCGCCGAGGACCGCGGCGCCTTCGGCCGCGTCCTGGAGGAGGCGGGCCTGCCCGCCCCCAAGCACGGCACCGCCACCACCTTCGAGGGCGCCAAGAAGATCGCCGACGAGATCGGCTACCCCGTCCTCGTACGCCCCTCGTACGTGCTCGGCGGCCGCGGCATGGAGATCGTCTACGACGAGACGCGCCTCGAGGCGTACATCGCCGAGTCCACCGAGATCTCCCCGACCCGCCCGGTCCTCGTCGACCGCTTCCTCGACGACGCCATCGAGATCGACGTCGACGCGCTCTACGACGGCCAGGAGCTCTACCTCGGCGGCGTCATGGAGCACATCGAGGAGGCCGGCATCCACTCCGGCGACTCCGCCTGCGCCCTGCCCCCGATCACCCTCGGCGGCTTCGACGTCAAGCGGCTGCGCGCCTCCACCGAGGCCATCGCCAAGGGCGTCGGCGTGCGCGGCCTGATCAACATCCAGTTCGCGATGGCCGGCGACATCCTCTACGTCCTCGAGGCCAACCCGCGCGCCTCGCGCACCGTCCCCTTCACCTCGAAGGCGACCGCGGTGCCGCTCGCGAAGGCCGCCGCCCGCATCTCGCTCGGCGCCACCATCGCCGAGCTGCGCGCCGAGGGCCTGCTGCCGAAGAACGGCGACGGCGGCACCCTGCCGCTGGACGCGCCGATCTCCGTCAAGGAGGCCGTGATGCCGTGGTCGCGCTTCCGCGACATCCACGGCCGCGGCGTGGACACCGTCCTCGGCCCGGAGATGCGCTCCACCGGCGAGGTCATGGGCATCGACTCGGTCTTCGGAACGGCGTACGCCAAGTCGCAGGCCGGCGCCTACGGCCCGCTGCCCACCAAGGGCCGCGCGTTCATCTCCGTCGCCAACCGCGACAAGCGCTCGATGATCTTCCCGGCCCGTGAGCTCGTCGCCCACGGCTTCGAACTGCTCGCCACCTCCGGCACCGCCGAGGTCCTCAAGCGCAACGGCATCAACGCCACCATCGTGCGCAAGCTCAGCGAGGGCGAGGGCCCCGGCGGCGAGAAGACCATCGTCCAGCTGATCCACGACGGTCAGGTCGACCTCATCGTCAACACCCCGTACGGCACCGGCGGCCGCCTCGACGGCTACGAGATCCGTACGGCGGCGGTCTCGCGCGGCGTCCCGTGCCTCACCACGGTCCAGGCGCTCGCCGCCGCGGTCCAGGGCATCGACGCGCTCAACCACGGCGACGTGGGCGTGCGCTCGCTCCAGGAACACGCGGCGCATCTGATCGCGGCCCGCGACTAGCAGCCCACAAGGGGGACACCGAAAACGGTGTCCCCCTCTTGCTGAGGACACCCTTCATGTACAAGTTCTTCTTCCACCTCGTCTTCAAGCGGATGGACCCGGAGGAGGCCCACCACCTGGCCTTCCGCTGGATCCGGCTCGCGGCCCGCGTCCCGGTCCTGCGCACCTTCGTCGCCGCCGTCCTCGCGCCCCGGTACGAGGAGCTGCGCACCGAGGCCCTCGGCCTGCGCATGCACGGCCCCTTCGGCCTCGCGGCCGGCTTCGACAAGAACGCCGTCGCCATCGACGGCATGGCCATGCTCGGCTTCGACCACGTCGAGATCGGCACCGTCACCGGCGAGGCCCAGCCCGGCAACCCCAAGAAGCGGCTCTTCCGCCTCGTCCCGGACCGCGCCCTGATCAACCGGATGGGCTTCAACAACGAGGGCTCGGCCGCCGTCGCCGCCCGCCTGGCCGCCCGCAACGCCGTCTTCCGGACCGTCGTGGGCGTCAACATCGGCAAGACCAAGGTCGTGCCCGAGGCCGAGGCCGCCGCGGACTACGTGAAGTCCACCGAGCGCCTCGCCCGGCACGCCGACTACCTGGTCGTCAACGTCTCCTCCCCGAACACCCCCGGCCTGCGCAACCTCCAGGCCACCGAGTCGCTGCGCCCGCTGCTCACCGCCGTCCGCGAGGCCGCCGACCGCTCCGTGACGGGCCGCCGTGTCCCGCTCCTGGTGAAGATCGCCCCCGATCTCGCCGACGAGGACGTCGACGCCGTCGCCGACCTCGCCCTGGAGCTGGGCCTGGACGGCATCATCGCCACCAACACCACCATCGCCCGCGAGGGCCTCGGCCTGACGTCCGACCCGGCGCTGGTCGAGGAGACCGGCGGCCTGTCCGGCGCCCCCGTCAAGCAGCGCTCCCTGGAGGTCCTGCGCCGCCTCTACGCGCGCGTGGGCGACCGGATCGTCCTCGTGGGCGTCGGAGGCATCGAGAACGCCGAGGACGCCTGGCAGCGGATCCTGGCCGGCGCCACCCTGGTCCAGGGCTACAGCGCCTTCATCTACGAGGGCCCGTTCTACGCCCGCGCGATCCACAAGGGCCTCGCGGCGCGCCTCGCGGCCTCCCCGTACGCCACCCTCGCCGAGGCCGTCGGCGCCGACCACCGAAAGGCCGCCACGTCATGACCCTTTCCTTCGGCACCCGTCTGCGTTCCGCCATGGACGAGCGCGGTCCCCTGTGCGTCGGCATCGACCCGCACGCCTCCCTCCTGGACTCCTGGGGCCTGGCCGACGACATCGCGGGCCTGGAGCGCTTCACGTACACCGTGGTCGAGGCGCTGGCCGGCACGGTCGCCGTCTTCAAGCCGCAGGCCGCCTTCTTCGAGCGCTTCGGCTCGCGCGGCGTGGCCGTCCTGGAGCGCGCCGTCGTCGACCTGCGGGAGGCGGGCGGCCTGGTCGTCATGGACGCCAAGCGCGGCGACATCGGCTCCACCATGGCCGCCTACGCGGAGGCGTTCCTGCGCAAGGACTCCCCGCTCTTCTCCGACGCTCTCACCGTCTCCCCGTACCTCGGCTACGGCTCGCTGAAGCCCGCCGTGGACCTGGCGAGGGAGTCCGGCGCCGGGCTCTTCGTCCTGGCGCTGACCTCGAACCCGGAGGGCTCGGAGGTCCAGCGCGCGGTGCGGGAGGACGGGAGGACCGTCGGCGCGACGATGCTGGCGCACCTTGCGGAGGAGAACGCGGGGGAGGGCCCGATGGGCTCCTTCGGCGCCGTGGTCGGTGCCACCCTCGGCGACCTGTCCGCCTTCGACCTGGACATCAACGGCCCGCTGCTCGCGCCCGGCATCGGCGCCCAGGGCGCCACCCCGGCCGACCTGCCCGCCGTCTTCGGCGCGGCGGTCCGCAACGTGGTCCCGAACGTCAGCCGCGGCGTCCTGAAGGCGGGTCCGGACGCCACCGCTCTGCGGGCGGCCGCGGAACGTTATGCGAACGAGATCAGGGCGGCCGTGGGCGCCTGAGGCACCCCGGGAGCCGTTTTCGCCGGGTTCTCGCCAATCCGCAGGTCGGGCGGCGTGTCCCCGCCGTCTCACTCCTTGACAAAAGTTGACCCAAAACCGGGTCGTAATGTCGGAAAAGTCCTGGTCGGTCGATGCTGACCAGGACTTTTCGTCTGTTCTCGCTGACTGGAGCGGCCTCGGCCGCTAGTCTCCGGGACAGAGTCGGCGTTCGGCGTACTCCACGTCGGACGTTGCTCCACTGGTGTGGGGTGCTCCGCTCACGCGGGGCGTGCTGTATCCCACCGGTCCGTATCCGACAGTTCGACATCCGAGGTGACGTAGGCGTGGCTCTTCCGCCCCTTACCCCTGAACAGCGCGCAGCCGCGCTCGAAAAGGCCGCCGCGGCTCGCCGGGAGCGGGCCGAGGTCAAGAATCGACTCAAGCACTCCGGCGCCTCCCTCCACGAGGTCATCAAGCAGGGCCAGGAGAACGACGTCATCGGTAAGATGAAGGTCTCCGCGCTGCTTGAGTCCCTGCCCGGCGTCGGCAAGGTCCGTGCCAAGCAGATCATGGAGCGACTGGGCATCTCCGAGAGCCGCCGGGTCCGCGGCCTCGGGTCCAACCAGATCGCCTCCCTGGAGCGCGAGTTCGGCAGCACCGGCGCCTGAGGGCGCCCCCGCCCGGGCGCACGCGTCCCGGGCACACCCGTAAAGCTGGAATAATCGCTGCATGGCAGCAGAGGTACGTCCGCGGCTGACCGTGCTCTCCGGCCCCTCAGGGGTGGGCAAGAGCACGGTCGTCGCTCATATGCGCAAGGTCCACCCCGAGGTCTGGCTCTCGGTGTCGGCCACGACACGAAAGCCGCGACCCGGCGAGCAGCACGGCGTCCAGTACTTCTTCGTCACGGACGACGAGTTCGACAAGCTGATCGCCAACGGCGAGCTGCTCGAATGGGCCGAGTTCGCGGGCAACCGCTACGGCACCCCGCGCCGCGCGGTCCTCGACCGCCTGGAGGCGGGCGAGCCTGTGCTCCTGGAGATCGACCTCCAGGGCGCGCGCCAGGTCAAGGACTCCATGGCCGAGGCCCAGCTGGTCTTCCTGGCCCCGCCGAGCTGGGACGAACTGGTCCGCCGGCTCACCGGCCGCGGCACCGAGTCCCCCGAGGTCATCGAGCGCCGGCTGCAGGCGGCGAAGGTCGAACTGGCCGCCGAGTCGGAGTTCGACACCACGCTCGTCAACACCTCCGTCGAGGACGTCGCCCGCGAGCTGCTAACGTTGATGAACGTTGTCTGATCTTTTTTCCATCTTCGGAAGGTAGAGCGTGTCCTCTTCCATCACCGCGCCCGAGGGCATCATCAACCCGCCGATCGACGAGCTCCTCGAGGCCACTGACTCGAAGTACAGCCTCGTGATCTACGCGGCCAAGCGCGCGCGCCAGATCAACGCGTACTACTCGCAGCTCGGCGAGGGTCTGCTCGAGTACGTCGGTCCGCTCGTGGACACCCACGTCCACGAGAAGCCGCTCTCGATCGCCCTGCGCGAGATCAACGCGGGCCTGCTGACCTCCGAGGCCATCGAGGGTCCGGCGCAGTAGCAGCGCACCCTGTAACGCTTGTCACCACAGGCCCGGCGGAACATCCGCCGGGCCTGTGGTGTCTCATGGAGACGTGTAGTCGTGCGGTCGTACGCATCCGAGTGCGGGGAGCAGAGTTGAGCGCGGTGGCGAAGCCGAAGGTCGTCCTGGGTGTGAGCGGCGGCATCGCCGCGTACAAGGCGTGCGAGCTGCTGCGGCGGCTGACCGAGTCGGGCCATGACGTCCGCGTCGTGCCGACCGACTCGGCCCTGCACTTCGTCGGCGCCGCCACCTGGTCCGCGCTCTCGGGCAACCCCGTGGCCACCGAGGTCTGGGAGACCGTCCACGAGGTGCCGCACGTGCGGATCGGCCAGGCCGCCGACCTCGTCGTCGTCGCCCCCGCCACCGCCGACATGCTGGCCAAGGCCGCCCACGGCCTCGCCGACGACCTGCTGACGAACACGTTGCTCACCGCCCGCTGTCCGGTGGTCTTCGCCCCCGCCATGCACACCGAGATGTGGGAGCACCCGGCCACCCAGGAGAACGTGGCCACCCTGCGCCGCCGCGGCGCCGTGGTCATCGAGCCCGCCGTCGGCCGCCTCACCGGCGTGGACACCGGCAAGGGCCGGCTCCCGGACCCGGGCGAGATCTTCGAGATCTGCAAGCGGATCCTGGCCCGCGGCGTCACCGCCCCCGACCTCGCCGGCCGCCACGTCGTGGTCAGCGCCGGCGGCACCCGCGAGCCCCTCGACCCGGTCCGCTACCTGGGCAACCGCTCCTCCGGCAAGCAGGGCTACGCCCTCGCGAAGGCCGCCGCCGCCCGGGGCGCAAGGGTCACCCTCGTCGAGGCCAACACCGGGCTGCCCGACCCGGCGGGCGTCGACGTCGTGCGCGTCGGCACCGCCGTCCAGCTGCGCGAGGCGGTCCTCAAGGCCGCCGCCGACGCCGACGCGGTCGTCATGGCCGCGGCGGTCGCCGACTTCCGCCCCGCCGCCTACGCCACCGGCAAGATCAAGAAGACCGACGACGGCGGCGCCCCCACCATCGAGCTCGTCCGCAATCCGGACATCCTCGCCGAGATCTCCGCCGACCGCGCGGTGCCCGGCCAGGTCGTCGTCGGTTTCGCCGCCGAGACGGACGACGTGCTCGCCCACGGCCGGCAGAAGCTGCGCCGCAAGGGCTGCGACCTGCTCGTCGTCAACGAGGTGGGGGAGCGCAAGACCTTCGGGTCGGAGGAGAACGAGGCGGTGGTCCTCTCGGCCGACGGCACCGAGACGCCCGTACCGTACGGACCGAAGGAAGCCCTCGCCGAGACGGTGTGGGACCTGGTGCTGCCGCGCCTGCGCACCCCCGCCGTGTGACGCAGCGGCGAAGGTCCCGGCGGGTGCCGCGATGAACTCCTCGCGAACGCGACGGGACGCCGGGGCGCCCCTCCCGCGACGGCGGGAAACCTCGCGAAACGGGACAAACGTCAAGCCCGGGGCGTCGGACGGCACACAGTTCACGCCTCTCCCGGCCGGGGGACCTGGCCAGATGCCCGATCCTGCCCGATAGACTGTCCTCGGAACGTCGAGGGGCGCAGCCCCCTGCCGGTCCGCAATCGACTAGCCAGCAGCCGCTGCAACCCCAGGGAGCGTTGTGTCCCGTCGTCTGTTCACCTCGGAGTCCGTGACCGAGGGTCACCCCGACAAGATCGCTGACCAGATCAGCGACACCATCCTCGACGCGCTGCTCAAGGAGGACCCCACCTCCCGCGTCGCCGTCGAGACGCTGATCACCACCGGCCTCGTGCACGTCGCCGGTGAGGTCACCACCAAGGCCTGGGCGGACATCCCCACCCTCGTCCGCAACAAGATCCTCGACATCGGGTACGACTCCTCGAAGAAGGGCTTCGACGGCGCCTCCTGCGGCGTCTCGGTCTCCATCGGGTCGCAGTCCCCGGACATCGCGCAGGGCGTCGACACCGCCTACGAGAAGCGCGTCGAGGGCGACGAGGACGAGCTCGACAAGCAGGGCGCCGGCGACCAGGGCCTGATGTTCGGCTACGCGTCGGACGAGACCCCGGAGCTCATGCCGCTCCCGATCCACCTGGCGCACCGCCTCTCGCGCCGCCTGACCGAGGTCCGCAAGAACGGGACCATCCCGTACCTGCGCCCCGACGGCAAGACCCAGGTCACCATCGAGTACGACGGCGACAAGGCCGTCCGCCTCGACACGGTGGTCGTCTCCTCCCAGCACGCCTCGGACATCGACCTCGAGTCGCTGCTCGCGCCCGACATCCGCGAGTTCGTCGTCGAGCACGTCCTGAAGGAGCTCGTCGAGGAGGGCATCAAGCTCGACACCGACGGCTACCGCCTCCTGGTCAACCCGACCGGCCGCTTCGAGATCGGCGGCCCGATGGGCGACGCCGGCCTCACCGGCCGCAAGATCATCATCGACACCTACGGCGGCATGGCCCGCCACGGCGGCGGCGCCTTCTCCGGCAAGGACCCGTCGAAGGTCGACCGCTCGGCCGCCTACGCCATGCGCTGGGTCGCCAAGAACGTCGTCGCCGCGGGCCTCGCCTCCCGCTGCGAGGTCCAGGTCGCGTACGCGATCGGCAAGGCCGAGCCCGTCGGCCTCTTCGTCGAGACCTTCGGCACCAACACCGTCGAGACCGAGAAGATCGAGAACGCCATCGCCGAGGTCTTCGACCTCCGCCCGGCCGCGATCATCCGCGACCTCGACCTGCTCCGCCCGATCTACTCCCAGACCGCCGCCTACGGCCACTTCGGCCGCGAGCTGCCGGACTTCACCTGGGAGCGCACCGACCGCGTGGACGCCCTCAAGGCGGCCGCCGGTCTCTGAGGGACCGCAGGCGACCGCGAGCGACCGCAGTCCGTCGAAAGGCCCGGCACCCGGTGGTGCCGGGCCTTCGCCGTCCCCGCCTGACTGTCGGTGGCGTCTGGTAGGTATGAGGCTGTGAGCAGCGAGAACGACAAGCCCCGGGGGCACGACGGGCACGACGGCGACGGCGGGCACGAGGAGCCCGAGCAGCTCGCGCTCATCCGGGAGACCGTGCGGAAGGCGAAGGTGCCGCGGGCGAAGCCCCGGACCTGGCGGGGGGCCGCGCTGGCGCCGGAGCTGCCGGTGGCACGCGTCGTGGTCAACAAGGGCGTGCTGCACCTCGACCAGTTCTTCGACTACGCCGTGCCCGAGGAGCTGGACGCCGTCGCACAGCCCGGCGTGCGGGTGCGGGTGCGGTTCGGAGCCGGGGCGCACCACGTGCGGGGCGGACGGCGCGAGGGCGGGCGGCTCATCGACGGGTACCTCGTCGAGCGGCGCGCCGAGTCCGACTACTCCGGTCCGCTCGCCGCGCTCGCCGACGTCGTCTCGCCCGAGCCCGTCCTCGGAGCCGAGCTCCTCGGCCTCGCCCGGGCCGTCGCCGACCGCTACGCGGGCAGCCTCGCCGACGTCCTCCAGCTCGCCGTCCCCCCGCGCAACGCCCGCGCCGAGAGCCGGCCCTCTCCTGAGCCGCTGCCCCCGCCGCCCGCGCCCGAGCCGGGCACCTGGGGCCGTTACGAGCGGGGGGCGGCGTTCCTGGAGGCACTGGCCCGGGGCGGCGCGCCCCGCGCCGTGTGGAACGCGCTGCCGGGACCGCACTGGGCCGACGAGATCGCCCGCGCCGTCACCGCCACCCTCGCCTCCGGACGCGGCGCCCTCGTGGTCGTCCCCGACGGACGCGCCGCCGCCCGCGTCGACCAGGCCCTCACCGACCTCCTCGGCGAGGGCCGGCACGCCCTGCTCACCGCCGAGGCCGGCCCCGAGAAGCGCTACGCGCAGTGGCTCGCCGTCCGGCGCGGAGCCGTCCGCGCCGTCGTCGGCACCCGCGCCGCCATGTTCGCGCCCGTACGCGACCTCGGGCTCGCCGTCATCTGGGACGACGGCGACTCCAGCCACAGCGAGCCCCACGCCCCGCAGCCGCACGCCCGCGACGTGCTGCTGCTGCGGGCCGCCCACGACCGGTGCGCCTTCCTGCTCGGCTCCACCAGCTGCACCGTCGAGGCCGCCCAGCTCGTCGAGTCCGGCTGGGCCCGGCCCCTCGTGGCCGGCCGCGACCAGGTGCGGATCGCCGCCCCGCTCGTACGGACCGTCGGCGACACCGACCTCGCCCGCGACGAGGCCGCCCGCGCCGCCCGGCTGCCCACCCTGGCCTGGCAGGTCGTACGGGAGGGCCTGAAGACCGGCCCGGTCCTCGTCCAGGTGCCCCGCCGCGGCTACGTCCCCCGGCTCGCCTGCGAGCGCTGCCGCACCCCCGCCCGCTGCCGCCACTGCTCCGGGCCGCTGGAGGCTCCCGAGCAGCAGGAGCTGCACTGCGGCTGGTGCGGGAAGGCGGCGGCCGACTGGCACTGCGGGGCGTGCGGCTCCACCCGGTTGCGGGCCCAGGTGGTCGGCGCCCGGCGCACCGCCGAGGAACTGGGCCGGGCCTTCCCCGCCGTCCCCGTACGCACCTCAGGACGCGATCACGTCCTCGACCGGGTGCCGGGCCGGCCGGCGCTCGTCGTGAGCACCCCCGGCGCCGAACCCGTCGCCGAGGGCGGCTACGCGGCCGCCCTGCTCCTCGACGGCTGGGCCATGCTCGGCCGCCCCGACCTGCGGGCCGGCGAGGAGGCGCTGCGCCGCTGGATCGACGCGGCCTCACTGGTACGGGGCCAGGGCGAGGGCGGCACCGTGGTGGTCGTCGCCGAACCCACCCTGCGCCCCGTCCAGGCCCTCGTCCGCTGGGACCCCGTCGGCCACGCCCAGCGCGAGCTGGCCGAGCGGGCCGAGCTGGGTTTCCCGCCCGTCTCCCGCATGGCGGCGGTGGCCGGCCCCCCGGAGGCCCTCGGCGCCTTCCTCGCCGCCGCCGAGCTGCCCCCCGACGCCGAGGTCCTCGGCCCCGTCCCCCTGCCGGTCACCCGCCCCGGCGGCCCCCGCCGCCCCGGCGACACCCCACCGGGCGAACAGTGGGACCGCGCCCTGATCCGGGTCCCCCCGGGCAGCGGTGCCGCCCTGGCCACGGCCCTGAAGAAGGCCCAGGCATCCCGCCTGGCCCGGGGCGGCGGCGAGCCGCTCCGGCTCCGGGTCGACCCGCCGGACATCGGCTGACGGGCCCGGTGGGGGAGGGGGCCCGGCACCCGAGGGCGGGGGACAGCCGGCCGCTCCTCGGCGGCGGGGCGCGGCGAGCACCGAACCGCCCGGACGGCGACGCCGTCCCCTTGTGCGGACCGCCCCGAGGCCGGCGGCGCCCACGGACCCGCCGCGCGCACCGGGCCGCCCGTGCCCTAGCGCACGGACGGCCCGGGAACGGTCGGCGGACGGTCAGCCGTTGCGCGGTGCCGGGAAGGCCGGCGGGCGGGTCTCCTCGCGGAGGGCATGGCTGCCCGAGGTCGGCTGCGGCGGCATGCTGCGGGCCGGCGGGACCACCGGGATCGTGCGGGTCGCGCCCGGCTCCGCCGCGCGGTCCTGGTCCAGGGCGGCGCCCGGCTGGGGTGCGCGGCGGGAGCCGTAACGGCGGTGGACCGCCTGCTTGGTGACTCCGAGCGCGGAGCCCACCGCGTCCCACGAGAAGCCGAGGGAGCGGTCGAAGTCCACCGCGGCCGTCACCAGGGTCTCGACGCTGTCCCGCAGCTCCTGCGCGAGGCGGACGGTCGGGGCGGGGGCGCGTCCGTAGACGACGAAGCCCGTCGAAGGGGCGGAGCGGCGAGGGCGGTAGACATTGCCCAGCTGGGCCGTCAGGGTGCGCAGTGCGTCAACCTGCCGCCGGACCCGCTCGATGTCCCGCACCAGCAGGTGCAGACTCGCCCGGGCCTGGGCGTCGTGGGTTGCGTGGTCGGCCATGGATAAGCCTCTCGAACCGGCGTGAAAAGGGGCGGGTCGCGCGGGGGAGGGCGACCCGATTCGGTCAATCTCTCTTGACCAACGCGCCACCCGGACTTGGGTCACGCTGCGGGGGCGTATCCGCATATGCGCGGGGCGCTCGTCCCCACGTACGCCCCCGCCTGCCCCCGGCCCCCGGGGCGCCTAGACTGGTGCGCTGCCCTCCCCCGAGCTCTCCGCTCCGCTCGATCGGGGAGGCACCCCCGTCGCCCCGAGATGCGAGGTTTCTCCGCGTGAAGCTCGTCTTCGCAGGTACCCCCGAGGTCGCCGTACCCGCCCTGGACGCCCTGCTCGCCTCCGGGCGGCACGAGGTGGCCGCCGTCGTCACCCGGCCCGACGCGCCCGCGGGGCGCGGGCGGCGGCTCGTCGCGAGCCCCGTCGCCGCGCGCGCGGAGGAGGCCGGGATCGAGGTGCTCAAGCCGGAGCGGCCGCGCGACGAGGCGTTCCTCGCGCGACTGCGGGAGATCGCGCCCGACTGCTGCCCCGTGGTGGCGTACGGCGCGCTGCTGCCGCGCGTGGCCCTCGACATCCCCGTCCACGGCTGGGTCAACCTGCACTTCTCGCTGCTGCCGGCCTGGCGCGGCGCGGCGCCCGTGCAGCACGCGCTGATGGCCGGGGACCAGATGACCGGGGCGTCGACCTTCCAGATCGAGGAGGGGCTCGACTCGGGCCCGGTGTACGGGGTCGTCACCGAGGAGGTCCGCCCCACCGACACCAGCGGCGACCTGCTCACCCGGCTCGCCTTCGCGGGCGCGGGGCTGCTCGCGGCGACCATGGACGGCATCGAGGACGGCACCCTCAAGGCCGTGCCCCAGCCGGCCGAGGGCGTCACCCTCGCCCCGAAGATCCAGGTCGAGGACGCCCACGTCGACTTCACCGCCCCCGCGCTGCGCGTCGACCGGGTCGTCCGCGGCTGCACCCCCGCGCCCGGCGCGTGGACCCTCTTCCGCGGCGAGCGCCTCAAGCTGATCCAGGTCGCCCTGCTGCCGGACCGCATCGACCTGGCCCCGGGCGAACTCGCCGTCGGCAAGAACAACGTGTACGTCGGCACCGGCTCGCACGCCGTGGAGCTCCTGTGGGTCCAGCCCCAGGGCAAGAAGCCCATGAAGGCGGCGGACTGGGCGCGCGGCGTCCGGATCGCGCCCGGCGAGCGCGTCGGCGCGTAGGGGGCGCCCGCGGTGCTGCTTCCGCTCCCCGAAGGGTCCTGGTGGGACTGGACGGTCCTCGGCTACGACGGCAGCCGCCTGACGCTCGCCGCCGGCCACGACGTCACGTACCACCACGGGCTCGAGGTCGTCTTCACGGACACCCTCTACGTCCGGTGCCCGATGGACTTCGCCGACCCCGCCTTCCGGGAGCCCACCCCCGAGGAGCGCGCGGAGGTCACCCGGCTCGTCGGGGACGAGCCGCCCGTCCTCGTCGCCTTCGAGGCGGACGCCGGCCGCACGGCGCCCTCCTCCTGCCTGATCGCCGCCGAGGACTGGGCGGTCCGGCAGGGGCGTTTTTCCCGGCGGGGGAGCGCGGACGTACGCTGAGAGTGTTCGACCCCTCGTCTTTTCGTCACGCGGAGCACCTTTGAGCGAGCAGGCACGTCGCCGCACCCCGAACTCCCCGAAGTCCCCCCGGCCCCACCGCAGGCCCAAGAAGGACCCCGTCCGGATCCTCGCCTTCGAGGCGCTGCGGGCCGTGGACGAGCGGGACGCCTACGCGAACCTGGTGCTGCCGCCGCTGCTGAAGAAGGCCCGGGAGAAGCACGAGGGCTTCGACGGGCGCGACGCGGCCCTCGCGACCGAGCTGGTGTACGGGACGCTGCGCCGGCAGGGGACGTACGACGCGATCATCTCCGCCTGTGTCGACCGCCCGCTGCGCGAGGTCGACCCGCCGGTGCTCGACGTCCTGGCGCTCGGCGCGCACCAGCTGCTCGGCATGCGGACCCCGAGTCACGCCGCGGTGTCGGCCACCGTCGAGCTGGCCCGGGTGGTGCTCGGCGACGGGCGGGCCAAGTTCGTGAACGCCGTGCTGCGCAAGATCGCCCAGGACGACTTCGACACCTGGGTGGCGCGGGTCGCGCCGCCGTACGAGGAGGACGCAGAGGACCACCTCGCCGTCGTCCACTCCCACCCCCGCTGGGTGGTCTCCGCGCTCTGGGACGCCCTCGGCGGCGGCCGGGCCGGGATCGAGGCGCTCCTGGCGGCCGACAACGAGCGGCCCGAGGTGACGCTGGTCGCGCGGCCCGGCCGGGCCACCACCGAGGAACTGGCCGCCGCGGCCGAGACCGAGCCCGGCCGCTGGTCGCCGTACGCGCGGCGGCTCGCCGAGGGCGGCGAGCCCGGCGCCATCGAGGCGGTCCGCGAGGGCCGGGCCGGCGTCCAGGACGAGGGCAGCCAGCTCGTCGCCATCGCCCTCGCCAACGCGCCCGTCGACGGCCCCGACACCCGCTGGCTCGACGGCTGCGCGGGTCCCGGCGGCAAGGCGGCCCTGCTGGGCGCGCTGGCCGCCGAGCGCGGCGCCGCCCTGCTCGCCTCCGAGAAGCAGCCGCACCGCGCCCGCCTGGTCGAGCGCGCCCTGGCCGGCAACCCCGGCCCGTACCAGGTCATCGCCGCCGACGGCACCCGCCCGCCGTGGCGCGAGGGCTCCTTCGACCGGGTCCTGATGGACGTGCCCTGCTCGGGGCTCGGCGCCCTGCGGCGCCGTCCCGAGGCCCGCTGGCGCCGCCGCCCCTCCGACCTCGACGGCTTCGCCCCGCTCCAGCGCGGGCTGCTCACGGAGGCGCTGCGGGCCGTAAGGGTCGGCGGAGTGGTCGGCTACGCGACCTGCTCCCCGCACCTGGCGGAGACCCGGGTGGTGGTCGACGACGTCCTGAAGAAGACCGGCGGCGCCGAGCTGATCGACGCCCGCCCGCTGCTGCCGGGCGTGCCGGAGCTCGGCGACGGGCCGGACGTCCAGCTGTGGCCGCATGTGCACGGTACGGACGCGATGTACCTGGCGCTGATCCGCCGCACCGCCTGACGGTTTCACCTGGTCTGTACCAGTACGGGACCCGGCTCTTCGGATCCGTGCCCCATCGCGGCAAAGAAGTCCTCAAGAACGTGGCAGGCTTGGCACATGGCGCAGATCAATCCCAGCATCCTGTCCGCGGACTTCGCCCGGCTCGCCGAGGAGGCGAAGGCGGTCGACGGCGCCGACTGGCTGCACGTCGACGTGATGGACAACCACTTCGTGCCCAACCTGACGCTGGGCGTGCCGGTGGTCGAGTCGCTGAGCCGGGCGACGGACACCCCCCTCGACTGCCACCTCATGATCGAGGACCCGGACCGCTGGGCGCCGCAGTACGTGGAGGCCGGGGCCGGTTCGGTCACCTTCCACGTGGAGGCGGCCGCCGCCCCGGTGCGCCTGGCGCGGGAGATCAGGGCCAAGGGGGCGCGGGCGTCGATGGCGCTCAAGCCGGCCACGCCCATCGAGCCGTACGAGGACCTGCTCCCCGAGCTCGACATGCTCCTGATCATGACGGTCGAGCCCGGCTTCGGCGGTCAGGCCTTCCTGGACATCATGCTGCCGAAGATCCGCCGCACCCGGGAGCTGATCTCCAAGCACGGTCTGGAGCTCTGGCTCCAGGTGGACGGCGGTGTCGCCGAGTCCACCATCGAGCGGTGCGCCGAGGCCGGCGCCGACGTCTTCGTGGCCGGTTCCGCCGTCTACGGGGCCGCCGACCCGGCCGCCGCCGTCCGCTCCCTGCGGGCCAAGGCGGAGGCCGTGACGGCCTCGGCACCGTGGGCATGTGGCCACTGAGCCTCCAACGACCCACCGGTACGTGAACGCGGTCCGTCGGGCCGCCGACACGGCCGATCAGGACCGCCGGATCTGACAGGATGAACGGTGAGTCCAGAGTGTGAACAGCAGCACCGAAGCGCAAGCGCAGCCGGAACACGGCACATGAGCAGCGGTACGTGAACAGCAGTGAGGAGATCGCGGTGGCGGGTATGTCGGCGGGACGGTCAGCCCTGCGGATGGGACCCGCGGAGCTCGTGCAGGCGGCGGCGATGGCCCGCCGCTTCTACCTCGAGGGCAAGTCCAAGATCCAGATCGCCGAGGAGTTCGGCGTGAGCCGCTTCAAGGTGGCCCGGGTCCTGGAGACCGCCCTGGAGCGCGACCTCGTGCGCATCGAGATCCGCGTACCGGCCGAGCTGGACGCCGAGCGCTCCGACGCGCTCCGCGCCCGCTACGGGCTGCGCCACGCCGTCGTCGTCGAGTCCCCGGCGGAGGGCGACGAGGAGTCGCCCGACCCGGAGAACCTCGGCGAGGTCGCGGCCGACCTGCTCGGCGAGCTGGTCGCCGAGGGCGACGTCCTGGGCCTGGCCTGGGGCCGCTCCACCATCCACATGGCGGCCGCCCTCGACCGGCTGCCGCCCTGCACCGTCGTCCAGCTCACCGGCGTGTACGACGCGGGCACGGCCGAGCGCGGCTCGGTCGAGGCGGTACGGCGTGCCGCCCAGGTCTCCGGCGGCGAGGCGCACCCCATCTACGCGCCGATGCTGCTGCCGGACGCGGCGACCGCCAACGCCCTGCGCAGCCAGACCGGCATCGCCCGGGCCTTCGAGTACTTCGACAAGGTGACAGTGGCCTGCGTCTCCATCGGCTCCTGGGAGCCGGGCATCTCGACCGTGCACGACATGCTCTCCGACGAGGAGCGGGCCCACTACGCCTCGCTCGGCGTCGCGGCCGAGATGTCGGCCCACCTCTTCGACGCGGAGGGCCGCCGGGTCGGCCGGGACCTCGGCGAGCGCTGCATCACCGTCGAGGCGGACCGGCTGCGCCGGATCCCCGAGGTCGTCGCCATCGCCGGCGGCCAGCGCAAGGCGGCGGCGATCGGGGCGGTGCTCCGCTCCGGTCTCGTCACCAGCCTGGTGACCGACCGGTCGGCGGCCGACTACCTGCTCACCGAGTTCAGCCCCGGCCCGCGCCCGGCCCTCGACCGGGCCGACCCGGACGGCATCTGACCGCCCCGCCCACGGGCGCGCCCCGCCCGCGCGCCCGGCGGGGCGATGGCAGCATCGGGGCATGATCCAGCGCCCCGCCCGGCCGCGGCCCGCCCTGCTCGCCGGGCTCTGCCTGCTCCTCGTCGGGCTGCTCGCCGGCCTCCTCACGGGGTGCTCCGTCGAGGGCGGCGCGGCTCCCGGCACCCCCACCGGCACGGCGTCCCCGAGCCGTACGGCCACCGCCACCCCCTCCCGTACGGCCACCGCCACCCCCTCCCGTACGGCCACCGCCGCTCCTTCCCGTACCGCCGCGGACCTCCCCGCCGTCCGCGAGGCCGACCTACCACCCGAGGCCCGGAAGACCCTCGCCCTCATCCGCGGCGGCGGGCCCTTCCCGTACGCCAAGGACGGGGCGGTGTTCTCGAACTTCGAGCGGATCCTGCCGCGGCGCGAGCGCGGCTACTACCGCGAGTACACCGTCCGAACCCCCGGCGAACGCGACCGCGGAGCCCGGCGCATCGTCACCGGCCGGGGCGGGGAGACGTACTACACGGACGACCACTACCAGAGCTTCCGGGAGGTGGTCGCGGATGAGAATCGATGACGCCGTCGTCCTCGACCTGCACGGGGTCACCGACAAGAACGCCTTCATCAACCGCTGCGTGCGCACCCTGCCGCTGCCCGTCTGGTTCGGCCGCAACTGGGACGCCCTCGCCGACTGCCTCGCCGACATGCGCGAACCCATGGCGATCGTGGTGACCGGCTGGCAGGCTTATGCCGAGGCCGAACCGGACGACTGGTCCATCGCCCAGGAGGTGTTCTCGGCGGCGGCCCGGGCCAGTTCGGCCGGCCTCGCGGTCCTGCTGTCCCTCGGCGGCGACCTCGCCCATTTGGAGGATCGGACGAGCGGCCCCTCGCAAGGCTCGGACGATCCGCCCGCACCGCCCCGCGCCCCCGGCGTGGGACAATGAACTACGTGCTTTTTCCCCTGGCTGAAATGCCTAGGGGCCGATCCGAACGACTGGGATGTCAGCACGTGCGTTTCCTCAATGACGTCAAGCCGCCGTACGACCTCACGTACGACGATGTGTTCATGGTGCCGAGCCGCTCGGCCGTCGGTTCCCGCCAGGCCGTGGACCTCTCCTCCCCGGACGGGACCGGTACGACGATCCCGCTGGTCGTCGCCAACATGACCGCCATCGCCGGCCGCCGCATGGCCGAGACCGTCGCCCGCCGCGGCGGCCTGGTCGTCATCCCGCAGGACATCCCGATCGAGGTCGTCACCGACGTCATCGGCTGGGTCAAGTCCCGCCACCACGTCCTCGACACCCCCATCGTCCTGGCCCCGCACCAGACCGTCGCCGACGCGCTCTCGCTGCTGCCGAAGCGGGCGCACGACGCCGGCGTGGTCGTGGACGAGGACAACCGCCCGGTCGGTGTCGTCACCGACGCCGACCTGTCCGGCGTGGACCGCTTCACGCAGCTGTCCGAGGTCATGTCCCGGGACCTGCTGCTGCTCGACGCGGACATCGACCCGCGCGAGGCGTTCAACACCCTGGACCACGCCAACCGGCGCTACGCCCCGGCCGTCGACAAGGACGGCAAGCTGGTCGGCATCCTCACCCGCAAGGGCGCCCTGCGCGCGACCCTGTACACGCCGGCCGTCGACGCCAAGGGCCGGCTGCGCATCGCCGCGGCCGTCGGCATCAACGGCGACGTGGCGGGCAAGGCCAAGCAGCTGCTCGACGCGGGCGTGGACACGCTCGTCATCGACACCGCGCACGGCCACCAGGAGTCGATGATCAGCGCCATCAGGACCGTCCGGGCGCTCGACCCGCAGGTCCCGATCGTCGCGGGCAACATCGTCGCCGCCGAGGGCGTCAAGGACCTCATCGACGCCGGCGCCGACATCATCAAGGTCGGCGTGGGCCCCGGCGCCATGTGCACCACCCGCATGATGACCGGTGTCGGCCGCCCGCAGTTCTCCGCCGTCCTGGAGTGCGCCGCCGAGGCCAAGAAGTACGGCAAGCACGTCTGGGCCGACGGCGGTGTCCGTCACCCGCGCGACGTCGCCATGGCGCTCGCCGCCGGTGCGTCCAACGTCATGATCGGCTCCTGGTTCGCCGGCACCTACGAGTCCCCCGGCGACCTCCAGCACGACGCCAAGGGCCGCGCGTACAAGGAGTCCTTCGGCATGGCCTCGGCCCGCGCCGTCAAGAACCGGACCTCCGACGAGTCCGCCTACGACCGCGCCCGCAAGGCGCTGTTCGAGGAGGGCATCTCCACCTCGCGGATGTTCCTCGACCCGCAGCGCCCGGGCGTCGAGGACCTGATCGACTCGATCATCGCCGGCGTCCGCTCCTCCTGCACCTACGCCGGTGCGGGCTCGCTCGCCGAGTTCGAGGAGAAGGCCGTCGTCGGCATCCAGTCCGCCGCCGGTTACGCGGAGGGCAAGCCGCTGCACGCCAGCTGGAGCTGACCGCCGCGACGAACCCCGCCGAAACGAATCGGCAGCGCCGCGGGCCCCCGGGAAATCCCTCCCGGGGGCCCGCGGCGTTCCCGTACGGTCGGCGCATGGAGCGTACGGAGATCAGACCCTGCCGGGCCGAGGACGTCACCCTGCTCGACCGCCACCTGCCCGCGCCGGGCGCCCCGACCCGGCACTCCGGCCGGTTCGCCCGCCAGGAGGCCGGACTCGCCACCTATCTGGTCGCCTGGCACGACGGCCTCCCGGCCGGGCACGGGCTGGTCCGCTGGGACGGCTGCGCGGCCCCGGAGGTGCGGGCCCTGCTCGCCGACTGTCCGGAGCTCAACGGCCTGGACGTCCGAGCGGACCTGCGCGGGCGGGGGATCGGCACCGCGCTGGTGCGGGCGGCCGAGGAGCTGGTGCGCGAGCGGGGCCGCACGCTCCTCGGCCTCGGCGTGGCCGACGACAACCCCCGGGCCGCCGCCCTGTACGCGCGCCTCGGCTACGAGCCCGTGACCCCGTACACGGACCGCTGGTCCCGTACGGACGCCGAGGGGCGGACGCACCACCACGCCGACTCCTGCGGCTTCCTCGTCAGACGCCTGGGCTGACGCCTCAGACGCCCGGACCGACGTCCGCCCGGGGCCGCCGGACCGGCCCCGGCCGCCCGGTGAAGCCCGCCCCGCGCAGCGCCGCCGCCACCGCCGCGGCGATCCGCGCGTGGCCCCGGTCGTTGGGGTGGAGCCCGTCGGCCAGGTCCCGCGGGCCGAGCAGCTCCCGGCCGG
This sequence comes from Streptomyces roseoviridis, assembly GCF_039535235.1. Classification (NCBI taxonomy): domain Bacteria; kingdom Bacillati; phylum Actinomycetota; class Actinomycetes; order Kitasatosporales; family Streptomycetaceae; genus Streptomyces; species Streptomyces roseoviridis. The sequence continues at coordinate 6,329,656 of NZ_BAAAWU010000001.1, forward strand.
GCAGCAGCGCAAGGCGGGTGTCGCCGGCCGCCACCAGGTCCCGCACGGCCGCCTCCATGGCCGTCCGCAGCTCCGCGAGCGTGGCGCCCAGGGCGTTCCCGGTCCGCTCGGCCGCGGGGCGCAGCACGGGGGAGACCAGCAGCAGCGGGGTGCCGGGATGGCCGCGGCGGACCAGGGCGACGAAGGCGCGGGTCGTCTCGTAGAGCAGGGGCGCCGAACTGGGCACGGTCCCCCAGCAGTTGGTGCCGAAGGCCAGGGTGATCAGCTCGCCCGGGAGGCGGGCGAGGTGTTCGGCCAGCGGCAGCTCGCCGCGCGCCCCGCCCGCGTAACCGAGGTTGACCGGGTCGAGGCCGAGCGCCCGGCCGGCCGTCGCGGGCCAGGAGTGCGCGGGCCGGGTGGCCCACCAGCCCTCCGTGATCGAGTCGCCGTGGACCAGCCAGCGGGGGCGGCGCGGCGCGGGGGCCAGGGCGCCGCCGACCGGCCTGAGGGCCCGCACCACCGGCGCCTGCGCCTCCGGCAGGTGCACGGTGAACTCCCCGCCGCTGGGAGGGAGTTCGATGCGCACGACCGCCTCCTCGGCCGGCTCGGCGAACACCTCCGCCAGGCAGCGCCGGCCCCGCCAGAGCGCGAAACCGTGCCGCAGCGACCGCAGGGTGTCGCCCGCCTCCGGAACGGCCGCCCGGTAGCGCAGCTCCACCGCCCGGGTGCCCGGCGCCGCCGTGAACTCCACCCGCACGCCGATGGGCAGTGCGGCCCGCTCGGCGATGTCCCAGGGCAGCCGGGCCAGGTCGGCGGGATCCGCCCGGACGGGCCGCTCGCCGTCCCGCCACGCGACACCGCGAAGAAAGGGCCCGGGTTCCAGCCAGCTCACGACGACCTCCGATCGGGTGGACGGCGGTGCGGCGCGGGTCGCGCCGCACAGGAAGTCCCTCCACGGAGTCCCTGCACACCAGAGGGCCTCTCTACGCCCCCGATGTGTCGATTCATGCGGGGGAGCGCAATGTTTCCCCGTCCGTGCCGGAAGCGCGCAATGATCATTCGACAGTGCGCAACAACCCTGCATTACGAGTGCGAAGCCTCAGCGCTTAGGCTCATGCCTCGTACCAGGAGTGGCGGCGACCGCCTGCTCGGCGGTTCCCCCTTCCCCCGTGGGCTGTCTCGACATGCCCGCGTACCGCCGCGGTCCTCGCCTCGTCACAGGCAGCGATAAGGAGCCTTTGCAGTGCTGGACCACGGCGCAGCCCCACCGGCCGAGGACACGACCGTCCCGACCGCCCGCAAGACCTCCGGGCTCTCTGCCCTCACCCGCCGCAAGCCGGTCGAAGACCTGGTCGCTGAGGGTGGCCAGGGTGAGGGCGGCAGCCTTCGCCGCTCGCTCTCGATGTGGCAGCTGACCATGATCAGCATCGGTGCGACGCTCGGCACCGGCATCTTCGTCGTGCTCGGCGAGGCCGTTCCCGAGGCCGGCCCGGCCGTCACGCTGGCGTTCGTCTTCGCCGGCCTGACCGCCCTCTTCTCGGCGCTCTCGTACGCCGAGCTGGCCGGGACCATACCGGTCGCGGGTTCCTCGTACTCGTACGCGTACGCAACGATGGGTGAACTCGTCGCCTGGGTGTGCGGCTGGTGCCTGATGCTGGAGTACGGCGTCTCGGTCGCCGCCGTCGCGGTCGGCTGGGGCGACTACCTCAACGAGCTGCTCGACGGCACGATCGGCGTCACCCTCCCCGAGACGCTCAGCGCGCCTCCCGGCGACGGCGGCGTGTTCAACCTGCCCGCCCTGATCGTCGTCGTCCTCGCCATGCTCTTCCTGCTCGGCGGCGCCCGTGAGTCGGCCCGCGCGAACACGATCATGGTGGGCGTGAAGATCGCCGCCCTGGTGCTCTTCTGCGCCGTCGGCTTCATGGGCTTCAAGTCCGGCAACTACTCCGACTTCATGCCGCTCGGCATCGGCAGCGTCGGCGCCGCCGGAGCCATCCTCTTCTTCTCCTACATCGGCTTCGACGCCGCCTCCACCGCCGGTGAGGAGGCCAAGGACCCCAAGCGTGACCTGCCGCGGGCGATCATGCTCTCGCTGGTCATCGTGACCGCGCTGTACGTGCTCGTCGCCGCCGTCGCCGTGGGCGCCTGGGACTGGAAGAAGTTCGCCGGCTCCGAGGCATCGCTGGCCGCGATCATGAACGACGTCACCGGGCAGAGCTTCTGGGGCACCCTGCTCGCCGCCGGCGCCGTCATCTCCATCGCCAGCGTCGTCCTCACCGTGCTCTACGGCCAGACCCGCATCCTGTTCGCGATGTCCCGCGACGGCCTGGTGCCCAAGGTGTTCGGCAAGGTCGACGCCCGCACCGGCACCCCGCGCGTCAACACCCTGATCGTCTCGCTGCTGTGCGGCGTCCTCGCCGCCGTCGTCCCGCTCGGCGAGCTGGTCAACGCCACCAGCATCGGCACGCTCTTCGCCTTCGCCCTGGTCAACATCGCCGTCGTCGTGCTCCGCTACACCCGCAAGGACATGGAGCGCTCCTTCAAGGTGCCGTTCGGCCCGGTCTTCCCCGTCCTCGGGTTCCTGTGCTGCGGCTACAGCATGTACAGCCTCGACCTGATCACCTGGGCGTACTTCGGTGCCTGGATGGCGGCCGGTCTCGTGTTCTACTTCCTGTACGGCATGCGCCGCTCCCGACTGGCCACGGCTCCGGCCCTGGCAGAGGCCCCCGCAGAGAAGTGATCCACCCGTAGTGCGACTCAACGACCTCGACGAACGCATCGTCCACGCCCTCGCGGAAGACGCCCGCCGCAGCTATGCCGACATCGGCTCGCTGGTCGGCCTCTCCGCCCCCGCCGTCAAACGGCGCGTGGACCGGCTCCGGGCCGAGGGCGCCATCACCGGCTTCACCGTACGGGTGGATCCGGCGGCGCTCGGCTGGGAGACGGAGGGGTTCGTCGAGATCTACTGCCGCCACAACACCTCGCCGGACGACATCCGGCGCGGCCTGGAGCGGTATCCCGAGGTGGTGTCCGCGTCGACCGTCACCGGCGACGCGGACGCCGTCGTCCAGGTCTTCGCCTCCGACATGCGCCACTTCGAGCGCGTCCTGGAGCGGATCGCGGGGGAGCCCTTCGTGGAGCGCACCAAGTCCGTCCTGGTGCTCTCGCCGCTGCTGCGGCGCTTCTCGTCGGGCTCGCCCGCGTAGCCGCCGAGGCCGACGACGCCGAAGAGGGACCGCCCACCCCCGTGGGACGGTCCCTCAGCTCATTCGGCCGGGTAGACGGGGTGCCAGGGCAGGACCCGGAAGTCACCGGTGCCCGCCCGCACCTTCTCGAAGGGGGCCGCGCTCAGGCAGGGCGGCACCTCCAGGTGCGCGTCCCGCCCGACCCAGCTGTAGCCAAGCCGGTCGCGCCTCCCGTCGTCGTGCACCGAGATCCCGACCCGCTTGCCCTTCAGGTCGTCCAGATCCGTTTCGGTGACCACGCCCGTCACCACGGCCACCGTGCCGCCCGTGGTCAGGCAGTCCACCGTCGCCACGGCGTAGCCGCCCTTGCCGTTCTTGTAGTGGCTGTAGCGGAAGGTGCCGGTCGCCGCCTGCGGGTCCATGGTGTCCTTCGCCGCCAGATGGGCGTCGAAGGAGAAGGTGATGTCGTCGCCGGCCGGCCGGTACAGCTTGGCGGTGCCGGTCAGCGCCGCCGCCTCGCGGCCGCCGCCCGCTCCGTCCCCGGAGGCGGTGGCGGAGCCGGCGGCGCCCGCGGTGATCAGCAGGGCGGCGGCCACGGCGGCGGTCTTCGTACGACGGTTCATGTGATCCCGGTCCTTCGTCGCAGGTCGTCCGGTGTTCTCCCGGACGCCCACCACTCTTCCGCGCCGCCCGCGCCACGGCGTCGCGCCGGAGGACGGTCCCCGCCTCCGCCGCGCGGCGGGGAGGCCGTACGCCCTCGGTCGGAGCCCCCGTGCAACGAATCGCCGCGGTCGGCGAGGATCGCGCAACGGTTCGACGGTCGGTCCGCAACGGTCCCGCCTTGTCCCGGACGAGCGCGAAACCGTACCGTTTTTGACGTCTTCCCCCTCAACTCCGCCCCCCGAGGATCGCTCATGCCCGCGCTGCGCATCGCCCTGCTCCAGAGCTCCGGACAGCTCGGTGACGTGGCCGCCAACCTGAAGATCCTCGACGAGGCCGCGGGCCGCGCCGCGGCGGCCGGAGCGGGCCTGCTGCTCGCCCCCGAGCTCTTCCTGACCGGCTACGCCATCGGCCCCGACCTCGCGCGGCTCGCCGAGCCCTCCGACGGCCCCTCCGCCCGCGCGGTGGCGGACATCGCCGCGCGTCACGGCCTCGCCGTCGGCTACGGCTACCCGGAGCGCGACACCGAGCGGCACGGCGTGCTGTACAACTCCGCGCAGCTCCTCGGCGCCGACGGCACGGTCCTCGCGCACTACCGCAAGACCCACCTCTTCGGCGACTTCGAGGCGAAGTGGTTCACGCCCGGGGAGGACGGCGTCGTCCAGACCGAGCTCGGCGGCCTCACCGTCGGCCTGATGATCTGCTACGACGTCGAGTTCCCCGAGAACGTGCGGGCGCAGGCGCTGGCCGGCACGGACCTCCTCCTCGTGCCGACCGCCCTCATGCACCCCGCCGAGATCGTCCCCGAGTCGGTGGTCCCCGTGCGCGCCTTCGAGAACCAGATCTACCTCGCGTACGCCAACCGGACCGGTCCCGAGGGGGACTTCGAGTTCGTCGGCCTGTCCACGCTGGCCGGCCCCGACGGCACCGCCCGGGCCCGCGCCGGGCGCGGCGAGGACCTCGTGTTCGGCGACGTCGACCCCGACTTCCTGGCGGCCTCCCGGAAGGACAACCCCTACCTCCGCGACCGCCGCCCCGGGCTGTACGGCTCCCTCGTCTGAGCCGCGCCCGCCCCGACCTCCCCTCTGCCTCACCTGTTTCGTGCAAGGAGTCCGTACCCCATGACGTCCACGGTGCCCACCGCCGTCCAGCACACCGACGCGCAGCCGCCGATCACCATGTTCGGTCCGGACTTCCCCTACGCCTACGACGACTTCCTGGCCCACCCGGCCGGTCTCGGCCAGATACCCGCGACGGAGCACGGCACCGAGGTCGCCGTCATCGGCGGCGGGCTCTCCGGCATCATCGCCGCCTACGAGCTGATGAAGATGGGCCTCAAGCCGGTCGTCTACGAGGCCGACCAGATCGGCGGCCGGCTGCGCACCGTCGGCTTCGAGGGCACCGGCGCCGAGGGCCTGACCGCCGAGATGGGTGCCATGCGCTTCCCGCCCTCCTCGACGGCGCTCCAGCACTACATCGACCTGGTGGGCCTGGAGACCCGGCCGTTCCCGAACCCGCTTGCCGAGGCCACCCCCTCGACCGTCGTCGACCTCAAGGGCGAGACGCACTACGCGGAGACCATCGACGACCTGCCGCAGGTCTACCGTGACGTCGCCGCGGCCTGGAACAAGTGCCTCGACGAGGGCGCCGACTTCTCCGACATGAACCGCGCCATGCGCGAGCGCGACGTGCCGCGCATCCGCGAGATCTGGGCCAAGCTCGTCGAGAAGCTCGACAACCAGACCTTCTACGGCTTCCTGTGCGAGTCGGAGGCCTTCAAGTCCTTCCGGCACCGCGAGATCTTCGGCCAGGTCGGCTTCGGCACCGGTGGCTGGGACACCGACTTCCCGAACTCCATCCTGGAGATCCTGCGGGTCGTCTACACCGAGGCCGACGACCACCACCGCGGCATCGTCGGCGGCTCCCAGCAGCTGCCGCTGCGCCTGTGGGAGCGCGAGCCGGAGAAGATCGTCCACTGGGCGCAGGGCACCTCGCTGAGCTCCCTGCACGAGGGCGGTCAGCCCAAGCCGGCCGTCACGCGCCTGAACCGCACCGCCGGCAACCGGATCACCGTCACCGACGCGTCCGGCGACATCCGCACGTACCAGGCGGCGATCTTCACCGCGCAGTCCTGGATGCTGCTCTCCAAGATCGCGTGTGACGACTCGCTCTTCCCGATCGACCACTGGACGGCGATCGAGCGCACCCACTACATGGAGAGCTCCAAGCTCTTCGTGCCCGTCGACCGGCCGTTCTGGCTGGACAAGGCCGTCGACGACAGGGGAAATCCGACCGGCCGCGACGTCATGTCGATGACGCTGACCGACCGGATGACCCGCGGCACGTACCTCCTGGACGACGGTCCGGACAAGCCGGCCGTCATCTGCCTGTCGTACACCTGGTGCGACGACAGCCTGAAGTGGCTGCCGCTGTCCGCGCAGGAGCGGATGGAGGTCATGCTGAAGTCGCTCGGCGAGATCTACCCGAAGGTCGACATCCGCAAGCACATCATCGGCAACCCGGTGACGGTCTCGTGGGAGAACGAGCCCTACTTCATGGGCGCCTTCAAGGCCAACCTCCCGGGCCACTACCGCTACCAGCGCCGCCTGTTCACGCACTTCATGCAGGACCGGCTGCCCGAGGACAAGCGGGGCATCTTCCTCGCCGGCGACGACATATCCTGGACGGCCGGCTGGGCCGAGGGCGCGGTGCAGACGGCGCTCAACGCGGTGTGGGGCGTGATGCACCACTTCGGCGGCGAGACCGACGCCACCAACCCGGGCCCGGGCGACGTGTACGACGAGATCGCCCCGGTCGAGCTGCCGGAGGACTGATCCCGGTCAGGGCCTGGCGAGGGGTGTGAGCATCATCCGCCCCACCAGGCCCACCGACCGGTCGAGGCGTTCGGTGAACTCCTCGGCCAGGTCGGGCAGCTCCCGCAGCTGCCACAGCGAGCGGGCGGCGAGCCAGGCCCCCTCGCGGGCCCGGTCCAGGCTCCAGCAGCCGAGCAGATGCGTCAGCGGGTCCGCGACCTCCAGGAGGTCCGGGCCCGGCATCAGTTCCTCCCGGATGCGCTCCTCCAGGAGCACGAGGACGTCGCCGACCCGGTGGAACTCGTCCTCCAGGTCCGCGGGGCCGCAGTCCAGGCTGTGGCAGGTGTCGACCACCGCGAGGGCCAGGTCGTGGCCGATGTGCGCGTTGATCCCGGCCAGCGCGAACTGGAGCGGCCGTACGCCCGGGTGCCGCCGGTAGTGGAAGAGCGGCCGCCAGCAGGCGGGTGCCGGGGCGCCGGCGGCGACGGCGTCGACGACCGCGAGATAGCGGCGGGCGAACCGTACGTCGAGGGTGGCGGCGGCCCGCGGGTCGGTGAAGGTGCCCGCCTCGATGGCCCGCCCGATCTCCTCGGTGACCGTCAGATAGACCCGGTTGAAGACCGCGACGCCGTCCGCCGGATGCCAGGCGGACCGGATGGCCCGCATCCGGTCCACCACGGGGTCGACGGCCGTGAACGGCCCGATCTCGATGTCCTGCGTCTGCGCCATGTCCTGCGTCTGCGCCGTGGATGCCATGGGTGCAGCGTGGCAGCCGCGAAGCCGGACGGAAGGATTCCGCCGCCCGGCTTCCCCAGATCGGGCGAATCGCCTACGGCTTGGCGGCGGGCGCGTCGCCGGAGGTGCTGTCGGTCGTGCCCTCGGCCGCGCCCTTGCCCTCGGCCGCGCCCTTGCCCTCGTACGAGCTGGTGCCGGCGTCGAGCAGGGGTTCCTGCCGCTTCATGTGGGCCGGCGCGAAGGCGCGCAGCACGTGGTAGCCGGTGATGACGACCAGGGTGCCGAGCGCGATGCCGCCGAGCTCGAAGGTGTCGGTGAAGGTCAGCTTCACGCCGCCGACGCCGATGATGATGCCGGCCGCGGCGGGCACCAGGTTGAGCGGGTTGCGCAGGTCGACCCCGGCGTTGATCCAGATCTGGGCGCCGAGCAGGCCGATCATGCCGTAGAGGATCACGGTGATGCCGCCGAGCACGCCGCCGGGGATGGCCGCGACGACCGCGCCGAACTTGGGGCACAGGCCGAAGAGGAGGGCGAAGCCGGCCGCGGCCCAGTAGGCGGCGGTGGAGTAGACGCGGGTCGCGGCCATGACGCCGATGTTCTCGGAGTACGTGGTGTTCGGCGGGCCGCCCACGGCGGTGGACAGCATCGAGGCGGCGCCGTCGGCGGCGATGGCCGTGCCCAGCCTGTCGTCCAGCGGGTCGCCGGTCATCTCGCCGACGGCCTTGACGTGTCCGGCGTTCTCGGCGATCAGCGCGATGACCACGGGCAGCGCCACCAGGATCGCGGACCACTCGAAGCTCGGGCCGTGGAAGGAGGGCAGGCCGATCCAGTCGGCCCGGGCGACGCCGGAGAGGTCGAGCCGCCAGTGGTCGGTGACCTGGCCGCTCGGGGACATCGAGTGGATCTTCCCGAAGACCAGGTCGAAGATCCACGAGATGCCGTAGCCGAAGATCAGGCCGAGGAAGATCGCGATCCGCGACCAGAAGCCGCGCAGGCCGACCACGGCCAGACCGGTGAACAGCATCACCAGCAGCGCCGTCCACTGGTCCTGCGGCCAGTAGGTGGCGGCGGTGACCGGCGCCAGGTTGAAGCCGATGAGCATGACCACGGCCCCGGTGACGACCGGCGGCATGGCCGCGTGGATGATCCGCGCGCCGAACCGCGCGACCGCGAGACCGGCGAGGAAGAGCACCGCGCCGACCACGAGGACCGCGCCGGTCACCGTGGCGCTGTCGCCGCCCGAGGCCCGGATCGCGGCGGCCACGCCCACGAAGGACAGCGAGCAGCCGAGGTACGAGGGGACCGTGCCGCGGGTCGCGAGCAGGAAGATCACGGTGGCGACACCGGACATCATGATCGCGAGGTTCGGGTCGAGGCCCATGAGGACCGGGGCCACGAACGAGGCGCCGAACATCGCCACCACGTGCTGGGCGCCGAGACCGGCCGTCCGCGGCCAGGAGAGCCGTTCGTCCGGCCGGACGACGGCTCCCGGAGCGGGTGTCCTCCCGTCGCCGTGCAGGGTCCAGCGCACGCCGAGGCTCATGTGGTCGCTCCAGTTCTCGGGGGTCGTTCTCGGGATTCCGGTGGCCTTGCGGCCCCGTCGTGCCGGAACCGAAAAAGACCAGCCACATGGTAGTGCGCCGCAGGTCAGCGGACCCCTTCCGAGGAGCCCGCCCTCGCCGTCCCGGTCCCGGTCCCGGCCGCGGTCCGGCCGCCCGGCCGCAGCACGCCCGCGCCCACGACCAGGCCGAACGCGAGCAGGGTGACCAGGCCGAAGGAGAAGGCCAGCGAGGTCGCGTCCGCGATGCCGCCGATCGCGGACGGGGCGATGAGGCCCGAGGTGTACGTGATGGTCGCGACGCCCGCGATGGCCTGACTGGGGTTCGGGCCGCTGCGCCCGGCGGCGGCGAAGGCCAGCGGGACGACGACCGCGACGCCGAGCCCGATGAGGCCGAAACCGGTCAGGGCGAGGGCCGCGTGCGGGGCGAAGACCACGAGGAGCCCGCCGAGGGTGGCGGCCAGACCTCCGACGCGTACGGTGCGCACCGCGCCGAAGCGGTCCACCACCCGGTCGCCGACCAGGCGCGCCACGGCCATGGTCAGGGCGAAGGCCGTGGTGGACGCGGCGGCCAGACCGGCCGAGGTGCCCAGCTCCTCCTTGAGGTAGACCGCCGACCAGTCCAGGCTCGCGCCCTCCGCGAACACGCCGCAGAAGCCGATGGCGCCGATGACCAGCGCGGACTTCGGGGGCAGCGAGAAGCGCGGCGGCGCCTCCTCCTCGGGTGCGCTCTGCAGGTCGAGCACGCCCTGGCAGCAGGCGAGGCCGACCGCGGTCAGGACGAGGGCGGCGATCAGGTGGTGCAGCCGGGCGTCGCCGCCGAGGTGGGCGGCGACGGTGCCGGCCGCCGAGCCGATCAGGGCGCCGGCGCTCCACATGCCGTGCAGGCTGGACATGATCGAGCGCCCGAGCCGGTTCTCGGTCTCGACGCCGAGCGCGTTCATCGCCACGTCGGACATGCCGGCGGTGGCGCCGTAGACGAAGAGGGCCGCGCACAGGCCGTACACGTTCGGCGCGAGCGACGGCAGGATCAGCGACAGGGTCCACAGCGTGAGCAGCCCGCGCAGCGCCGTGCGGGCACCGAAGCGGTGGCTGATCGCGCCGGCCACCGGCATCGCGAGCGAGGCGCCGATCGCCGGGAACGCGAGGGCGAGGCCGAGCTGACCGGGGCTGACGCCCGCGTGCTCCTGGATCCAGGGGATGCGGGTGGCGAAACTGCCCGTGACCGCGCCGTGGACGCAGAAGACGGCGGCGACGGCGAACCTCGCCCGGCGCAGCCGTTCGGTGCTGAAGACGGTCTGGGCCGCCATGGTCCCTCCCGGGGTCGTGGTCTCGCCGTAAACTATCAGGGACCCTGCCTGATAAATAGTGGACCGACGGGAACGGAAGTCCGAGTTCCTCTGAGAGGATCCCCGCATGGCCGCATCCCCGAGCACCGCCCGGGTCATCAACGACCGGCTCGCCCTGCGACTGCTCCAGGACGAGGGCCCGTTGACGGCGACCCAGCTCAAGACCCTCACCGGGCTCTCCCGCCCCACCGTCGCCGACCTCGTCGAGCGGCTCCGCAGCTCCGGGCTGGTCCATGTGGTCGGCGAGTCCGGCGCCGAGCGCCGCGGCCCCAACGCCAAGCTCTACGGGATCGTCGCCGACCGCGCCCACCTCGCCGCCCTCGACGTGCGCACCCGCTCCGTCACCGTCGTGGTCGCCGACCTCCTCGGCACCACCCTCGCCGAGGCGTCCCTGCCGATCGCCGACGGCGCCGCCCCCGGGCCCGCCGCCGACCAGGCCGTCGCCCTCCTCGAACGCACCGCGGCCGAGGCCGGCGCGGTCCGGCTGCACAGCGTGGCCGTCGGCGCCCCCGGCCTCGTCGACCCGGCCACCCGGCAGCTGCGGGACACCGCCAAGCTCCCCGCCTGGCACCGGCGCCTGATCGCCGCCCTGCGGCAGCGGCTGCCCGCCACCGTCCTGGCGGAGAACGAGGTCAACCTCGCCGCGGTCGCCGAACTGCGCGAGGGAGCCGCCCGCGCGGACCGCGACACCTTCGTGCTGCTCTGGCTCGGCCAGGGCGTCGGCGCGGCCGTCGTCCTCGACGGACGGCTGCGCCGCGGCGCCTCCGGAGGAGCGGGCGAGATCGGCTTCCTGCCGGTGCCGGGCACCTCCGGGCTGCCCTCCGCCCACGGCTGCGACGGCGGCTTCGACGAGCTGGCCTGCGCCGCCGCGGTCGACGCCCTCGCCCGCGCCCACGGCCTCGACCCGGCCGACGCCCTGGAATCCGAAGACGGCCCCTTCCTCGACGCCCTCGCCGGCCGGCTCGCCATCGGCGCGGCCGCCGTCGCGGCCGTCCTCGACCCCGGGTGCGTGGTGCTCGCCGGCGAGACCGGCCACCGGGGCGGCCGGCGGCTCGCCGCCCGCGTCGAGGCCCGTCTGGCCGAGCTGTCCCCGCTGCGCACCGAGGTCCGCGCCACCACCCTCGGCGACGCCGCCATCCTGCGCGGCGCCCTGCTGACCGCCCGCGACGCGGCGCAGGACGACCTGTTCCCGTAAGGGGCGGGCACGGCGAACGCACCCGCGCCGCGCTCCGGACGGGGGAGCGCGGCGCGGGGCGGGGGCCCGGCGGCGGCCAAGGGCCGTGAGACCACCGCCGGGGGTCATCGGGTCGTGACGATCAGCAGGCGCCCTGGTCCCTCCAGACGCCCCACTCGCCGGTCGTGCCCGGCTCCTCGTTCTGGGTCCACCACTGGGCCTTCCAGGTGCGGCCCTTGTGGGAGACCAGGTTCCCCGCGTTGTAGACCGTGCCCGCCACGTACGCCGGCGCGGTGCAGGTGCCACCCGTGGGAGTGGGCGTGGGGGTCGGGCCGGTCGGGGTGGGCGTCGGACCGGTCGGCGTGGGCGTCGGGGTCGAGCCGCCCGGCTCCACGAGGGTCGTGCCGCGCGCCAGGTCGCCGGCGAGGGCGTACGTCGTGCCGTTGACGGTCACCGTCCAGTTCGACGGGGTCGAGACCGGCAGGTAGTAGTTGAACGACAGGTCGACGGTCGCGCCCGGGGCGAGCGACTGCCAGGCCGGGAGCTTCAGCGAGACCCGGTGGAAGTCGCCCTTCAGGCCGCCCACGTTGCCGCCCGTGTGGTCGCTGCTGATCACCTTCGTACCGAAGCCGGACTGGTCGGAGGCGTTGCCCGGGGCCGCCGTCGCGTAGTCGAACTGGAACTCGGTGCCGCCCGGCAGCGCCGTCTTCGTGTGGTTGGTGATCCTGATCTTCGGGGTGATCGGGTAGTTGGAGTCGCCGAGCTTGAAGTCGGTGAACTCCACGCCCACGTTCACGGCCTGCGTCGGCAGCGCCTTGTTGGACTTCTTCGCGCCGTACGGGGTGGCCGCCTTGAACTTGTCGTACATCAGCGAGGTGAGGGTGTCGCCCATCTCGTACTGACCCTTGGCGGCGTTCCAGTCGTAGTCGCCGGCCATCTCCCACACCATGGTGCCGCCGATGCCCCGGCTGACGACGTAGTCGGCCTTGGCGGCCACGGACTGCTCGTCCTCGGTGGACAGGAAGACCTTCTTCTGGGCGTTCCACAGCCACGGCGCGACCAGCGTGGAGTCGTACTTGCGGGCGTAGGTGCCGGTCAGCGTGGTGTTCGCGGGGAAGCCGTACTTCGTGACGTAGTCGCCGACGATCCCCTTCTCCAGGTTCTTGGCGTGCCACATCGGGTTGGAGCCGGCGGGCGACTCCTGCCCGTTGGTGTCCTTGTCGTGCCACAGGTTGTCGATGCCGACGGCGCCGTCACCGCACTTGGTCAGGCCGGAGCCGGCCGGGCAGCTGGTCGCGGCGGCCTTGCCCCACAGACCGTCGGTGCCGCCCTGCACGTTCTTGTGGCCGCGGGTGTAGTAGGGCAGGCCGATGTTGATCCGGCCGGCCGGCATGGAGCCGCGGAAGTAGTGGTACGCCCAGTCGGTGTTGAGGTAGCCGATGCCGCCGTACTGCGCGGAGCCGTAGACGTTCGCGGCGGCCAGCTCGGCGTCCTTGCCGTCGTCGAAGAGCGAGGCGTTGGGGCCGACGTACTCGTTCCAGGCGCCGTGCAGGTCGTAGGACATGATGTTGACGTAGTCCAGGTACTTCTGCACCTGGAAGGTCTCCATGCCGCGCAGCAGGTAGCCGGAGGAGGGCGCGGCGACGGTCAGCAGGTAGTGCTTCCCGTCGGTGGCGCCGGCCCGGTCGAGCTTCTCGCGCAGGGACTTCATCAAAGCGGCGTAGCCCTGGACGAGGCCGGCGCGGCGCGCGTTGGCGAGCTGCCAGTCGAGCGGGTTGCCGGCGTCCTTCATCGTCGTCGGGTACTCGTAGTCGATGTCGACGCCGTTGAAGCCGTACTTCCGGATGAAGTCGACGGCGGAGTTCGCGAACGTGTCGATCCCGGCCTGGTTGACCGACCCGTCGGCGTTGGTGGCCATCGAGTAGAAGCCGCCGGAGTTCACCCGGGTGCCGTTGTCGTCGAAGTAGCCGCCGGTCTCCGCCCAGCCGCCGACCGAGATCAGCGTCTTGACGTCCGGGTGCTGCTTCTTGAACTTGTTGAGCAGGTTGAAGTGGCCCTTGTAGGCGTACGCCGGGTCCATCTCGGCGCCCGCGACACCGGGCCAGGTCATCCCGGTGGCCGCGTTGCCGGGACCGTCCGCGCCCACGGAGAGCTTGTTGTCGCTGCCGATGTGGCCGAAGGCGTAGTTGATGTGGGTGATCTTGTCCCACGGGATGTCCTTGGCGAGGTACGCGGGCTCGCCGTTCTTGCCGGTGCGCCAGCCGGTGAAGTAGCCGATGACCCGGCGCTGGTGGTCCGCGCCCATCTTCTCGCGGCCCTCGGTGTCGTAGACCGAGCAGTACGGGACGTCGACGCCGGGCGTCTTGTGGAGGCCGTCGGGGCGACAGCTCTCGTTGTCGGCGGCGTGCGAGACGCCGCCGGAGAGCGAGCTGATCAGCAGTCCGGCGACGGCGGCGCCGGAAGCGAGCAGCGAGGCCCTCTTCTTGGTGGGGGACAGCACGATCGGTTCCTCCAGGGGAGGTCGGCAGAGCACAACAACGAACAAGGGGGTGGATCGTGTCGAGCCCGTGGAGTGCGCACGCCGGCGGGCCGTACCTCGGAGGTGACACGGAGATTAAGAGGACTAGACCAGTGCGTCAATAGGTCTGGACCAACGAGGAATTCCTCTGTGGTCCCTGACGATCCCCTGACAGGAACATGGCGCTTTGTGAGCCAGCCCACAGGGCCTCACCCGCATGGCCGCTCCCCGCCCGTGGCACACTGGCCCTGTATCAGCAGCAGCGCACTCCGGGGTCGGTGTAATTCCGAACCGGCGGTATAGTCCGCGACCCGTCCGCAGCCAGCGGCCGGTTGACCAGGTGAGATTCCTGGACCGACGGTGAAAGTCCGGATGGGAGGCAGTGCGCGGCGGGCGACCCCCACCAGGGGTGTGCCGGCCGTACGTCCGCTGGTCGCCGCATCGGCACGCGTGCCGCACCGGCGTCCCGGGGGACCCGGCCTCGCGCACCCCGTGTGAGCCGTCGTATCCGCTCTCTGTCGTCATCGACAGGCCCCGGAGTCCGTGCCCGAAGAGGCAGGAGGACCCGGTGGCCCAGCAGGCCGACATCACCGCCATGCGACGCGCGATCGCGCTCGCCGCCCGCGGCCTCGGCTCCACCAGCCCCAACCCCGTCGTCGGCTGCGTCATCACCGACGCCTCCGGCCACCAGGTCGGCGAGGGCTGGCACCAGCGCGCCGGCGGCCCGCACGCCGAGGTCCACGCCCTGCGCGAGGCCGGCGTCCTGGCCCGCGGCGGCACCGCCTACGTCACCCTCGAACCCTGCAACCACACCGGCCGCACCGGCCCCTGCGCCCAGGCCCTGATCGAGGCCGGGATCGCCCGCGTCGTCTACGCCGTCGGCGACCCGAACCCGCAGGCCACCGGCGGCGCCGACACCCTGCGCGCGGCCGGCGTGGAGGTCGGTCACGGCCTCCTGGCCGAGGAGGCCGAGGCCGGCAACATCGCCTGGCTCACCTCCGTCCGCCGCGGCCGGCCCTTCGTCCGCTGGAAGTACGCCGCCACCCTCGACGGCCGGATCGCCGCCGCCGACGGCACCTCCCGCTGGATCAGCTCCGCCGAGTCCCGCGCCGACGTCCACCGGCTGCGCGCCGAGTCCGACGCCGTCGTCGTCGGCTCGGGCACGGCCCGCGCCGACGACCCCCACCTCGCGGTACGCGGCATCGAAGGGGCCGTCCAGCCGATGCGGGTCGTCGTCGACACCGAGGCGAGCGCGGTGAAGCCGGGCGCCCGGGTCCTCGACGACGCCGCCCGCACCGTGATCGCCGTGGCCGAGGACCTGATCCCGGAGGAGACGGTGCACTTCCCCGAGACCTGGCGCCTCTCCCGCGCACCCGGCGGCGGCCTCGACATCGGCGAGCTCCTCGCCGCGCTCCACCAGCAGGGCGTCCGCTCCGTCCTCCTCGAAGGCGGCCCCACCCTCGCGGGCGCCTTCCTCGCCGCGGGCGCCGTCGACCAGGTCGTCGGCTACCTCGCCCCCGTCCTCCTCGGCGCCGGCCCCACCGCCCTCGCCGACGCCGGAATCACCACGATCGCCGACGCGTTGCGGCTCGACATCACCGAGACCGTGCGCATCGGACCCGACCTCCGCGTCACCGCCGTCCCCACGGCCACCCCCACCGCCACCTCCGCCACGTCCAAGGGAGCCTGACCGTGTTCACCGGAATCGTCGAAGAGCTGGGCGAGGTCGTCGCCGTCGAGCAGCTGGCGGACGCCTCCCGCTTCCGTCTGCGCGGCCCCCTCGTCACGGAGGGCGCCCGGCACGGCGACTCGATCGCCGTCAACGGCGTCTGCCTCACCGTGGTCGAGTCCGGCGACGGAGAATTCACCGCCGACGTGATGGCCGAGACCCTCAAGCGGTCCTCCCTCGGCGCCCTGGCGACCGGCTCCCGGGTCAACCTGGAGCGGCCCATGGCCGTCGGAGGCCGCCTCGGCGGCCACATCGTCCAGGGCCACGTGGACGGCACCGGCACCATCCTCGCGCGCACGCCCTCCGAGCACTGGGAGATCGTCAAGGTCGGCCTGCCCGCCGCCCTCGCCCGCTACGTCGTCGAGAAGGGCTCCATCACGGTCGACGGCGTCAGCCTCACCGTCGTCGAGGTCGGCGACGACTGGTTCACCATCAGCCTCATCCCCACCACCCTCGCCCTGACCACGCTCGGCATCAAGCAGCCCGGCGACCCGGTCAACCTCGAAGTGGACGTCATCGCCAAGTACGTCGAGCGGCTGCTCGGCCCGAACGCACAGGAGAACGTCAAGTGAACTGGCTCAACTCCGAGGCGTTCACCGTCTGGCACCAGCACATCATGTGGTCCGACATGATCGGCAACACGATCGGTCTGATCGCCCTGGCCCTCGGCTGGCGCCGCTCCATCCTCACCTGGCCCGCCCAGCTGCTCTCCGGCGTCGTCCTCGTCGGCGCCTACGCCTCCGCCCACCTCTCCGGCGGCGTCGGCAAGCAGCTCCTCGTCATCGGCGTCGCCGCCTGGGGCTGGTGGCAGTGGAACCGCGGCCGGCAGCAGGCACAGGACGGCTCCATCGCCGTCCGCTTCGCCAGCTGGAAGGAGCGCGGGCTGCTCCTCGCCGGCGCCGTCCTCGGCACCCTCGCCGTCGGCGGCCTGTTCACCCTCTACCCGTCGCTCTCCTGGAGCCCGTGGGCCGACGCGTACATCTTCGTCGGCACCCTCGTCGCGATGGTCGCCCAGGCCCGCGGTCTGGTCGAGTTCTGGTTCGCCTGGCTGCTGGTCGACCTCGTCGGCGTCCCCCTCGCCTTCAGCAGCGGCCTCGCCTTCTCCGGCCTGGTCTACGTCATCTACTTCGCCCTCGTCATCTGGGGCATGCGCGACTGGTGGCTCCGGACGCGTACGGCTCCCGTCCTGGAAGGAGCAGCGGCATGAGCACGGCACCCCTCCTGTTCGACGCCACCGACCTCGCCCTCGACCCCGTCGAGCAGGCCATCCGCGACATCGCGGCGGGCCGCCCCGTCGTCGTGGTCGACGACGAGGACCGCGAGAACGAGGGCGACCTCGTCATCGCCGCCGAGATGGCCACCCCCGAGGTCGTCGCCTTCATGATGAGCGAGTGCCGCGGCCTGATCTGCGCCCCCATGGAGCACGAGGAGCTGGAGCGCCTCCAGCTGCCCCAGATGGTCGACCACAACACCGAGTCGATGAAGACCGCCTTCACCGTCTCCGTCGACGCGGCCCCCGCCCACGGCGTCACCACCGGCATCTCCGCCGCCGACCGCGCCACCACCCTGCGCATGCTCGCCAGCGGCGCGTACGAGCCGTCCGACTTCGTCCGCCCCGGCCACATCTTCCCGCTGCGCGCCAAGGAAGGCGGCGTCCTGGTCCGCAACGGCCACACCGAGGCCGCCGTCGACCTCGCCCGGCTCGCGGGACTGCGCCCGGCCGGCGCGATCGTCGAGATCGCCGGCGAGGACGGCGTCATGCTGCGGCTGCCGGAGCTCATCCCCTTCGCCCGCAAGCACGGCCTGACGATCATCTCCATCGAGGACCTGATCGCCTACCGCCGCTCGGCCGAGCCGACCGTCCGCCGCGAGGCCGAGGTCCACCTGCCCACCGCGCACGGCGAGTTCACCGCGTACGGCTACCGCTCCACCGTCGACGGCGTCGAGCACGTCGCCCTCGTCCACGGTGACATCGGCGACGGCGAGGACGTCCTGGTGCGGGTCCACTCCGAGTGCCTGACCGGAGACGTCTTCCACTCGCTGCGCTGCGACTGCGGCCCCCAGCTCCAGGCGTCCATGGACCGCATCACCGAGGCCGGCCGCGGCGTCGTCGTCTATCTGCGCGGCCACGAGGGCCGCGGCATCGGCCTGCTGTCCAAGCTGCGCGCCTACGAACTCCAGGAGCGCGGCCGCGACACCCTCGACGCCAACCTGGAGCTCGGCCTCCCGGCCGACGCCCGCGACTACGCCGCCGGCGCCCAGATCCTCGCCGACCTCGGGGTCCGCAGCCTGCGGCTCATGACCAACAACCCCGACAAGATCGACGCCCTCACCCGCCACGGCCTGAAGGTCGAGGCCCGCGAGCCCATGCCCGTCACGGCGGGCGAGCACAATCTCCGCTACCTGCGCACCAAGCGCGACCGGATGGGCCACGACCTGCCCTGGCTGGACGGCTCCCCGGCCGCCACCTGCGGCAACCAGTAAATCCGCGTAATCCGTACCTACGAACGACCGGCAAGGAGCAACATGAGCGGCAAGGGCGCACCCGTCCTCAGCGTGAAGAACTGCGGCGACCTCCGCGTCGCGGTCATCGCGGCCCAGTGGCACGAGAAGATCATGGACGGCCTCGTCGACGGCGCCCTGCGCGCCCTGAGCGAACTCGGCATCGACGAGCCCACCCTGCTGCGCGTCCCGGGCAGCTTCGAGCTCCCCGTCGTGGCCAAGGTCCTCGCCGGCCGCGGCTACGATGCCATCGTGGCGCTCGGCGTCGTCATCCGCGGCGGAACGCCGCACTTCGAGTACGTGTGCCAGGGCGTCACCCACGGCCTCACCCAGGTCTCGATCGACACCGGCGTACCCGTCGGATTCGGCGTCCTGACCGTCGATAACGAGGAGCAGGCCCTCGACCGGGCCGGCCTCGAGGGCTCCTCCGAGGACAAGGGCCACGAGGCCGTCACCGCCGCCGTCGCCACCGCGACCACGCTGCGCACGGTCAGCGAACCCTGGCGCTGAGTGCCCCACCCGTCACCCGCCACCACCCCTGACGGAGGCGCTGAGCGCCCGCCTTCTCACACCCCGTACTCTTAGGACATCATGGCGAACAAAACCTTCGAAGAGCTCTTCGCCGAGCTCAAGCTCAAGGCCGAGACCGGCGACCCGGCGACCTCCCGCACCGCGGAACTGGTCGGCAAGGGCGTCCATGCCATCGGCAAGAAGGTCGTCGAGGAGGCCGCCGAGGTCTGGATGGCCGCCGAGTACGAGGGCAAGGAAGCCGCCGCCGAGGAGATCTCGCAGCTGCTGTACCACGTCCAGGTGATGATGGTCGCCCGCGGGATCTCCCTCGACGACGTCTACGCCCACCTCTGAGCACCACCCGCACACCCCCCGAACTCCTGAGGCAAAGGAAGCCCACCCCATGCTGCGCATCGCCGTCCCCAACAAGGGTTCTCTCTCCGGACCTGCGATGGAGATGCTCCATGAGGCGGGCTACCGGCAGCGCAAGGAGTCCAAGGAGCTCGTCACCGTCGACCCGGACAACGACGTGGAGTTCTTCTACCTCCGCCCGAAGGACATCGCGATCTACGTGGCGTCCGGCCGGCTCGACATCGGCATCACCGGCCGCGACCTGCTCCTGGACTCCGGCGCCAACGCCGAGGAGATCCTGCCGCTGAACTTCGGCCGCTCCACCTTCCGCTACGCCACCCGGCCCGGCACCGCGAGCGGCCCCGCCGACTTCCACGGGATGACGATCGCCACCTCCTACGAGGGCATCGTCGCCAAGCACCTCGCCGAGCAGGGCGTCGACGCCTCCGTCGTCCACCTCGACGGCGCCGTCGAGACCGCGATCCAGCTCGGCGTCGCCGAGATCATCGCCGACGTCGTCGAGACCGGCACCAGCCTGCGCAACGCCGGACTCGAGGTCATCGGCGAGCCGATCCTCACCTCCGAGGCCGTCGTCGTCCGGCGCACCGGCGCCCCCACCGACGACCCCAAGGTCCAGCAGTTCCTGCGCCGCCTCCAGGGCGTCCTGGTCGCCCGCAGCTACGTGATGATGGACTACGACTGCCGCGCCGAGCACCTGGAGCAGGCCGTCGCCCTCACCCCCGGCCTGGAGTCGCCCACCGTCTCGCCCCTCCACAACGAGGGCTGGGTCGCCGTCCGCGCCATGGTCCCCGCCAAGGAGGCGCAGAAGGTCATGGACGACCTGTACGAACTGGGTGCCCGGGCCATCCTCACCACGGCCATCCACGCCTGCCGCCTCTGACCCGCCGCCCGCGCGCCGCCGCCGGCGAGGCGCGCACCCGCCGTCCGCGGGCACCCGCTGCCCGCACGCACCCGCACTGCTAGGAAGCGCATGTCCGACGCCACCGCCCCCGCCCTCCCGGTCACCTTCCGGCCCGGCCGCACCCGGGCGGTGCTGCTGACCATCGGGACCGTGATGTTCGTGGTCATCACCGCGGTCGCGATGATGCTGGAGCGGCTCAACCCGGGGGAGCGGGTCAGCTTCGTGTTCACCGCCGCGCTCTTCCTCGGCGTCCTGGTGCTGCTCAGCCGCCCCAAGGTCGTCGCCGACGACGAGGGCGTCACGGTCGTCAACATCACCCGGACACGCCGACTCGCGTGGGCGGAGATCCTCCGGGTCAACCTGCGCCCCGGCGACCCCTGGGTCTTCCTCGACCTGAGCGACGGCACCAGCCTGCCCGCGCTCGGCATCCAGCCCGGAATCGCCAAGCAGCAGGCCATCCGGGACGCCCGCGCGCTGCGCGCCCTCGCCGAGAGCAAGGGCACCGGAGCGGAGTCGGCCGGGACGGCCTGAGACCCCGGCCCGTCCCGGACCGGCCCCGGTCCGTCCCCCATACGGGGCCGACCCCCTGCCCGCGACGGCACGGGCGTGACTACTCTTTGAGGCGGTGGTGCCAGGGGCACCACCGCCTCGCATGTTGTGCAGGGCCGCCGCCGGCGGCCCGCGAGGCCGCCCTTCGACCCGAGGAGTGACTCCCTCCGGCAATGGACGGATCGTCCGGTAGTACCCGCGCCGCCCTCTTCCCCGAGGCGGCGGCATGATCGTCTCCCTCTCGCTGCTCGCCGCGGCATTCCTCCTGATCCTCGCCAACGGCTTCTTCGTGGCCGCCGAGTTCGGCCTCGTGACCGTGGAACGCGCCGACGCCGAGCGCGCCGCCGCCGAAGGCGACCGCCGGGCCCGCGGCGTCGTCAGGGCGCTGCGCGAGCTGTCCTTCCAGCTCTCCGGCACCCAGCTCGGCATCACCCTCACCTCGCTCGTCACCGGCATGCTCGCCGAGCCCGCGCTCGCCGGGCTGCTCGACGGACCGCTCACCGCGACCGGGCTGCCCGCCGGGGCCGTCTCCGGCATCGCCGTGGTCGTGGGCATGCTCCTGGCGTCCGGCGTGCAGATGGTGGTCGGCGAACTCGTGCCCAAGAACTGGGCGGTTTCCCGGCCGCTCCAGGTGGCCCGGTTCGTCGCCGGACCGCAGCACGTCTTCGCCACCCTCTTCCGGCCCGTGATCACCCTGCTCAACACGGTCGCCAACCGGCTCGTCCGGCTGTTCGGCGTCGAGCCGGCGGACGAGCTCGACTCCGTCCGCACGCCGGGCGAGCTCGTCGCCCTCGCCCGCCACTCGGCCCGGGCCGGCGCCCTCGAACAGGACACCGCCGACCTCTTCGTACGGACGCTGTCCTTCGGCGGGCTCACCGCGGAGCAGCTGATGACCCCGCGGGTGAAGGTGAGCGCCCTGCAGTCGGACGCCACCGCGGCCGACGTCGTCAACCTCACCCGCGCCACCGGCCTGTCCCGGTTCCCCGTCTACCGCGAGCGGATCGACGAGATCGTCGGCATGGTCCACCTCAAGGACGCCCTCGCCGTCGTCCCGCACGAGCGGCACCGCGTCCCCGTGGGCCGGATCGCCGTCCCGCCGCTGCTCGTCCCCGAGTCCCTGCCGGCCCGCACGCTCCTGGAGCGGCTGCGCCGGGAGCAGCCGATCGCCGTCGTCGTGGACGAGTACGGGGGAACCGCCGGGGTCGTCACCCTGGAGGACATCGTCGAGGAGCTCGTCGGCGAGGTGCGCGACGAGCACGACACCGCCGCCGACGAACGGCCCGAACTGGCCGCCGTGCCCTCCGAGGACGGCTCGCAGATCTGGGAGGCCGACGGCTCCTGCCGGGTGCACACCCTGCACCGGATAGGTCTCGACGTGCCCGAGGGGCCGTACGAGACGGTCGCCGGGCTCGTCGCCGATCTGCTCGGGCGCATCCCCGCCCCGGGTGACCGGGCCGAACTTCCCGGCTGGCGGCTCTCCGTGCGCCAGGTGGACCGCTACCGCGCCGAACGGGTGCGGATCACGCGCACCGCCCAGGTGCCGGCCTCGGCGGAGGCGGTCCGATGAGTCTGCTTCCCCTGCTCTTCGCCGTCCTGCTGGTCCTGGCCAACGGGTTCTTCGTCGGCGCGGAGTTCGCGCTGGTCTCCGTGCGGCGCAGCCAGATCGAGCCGCTGGGCGGCAAGCGGGCCCGCCAGGTCCTCCACGGCCTGGAGAACCTGCCGCAGATGATGGCCGCCGCACAGTTCGGCATCACCGTCTGCTCGCTGACGCTCGGCGCCGTCGCCGAGCCGACCGTGGCACGGCTGCTCGAACCCGTCTTCCACGCCGTGGGCGTGCCGGAGGGCCTGATCCATCCGCTCGGGTACGTGCTCGCGCTCGCCGCGGTGGTCTTCCTCCACCTGGTGATCGGCGAGATGGTCCCGAAGAACCTCGCCATGGCCGACCCCGAGCGGACCGCGCTGTGGCTCGCCCCCGCCCTCGTCGGCTTCGCCCGGCTCTGCCGGCCGGTGACCCGCGCGCTGGGCGCCTGCGCCCGGGTCGTCCTGCGCGCCTTCGGGGTCGAGCCGAAGGACGAGGTGGAGGCGGTCTTCACCAGTACCCAGCTGGGCCGGCTCGTCGAGGACGCCGGCCAGGCCGGGCTCCTCGACCCGGCCGAACAGGAGCGCCTGGAGGACGCCCTGGAGCTGGGCACCCGCCCGGTGACGGACGTCCTCATCCCCTCGGCCTCGCTGGTGACGGTCCCCCCGTCCGTCACCCCGCGCGAGATCGAGGAGCTGACGGTCAGGACCGGCTACTCCCGCTTCCCCGTACGTGGCGAGGGTCGGGGCGGCGCCTTCATGGGCTTCGTGCACGTGAAGGACGTCCTCGACCTGGAGGAGGAGGAACGGGCGGTGCCCCAGCAGGTCTGGCGGCCGATGGCCACCCTCCGGGCCGAGCTGCCGCTGGACGACGCGCTCACGGTGATGCGCCGGGCCGCGACCCATCTGGCCCAGGTGGCGGACGCCTCGGGGCGGGTGCTCGGCCTCGTCGCCCTGGAGGACGTCCTGGAGACGCTGGTGGGCGAGGTCCGCGACCCGGCCCACCGGGTGGCGTCGCCACCGCGTCCGTCTGCGCAGGGGCAGTCGCCCCAGGCCCAGTCGCCGTCGCAGCCGTCGAGGCCGGCGGAGGCGCTGACGCGCTGAGCGGGCGCGGGATCCGATATCCACGATCCGATGCGCCATCCTGGATATCGGATCCTGGATATCGGATCCTGGATATCGGATCTTGGATCCGATCCGATCCGCATCGGTCCGCGGACGTGGATCCCGGATCCTGGATCCTCAATCCAAGGTCCCGGATCCAGGATCCAAGGTCCCGGATCCTGGATCCGATCCGTGGACCGGCCCCCGCGTCGGATCCCCCCGTCAGATCCCCGGCGGTTCCTGCGGGCCGCGGTTCGCCGGACCGCGGCCCGACAGCACCTCCCCGTACGCCTGCATCAGATCCGGCAGCCGCAGCGTGGCGAGGTCCTCGCGGTTCGGGGTGCCCGGGTAACCGGACAGCCGCAGATCGCGGTAGGCGCAGGACTTCTCGTACAGGGTGCGCAGGAAGCGGCCGTTGCCGAGTTCGTCGATCCAGCCCTGCTCGACGACGTGCGCGCTGATCGAGCGCAGCTCGTCGAGGGCCTCCTCGTCCCAGCCGTCGCCGTTGGCGGCGGCCAGCACCTCGCCGATCGCCGTGAGCTCGCGGGGGCGGTACGAGGGGAAGTCCACCCGGGTCGTGAAGCGGGAGGACAGCCCGGGATTGGTCGCGAGGAGCCGGTCCATCCCCTCGGGATAGCCGGCCAGGATCACGACCAGGTGGTCGCGGTTGTCCTCGGCGCGCTTCAGGAGGACCTGGAGGGCCTCGTCGCCGTAGGCGTCGCCCTTGCTGTAGCCGGTGTTGGAGAGCGAGTACGCCTCGTCGACGAAGAGCACCCCGCCGACCGCCGAGTCGATCAGCTCGTTGGCCTTGACCGCGGTCTGGCCCAGGAACTCGCCGACCAGGTCGGCCCGCTGCGCCTCCACCAGATGGTCGCCGCCGAGCAGCCCGAGTGCGTAGAAGACCCGGCCGAGGATGCGGGCCACCGTGGTCTTCCCGGTGCCGGAGGGGCCGGAGAAGACGAAGTGCCGTTTCGGCGGCTGGACCGGAAGGCCCTGCCCCGCTCGCAGCCGGGCCATCTCCAGCTGCGCCGACAGCGCCTTCACCTGTCGCTTGACCGGCTCCATGCCGACCATCCGCTCCAGCTCCGCGAGCGCCTCCGCCAGCAGCGCCGGGTCCGTGGGGCTTGCCGGGAAGCGCGACGGCACCGGCTGCCGTGGGACCGCCGCCTTCTGGCGCACCACGTCCGGCGGCTCCGGAGGAGCGGGCGCGGGCGGCGGGGCGGCCTCCGGCTTCAGGAGCAGGCCGTCACCGGCCGGGACGTCCGGGTCGGCGCGCTCGCCGTCCACCGTGTCCTGGCCGAGCCCTCCGTACATCGCGGGCGCGAGCCCCATCGGGTCGTCCGGCCCCTCGAAGCCGTCGTACTCGGCGATGGCCGCGAGCCGGGCCGCCGTGTCCATGAAGGACGGGTCGATCCGGTGCACCGCCCGGTACAGGGGCAGCGCGGCGGCGGTCCGGCCGGTGCCCTCGTGCGCCCGGGCCAGCCAGTAGCGCAGTTCCTTGCGCTGCGGCTGCTCGCTGCGGCAGCGCATGAGTGCCGTGGAGAGGAGCGGCTCCGCCTGCCCGTACATCTCCAGACGCACCCGGGCCATGCCGCCGAAAAGCCCCGCCTCGATGCCGAGCATCGGGTCGTCGACCAGCGGCTCGGTGTGCCGCACCAGCTGCTCCCAGTCCTTGACCAGATACGAGCGGCAGGCGTGCAGGAAGCGGACCTGGGGGTCGGTGTCGACGGGCGGCAGGCCGGCGAGCGCCCGGTCGAGCTCGGGGACGTGACGTCCGTCGAGCCAGTGCGAGGCGTGCGCGAGCAGCAGATCGCGCGGGCTCTCCAGCACCGGCTGCACCCACCAGCCCAGCCAGTACCAGGAGTTCAGGTTCCTTCGGTGCCGGGCCCGCTGCTCGCCGAACCGCTCGCGGTTGCGGTACATCCGCAACAGCGCGGTCGTGGTGTCGACCCGCAGCGCGTGCAGACCGAGCCAGCCGTCGGCCATGCCGGGATCGATGCGCACCGCCGTACGGAACTCCTCCTCGGCCTGCGGATAGGCGCCCATCGTGTAGGCGTCGACTCCGCGCAGCCAGGCGAGCTCGGCGGGGGCATGCGTGCCCTGTGTGCCGAAGTCCATTCGGGTCCCCCACAACCGTCTACACGTGGACGGGAATTGACCGCACCGAGGGGCATCGTACCTGCGCAGGGGGTGCGTGAAGAGGGAGAAGGAGCCGATCGGCCGTGACCGACGCGATCCGCCGACGGCTCGCGCGCCGTGACCCTCGGTGAGCGTGAGGGCAGAACGAAGCCCCCGATCACGGGGGAACAACCGGGGGCTTCGCGTCCGCGGCGGCCCCGAAGAGCCGCACATTGAGAACGTAAGACCTCTACGCCCCTTGGGTCAAGCCGAGTTGGGGCACTTGCGGAAGTGGAGTTCCGCCGGCTCAGTTTGCGGCCGAGGAGTCCTCACGGTGGGTGATGATCTGGTGCGGACCTGCTGCCACAGAAGGTCCCGGAAGGCACTCGTACCCCTCGGCTCGCTCCCGTACCAACGTATCGGCGAACGGCCGCGAGGGGTTCGCCGCGAAATGGCGAGTCTCCGCCACCGTCCAGCCGTCCCAGAAAGAGGAGAGGGCGGGGCCGTCACGACGCCGGCCGCGCACCCAGGACGCCTCGGGACCGCGCTCCATCCACAGCAGCCCCGCCAGGAACGGCCGCAGCTCCCGCCGCCCGGCCCCCACGCCCTCCACCAGCACCACCGGTGCCGGGGGAAGCTCCCTGGGCGGTCCGAAGGCGCGCAGATTCCAGTCGTACGGGTGATACAGCGCCGTCTCGCCCCGGGAGAGCGGCCCGATCACCTGGTCGAGCATCCGGCCCGTCCACGCGAAGAGCTCGGCGTGGGTGGCGAGGTCGTCGAGGTGCAGGACCGGGGCCCCGCCGAGAGCCGCGGCGAGCCGGGCGGCGAGCGTGGACTTGCCGGAGCCCGCGTGGCCGTCGACCGCGACGAGCCGCACCGGACCGCAGGAGGGCGGCAGCCGGCGCAGGCGGGCGGCCACGCGGTCCAGGTCGTTCATGGCCCCCAGGGTAGGCGAGCCGACGGGAGCGGGACGCCGCAGGTCAGCGCCGCCCGCGGCGTCATCGGTCGAGACCAATATTGCTCGGGCGGCACGCGGCGAATCGCTGGCAGAACGCGTCCGCGAGCCGCGATAGTGGGCGCGCAGCCCGTCCGTTCGCCACCACCGACTGGAGGGTCACCGCCCATGCCCCCTTCCCCCGCCTCGGCCCCCCGCAGAACCGTCCTCGCCGCGCTCGCGGCCGCCGCTGGCACCGCCGCGACCGCGGCCACCGCGGCACCCGCCGCCGCGCTGACCGGTGCCTGCTCCGACCCCGCGACCTGCCCCGACGAGGCCGGGGGCGACCACGCCCCGGCGCCCGGCGGCCCGGTCGACAACCGCTTCTGGCACACGTACACCGACTGGCGCTGCGGCACCGCCGCCGGCACCCGGGCCGTCGCCGGCCACCGCCCCGCCCTGGTCATCGACACCCCGGCCGGCCGCACCGACTACACCGACCCGCACACCGGCCGCACGGCCGCCTGGGAGTACGCGGTGTGGACCTCGCCCGTCCACACCTCCGCCGTCCCCGCCACCGAGGTCGTCACCTCCTGGAACGCCCACACCCCGCCCGGCACCTGGCTCCAGGCCGAACTGGCCGGCACCTACGGCGACGGCACCGGGACGCCGTGGTTCGTGATGGGCCGCTGGGCCGCCGGCGACACCGACATCCGCCGCACCTCGGTCGACGACCAGAGCGACGGCAGGGCCTCCGTCTGGACCGACACCCTCTCCGTCGACGACCCGGCGAGCGGCCTGAGGCTCGTCTCGTACCGGCTGCGCGTCACCCTGTACCGCAGGCCCGGCACGACCCTGACCCCCGTGGTGTGGCGGCTCGGCGCGATGGCCTCGGACGTCCCGGACCGGTTCACCGTGCCCCCCTCCGAGCCCGGCCTCGACCACGAGCTGATCGTGCCGCGCTACTCGCAGAACACCCACATCGGCCAGTACCCGGAGTACGACAACGGCGGCGAGGCGTGGTGCAGCCCCACCTCCTCGCAGATGATCGTCGAGTACTGGGGCCGGCGGCCCTCGCCCGCCGACCTGGCGTGGGTGGACCCGGCCTTCGCCGACCCCCAGGTCTGCCACGCGGCCCGCTTCACCTACGACCACCAGTACGCGGGCTGCGGCAACTGGACCTTCAACGCCGCCTACGCCGCCACCTACCCCGACATGAACGCGGTCGTGACCCGCCTGCGCTCCCTCACCGACCTGGAGACCCTGATCGGGGCCGGAATTCCGGCCATCACCTCCCAGTCCTTCCGCAAGGAGGAACTGACCGGGGCGGGATACGGCACCTCCGGCCACCTCATGACCGTGATCGGCTTCACCGCGGACGGCGACGTGATCGCCAACGACCCGGCCTCGCCCAGCAACGAGGCGGTCCGCCGGGTCTACCGGCGGCGCGAGTGGGAGAGCATCTGGCTGCGCACCAAGCGCTACAACGCCGCCGGCAAAGTGGTGTCCGGCACAGGCGGGGTCTGCTACCTCTTCTTCCCCGACCGGCCGACTCCCGCCCAGCGCAAGGCGCTTGCCGCCGTCGGCGTCCGCTGACGCGTCCGCGCCTCCCCGGGGCGAGCGACGGCGGCGTGATCTGCGTCGCTGCCCCGGGCCCGGGCGGCCTGGCACGCTGAGCGCCATGACCGCGACCTCTCACGCCGCCGCCCGTGCCCGCGTCCGCACCGGCGGCCCGAAGACCGACGGACCGAAGGTCCTGGAGCACCTCCTCGGCTGGACCCTGGTGATCGTCCTGGCCATGTTCGTCACCCAGGCCGGCCTGATGTGACGAGCTGAGCCCCGGCCGGACGTGCCCCCGGTCAGGGGGGCCCGCCGCCGCCCCGCACGGGCGGCGCGGTCCGGGCCGGTCGCCCGCACCGGCCGGGCCCGCCCTCGGGCCGTGAGCGGGCGCCGCCGAACGGGCATACTCCACCCGCCACCGCCGCCTGCCGACCCCGCGCCCGGCCGTCTCCGGGGCAGCATCGGCGCAGTGCCCCGGCCCGAGGGGCCGCGAGAGGGAGGAGTGCGCCGCCATGTCCGACCGCGCCCCGCAGCCCGTGGAACGCCGGCTGCCCACCGAGGAGGCCCGGGAGCTGTTCGCCCTGGTCCGGGAGATCGCCGCCCGGGAGGTCGCGCCGCACGCCGCCGAGGAGGAGGCCGCCGGCCGCTTCCCCCGCGAGCTCTTCGCGCTGCTCTCCGCCTCGGGCCTGCTCGGGCTCCCGTACGACTCCGCCTACGGCGGCGGCGACCAGCCGTACACCGTCTACCTCCAGGTGCTGGAGGAGCTGGCCGCCGCCCGGCTCACGGTGGCGCTCGGGGTCAGCGTGCACAGCCTGTCCTGCCACGCCCTGGCCGCCTTCGGTACCGAGGAGCAGCGGGCCGCGCACCTGCCGGCGATGCTCGGCGGCGGTCTCCTCGGCGCGTACTGCCTCTCCGAGCCGTCCTCGGGCTCCGACGCGGCCGGCTTGCGCACCCGGGCGGTCAGGGACGGCGACGACTGGGTGCTCGACGGCACCAAGGCGTGGATCACCCACGGCGGGGTCGCCGATTTCTACACCGTGATGGCCCGGACCGGCGAGGAGGGGCCGAAGGGCATCACGGCGTTCCTCGTGCCCGGCGACGCGCCGGGTCTGAGCGCCGCCGCGCCGGAGCGGAAGATGGGCATGAAGGGCTCGCCGACCGCCCAGGTGCACCTCGACGGCGTCCGCGTCCCCGACGCGCGGCGGATCGGGGCGGAGGGGCAGGGCTTCCCGATCGCGCTCGCCGCCCTGGACTCGGGGCGGCTCGGCATCGCGGCCTGTGCGGTCGGCCTCGCCCAGGCAGCGCTGGACACGGCCGTCGGGTACGCGCGCGAGCGGCGGCAGTTCGGCCGGCCGATCGCCGACTTCCAGGGCCTGCGCTTCCTGCTCGCCGACATGGCCACCCAGGTCGAGGCGGGCCGGGCCCTGTACCTGGAGGCGGCGCGGCTGCGCGACGAGGGCCGGCCGTTCGGCCGGCAGGCGGCGATGGCGAAGCTGTTCTGCTCGGACGCGGCGATGCGGGTGACGACGGACGCGGTGCAGGTGCTCGGCGGCTACGGCTACACCGCGGACTTCCCGGCCGAACGGTTTCTGCGCGAGGCGAAGATGCTCCAGATCGTCGAGGGCACGAATCAGATCCAGCGGGTCGTCATCGCACGTCACCTTGCCGGACCAGAGTCCCGTTGACGCGTACGGTGCGGTCGGCCCAGACGGGGCCGGCGGCGAGGCGGCTCCATTCCTGGTCGCGGTGGCCCGGCAGGGTCCTGCCGTGGCTGGCCCACAGGTGGAGCATCGCGGTGTAGATCGGGGGGTCGCCGAGGTGTCCGGCCGAGGGCGCCTGGTGTGCCGCGGGAGCGCTCGTCTGCCTGGCGGCGGGGGAGTCCGGTGCGGCGGCGGGGCCGGGCACGGGGGTGGGCACCGGCACCGGTACAGGGGGCGGCAGCGGCGCGGAAACCTCGCGCTGAACCGATTCTTCAAAGTGCGGCCCGGACTGTCGATGCCGGCCGTATCCGCTGGGTGTCGTATACAGCGTGGTCATGCCGGGACCAACGCTTCGGCCCGCCCCGCGGTCACCGCCCGGGACCGTAGAGCGGAAGTTCGAGGCGTCCCCGGCCATCCTCCGGGCCGGTCAGGGCCGCCCGCCCCCTCCGTCCCGCCCGTCCGGCGTGACGCGCCGTCAGGTCCGCGCTACGCCCCCGCAGGGGCCTCGGAGCGCCACGGCGGCCCGGTCCTGCACCACGCCGGCCTCGCGGCGATGGTGCAGGGGTGCTGCCGGTGGGGGCCGGGGTCAGGCCGCGCGGCGCAGCTGGGTGCGCTTGATCGGCCGCGAGCCGGGACCGCCGACGTGCGAGAACGGCTGCGTCCGCCAGTCCAGGCCCTGGGGGAGCGTCAGGAGCAGGGCGGTGTCCTGCTCCTGGACCTCCAGGGTCTCGTCCGCAGGGCGCGTGTCGGCGGCGGACCGGCCGGTGCCGGTGCAGACCGTCAGGACGAAGGGGTTCCACGGCGTCGGGCAGAGCGCGTGCTCCGGCAGGACGTCCTCGTCCGCCAGCAGCGCGATCGGCTGCTCGCAGTCCGGGCAGATCACCCGGTACATCTCAAAGGTGTCGTACGCGTCGAACTCGTCGGACGTGTCGACGGAATCAACAGGCTCCTGCATGGAGAATCTCCCCCTCGGAACGGGTCGGCCGGATCTGGGTGGCCTCGACCACAGCAAGCAATTCCCATACGGCCCACCGCATAACCGTGAGGTCACGCTCCAGCCGCCGCAAATCCTGTGGCGTTCGTCACATGCCGCTCGCAGGTGCCCCATGGATGCCCAAACTCTGGGATACGGCGCCCTCCCGACTGTGCCCCCGACCCTCCGTGGCAATAGGGTCACCGCATGGAGGAGCTGGATCGTCAGATCGTCGAGTTGCTCGTCAAGGACGGGCGCATGAGCTACACCGACCTGGGCAAGGCCACCGGCCTGTCCACCTCGGCCGTACATCAGCGCGTCCGCCGCCTGGAGCAGCGCGGAGTCATCCGCGGTTACGCCGCCGTCGTCGATCCGGAGGCCGTCGGCCTGCCGCTCACGGCCTTCATCTCGGTGAAACCCTTCGACCCCAGCGCCCCCGACGACACCCCCGACCGGCTCGCCGACATCCCCGAGATCGAGGCGTGCCACAGCGTCGCGGGGGAGGAGAACTACATCCTCAAGGTGCGCGTCGCCACGCCGCTGGAACTCGAGCACCTGCTCAGCCGCATCCGCTCCCAGGCCCACGTCTCCAGCCGCACCACGGTCGTCCTGTCGACCCCGTACGAGGCCAGGCCGCCCCGCATCTAGCACCCGCCCGGCACCCGTCCCGGGCCGGGCCGGGGCCCCGGCGGACGAACCGCGTCCCCTCAGGTCCTAGCCTGGTCGCATGAGCGCGTACGAACACCGCACCGTGCTGCTGCGCGGTGGAGAAGTCCACAGCCCCGCCGACCCCTTCGCCACCGCCATGGTCGTGGAGCGCGGACACGTCGCCTGGGTGGGCTCGGAGGGCGCGGCCGACGCCTTCGCCTCCGGCGTGGACGAGGTGGTCGACCTCGACGGCGCGCTCGTCACCCCCGCCTTCGTCGACGCCCACGTGCACACGACCGCCACCGGCCTCGCGCTCACCGGGCTCGACCTGTCCGCCGCCGCCTCGCTCACCGAGGCGGCGGACGCGATCCGCGCCCACGCCGCCGCCCGCCCGGCCGACCGCATCCTCATCGGCCACGGCTGGGACGCCGCCCGCTGGCCGGAGCGTCGCCCGCTCACCCGTGCCGAGCTGGACGACCTCACCGGCGGCCGACCGCTCTACCTCACCCGCATCGACGTCCACTCCGCCGTCGTCACCACCGCCCTGCTCGACCTCGTGCCCGGCGTCCGCGCGCTCACCGGCTTCCACGACGGGCAGCCCCTCACCGGTGACGCCCACCACGCCGTCCGCGCCGCCGCCTACGCCGCGCTCTCCCCGAGCCAGCGCACCGAGGCCCAGCGCGCCGCCCGGCAGCACGCCGCCTCCCTCGGCATCGGCACCCTGCACGAGTGCGGCGGCCCGGAGATCTCCTCGGAGGACGACTTCACCGGACTGCTCGACCTCGCCCGCAGCGAGCCCGGACCCCGGGTCGTCGGCTACTGGGCCGACCTCGACGTCGAGCGGGCCCGCGCCCTCGGCGCCCTCGGCGCGGCCGGCGACCTCTTCGCCGACGGCTCCCTCGGCTCCCACACCGCCTGCCTGCACGAGCCGTACGCCGACAGTGCCGGCGCCGGCGTCGCCCACCTCGACGCGGACGCCGTCGCCGCCCATGTCGTCGCCTGCACCGAGGCGGGTCTCCAGGCCGGTTTCCACGCCATCGGCGACGCCGCCGTCGACGCGGTGGTCGACGGCGTCAGGACCGCCGCCGAGAAGCTGGGCCTCGCCCGGATCAGGGCCGCCCGCCACCGCGTCGAGCACGCGGAGATGCTCAGCCCCGAGTCGATCGCCGCCTTCGCCGAGCTGGGCCTGACCGCCTCCGTGCAGCCGGCCTTCGACGCGTACTGGGGCGGCGCGGACGGCATGTACGCCGACCGTCTCGGCGCCGAGCGGGCCCGCACCCTCAACCCGTACGCCGCCCTGCTGCGGGCCGGTGTGCCGCTCGCCTTCGGATCCGACAGCCCGGTCACCCCGCTCGACCCGTGGGGGACCGTGCGCGCCGCCGCCTTCCACCGCACGCCCGAGCACCGGATCTCCGTCCGCGCCGCCTTCACCGCGCACACCCGGGGCGGCTGGCGCGCGGTCGGCCGCGACGACGCGGGCACGCTCGTGCCCGGCGCGCCGGCCGACTACGCGATCTGGCGCACCGGCGAGCTGGTGGTCCAGGCGCCGGACGACCGGGTGGCCCGATGGTCGACCGACCCCCGCTCCGGGACGCCCGGTCTGCCCGATCTGTCCCCCGGTGGCGAGCTGCCCGTCTGCCTGCGGACCGTCGTCTTCGGGCAGACGGTGTTCGTCCGGCCGAACGAGTGACGTAAGGGCATTCCCCACCGCCGTCCGGCTCCCGCCGGGCTCGCCCGCGACCTGCGGATCTTTGCGGCCGCTGTGCAGAGACGGTTCATCACCGCAGGTCAAACGGCTGTTGACAGCGGGCCGCCACCGGCCGGTAGGTTCGGCGCGTCCACCACGGACGTCCGACCGGTCTCGAACCTCCACGCAGGCACCGAACGCCGCCCGCGCCTCGGGGGCGAGGGAAGGTTCTGCCGGCGGAGGGTGCGACCCGGGTGGGGCCCCGGTGTTCAGTAGACAACGGCCTGGAGTCGATCCGCAGCCAGCGGGTCCCGGGTCGGCCCGAAGGACGCCGGGCCCCGATCCCGCACCCCGTGCGCGGGGCTCGCTATGGTGGGGGCTCGCGTATGTATCCGAAGGGGCAGTAGTGAACGACGGTGGCCAGAGGCGTTACGGCCCGCTCGGCAAGGCCTTGGTGATCATCCCCACGTACAACGAGGCGGAGAACATCAAGCCGATCGTCTCGCGCGTACGGGAGTCCGTGCCGGAGGCGCACGTCCTCGTCGCCGACGACAACAGCCCCGACGGCACGGGGAAGTTCGCCGACGAGCTCGCCGCCGAGGACGATCACGTCCACGTGCTGCACCGCAAGGGCAAGGAGGGCCTCGGCGCCGCCTACCTCGCGGGCTTCCGCTGGGGCATGGAACACGGCTACGACGTCCTGGTCGAGATGGACGCCGACGGCTCCCACCAGCCGGAGGAACTGCCGCGGCTGCTCACCGCCCTCAAGGGCGCCGACCTGGTGCTCGGCTCCCGCTGGGTGCCCGGCGGCCGGATCGTGAACTGGCCGAAGTCCCGGGAGTTCATCTCCCGTGGCGGCAGCCTCTACTCGCGCCTCATGCTCGACGTCCCGATCCGCGACGTCACCGGCGGCTACCGGGCCTTCCGCAAGGAGACGCTGCAGGGCCTCGGCCTCGACGACGTCGCCTCGGCCGGCTACTGCTTCCAGGTCGACCTGGCCCGCCGCGCGGTCGCGGCCGGCTTCCACGTGGTCGAGGTGCCCATCACCTTCGTGGAGCGCGAGGTCGGCGACTCCAAGATGAGCCGCGACATCCTCGTCGAGGCGCTGTGGCGGGTCACCGGCTGGGGTCTGACGGCCCGCGCGCAGAAGGTCGGCAAGCTGCTCGGCCGCAAGCCCTCGCACTGAGGGGGCCGGGTCCTCGGAGGTGGGAGCCGGTCGCCTCGCACCGCCGCGCCGGCTCTGCCCGCGCCGGGGGAGCGGGCCCTTTCGGGCCGAGCCGGCTCTTTCGGGCCGAGCGGGCCGGCTCTTCCGCGCCGGTCGCGCCCGCCCCTCGTGCCTGGTCCCGCCTTTATGACGTTCCTGCGGGCCGCCAGGCACACTGGGGGACATGACGACCGGCGCACCGCCTCCCCTCGCCCCGAAGCGCTCCCGCGCGCGTACGTTCCTTCCGCTGGCCCTCGCCGCATGGCTGGTCCTGGAGATCTGGCTGCTCACCGTCGTGGCGGACGCGGCGGGCGGCCTGACCGTCCTGCTGCTGCTCGTCGCCGGCGCCGTGCTCGGTGCCACCGTCATCAAGCGGGCCGGACGGCGTGCCTTCGCCAACCTCACCGGCACCTTCCAGCGCGCCCAGGAGGCGGCGCTGCGCGGCGAGGCGCCCACCGCCGCCGACCGGACCGGCGCGGAGGACCGCAACGGCTTCCTGATGCTCGGCGGACTGCTGCTGATGCTCCCCGGCCTGATCTCGGACGCGGCCGGGTTGCTGCTGCTCGTACCGCCGGTGCGCACGGCCGTCGGGCGGTACGCGGAGAAGGCGGTGGAGCGCCGGATGGGCGCCGCACCGCACGGAAGCCTCCAGGACGCCTTCCAGCAGGCCCGCATTCACCGGCCGGACGGGAAGGTCGTGCAGGGTGAGGTCGTCCGTGAGGACACTCCGCAGGGGCCCGAGCGGCCGCGGGGCTCGCGCCCGCCCCTCACGCCGTAGCGCGTGGCGGGCGCGACGGGCCCGCCCCCGTACCGTACGCAGACGCCGCGGGGCCCGGTACACGGATCGTGTACCGGGCCCCGCGGCGTCTGTTCGTTCTCTTCGTGCTGTCGGGCCGTGCTGCCGTCCGGCGGGCGGACGGTCGCGTCAGGCGGACTTGCGGCTGTCGCGCGGATGCACGGCGATGTTCATGGCGCCGGACCGAAGGACCGCCAGCCTCTCGGCCAGGACCTCCTCCAGCTCCTCGCGGGTACGCCGCTCCATGAGCATGTCCCAGTGCGTACGCGCAGGCTTGCCCTTCTTCTCCTCGGGGCCGTCCCCGTCCACCAGGAGCGCCTGGCTTCCGCAGATCTTGCACTCCCACTCCGGCGGAATCTCCGCCTCGACCGAGAAGGGCATCTCAAAGCGATGTCCCTTCTCGCATGCGTACTCCACCGCCTGGCGCGGGGCCAGATCGATGCCGCGGTCGGTCTCGTAGCTGGTCACCACGAGGCGCGTGCCGCGAAGAGCTCGCTCACTCATGAATCGTGCCTCCCGGGCTTGTCGCCCACAGGACAGGTGTCGCTGTCGTCGTCATCCGGTCAACGTCCGGTCGGCGGTAAAGATTCCCGTTCCGGGTCATGCGTCGCCCGTCGTGCCGCCCCTTGTTGTACCCACCAGTGCCCGTTTTGTCACATCTGGCAGCAGATGTCACTCAACGCCATCACCAAGACAGCGCGCAGTAACGGTCCGCCTGGCAGGCCAAACGCGTACACTACCGCCCTTTCACTCCCGCGTCTAAATCCGGTCGGGAACGGGGTTCCCCGCCGCCGCCACCGCGCGCCGCACCGGGACCCTCGCGAGCAGGACGAAACCGGCGGCGAAGAAGATCACCAGGGAGATGATGGCATCCCGGTAGCTTCCGGTCAGCTGATACGCGAGACCGAACACCAACGGCCCCAGCCAGCTCAGCCCCCGGTCGCTCATCTCGTACGCGGAGAAGTACTCCGCCTCCTTGCCGCGCGGCACCAGATGCGAGAACAGCGACCGCGACAGCGCCTGGCTGCCGCCCAGCACCAGACCGATCGCCGCCGCCAGGCAGTAGAAGAACACCGGGGCGCCGGCCGGCAGGAAATAGCCCGCGGCCAGGATCGCCGTCCACACCGCGAGCGACCCGAGGATCGTCCGCTTCGCCCCGTACGACCGGGCCAGCCGGCCCATGCCGAGCGCCCCCGCGACCGCGAGGACCTGCACCAGCAGCACCGCCGTGATCAGGGTCGTCTGGTCCAGGCCCAGCTCCTCGGACCCGTAGATCGACGCCTGCGAGATCACCGTCTGCACGCCGTCGTTGTAGACCAGGTACGCGAGCAGGAACGACAGCGTCAGCGGATGCCGGCGCATGTCCTTGAGCGTCGCCACCAGCTGCCGCCAGCCGCCGACGGCACCCTCCCCGCCGGCCTCCGCGTCGCCGTTCTCCCCGTCGCCGGTCCGGCCCTCCCCGGCGGCCGTCACGGCCGGGCGGTCCCGCAGCCGCCGCAACGGCACGAGCGCGAACACGCCCCACCACAGCCCCGCCGACGCCAGGCAGATCCGCACCGCCGTGCCCTCCGCGAGCCCGAAGGACTCGTGCCCGGAGTACAGCACCAGGTTCAGGACCAGGACCAGCGCCCCCGAGGAGTAGCCGAACGCCCAGCCGCGCGACGAGACCGCGTCCCGCTCGTCCGGCTCCGCGATCTGCGGCAGGTAGGCGTTGTACAGCGCCATCGCCACCGCGAAGGAGGCGTTCGCCACGATCAGCAGGAACGCCCCGAGGAGGTAGCGCTGGCCCTCCAGGAAGAACATCCCCGTCGTCGCGGCCGCGCCCAGATACGCCGCCACCCCGAGCAGCGGCTTCTTGCGGCCCGTCCGGTCGGCCGCCGCCCCGGCCAGCGGCATGGCGAGCACCGCCACCACCAGCGAGGCCGAGACGGAGTAGGCGAAGAGCGACCCCGCCCGGACCGGAATGCCCAGCGGGTGCACGAACCCCTCGGGGTCGGCCGCCGCCTTGGCCACCGAGGTCAGATACGGCCCCAGGAACACGGTCAGGACGCTCGTGGAGTACACCGAGCACGCGAAGTCGTAGAAGTACCAGCCGCGCTGCTCGCGTCTGCGCCCGGCGGGGTCGGCGGTCCGCCCCTCCGGGTCGGTGGTGTCGGCCGTCACGTCCGCGCCCCCTCGTTCGTCCCCGTCGACGGGACGCGCGCTGGGCCCGGGACCTCAGACCCACAGCCCCCGGTCGGTGAGCACCTCGCGCAGCGTCTCCAGATGATCGGTCATGATGCCATCCACGCCGAGGTCGAGGAGGGCGTTCATCCGCGCCGGATCGTTCACGGTCCACACGTGCACCTGGAGTCCGCGCGCGTGCGCCTCGCGCACGAAGCGCCGGTCGACGACGGGGACGCCGGCCTGGCGCTCCGGGACCTGGGCGGCGACCGCGCCCGCGCGCAGCGGCGCCGGGACGCCCAGCGAGCGCAGCCGCAGCCCCACCACGCCCTTCACGCCGTACGAGGTGGCGAGGCGCTCGCCGGCCAGCTTCTGTGCCCGCGCCACCCGGGCCTCGGTGAAGGAGCTCACGCACACGCGGTCCCAGGCGCCGGCCCGGCGGATCGTGTCGAGCAGCGGGACGAGGGCCGACTCGGTCTTCAGGTCCACGTTCCAGCGGGCGTCCGGAAACTCCGCCAGGAGGTCCGCGAACAGCGGCAGCGGCTCCTTGCCGGCCACCCGCGCCTCCCGGACGGCCGCCCACGGCAGGTCCGGATCCGGCCCCCGGTGTCGGTGACCCGGTCCAGGGTCGCGTCGTGGAAGGCGACGAGGACCCCGTCCGCGGTCGTGTGCACGTCCGTCTCGAAATAGCGGTAACCGGCGGCGGCGGCCCGCCGGAAGGCGGCCGCCGTGTTCTCCAGGCCGTCCGCCGTGCCGCCGCGGTGGGCGAAGGGGATGGGGGCCGGGTGGTCGAGGTAGGGGTGGCGGTGGGGTACGCGAGTCACCGCCGCAGTATGGCCTGCCGGGGTGACGCGGGAGCGACCGGATCGGATCCAGGATCCTGGATATTGGATCCACGATCCTGCTCCGGGCCGTCCGTGACGGCCCGGCGGCCAGAGCCTGCCGCGGTGCCGGAGCCTGCCGCTGTGCCGGAGCCGGCCGGGGCGTCCGGGACGGCGAACCACCGCAGGAAGAACTGCGCCAGCGGACCGATCGACAGCGCGTACAGGACGGTTCCCGCCCCCACCGAGCCGCCGAGCACGAAGCCCGTGGCCACGACCGCCACCTCGATCGCCGTGCGGACCAGCCGGATCGACCGGCCCGTCAGCCGGTGCAGGCCCGTCATCAGGCCGTCGCGCGGACCGGGGCCGAAGCGGGCCGCGATGTAGAGGCCCGTGGCCATGCCGTTGAGCACGATGCCGGCCGCCATCAGCGCGATCCCGGCCGGCAGTCCGGTGGTGTCCGGCACCAGGGCCAGGGTGCCGTCCATCGCGAGACCGATGACGAAGACGTTGGAGACGGTGCCCAGGCCCGGCTTCTGCCGGATCGGGATCCACAGCAGGAGCACGACCGCCCCGACGACGATCGAGACGACGCCGATGCTCAGCCCCGTCCGCTCGGCGAGGCCCTGGTGCAGCACGCCCCAGGGCTCGAGACCGAGCCCGCCGCGCACCAGGAGCGCCGAGCTGATGCCGTACAGCGCGAGCCGGCGTAGAGCTGGACGAGCCGGCGCGTCAGGTGCCGGCCGCGGAGGCCGGAGGCGATGGACAAAGGAGTGCCTCCCTGGGGACGGCCGGTCGGGTGGACCGGCCTTGGCTGGTGTCGGTGGACTGGTTCATGCCACTCTGTGGCGGGGGACGACATGCCAACCATGGCCAATTCGCGGAAGGTGGACTGATTTCCATGGCCCAGTGGACTTCGGCCGTGGGGCCGGCCCAGCTCGCCCGTCAGCTCAAGGCGCAGCAGCCGCGCCCCGCCGTGCCCGGCGCCCGCAAGCCGCCCGCCTACCGCGCCCTCGCCGACGGCATCCGCCTGCTGGTCCTGGAGGGCCGCGTCCCGGTCGCCGCACGGCTGCCCGCCGAACGCGAACTGGCCCTCGCCCTCACGGTCAGCCGGACCACCGTCGCCGCGGCCTACGAGGCGCTGCGCGCGGAGGGCTTCCTGGAGTCGCGGCGCGGCGCCGGCAGCTGGACCGCCGTCCCGGCCGGCAACCCGCTGCCCGCCCGCGGCCTCGAACCGCTGCCCCCGGAGTCGCTCGGCTCCATGATCGACCTCGGCTGCGCGGCGCTGCCGGCGCCCGAGCCCTGGCTCACCCGCGGCATCCAGGGGGCCCTGGAGGAGCTGCCGCCGTACGCCCACACGCACGGCGACTACCCGGCCGGACTGCCCGCGCTGCGGCAGATGCTCGCCGACCGCTACACCGAGCGTGGCATCCCCACCATGCCCGAGCAGATCATGGTCACCACCGGTGCCATGGGCGCCATCGACGCCATCTGCCACCTCTTCGCGGGCCGCGGCGAGCGGATCGCCGTCGAGTCCCCCTCGTACGCCAACATCCTCCAGCTCATGCGCGAGGCCGGTGCCCGGCTCGTGCCCGTCGCCATGGCCGAGGGCCTGCGGGGCTGGGACGTGGCCCGCTGGCGCCAGGTGCTGCGCGACGCGGCCCCCCGCCTCGCGTACGTCGTCGCCGACTTCCACAACCCCACCGGTGCCCTCGCCGACGAGGACCAGCGCCGGCAGCTGGTGGAGGCGGCCCGGTCGGCCGGGACGGTCCTGGTGGTCGACGAGACGATGACCGAGCTGTTCCTCGACGAGGACCTGGAGATGCCCCGGCGGGTCTGCGCCTTCGACCCGGCCGGCGCCACGGTCATCACCGTCGGCTCGGCCAGCAAGGCGTTCTGGGCGGGCATGCGGATCGGCTGGGTGCGCGCCTCGCCCGACGTCATCCGCTCCCTGGTCGCCGCCCGCGCCTACGCCGACCTCGGCACCCCCGTCCTGGAGCAGCTCGGCGTCAACTGGCTGATGCGCACCGGCGGCTGGGAGGAGGCCGTCGCGCTGCGCCGCGCCCAGGCCCGGGAGAACCGCGACGCCCTGGTCACCGCGGTCCGCAGGGAGCTGCCCGACTGGGAGTTCGAGGTTCCGCGCGGCGGTCTGACCCTGTGGGTGCGCACCGGCGGCCTCTCCGGCTCCCGCATCGCCGAGGTCGGCGAGCGGGTCGGCGTCCGGGTCCCCTCGGGCCCGCGCTTCGGGGTGGACGGCGCCTTCGAGGGCTACGTCCGGCTGCCCTTCACGGTCGGCGGCCCGGTCGCCGAGGAGGCCGCCGTCCGCCTCGCCGCCGCGGCCCGCCTGGTGGAGTCCGGCGCGGGCGGGGGCGTCGAAGGACCGCGGTCCTTCGTGGCGTAGCGACCGCGCGCCGACGCGGGTACGACGAGAGGGCGGCCGCACCCCCGGGGGTGCGGCCGCCCTCTCGTCGTACCGGTGTTCAGCCCTCCGCGGCGACGGGGGAGGGCAGCGGCGTCGCGGCCGGCTCCGTGCGGTGGGCGGGAGCCGGTTCCCTGCGGTGGGTCGGGGCCGTGTCGGCGTCCAGGTCCGGTTCGGATGCCGGCTCCGGGGCCGTCCCGGCCGCGGGGACGACCGCCGTCCCGCGCTCCGGCAGGAGCTCCAGGACCGCCCGGCGGTGCGCCTCGCTGGTCGCGTCGTCGTACGGGTCGGGGGTGGCCGGCACCTGGAGGCGCAGCACCGGGCCGGTGCCGAGGCGGGCGTAGCCGCGGCCCGGCGGCACGTCGGGGACCGGGGTGGTGTGCGGTTCGGCGCCGAGCACCGCCGCGATCTGCTCGCGCGATGCCGGGCCGAGCACGACACGCGCGCGCGTGTGGCCGCGTACGGTCTCGCCCAGCGTGTCGACGCTGTCGAACTGCTCGGCCACGACGACCGTGACCTGGGCCGCCCGGCCGTGCCGCAGCGGCACCTGGAGCAGGTCCTGCGGGTCGGGGCGGCCGTCGGCGGCGGCGAGGTGGCCGAGGACGCTCGGCCGGTCGAGCAGGATCCACAGCGGGCGCCGGGTGTCCTCGGGCGCGGGGCGGCCCGCCTGGCGGGCGCGGTTGGCGGCGATCAGCCGCCGCTCGGTCTCGTGCGCGGCCCATTCGAGGCTGGTGAGCGCGCCGGAGAGGCCGCACTCCACGGCGAGGACGCCGTCCCGGCCGACCAGGCAGGCGTACTCGCCGGTGCCGCTGCCCTCGACGATCAGCACGTCGCCGTGGGGCAGGGCCTGGAGGGCGATCGAGCGCAGCAGCGACGTGGTGCCGCTGCCGGGCTGGCCGACGGCGAGCAGGTGCGGCTCGGTGGAGCGGGGGCCGGTGCGCCACACGACGGCCGGGGCGTCCTCGGTGCCGTCGGGGGCCCGTACGGGCACGGTGCGCTGCACCGCGTCGGCGTCGGTGAAGCCGAGCACGGTCTCGCCGGGCACCGTCACGAAGCGCTGGGCGGCGATGGTGGTGGGCAGCGCGGGCAGCACGTGCATGGTCAGCCGGTTGCCCTCCTCGTCCCAGTCGAACAGGTACTCGCGGCCGCGCCCGGACTTGGCGTGCAGCAGGTGCTCGATGCGGGCCCGGGCGGCCGGCTCGCCGTCGGTGAAGTACGGGGGGTAGGAGATCCGCAGCCGGGTGAGGCGGCCGTCCTCGTCGAAGGCGTAGTCCCCGAAGGCGGCGCTCCAGTCGCCGCCGTGGGCGAAGAGCGGCTCGGGGTCCTCGGGCAGCGACAGGTAGGGCACCAGGGCCTCGTAGAGGCCCTTGAGCCGGGCGATCTCGGCGTCGTCGGGCCCGGTCTTGACGACCGGGCGCTCACGTCCCTGCCAGGCGGCCGCGCCCATCACCGTGACGAGGGCGAGCAGCGGACCGTACGGCACGAGGGCGACGACCAGGACGCAGGCCGCGACCAGGAACAGCGTGGGACCGCGCCGTTCCTTGGGGGTCGCGGCCCACTTGGCGCGCGCGGTCGCGGCCAGCTTCCGCAGACCACGCGAGACGGTGATCAGCGGATGGAGCACGTCGGTGGCGCTGTCGGCGGCCGTGCGCGCGATCTCTCGGCTGCGAGCGATCTGTGCGCTGCCGCTGCTCAGAATGCGGGGGAGTGGTCGCCGGGCCACGTCGTACTCCTGGAGTGGTGGGGGGAGGTGAGGGGCGTCAGAACTTGATCCCGCCCAAGAGGCTGGCGAGGCTCTGGCCGCCCGCGGTGATGCTGGGGGCGATCGCGGTACCCGCGAGGTAGAAGCCGAAGAGCGCGCAGACGAGCGCGTGCGAGGCCTTGAGTCCGTCCTTCTTGAAGAACAGGAAGCAGATGATGCCGAGCAGGACGACGCCTGAGATGGACAGGATCATGAGGTGTTCTCCTGGTTGAGGGGACAGTCACCATGAGTCCTTCCAAGTTCACAGCAAGTATCTATGTGATTAAAGGTGCATATGGGTGAATGGCTGGCGATTTCACTTGACCGGCGGACGCCCGGGGCATCTCCGGGTGACGGAACGCGCGGGTTGCGGTAGAGCGCCGGCCCGGTCACGAGCTGCGGTGATCCTTGCCGCGGACGCGCCGCCTCATGTCGCCCGACGGGCAGTACCCTGTCGATTCACTCGTACGGCCGCGCCCGCCGTGCGCGGGACGGCAAGGAGAGGCAGGACACACGATGAGCGAGCACGAGACCCCGGACCCCGAGGTCGTCGAACTGGCCTCCAAGGTCTTCGGTCTGGCCCGGGCGGGGGACGCGGTGGCCCTGGCCGCCTATCTCGACGCCGGCGTACCGGCGAACCTCACCAACGAGAAGGGCGACTCCCTCGTCATGCTCGCCGCCTACCACGGCCACGCCGAGGCGGTCACCGCCCTGCTGACCCGGGGCGCCGACGCCGACCGCGCCAACGACCGCGGCCAGACGCCGCTCGCCGGTGCCGTCTTCAAGGGCGAGGACGCCGTCGTCCGGGCCCTCCTCTCCGGCGGCGCGGATCCGGAAGCGGGGACTCCGTCCGCGGTGGACACCGCACGCATGTTCGGGAAGACGGAACTGCTCGAACTCTTCGGAGCTCGGTGAACAACGGCTGAACCCCAGGTGAGACGGCGCCGTAAATGTGGTCGCGGTGGCGAAATGGGTGGGTCATCATGACGTCGGGCCCGCAGGGGGCCACCGACGAGAGGCAGAGGAAGATGGTCACTGGCAAGCGCAGGACGACAACGGGCGGCCCGACATGTTGCCGCACGGCCTAGGCGAACAGCCTGACCCGGTTCACCCCGGTTTCCACCCGGTCGTGTCGACAGCTTGATGTGAGGCGTCTTCCATGTTCGATCCAGTCATAGCGCCGAGCGGCACCCTGCTCGGCCTGCTGCAGAGGGGCCGCGGCGACGGCACCCTCCACGCGCTCGCCGCGCCACGCCCCGAGGCCCTCGCGGCCCTCAACCACTGCGTTCTCGACGACCCCCGCCACGACTGGCAGGTCGAGAACCGCTCCCTCTACTACGCCCGGCTCTACCTCGACCTCCACGGAGGTCTGGAGGAGATCGAGGCGCACCTCTTCGGTGCCGAGGACCACCTCGACACCGAGGAGTCCAGGACGGGGCTCGCGCTCTCCGTCCTCGGCCACCTGGCCTCCTACGGCCGCCAGGACGCCCTGGTGCTCCTGCGGCGGTACGCCGCCGCGGGGACCAACTGGGCCTGGGCCCTGGACGAGCTCGCGCTGCGCGACGACGACGCCGGCCTGCGCGCCCTCGCCCTGCCGGTCCTCGCCCGCTTCCCCGCCACGGCCGAGGGCGAGGCCGAGCTCGCCGCCACCGTCCGCGACGCCTTCGAGCCCCGTCCCTGGCGCCTGTGGGCCGAGGACGCCAGGGAGTCCGTCGGCGCGCGGATCAGGGCCGCCCGC
The DNA here is from genome assembly GCF_039535235.1 of Streptomyces roseoviridis. Taxonomy (NCBI): domain Bacteria; kingdom Bacillati; phylum Actinomycetota; class Actinomycetes; order Kitasatosporales; family Streptomycetaceae; genus Streptomyces; species Streptomyces roseoviridis. Next base: position 6,373,374 of record NZ_BAAAWU010000001.1, read on the forward strand.
GAGCAGGGCTCCTTCGACCGCTGGCAGCGGCAGCTCCGCCCGACCGGACCCCGGCCCGGCTGGAGCGTCCAGGCCGTCCTCGACTGGGCCCAGGAGGGCCACGAGCGCGGCGCCGAACTGTACGGCCCCGCCGCCCGCTGCCTGGTCGCCGTCGCCGGACCCGAGGACCGCGAGACGATCCTCGCCGCCGCCGGCAGCGGACCGGACGGCGCCCGCTGCGCCGCCCTGCACTACCTCGCCGAGTCACAGGACCCCGCCGTCCTCGACCTCGTCGAACGGGCCGTCGCCGACGGCCCCCGCACCGTCGCGGACGCCGCGGTCGCCGCGTACCAGCGGATGAGCGGCGAAGCCGCCGTGGACCGCGCCCGCGGCTGGATCCACCGCCCCGACGCGCTCGGCTCGGCCGCCGCCGGAACGCTCGCCCACCGCGGCGGCACCCAGGACTCCCCCCTCGTCCTCGGCGCCCTCCGCGAGACGGTCCGTTCCCAGGGCCCCGACGCCCCCGCCCTCTACCCCCTCGTCGACGGCGCCGGCCGCCTCGGCATCGCCTGCGCCGCCCCCGTGCTGCGCCACATCTACCGCGAGACCGCCTCCTCCCAGCTCCGCGGCCGCACCGCCCGGGCGCTCGCCGCCACCGACGCCGGCTTCGCGACCGGCTTCGCCGTCGAGTGCCTGTGGGACTGCGAGGAGACCACCCGCGAGCTCGCCGCCCTCCACGCCGAGACCGGAGACGTCCGCGTCGCCGAGCGCCTGCGCCGCCTCGCCGCCGACCCCGCCGAGGAGGCGGAGGTCCAGACGGCCGTACGGAACCGGATAGGGCCGGACCTCGATCTGCAGGTCTGACGCCCCGCTCCCGCGGGGAGCCGGGCCGGGGGCGGCCGCCGACGGCGCCCCCGGCCCCCCGGGTCCACTCCGCCACCGCCACCGCCCGGCTGCTCGTGGCCCGCACCGGAGAAGCCCCGCCCGGGGTACGCCTCCTGGGGGCGTCGACCGGGGTGCCGGGGTCAGCGGTAGGGCACGAAGCGCACCACGGTCCCCGGCACCGCCTGTGCCGCCCGCGCCAGATCGGCCTCCCGTACCACCGCCGCCGCCCGGCTGTTCGCGGCCCGCACCGGAGAAGCCCGGCCCGACGGTACGCCTCCCGGGGTACGCCTCCTGGGGGTGTCGGCCGGGTGCCGGGGTCAGCGGTAGGGCACGAAGCGCACCACCGTCCCCGGCACCGCCTGCGCCGCCCGCGCCAGATCGGCCTCCCGTACCACCGCCACCACCGGATAGCCGCCCGTCGTCGGGTGATCGGCGAGGAACACCACCGGACGGCCGTCCGGCGGCACCTGCACCGCGCCCAGCGGCATGCCCTCGCTGGGCAGTTCACCCTCGACGGCCCGCTCCAGGGCCGGGCCCCGCGTGCGCAGCCCGATGCGGTTGCTCGCCGACGACACCCGCCACGCGCGCGTGGCGAGCGTTCTCAGCGCGGCGGGCGTGAACCAGCCGTCACGGGGCCCGAGCCGGACCCGCAGGACGAGCTCGTCCGGCGGGCCCGGCCACGGGGCGGCGTCGACCGGCCCCCGTACGGCCGTGGCCGCCCCCAGCGGCAGCGCCGTCCCGTCCGCCAGCGGCGCCGGGCCGAGCCCGGACAGCAGGTCGGTGGAGCGGCTGCCGAGCACCGGGGCGACGGCCACCCCGCCGTCGAACCCCACGTACGAGCGCAGCCCGCGCACCGCCGCGCCCACCTCCAGGACCTGTCCGGGCGCGAGCCGTACGGGCGTGCCCCAGGCGGCGGGCCGCCCGTCCACGGTCACCGGGCAGGGTGCCCCGCCCACGACGGCGGTCACCGCGCAGCGCGTCCGCACCGCGCACCCGGTGAGCGTGGTCTCCAGGACGGCCGCGCCCTCCTCGTTGCCGAGCAGCCGGTTGACGAGCCGCACCGCCTCCGGATCGAGCGCGCCGGAGCACGGCACGCCCAGGTGCGCGTACCCGGGGCGCCCCAGGTCCTGCACGGTGGTCAGCGCCCCGGCCCGTACGACCGTCAGGGCACGGTCGGTCATCGGCCCGCCACCGTGAAACGCACCAGGGTGCCGGGGGAGAGCAGCGCGGCCGGCTCGCGGGCCGGGTCCCACAGCACCGCGTCCGTCGTGCCGATCAACTGCCACCCGCCGGGCGATGAACGCGGGTACACCCCCGTGTACGGCCCCGCGAGCGCGACCGAGCCGGCCGGGACGGCGGTGCGCGGGGTGGCGCGCCGCGGCACCTCGTAACGGCTGCCGAGCCCCGTGAGGTAGCCGAAGCCCGGCGCGAACCCGCAGAAGGCGACCCGGAACCGGGTCTCCGAGTGGATCCGCACCGCCGCCTCCACCGACACCCCCCACAGCTCGGCCACGTCGGCGAGGTCGGGCCCGTCGTAGCGCACCGGGACCTCCACGGACGCCGCCACGCGCGCGTGCAGCACGGGAACGTCCCAGGAGCGCAGCTCGGCCGCGAGCCGGTCGGGAGCCGCCACCCCCTCCAGGAGCACCGTCCGCGCCGCCGGAACGATCTCCCGCACGGCGGGCAGCGTGCCCGCCTCCCGCCGGCGCAGCAGCTCGGCGTGGAACGCCTCCGTCGCCTCGCCGCTCACCAGCTCGACCAGCAGCCCCCGCTCGCCGACCCGGAACACCTCGCGGGCCCTCATGCGAAGGCCTCCACCCGGACTCCCTCCGACTCCAGCCGCGCCCGCACCCGCCGGGCCAGCTCCACGGCCCCCGGCGTGTCGCCGTGCAGGCACAACGAGCGGGCCCGCACGGCGACCGAGCGCCCGTCGTGCGCGGTGACCGCGCCGAACCGGGCGATGGACAGCGACCTCTCCACCACCTCCGCCGGATCGGTCACCACGGCGCCCTCCTGCCCCCGTGGCAGCAGGGTGCCGTCGGCCCGGTAGGCGCGGTCGCCGAACGCCTCGCCGACGACGGGCAGCCCGGCCCGCACGGCGGCCTCGTGCAGCCGTGACCCGGGCAGCCCGAGGACGGGCAGCCCCTGACCGGACGGCTCGTGAGCAGACGGCTTGTGACCGGCCGGCTCGTGAGCCGCCGGCTCGTGAGCGGACGGCCGACGACCGGCCGGTCCGCGATCGGCTGATCCGTCCTCGGACGAACGGCCCGAGGCGAGGAGCACCCCTTCGACGACGGCGGCCGCCTGTTCCTCGTCACGCACCACCCGGTTGTAGAGCGCGCCGTGCGGCTTGACGTACGCCACCCGGGAACCGGCCGCACGGGCGAACACCTCCAGTGCGCCGATCTGGTACGCGACCTCCGCCGCCAGCTCGGCCGGCGGCACGTCCATGGCACGCCGGCCGAACCCGGCCAGGTCGCGGTAGGAGACCTGGGCCCCGATCCGTACCCCGCGCTCCGCCGCCAGCTCGCAGACGCGCCGCATGGTCACCGCGTCCCCGGCGTGGAAGCCGCAGGCCACGTTGGCGCTCGTGACCACCGAGAGCAGCTGCTCGTCGTCGGTCAGCGTCCAGCGGCCGAAGCCCTCGCCGAGATCGGCGTTGAGGTCGATCGAGACCGGGGTCATGAGAGGTTTCCTTTCCTTCCGTGCAGAAGAGCACGATTCAGCGCACGATGCCGCCCGGGAGGTCGGTGCGCGGATCGGCGTCCGGGATGCCGGTGCGCGGATCGGGGTCCGGGGAGGCCCGGTCGGCGGTGGGGCCCGTCGCTCCCGCGCGGGCACGCGCGCGTGCGGCACGTGGGACGCTGACGCGGGCGGGGTGGGCCGCGGGGCGGCTCATACGAGTTCCCTCCCGCGGGTCTCCGGCAGGCCGAGCAGGGCGAGGACGGCGATTCCGTAGCCGACGGCGCCGAACACCAGGGCGCCTCCGACGCCCCAGCTGTCGGCGAGGAAGCCGACCAGGGTGGGGAAGAGCGCACCGACCGCGCGGCCGGTGTTGTAGGTGAGGCCCTGACCGGTGCCGCGGACGGCCGTCGGGTAGAGCTCGGCCAGGAAGGAGCCGAAGCCGCTGAAGATGGCCGACATGCAGAAGCCGAGCGGGAAGCCGAGGACCAGGAGCAGGTCGTTCGCCCCCGCCGGGATGTGGGTGTAGGCGAGAACGGCGAGCGCGGAGAGGACGGCGAAGAGCGCGATGTTGTTCTTCCGGCCGAGCCGGTCGGTGAGGTAGCCGCCCGTGAGGTAGCCGATGAAGGCCCCGGAGATCAGGAAGGTCAGGTAGCCGCCGGTGCCGACGACCGTCAGTCCGCGCTCGGTCTTCAGGAAGGTGGGCACCCAGGTGGCGAGCGTGTAGTAGCCGCCCTGCACACCGGTCGAGAGCAGCACCGCGAAGAGGGTGGTGCCGAGCAGCGGCCTCTTGAAGACGGCGGTGAACGAGCCGCGGTCGGCGCTCGCGCGGCGCACCTCGGCCGCGTGCGGGGCGTCCTCGACGTTGCGGCGCACGTAGACGATGAGCAGGGCGGGCAGGGCGCCGGTCCAGAACATGACCCGCCAGGCGGTGTCGGCGTCGACGAACTGGAAGACCAGCGTGTAGACGATCACGGCGAGGGCCCAGCCGGCCGCCCACGCGCTCTGGATGCCGCCGAGCGTACGGCCCCGGTGCCGCGCGGAGGCGTACTCGGCGACCAGGATCGCGCCGACCGCCCACTCGCCGCCGAAACCGAGGCCCTGCAGGGCGCGGAAGACCATCAGCGTCTCGTAGTTCGGCGCGAAGCCGCACAGGACGGTGAAGAGGGCGTAGGTGGCGACCGTGATCATCAGCGCCCGCACCCGTCCGATCCGGTCGGCGAGGATGCCGGCGAGCGCGCCGCCGACGGCCGAGACCACCAGGGTGACGGTGGTGAGCAGGCCGGTCTGTCCCTTGTCGAGGTTGAAGTAGGCGGCGATCGCCACCATCGACAGCGGCAGGGTGAAGAAGTCGTACGAATCGAGGGCGTAACCGCCGAAGGCGCCGCCGAACGCGCGCCTGCCGCGCGGTCCGAGAGCGCGCAGCCATGCGAACGCGCCGGTGTCGTCGGGCCGTTCGTCGCGGGCCTGCTGCCGGGTCCTGGTCGTGCTCATCTGCACCTCGCAGAGGGAGGAGGAGTGAGGAGCGGTGCGGTGTCGTTCAATGTAGGGATTGTTGAACGATCCGACAAGGGACGTGTCGGCTCGTTCTTGTCTCCGCGACGGTTCCTGCGATTGACTCGCCGCGGACGACGGAGGGAACGCAGCACCATGGACGGATTCGGCGAACTGGCCGACGACCGCGCCCTGCTGGGACGCACGAGCACGGCGGAGCGAGTCGCCGACATCCTGCGCACCCGGATCGCCGAGGGCTTCTTCCCGCCCGGCACCCGCCTGTCCGAGGAGAGCATCGGCGGCGCCCTCGGGGTGTCCCGCAACACCCTGCGCGAAGCCTTCCGGCTGCTCACCCACGAACGGCTGCTCGTCCACCGGCTCAACCGGGGCGTCTTCGTCCGGGTCCTCGCCGTCGAGGACGTCGCCGACATCTACCGCACCCGCCGGCTCGTCGAGTGCGCCGTCGTGCGCGGGCTCGCAGAGCCGCCGTTCCCCGTCGACGGCCTCGCCGCCGCGGTCGCGGAGGGCGAGCGGGCGGCACGGGCCGAGGACTGGAAGGGCGTCTCCACCGCCAACATCCACTTCCACCGCGAGCTCGTCGCCCTGGCGGGCAGCGCCCGCACCGACGAACTCATGCGCGGTGTGCTCGCCGAACTCCGTCTGGCCTTCCACATGGTGGACGACCCGCGCGGACTCCACGAGCCCTATCTCATACGAAACCGGGAGATCCTGGACGCCCTGCGGTCCGGAGACCGGGACCGTGCCGAGCAGCTCCTCACCCGCTACCTGGACGACTCCCGCACCCGTGTCGCCGACGCGTACGCGAAGGCCGTCGACGAGCCGGAGGGTTGAGCCCACGCGGGCACGGGCCCCGCGGAGCGGGGAGCCCGCGCCGGGACGGGTCCCGCGCACCGGGCGACGGGTGACGGGGCGCGCTCGCCCCGGCGGGTCCCGCCTGTGGCCGTAGCCGTGGCTGTGGCTGTGGCTGCGGCTGTGGCCGTGGTCGCGGTCGCATAAGCGCCGTTTCGACCGTTGTCAGTTCGAGGACCTACTCTGTGCACCGTGACTTCGCCTGCCTCGACGGACCTCGCTCCGCCCCAGCTCAGCGCGGGGCCGCGCCCCGCGCAGGGCCCGGCCGCCGACGAAGGGCTCGCGCGGCGGCTCCGCGCGCTCGCGTGCACCGCGCCCCTGCACGACCTGGACGCGCGCAAGGCGAACCTGGCCGGTGAGTACTCGGTCTACGCGATGGCCGAGATCGCCCTCGCCGCGATCGACCTCGTCACGCTCAACATGGACTTCGACACCGGAGCCGACAGCGAGCAGATAATCGCCCGGCTGCTGCCCCGCGTCGCCGCCCAGGCCCCCGAGCGCCCCGCCGCCGAGCACGAGCGGGTCGCCCGCTGGGTCCTGGAGAACCTGATCAACGTCGGCAGCGTCGACCGCGGCTTCCGCGCCGTGTACGGGACGTTCGGCGCGGACGGCGTCTACGTCCGTCGCGACTACGACTTCAAACTCATCGAAGAGGTCCCCGGCTACGGCGGCGGCGTGTACCTGCGTACGACGGACGAAGCGGTCAACGTCCTCGTCGGCGCCCTCGACACGGACGTCACCAGCGCCCAGATCGCCGCCGAGGTGAAGCTGGAGGTCCTCATCAACCGGGGCCGCCTCGCCGACGCCCAGCTCGCCGCGGAGCAGGCCCGTTACCGGACCGTGCAGTACGCGGAGACCCTCCGCAAGACCCTGGAGGCCACCCGGCGCAACGTCCGCGCCGTCGACTGGCTCAACGCCGTCCCCGACATGATCGCCGAGGCGCTCGACCACGTCGCCGACCGCTACCGCCACGAGAACGCGATCCTCACCAACATCCGCAAGGCCCGCGACGAGGCGGAGGACCAGGAGCACAAGCGCCGCGCCGCCGAGCTCGTCGACATCGTCAAGGACTGCATCCGGCGGCACACCCAGCTCCAGTCCCGCCTCCTGGAGGCCGGCCCCCTCTTCCGCGCCGAACAGGACCGCCAGGCCTTCGCCGCGCCCACCGCGTACACGGGCCTCGACCTGTACGGGCAGCTGATCGCCCCGGTCCTGCCACTGCCCGTGGAGCAGGCCATCAAGGTCACCGACGCCTTCTTCGCCCACGGCACCGGGCTGCGCACGCCCGCCTCCGTCCGCGTCGGCGACCTCGTCGACCTCCTCCTCACCCCGCCGGTGGAGCGCCAGCACCTGGGCGCCGAGATGCCCGAGCCGGACCTGATCGCCACTCCCGACGACAGCCGCTTCAGCGAGGAGCAGCTGGCGAACGCCATGGAGCTCCTCGACCTGGAGCACGACGCCCCGCGCCGCCTCTCCGGCCTCCTCGCCGACGCCCGCCGCCTCGACCCCGACCTCCCGTACCTGGTCGCCCTCCTCGCCGTCCACGCCGCCAGCCCCCCGGTCGGCACGGCCTACCGCCAGGGCGAGGAACGCCTCCTCTTCGCCGTCGACGACGGCACCCCCCTCGACGACCCCGAATTCGGCGGCGCCGACCTCATCGTGGGGACGGCCCTCCTCGACGCCGCGGGCATGGCGGCCGACCGCACGGAGGCCACGTGACCACCCCGGACCCGACCGACCCCACCGCCGGCACGCCCGCGACGCCCACGCCGCCCGCGGTCGGGGTGCGCCATTCGCCCGCCGCGCGCGTGGCCGCGACCGAGCGGGTGCCCTCGACCGCACCGGAGGCCGCGCCTCCGGCCGCCACGCCGGAGCCCGCCTCGACCGCTGCGGAGGCTGCTGCCGACCCGGCGGCCTCCCCCGCCGCCGCCTCGACCGTTGCGGCAGCCGCTGCCGCGCCGGCGGACTCCGGCGCCCCGGCGACCTCCCCCGTCGCACCGGCGTCCGCCGCCACCCCCGTCGCCCCGCAGGCCGGGCCCCCCGGCATGCTCCCCGAGCACTCTCCGCGGCCCGACGCACCGCCGTACGGGGAGCGCACCCCGCCCGGGGCGTCCGGCCCCGAGGTCCCCGTGCCGGCCCTCCGGGTGACGCGCGTCGCCGTGGAGCGGCCCGTGGAGAAGCGGTCGGAGCCGGGCGGGGACGGACCGCGGGTCGCGGCCGTCGTCGTGGGGGACGCGAGCGCGCCGGTGGCGCGGCCGTTCGTGCGGGCGGTGCCGCTGCCGCGCGGGGAGGAGGCCCCCGCGGAGCCGGTGGCCGCGCCCCCGCCCGTCGCCGTCACGCCCGTACGCCTTCCCCTGCCCGAACCCACCCACCGTCCCGAGGAGCCCCAGCCGTGAGCGAACACCACGTCGAGCACACCGACGCGTGGAGCGAGCCGGAGGCCCCCCAGACCCCCACCGCGACCGCCGCGGTGACGCCCGCCGACGCGGCCGACGCCGCCCGGCTCGTCTCCTTCGGGCTGCAGCCCAAACTGCTGCCCGCCCGTGACGCCGAGTACGCCGAGCTGCTCCGCCGCTACCGCGAGGACCCCGCCTTCGCGCGCCTCGCCGACGCCGTCGCCACCGGCCTCGGCCTCGTCGTCCTGGAGGTCTCCCCGCGCGCCGGCATGGCCGTCACCGCCGGCGAGGACTCCGTCTTCGCCGTCCGCATGGGCGACTACGCCCGCCGTGCCTCCACCGACTCCGCCGACCGGTTCCTGCACGGCCTCGCCCACCTCGCCGTCGCCGCCATGGCCTTCCCCCGCCCCGAGGACCTCGCCGACGACGGCTACATCGGCCGGCTCACCGTCAACGGCGTCGACGCCTTCGTGCGCCAGGCGTGCCGCCGACTGGAGGAGCGCGCCGAGCAGCAGGGCGAGAACACCGATCCCGAGACCGACGCGCCCGGCCTGGAGGCCGCCTGGCGGATCTACGCCCGCCGCAGCGCCACCGGCGCCACCAAGGACGCCCGCCGGCTCGCGGGCTCCACCACCGGCATCGTCGGCAAGGCCGTCGCCTTCCTCACCGACTCCGGCTTCCTCCAGCGCACCGGCGACGAGTCCGGCGGCTCCTACCGCACCACCGCCCGCTACCAGCTCCAGGTCCGCGACATGGCCGGCAGCGCCGCCCTCGCCGAGCTCCTGGACCTCGGCATCGTCCCCGTCAGCGACGGCACCGCCACGCTCCTGCCGCCGCCGGACGGCGACGACCTGGAGATCGCCGCCGACGCGGGCCTGCCCTTCCACGCCTGATCCACGAACGACACGACGAGAGTCCGCCGCATGTACGAGCTGTCCCGGGTCCGCCTCTACTCCATCGGCCCGGCCGGTGCCCGCTACGCCGACACCGTCCTGGACCTGCGCGGAGTCGGCGCGCCCGTGCCCCACCCCGCCCCCACCCAGGCGGAGTTCTTCGAGGAGGAGCCGGTCGGCCCGCCGCGCCGCCCCGCCCCCGCCGGCGTGCTCTTCCTGGAGAACGGCGGCGGCAAGTCCGTCCTCCTCAAGCTGATCTTCTCGGTCATGCTGCCCGGCCACCGCAACACCCTCGGCGGCGCCAGCTCCGGCGTGCTCCGCAAGTTCCTCCTCGCCGACGACTGCGGCCACGTCGCCCTGGAGTGGCAGCACACCCTCACCGGTGAGCTCGTCGTCGTCGGCAAGGCCAGCGAGTGGCGCGGCCGCCAGGTCTCCAACGACCCCCGCAAGTTCGCCGAGGCCTGGTACTCCTTCCGCCCCGGCCCCGGCCTCAGCCTCGACAACCTGCCGGTCGCCGAGGCCACTTCCGTTCGCCCGCCCGCCGAGGGCACCTCCGGCGCCACCGGCCGCCGCCGCACCATGAAGGGCTTCCGCGACGCCCTCACCGAGGCGGGCAAGGCCTATCCCCACCTGGAGGTCTACTGGGAGGAGATCCACGACCGCTGGAACGAGCACCTCGGCGACCTCGGGCTCGACCCCGAACTCTTCCGCTACCAGCGGGAGATGAACGCCGACGAGGGCGAGGCCGCCGGCCTCTTCGCGGTCAAGAAGGACTCCGACTTCACCGACCTCCTGCTGCGCGCCGTCACCGACACCCGTGACACCGACGGCCTCGCCGACCTGGTCAGCGGCTTCGGCAACAAGCTCGGCCGCCGCGCCGAACTCACCGCCGAACGGGACTTCACCGCCGGCTCCGTCGACCTGCTGACCCGCATCGTCGAGGCCGCCGACACCCGCGCCCGCGCCCGCGACGTGCACGCCGGCGCCGAGCGCCGCACCCGCACCCTCGCCCGCCGGCTCTCCGCCCGCGCCGCCCAGGAGCGCGGCCGGGCCGCCGAACTGGCCCAGCAGGTCACCTCCGCCGCCCACGCCGTCTCCGAGGCCGAGACCGCACGCGGCCGCAGCGCCCTGGTCGCCGCCGAACTCGCCTACCGCCACGCCTCCCTGGCCCTGACCGCCGCCGAGAAGGGCGCCGCCGCCCAGCGGCGCGAGCTCAGCGACGCCCGCACCCTCCACGCGGCCTGGCAGGCCGCCGAGTCCGTGCTCCGCCACCGGGCAGCGAGCGACCGCTCCGCGCGCGTGGCCGCCGCCATCCGCGAGGCCGAGCGGGACGCCGCCCCGGCCCTCGCCGCCCGCGCCGAGGCCGCCGCCGATCTCGTACGGGCCCTTTCCGCCGCCGCCGAGGAGGGCGAACGGCAGGCCGCCGAGGAGGAGGAGCGGTCCGCCGCGCTCCAGGAGGCCGGCGAGACCGCCCACCGCGACGCCACCGCCGCCGCCACCGAGGCCCAGCGCGCCCGCAGCGAGGCCGGCCACCTGCGCCAGCGCCTCGCCGAGGTCGAGCAGGAGACGGCCGAGGCCGTCCGGGCCGGCTGGCTCGACGACACAGCCCCCGACGCCGACCCCGCCCGCGCCGCCCTCGCCGCGAGCGACGCCGAGAAGACCACGGTCGCCGCGTGGGACGCGGCCCGCGAGGCCGCCCGCACGGCCGCCGAACGCGCCCGTGAGGCCGCGGCCGCCGAATCCCGCGCCGAACTCGCCGCAGCCCGCGCCTCCGACGCGGCCGACGCCGCCGAGCACGCCTACGAGGCGGAGCGCCGCGCCGCCGAGTCGCTGGCCGCCGAGGAGCGCCTGGCCGAACTGCTCAGCCTGCCGAGCGCTCCCGCCGCCCCGGTGCCGGGCCAGCGGGCCGGCACCCCGGCCACCGGTGTCGTCCCCGGCCAGGGCGGCCCCGCGACCGCCGCGAGCCGGCGCGACGGCGACCCCGCCGCCCCGGCCGACGGCCGGACGGGCCCCGCCACCGGCGACACTCCCGGCGCCGCCGCTCCGGCCTCCGGTGCCGCCTCCGGCCTGCGGCCGGCCGACCGAGGCCCCCTCGACGTCACCGACTTCGACCGGTACGCCGACGACCTGCGCGCCCTGCTCGACCAGTCCATCGCCTCCGCCGAGCGGCAGCTCTTCGACCTGCGCACCGCCGCCGCCGACGACAACCGCATCCTCGGCGCCCTCGGTGACGGCGGTCTGCTGCCGCCCGGCCCCGACGTCCTCGCCACCGTCGAGTACCTCGGCGAGCACGGCATCCCCGCCCTGCCCGGCTGGCGCTACCTCGCGCAGGCCGTCGACCCCGCCGACCACGCCGCCGTCCTCGCCGCCCGCCCCGAGCTGGTCGACGGCGTCGTCATCACCGACCCCGTCTCGTACGGCCGCGCCCGCGAGGTGCTGAGCGGCGCCGCCCTGCTGCCCCGCTCCACCGTCGCCGTCGGCACCGCCGCCGCCCTCCTCGCGCCCGTGCCCGCGCCCGGTTCCGGCCAGGACGGCGAGGTCTTCCTCGTACCGCCGAACCCGGCGATGCACGACGAGCACGCCGCCGACGAGGAGCGCCAGGCGCTGCGCGCCCGCGCCGCCGCCCGGGACGAGGAGATCCGCTCCCTCGCCACCCGCCTCGCCGGCGACCGCTCCCTCGCCGCCCGGATCGGCGCCTGGCGCGCCGACTGCCCGCCCGGCATGCTCGGCGAGCTGGCCGCCGCCGCGGCCTCAGCCCGCACCGCCGCCGAGGCCGCGGTCGCCGCGCTCGCCGAGGCCCGTACGGTACGGGCCGAGGCCGAGGAGGCCGCCGCCGACGCCGCCCGGGTCCGCGACGAGCGCCAGGAGGCCGCCCAGCGGGCCCGCCGCGCCGCCGACGCCCTCGCCGGCCTCGCCTTCCGGCTGCGCGAGCGCTCCGCCTGGCAGGCCAGGCTGCGCGAACTCGCCGACGAGGCCGCCGAGTGCGAGGCCCGGGCCCAGACCTGCCTGGAGCGCGCCCGCGCCGCCGACGAGGACCGCCGGGCCGCCCAGCGCGCCGCCGACGACGCCCACCGCACCGCCCGCGCGCTGCGCGCCGAACGCGCCGAGATCGCCGGGGCCCCGGAGAACCTTCCGGAGCAGGCCGCCGACGCTCCGCGCGCCGCCCTCCCCACCCTGCGCGAGGCCTACCGCGCCGCCTCCCAGCTGTACGAGAAGGTCGGCGTCGGCGCCGACCTGCGCGCCGAACAGGCGCGCGCCGAGAGCGACGAGTCCGCCGCCCGCGCCGAGCTCGACCGCCTCACCAACAAGGTCCGGACCCGCGCCGAGCAGCTCCTGGAGTCCACGGACGGCGCCGACGGCCCGTCCCGTCAGGCCGCCGCCGCCCGCGCCGAGGCCCTCGTGCAGAAACTGGAGACGCGCGCCTCCGAGGCGAGCGAGAAGCTCGGCCGGCTGCGCGGCGAGGCCGAGCGGCTCGCTCCCGAGGACGGCGAGGCGCACACCGAGCTGCCCGAGGAGCTCGTGCCGGCCGACGCCGAGCACGCCCAGGCCCTGCTGCGGACCGCCACCGCCGAACTGGCCGCCCGCACCGACGCCCTGGAGGCGGCGCGCGCCGCCCACGCCGGTCTGCTCCAGGCCCACCGGGCCGCCGAGGACGCCGCCGGCGGCTTCGACGAGACCGCCGCGCTCCTTCGCGACCTCCTGCGCGACCACGCGGAGGAGGAGCCGGACGTCCCCGAGCCCTACCCCGGCCCGCTGGCCGAGGGCCGGAACTCGGCGGCGGAGGCCCGCCGTTCCCTGCGCGGCTGCGCGGCCGAACTGTCGGCCGCCGACGCCGCCGTCCGCGAGGCCGGCGACATCCTCGTACGGCACGCCAACTCCACCCGCTTCGAGCAGGTCCGCACCCCGGCCCGCCAGCAGATCCGCGAACTGCCCGCCGCCGCCCTGCCGGAGCACGCCGCGAAGTGGGCCGAGGCCTTCGCGCCCCGGCTGCGCGTGCTCACCGACGAGCTCGCGCAGCTGGAGCGCAACCGCGACTCCATCGTGGACCGGCTGCGCGGCCTGGTGGAGTCCGCGCTCGCCACCCTGCGCTCCGCCCAGCGGCTGTCCCGCCTGCCGGAGGGACTGGGGGAGTGGTCGGGGCAGGAGTTCCTGCGCATCCGCTTCGAGGAGCCCGACCAGGCCACCCTCACCGAGCGCCTCGGCGAGGTGATCGACGAGGCGACCCGCGCCGCCGTCAAGAAGAACTCCGACCTGCGCAGGGACGGCATGTCCCTGCTGCTGCGCGGAGTGCAGGCAGCCCTCGAACCGAAGGGCGTCGCCGTGGAGATCCTCAAGCCCGACGCGGTGCTGCGCGCCGAGCGCGTGCCGGTCGGACAGATGGGCGACGTCTTCTCCGGCGGCCAGCTGCTCACCGCCGCCATCGCCCTCTACTGCACGATGGCCGCGCTCCGCTCCAACGACCGGGGCCGCGACAAGCACCGCCACGCGGGCACGCTGTTCCTCGACAACCCGATCGGCCGCGCGAACGCCACGTATCTGCTGGAACTCCAGCGGGCCGTCTCGGACGCGCTCGGTGTGCAGCTGCTGTACACGACGGGCCTGTTCGACACGACCGCGCTCGCCGAGTTCCCGCTGGTCATCCGGCTGCGCAACGACGCCGACCTGAGGGCGGGCCTGAAGTACATCAGCGTGGAGGAGCACCTGAGGCCGGGCCTGCCGCAGCCGAGCGCGGAGGGCGAGACGATCCACGGCGAGATCACGGCGACCCGGATGTTCCGCCGTACTCCCGAAACCGCCTCCGCCACCGCCGGGGCACCCGCTGCCGGCGCCGCGGTCCCCGCCACCGCCGCGGTCCCCGCCTCCGCCGAGGCTTCGGCCTCCGCGGCGGAGTAGCGGCGAGCGGTCATGAAGAAGGCGTTCGGCCCGGCCCCCGCGCGACGGGGGCCGGGCCGAACGCCCTGACCGTCATGTCTCCGTGTGTCCGCTCGCCCGCCCTCAGGCGGCCTCGGAGAGCGCCGGTCCTTCCTCCCGTCGCCGTTCGCGCCGCAGCAGCCCCGCCGTGCTGCTCGGCTCCGACACGACGCCGTTGCGCTGCTGCCACACCTGACGGGTGATCCACACGTCGAGCACGCTCCAGGTCGCCACCACGGTGCTGGCCACCGCAGTGATCGTCACCGGGAACGCCAGCCACGACCCGGCGAGCGAGCAGAAGAAGGCGACCATCGCCTGAATCAGTGTCACGGAGGTGATGAGAACGGCCCGCACGGCGGCCGCCCGCACCGGATCGGGCAACCGGCGACGGCCCTTCTCGTCCTCCACCCACAACTGCCGCACCGGCCGCGCCTCGTGTTCCATCGCGCTCGTCACTCCCCACCAACGATGTCTCCAGGGAAGCTGCTGCCCGTCTTGAGCCGCTTTACGCGGACACACCCTCCCCGGTACAGAATGACGTACGAGGGAGGGAAAAGGTTTCGCCGGGTCCCCGGTTCGATCACCTCCCGGGCGGAGCGGAACACTCAATTCCAGCCATCGTCAAGGACATCGGACCTGACGGGCCGTACGGCGCCCCGCAAGGTGTCCTGCGCCACAGTGGCGGAAGCCAACTCCCCGAATACCGGGACATCTCATGATCAACACTCACTCGACCGGCTGAAAATCGCCCGGACGCATCTTCGAGATGGCTGTGATGCAGTAGTAGGCTCGCGCCGCCGTTTGTTGAATCCGAAGGTTGACGCCGCGTGTTGACGCCGAGCGTGACGACGTGACGATGTGAGGGACCTCCGTGGCCGCGGGGGCCGAGCTGGGGGAGGCCATGCGCTTTCGCGGGAAGTCCATCCGCCGGAAGATCGTGGCGTTGCTCCTCGTGCCGCTCGTCTCCCTCACGGGCCTCTGGGGCTTCGCGACGGTCCTCACCGGCCGCGAGGCACGCCAGCTCCTCGACGTCGCCTACATCGTCGACAAGGTCGGCTACCCCATCGAGGACACCGTCCGCGTCATCCAGAAGGAACGCCGCCAGTCCCTCGTCTACCTCGCCGACCCCCGGGCCGCGGACGCCCTCACCGAGCTCCGCGTCCAGCGCGAGGCCACCGACCGCCAGATCGCCCTCATCCGCCGCAACGCCGCCGACCCCGGCGTACGGGGCGAGATGAGCCCCGTCACCGCGCAGCGGCTGACCTCCGTCCTCGACGCCCTCGACGACCTCTCCTCGCTGCGCCGCTCGGTGGAGAACCGCAGCATCGGCCGCATGCAGGCCCTCGACTTCTACAGCCGGCTCGTCGACCCCTGCTACCGCTTCCTCCTGACCCTCCACGCCCTGGAGAACGTCGAGATGGACAAGCAGGGCCGCGCCCTCGTCGGAGTCACCCGCGCCCGCGAACTCCTCTCCCGCGAGGACGCCCTCGTCGTCTCCGCGCTCCTCGCCGAACGCGTCACCACCCAGGAGATCCGCGCGATCACCGACCTGGTCGCCGCCCGCAAGGTGTTCTACGAGGCCAACCTGGAGATCCTGCCCGGCTCCGAACGCCAGCGCTTCGAGAAGTACTGGACCGGCCCCGAGACCGCGCCGCTGCGCAAGGCGGAGGAGTCCCTCATCACGGCGGGCCCCACCGACAGCCCCCGGACCGTCACCGCCGAACGCTGGCAGGAGCACGCCACCCCCGTCCTCGACGACCTCGCCCGCGAGAACACCGCCGCCGGCGACCGCTACCAGGATCGGGTCCAGCCCGCCGCGTACAGCGTGCTGCTCAAGGCCGGCGTCGCCGGCGTCCTCGGCTTCGTCGCCCTCCTCGTCTCCGTCGTCGTCTCCGTCCGCATCGGCCGCGACCTCGTCCGCGACCTGCGCCTGCTCCGCAAGGAGGCCCAGGAGGTCTCCGGCGTCCGCCTGCCCAGCGTCATGCGCCGGCTCGCCGCCGGCGAGCACGTCGACGTCGAGACCGAGGTGCCCCACCTGCGGTACGCCGAGGACGAGGTCGGCCAGGTCGGCCAGGCCCTCAACACCCTCCAGCGCGCCGCCGTCGAGGCCGCCGTCAAGCAGGCCGACATGCGCCGCGGCGTCGCCGAGGTCTTCGTCAACCTCGCCCGCCGCAACCAGGTCCTGCTGCACCGCCAGCTGACCCTCCTCGACACCATGGAGCGCCGCACCGAGGACACCGAGGAGCTCGCCGACCTCTTCCGGCTCGACCACCTCACCACCCGCATGCGCCGGCACGCCGAGGGCCTGGTGATCCTCTCCGGCGCCGCCCCCTCCCGCCAGTGGCGCAAGCCCGTCCAGCTCATGGACGTCGTCCGCGCCGCCGTCGCCGAGGTCGAGGACTACGAGCGCATCGAGGTCCGCCGGCTGCCCCGGCTCGGCGTCGGCGGCCCCGCCGTCGCCGACCTCACCCATCTGATCGCCGAACTCCTCGAGAACGCCACCGTCTTCTCCCCGCCGCACACCGCCGTCCAGGTGCTCGGCGAGCGCGTCGCCAACGGCTTCACCCTGGAGATCCACGACCGCGGCCTTGGCATGAACCCCGACGCCCTGCTCGACGCCAATCTGCGCCTCGCCGAGACACCCGAGTTCGAACTCTCCGACACCGACCGCCTCGGCCTCTTCGTGGTCAGCCGCCTCGCCCAGCGCCAGAACGTCCGCGTCTCCCTCCAGCCCTCCCCGTACGGAGGCACCACCGCGGTCGTCTTCATCCCGGCCGCGCTGCTCACCGACGCCCCCGAGACCCAGGGCGCCGGCTTCCGGCTCGACCGCAAGAGCATGGACCCCCGCACGGCCACGGCCCGCGACGCCGCCGGGCCCGAAGGGCTGACTGGCGGCCGGCCCGCGCTCACCCAGGTCCGCGACGCCGCCCTGGGCGGCCCCGTCGAGCTGGAGGCCCCGCTGGACGCCGACGGCCTGGAGGACCTCCTCGGCGGCGCGGCCGACCTCCTCGACACCGAGAGCGAGCGCGGTGGCCTGTTCCGGGCCCGCGAGCACCGCCGCCGCGGCGACCAGCACCAGAGCCAGGGCCAGAAGCAGAAGCAGGGCCAGAAGCAGGGCCGGCACCAGCAGAGCTCCGAGCGCCCCGGCGGCCGCACGGCCGACGACACCCCCGCCGGGCCGGTCCCGCTGCCCCGCCGCCGCCCGCCGACGCTCGTCGTCGACCACGGCCGGCGCCTGGACGAACCGGGCCGCGCCCACCCCGGCGCGGGACCGGCCGGCGACCCGGACGGCTCCGGCCCCGGCTCCCGCGCCGACGACACGATGGAGTTGGCCCGGGTCCGCCCCGCGCCCACCCTCGTCCCCGTACCGCAGGAGGAGGCGGCCCCGTTCGGCGGGCTGCCCCGCCGCGTCCGCCAGGCCAGCCTCGCGCCCCAGCTGCGCGCCACCGACGACCGCGCCGGGGACGGGCGGAACCGGGACGGGCGGGACGGGGACCGGAAGGGCGCCACGGCCGGCTCCGGCGCCGCCACCGAGACCGACTCCTTCGAGCGCGACGCCGAGGAGGTGCGCAGCCGCATGGCCTCGATGCAGCGGGGCTGGCAGCGCGGACGCCGGCAGAACGCCGAAACGACAGCACCAGGAACGACACCCGAGGGGGACGGTCGATGACCGCACCGAACGCCGCAGCAGCCCACAGCTCCACCCACGGCAACGGGGAGCTGAACTGGCTCCTCGACGAACTCGTCCAGCGCGTCGGCTCCATCCGCAAGGCCCTGGTGCTCTCCAGCGACGGCCTGGCCACCGGCGCCTCGCAGGACCTCTCCCGCGAGGACGGCGAGCACCTCGCCGCCGTCGCCTCCGGCTTCCACAGCCTCGCCAAGGGCGTGGGCCGCCACTTCGAGGCGGGCAGGGTGCGCCAGACCGTGGTCGAGCTGGAGGACGCCTTCCTCTTCGTCACCGCCGCCGGCGACGGCAGCTGCCTGGCCGTCCTCGCCGACGCCGACTCCGACGTCGGCCAGGTCGCGTACGAGATGACCCTCATGGTCAAGCGGGTCGGCGCGCACCTCGCCACGGCGCCCAGGACCGGGCTGCCGGCCTGAGGATGGATGAGGGGGACGGGATGAGGGACACCGACCGGGCCGGCCGCCGGTCCAGAGCCACCCACGAGGATGCGCCCGGCCACTGGTTCGACGACGAGGCGGGCCCGGTGGTCCGCCCGTACGCGATGACCCGTGGCCGCACCAGTGCCGCCACCCGCCACCGGCTCGACCTCATCGCGGTGGTGGTGCCCGAACCGGCCGCCGACGACCCCGGCCGCGACCAGACGCTGTCCCCCGAACACGTGGAGATCGTCGAACGCTGCTCCGAGCAGCCGCAGTCGATCGCCGAGCTCGCCGCGGGACTCGACCTCCCCGTCGGGGTGGTACGGGTCCTCGTCGGGGACCTCGTCGAGGACGAGCTCGTCCACGTGACCCGCCCCGTTCCGCCGGCCGAGCTGCCGGACGTGAGCATCCTTCGCGAGGTGATCAATGGCCTTCGGGCGCTCTAGCCGCAAGCAGCAGCCGCCGGTCGAACCGGTGACGCTGAAGATCCTCGTCGCGGGCGGCTTCGGAGTCGGCAAGACCACCCTGGTGGGCGCGGTCAGCGAGATCCGGCCGCTGCGCACCGAGGAGATCCTCAGCGAAGCCGGCCGGCCGGTCGACGACCTGCACGGCGTCGAGACCAAGGCGACCACCACCGTCGCCATGGACTTCGGGCGGATCACGCTGCGCGAGGACCTGGTCCTCTACCTCTTCGGCACCCCGGGACAGGACCGCTTCTGGTTCCTGTGGGACGAGCTCGCCCAGGGCGCGCTCGGCGCGGTCGTGCTCGCCGACACTCGGCGCCTGGAGGACAGCTTCGCCGCCATCGACTACTTCGAGCGGCGCGGCATCCCGTTCACGGTCGCCGTCAACTGCTTCGAGGGCGCCCGCCGTTACGCGCCGGAGACGGTCCGGGGCGCGCTCGACCTCGACCCCGAGGTGGAGCTGCTGCTGTGCGACGCCCGGGACCGCGAGTCGGTCAAGAACGTCCTCGTCGCGGTCGTCGAGAACGCCCTGGCCCTGGCGGAAGGCCCCAAGGTGCTGACGACCTGAGGCCCGAGGATCTGAGGTCGGGGACCTGACGTCGAGGGCCTCAGGCCCGGTGACCTGAGGCCCGAGGCCCGAGGCCCTGAGGACACCGGGGCACGGCCCGCACGGAACCCGGCCCGCAGGCCGGCCGCCGTCGGACGCCGCCGGCCGTCGGCCTCGCGCACCACGGGCCGGGCCGTTGCCCCGCGTGCCACGGCCCGGTCGCCCGCCGCTGGTGCCGCTGGTGCCGCAGGTCACGCACCACGGGCCCGGCTGTTGCCCCGCGTGCCACGGCCCGGTCGCCCGCCGCTGGTGCCGCTGGTGCCGCAGGTCACGCACCACGGGCCCGGCCGCCGGGCCTCAGCGCACCGCGACCACCGCCGAACCGTGGCCGAACAGGCCCTGGTTCGCGGTGATCCCGGCCCGCGCCCCCGGCACCTGCCGGTCGCCCGCCGTCCCGCGCAGCTGCCAGGTCAGCTCGCAGACCTGGGCGATGGCCTGCGCGGGCACCGCCTCTCCGAAGGAGGCGAGCCCGCCGCTCGGGTTCACCGGGACGCGCCCGCCCAGCGCGGTCGCCCCGTCCCGCAGCAGCTTCGCGCCCTCGCCCGCCCCGCACAGGCCGATGTCCTCGTACCACTCCAGCTCCAGGGCCGTGGACAGGTCGTACACCTCCGCCAGGGACAGGTCCTCCGGGCCGAGCCCCGCCTCCTCGTACGCGGCGCGGGCGACTGAGGAACGGAAGGTGTGCGGCGCGGGGGAGACCGCCGCGGCGGAGTCGGTCGCGATGTCGGGCAGGTCGAGGACCGTCCTCGGATAGGCCGGGGTGACCGTGGACACGGCCCGGATACGGACCGGATCCGGGTGCCCGTGCCGCCGGGCGAACTCCATGCCGGACAGGACGAGCGCCGCGCCCCCGTCGGAGGTCGCGCAGATGTCGAGCAGGCGCAGCGGATCGGCGACCACCGGCGAGACGGCCACCTCCGCCGCGCTTACCGGTGTGCGGTAGCGGGCGAGCGGATTGAGCGCGCCCGCCGCCGCGTTCTTCACCTTCACCAGGGCGAAGTCCTCGGGCGTGTCCCCGTACAGGGCCATCCTGCGCCGGGCGTAGAGCCCGAAGTACGCGGGGTTGGTCGCCCCCAGCACCCGGAAGCGCAGCCAGTCGGGGTCGTCGGGGCGGTCGCCGCCCGCCGGGGCGAAGAAACCCTTCGGCGCGGAGTCGGCGCCGACCACGAGCACCACGTCCGCGAGCCCGGCCAGGATCTGCGCCCGGGCGGTGCCGATGGCCTGGGCCCCGGAGGCGCAGGCGGCGTAGACGCTGGTCACCCGTGTGCCCTGCCAGCCGAGCGCCTGGGCGAAGGTGGCCCCGGCCACGTAACCGGGGTAGCCGCAGCGCACGGTGTCGGCGCCGACGACCGACGTGACGTCCTGCCAGCCGAGCCCCGCGTCGGCGAGCGCGGCCCGGGCGGCGGCCGTCCCGTACGTGACGAAGCCGCGGCCCCACTTTCCCCACGGGTGCATCCCGGCCCCGAGCACGGCGATGTCGTTCATCCCCGCGCCTTCCCGGAGTCCGCGGAGCCCCCGGGCCGGCCGGGTTCCCCGGGTTCCCCGGGCTCGGCGGGGTGCCGGGAGTCCTCGGAGTCAGCCGTCCCAACACCAGGGGCAGCATCACCGGGGTCGCCGGCAGGCTGATGCCGCGCCACCGGCCGCCAGTGCCACGTGGTCCAGACGTGCTCGTCGTCCTCGTGGAGCACGCCCGGCACGAGCTCCACCTCCGCCCCCACGGCCAGGTCGTCCGTCCGCACGCCCGGCGCGGCCTGTCCGAGGACCACCATGGCCTCGGCCGCGAGCTCCACCGCGACGAGCGTGTACGGCTCCCAGGGAGCGCCCGGATCGGAGACGTACGGAGCCGGGGGGCGGTACCGGCCGTCGGTGTACGACCAGATCCGACCGCGCCGGGAGAGCGGCGTCTCGGTGAGCTCACCACCGCCGGGGCAGTGCGGATTGCGGCACCAGTCGTCCTCACGGGGGAAGAAGACCGAGGCGCAGGCGGTGCAGCGGGTCCCGAGGAGCCGGAACTCCCCGTCCGGGACGGGGCCGTCGGCGTCGTGGGTGAACCAGCCGGCCACCACCGGCCTGCGCGTCCGTGCCATTTCTCCGGCCTCCTCTGATCTGACGAAGCGTCAGAAGTCTGGCACGGGCGGGCCCGGCGCCGGAAGACGTCAGTGCCCCGCCACCGACCTGCGTGCCACCGGGAAGTCGAAGAAGGCCGAGGGGAACGGCTCCGGCTTGAAGGTGAAGTGCCACCACTCCTCGGGCAGGTTGACGAACCCCTGCTCCGCCAGCGCGTTCCGCAGCAGGTCCCGGTTGGCCCGCTGGGCGCCCTGGACGCGGGGGTCGTCGGTGTGGGAGAGGGTGTCGAAGCAGTCGAAACCCGTGCCCATGTCGAGGGAGTTGTCCGGGAAGCGCTCGCCCTGGGGCCGGAAGCACTCCACCAGGGGCTCGCCCGGCACGTACGGGCGGGTCGGCGCGGCCGGCAGCCGCACGACCGTGACGTCCACCGTCGAGCCCCTGCTGTGGCCCGACTTCTCCGCGATGTAACCGTCCGCGAACAGCCGCGACTTGTCGACCAGCGGATAGAACTCCCGCTTCATCCGCTCGTCGTCCAGGTCCTTCGCCCAGCGCACGAAGTGGTCCACCGCCCGCTGGGGCCGATAGCAGTCGTACACCTTGAGCGTGTAGCCCCTGGCCAGGAGCTTCACCTGGGCGCGGTGCAGCGCCTCGGCGGCGGGCCGGGTGAGGATGCACACCGGCTGGCGGTAGCCGTCGACGCGCTCGCCCACGAAGTTGTGCTCCGTGGTGTAGCGCATCTCCTGGAGGATCGTCGGGTCCACCCGGTCCAGGGCCACGAACTCACGCGGTGCACGGGACTCCGGGGCCGCTCCGGCCGGGGGCGCGGTGGCGGTGGCGGACGCGGCGAGCAGGCCGGCGAGGGCCAGCGCGCCGAGGGCGCGCAGGGCGGAGGCACGTCCCGTCAGTCGCTTCAGTGCTGTCATGTGCACCATCTATCAGCTACGGCAGCGGCGGGGAAGGCGCATCGCATACGGTCGGCCCGTGACCGACTCCTCACCGCACTCCCACTGCTCCTCCTGCGGCACCCGCTACCCGGCGGGATCCGCCGCCGCCTGGCCCCGCACCTGCGCCGCCTGCGGCACCACCGCCTACCGCAACCCGCTTCCCGTCGCCGTCGCGCTGCTTCCCGTCACCGGCGCCGGGGGCACCGCGCTCGTCGCCATCACGCGCACCATCCCGCCACAGTCCGGCCGGGCCGCCCTGCCGGGCGGCTTCATCGACTTCGGCGAGCTCTGGCAGGAGGCCGTGGTGCGCGAACTGCGCGAGGAGACCGGGATCGAGGCCGCCGCCGAGGACGTACGGCTCGCCGACGCCCTCAGCTCCCCGGCCGGGCACCTCCTCCTCTTCGGTCTCCTCCCGCCCCGCCCGGTGAGCGCCCTCCCGCCGTCCGCCCCGACCGACGAGACCAGCGGGCACCACGTGCTGCACGGCCCCGAGGAGCTGGCTTTCCCGCTGCACACGGAGGCGGTGCGGCGCTTCTTCGCGGGGGCGTACGGGTGAGCGGACGGTTGGATCCAATATCCGGGATCCAATATCCGGGATTCGATATTCGGGACATTGGATCCGACGACCATGGTCGGGCCTGGTGATCCGACGTCCCGGATCCCGGATCCCCTGTGCCGGATCCGGGATCCCGTCACCCCTCACCCCTCACCCGTCAGACCCCGCACGCCCCCGTACCCTCACCGGCAGTCCCGCCTCCTCCACCCCCTCGTCCGTCACCCGCTCCACCACGACCCGCCCGTCGACCAGCCGCGACTGGTACCGCTCGATCTCCGCCTGCTCCCAGCCGTCCCCGGCGTCCCGGACGACCAGCCCGCCGCCCGTACGCCCCGCGACCGGCGCCCACACCTCCAGGGCTGGCTCGCCGTCCTCGCCCCGCACCGGGATCACCGCGCCCGCCCGCGCGAGCACCGGCACCCGGGACAGCGGCGCGTCCAGCAGCACCTGCCCGGGCCCCTCGTAGGCCCGCCCCGTCGCCGTGTCGTACCACCAGCCGCGCGGCAGCCGCACCGCCCGCCGGTCCGTGCCCTGGGAGAGCACCGGCGCCACCAGCAGCGAGTCGCCGAGCAGGAACGCGTCCTCGCAGTCCCGCAGCGCCCGGTCCTCCGGCGTTCCCCACCACACCGGCCGCACATAGGGCGCCCCCGTCATCCGCGCGAGCCGGGACAGGGTGACGAAGTACGGTCGCAGCCGCTCGCGCTCCAACAGCGCCGCCCGCGCGTGCTCCAGGACCTCGGGCCCGAACTCCCAGGGCTCGCGGCGCCCGGCGTCGAAAGCCGCGTGCGTGCGGAACAGCGGCAGCCACGCCCCCAGCTGGTACCACCGCAGGAACAGCTCCGGAGACGGGGCCCCGTCAAAACCCCCGACGTCCGGCCCCGAGTACGGCACCCCGCACAGCCCGAGCCCCAGGACGAGCGCCAGCGACGCCCGCAGCCCCGGCCACCCCGTCGACACGTCACCGGACCAGGTCCCGCCGTACCGCTGCATCCCCGCCCAGCCCGAACGCGAGAACAGGAACGGCCGCTCCTCCGGCCGCAGCGCGCGCAGCCCCTCGTAGCCCGCCTGCGCCATCGCGAGGCCGTACACGTTGTGGGCCTCACGGTGGTCCCCGCCGCGGCCCTCCAGACAGTGACGGGCCGAGCGGGGCAGCGTGCGGTCGCCGAACGGGGCGAAGGAGACCGGCTCGTTCATGTCGTGCCACACCCCCGAGAAGCCCTGCTTCAGCCGCTCCTCGTAGAGCCCGCCCCACCACTTCCGTGCCTTCGGATCGGTGAAGTCCGGGTAGGCGCACTCGCCGGGCCACACCACCCCGCGCACCTCCTCGCCCCGGTCGTCCCGCACGAACGCCCCGGCGGCCCGCCCGCCCTCGTAGACTGCGTTCCCGGGCTCCGCCTTCACCGCAGGATCGACGATCGACACCAGCCGCACCCCGCGTTCGCGCAGCTCGTCCGCGAGCCCGGACAGATCGGGGAACCGCTCCCGGTCCACGGTGAACACCCGGTGCCCGTCGTAGTGGTCGATGTCCAGGTGCAGGACGGACAGCGGCAGGCCCCGGTCCCGGTAGCCGTCCACCACCCGCCGCACCTCGCGCTCGCTGCCGAAGCCCCAGCGGGCGTGCTGCGGGCCCAGCGCCCAGGACGGCGGCAGCGCGGGCGCGCCGGTCAGCGCTGCCCAGCCGTGCAGCACGCGCGCGGGGGTACCGACGATCACCCAGCAGCGCAGCGGACCGCCCTCCATCCGGAGCTCGCTCGTGCCGGGCCGGTCGTGCCCCGACCCCGCGCCCTCCTCGCCCTCGGAGAGGAGCACCCGGCCGTCCCAGGAGTTGTCGTGGAAGGCGAGGTGCGTCCCCGCGTCCGCCACCACGAGCTGCACCGGCATGGTGATGTACAGCGGGTCGTCGCCCGGGGAGAAGGCCGCGGACGGGTCGGTGTTCCACAGGCGGTACGAGCCGTCCCGCAGCCGCGGCCCCGAGGCCCGCCCGCCGAGCCCGAAGAACCGGGCGTCGGCCGGCACCTCACTGCGCTGCACCCAGCGCGCCGCCCGGCGGGCCGTCCACGGCGAGCCCTCGCCCGAGCCCCCCTGACCCGCCGCCGTCTCCGTGCCCCGACTCGTCCGGCCTCGGCTCTCCCCGCCTCGGCTCTCCCCGCCCCGGCTCTCCCCGTTCCGCACCGGCTCCCACCAGCGCGGCGGCAGATCCCGGCGCAGCACCACCCCACCCGGCGTGCGGACCTCCACCGCACCGTGCCGGGAGACCGCGACGGTCACCCGCTCCGACACCACCCGCCAGCCGCCGTCGGTGTCCGGTTCCAGGACGGCCCGCGGATCGGGCTCGGGCGGATCGCCGGCCAGCGCGTACGAGGGCAGCGGCCCCGCCCCGTCCCATCCCCAGAACACGGTGCCGCCCGCCGACACCGAGACCCGCAGCTCGGAGCGGGCGAAACGGATGATCCCCCCGCCCGGCAACGGCTCCGCCTCCACCACGGGACCAGGCACCCGGGCCCGCTCCGCACCCCTCGGCGGCAGCGCCCGCGCATCGATGCGATGGCGCCGCCACGCCGACCGCACCAGCCGCAACCCCTCCACCGAACCCAGCACCTTCATGGAACGCACCAGCTCACGACCGTTCATGCGGCTCACCCTGCCATCCGGGAAGGGACGCACGCGGTTCGTTCAACTGCCGTTCACCCGTGGTGGGAGCACATATTCAGCTACTCGACCATGGGCGGGGAACCCTGGTGCGAAAGAGGATCACATGGCATCGTCCCTGTCAGCCGCGTCACGCGCACACCCCCGCACGTGCGCGAGACACACGCCGACCCCGCGTACAGCCAGGGAGCCGACCCATGACATCAGCGCAGACCGAGCCGCTTTGGCAGCCTGACGAGGACCGCGTCGCCGCGGCCGCCGTCACCCGCTTCCAGGCCTGGGCGGCGGAGCGCCACGGAGCCCCCGCCGACGGCGGTTACGAGGCGCTGCACCGCTGGTCGGTCGAGGACCTCGAAGCCTTCTGGGCGGCCGTCGCGGAGTGGTTCGACCTCCGCTTCTCCACCCCGTACGAGCGGGTCCTCGGGGACCGCTCCATGCCCGGCGCCGACTGGTTCCCGGGCGCCACCCTCAACTACGCCGAGCACGCCCTGCGCGCCGCCGAGGAGCGGCCCCACGCCACGGCACTGCTTCATGTGGACGAGACACATGAGCCGACGCCGATCACCTGGGCCGAGCTCCGCCGCCAGGTCGGCTCGCTGGCCGCCGAACTCCGCCGTCTCGGCGTCGAGCCCGGCGACCGCGTCTCCGGCTACCTGCCCAACATCCCCGAGGCCGTGGTCGCCCTCCTCGCGACCGCCGCCGTCGGCGCCGTGTGGACCTCCTGCGCCCCCGACTTCGGCGCCCGCAGCGTCCTGGACCGCTTCCAGCAGGTGGAGCCCGTCGTCCTCTTCACCGTCGACGGATACCGTTACGGCGGCAAGGAGCACGACCGCCGCGACACCGTCGCCGAGCTGCGCGCCGAACTGCCCTCGCTGCGCGCCGTCGTCCACATCCCGCTCCTCGGCACCCCGGCCCCCGAGGGCGCCCTGCCCTGGGCCGAGCTCACCGCCGCCGACACCGCGCCGGTCTTCGAGCAGGTCCCCTTCTCCCACCCCCTGTGGGTGCTCTACTCCTCCGGCACCACGGGTCTGCCGAAGGCGATCGTGCAGTCCCAGGGCGGCATCCTCGTCGAGCACGTCAAGCAGCTGGGCCTGCACTGCGACCTCGGCCCCGACGACGTGTTCTTCTGGTACACCTCGACGGGCTGGATGATGTGGAACTTCCTCGTCTCCGGCCTGCTCACCGGCACCACCGTCGTCCTCTACGACGGCAGCCCCGGCTACCCGGACACCGCCGCCCAGTGGCGCGTCGCCGAGCGCACCGGCGCCACCCTGTACGGCACCTCGGCCGCCTACGTCATGGCCTGCGCCAAGGCGGACGTGCACCCGGGCCGGGACTTCGACCTCTCCCGGGTGAAGTGCGTGGCCACCACCGGCTCCCCCCTGCCGCCGGACGGGTTCCGCTGGCTGCACGACGAGGTCCGCGAGGACCTGTGGATCGCGTCCGTCAGCGGCGGCACCGACGTCTGCTCCTGCTTCGCCGGCGCCGTCCCGACCCTCCCGGTCCACATCGGCGAGCTCCAGGCGGCCGGCCTGGGCACCGACCTGCAGTCCTGGGACCCCTCCGGCAAGCCGCTCATCGGCGAGGTCGGCGAACTCGTCGTCACCAACCCCATGCCGTCCATGCCGATCCGCTTCTGGAACGACCCGGACGGCAGCCGCTACCGCGACAGCTACTTCGAGATGTTCCCCGGGGTGTGGCGCCACGGCGACTGGATCACCCTCACCGACCGCGGCTCGGTCGTCATCCACGGCCGTTCGGACTCCACCCTGAACCGTCAGGGCGTGCGGATGGGGAGCGCCGACATCTACGAGGCCGTCGAACGCCTCCCGGAGATCCGCGAGTCGCTCGTCATCGGGCTGGAGGAGCCGGACGGCGGATACTGGATGCCCCTGTTCGTCCACCTGGCCGAGGGCGCCGCCCTGGACGAGGAGCTCATCGGCCGCATCAAGGCGACCATCCGCGCCGAGCTCTCCCCGCGGCACGTGCCGGACGAGATCATCGAGGTCCCCGGCATCCCGCACACCCTCACGGGCAAGCGGATCGAGGTCCCGGTCAAGCGCCTCCTCCAGGGCACTCCGATGGCCAAGGCGGTCAACCCGGGTTCGGTGGACAACCTCGACCTCCTGCGCTTCTACGAGGAGCTGGCCCGCACCCGCCGCTGACCGGGGAGCCGGCGCCCCGCCTCCCCGCCGACGGCACGTCGAGGGCCCCGCGCATCCGCGCGGGGCCCTCGCGCATCCGCCCTCAGCCTCCGTAGGTGGCCTGGGCGTCACCGAGCACGGCGGCGAAGTCCGCCGCGAGCCGCTCGGCCTCGGCCGGCACGAGCGCCGCCGTCGTGATCCGCACGCCGGTGGGCGCGGCGATGCGGAACCGGGCCCCGGCCGCCACCCACCAGCCGTGTGTCCGCAGTCCGTTCACCACGGCCGACTCGTCGCGCACCGGCACCCACAGATTGAAGCCGGTCCCCTCCGCCGACCGGATGCCGTACGAGGCGAGCGCGTCCCGCAGGGCCCGCCGCCGCTCCGCGTACGCGGCCTCGCCGGCGGCCACGAGCCGGGCCACCCCGGGGTCGGAGAACAGCCCGACGACCGTCTCCTGGAGGACATGGCTGACCCAGCCGGACGTCATGAGCATCCGGCCGTCGTGGCGGGCGATGGTCACCGGGTCACCGGCCACCGCCGCCCACCGCAGGTCGACCCCCAGGCGCTTGGAGACGGTGCGCACCTGCGCCCACCGCTCCAGCCCCGCCGCGGCCAGCGTGGGCGCGACGGGACCCTCGATCTCCACGGTGTAGTCGTCCTCGACCACCAGCACCTCCGGGAACTGCCGCAGGAGCGCGACGAGTTCGTCGCGCCGGGCGGGGGAGAAGGCCGCCCCGGTGGGGTTCTGCGCGCGCGGTGTGCACACCAGCGCCCGCACCCCGGCGCGCAGCGCCGTCCGCAGGGCCTCGGGCACGATGCCCTCGCGGTCCACGGTCACCGGCACCGTCCGCAGCCCGAGGGCCGGTACGAGGTCGAGGAGATGGTGGAAACCGGGGTCCTCCACCGCGACCGCGTCGCCGGGCCGCAGCTCGACCGACAGCAGTCGCGCGACGCAGTCGAGGGCACCGTGGGCGAAGGTGACCCGCTCCGCCGGGACGCCGTCCCGGCCGAACCAGACGCGGGTCAGCTCCTCGAGGGCCGCGAGGCGGGGGGCCGCGCGGTGCGAGCCGTACACCGGGCGCACCTCGGCCGGCGGCCTCAGCGTCGGCAGGAACGCGGGGTCGGGGTGACCGCCCGCCAGGTCCACCAGCCCCTCGGGCACGCGCGGCGGTCGCCGTGAGGCGACCGAGGGCGCCTCGGCCACCACGGTGCCGCCGCGCCCCCGGGTGACCACCAGGCCCCGCCGCCGCAGTTCCTTGTACGCCGTCGCGACCGTGCCGGGACTGACGCCGAGCTCGTCGGCGAGGCGCCGTACCGGAGGCAGCGCGGTGCCCGGCGCGAGGTCGCCGTCGGTCACGCCGCGTTCGACGGACGCGGCGATTCCCTTGGCCGTCGTCCCCTGGATCCCATATTGTGTTGCCACGTACATAACTATGTATCAATACAAAACTCGAGTCAAGGGGGAACCGAGTGAGCCGCCCCGCCTCATGGCACCGCACCGCACTGGACCGCATACCCGGAGGCCGCGACGGCCGCCGCATGCTCCTCATCAGCATCATCGACAAGACGGGCACCGGCCTGTGGGCCGGCTGCACCGCCCTCTACTTCACCTACGTCTCGGGCCTCGGCCTCGGCCAGGTCGGCCTCCTCATGACCGTCGCCGGCGGCGTCGGCATCGCCGGCGCCCCGCTCGCCGGACGCCTCGCCGACCGCTTCCCCCTCGTCCGCGTCATCGTCGCCGCCCAGCTCATGCGCGGACTCGCCCTCCTCGCCCTCCTCACCACCGACGACTTCCTCCTCCTCACCGTCTACTCCGCCCTCGGCGCCCTCCCCGACCGCGCCGGCAGCGTCCTCATCAAGCTCTACGCCGCCCGCATCGCCGGACCCGACCGCGTCCGCTACCAGGCCATCCAGCGCACCACCGTCAACATCGGCTGGTCCATCGGCGGTCTCGGCGCCGCCGCCGCCCTCACCACCGGCAGCACCCGCGCCTACACCGTCCTCCTCGTCGGCAACGTCCTCACCTACCTCGTCATCGCCCTCCTCACCCTGCGCTGCGCCGAACCCCCCGCCCCCTCCCGCGTCGCGGCCACCGCCACGGACGCCCCCCGGACCAAGCCCGCCAACCCCTGGCGCGACCGCACCTTCCTCGCCTACACCGCGACCGAGGCCGCCCTCTTCCTCGACGACACGATCCTCCAGGTCGCCATCCCCCTCTGGATCGTCCACGCCACCGCCGCCCCCGTCGGCCTCGCCCCGCTGCTGCTGGTCCTCAACACCGTCCTGGTCGTCCTCTTCCAGGTGCCCCTCGCCCGCTTCGCCGCCACCACCCAGGCCGCCCGCCGCCTCCTCATCCCCCTCAGCGGACTCTTCGTCGTCGGCACCGCGGCCCTCGCCGTCTCCGCCACCGGCGGACGCACCCTCGCCGTCACCGCCCTCGCCGCCGCCGTCATCGCCCTCACCTTCGCCGAGATCATCCACGCCACCGCCTCGTGGGAACTCTCCGTCGCCCTCGCCCCCGCGGACGCCCAAGGCGCCTACCTCGGCGTCCACGGCATCGCCCACTCCACCCAGCGCTTCGCCGGACCCCTCCTCATCACCGGCGTCATGACCGCCGGCCCCCTGGCCTGGCCCCTGCTCGGACTCGCCCTCGTCGCCGCCGGCGCCGCCCAGCACCGGCTGATCCGCGACCGCCTGGCCAAGCCCGCCCAGTCGTCACTGTCAGTGCCGACGGTTACGGTGAGTGAGCACTGATCGACAGAGCCCAGGGGGAGACATGAACGAGCACCACCACACCACCGCCGCACAGCGCCGAGCCCTCCGCCGCGAAGTGGCCGGCACCATCGCCCTCCTCGCCGACGAGGAGGACTTCACCGCCATGCGGCAGTACGAGACCTTCGCCTTCGACGACCACGCCCGCTACCTCCACGAGGTCGAGCGCCTCCTCAAGAACCTCGCGGCCCAGGGCGGCCACACCACCGTCGCCCTCTTCGACCCCGAGGACTACGCCGACTACTGCGCCGACACCGGCCTCGACCCCGACCGCCCCACCAGCCGCAGCCGGTACACCGCCGAGCGCGCCGCCACCGGCGCCCGCGTCACCTACACCGGACAACCCCTCAGCACCCTCGTCCCCACCCTCGTCGACACCGCCGTCCGCCGCGCCACCTGGGAGTACGCCACCATGCTCCTCACCGACGCCGGCTCCTGCGCCGACTGCGGCCAGGACATCGGCAGCGCCTCGTTCGACCGCGCCTCCCACCTCCTGGTGCGCCTCCTCGACGCGGCGGGACCCGGCACCCACCACCTCGTCTGCAGCGTCCCCGCAGCCGACGAGCACCTCATCGCCACCCTCCACACCACCCGCGCCACCACCGGACCCGCCCGCCTCGACAGCTCCCAGGGCGCCGAGTTCGTCACCGTCCTCGCCGCCGGCATCGCCCTCGGCACCCCCGGCGGCGTCGTCCTGCGCACCACCACCCCCGGCGCCCCCGACCGGCTCCACGGCTGGCGCCTGCACGACGGACGCCTCCGGCCCCTCACCGAGGCCGAGGTCTTCGACGCCTACTGCACCGACGCCCGCACCGGAGAGCCCATCGCCCCCGAACCCCACGTCGAATACCGCGCCGGCTTCCCCCTCGCACCCCCCGACGACCCCCACGCCCACTGACCACACCCACTGACGCCGAAAGGGGCTTTCCCCGCCACTCACGGCAGGGAAAGCCCCTCGGGACCTCCAACTGGATCACTCCGCTACGGGATCACTCCCCGGACAGCACCGCCTGCGCGGCCATCCGCGCATCGTGCGCCGTGTCCGCCGCACGCGCCGCCGCGGCCGCCCGCTCGCACTGCGCCAGCGTGTACTTGGCCAGCGTCGCCCGCACGTACGGGATCGACGCCGCACCCATCGACAGGGAGGTCACTCCCAGACCCGTCAGCACACACGCCAGCAGCGGATCCGACGCCGCCTCGCCACACACACCGCAGCTCTTGCCCTCGGCCTTGGCCGCCTCCGCGGACATCGCCACCAGGTCGAGCAGCGCCGGCTGCCACGGATCCTGCAGACGCGACACCGCACCCACCTGACGGTCGGCGGCGAAGGTGTACTGCGCGAGGTCGTTCGTCCCCAGCGACAGGAACTCGACCTCCTGCAGGATCGAACGCGCCCGCAGCGCGGCGGACGGGATCTCCACCATCGCACCGAACTTCGCCCGCAGCCCCGCCTCACGGCACGCGTCGGCGAACGCCTTCGCGTCCGTACGGTCGGCCACCATCGGCGCCATGACCTCGAGGTACACCGGCAGACCCTCGGCGGCCTTCGCCAGCGCCGTCAGCTGAGTCCGCAGCACCTCCGGGTGGTCGAGCAGCGTCCGCAGGCCCCGCACGCCCAAAGCCGGGTTGGGCTCGTCAGCCGGCGTCAGGAAGTCCAGCGGCTTGTCCGCGCCCGCGTCCAGCACCCGCACCACGACGCGCCCCTCGGGGAACGCCTCCAGCACCTTGCGGTACGCGTCGATCTGCTTCTCCTCCGACGGCGCCCTCTCGCTGTCGTCGAGGAACAGGAACTCCGTACGGAACAGACCCACGCCCTCGGCACCGGCCTCCACCGCCGCCGGAACGTCGGCGGGACCGCCCACGTTCGCGAGCAGCGGCACCTTGTGCCCGTCCGAGGTCGCACCAGGACCGCTGGACGCCGCCAGCGCGGCCCTGCGCTCCTCGGCGGCCTTCGTCAGCGCCGCCTTCTTCTCCTCGCTCGGGTCCACGAAGACCTCACCGGTGGAACCGTCCACCGCGATGACCGTGCCCTCCGCCAGCTCGCCCGCACCCGGCAGCGCGACCACGGCCGGCACACCCAGCGCACGCGCGAGGATCGCGCTGTGGCTGGTCGGCCCGCCCTCCTCGGTCACGAACCCGAGCACCAGCGCCGGGTCGAGCAGCGCCGTGTCCGCCGGCGCGAGGTCCCGCGCGATCAGCACGTACGGCTCGTCGCTGTCCGGCACACCCGGCATCGGCACACCCAGAAGGCGCGCCACGATCCGGTTCCGCACGTCGTCCAGGTCGGCCACCCGGCCGGCCATGTACTCGCCCGCACCGGCCAGCAGCTCCCGGTAGTGCGAGAACGCGTCGTAGATGCCCCGCTCGGCCGTGCTGCCGACCGCGATCCGGCGGTCGACGTCCGCGATGAGCTCCGGGTCCTGGGCGATCATCGCCTGGGCCTCCAGCACCGCCTGCGCCTCGCCGCCGGCCAGGTTGCCCCGAGCGATCAGGTCGGCCGCCACAGCCTCCACGGCCTGACGGGCGCGCCCCTGTTCGCGCTCCGCCTCGTCGGCCGGAATCTGCTTGGCCGGCGGCTCGAGAACCGCCGTGCCCATGTGCCGGACCTCGCCGATCGCCACCCCGTGGCTGACACCGACGCCTCGCAGCGTTGTCTCCATCTCACCCGTCTCCGATAGAGCGGCGGCCGGGCCGCCGCGTTGAATGTCGTGTGCGCGCTCTCGTACGCGCGCGCCCGTCACATGAGGACGGGCCGGCGGTCAGTTCCAGCCGAAGAGCTGGTCGCCGGCCTTCACGTCCTGGTCGTCGATGACATCGGAGAGGGAGTCCGCGGTGGCCTCGAGGGCCACGATCGGGCAGATCGGCGACTTGCCGGCGGCCTCGACCTCGGCAGGGTTCCAGCGCACGACGGCCTGTCCGCGCGTCACGGTGTCCCCCTTGTTCACGAGGAGCTCGAAGCCCTGCCCGTTGAGCTGCACGGTGTCGATCCCGAGGTGGGTCAGCACACCGTGGCCCTCGCCGTCCACGACGACGAACGCGTGCGGGTGGAGAGAGACGACGACACCGTCGACGGGCGAGACGGCCTCGGAGGCCTCACGCACGGGGTCGATGGCGGTGCCGGGACCGACCATCGCGCCGGAGAAGACGGGGTCGGGTACAGCGGCGAGACCGATGGCGCGTCCAGCGAGCGGCGACGTCACGGTTGTCATGGGAAGCCTCCCAGGGGCGGAGATGGTGTGGCGCCGTCACTGCCTGTCCTGGACGGCGTACTGTTCAGAAGCGTATGTCATGGAAAGTCCCGGTTCCGCACGAGACGTACCAGTTGGCGGACCTAGGGACCACCCGGAAACGGTTTGCCTCTAGTGACGGTGGGATGTACTGTCGTACTCCTGCCTGGCCCCAACGCGACGTCGAGTCGTGGGTCGGCAGCACCTATCAAGCCAGATCCTAACCCCAGTGGTCTACACCTCTGCGTGCCTGCGGAGGGTGGTCAGGGGGAGCGAAAAAGCCTGGTAGTGTTTGACCCCGCCGGAAGGGCCCGAAACGACGAAAGTCGAAATTGGACCCGGAAAGCACCGAGGAAATCGGATCGGAAAGATCTGATAGAGTCGGAAACGAAGGAAGCGCCCGGAGGGAAGCCCGCGAGGGTGAGTACAAAGGAAGCGTCCGCACCTTGAGAACTCAACAGCGTGCCAAAAATCAACGCCAGATTAGTTGATACCCCGTCCATCTTCGGATGGTCGAGGTTCCTTTGAAAAAGTCCACCCCACGGGGTGGCACACAGCGAGGATGCTGTGAACGGTACGGACTATTCCTCCGGACCGTTCCGCTCTCGTGGTGTTCCACCGGATTACCGGTAAACATTCACGGAGAGTTTGATCCTGGCTCAGGACGAACGCTGGCGGCGTGCTTAACACATGCAAGTCGAACGATGAAGCCCTTCGGGGTGGATTAGTGGCGAACGGGTGAGTAACACGTGGGCAATCTGCCCTTCACTCTGGGACAAGCCCTGGAAACGGGGTCTAATACCGGATACGAGTCGCGGAGGCATCTCCGAGACTGGAAAGCTCCGGCGGTGAAGGATGAGCCCGCGGCCTATCAGCTTGTTGGTGAGGTAACGGCTCACCAAGGCGACGACGGGTAGCCGGCCTGAGAGGGCGACCGGCCACACTGGGACTGAGACACGGCCCAGACTCCTACGGGAGGCAGCAGTGGGGAATATTGCACAATGGGCGAAAGCCTGATGCAGCGACGCCGCGTGAGGGATGACGGCCTTCGGGTTGTAAACCTCTTTCAGCAGGGAAGAAGCGAAAGTGACGGTACCTGCAGAAGAAGCGCCGGCTAACTACGTGCCAGCAGCCGCGGTAATACGTAGGGCGCAAGCGTTGTCCGGAATTATTGGGCGTAAAGAGCTCGTAGGCGGCTTGTCACGTCGGGTGTGAAAGCCCGGGGCTTAACCCCGGGTCTGCATCCGATACGGGCAGGCTAGAGTGTGGTAGGGGAGATCGGAATTCCTGGTGTAGCGGTGAAATGCGCAGATATCAGGAGGAACACCGGTGGCGAAGGCGGATCTCTGGGCCATTACTGACGCTGAGGAGCGAAAGCGTGGGGAGCGAACAGGATTAGATACCCTGGTAGTCCACGCCGTAAACGTTGGGAACTAGGTGTTGGCGACATTCCACGTCGTCGGTGCCGCAGCTAACGCATTAAGTTCCCCGCCTGGGGAGTACGGCCGCAAGGCTAAAACTCAAAGGAATTGACGGGGGCCCGCACAAGCAGCGGAGCATGTGGCTTAATTCGACGCAACGCGAAGAACCTTACCAAGGCTTGACATATACCGGAAAGCATTAGAGATAGTGCCCCCCTTGTGGTCGGTATACAGGTGGTGCATGGCTGTCGTCAGCTCGTGTCGTGAGATGTTGGGTTAAGTCCCGCAACGAGCGCAACCCTTGTCCTGTGTTGCCAGCATGCCCTTCGGGGTGATGGGGACTCACAGGAGACCG
Organism: Streptomyces roseoviridis; assembly: GCF_039535235.1. Classification (NCBI taxonomy): domain Bacteria; kingdom Bacillati; phylum Actinomycetota; class Actinomycetes; order Kitasatosporales; family Streptomycetaceae; genus Streptomyces; species Streptomyces roseoviridis. The sequence continues at coordinate 6,408,794 of NZ_BAAAWU010000001.1, forward strand.
CCGGGGTCAACTCGGAGGAAGGTGGGGACGACGTCAAGTCATCATGCCCCTTATGTCTTGGGCTGCACACGTGCTACAATGGCCGGTACAAAGAGCTGCGATGCCGCGAGGCGGAGCGAATCTCAAAAAGCCGGTCTCAGTTCGGATTGGGGTCTGCAACTCGACCCCATGAAGTCGGAGTTGCTAGTAATCGCAGATCAGCATTGCTGCGGTGAATACGTTCCCGGGCCTTGTACACACCGCCCGTCACGTCACGAAAGTCGGTAACACCCGAAGCCGGTGGCCCAACCCCTTGTGGGAGGGAGCTGTCGAAGGTGGGACTGGCGATTGGGACGAAGTCGTAACAAGGTAGCCGTACCGGAAGGTGCGGCTGGATCACCTCCTTTCTAAGGAGCACAGTACCGATTGCAGGCAAACGTTCTGCACGGTCAGCTCATGGGTGGAACGTTGATTAGTTGGCGCGATTCTTCAGAGTCTCCTGTTAGTACTGCTTCGGCGTGGAACACGGGCTGAACCGAGAAGGTCGTGCTTGGCACGTTGTTGGGTATCTGAGGGTACGGCCGAAAGGTCTTGCCTTCGCGATGCCGGCCCCAGTGAACTCGCCGCGTATGTGGTGGGGTGATGGGTGGCTGGTCGTTGCTTGAGAACTACACAGTGGACGCGAGCATCTGTGGCCAAGTTTTTAAGGGCGCACGGTGGATGCCTTGGCACCAGGAACCGATGAAGGACGTGGGAGGCCACGATAGTCCCCGGGGAGCCGTCAACCAGGCTTTGATCCGGGGGTTTCCGAATGGGGAAACCCGGCAGTCGTCATGGGCTGTCACCCATGCCTGAACACATAGGGCATGTGGAGGGAACGAGGGGAAGTGAAACATCTCAGTACCCTCAGGAAGAGAAAACAACCGTGATTCCGGGAGTAGTGGCGAGCGAAACCGGATGAGGCCAAACCGTATGCGTGTGATACCCGGCAGGGGTTGCGCATGCGGGGTTGTGGGATCTCTCTTTCACAGTCTGCCGGCTGTGAGGCGAGTCAGAAACCGTTGGTGTAGTCGAAGGACATGCGAAAGGTCCGGCGTAGAGGGTAAGACCCCCGTAGACGAAACATCAGCGGCTTGCTTGAGAGACACCCAAGTAGCACGGGGCCCGAGAAATCCCGTGTGAATCTGGCGGGACCACCCGCTAAGCCTAAATATTCCCTGGTGACCGATAGCGGATAGTACCGTGAGGGAATGGTGAAAAGTACCGCGGGAGCGGAGTGAAATAGTACCTGAAACCGTGTGCCTACAAGCCGTGGGAGCGTCGCGCATTGAGTTTACTCAATGCGTCGTGACTGCGTGCCTTTTGAAGAATGAGCCTGCGAGTTTGCGGTGTGTTGCGAGGTTAACCCGTGTGGGGAAGCCGTAGCGAAAGCGAGTCCGAACAGGGCGTTTCAGTAGCACGCTCAAGACCCGAAGCGGAGTGATCTAGCCATGGGCAGGTTGAAGCGGAGGTAAGACTTCGTGGAGGACCGAACCCACCAGGGTTGAAAACCTGGGGGATGACCTGTGGTTAGGGGTGAAAGGCCAATCAAACTCCGTGATAGCTGGTTCTCCCCGAAATGCATTTAGGTGCAGCGTCGTGTGTTTCTTGCCGGAGGTAGAGCACTGGATAGGCGATGGGCCCTACCGGGTTACTGACCTTAGCCAAACTCCGAATGCCGGTAAGTGAGAGCGCGGCAGTGAGACTGTGGGGGATAAGCTCCATGGTCGAGAGGGAAACAGCCCAGAGCATCGACTAAGGCCCCTAAGCGTACGCTAAGTGGGAAAGGATGTGGAGTCGCAGAGACAACCAGGAGGTTGGCTTAGAAGCAGCCACCCTTGAAAGAGTGCGTAATAGCTCACTGGTCAAGTGATTCCGCGCCGACAATGTAGCGGGGCTCAAGCGTACCGCCGAAGTCGTGTCATTGCAGCAATACTCCCAACGGAGGCTGTGATGGGTAGGGGAGCGTCGTGTGCCGGGTGAAGCAGCCGCGGAAGCGAGTTGTGGACGGTTCACGAGTGAGAATGCAGGCATGAGTAGCGATACACACGTGAGAAACGTGTGCGCCGATTGACTAAGGGTTCCTGGGTCAAGCTGATCTGCCCAGGGTAAGTCGGGACCTAAGGCGAGGCCGACAGGCGTAGTCGATGGACAACCGGTTGATATTCCGGTACCCGCTTTGAAACGCCCAATATCGAATCCATTAATGCTAAGGCCGTGAAGCCGCCCCGGAGCCTTCGGGCAAAGGGGAGTGGTGGAGCCGCTGACCCAAGGTGGTAGTAGGTAAGCGATGGGGTGACGCAGGAAGGTAGTCCAGCCCGGGCGGTGGTTGTCCCGGGGTAAGGGTGTAGGGCGCTGTCTAGGCAAATCCGGACAGCATATAGCCTGAGACCTGATGCCGAGCCGATTGTGGTGAAGTGGATGATCCTATGCTGTCGAGAAAAGCCTCTAGCGAGTTTCATGGCGGCCCGTACCCTAAACCGACTCAGGTGGTCAGGTAGAGAATACCGAGGCGTTCGGGTGAACTATGGTTAAGGAACTCGGCAAAATGCCCCCGTAACTTCGGGAGAAGGGGGGCCACGCCTGGTGATCGGATTTACTCCGTGAGCTGGGGGTGGCCGCAGAGACCAGCGAGAAGCGACTGTTTACTAAAAACACAGGTCCGTGCGAAGCCGTAAGGCGATGTATACGGACTGACGCCTGCCCGGTGCTGGAACGTTAAGGGGACCGGTTAGCTCACTTTCGGGTGGGCGAAGCTGAGAACTTAAGCGCCAGTAAACGGCGGTGGTAACTATAACCATCCTAAGGTAGCGAAATTCCTTGTCGGGTAAGTTCCGACCTGCACGAATGGCGTAACGACTTCTCGACTGTCTCAACCATAGGCCCGGTGAAATTGCACTACGAGTAAAGATGCTCGTTTCGCGCAGCAGGACGGAAAGACCCCGGGACCTTTACTACAGTTTGATATTGGTGTTCGGTTCGGCTTGTGTAGGATAGGTGGGAGACTTTGAAGCCGTGACGCCAGTCATGGTGGAGTCGCCGTTGAAATACCACTCTGGTCGTGCTGGATGTCTAACCTGGGTCCGTGATCCGGATCAGGGACAGTGTCTGATGGGTAGTTTAACTGGGGCGGTTGCCTCCCAAAGGGTAACGGAGGCGCCCAAAGGTTCCCTCAGCCTGGTTGGCAATCAGGTGTTGAGTGTAAGTGCACAAGGGAGCTTGACTGTGAGACCGACGGGTCGAGCAGGGACGAAAGTCGGGACTAGTGATCCGGCGGTGGCTTGTGGAAGCGCCGTCGCTCAACGGATAAAAGGTACCCCGGGGATAACAGGCTGATCTTCCCCAAGAGTCCATATCGACGGGATGGTTTGGCACCTCGATGTCGGCTCGTCGCATCCTGGGGCTGGAGTCGGTCCCAAGGGTTGGGCTGTTCGCCCATTAAAGCGGTACGCGAGCTGGGTTTAGAACGTCGTGAGACAGTTCGGTCCCTATCCGCTGTGCGCGTAGGAATATTGAGAAGGGCTGTCCCTAGTACGAGAGGACCGGGACGGACGAACCTCTGGTGTGCCAGTTGTCCTGCCAAGGGCATGGCTGGTTGGCTACGTTCGGGAGGGATAACCGCTGAAAGCATCTAAGCGGGAAGCCTGCTTCGAGATGAGTATTCCCACCTCCTTGAGAGGGTAAGGCTCCCAGTAGACGACTGGGTTGATAGGCCGGATGTGGAAGCCCAGTAATGGGTGGAGCTGACCGGTACTAATAGGCCGAGGGCTTGTCCTCAGTTGCTCGCGTCCACTGTGTTAGTTCTGAAGTAACGAACACGCCCCCCTATTGGTCAGGGGCGCGGCGGTTCAACTTCATAGTGTTTCGGTGGTCATAGCGTTAGGGAAACGCCCGGTTACATTCCGAACCCGGAAGCTAAGCCTTTCAGCGCCGATGGTACTGCAGGGGGGACCCTGTGGGAGAGTAGGACACCGCCGAACAATCATTGTGGGAAAGCCCCGCACCTTATGGTGCGGGGCTTTTCTGCGTTCACGACCCCGACCGCCCGGACCCCTGTGCCTCCCGCCCTTGGGGCTGAGGGTAAGGTCAGGGGGCATCGTCAGCTCGTTCCTCAGGAGGCCCCCGGGTGGAGGTCCAGGAGACCCGTGTTCAGACGGACCGGGTCCTCACCATCCCCAACATCCTCAGCATGGCGCGCCTGGTCGGCGTGCCGCTGTTCCTGTGGTTGATCCTCCGCCCCGAGTTCGGTGGGCCCAAGAGCGACGGCTGGGCGCTGCTGGTCCTTGCCCTCAGCGGTGTCAGCGACTATCTCGACGGGAAGCTCGCCCGGCGCTGGAACCAGATCAGCAGCCTCGGCCGGCTGCTCGATCCCGCCGCCGACCGGCTGTACATCCTCTCCACCCTGGTGGGTCTCACCTGGCGCGAGATCCTGCCCCTCTGGCTCACACTCGCCCTTTTGGCCCGCGAGCTGATGCTGCTGGTCATGGTGGGAATCCTCCGTCGGCACGGGTATCCGCCGCCGCAGGTGAACTTCCTCGGGAAAGCTGCCACTTTCAACCTGATGTACGCGTTCCCGCTGCTGCTTCTCAGTGACGGAAACGGATGGCTGGCGTCACTCGCCGAAGTTTTCGGGTGGGCCTTCGCCGGATGGGGTACAACTCTGTATTGGTGGGCAGGGATCCTCTACGTGGTCCAGGTCCGCCGACTCGTGAAGGCGGATACCGCGGCCGATTGAGCCCGTCCGCCCCTGCCGACAACGGCGCCGGCACGAACGAAGAAGCCCCAGGGCCCGTTGCGGACAGGTGAAGTCGGCAGGACCGTCGTCACTTCAAGGAGGACGCTTCCGACATGAAGGCCGTCGTGATGGCCGGTGGTGAAGGCACTCGCCTTCGCCCCATGACCTCGAGCATGCCCAAGCCTCTTCTGCCGGTGGTCAACCGGCCGATCATGGAGCACGTCCTGCGACTGCTCAAGAGGCACGGTCTCAACGAGACCGTCGTCACCGTGCAGTTCCTCGCCTCACTCGTCAGGAATTACTTCGGTGACGGCGAAGAGCTCGGAATGGAGCTCACCTATGCGAACGAGGAGAAGCCGCTCGGCACCGCGGGGAGTGTGAAGAATGCCGAGGAGGCGCTGAAGGACGACGCCTTCCTCGTCATCTCGGGAGACGCGCTCACCGACTTCGACCTCACCGACCTCATCGCCTTCCACAAGGAGAAGGGCGCCCTCGTCACGGTCTGCCTGACCCGCGTGCCCAATCCGCTGGAATTCGGCATCACGATCGTCGACGAGGAAGGCAAGGTCGAAAGGTTCCTGGAGAAGCCCACCTGGGGCCAGGTCTTCTCGGACACCGTGAACACGGGCATCTACGTCATGGAGCCCGAGGTCTTCGACTACGTCCAGGCCGATGTCCCCGTCGACTGGTCGGGCGACGTCTTCCCGCAGCTGATGAAGGAAGGCAAGCCCATCTACGGCTACGTCGCCGAGGGCTACTGGGAGGACGTCGGCACCCACGAGAGCTACGTCAAGGCGCAGGCCGACGTCCTCGAGGGCAAGGTCCAGGTCGACATCGACGGCTTCGAGATCTCCCCGGGCGTCTGGGTGGCCGAAGGAGCGGAGGTCCATCCCGACGCCGTACTGCGCGGACCGCTCTACATCGGCGACTACGCCAAGGTCGAAGCGGGCGCCGAGATCCGCGAGCACACCGTGATCGGCTCCAACGTCGTCGTCAAGAGCGGCGCCTTCCTGCACAAGGCGGTCGTCCACGACAACGTCTACATCGGGCAGCAGAGCAATCTGCGCGGCTGCGTCATCGGCAAGAACACCGATGTGATGCGTGCCGCCCGCATCGAGGACGGCGCCGTCATCGGTGACGAGTGCCTGATCGGTGAGGAATCGATCGTGCAGGGCAACGTGCGGGTCTACCCGTTCAAGACGATCGAGGCCGGCGCCTTCGTCAACACCTCCGTCATCTGGGAGTCCCGCGGGCAGGCGCACCTTTTCGGGGCGAGAGGCGTCTCCGGCATCCTCAACGTGGAGATCACGCCCGAGCTGGCGGTACGGCTCGCCGGTGCGTACGCGACCACCCTGAAGAAGGGCGCCACCGTCACCACCGCGCGTGACCACTCCCGAGGCGCCCGAGCGCTCAAGCGGGCGGTGATCTCGGCGCTGCAGGCCAGCGCCATCGACGTACGGGACCTGGAGAACGTACCGCTGCCGGTGGCCCGGCAGCAGACGGCACGGGGCAGCGCCGGCGGCATCATGGTGCGGACCTCACCCGGCGTCCCGGACTCCGTGGACATCATGTTCTTCGACGAGCGGGGCGCGGACCTGTCACAGGCGGGGCAGCGCAAGCTCGACCGGGTCTTCGCACGTCAGGAGTACCGGCGGGCGTTCCCCGGCGAGATCGGCGACCTGTCCTTCCCGGCCAGCGTCTTCGACTCGTACACGGGATCGCTGCTGCGGAACGTGGACACCTCCGGGATCGCCGAAGCCGGTCTGAAGGTGGTCGTCGACGCGTCCAACGGCAGCGCCGGCCTCGTCCTGCCGAGCCTGCTGGGCCGGCTCCAGGTGGACTCGCTGACGATCAACCCGGGTCTGGACGAGTCGCGGCCGACCGAGTCCGCCGAAAGCCGGCGGGCCGGCCTCGTCCGGCTCGGCGAGATCGTGGCGTCGGCGCGGGCGGCGTTCGGTGTGCGGTTCGACCCGGTGGGCGAGCGGCTCTCGCTCGTCGACGAGCGGGGCCGGATCATCGAGGACGACCGGGCGCTGCTGGTCCTGCTCGACCTGGTGGCGGCCGAGCGGCGGTCCGGGCGGGTCGCCCTCCCGGTGACCACCACGAGGATCGCCGAGCAGGTCGCCGCGTACCACGGCACGCAGGTGGAGTGGACGACGACCTCGCCGGACGACCTGACGAGGGTCGGCCGGGAGGAGACGACGATCTTCGGCGGCGACGGCCGGGGCGGCTTCATCGTCCCGGAGTTCAGCAGCGTCTTCGACGGCGCGGCGGCCTTCGTCCGGCTGATCGGACTGGTCGCGCGGACCCAGCTCACGCTGAGCCAGATCGACGCGCGGATCCCGCGGGCCCACGTGCTCAAGCGGGACATTGCGACCCCGTGGGCGGTCAAGGGACTCGTGATGCGCCGGGTGGTCGAGGCGGCCGGGGACCGGTCCGTGGACACCACCGACGGCGTGCGGGTGGTCGAGGCCGACGGCCGCTGGGTGATGGTGCTGCCCGACCCGGCGGAGGCGGTCACCCACCTGTGGGCGGAGGGTCCCGACGACGCCTCCGCGCAGGCCCTGCTCGACGAGTGGTCGGCCGTGGTGGACAGCGCGGGTCACTGAGCGAGCGGTCCCCCTGAGGGGCCTTCTCGGCCGGGAGGTACCGGACGGTACCTCCCGGCACGTCGGAGGGGCCATTCGGCGGTAGGGCGTACGACGTGCGACGATGTGCGGCATGTCGCAGCAGCCCCCCGTTCGGAGCACAGAAACGCCCCCTCCGCGCCCGGACGCGTCCATGTCGCTGCTGAACAACGTGATCGACCACGCGCTCGACGACGGGTACGCGGAGGCGTCCGCCCGGCGCGCCGCCGAGGGCGGTGGCCTGCCCCGTACGATCCGGGCCAAGCTCGGACTCGCGGCCGGTCTGGTGCTCGCGGCGGCCGTGGTGACGCTCGGCGCGGCCGAGGCGCGGGTGTCCGCGCCGGTGGTCGCCAAGGAGCGGCAGGAGCTGATCGACCGGATCGAGGCGGAGACCTCGGCGGCCGACCGGCTGGAGCGGGACGTCGAGCGGATCCGCGACGAGGTGGGGGAGCGGCAGCGCAGGGCGCTGGAGCAGCACGGCGGGGACCAGGCCGAACTCGTGGCGCTGCTGTCGGGCGCGACCCCGGTGCGCGGGCCGGGCGTCCGGCTCGTCGTCGACGATGCCAAGGGCACCGGCGGGGGCGGCGGAGGGGCGCGGGAGAGCAGTGGCTTCGCCGACACCGGGCGGGTGCGCGACCGGGACATGCAGCGGGTCGTGAACGGGCTGTGGGAGTCGGGTGCGGAGGCGGTCGCGATCAACGGGCAGCGGCTGACGGCGCTGTCGGCGATCCGTGCCGCGGGTGACGCCATACTGGTCGACAACAAGCCGCTGGTGCCGCCGTACACGATCCTCGCCGTCGGCGACGGGCAGCGGCTGAGCACCGCGTTCCAGGACAGCGCCGACGGTCAGTATCTGCACGCGCTCCAGGAGAACTTCGGGATCCGTACCCGTATCTCGGCGGAGGGCGACGTGCGTCTGCCGGCCGCGCCGAGCCTGATCGTACGTACAGCAGAGCCGAGGGGAGCCGGGGCGAAGGCCACCGGGCGGGCCACGGCCGACACAGGGAAGGGCACATCTTGATCGCCGTACTGGGCCTGATCGTGGGAGTCGTGGTCGGACTGTTGGTCCGGCCCGAGGTTCCGGCGGTGGTCGAGCCCTATCTTCCGATCGCCGTGGTCGCCGCCCTCGACGCGGTCTTCGGCGGGCTGCGCGCCATGCTCGACGGGATCTTCGTCGACAAGGTCTTCGTGGTGTCGTTCCTGTCCAACGTGGTCGTGGCGGCGCTGATCGTCTTCCTCGGCGACAAGCTGGGTGTGGGCGCGCAGTTGTCGACCGGTGTGGTCGTCGTGCTCGGCATCCGCATCTTCTCCAACGCCGCCGCCATCCGGCGGCACGTGTTCCGGGCGTGAGGCCGATGAGCGACAACGACACGAACCCGGCGCAGGAACCGGAGGAGTCCCGGCCGCAGCCGCGGCCCGAGTCCCGAGGACCGCACGAGCCGCTGCCGCCCGTGCAGCCCCCGCGTCCCGCGCAGCCCCAGCCGCCCGCCCAGCCCCAGCCGCCCGCCCAGCCCCGGCCCCCGGCGCAGCCGCGACCCCAGCCCCCGTCCGAGGGGCAGCCCCCCACGCCGCCGCGGCCCCGGCCGCAGCCCCAGGCGTCGGCCGGATCGGGGGTCAGCGGCCGGCAGCGGCTGGCCGCCAGCCTGTGGCCGCCGCGGGTGACCCGCGCCCAACTCGTCGTGGCTCTGCTGCTGTTCGTGCTCGGTCTCGGGCTCGCCATCCAGGTGCGGTCGACCAGTGACAACAGCGCGCTGCGCGGTGCCCGCCAGGAGGACCTGGTGCGCATCCTCGACGAGCTCGACGACCGCACGCAGCGCCTGGAGGACGAGAAGACCCGTCTGGAGAGCCAGCGCTCGGAGCTGGAGTCCAGCTCGGACCAGGCCGAGGAGGCGCGCAGGCAGACCCAGGAGAAGGAGCGGCAGCTCGGGATCCTGGCCGGCACGGTGGCCGCCGAGGGGCCGGGGATCACGCTGACGATCACGGACTCCACCGGTGCCATCGAGTCGGACATGCTGCTCGACGCCATCCAGGAGCTGCGGGCGGCGGGCGCGGAGGCGATCCAGGTCAACGACGTGCGCGTGGTGGCCGACAGCTTTTTCTCGGGCAGCGGGCGCGATCTTCAGATCGATGGAACGCAGGTGGCCGCTCCGTACGTCTTCAAGGTCATCGGGAAGCCGGAGGATCTCGAGCCCGCGCTCAACATCCCCGGCGGTGTCGTCCAGACGTTGGAGAAGGAGCAGGCCACGGCCACGGTGCAGCGTTCCGGGAAGATCGTCGTCGACGCCTTGCGACCTGCGAAGCGGCCTGACTACGCTCGGTCGTCCTCGCAGTGAGGCGGGGGTCGATGACGGTCGCGCGGCAAGGGCATGACCTTGCGGGGGGTCGCCGCACCACATGGGTGGTGCGTGGTGGAAACTGTCGAGTGGCCACGGACGTTGTGAAGATGTCCGGGTCGGCAGGTGTGTTCAGTCAGGGTTCGTCCTGCCCCACGGGCGGGTCTGTTTCGGTCAAGGGGAATCGCCCGTGAAGTTGTTTGCGAAGTTGTTCGGCAAGAGCGGACGCGAGGACGGCGGCAACGCCAAGCATCGCGCGCCGCGCCACGCGCAGGGTGAGGAACAGGGCGTCGAACGCCCGCTCTTCCGTGACGAGGTCGGTGGCCAGGGTGGTGACATTCCGGGCACACAGGGCGCGTCTTCTGTTGACCCTGCCGGTGCCGCGCGCATAGGTTTCGGAGAACCATCAGCCTCGAGTACGGGTGGAGGGTTCGTCCCCGATCCGTATGCGACCCAGACCTCCGCGGGGCAGCCGCGGCAGGAGGACGCGTCCATGCCGGTGTGTACGAGGTGCGGTCACCGCAATACGGCGGACAGCCGCTTCTGCTCCCACTGCGGTGCGCCGCTGCGCGGCGGGGTGGCTCCGGAGCGGGCTTCCGAGACGACCTCGACGATCTCCATCTCGGGGCTCGAGGCCTACGACTCGGAGGTCACCGGCCAGACCTCGCTCCCGGCGCTGTCGCCCGAGGCGCTCGCCGCCGTGGAGGCACTGCCGGCCGGTTCGGCGCTGCTGATCGTGCGCCGCGGACCGAACTCGGGCAGCCGCTTCCTGCTGGACGGCGAGCTGACCACGGCCGGCCGTCACCCGCAGAGCGACATCTTCCTGGACGACGTGACCGTGTCGCGTCGCCACGTGGAGTTCCGGCGCGGACAGGACGGCACCTTCACGGTGTCGGACGTCGGCAGCCTCAACGGCACGTACGTCAACCGGGAGCCGATCGACTCGGTCGTGCTCTCGAACGGTGACGAGGTGCAGATCGGCAAGTACCGGCTCGTCTTCTTCGCGAGCCAGCGGAGCGTGTGACGCTCCGGAGAACCTTCAGGGAAGGTCCATGCTGCGTACACCGACGGGCGGTGCCGGTCTCGGCGCCGCCGCCGCGGGCGACCGGCTGTTCAGCATCGGGACGGTGCTGAGCCAGCTGCGCGACGAGTTTCCCGAAGTGACCATCTCCAAGATCCGGTTCCTGGAGGCCGAGGGGCTCGTCGAGCCCCGGCGGACGGCCTCCGGGTACCGGAAGTTCAGCCCGCAGGACGTGGAGCGGCTCGCCCAGATCCTGCGGATGCAGCGTGACCACTATCTGCCGCTCAAGGTGATCCGCGAGCACCTGGACGCCCTCGCCCGGGGCGAGCAGATCAAGCTGCCCTCGCCCAGTCCCCAGCGTGACCTGCTGGACGGGGCCCCGGAGGCCGAGGGCGAGCGTCCGACCGCGGCCCGGATCGGCCGGGCCGAGCTGCTCGCCGCCGCCGAGGTGACCGAGGCCGAGCTGGCCGAGTGGGAGTCGTACGGCCTGATCGCCCAGACGGAGGGCGGCGGCTACGACGCCGAGACCGTCACGGTCGCCAAGCTGGTGGCCGACCTGGGGAGGTTCGGCCTGGAACCCCGGCATCTGCGGGCCGTCAAGGCCGCCGCGGACCGGGAGGCGGGGCTGGTCGAGCAGATGGTGGCGCCGTTGCGCCGGCACCGCAATCCCCAGACCAGGGCCCACGCGGAAGCGACCGCGAAGGAGCTCGCCGGGCTGTCCGTACGGCTCCACGCGGCACTGGTGCAGACCGCTCTGGGACTCCGTCTGCAGTGATACCGGACCGGCCCGACTACCCAAACCGGTCGGGCACGTCCTAGGGTTGCTGTGTGAACGAGCTCGACGTTGTGGGTGTCCGGGTGGAAATGCCTTCCAACCAGCCGATCGTGCTCCTGCGTGAAGTGGGAGGCGACCGCTACCTTCCCATCTGGATCGGACCGGGAGAGGCGACGGCGATCGCCTTCGCGCAGCAGGGCATGGCCCCGGCCAGGCCGCTGACGCACGACCTCTTCAAGGACGTCCTGGAGGCCGTGGGGCAGGAGCTCACCGAAGTCCGCATCACGGACCTGCGGGACGGCGTCTTCTACGCCGAGCTGGTGTTCGCCAGCGGTGTCGAGGTGAGCGCCCGGCCGTCCGACGCGATAGCGCTGGCGCTGCGCACGGGCACGCCGATCTACGGCAGCGACGGGGTGCTCGACGACGCGGGGATCGCGATTCCGGACGAGCAGGAGGACGAGGTGGAGAAGTTCCGCGAGTTCCTCGACCAGATCTCGCCGGAGGACTTCGGGACCGGCAACCAGTAGTGGGACCGGCCCGTCGGGCCGGCCGCGGGTCACCCGTCAGGGGGAGCCGCCGGCACCCGTCAGGACGTCTCCGGCAGAGCGCCCCGGGAGCATTCGAGTAGCCTTTCCCCGGAGTGGGGCACGAGAAACCACTCTCAGGGTGATTATCACTCGGCGTGCCGAGTGTGGCGATCGTTGACGCACCCCGAGTGACTGCCTACCTTCGTGTGGGCAGGTCAAGGACGGAGGGTCGGCGTGATGAGCAGCGGCGACGGTACGGCAGGGGGCTTCCTGATGCGTGCCCCCGGGGAGAAGGGCCCGTATCCGCTTCACGGCAGTGTGGGCGACTTCGCCGCGGACGAGGGCGCGGCCGCGGACCCGGACTCCGACGTCATCGGTTACCGCGGCCCGACGGCCTGTGCGGCGGCCGGCATCACCTACCGCCAGCTGGACTACTGGGCACGCACCGGGCTCGTCGAGCCGAGCGTGCGGCCCGCGTACGGCTCCGGGACGCAGCGGCTCTACAGCTTCCGGGACGTGGTCGTCCTCAAGATCGTCAAGCGGTTCCTCGACACCGGGGTGGCGCTGCAGAACATCCGGGCGGCGGTGCAGCACCTGCGGGCCCGGGGCTTTCGCGATCTGGAGCGCATGACGCTGATGAGCGACGGGGCGACCGTCTACGAGTGCTCCTCGCCGGACGAGGTCGTCGACCTGCTCCAGGGCGGCCAGGGCGTCTTCGGCATCGCCGTCGGCGTGGTGTGGCGGGACGTCGAGTCGGCGCTCTCGCAGCTGCACGGCGAGCGCGTGGACACCGGCGAGACGCTGATCGGGCACAATCCGGCCGACGAGCTGGCGCGCCGGCGCCGGGACCGGGCCGTCTGACCTTCGGGTCTCCCTCTTTCGAACCCAGCGGCTCGCACGGGTGTGCGGGCCGATTGTCAGTGGCGTAGGGCAGCATCGGAACCGTGAGAGCCGCGCCCACGATCCTGCATCTCGACATGGATGCCTTCTTCGCCGCAGCCGAGCAGGCGTCGAAGCCGAGCCTGCGCGGAAAGCCCGTGGTCGTGGGCGGGCTCGGGCCGCGCGGTGTGGTCGCCACGGCCTCGTACGAGGCACGGCGCTTCGGGGTGCACTCGGCGATGCCGATGGCCCAGGCCCGCAGGCTCGCGCCGAACGCGGCGTATCTGGTGCCCCGCTTCGCGTTCTACCGGGCGATCAGCGGGCAGGTCATGGAGCTGCTCGGGCGGCTGTCGCCGCTGGTCGAGCCGCTCAGCCTCGACGAGGCCTTCGTCGACCTGGAGGCCGGCGGCGTGGCCGACGACCGGGAGAGCGCGCGCGTGGCGGGCGAGCGGCTGCGCCGGGACATCCTGGCCACGACCGGCCTGACCGGGTCGGTGGGGCTCGCCGGGTCCAAGATGCTCGCGAAGATCGCCTCGGAGGAGGCCAAGCCGGACGGGCTGGTGCTGATCGAGCCCGGGACGGAGCGGGAGCTGCTCGGGCCGCGTTCGGTGCGGATCATCCCCGGGGTGGGGCCGGCCACGGGCGAGCACCTGCGGCGGGCCGGGATCACGACGGTCGCCGAGGTGGTGGAGGCGGGCGAGGACGAGCTCGTACGGCTCCTGGGGCGGGCGCACGGCGGCTCCCTGTACCGGATGGCCCTCGGGCACGACGACCGGCCCGTGGTGGCCGAGCGGGACGCCAAGTCGGTCTCCGTGGAGGACACCTTCGACGTGGACCTGCACGACCGGCTGCGGATCCGCCTGGAGGTGGAGCGGCTGGCGGAGCGGTGCGTGGCGCGGCTGCGGGGTTCGGGGCACTCGGGGCGGACGATCGTCCTGAAGGTGCGGCGGTACGACTTCTCGACGCTGACCAGGTCCGAGACGCTGCGGGGGCCGACGGACGACCCGGTGGTGGTGAAGGAGGCGGCGGCGCGGCTGCTCGACCTGGTGGACACGACGGGTGGGGTGCGCTTGCTGGGGGTGGGGGTGAGCGGACTGGCCGACTACACGCAGGAGGACCTGTTCGCGCAGGCCGAGGCGGAAGCGGCGGCCGGGGCGGGGGCCGCGGCCGGCACCGGCCCCGTGGTCGCGGTGGCGGGGGCGCGGGAGGACGGACCGGAGGAAGCGGCCCCCTCCGACCCGGTGCCGGCCGCGCCCGCGACGGCCACGGAGACCGCCGAGCGGCGCTGGGCGCCGGGGCACGACGTGCGGCACGCCGTGTACGGGCACGGCTGGGTGCAGGGCAGCGGGGTGGGGCGGGTCACCGTCCGCTTCGAGGAACCGGGCTCGCCGCCCGGCCGCGTACGCACCTTCCCGGTCGACGAGCCGGACCTGGAGCCCTGCGATCCGCTGCCGCTCGTCCCCGGCGGCGCGACGGGCGCGGCGGCCTGACCCGGCGGCCCGGTCCGCGGGCCGGCACCCTGGCGCTCAGGTGGCCTTCAGACCTCCTCCTGGCCCGCCAGACGGCCGAAGTCGCGGTCCGGGGCGTCCGGGGGCGCGGGCGGCAGCGTGAGGTTGTAGTGGCGGTAGAGCTGGAGTTCCTGTTCCGGGGAGAGGTGGCGGCCGACGCCGAAGTCGGGGGCGTCCTTGATCAGGGCCCGCTCGTAGGGGATGTGGAGGGCGTCACCCACCAGTTCGCTCGGCTCCAGGGGGACGAAGGCGTCCCGGCTGAACAGGCCGGTGCGGACGGCGGCCCATTCGGGGACTCCCGTGGCGTCGTCGAGGTACACCTCGTCCACGGTGCCGATCTTGTGTCCGTCCCGGTCGAACGCCTTGCGGCCGATCAGGCTGCGCGGATCGATATCGGTCTGCACGGTCCCTCCAACAGGTCGCAACTGCTCTACACCCCTACGAAAGTGCACATCTGGGATGTCGGCCACTTGAGCGAAGGGAGGAGGAACGGCGCTGGTAGGCTGGCTGTGGCTGTCGACCCCGCGCGGGAGAGTCCTCCGGAGAAAGCTTCCGGAGGCGCCGAAGGAGCAAATCCTCCCCGGAATCTCTCAGGCCCCTGTACCGCGCGGACGAGGTCACTCTGGAAAGCAGGGCGGGCGTCGACGGCATCCGCTCTCACCGACGGTGAAAGCCGGTCCTCCGCGAGGCGGGCCGGTGAAGCTCTCAGGTTTGGATGACAGAGGGGGAGGCCGTCCGGGCACCCGCGCCGTGGTGCCCCTCGCAGGTCGTGACGACCAGGAGGCCCCCGCACATGACCGCCAACCGCACCCCGCTCTCCGAGCTCGAGCAGGGCATCCCCTTCGAGCAGCGGCACATCGGACCCGACGCCGAGGCGCGGGCCAAGATGCTCGCCCAGGTCGGTTACGGCTCTCTGGACGAGCTCACGGCCGCGGCCGTGCCGGACGTCATCAAGAACGCCGAGGCCCTGGGCCTGCCGGCCGCCCGCACCGAGGCCGAGGTGCTGGCCGAGCTGCGCGCCCTCGCCGACCGCAACCAGGTCCTCGCGCCGATGATCGGCCTCGGCTACTACGGCACGTTCACCCCGCCGGTGATCCTCCGCAACGTGATGGAGAACCCGGCCTGGTACACCGCCTACACGCCGTACCAGCCGGAGATCTCCCAGGGCCGCCTGGAGGCGCTGCTCAACTTCCAGACCGTGGTCGCCGACCTGACCGGCCTGCCCACCTCCGGCGCCTCCCTCCTCGACGAGGGCACCGCGGCCGCCGAGGCCATGGCGCTCTCCCGCCGCGTCGGCAAGGTCAAGAACGGCGTGTTCCTCGTCGACGCCGACGCCCTGCCGCAGACCATCGCCGTCATCGAGACCCGTGCCGAGCCGACCGGTGTCGAGGTCGTCGTCGCCGACCTGTCCGCCGGCATCCCGGCCGAGGTCGCCGAGCGCGGCGTCTTCGGCGTGCTGATCCAGTACCCGGGTGCCTCGGGTGCGATCCGCGACATCAAGCCGGTCATCGACCAGGCCCACGAGCTCGGCGCGATCGTCACCGTCGCCGCCGACCTGCTCGCGCTCACCCTGCTGGCCTCGCCCGGCTCGCTCGGCGCGGACATCGCGGTCGGCACCACCCAGCGCTTCGGCGTCCCCATGGGCTTCGGCGGCCCGCACGCCGGCTACATGGCCGTCCAGGACAAGCACGCCCGCTCCCTGCCCGGCCGCCTGGTCGGCGTCTCCGTCGACGCCGACGGCAACAAGGCCTACCGCCTGGCCCTGCAGACCCGCGAGCAGCACATCCGCCGCGAGAAGGCCACCAGCAACATCTGTACGGCCCAGGTCCTCCTCGCCGTCATGGCCGGCATGTACGCCGTCTACCACGGCCCCGACGGCCTGAAGCAGATCGCCCGCCGCACCCACCGCTACGCCGCGATCCTGGCCGCCGGTCTGCGCGCCGGGGGCGTGGAGCTCACCCAGGGCGCCTTCTTCGACACCCTCACCGCCCGGGTCCCGGGCCGCGCCGACGCGGTCGTCGCCGCCGCCCGCGAGGGCGGGGTGAACCTCTACCGCGTCGACGCCGACCACGTGTCGATGTCCTGCGACGAGACGACCACCCGCGCCAACATCGCCGCCCTCTGGACCGCCTTCGGCGTCACCGCCGACATCGACACCCTCGACGCCGCCACCGAGGACGCGCTGCCCGCCGACGCGCTGCGCACCGACGCGTACCTGACCCACCCGGTCTTCCACGCGCACCGCTCCGAGACCTCGATGCTGCGCTACCTGCGCAAGCTGGCCGACCGCGACTACGCGCTCGACCGCGGCATGATCCCGCTCGGCTCCTGCACCATGAAGCTGAACGCGACCACCGAGATGGAGTCGGTGACCTGGCCGGAGTTCGGTCAGATGCACCCCTTCGCCCCGGTGGAGCAGGCGCAGGGCTACCTCACCCTCATCACCGAGCTCGAGGAGCGCCTCGCCGAGGTCACCGGCTACGACAAGGTCTCCCTCCAGCCGAACGCCGGCTCCCAGGGCGAGCTCGCCGGTCTGCTCGCCGTCCGCGCGTACCACCGCGCCAACGGCGACACCCAGCGCACCGTCTGCCTCATCCCGTCCTCCGCGCACGGCACCAACGCCGCCTCGGCCGTGATGGCCGGCATGAAGGTCGTCGTCGTCAAGACCGCCGACGACGGCGAGGTCGACGTCGAGGACCTGCGGGCCAAGATCGAGCAGTACCGCGACGAGCTGTCGGTGCTGATGATCACCTACCCGTCCACGCACGGTGTGTTCGAGGAGCACGTCTCCGAGATCTGCGGCCTGGTGCACGAGGCCGGCGGCCAGGTGTACGTCGACGGCGCCAACCTCAACGCCCTGGTCGGCCTCGCCAAGCCGGGCCACTTCGGCGGCGACGTCTCCCACCTGAACCTGCACAAGACCTTCTGCATCCCGCACGGCGGCGGCGGCCCCGGCGTCGGCCCGGTCGCGGTGCGCGCCCACCTCGCCCCGTACCTGCCGAACCACCCGCTCCAGCCCGCCGCGGGCCCGGAGACCGGCGTCGGCCCGATCTCGGCCGCCCCGTGGGGCTCCGCCGGCATCCTGCCGATCTCCTGGTCGTACGTGCGCCTGATGGGCGGCGAGGGCCTCAAGCGCGCCACCCAGGTCGCCGTCCTCGCGGCCAACTACATCGCCAAGCGCCTGGAGCCGCACTACCCGGTGCTGTACACGGGCCCGGCCGGCCTGGTCGCCCACGAGTGCATCGTCGACCTGCGTCCGATCTCCAAGGCGACCGGCGTCAGCGTCGACGACATCGCCAAGCGGCTGATCGACTACGGCTTCCACGCGCCGACGATGTCCTTCCCGGTGGCCGGCACGCTGATGATCGAGCCCACCGAGTCCGAGGACCTGACCGAGCTCGACCGCTTCTGCGACACGATGATCGCGATCCGCGCG
This sequence comes from Streptomyces roseoviridis, assembly GCF_039535235.1. Taxonomy (NCBI): domain Bacteria; kingdom Bacillati; phylum Actinomycetota; class Actinomycetes; order Kitasatosporales; family Streptomycetaceae; genus Streptomyces; species Streptomyces roseoviridis. The sequence goes on from NZ_BAAAWU010000001.1 coordinate 6,426,653, forward strand.
GAGATCGAGAAGGTCGGCTCCGGCGAGTGGCCGGCCGAGGACAACCCGCTGCGCAACGCCCCGCACACCGCGGCCGCGCTGGGCGGCGAGTGGAACCACGCGTACACCCGTGACGAGGCCGTCTTCCCGGCCGGTGTCTCGGCCGCGGACAAGTACTGGCCGCCGGTCCGCCGGATCGACGGTGCCTTCGGCGACCGCAACCTGGTCTGCTCCTGCCCGCCGCTGGACGAGTACGACAACTGACACACGGGGTGCGCCGTCTGACGGCGCACCGGCACCGCGCACGGACCGAGGGCCGGTCCGGAGTCTTCTCCGGGCCGGCCCTCGGCCTTCGTGCGACGGCTCCGTCAGGCCGCCGTCGTCACCCGGGCCGCCGTCAGCGGGCGGTGCGGGGCGATGATCCGCCCGTCCGGCAGCAGCTCACCGGTGTCCTCGAAGATCAGGACCCCGTTGCACAGCAGGCTCCATCCCTGTTCCGGGTGGTGCGCCACGAGCCGGGCGGCCTCCCGGTCGGCGGAGTCGGCGGTGGGACAGGCAGGCTGGTGCTGGCACATGGGTGGGTTCTTTCGCTGCGTCGAAGTGGATGTCCTGCGGCTCTTCGTTGGCATGGCCGCCCCCGTAGGTCGGTTCGGTTCCGGTCCCAGTCTTGCCCCAAGGACGGCGTTCCGCAGGGATTTCGCGGCAGCTCGTCCTCTCCGGGGAAGACGCATCACCCGCAGGGGCGGTTCAGGTCAACCGCCCCCCCTCTTCGGGGGGTTCGGGATGGTCCCAGTGGGCTAGTCCGAACGGGAGCGTCCTCGGACAGCAGTGCGCCCCGGGACCGGGGGTCCCGGGGCGCGGGTGCGTGCGGTGGATCAGGCGGGCGCCGCTGACCCGAGGAGGGGCGGCGGCGCGAGACGCATTCCGATGACGGGCAGGAGGTCGGCGACCCGGTAGGGGCGGTTGGCGGCGATGCCGGGCGGCGCGGGGGCGAGGGGCACCAGGAGGTCCTCCGGATCCGGTGCGGTGCTCGCCCCGTCCGCCTCGGTGTCGGCGTGCAGCCACAGCGTCAGCATGTACAGCTGCGGCACGGACAGCAGCCGCGGCTGGTACGGCGTGACGAGAGCCTCGGCCTGGATCAGGGCCCGCTCGGTGGCCGTGACGTAGGGCCCCTCGAAGAAGTGGGAGAAGGACCAGCCGTCGGGGGTGAGCATGGTGTCGGCGGCGGCGATCGCCCGGTCCCCGTTCCTGATGAGGAAGCGCCAGCCGGCCAGCCTGGTCCTGGGCGGCTGCTGCGCTGTCCCACCGGCGGCTCCGGTGACGCCGGGGGCTCCCAGGAGGTGGACGGGCAGGGGCAGTTCGGGGCTCAGCGGTCCCTGTGCGGCCCGCAGGGCCGGCGTTCGGGGCTCGCGGACCGCCGTGGGCGATCCGAGGGCCGCGAGGACACTGCGGAGGGCCGACGCGGGGGCCGGGGAGGGTCGGAGCATGGTGGGTCGCCTCTCACTCAGGAGACACGGTGAAGCGTGGGCAGGTACGACGGCGCTGTCAGCGACGGGGTCAGAGAGGGGGGCCACGGGTCCCATGGCCGGGCGCCAACACTCTGCCTCGTGCGCGGAGTTTATACGACACGTGTTCACACAGTGTTTCCGCTAGAGCGCGCCGATATTCCTGACAAGGCGTCATTCGGTCGTATTCCCCGGGTGATTCGGTGGAATGCCGGCCTCCGGCGGAACGTCTGCCTGCGCCTTCCCCGCCGGGCCGGTCGGCCGAAACCCGACCTCCACTCACAGGACAATATGACTTTGGTATATGTCCATTGCCCCTTGCCCGGGGGTACTGCCGGTGGAGAACCCACACCAGAGTAACGCCCAACACATACGTCCCGCAGGGCGTTATGGATCAGCGCGCCGGGGCATCATCGTCCGTGACGCTCGCGGCCGTCGTGGCGGCTGCCCACTCGGGAGGGACGCTTCGATGGGGGAGAAGGTCGTGGCCGACGGGTTCGGCCCGTCCGACCGGCAGCGCTACCGCAGGAAACTCCAGCAATGCCTCGCCGCCCTCGCGCGGCTGCTCGCGGACAAGCGGTTCGACCGGCCCCGCAATCTCATGGGCCTGGAGATCGAACTCAATCTCGCGGGCGAGGACGGCCGGCCCCGGATGCTGAACGCACCGGTGCTCGACCGTATCGCCAGTCCCGATTTCCAGACGGAACTCGGAATGTTCAACCTGGAAGTGAACATCGCCCCGCACCGGCTCGGCGGCCATGTATTCGACCGGCTCGCGGAGGAACTCCGTACCGGCCTCGGATATGCCGACCGCAAGGCCCGGGAAGTCGGCGCCGGAGTCGTGATGATCGGAATACTGCCGACCCTCACCCAGGACGACGCGGTCCTCTCCAACCTCTCCGCCGCCGACCGCTACACCCTCCTCAACGACCAGATCCTCGCCGTCCGCGGGGAGGACTTCACCCTCGACATCCACGGCGTCGAGCGGCTGCACTGCACCTCCGCCTCGATCGTGCCCGAGGCCGCCTGCACATCGGTGCAGCTGCACCTCCAGGTCACCCCGCCCCGCTTCGCCGCGGTGTGGAACGCGGCGCAGGCGATCGCCGGCGTGCAGATCGCCGTCGGCGCCAACGCGCCCTTCCTCTTCGGACGGGAACTGTGGCGCGAGTCCCGGCCGCCCCTCTTCCTCCAGGCCACCGACACCCGGCCGCCCGAGCTCCAGGCCCAGGGGGTGCGGCCGCGCACCTGGTTCGGGGAGCGCTGGGTGGACTCGGTCTACGACCTGTTCGAGGAGAACCTGCGCTACTTCCCCGCCCTCCTGCCGATCTGCGAGGACGAGGACCCGCTGCGGGTCCTGGACGAGGGCGGGGTGCCCCACCTGCACGAGCTGGTCCTGCACAACGGCACCGTCTACCGCTGGAACCGCCCGGTGTACGGCTGGGTCGACGGCGTCCCGCACCTCAGGGTGGAGAACCGGGTGCTTCCGGCCGGGCCGACGGTCACCGACGTCATCGCCAACGCCGCCTTCTACTACGGACTCGTGCGGGCGCTCGCCGAGGAGTCCCGGCCCGTCTGGAAGCGGATGGCCTTCGAGGACGCCGACCACAACTTCGACACCGCGTGCCGCCACGGCATCGACGCCGAGCTGCGCTGGCCCCGCCCCGGACGCTCCGGCGGCGTCGCGACCGTCCCCGCGGTCAAGCTCGTCCTGGACGAACTGCTCCCGCTGGCGGCGGCCGGTCTCGACGCCTGGCACGTCGAGCGGGCCGACCGTGACTTCTACCTCGGGGTGATCGAGGAGCGCTGCCGGCGGCGGGTGAACGGCGCCTCCTGGCAGGCCGACACCTTCCACGGGGCCCTGGAGTCCGGACTCGACCGCCCCGAGGCCCTGGCGGCCACCACCCGCCGCTACCGCGAGCTGATGCACACGGGCGAGCCGGTGCACACCTGGCCGGTGGGCATCGGGGAGGGGCCGCCGGTCTCCTAGGCGCGGCGCGGAGGCGCCGGCGCCGTGGGTAGGGTTCCCGTACCCGGCAAGCGATGGGGAATGGGAGACAGGTGTGGTGTCGGAGCATCGAGTGAGGGACGCTTCCCTGCCGCCGGACGGGCCGCCGCGCCGGATCCTGCGCTCCGAGACGCTGCTGGTGCTCGCGCTGTCGCTCGGCGCGAGCGCGGTGTCCTCGCTCATCAGCTTCATCGGCGCGCTGACCCGGCCGGGTGCGCTGAAGGAGCAGGCGGCCACGCTCAACGGCTCGTACGCGCCCGGGCGGCCCTGGCTCGACCTGGCCTGGCAGCTCTTCGGCATCGCGACCGCGCTGGTGCCGGTCGCCCTGGTCGCCCATCTGCTGCTGCGCGAGGGCGCCGGGGTGCGCGGACTGCGGGCGATCGGCTTCGACCGGACCCGGCCGTGGCCGGACCTCGGGCGCGGGGCGCTGGTGGCGGCCGGGATCGGCAGCGCGGGCCTCGCCTTCTATCTGGCGGTGCGCGCGGCCGGGTTCAACCTCACGGTGGTGCCCGAGTCGCTGCCGGACGTGTGGTGGAAGTATCCGGTCCTGATCCTCTCGGCGATCCAGAACTCCGTCGTGGAGGAGGTGATCGTCGTCGGTTATCTGCTGCGCAGGCTCGACGGGCTCGGCTGGTCGGCGACGGCCTCGCTCGTGGCGAGCGCGGTGCTGCGCGGCTCGTACCACCTCTACCAGGGGATCGGCGGTTTCGTCGGCAACGTGGTCATGGGCGTGGTGTTCGTGTGGCTGTACCGGCGCTGGGGGCGGGTGGGACCGCTGGTGGTCGCGCACGCGCTGCTCGACATCGTGGCCTTCGTCGGATACGGGCTGCTGGCCGGGAAGGTGGGGTGGCTGCCCACCCCGTGAACGGGGGAAGCGGAAGGGGCGTGCGGCATCGGCCGTACGCCCCTTCGTCGTGTGGCGGTGCCGTCAGGCGCGCAGCTCGCCGTCGATGACGGTCACGGCGTGGCCGTTGAGGTGGGTGCGCTCGCCCCGCAGCCGGGTGCGGACGATGCCGGTGCGGGCGCCGCCCTGGAAGCCGGTCAGCTCGTCGCGGCCGAAGCGGGCGGCCCAGTAGGGGGCGAGGGCGGTGTGGGCGCTGCCGGTCACCGGGTCCTCGTCGATGCCGACGGCGGGGAAGAAGCCGCGCGACACGAACTGGTAGGCGCCGTCGGGGCGGTCCGCGCGGGCGGTCGCGATGACGCCCCGCTCGGAGAGCACCTTCAGGGCCGCGAAGTCCGGAGCGAGGCCGCGCACCGTCGTCTCGTCCTCGAGCTCGACGACCAGGTCGCCGATGTGGGCCGCGGTGTCGTGGACGGCGACGGGTTCGGCGCCCAGCGCCTTGGCCAGGCCCTCGGGGACCGGGACCGGGGTCAGCGAGGAGGTCGGGAAGTCCAGGGTGATCGTCCCGTCCGGCTCGGCCGTGGCGAGCAGGACGCCGCAGCGGGCGGCGAAGCGGACGGTGCCGGTCGCGACGCCCTCGCTGTGCAGGACGTGGGCGGTGGCGAGGGTGGCGTGGCCGCACATGTCGACCTCGGTGGTGGGGGTGAACCAGCGCAGGGCCCAGTCCGCCTCGCCGCCCGGCGGCAGCGGGTGGGCGAAGGCGGTCTCCGAGAGGTTGACCTCGGCGGCCACCTTCTGGAGCCAGGCGTCCTCCGGGAAGGAGTCGAGGAGCAGGACTCCGGCCGGGTTGCCGGAGAAGGGTCGGTCGGTGAAGGCGTCGACGATTCGAATCCGCATGAGCCGGAACGTACCGGAAGCGGAAAACGGCAGGCCAAGGCCAATTCGGGAGTGCTGGACCGGTCGGCCGCGGGGCGGGGACCGGCGCGGTGGGGCCCGGGGGGTTGTCGTAAGAAGAGTTCCGATATATCGTTGAGGCATCGCGACAGTACAACGATGGAATCCCGATGGAAGGAGCGTTGCGATGCGTACACATGGACACGAGCACCGGCACGGACACGGTGGCGGCTCCTGCGGACCCGGCCCTCGTGGGGAGTTCGAGGGGCGGCGCGCCGCCTTCGGCCCCTTCGGGCCGGGACCCTTCGGCGGCGGCCCCTGGGGCGGCGGCTTCGGCGGCCGGGGCGGGCGCGGCGGTGGCCGCGGCCGGGCGCGGCGCGGCGATGTGCGCGCCTCGATCCTGGCCCTGCTGAAGGACCGCCCGATGCACGGCTACGAGATGATCCAGGAGATCGGCGAGCGCAGCGGCGGGGCCTGGAAGCCCAGTCCCGGCTCGGTCTACCCGACCCTCCAGATGCTGGAGGACGAGGGCCTGATCGCCAGCCGGAACGACGGCGGCAAGAAGCTGTTCACGCTCACCGACGACGGGCGCGCGGAGGCGGAGGCGGGGCCGGAGGCTCCGTGGGAGGAGGCCGGGCGCGGCGTCGACTGGGAGGCCCTCAACGAGGTCCGGCAGGCCGGCTTCGGTCTGATGGAGGCGTTCGGCCAGGTCTGGAAGACCGGCAGCGCCGAGCAGCGGCAGAAGGCCGTCGAGGTCATCACCGAGGCCCGCAAGAAGCTGTATCTGATCCTCGCCGACGAGCACTGAGCCCGAGCGGCGTACGAAGGGCCCCGCGGCACACGTGCCGCGGGGCCCTTCGTCATGTGGGCGTTCGCCGTGAGGGCTGCGTCGTCTCGACCGGCGCTCGCGGAGCCGACGCCGTGCGAGCCGTCGCCGAACGAGCCGTCGCCGCACGAGCCGTTGTCGTGCGGCCCCGCGTCAGGCGACCAGGTCGGCGAGCCTGTGCAGCGACTCCGTCAGCGCCGCCGTGGCGGAGTCCCTCAGTCTGCCCGCCATCAAGGAGACGGCCGCCCCCGTGAACTCGCCGTCGATCCGCACCACGGTCGCCGGTCCGTCGGCGGCGAGCGAGTAGCGCGTGCCGACGATCACCCCCATCGGGCCCTTGCCGCGGATCGCGAGCACCCGCGCCGTCTCCAGTTCCTCCACCGTCCAGGTCACCTCGGCGGGGAAGCCCATGAGCCGCATGTTCTCCGCGAAGGTGGCGCCCGTCTCCAGTGCGGCCGGGCCGCCGTCCGGGAAGTCGGTGTGGGTGGCGTTCCACTCCCCGTACGAGGCGAAGTCGGTGAGCCGCGCCCACACCTTCTCGGCCGGTGCCTCGATCCGTGCCTCCGCGCTGACTTCGGCCATGGGACCACCCCTTCACGCGTGCCAGTCGGCCTTCGGTGTCGCGGAACGTAGCCACAACGGCGTGAACATTCAATACTGATGAACCGTCAGTTCCGCGGTCTCCCCGTCGATCCACCAGATCTGCGCGGAGTCGAACCAGTCGGAGGCGCGCGGTCCGCCGCTCTCGTCGTGGCAGTGGAACGCGGCCCAGAAGAGGTCGGCCGGCAGCGCCTCCCGCGGTGCGTACACCCGGTAGACGTACTGCCGCCCGTCGAGCGCGAGCAGAGCCACCATCCAGAACATGTCTGAAGGACGATGCGGAGCCGACCCGTGGTTGCGAACGGGGCGCAGGGCAAGGCGGCGCGCGCCCCGAGGGGCGATGTCGCGCGATCTCCTCCGTAAGGAGGAGGAACCGCTCGTCCGTGCACGACTCCGGTGGGATGCGCACATGCTCCTCGCCGGGGATGCTCCCGCGCCCGCCGGCTGATGAGGTGGAAGGGTGCAGCCTCCCGTCCCTCCGGCCCCCGCCCCGCGCGGCCGTGCGTCCCACCGTCAGGTCCCCGCGTCCGGTCGCGTCCCCTCGCCCTCCGACCGCCCCGTACCCGCCCGCTCGGCCGTGCACGGCCTGACGCCCAGGGCGCTGCGGCCGCTGCCCGCGGCACGCCGTGCGGAACTGGAGGACGGTCTGACCCCGCAGCTCGTCGCGGTGGTCACCGGTGCCCGGCGCCGTGCCCTGCGCGACGGGGACCGGCAGATCGACACCGCGCACCTGTTGCACTCCCTCGTCGAGACCGACCCCGAGGCCGCCGCCGCGTTCGAGGACGACCACCGGCGCGCCCGGGTCCTCGGCTATCTCGTCCAGCGTTCCATCGGTTACGGCCTGCACTGGCAGCGTTCCGTCGAGGACACCGGCTCCGCCCTGCCCGTGCTGCGGGACGCCGACGGCGGAGCCCCGGGATGGTCGCCCGCGGCGGCCGCCGCCCTGGCGGGCGCCCGCGAGCGGGCCGCGCGGCGCGGTGACCGCCGGGCCCGCGGCCTCGATCTGCTCGCGGCGCTCGCCGTCGACCCGGACAACCGGGCGGCCGAGGTGCTGCGCCGGGCGGGAGTCGACCGGGCCGCCCTCGCCGCCCGCTGCGGGGAGCCGTCTCAACAGGTGTAACGGGGGTTACACGCCTGACCGGCTCCTGTCATCATGGCCCGATGCACGCGTCTCAGGGGAGAAGCGCCGGCCTGGGACTCGCCCTGGCCTCGGCCTTCGCATTCGGTGGTTCAGGTGTCGCGGCCAAGCCGCTCATCGAGGCGGGACTCGACCCGCTGCACGTGGTCTGGCTACGCGTGGCCGGCGCCGCGCTCGTCATGCTGCCGCTGGCCTGGCGCCACCGCGACCTGGTGCGCCGCAAGCCCGCCCTGCTCGCCGGCTTCGGACTGCTCGCCGTCGCCGGTGTCCAGGCCTGCTACTTCGCCGCCATCTCCCGCATCCCGGTCGGCGTCGCCCTCCTCATCGAGTACCTCGCGCCCGCCCTCGTCCTCGGCTGGGTCCGCTTCGTCCAGCGCAGGCCCGTGACCCGCGCCGCCGCCCTCGGCGTCGTCCTCGCCGTCGGCGGACTCGCCTGCGTCGTCCAGGTCTGGTCCGGGCTGAGCTTCGACCTGCTCGGGCTGCTCCTCGCCCTCGCCGCCGCCTGCTGCCAGGTCGGCTACTTCGTCCTGTCCGACCAGGGCGGAACCGAGGCCGAGCCCGCCGACCCGCTCGGCGTCATCGCGTACGGCCTGCTCGTCGGCGCCCTCGTGCTCACCGCCGTCGCCCGCCCGTGGACCATGGACTGGTCCGTCCTCGCCGGCAGCGCCGACATGAACGGCACCGGTGCCCCCGCCTGGCTGCTGCTCGGCTGGATCGTCCTGATCGCCACCGTCCTCGCGTACGTCACCGGCGTCGTCTCGGTGCGCCGGCTCTCCCCGCAGGTCGCCGGCGTCGTGGCCTGCCTGGAAGCGGTCATCGCGACCGTGCTCGCGTGGGTGCTGCTCGGTGAGCACCTGGCGGCGCCGCAGATCCTCGGCGGCGCCGTGGTCCTCGTCGGCGCCTTCATCGCCCAGTCCTCCACGCCCAGGGCGACCGCGGACGAGCCGGTCGCGGGGTCGGCGGCCGACGCGGCCTCCGGCAGCGGGCCGTCGCCGGAGGCGCGAGAGGCCGGGTTGTCCGGCCGGAGGACCGCGCCGTAAGGTGCCGATCATGCACTCGACCGTTCTGCCGCCTCCCGCCGCCTAGCGCGGGCGGCACCTTCCGCTGACGAAGACCGGGCTCGGGCCCGCCGGAACAAGGCCCCCGAGCGGTTCGTCGCTGCCCGCCCGCGGAGCGAAGCGACCCCACCCATCCCGTCTTCTCGCGGAGAACACACGTGTCGAACACCGATGGTTCCGCCCTGTCCACCGGGCGGAGCCTCACCTATCTGATCGTCGCCGGAATCGCCTGGGGCACGGCCGGCGCCGCCGCCTCGCTGGTCTTCCGGGCCAGTGACATGGGGCCGCTCGCCCTTTCCTTCTGGCGCTGCGTCGGCGGGCTCGCCCTGCTGCTCGGCGCGCTCGCGCTGCGCCGCGGGCCGCGGCCGGCCGTGACCGCCGCTGCCCGCGGTGCCGTGGCCCGCGGTGCCGTGTCCTTGGCCGCCGCCGCCGAACCGCGCCGTCGGCGCCTCGTCCGGATCCTCGGCACGGGCATCGGCCTGACCGTCTTCCAGAGCGCCTACTTCGCCGCGGTCGAGGCCACCGGCCTCGCCGTCGGCACCGTCGTCACCCTCGGCGCCGGACCCGTGCTCATCGCCGTCGGCGCCCGGATCCTCATGGGCGAACGGATCGGGGCCGGCGGGGCCGCGGCCGTCGCCGGCGCGCTCGCCGGGCTCGGCGTCCTCGTGCTCGGCGGCGGCGACGCCGACGTCCGGCCGGCCGGTGTCGCCCTCGCGGTCGTCTCCGCCGCCGGATACGCGGCGATCACCCTGCTCACCCGATGGCTCGGCCGGGAGAGCGGCGGCACGGACGCGCTGTCGACCACCACCTGGGCCTTCGCCGTCGGCGCGGTCGGACTGCTGCCGGCGGCCGTGGCCGAAGGACTCCTGCCGCACACCGACTCGCCGCTGCTGATGCTCGGCCTGCTGGGGTACGTGGCGGCCGTGCCGACCGCCCTCGCCTATGCCCTGTACTTCGCCGGAGCGGCCGTGGTCCGTGCCGCGACCGTCTCCGTGATCATGCTCCTGGAGCCGGTGAGCGCGGCGGTCGTCGCGGTCGCCCTCCTGGGCGAGCGCCTCACCGCGCCGACCTTCGCCGGCACCCTGCTGCTGCTCGTCGCCGTCACCGGGCTCGCCCTCGCGGAAGCCCGCACGGCGGCCGAGCGCAGGCGCGACGCGGCGGTGGTGCGGCGGATCCCCGTGCCGACGGACCAGCCGCGGGCGGCCGGAGGGCGCTGAGGGCCGCCGCTCCGACCGAGGGGGAGGCCGGCGGGACGGGCTGCGGGGCGGTGCTGACGGCTGCCTCCTCGTCGGGCGGCGGAGGATCAGCGGGCCGGGCGGCTGGGAGGCGCTGATGGATACCCCCTCGCCGGGTGGCGAAGGATCAGCGGGCGGGCCCGGCGGCGCGGCGGCGGGTCTGGTGCGAGCGCGTCGCCGCGTCGCCGGGGGACCGGCGCTCGGCGAGCCGGGCCGCCACCCGGTCCTGGACCTCCTGTGCCTTGGTGCCCGCGTCCGTGAACTTCGCCCGCGCGTCGGTCACCTCCAGGCGCAGCACGGGATGCCGGGCAGCCTCCGCCCGGACGGTGCTTCCCCGGCCCGCACCGGCGCGGTGCCGCCCTCCGGCCGGCCGTGGGCGACCTGCCGCTGGAGCAGGGCGGCCTTCTCCTCGGGGTCGTCGACCACGTGCGCGGTCCGGCGGTGCTGACGGCCGCGGAGGACGAGGTGGGGGTGCCGTGTTCGGCAGGGGCTCCCGCCGGGGCCGTCCAGTGGCCGGGGACGAAGACGTAGTCGTCGACCGGGCGCAGCGGCACGGCCGGGTTGCGCTCCCGATCGCGCCGGAGCGGGTTCGGGCGCGCCGGCCGGGTGATCACCCGGCCGTACGGGCCGGGCTCGGGCTCGTGACGGAAGTGCCTCGGCTGCACCCGCGACGGCTCGCCGGGTCCGCCGTCGACCGCCGGCCGGCCGAAGTCGCGCCCGGCCGGCCGGCCCTGCCACTCGTGCTCGTCACGCGGCGCGTCCCAGGGGGGACCAGCACGGACGGCTCCTCAGAGGGCCGCGAGGTAGTCGGGCAGGGGGATCGACGGGGCGAGGTCGGCGGCCGGGACCGGGGCGCCGTAGGCCCGCCGGACCGGGATCACACCGGTCCAGTGGGGGAGTCCGGCGTCCTCCGGATCGTCGTTGGGGCCGCCGGTGCGGACCTTCGCCGAGACCTCGGTCAGGTCCAGGCGCAGCACGGCGGTCGCGGCGATCTCCTTGGCGTTGCCCGGCCGGGAGTCGGCGGAGCGGCCGGGCACGACGTGGTCGACCAGCGCGTCGAGCGCGGTGCGCAGCTCCTCGGGGTCGGTGACCGGGCGGGCGGTGCCGTGCACCACGACCGAGCGGTAGTTGAGGGAGTGGTGGAAGGCGGACCTGGCCAGTACCAGGCCGTCCACGTGGGTCACGGTGAGGCAGACCGGCAGGCCCGGAGCGTCCTCGCCGCGGCCGGCCGCGCGCAGCGGTCGGGACCCGGTGGAACCGTGCACGTACAGGCGCTCGCCGACCCGGCCGTAGAGGGTGGGCAGCACCACGGGCGCGCCGTCGCGGACGAAGCCGAGGTGGCAGACGTATCCCTCGTCGAGTATCGAGTGGACCAGCTCGCGGTCGTACGAGGCGCGCTCGCGGGACCGGGTGGGGACCGTCCGCTCGGTGGGCTCGTAGGACGGCCGGGCGGCCTCGGTGGCGGTCGCCGTCGTGTCCGTCATTTGCCTCTCCTATTGCACTAGTGCATACTTGGCTTTGTGCTAGGAGAGTATCGGATCGAAGGTCGTCGCGCATCGGAGATCGCCGCCAGCGTGGAACGGGGCGTCGGCTCGGGGCAGCTCCAGCCGGGCCAATTGCTGCCCCCCATGAGGGAGTTGGCGGCGTCGCTCGACGTGAACCCGAACACGGTCGCCGCCGCCTACCGGACCCTGCGCGAGCGCGGGGTGATCGAGACGGACGGCCGGCGCGGCAGCCGGGTGCGCCCCGCGCCCGCCACGACGGCGCGCGGCTCGATCCGCGTCGAGGCTCCCGAGGGCGTACGGGACGTGAGCGACGGCAGCCCGGACCCCGCGCTGCTGCCGCCGCTCGGGGCGGTGCTCGCCGAGGTCGCGGCCGAGTACGCGAGGCGGCCGCCGATGTACGGAGAGGCGCCGGTCGACGAGGAGTTCGCGCGGCTCGCGCGGGCCGCCTTCGACGAGGCCGGGGTCCCGGCCGGGCCCGTCGGCGTCGCCTCCGGTTCGCTCGACGCCGTCGAGCGGGTCCTCGCCGTCCACCTCAGGCCGGGCGACTCGGTGGCCGTCGAGGACCCCGGCTGGGGCAGCCTCCTCGACCTCGTGCCGGCCCTCGGGCTGCGGCCCGTGCCGGTCGCCGTCGACGACGAGGGGCCCCTGCCCGGAGCCGTGGCGCGGGCGCTGCGGGGCGGGGCGCGCGCGGTGATCGTCACCGACCGGGCCCAGAACCCGACCGGCGCCTGCGTCACGGCCGCCCGCGCCGCCGAACTGCGGGCCGTCCTCGACGAGCACCCGGACGTGCTGCTGGTCGAGGACGACCACGGGCACGGCATCGTCGCGCAGCCCGCGCATCCGCTCACCACCGGGCGGGGCAGATGGGTCTTCGTGCGCTCGGTGGCCAAGGCGTGGGGCCCCGACCTGCGGATCGCCGCCTTCACCGGGGACGCGGAGACCGTCGACCGGGTCCTCGGGCGGCAGCGGCTCGGCCCCGGCTGGGTCAGCCGGCTGCTCCAGCGTGCCGTGGTCCACCTGTGGGCCACGGGGGCCGTCGACCCGGCGGCCGTCGCCGCCTCCTACGGGGCGCGCCGCGACGGCCTGGTCCGCGCGCTCGCCCGGCGCGGCGTCGAGGCGCACGGGCGCGCCGGCATGAACGTGTGGGTCCCTGTCACCGACGAGACCGGGGCCGTCGCCCGGCTCCTCGGGGCGGGCTGGGCGGTGGCGCCGGGCGCGCGCTTCCGGATGGACGCGGGTCCGGCGATCCGCGTGACCGTCTCCGGCATCACGCGCAACGACATCGAGCCCCTCGCGGACGCGATCGCCCACGCCTCGGGCCCGGCACCGGCCCGGAGTTACGGCTGACGGCTGACGGCCGCCGGGGGGCGGGGGAGGGCCGGGGGCGGGGGACCGGGGACGCAGCCGTCCGGGCGGTACGGGGACGCGGCCGTCCGGCGGTGGCGGGCGGTGCGGGGCGGTGGCGGGTGGTGCGGGGCGGTGGCGCGGTGCGGGCCCGGCCTGGGCGGACGGCGCAGGCCGGCCGGTCGCGGGGCCGAGCGAGGCGGGCGGCGCCGGCGCCGTGGCGTCGGCCCGGGAAGCGCTGCCGGGTGCCGGGCGCCGGCGGGACCCTAGGCGGTGGGCGGGGAGGCCAACTTGCGGAAGTCCCAGGACGCGACGGCGTCCGGGGTGAGCCGCAGCCAGGCGTGCCGGCCGTCGTGCGGCATGGCGTCGAGGCCGAAGTTCTTGGCGGCGAAGAGCCGCTCGGGCTCCTCCAGCTCGGGGCAGGGCCGCCCGGTGCGCGGCGCCTCGCCCACGAACTCCACGGTGCCCGAGAGCTCCGCCCCGCGCAGCTCCCCGTACTGCTCGCCGTCGTCCACGACGACCGCGATCCGCGGCCGGGCCCGCAGCTCCGCCCAGCGCCGGCTGCGGGTGAGGGAGTAGAGCCACATCGAGGTGCCGTCCCAGGCGAACCAGAGGGCGCTGACGTGCGGGCGCCCGTCGGCCGACACGGTCGCGACCCGGCAGGTGCGCTGTTCGGTGAGGAAGGAGTCGAGCTCGGCCGGAGTCATCATGATCCGGCGCCCACGGCGCTGCGCGACGGTCATCGTCCGCACCCTTCTGGATTTCTGACTGTGTGTCAGAAATCATGGGGCCTGCGCCGCCGCGGGGCAAGGTGCCGCCGGACGGGCGCGGACACCGGGCGAGCGAGGAGGACACCGTGACGCAGCGGGAACGGCTCAGGGAACAGCTCGCCCCCGACGGCACCGTACTCCTCACCGTCGAGTGCCAGGAGGGCGTCGTCGGCCGCGACGCCGCCCTGCCCGAACTCGCCGCGGTCGCACGGTCCTCCGGCGCCCTGCGCCATGTCGCCCGGCTGGTCGCCACCGCGCACGAGGCCGGTGTGCAGGTCCTGCACGCCGTCGCCGAGCGCCGCCCCGACGGGCGCGGGGCCAGCCGCAACGCCCGCCTCTTTCGCGCCGCCGCCCGGCTCCCCGTACAGCAGCACACCGGAAGCACCGCCGTAAGGATCGCGGAGCCGATCGAGGTGGCCGAAGGAGACCTGGTGGTACGGCGCCTGCACGGCCTCTCGCCGATCGCCGGCACCGACGTGGACGCCCTGCTGCGCAACCTCGGCTGCCGGACCCTGGTCGTCACCGGGGTCTCCGCCAACGTGGCGGTCCCCAACGCCGTCTTCGACGCCGTCAACCTCGGCTACACCGTGGTGGTGCCGGGCGACGCCATCGCGGGGGTGCCGGCCGACTACACCCCCGCGATGATCCGCCACACCCTCGCCCTGGTCGCCACCGTCACGACCACCGACGACGTTCTCGACTGCTGGCGGGCGCCGCGCCGGGTCAGCCCAGCCTGATCGCGTCGCCGACCACCTCGATCGGCACCGGCTCCAAGGGCTGCGTCGCCGGGCCCTTCCTCACGCTGCCGTCCGAGGCGTCGAACCGGCTCTGGTGGCAGGGACAGACGATGACCCCGTCCGCCACGCTGCCGACGTGACAGCCCTGGTGCGGGCAGCGCGAGGAGAACGCCTTGAACTCGCCCGCCTTGGGCTGCGTCACGACCAGTCCCCGGTCGGCGAGCACCTTGCCCCCGCCCACCGGGACCTCGCCGGTCCGGGTGAGCGGCGCCTCCTGGCCCGTACCGCCGGACGCGTCCCCGCCGCCCGAGCCCTCCCCGTCGCCGTCCCCGCCGTCCTGCGCGTTCCCGCCGCAGGCGGCCAGGGCCGCCACCAGGCCCGCTCCACCGGCCGCCGCGACGACCGACCTGCGCCCCACACCGCTCATACCGCACCCTTTCGGATCTCCGGAGTCCCGCACGTCTGCGCGCCATGGTGGCGGAAGGACCCCCCTTCGCGCCATGAGAACCGGAACGGCGCATCCGAGCGAGGGACGGAAGGGGAAGGGAAGGTGAGGTAAGGGGAACGGGAGGGGAGGGGAGGAAGGAACACCTGGCAGGCGGGCGGGAGCGGCACGGACGGGACACGGACGGCAATCGGTGCGGGGCCAGGCGGGGCCCGGGCCGGGACGCGGTCCGGCGGGAAGGAACGGAACGGCATGGCAGGTCCTCAGACCGGCGGGCCCGGCGGAGCGCTGTGCCTGGTCACCGGCGCGGGCGGCTACATCGGCGGACGGCTCGTCCCCGAGCTCCTCGACGCGGGATACCGGGTGCGCTGCCTCGCCAGGACCCCGGCCCACCTCCAGGACCACCCCTGGGCCGACCGCGTCGAGATCGTCCGCGGCGACGTCACCGACGCCGCGAGCCTGCGGCCGGCCCTCGAAGGCGTCGACGTCGCCTACTACCTCGTCCACTCCATGGGCTCCGGCAGGGGCTTCGAGGAGACCGACCGGCGCGCCGCCCGCACCTTCGCCGCCGAGGCACGCGGCGCGGGACTGCGCCGCCTCGTCTACCTCGGCGGCCTCACCCCCCGCGACGTGCCGGAGGAGCGGCTCTCGCCCCATCTGCGCTCCCGCGCCGAGGTCGGCCGGATCCTGCTCGACTCCGGCGTGCCCACCACCGTCCTCAAGGCGGCCGTCGTCATCGGCTCCGGCTCGGCGTCCTTCGAGATGCTCCGTTACCTGACCGAACGGCTGCCGGTGATGGTGACGCCGAGCTGGGTGGGCACCCGGGTGCAGCCGATCGCGGTGCGGGACGTGCTGCGCCTCCTGGTCGGCAGCGCCTCGATGCCGCCGGAGGTGAACCGCAGCTTCGACATCGGCGGCCCGGACGTCCTCACGTACCGGGAGATGATGATCCGGTACGCGGCCGTCGCCCGCCTTCCGCGCCGGCTCATCGTCTCCGTCCCGATGCTCACCCCCCGCCTGTCGAGCCAGTGGATCGGCCTCGTCACCCCCGTGCCCGCCTCCCTCGCCCGCCCGCTGGCCGAGTCCCTGCGCCACGAGGTGGTGTGCGCCGAGGACGACATCCGCCGCTACGTCCCCGACCCGCCGGGCGGACCGCTGTCGTTCGACGCGGCGCTCGAACTCGCCCTCCAGCGCGTGCGCGACGCCCAGGTCACCACCCGCTGGTCCTCCGCCTCGCTGCCCGGAGCGCCCAGCGACCCGCTGCCCACCGACCCGGACTGGGCGGGCGGCAGCCTGTACACCGACGAACGATCCCGCACGGTGGACGCCGGCGAGGCACAGCTGTGGCGGGTCATCGAGGGCGTGGGCGGGCAGAACGGCTGGTACTCCTTCCCGCTGGCCTGGGCGGTACGGGG
This sequence comes from Streptomyces roseoviridis, assembly GCF_039535235.1. Classification (NCBI taxonomy): domain Bacteria; kingdom Bacillati; phylum Actinomycetota; class Actinomycetes; order Kitasatosporales; family Streptomycetaceae; genus Streptomyces; species Streptomyces roseoviridis. The sequence continues at coordinate 6,442,950 of NZ_BAAAWU010000001.1, forward strand.
CTGGCTCGACCGGCTCGTCGGCGGCGTCGGCCTGCGCCGCGGGCGACGCGACGCCCAGCGCCTGCGGGTCGGCGACGCGCTCGACTTCTGGCGCGTCGAGGAGATCGAACGCGGCCGACTGCTCCGCCTGCGCGCCGAGATGCGGCTGCCCGGCCTCGCCTGGCTGGAGATGCGCGCCGAACGCGACGACGCGGGCCGCACGCGCTACCACCAGCGCGCCCTGTTCCACCCGCGCGGGCTCGCCGGGCAGTTGTACTGGTGGGGCGTCTCCCCGTTCCACGCGGTGGTCTTCGGCGGCATGGCGCGGAACATCGCGCGCACCGCGGAGAAGGCGGCGGAGAAGGCCGCGGACAAGGCGACGGACAAGGCGGAGGAGGGGGCCGCCGGCGAGGCGGCGGACGAGGCGGCGCGGGCCGGGGACCGGCCGGCCGGCGGGGGCTCCGGCGACGGGTGAACCGCACGGGCCGTGGTCCGTCAGGCCCTCGACCACCCGGATCCGGCGACCGGCCTCGCGGACGGCCCGGCATCGGCCCGGCATCGGCCGGGCAGCTTCCGCGCAGCGCGAGGCGCCGGCCGGTCCGGCGCCGGGTGACGCACGGCCGGGACGTGAGGTCGCTCTTCGCCCGTCGAGCGGGGGCCGGGCCGCGCGGCGGCTGGTCGGGACGGCCCGGCCCCCGCCCGAAGGGGCCGGATCGTCAGTCGCCCCGGGTGAGCGCCTCGGCGCACGCCGCCCGGGTCGCCGCGTGGACAGCGCGGGCCAGTCGGGCGCCCCAGAGGGAGCGCGGGCCGGCGAAGGGCTCGGGGGGCGTGCCGTCGGCGGCCGGGCAGGCCACGCAGACGGCGTCCGTGGGGGTGCCCGAGGCGTCGGCGCCCAGTTCCACCAGCGCCTGGACCTTGGCCTCGGTGGCCGTGGCGACGGCGTTGACCAGGGCCGCGTCGGTGAGCGGCACCGGCAGCGACACGATGATGTTGACGGTGCCGGGACGGGGCGGGCCGACCGTGCCCGCGCCGTCCTCGGGGACGGCGGCCCAGCCGCGCACCCCGATGCCTGCCGTGACCACGGCCTCGACGCCGCCGTCGGCGGCGCAGCGGCGGTCGGCGACCGGGGCCGCCGTCATCAGGCCGACCCCGGGGCCGTCGAGTCCGGCGCCCTCGGCCAGGGTGCGCAGATGGGCGACCGGGTCGAGGCGGGCGTAACCCGGCGGCACCTGGGCGTTGACCACCCACGCGCGCTCGCCGATGCCGCCGCCGAGGACGGCGCTCGACACCATGCGGGTGCCGGGGCCGGGCACCCACACCAGGATCGGCCAGCGGCGGCCGTCCTCGTCGTGGGCGAGCAGCACGGCGTCGGACAGCGCGGGCGGCGGAACGGGGGAAGCGGAACCGGGAGGGGCGCCGGGTCCGGCGGCCTCGGCGGGTCCGCCGGCTTGGGCGGGGACGGCGGCTCGGGCGGGTCCGGTGGGTCTGAGAAGCACCCCGCACCCTAACGCCTCGGCCGGCAGGGACCGGCACCCTCCCGCCACGACCGGTGGTGGACCGCCTGGGACCGGCCCAAGGCGCCGGCCTCCCGCGGCGCGTCAACCACCTGTCGGCGCGGCTCCTGCCTCACCACGTCCGGCCCGGCCGCGCCCGACGGCTCGCTGCCCGGCCCCGTCCCTCCTGCCCCGTACCTCCTGCGCCGCGCCCGCTGCGTGCGGTCCGCCCGGCCCCGTACACCGCCTGCGCCGCGCCCGACGGCTCGCTACCCGGCCCCGTACGCCCCGTACCTCCTGCGCCGCGCCCGCTGCGTGCGGTCCGCCCGGCCCCGTACACCGCCTGCGCCGTGTTCCGCTCACCACCGGTCGCCGTCCCGTCCTGCGGCCCGCTTCCCGTCCGCCGGGCCCAGCCAGCGCGTCAGTTCGGTGACGAGCTCGGCCGGGTCGGGGTCCGCTCCGGTCGCTGCCCAGGCGAGGTAGCCGTCCGGGCGGCACAGCACCGCGCGCCAGGCGGGAGCCGTGCCGTCGGCGTCCAGGATCCGGACCGGTCGCAGGCGGGCGGGGGCGGATCCGGCCCAGGGGGCGGGCAGGTCGGGCGGGAGCGTCGTCACGTCGTGGGCGATCAGGAGCAGGGGAGTGGCGTCCTCCAGGAGCTCGGCGGTGGTGCGCGGCCCGTCCTCGGTCTTGAAGGTGTGGTTGGGCAGGAAGGTGCCCGTCAGCGGATCGGTGCCGGGCCGCGGGTAGCGGATGCTCTGACCGCTGATCTCCCCGGCGGTCGCGGCCAGTGCCTCCGGCACCTCCATCAGGCGTCCGAAGTAGGCGCGCAGCGGCTCCTGTTCGGGGCGCGGGTCCATGAGCGCGGCCTGTGCACGGGTGTTGGCGACCACGGCACGCGCCACCGCCCGCCGCTCGTCGGTGTAGGTGTCCAGGAGCGTGGCGGGAGCGTCACCGCGCGCGACCAGGCCGAGCTTCCAGCCCAGGTTGAAGGCGTCCTGGAGGCCGGTGTTGAGGCCCTGGCCGCCCAGCGGGGCATGGACGTGCGCCGCGTCGCCGGCCAGCAGGACCCGGCCGTGGCGGGGGGAGCGGTAGGTGTCGGCGACGCGCGTGAAGTCGCTGAAGCGGGAGCCGTACGTCAGGTCGCGCATGGGCAGTTCCCGGCCGAGGACCCGTGCGGCGGTCGTGCTCAGCTCCCGTAGCGTGACCGGCCGGCCCCGGTCGGGGAACGGACGGGTGAAGTCATGGGTGAGCACCCGGCTCTGGCCCCGGGGGTTGACGTTGATCAGGGTCGAGCCGCCGGGGCCGCGCGCCCAGCCGCCCGGCGCGCCGCCCGGGTCGGCCAGGCGCACGAGGCCGATCACCCCGCTGAAGGACGGCTCGGTGGTGGTGACCGGGATGCCCGCCTGTTCGCGCACGGTGCTGCGGGCCCCGTCGCAGCCCACGACGTAGTCAGCCTCCAGGGTGCGGGCGGTGCCGTCCGCGGACAGCACCTCGACCTCCACCCGGTCGGGGTGCTCGGTGAGCCGGTGCACGCGCAGTCCCCGGCGGATGTCGGCGCCCAGGGCGCGGGCCCGGGCCTGGAAGGCCTCCTCGAGGGCGGACTGCGGCTGGTTGAGGATCGGCGGGCCCTCGGCCGTGGGGCTGGCGATCGTCAGGAGCGGCAGCCCGGCGAAGTGGAAACCGGTGCGCTGCCACAGGTCGAGCCGGCCGGGCCGGGGCAGCCGCAGCAGGCCCCGGCGCAGCAGGGACTGGACGCTGCGCGCGTGCAGGGTGCCGGCGCGCGGGGTGTCCCGTACGTCCTCGTGCTGTTCGAGCACGATCGTGTCGACGTCGCGCAAGGCCAGTTCGCCGGCGAGCAGCAGGCCCACGGGGCCGCCGCCGGCGACGAGGACGGTCGTGCGTTCGGTGAACATGCCGGGCGTCCGTCGCCGTCAGGCGTCGGCGTCGGCGTCGAAGCTGGCGAACCAGCCCGCCGCCATGTCCTTGTCCCCGTGGCCGAGCCGGGCGGCCCGCTGGAAGCGGCGGTGGCCGGCCTCGGTCGCGTCGAGCCGGACGCCGACGCGCTCGGCGGCATCGAGGACGAGCCGGGCGTCCTTCTCGGAGTTGTCCACGGAGAACTGCGGGGTCCAGTCCCGGGCGAGGATCGCGGCGGTCTTGCCCTGGAAGAAGCCGCTGTCCATCGGGCCGCCGGAGACGACGTCCACGAAGTGCCGGGGGTCGACGCCGAGCCGGTCGGCGAGCGACAGGGCCTCGCCCACGCCGTGCGTGAGGGCGCCCACCCAGGTGTTCAGGACCAGCTTGAGGCGGCTGGCGGCGCCGCTCGTGCCGTCCTCGCCGACCCAGACGGTCCGCGAGCCGATGGTGTCGAACAGCGGCTGGACGGTGGGCCGGACGCTCTGCGGCGCCGCCGCGAGGACCACGAGCTTGCCCAGTTCGGCGGGCTGGCGCGAGCCCTGGACGGGTGCGTCGACGAAGACGAGGCCCGTCTCCTCGGCGAAGGCGGCGAGCTCGTCGACGACCTCGCCGACGGTGCTGACCTGCACCCAGACGGTGCCCCGGGCCAGTTTGGGCGCGGCCGCCCGGACGGCCTCCAGGACGCGGGGACCGTCGTTGAGGACGGTGAGGACGACGTCGGCGCCGTCCACGGCCTCGGCCGGGCTGTCGGCGACGTGCACGCCGTCGGCGGAAAGCGCCTCGGCCTTGGCGCGGGTGCGGTTCCAGGCGCGGACCGTCAGACCGGAGGCGGCCAGGTTGCGGGCGACGGGGGCGCCGATGATGCCGGTGCCGAGGACTGCGATGACCGGCTGTGCGGAGGTCATGTCCGGACTCCTAGAGGGTGCTTCGGATGTTCGGCGTGGGTCGGCGAGGGGAGCCGACGGTTCGAAAATTTTCGTACCCGGTTACCTTAGGCACGTCCCGCCGGCGCCCACAACGCGTTCCCGCGGGTATGTCACCTGTGACGCACCTGTCCGACGACGAGAGGTCCGCGATGCCCGTCGAGCTGTCCCACCCACCGCTGGACACGGTCGAACTCGACGCCGTGTACGCGGCCCTGGCCGACCGTCACCGGCGCGGCGTGGTGGTCCGGCTGGCCCGGACGCCAGACGCCGAGGTGCCCTGCACGACCCTGGACGTGCCGGGTGCGAAGTCCACCCGCTCGTACCACTGGAAGGTGCTCCGCGAGGCCGGGCTGATCCTCCAGCGCAGCACGGGGACGGGCATGCTGCTGCGCCTTCGACCGGAGTTCGAGGAGCGCTTCCCCGGGCTGCTGGGCAACCTGCTCAGCCTGGAGGGCGGCGATCAGGGGGCGCCCGCCTCCTGACGGCGCGGCGGCGGGGTGGCGGCCGGGGCGGACGTGGCCGGTCCCCCGGCCGCCGGCCCGGCCTGCGCCGCCGCCCGCCGGTACAGCAGGCCCGACAGCAGCGCGGTGCCCAGACCGGCCACCGCGAGCAGGGCCCCGGACCAGACGGGCGCCGTGTAGCCGAGGCCCGCGCCGATCACGCTGCCGCCGACCCAGGGGCCGATGGTGTTGCCCAGGTTGAAGGCCGAGGTGTTGGTGGTGGCGGCGAGCGTCGGCGCGTGGCCCGCCTCGCGCATCACCTGGGCCTGGAGCGCAGGGTTGATGGAGAAGGCGGCCAGGCCGAAGGCCAGGACCGTCACCACGGTGGCCGCCCGGCTGTGCGCGGTCACCGTCAGCAGCGCGAGCACCAGCGCCATCGCCCCGATTCCCGCGTACAGGCTGGGCAGCAGGTGCCGGTCGGCGAAGCGGCCGCCGAGGACGCTTCCCGCGAAGCAGCCCACGCCGAAGAGGGTCAGCAGCACCGGCACCGCCGACTCGGAGAAGCCGCCGACGTCGGTGAAGAGCTTGGACAGGTAACTGAAGCAGCAGAAGATCGCCGCCTGGGTGAGCATCGAGGTGGAAAGCGCCACCCACACCCGGGGGTTGCGGAAGGCCGAGAGCTCCGCGCGCACTCCGCCGTACGGGCCGTTCGGCCGGCGCGGCACCAGTAAGAGGACGCCGAGCACAGCGAGCACCGCCAGCGCGTCGACCGCCCAGAAGCTCGCCCGCCAGCCGGCGTGCTGGCTGAGGAAGGTGCCCGCGGGGACGCCGAACACATTGGCCACGGTGAGCCCGGCGAACATGATCGCCAGCGCCCGCCCGCGCCGCTCGGGGCCCGCGAGCTCGACGGCCACCACCGACCCGATGCCGAAGAAGGCGCCCTGTGCGAGGGCCGCGATCACGCGCCCGGCCATCAGGACGCCGTAGCCGGGGGCGAGCGCGCCCATGGTCTGGCCGAGCACGAACAGGAGCAGCAGCCCGACCAGCGAGGTCCTGCGGTTGACCCGCAGGGTCGCGACGGTCAGGGCCGGGCCGCCGACGACCACGCCCAGGGCGTAGCCGGAGATCAGCCAGCCCACGGCGGGGACGGAGACGGACAGGTCGCGGGAGAGTTCGGGCAGCAGCCCGGAGATCATGAACTCGGTGGTGCCGATGCAGAAGACGCTCAGGCCGAGCACATAGACGGCGACGGGCATCGCCGCTCCTCCTTCGATCGTGAGCGGTGGTCTCGTCCGGATCGTGAACAGTTCTTGAATCTTCGTTCCAGAACGAGGGCGAAAGGAAGGGCCGGCCTCGGGGGCCGGCCGTGGGGGAGGCTCAGGGGGCGGGCGGAAGGATCTGGTCCACCAGGGAGGTCAGGGTCGCGCGGTCGCTCACCTTGCCGAGCACCCTCAGCCCGTACAGCGAGTTGAGCAGGTAGAGGGCGAGTGCCTGGGGTTCCTGGTCCTTGCTCATCGAGCCGTCGCGCTGCCCCTGCTCGACGCCGACACGCAGTGCCGTCTGCATCCGGGCGAAGGTGGTGCGCACGTGCTCGGTGATCCGCGGGTCCTGGCCGGCCATCTCCATGGCGGTGTTCACCACGAGACAGCCGCGGCGGCCGGGCGTCTGTGCCGTCTCCTCGTCGACGACGCTCATCAGGACCGCGCGGATCCGGTCCCGGGCCGGCCCTTCGCCCTCTTCGAGCAGGCCGACCAGCCGGCTCGTCCACTCCGCGTCGTACCGCTGGAGCGCCGCCTCGAACAGGCCGCGCTTGCTCTGGAAGGTGTTGTAGAGGCTGCCGCGGCCCAATCCCGTGCTGTCGACGAGGTCCTGGGCCGACGTTCCGGCGTACCCCTTGTCCCAGAACGTGGCCATCGCCGCGTCCAGTGCGTGGTTGACGTCGAAGCTCCGGGGGCGAGGTGACATGCCGCCAGGTTAGCGGTTCTGGAACGATTGTTAAAATTCAATGGCCCGGCGTGACGGTCTGCCGGAAGGTGTGGTTACCTCAAGTCGTCGACGCGGCACCGAGTGCCCCGGACGCAGCTCCGGGGACCCGTGTACGCCTGTCCGGCGCGGGAGACCGATCACTTTCCCCGTCGCCGGCGCCGCGGAGACCCGGTTCGCCCGCCACGAGCGGGCGGGCACGGGGGAGAGCCCTGTCATCAGGGCATCAACACCTTTGCATGGGGGAATCACCTTGGCACCCGTTCAGTCCGTTGCGCCCCTTTACGGCTTACGCCTGGAAGACGGGGCTTGCCTGCCCGGCCTGCTGGAGCAGCAGGTCGTGGCGCGGCCCGAGGCCGTCGCGGTCGTCTCCGACGACCGCAGCCTCACCTACCGGGAGCTCGCCGACTCCAGCGGCCGACTGGCCGCCCACCTGGCCGACCTGGGCGTCTCGGTCGACACGTGCGTCGGCCTGTACACCGAACCGTCCGTGGACCTGATGATCGGGGCGTGGGGCATCCTGTTCGCCGGGGCGGCGTATCTGCCGCTGTCCCCGGAGTACCCCGAGGACCGCCTCCGCTACATGATCGAGAACAGCCGCACCGGGGTCGTCGTGACCCAAGAGCACCTGCGGGACCGGCTGGCCGCACTCGCCCCGTCCGGCACCCGGATCGTCACCCTCGCGGACGTCCCGGACGCCTCCCCGGACGGCGTCCCGCACTGCGGCGTCGGAAACCTCCTCGCCGGCGCCGAGACCCCCGCGACCAGCGGCGGGACCGCGCCCGAACCGGCCGCCGGGCAGCGGCTGACGGGCCCGCGGCCGGACTCCCTGGCCTACGTCATCTACACCTCGGGCAGCACCGGCAAGCCCAAGGGCGTGATGATCGAGCACCGGAGCATCGTGTCCCAGCTGCGCTGGATGCACTCCTTCGGCCACCTCGGCACCCACGTCACCGTCCTGCAGAAGACCCCGATGAGCTTCGACGCGGCCCAGTGGGAGATCCTCGCCCCCGCCGCCGGTGCGAAGGTCGTCGTCGGCGCGCCGGGCATCTACCGCGACCCCGAGGCGCTCATCGCCGCCGTCAAGCGCCACCGGGTCACCACCCTGCAGGGCGTACCCACCCTGCTCCAGGCGCTGGTCGACCTCGACGAGTTCCGCGGCTGCACCAGCCTGCGCCGGGTGTTCTCCGGCGGCGAGGCGCTGTCGCAGCGCCTCGCCCGCTCCCTGCTGACCGAGCTGCCGTGGATCTCGCTGGTCAACCTGTACGGCCCCACCGAGACCACCATCAACGCCACCGCGTGCCTGGTGGACCCGGACTCGCTCGGCGACGGCGCCGGCTCCGTGCCGATCGGCGTCCCGGTCGACAACACGCCCTGCTTCATCCTCGACGAGGAGCTGCGGCCGGTCGACATCGGCACCACGGGAGAGCTCTACATCGGCGGCGTGCAGCTCGCCCGCGGCTACCTGCACCGCGACGACCTGACACAGGAACGTTTCATCCCCTCGCCGTTCGTGCCCACCGAGCGGCTCTACAAGACCGGCGACCTCGCCTACTGGAACGAGGACGGCACCATCACCTGCGTCGGCCGCGCCGACAACCAGGTGAAGCTGCGCGGCTACCGCGTCGAACTGGACGAGATCTCCCTCGCCATCGAGGAGCATGCCTGGGTCCGCCGCGCGGCGGCCGTCGTCACCGACGACCCCCGCACCGGCTTCCAGAACCTGGTGGCCTGCATCGAGCTCAACCCGCGCGAGGCCGCCCTGATGGACCAGGGCAACCACGGCGGCCACCACCAGTCCAAGGCCAGCAAGCTCCAGGTCAAGGCCCAGCTGTCGGATCCCGGTCTGCGCGACCCGCAGGAGCTGTCCGGCCGCCCGGTCCTCGACCTGCCCGGCAAGGAGGGCACCGCACGTCAGCGCCGGGAGACCTTCGCCCGCAAGACCTACCGCTTCTACGACGGCGGCGAGGTCACCCGCGAGGACGTCCGGCAGCTGCTCGCGCCGCCGCCGGTCACCGCGCTCTCGCGCGGGCTCGACGAACTCACCCTGCCGCAACTGGGCGAGATCCTGCGCTGGTTCGGACAGTTCCGCAGCACGGAGCGGCTCCTTCCCAAGTACTCCTACGCCTCCCCGGGCGCGCTCTACGCCACCCAGATGTACCTGGAGATCAGCGGTGTCGCGGGAGTGGATCCGGGCGTCTACTACCACCACCCGGTCGACCACACCTTGGTGCGGATCGCCGGCACCGACCTCACCGGACCCGCCCTGAAGGTGCACTTCGCCGGCAAGAAGCGGGCCATCGAACCGGTCTACGCCAACAACATCCAGGAGGTCCTGGAGTTCGAGACCGGTCACATGCTCGGCGTCTTCGAGGAAGTGCTGCCCGAGTACGGACTCACCATCCGCCCCGCCGGCTTCACCCCCGCCGTCAAGGACCGCCTCGACGTCGTCGACGAGGACTACTACCTCGGCACCTTCGAGGTGTACCCGAACGACGGCGAACCCCGCCAGGACCCGACCGAGATCTACGTCCAGGCCCACCCCGGCCGGATCGCGGACCTGCCGGCCGGCCACTACCGCCACCACGACGGCGAACTGGAGCGCGTCTCTGACGAGCTGATCCAGCGCCGGCACGTCATCGCCATCAACCAGGCGGTGTACGACCGGGCCTCCTTCGGCATCACCGCCGTCAGCCGCGCCGCGGAACCCTGGCTGGAGTACATCGCGATGGGCGCGAAGCTCCACCGGCTCCAGCGCAACGGGCTGTCCCTCGGCTTCATGTCCTCCGGATACAGCTCCAAGTCCGGCAACCCGCTGCCCGCCGCCCGGCGGATCGACGAGATCCTCGCCTCCCTCGGCACCGAGACCGGCCCGTCGTACTTCTTCCTCGGCGGCAAGGTCAGCGAGGAGCAGCTGCGGCACGAGGGCATGAACGAGGACGCCGTGCACACCCGCGGTCCGGCCGAGATCATCAAGGACGAGCTGGCCGGTTTCCTGCCCGACTACATGATCCCGAACCGGGTCCTGGTCATGAACGACCTGCCCCTGACCGCCAACGGCAAGGTCGACGTCAAGGCGCTCGCCGCCAGCGAGCAGGTGCGCTCCGCCGGCAGCGGTGCCCCCTACGTCGCCCCGGCGACCCCCCACGAGCGGTGGCTCGCCGACGTGTGGGGCACGGCCCTGAAGTACGAGGACGTGTCCACCGAGGACGACTTCTTCGCGGCCGGCGGCAACTCGCTGACCGCGGTCGCCCTGGTCAACCGGATCAACCGCGAGTTCGGCACCGAACTGCCGCTCCAGGTCGTCTTCGAGGCACCCCGGCTGCGCGACCTGGCCGCCCGCATCGCGGACGGTTCCGACGCGCCCGTCTCGCGCCTGGTCCGGCTGCACGACGACACCCCGAAGGGCGCCGAGGGCATCACCGCACCGGTGTTCTGCTGGCCCGGCCTGGGCGGCTACCCGATGAACCTGCGGCTGCTCGGCCGCGAGTCCGGCCTCGGCCGGCCGTTCTACGGGATCCAGGCGCACGGCATCAACGAGGGCGAACAGCCCTATCCGACCGTCCAGGAGATGGCGGCGGCCGACGTCGCCGAGATCCGGCGGATCCAGCCGGAGGGCCCGTACCTGCTGTGGGGCTACTCCTTCGGCGCCCGCGTCGCCTTCGAGGCGGCCTGGCAGCTGGAGCAGGCCGGCGAGAAGGTGGAGCAGCTGCTCCTGCTGTGCCCCGGCAACCCCGAGGTCCGGTCCGCCGAGGCCGACCGCCACGGACGCGAGGCCTCGTACACCAACCCCGCCTACGTCACCATCCTCTACTCGGTCTTCGCCGGCTCGATCAGCGGCCCCGAGGTCGAGGAGTGCCTGGCGGCCACCCGGGACGAGGACAGCTTCGTCGCCTTCGTGCACGAGCGAATACCCGCCCTGGACGAGCGGCTGATCCGCCGGATCACCCGCATCGTCGGCGAGACCTACGAGTTCGAGTACAACTTCCGCGAACTGAGCGAGCGTCAGTTGAGCGCGCCGGTGACCGTCTTCAAGGCGACCGGCGACGACTACTCCTTCATCGAGGGCAGCTCCGGCTACTCCGCCGCTCCCGCCACGGTCATCGACCTGGAGGGCGACCACTACAGCGTGCTCAAGGAGCGCGGCATCGCCGAACTGGTGTCCGCCATCCGCGCCCGGCTCGCCGTCTAGCACCGGGCGCCACCCCGCCGCACGGCCGGTCCAGCCGGCCGTGCGGCCCCCCGCCGAACCACCGGACTTGGAGTCCCCTCGTGCCGCACGTGGACATTTCCTACTACGACCGGGAATTCACCGACGAGCAGAAGGACCGGCTGGCCAAGGCCCTGTCCGACGTCGTCGTCGAGCACTTCTCGACCTACGACGGAGCCGTCTCCGTCTCCCTGCACCCCGTGGACCGCGAGGACTGGCAGGACCGGGTCTTCGAGCCCCGGATCACCGGTCTTCCCGACCGGCTGATCAAGGCGCCCGACTACCGGTCCGCGTGACCGCCCGTCCGCCGTCCCGGTCCACCACCCGCACACCTGAGAGGTACCCGCAATGACCGACTCCCTCGGCCCCCGACTGAAGGTCGGCGTCGTCGTCCCCTCCACCAACACCTCGGCCCAGCCCGAGCTGGAGGCCCTGCGCCCCCACCAGGTCACCAACCACATCGGCCGCATGGTCATCGGCGACGACTCGATGGTCGACGAGCCCGGCTTCGACCACGTGATGCACAGCATCCGCAACTCCACCCACCCGGCGATCAAGAGCGTCGTCAGCTGCAACCCCGACACCGTGATCATCGGCGTCTCCCCGGAGAGCTACTGGGACGGCCCCGAGTCCCACGAACGCGTCCTCGCCTCCCTGCGCGAGGCCGCGGGCGGACTGCCCGTCATCATGAGCCCCGACGCGATCAAGGCCGCTCTCGCCGCCTACGGCGCCCGCCGGATCGCCGTCATCACCCCGTACCTGCCCGTCGGCGACGACTCGGTCAGCCGCTTCTTCAAGGACAGCGGCTACGACGTCGTCCGCATCCGGGGCCTCGGCATGCCCAGCCCCGCCAAGATCTCGCACGTCTCCCAGACCGAACTGCGCGACGTCATCAAGGAGATCGACGGCCCCGACATCGAGGCCATCGTCCAGGTCGGCACCAACGTCGCCATGTCGCACGTCGCGGCGGTCGCCGAGTTCTGGACCGGCAAGCCCGTGATCTCCAACAACACCGTCCTGTACTGGCACGCACTGCGCCAGAACGGCATCCACGACCGCGTCCACGGCCACGGCTCGCTGCTCTCCGAGCACTGACCGACGGCCACCCCGGGCGGTGCGGCGCCGTCGCGCCGCACCGCCCCCGTCCCCGACCGAAGCCCGACCGATGGCCGCGGCCCGCCCCGACCGGCGCGCCGCGACAAACTGGAGAACTCCCGTGACCAGCACCGGCAGCAGCGAAGCGACCGCAACCGCACTGCGCCCCCCCGAGGCGCCGTCCGAGGAACGGCTCCCCATCCTCAAACTCCTCGCGTTCACCGCCGCGGGCTTCCTCGCGATCATGACCGAGACGATGCCCGCCGGCCTGCTCCCGCAGATCGGGCGCGGCCTCGACGTGTCCGAGGGCCTGGCGGGCCAGCTCGTCACCCTGTACGCCATCGGATCCGTCGTCGCCGCGATCCCGGTGATCGCCGCGACCCGCAGCGTCCGGCGCCGGCCGCTGCTGCTCGCCGCCGTCGGCGGCCTGTTCGTCTTCAACACCGTCACCGCGCTGTCCACCAACTACGGCGTCACCCTCGGCGCCCGCTTCGTCGCCGGCATGGCCTCCGGCGTGATCTGGGGCCTGCTCGCCGGCTACGCCCGCCGCCTGGTGCCCGAGCACCTGCAGGGCCGGGCCCTCGCCGTCGTCGGCGTCGGCCAGCCCATCGCGCTGACCGCCGGTGTCCCGCTCGGCACCTACCTCGGGTCGGTCACCAGCTGGCAGGGCGTCTTCTGGATCATGTCCGCCGTCGCCCTCGCCCTGATGATCTGGGTGCGCGCCCTGGTGCCGGACTTCCCCGGCCAGGCCGCCGAGCAGCGCCGGCCGATCCGCGAGATCTTCGTGACCCCGGGCATCCGGCCCATCCTCGCGGTCATCTTCCTGTGGATCCTGGCCCACAACATCCTCTACACCTACATCTCTCCCTTCATGAGCAAGGCGGGCCTCGGCGAGCGCGTCGACGTGATGCTGCTCGTCTTCGGCGCCACCGCCATCGTCGGCATCTGGCTGACCGGCATGCTCGTCGACCGCAAGCTGCGCCTGCTGACCCTGGTCAGCCTCGCCGGCTTCGCCGCGGCCTCCCTGGTCCTCGGCATCGGCAACGAGTCGCCCGTCGCCGTGATCGTCGGCGTGGTCGCCTGGGGCCTGACCTTCGGCGGCGCCCCCACCCTGCTGCAGACCGCCATCGCCGACGCGGCGGGCGACGGCGCCGACGTCGCCCAGTCCATGCTCGTCACGATCTTCAACCTGGCCGTCGCCGGTGGCGGCGTGGTCGGCGGTCTGCTCCTGGAGTCCTCCGGCCCCGCCTCCTTCCCGTGGGTGCTGCTCGCCCTGGCCGCCCTGGCCTTCGCGATCGTCGGCACGGCCAAGGCCGGCTTCAGGCCCGGCCGCCGCGGCGCCGCCTGACCGGCGCGCGGAAGCCCGTACGACCGAGCCCGGCCCCGGCACGGAAGGGGCCGGGCCTCCGGCATGACCGGCGGTCGCGGCAAACACGACAGTCATGTTTCATCGCCTCCGATTCGGTGCCGCGGACCGCCCGGGTGCGAGACGATGGCGCTCCCCGAAGTCCCCGACCCCGGAGCGTGCGATGCAGCGGCTGACCCGTCCGCACATCGTCGCGGCGGGACTGCGCCTGCTGGAGCGCGAGGGCGCCGCCGGCCTCAGCATGCGCAAGCTCGCCGGCGAACTGGGCAAGGCCCCCGCCGCCGTCTACAAGCACGTCAGCGACAAACGCGAGCTGATGTGCCTGCTGTTCGACGAGGTGTCGCGGCGCATCGAACTGCCGGACCCGGGGGACGACCCCCGTACGGCCATCGTGGCGGCGACCCAGAGCGCGCACCGGGTCCTGGAGGAACACGGCTGGATCGCCGCCGGGATGCTCGACGGCCGCCTGCTCGGCGCCGCCTCGATGCGGCTGTCCGAGTTCATCCTGGACACCCTGGTCCGCGACGGGATGAGCGACGCCCAGGCCGCGCGCGTGCACGTCGCCATCTGGGAGTACCTGGTGGGACACCTGGTCGCCGCCCGGGCCGGCGCGCCCGGCCTGACGCCCTGCCCCGCGACGGGCGCGGACGGCGCCGAGGACTATCCGACCGTACGGCGGGTCGCCCCGCTCCTGGCCGGGATGAGCGACCAGGAGCGGTTCGCCGCCGGACTGCGCGCCCTGCTCGACGGGGCGTTCGCGCAGGGGCGGTCCCGGACCGAGCCGCCGGCCGCCCCGCAGGAGCCGCCGACCGCCCCGCGGCAGCCCGGCACGGACCCGGGGAGCGACCGGCGGTCCCCGCGGGCGTAGGCACGCCGACGAGGCACCGCCGTCCGTCAGCCGGTCCGCAGCTGGTGCCGCGCGGTGAGCGCGGACCGGGCCCGCGCGTGCGGGGCCGGCGCGGTCCTGGGCTGGTAGAGCAGCACCGGAGCCGCCGCCGGCTCCTTCTCCTCCGGCGGGAAGTGCTTGGCCAGCTCGTGCCGGCCGCTGATCCGCAACTTCCGGTAGGAATGGGTGAGATGGGACTCCACGTTCCGCAGACTCACCTTGAGCAGATGGGCGATGTCCCGGTTGCTCATCCCGCCCGCCGCCAGCTCCGAGACCTGCCGCTCGGCCGGTGTGAGCAGCGACTCCGGGGAGTCCTTGCGCGGATCGGGCCTGCCACCCGCGTACCGCAGCTCCCGCTGGACCGCCTCCACCAGACCGTCGGCGCCCAGGGAGATCCCCAGCTCATTGGCGCGGTGCAGCAGTTCGCGGGTGCGGCGCACCTTGGCGATCTGCCGGTGCGCCCGCCCCGCCTCGTACAGGGCGTGGGCGAACAGCAGCGGCGTGGGAGCCGGCTCCAGGATCTCCAGTGCCTGGTCGGCCAGTTGCAGCGCCTCCTGCCCCGAGCTCGCCGCCGCCTGCGCGACCAGGGCCCGGCCCAGGGCGAACGGAGCGCCCCAGCGGCGGGCGAGATCGGTCTCCTCGCGCGCGACCCGCCGGGCCGCGGCCATGTTGCGCTGGGCGAGGAGCAGGGCGGAGCGGGTGGAACGCCAGGGCAGCACCGCCGGGTTGACGATGCCCCGGCGGACCAGCTCCTCCTCGCAGTGGGCGATCATCGCGAGACCGCGCTGCGCCTGCCCCAGCCGGCCCAGGGCCCGCCCCGCGCTGTGCAGCAGGTGCAGCCGCCACCAGGTGACGGGCTGCTCGCCGGGCAGCGGCGGAGCCTCGTCGAGCAGTGCGCCGGCCGCGGCGATGTCGTCCTTCTCCAGGGCCACGTCGATCAGGACGCTGCGGGCCAGCGCCCCCGCGTGGTAGGCGGCGGCCGCGATCCGGGTGAGCAGGTCGAGCGCCTGGCGGGCGTCGTCCTCGGCGTCCGCGAGCTGCCCGCGGTGCAGCTGCACCAGACCGCGTACGGCCAGGGCCTCGGCGATCCGGGTCACGGTGCCCTCGGCGCGGGCGAGGCGCACCTCGGTGTCCATGTGCCGCCGGGCCTTGTCGGCGTCGCCCGCCCACAGCAGCGCGAGCAGCGCGTGGTACCAGGTGGGCGAACCGTACGGGGCGCGGGGCACGGCCAGGAACCGGTCGGCGATCCGCCGGACCGCCGGTGCCGAGTCGCCGGCCGCGGTGCGCAGCAGCAGCACCCGCTCCAGCCGGTCCTCGCCCTCGTCGCCGCCCGGGCGGTAGGTTCCCTCGTGCAGCCGGATCTCGGTGAGCCGCTCCCGCAACCGGGCCTCGGCCGAGACGTCCAGGACGCCGATCTCCTCGCGGGCGTCCTCCAGGACCTCGCGGGCGCAGGAGAGTTCGTCCAGGCGGAGCAGGATGTCCGAGAGCCGCAGCGCCTCCTGGAGCCGGTCCTCCGACCCCAGCTGCCCGGCGGCGTGCGCGCTGAGCGCCCGGGCGGAGGCCGGCAGGTCCAGGGCGGTGAGGGCCTGGATGCGCAACCCCTCGGCGCGCGCGGCCAGTTCGTCCGGAACGCCGTGCAGCACCGCCTTCTCGATCAGCCGCCGCGCCCCGGCGGGGTCACGGCCCACCATGTCCTGCGCGGCGTCGAGCAGCAGGCGCGTCATCCACGGCTCGTCGAGCCGGTGGGAGCGCAGCAGATGGGCGGCGACGTCCTCGCGCGGCGCGTTGCGGCGCCACATGTACCGGGCGGCGAGCCGGTGGAGTTCGGCGCGCTCCGCGCACGGGATGTCCTGGTAGAGCAGCCCGGCCAGCAGCGGGTGCCGGAACGTCATGTCGTGGCGGCAGAGCAGGCCCGACTCGGTGAGCCGCGACAGGCTGCGACAGGCGTCCTCGGTCGGCACGCCGCACAGGTCCGCCAGGATCGCGGGGTCCAGCGGCGAGCCCAGGATGCTGGCCGCGCGGGCGACCTCCAGGCAGTGCGGATCGAGCCGCCGGAGCATGCACAGAATGCGCTCCTTGACCGCCTGGAGCCGCATCCGCTCGTCCGGCGGGTCCGCCGCTGCCCGGCCGGCGAGGGCGTCCGGCGCGTGCGGGTGCGCGTGCCCCGGCCCGGCGGACAGCGGCCCGCCGGATCCCGCGGGCACGGTCCGTATCTGCTCGGTCAACAGATAGGGGTTGCCGCCCGTGTCGGCGACCAGCGCGTCCACCGACGCGTGGTCGTGGCCGCACAGCGCGGCGGCCAGGTCGGAGGCGGCGCTCGGGCTCAGGTCGTGCAGGTGGATGTGGCGGTCGGGGCGCACGCCCTCCATGAACTCGACCAGCAGGTGCTGGTCGCTGGCCGGTTCGCCGCAGCGCTTGGTGGCGAGCAGCACCACCGGCAGGTTGTCGAGCCGCCGGCTGAGGAAGCCCAGCCACAGCAGCGACGTGCGGTCGGCGTGCTGGACGGAGTCGACCGTGAGCAGGATCGGGGTGCGGCGCGCGGCCCGGCCCACCGCCGCGCACAGCTCCGCGAGCAGCGGGTAGTCGGACTCGGCCGGCCGGCCGTCGCCCCGCGCGCTCGACGCGAAGGCGCGCTCCCATCCGTCCGCCGTCTCGGGCAGCGTGCCCAGGAGCTGGTGCACGACCCCCAGGGAGAAGCGCTGTTCGGTGGGGGAGGCCGTGGCGGAGAGCACGACCATGCCCTGCTCGCGGGCGGTGTCCTCGGCCCAGCGCAGGAGGGAGGTCTTGCCCGTCCCGATGATCCCCTCCATCAGCGCGACCGCGCCCGCGCCCGCTCTGGCGGACGCGAGCAGCTCAGTGATGATCTTGGATTCTTCGCTTCTGCCGAACAGTTCCTGGGGCACCGCCCTGAACCTCCTGCCGACCAGCGCCGTCAAGGGTAATTCCCGGTCATGATCAATCCGTCGCCGGCCGGGCGGAAAGGCTTCAGCAGGCGGAGTGGAGAAAAACCGAGCCCCCCCACGTCGATCCCCCGATCACCGGTGAACGGCGTACACCTCTGATGCGCCCGACGCTAACACGACCTCCCGCCACCCGAGGGAATCGATGAGTATTCCTTCGGCCATTGCTTCGGTCCCCCCGTATTGATGGGCGTGGGGACCGCACGGGTACGGTCTGCACGGCATTGCGGCGGTGACCGGTGAGCCGGAGATGACGAGCTCCTCCGGGACCTGACATATTCACCCGCCGCCTAATGGCGAAATCTGATGGAAGGATCGGTGTCCCCGTGACCGCGACCAGTGAGGAGCTCCGGCCGTTATGGGCCGTCCGCCCGGCCCTGCCGCCGCACCCGGCCCCCGCCCCCCGCGACGGCGACGTCCGCACCGAGCGGTTCGTCCTCTCCCTGACCGGTCTGTTGCCGCTGGTGTACGAGCAGGCCTGGCAGACCGTCCTCGGCCCCGGCTTCCGACTCCAGGTCGTCGACTGGCGCGCCACCCGCCCCGCCGTCCAGGACGCCCGCCTCGCCGAGCGGCTCGCCCACGAGTCGGCCACGGGACTGCCTGCGGGCCAGGGACCGTCGACGGGCCCCATGTGCGCCACCCTGATCCGGCGCGACGACACGACCTGGACCTTCGCCTGGCGCTACGCCCGCGAGCTGATGGACCGGCGGGCGGGCCTGCGCCTCCTGGAGCGGGCCACCGAGGCGTACGCCGTCCTGCTGCGCGGCGGCACCCCGCGGTGCCCGGACGGCGCCGGCGACCTGCTCGCGGGGTCGGTGGGCCGATGACCGGCTCCGGCGACAACTCGGTGCGGCTGTTCTGCCTTCCCTTCGAGGGCGTCTCCGCCGGCGTGTACCTGCCGTGGACCGAGGCCATGGGGCCCTCGGTGGTCGTCACCCCCGTCGAGCTGCCCGGCCGCGGCCGCCACCCGCGCACCCGCCCCTGCGACAGCCTGGAGCCGCTGCTGGCCGAGATCATGCCGTACGTGGCCCGCATGTGCGACCGGCCGTTCGCGCTCTACGGGCACGGTTTCGGCGCCCTCCTCGCGTACGAGATAGCCGCCCGCCTCGAATGGGAGCACGACGCCGTCGCCGACCGGCTCTACGTCTCCGGCTCCGGCATGCCGCAGCGGACCCTGCCGGAGCGCGCGGTCGCGCATCTGCCGGACGCGGCGATGATCCGCAGGCTCCGCGACCGCGGCCGGATGCCCCCGGTCGACCGGGACCCGCGCCGCGCGGCCCGCGCTCTGCCCGCCCTGCGCGCGGACCTCGCCGTCATGGAGTCCTACCGGCGCGACCCGCGCCACGTCGTGCACTGCCCCGTCACCGCCATGGGCGGCCTCCAGGACCGCACCGTCACCGGGCTCGACCTGGCCGGCTGGCGCCGCTGCACCCGGCGCGCCCTGCGCGTGGAGACCTTCCCCGGCGACCACTACTTCCCGCTCACCGCCCAGCGCGAGCTCCTGGACACCTTCACCCGCGACCTGATCCGCCCGGCCGCCGCGCGCCGCCTCCTGGCGGCGGCCGCGTACTGACCACGGAACCGGCCGGGACCGGCCGGGACCGGGCCCGACGCGGGCCCGACGCGGGCCCGAGGCGGGCCCGAGGCGGGACCGGGGCTGTTGGGGGCGGGGCCCCTACGGGAACGGGCCCGTTCCCACCCGGCCCGACGGCGACCCCGGCCACCGGTGACCCGGCCCGTTCCGGCCCGGCCCGGCGGCGACCCGGCCATGGGCGGCCCCGGCCGCGGGTGACCCGGCCCGATCCGCGCCGGCCCGGCGGCGGCCCGGCCATGGGCGCCCCCGGCCGCGGGTGACCCGGCCCGTTCCGGCCGGCCCGACGGCGGCCCCGGCCACGGATGCCCCCGGCCCGTTCCGGAATCGGCAACAGGAATTGCCCCGTCCCGGCCGCTTCCACATCCTGGCCGCCGGAGGTGACCAGATGACACCCACACACCGCTCCCCGGGCCTCGGCGGCGAAGCCCCCGGCGCCGAGCCGGTGCACGAGGCGGGCCACGAGGCGGAGCAGCGGCCGGAGCACGAGGCGGAGCACGAGGCGGAACTGCACGCGGGCTTCCTGGCCGACGCGGCGCACTGGCTGCGCGGCCTGCTCGGCCCCGAGGACCGGGTGACGGCGGCGGTCCGCCGGATCGTCGACGTCGGCAGCGGCCCCGGCGTGGCCTCCTGCGCCCTGGCCGGTGCCTTCCCGCTCGCCGACGTCGTCGCCGTCGACCGGTCCGACGCGCTCCTCGCCCGCGCCGAGGCCCGCGCCGCCGAGCACGGGCTGACCGGCCGGATCACCACCCGTCGGGCCGAGCGGCCTGAGGAGTTCGGCCGGCTCGGACCCGCCGACCTGATCTGGACCGGCAACGTCTGCCGTCACCTGGGCGACCAGCAGGCGGCGCTGCGCGCCCTGGCGTCCGCCCTGCGGCCCGGCGGACTGCTCGCCGTCGCCGAACGAGGGCTGCCGCCGCGCTTCCTGCCGCGCGACATCGGCATCGGGAAACCCGGTCTCCAGGCCCGCCTGGACGCCGCCCTCGAGGAGCGGTTCGCCGCCGCGCGGGCCCGGCTGCCGGGCGCCACCTCCGTGGTCGAAGACTGGCCGTGCCTGCTGGCCTCCGCCGGACTCGTCCCCACCGGCAGCCGCACCTTCCTGATCGACTTCCCCGCCCCGCTGGACCTGGCCGCGCGCCGCCATCTGCACACCCGGCTGAGCCGCCTGCTCGACGACCTCGGCGACCGGCTCGACCTCGTCGACCGGCTGACCGTGGAGCAGCTCCTGGACGGCGACGCCTGCACGGGCATCCTGTGGCGCCCCGACGCCTTCTACCTCACGGCGGTCACCGTGCACACGGCCCGCCTGTGCCGGCCCCGCGCCTGATCTCTCCGTAATTCCTTAGTAGAAGCGGGGGGGTCTCGAATTACCCGAAGGAATCCACGTCCATTCGGTCCCGGACGATCTCCGGGACGATTCCCTTCACGTCCTCCCGCACATTCCCCCGGCATTGTCCCCCGCAGATCCGACGGCCCGTGGCGTTCCCGCCGCGGGCCGTCTCCCTATGTCCGGTGGTCCGCGTGACCGAAGGGCGAACCCCACCGCAGATTCTTCGGTCAGCCCTACGGTCCCACCGTATTGAGGACCCCCTCCCCGCACTTCTACGTTCCTTCCCAGAGCGGTCGCCCCGGCGAAAGCGGGAAACCGGCCGAGGCGCGTGCGAGTGACGGAGGAAGCGTGAAGATACGGATTCTCGGCCCGCTGGAGGCCGAGTCGGACGGCGTCCGGGCCGTCCCGACGGCGGCGAAGACGCGCCAGATCCTGGCGCTCCTCGCCCTCCACCCGGGACAGCTCGTCCCGGTGTCCACCCTGTGGGAGGAGGTGTGGGGACCGGTGCCGCCGCGCAGCGCGCACACCACCTTCCAGACCTACGTCCTGCGGCTGCGCCGCGTCCTCGCCACCGCCCTCGACGAGGGCGGCGCGACGCCGGACGCGACGGGGGCGGCCCGCCGGCTCCTCGCCACCGGACACGGCGGCTACCTGCTGCGGGTCGCCGAGGAGGACGTCGACGCCTTCGTCTTCCAGCGGACGGCCCGGGCCGGCCACGCGGCCTTCGCGGACGGCGACAGCGAGCTCGCGTCCCGGCTGCTGCGCCAGGCCCTGGCGCTGTGGCGGGGCCCCGCGCTCGTGGACGTACGCGCCGGGTCCGCGCTCCGGATCCACGCGGCCGCACTGGAGGAGAGCCGGCTGCTCGCCACCGAGCGGCGCATCGACGCCGACCTGCGGCTCGGCCGGCACACCGAACTCCTCTCGGAGCTCGTCGAACTGACCGAGCGGCACCCGGCCCACGAGCGGCTGTACGCCCAGGCCATGGTGGCGTTCTACCGCTCCGGACGGCAGTCCGCGGCCCTCGACCTCTACCGCAGGCTGCGCCGGCGGCTGATCGAGGACCTGGGCCTGGAACCCGCCCCGCAGCTCCAGCGACTGCACCAGGCGATGCTCGCCGTCGACCCCCGGCTCGACACCGTTGCCCAGGGCGGCCCGCCCACCCCCACCTTCGACCTGTACGCGGCCTGAGCGCGCCCGCTTCGGCCGGTACGCGGCCCGAGCGCGCCCACGTCGACCTGTGCGCGGCCCGAGCGCGCTCCGCACCCGACATCGAGCACTCCACACGAGGTGACACAGTGACGGACCGGATCCCCACCCTCTACGAATGGGCCGGCGGCGCCGAGGCGCTGGAACGACTCACGGAGGAGTTCTACCGGCGCGTCCGCAAGGACGAGATCCTCGCCCCGCTCTTCCGGTACATGGACGACGACCACCCGCAGCACGTCGCCACCTTCCTCGGCGAGGTCCTCGGCGGCCCCGAGCGCTACACCGAGGAGCACGGCGGCTACCCGCACATGGTCTCCCGGCACCGGAACCGCGCCATCAAGCCCGAACAGCGGGCGCGATGGGTCGAGCTGATGCTGGAGGCGATGGACGTCGTCGGCCTTCCCGAGGACGCGGAGTTCCGCTCGGCGTTCGTCGGCTACATCGAGTTCGGCTCACGCCGCGCGATGGCCAACTCCCAGCCGGGCGTCGGCCCTTCGAGCCGTACCACCATCAAGAAGTGGGGCTGGGGCGAGGCCCTGCCCGGTGACGACTGACGGGCGGGCGCCGAGCCCGGAACCGGCCCCGCCGGATCCCGCCCGCCCGTCCCGGAATCGGCAACAAATGTTGTCCGTCCGCCACGCTCGGTTCCAGCATGGGGACCGGTAGTGATCACCGTGATCCAGCGGATCGCCGCGGCGTCCGCGCCGCCGAGGGCGGCCGTCCCGGGAGCCCGGCGGTGCCGGACTCCGCGCGCCCGGCAGACCGGCGCGCACCCGCCCCGATCCGCCCGTCCCGAACCGTCCCGACAAGGAGTTCGCCCCATGCGACCGACCACTCCCCGTCCGCTCGGCGGCCGCCGATGAGCGTCAAGACCGAAGCCCACGAGGCCACCCCGCGCAAGACCGGCGACCGGCTGCCGCTCGCGGTCTACCTGCTCGCGTTCAGCCTGTTCGCGATGGGCAGCGCCGAGTTCCTGCTCGCCGGAGTCCTCCCCGACATCGCCGACGACCTGAACATCTCGCTCTCCTCCGCCGGCGCCCTGATCTCCGCCTTCGCCATCGGCGTCGTCATCGGCGGACCGCCCCTGGCGGTCCTGACGCTCCGCTGGCCGCGGCGCACCACGCTGGTCACCTCGCAGGTCCTCTTCGCCCTCTGCGTGGCGATCGGCCTGATCACCGACAACTTCGGCGTCCTGATCGTCACCCGCTTCCTGTGCGGCCTGGCCTACGCCGGGTTCTGGGCGGTCGCCGCCGTCACCGCCATCGGACTCGTCACCCCCGACCGCACCGCCCGCGCCTCCGGCGTGGTGGTCAGCGGACTCAGCATCGCCATGGTCGGCGGCGGACCGGCCGGCGCCTTCCTCAGCCACTTCACCGGCTGGGAGGGCGGTTTCTGGGCGGTCGTCGCCCTCACCGTCCTCGGCGCCGTCTCGACGGCCGTCGCCGTCCCCGCGACCACCGCCGCCCAGGAGCCCAGCGTCGGCCGCGAACTGCGCACCATGCGGCAGCCGCAGCTGTGGGTGGTGTACGCCGCGACGCTGCTCAGCACCGCCGCGTACATGATCTCGTACAACTACCTGGCGGCGTTCCTCACGGACATCACCGGAGTCGACGCCGTGTGGGTGCCGCCGATCCTCGTCCTGTTCGGCATCGGCGCCTTCGTCGGCCTGTCCATCGGCGGCCGGATCGCCGACGGACGACCCCACCACGCCCTGCTCATCGGGGCCGGCGGCATCCTCGTCACCTCGGTGCTGCTCGCCCTCCTCGCCGAGCAGCCGATCGCCGTCGTCGTCCTGGTGCTGCTCCTCGGCGTCGCCGGATTCGTGCTCAACCCGGCGATCTACGGGCGGGTGTTCACCGTGGCGGCCGACGCGCCGACGCTCGCCGGAGCGACCGCCGTCTCCATGTTCCAGCTCGGCATCAGCCTGGTCCCGGTCCTCGCGGGCGTCGCCCTCGGCGCCGGCGCCGGACTGACCTCCATCCCCTGGCTGGGCGCCGGCCTGGCCCTGATCACCGTCCCGGTCGTCCTGATCGACCGGACGATGGCCCGCAGTCGGGCGCGGAGCCCGCAGACGAGCGAGAACTGACCCCGCCCGTCCGCTCCCCGGTCCGCGCTCCCCGTACATCCCACGACCGGAGCCGCGGAGGAATTCCCCCGGAGGAATTCCTCCGCCGGCTCCCCTCACGGAGGATCTCATGGACAACGAACTCGGTTACGAACTCGGAAGTTGGGTGGTGTCACAGATCCAGAGCCCGGACCGTCCGACGCAGACGACCTTCACCCTGCTCGACCAGGAATGGGAACTGCTCCCCGAGGTCTTCCCGCCCTACACGGACCCCGGCCCCGCGTCCTTCGCCTCCTGGGTGCCCTACGAGAAGGGCATCCGCTTCCTGGAGATGGGCTGCGGCGCCGGCATCGCGGCGGTGATCGCCGCCCAGCGCGGCGCCGAGCGCGTCGTCGCCCTCGACATCAACCCGGCGGCGGCCGAGAACACCCGCCGCAACGCCGCCCGGCACGGCGTCTCGGACCGGGTCACGGCCCTGGCCAGCGACCTGTTCGACGCCCTGGAGCCCGCCGAGCCCTTCGACCTGGTCTTCTGGAACACCCCGTTCATCGAGGCGCCCGAGAGCCGCCCCTACGCCGGCCAGATCGAACGCGCGGTCTTCGACCCCGGCTACGAGATGGTGCGCCGCTTCTTCCGCGACGCGGTACCCCACCTGGCGCCGGGAGGCCGCCTCTACATCGGCACCAGCGAGGCCATGGGCAACAAGGACAAGCTGCTGCGCGCCGCCGCCGACGCCGGATTCCGGGGCCGCCGCTACCGCAGCGAGACCGTCGGACTGCCCGCCGCGGACTTCCCCGCCTCGCCCGTGGTCGCGGCCCACACCGACGAGCGCGGAATCGTCGACATGGACTTCACCATGTACGAGTTCCTGCGCGGCTGACCCAGTACCTGTTCAGACGAATTCGAATTCACGAAAGGGCGGCGGACCGCCCCGGAAGATGGGAATGTCATGAGCACCAACGGGAACGCGAACGGTACCGGTTTCGACGTCGTCATCGCCGGCAACGGAGTCCTCGGACTCTCGCTCGCCTGGGTCCTGGCACAGCGAGGACAGCGCGTCGCCGTGCTCGGCCTGCCACACCGCCCGTGGGCCGGATCCGCCGCGGCCGGAGCGATGCTCGGCTGTTTCGGCGAGGTCACCACCTCCCTGCTCGCCACCGAGCACGGCCGCGCCAAGCTCGAACTCGGCATCCAGGCCGGCAAGCTGTGGCCGCAGTGGCTGAGCGAGCTCGAGGCCGGAACCGAGGGTGCCCCCGTCAAGACCGCCGACGGCACCACCGTCATCCTCAACACCATCGGCACCGCCGAGATCGACGACGCCAACTACAACGCCATCCGGGCCGAGCTCACCCGCTACGACGAGCCCTTCGAGGACATCGAGCCCACCGACCTCGACTGGGTGGACGCGGAGCCGATCTCCCGCCCGCTGAGGGCCTTCCACATACCGGGCGAGCACGCCGTCAACGCCGCCGCCCTCCTGGAGCGGCTCGAGCAGGCCGTGGTCCGGGCCGGCGCCACCCTCGTCCCCGAGTTCGCCACCCGTGTCGTGCACCAGGGCGAGCGCGTCACCGGTGTCGTCACCACCTCCGGCCGGACGATCAGCGCCGACCACGTGACCCTGGCCGCCGGCGCCAACAGCCAGGAACTCCTGGACAGCCTGCCCATCGGCTCCCGCGTCCCCCGCCTCGTCAGCGGCTACGGCGTCTCCTCCCTGATCAAGACCGTGGACGGCACCACCCCGGACAGCGTCATCCGGACCCCCAACCGCTCCTTCGCCTGCGGCCTGCACGTCGTCCCGCGCGGCGACGGGCACGTCTACCTCGGCGCCACCAACGTCATCTCCGTGGAGCCGCGCGACACCGCCGAGATGCGCGACCTGGTCTTCCTCCTCCAGTGCGCCCACCGCCAGGTACGCCGCAACCTCTGGAACAGCGACGTCGCCAAGGTCCAGGTCGGCAACCGCCCGGTGTCCATGGACGGCTTCCCGCTGCTCGGCCACGGCGGCATGCAGGGCCTGTGGATCATGACCGGCACCTACCGCGACGGACTGCACCTCTCCCCGCTCCTGGCGAAGGACTTCGCCGCCCGCATCCTCGGCGAGGAGCCGGTCGCCGACCTCGACCGCTTCGCCCCGCTGCGGCAGCCGCTGCGGACGGGCACCCGCGAGGAGATCGTCGACGTCCTCATCGACCACCAGATGGGCATCGGCTACGAGCAGGACTGGACCATCCCCGTCGAGTGGCACCACTGGATCGAGATGGACCTGCGCCCGGCCACCCTCGCCTGGGCGAACGAACTCGACCCGGAGTTCACCCCGCCGGCCGAGCTGCTCTTCGCCTCCCGCTTCGACCCCGAGCTCGTCAGCCTGCTGCGCAAGTACTACGCGACCTGCCGCGAGCACAGCTGACGCCCGCTGCTCCACCCGACCCGCACCCACAACCACACCCACACCGCCGCCGTGCGGGCAGGGGCGGCCCGCCCCTGCCCGCACGGCACGTCGAGAAAGGACAGTCATGGCAGTCGAGCCCATCGACCCGCCCGGTCTCCCCAAGCCCTACGGATGGCGGCAGCTGGCCGTCGGCACCGGCAGCCGGGTGGTCTTCCTGAGCGGCCAGACCCCGCGCACGGCCGACGGCGAACCCGTGGGCACGGGCGACCTCGCCGCCCAGACCGAGCAGGTCTACCTCAACATAGCCACCGGTCTCGAAGCGGCCGGCGCCACGTTCGACGACGTCCTGCGCCTGACCATGTACGTCGTCGACTGGTCGCTCGACAAGTGGGAGGCCATCACGGCGGGCGCCGAGCGCGCCGCCGCCAAGCTGGGCGCGGACGTGATCCGGCCCACCACCCTGGTCGGCGTCGCCACCCTCGCCGAGCCCGACTTCCTCATCGAGATCGAGGCCACCGCCATCACCTCCTGACAGCCGCACGCACCACCGCACACGTCGCCAGGCCCCGCCGGACTTCCCGGCGGGGCCTGACGACGTCTCCGGCTCAGTGCCGCGGTTTGGCGAGCAGGTCCTCGATCACCGCGGCCACCGTCTCCGGCGAGGGCAGCGCCGGATGGTGGCTGACCGTGCCGGTCGTCGGGTCGAAACCGTCGTGCCACTCCGGCTCGTTGACCAGCGCGCCGTCCTCACGGATCCGCGCGATGTTCCGCTGCACGGCCGGCTTGTGCCACATCTTCGCGCCCATCACCGGGAAGTAGACGACGGGGTAGTCCACCGAGAGCGCCACCGTCATCAGCCGGTTGGGCGCGGCCCCGCCCGCCGCGGCGGCCAGCGTGTGGGCGGTGGCCGGCAGGACCGCCAGGACGTCGTGGTCGCCGGCCAGCCGCGACGGCTTGTCCGTCGGCCAGTCGGCCGGGGACTCCCCGTACACCACCCGCTCGGCGAACAGCGCCAGGCTCTCCGGCGCGATGAACGAGGTGGCGGTGTGGGTGAGCAGAACCGTGAACGTGCTGCCGGGGATCTGCCGGCGCATCGCCTCGATATACGAAGGAAGCCGGGTCACCGCAATCGATCCGGTGCCGCCGACGAGTATGCGTTTCCCGGTCGCCGCCGGGGAGTTCTGAATTTCCATGCCCCGATGATGTCGTCGTGATCCCACCGCCGGTCAATGGTCAAGTCCGGTACGAGGCAAGGGAGTCGGGCCTGAGTCGAGCGGCGGTCGAGTGCGGCCCAAACCCTACGGTCGTCCCTACGGTCGGACCGTATTGAGGCCCTATACCACCCCTCCTAACCTCCCTTTTCGTATGGGAATTCGAAAGCCCGTCAGGGCAACTGATTGAAAAGGGGCGGACCTCCATGGAGGATCTTTTCGCGGAGCTGCGCGGCGGAGCCGGCCACTCCCGCCTGGACGACACCCGGCTGCCCGACCTCAAGCCGCAGCCGGAACGCCGTCACGAGCCGTTCCCGCTCACCGACATCCAGCAGGCCTATCTGATCGGCCGCCACAAGGGCCTCGAACTCGGCGGCATCTCCAGCCAGTACTACCTGGAGTTCGACTGTCCAAGCCTCGACCTCGACCGGCTCACCGACGCGCTGCGGAAGGTCGTCGAACGGCACGACGCCCTGCGCACGGTGGCCGGCCCCGACCAGACCCAGCGGGTCCTCGCCGTCGACGAGGTGGAGCCGTACGTCATCCGCCGCACCGACCTGCGCGGCCGCTCCGCCGGGGAACAGACCGCCGAGATCGACCGCATACGGGCCGAGCTCACCGAGCAGGTGCTGCCGGCGGACCGCGCCCCGCAGCTCGACATCCGCGCCACCCTGCTCGACGACGACCGGATCCGGCTCCACCTGGCCGTGGACCTGCTCTTCCTCGACATGCGCGGACTGCGTCGGCTCCTCGACGAGTGGCGCCGCTTCTACGACGAGCCCGACCGGCGCCCGGAGCCGCTGGAGCTGTCGTTCCGCGACTACGTGCTCGCGCAGGAGGAACTGCGCGGCGACGCCCTGGGCCGGGAGGCCGCCGCCTACTGGGCGGACCGCCTCGACACCCTGCCGCCCGCCCCCGAGCTGCCGCTCGCCGCCGCGCCCGAGCAGCTCGGCACCCCCCGCTTCGTACGGCACCGGGCCGTCCTCGCACCGGAGCGCTGGCAGGCGCTGCGGGCCGCGGCCGCCCGGCACGGGCTCACCGCGTCCGGGGCGCTCCTCGCGGCGTACGCCGAGGTGGTGCGGACCTGGTCCCGCCGGCAGGAGTTCACCCTGACCGTCACCCAGTTCCACCGGCTCGGGCTGCACCCGCAGCTCGACTCCGTCATGGGCGACTTCCTCGCCCCCAGCCTGCTCGCCGTCCGCGGCCGCGCCGAGGAGACCTTCGAGCAGCGGGCCCGCGCCGTGCAGCGGCAGGCCCTTCAGGACCTGGCGCACTCCTCGTACGGCGGCATCAGGGTGCTGCGCGACCTGGCCCGCCGCAACGACGACGGCCGGGCCTCGATGCCCGTCGTCTTCTCCAGCACGCTCGGCGCCGGCGACGGCGCTCCCGACGAGGGACGCCTGGAGTCCTTCGGAGAGCTGGTCCACGACCACAGCCGGACCCCTCAGGTGTGGCTGGAGAACCAGATCCTCGAACTCGACGGCCGCCTCACGGTCAACTGGAACGCGGTCGAGGGACTGTTCCCCGAAGGCACCCTGGAGGCCATGTTCGAGGCGTACGTGACGCTGCTCGACCGGCTGGCCCACGACGCCTCCGTGTGGGACGCCACCCGCGGGATCGTGCCGCTGCCGGCCGCCCAGCGCGAGGAGCGGGAGCGGGCCAACGCCACCGCCGAGGACATCCCGCCCGCGCTGCTGCACGAGCTGGTCGCCGAGGCGGCCGCCCGCAGGCCGGACGCCGTCGCCGTCGTCACGCCCGGCACCGAGACCACCTTCCGCACCCTCACCGAGGACGCCCACCGCATCGCGCACCGGCTCATCGACGATCCCGGCACCGCGCCCAACGAGATCGTCGCCGTGTCGATGCGGCCGGGCGCCGCCCAGTACTCCGCACTGCTCGGCGTGCTCCACTCCGGCGCCGCGTACGTCGCCATCGACCCCGAACTGCCCGAGGAGCGTCGCCTGAAGCTCCTCGCCCGGTGCTCCGTACGGGCCGTGGTCACCGACCCGGAACTGCGCGACACCCTCGCCTGGCCGGCCGGCGTGACGGTGGTGACCGCCGAGGACGAGGCCACCCGCTCGTGCTCCGCGAAGCGCCCCGAGCGCCGGCAGGGCCCCGACGACCTCGCCTACGTCATCTTCACCTCGGGCTCCACCGGCGAACCCAAGGGCGTGATGATCACCCACCGCAGCGCCGCCAACACCGTGCAGGACATCAACCGCCGCTTCGGCGTCGGCGAGGACGACCGCACGATGGCGCTCGCCCCGACCGGCTTCGACCTGTCCGTGTACGACGTCTTCGGCGTCCTGGGCGCCGGCGGAGCCGTCGTGGTGCCCGACCCGGCGCGCGGCAACGACATCGCCCACTGGTCGCAGCTCATCGGCCGCTACGGCGTCACCATCTGGAACAGCGTGCCCGCCCCGATGCGCATGTGGATCGACTCGCTCGGCGACGGGGGAGTCCCGCGCGGCTGCCGGCTGCGGCTCGCCCTGCTCAGCGGCGACTGGATCCCGGTCGACCTGCCGAACCGGATCCGCGAGAAGATCCCCGCGATGCGGGTGATCAGCCTCGGCGGCGCCACCGAGGGCTCGATCTGGTCGATCCACCACCCGATCGAGAACGTCTCGCCCGACTGGTCGAGCATCCCCTACGGCAAGCCGCTCGCCAACCAGACCATGCACGTGTTCAACCAGTGGCTGGAGCCCTCGCCCGTCGGCGTCACCGGCGAGATCTTCATCGGCGGCACCGGCGTGGCCCAGGGCTACCTCGGCGACCCCGAGCGCACCGCCGAACGCTTCCTCGTCCACCCCGTCACCGGGGAGCGGGTCTACCGCACCGGCGACCTCGGCCGCTATCTGCCCGGCGGCGACATCGAGATCCTGGGCCGCGAGGACTTCCAGGTGAAGATCAACGGCTACCGGGTCGAGCTGGGCGAGATCGAGGCCGCCCTGCTGCGCCGGCCCGGCGTGCGCACCGCGCTCGTCACCGCGCCCGCCCACGCCCGCACCGGACAGCGCCAGATCGCCGCGTACGTGGTGCCCGAGCCCGGAGCGGAACCCGACCCGGCCGAGCTGCGCGAGGCACTGACCGCCGTGCTGCCCGGCTACATGGTGCCCAGCCGCTTCCTCACCCTGGACACCCTGCCCCTGACGGCGAACGGCAAGATCGACCACAAGGCGCTGCCCACGCCGTGGAACGACGACTCCGACACCGCCTCCAGCCGGGTGGCCCCCCGCAGCAGGGTCGAGGAGCGCCTGTTCGCCCTCTGGTCCCAGCAGCTCGGCCACAGCGACTTCGGCGTGGAGGAGGGCTTCTTCGACATCGGCGGCGACTCCCTGCACGCCGTCGGCCTGCTCGCGCTGCTGCGCGGCGAGTTCGCCATCGAGCCCGACACGGAGCAGGAGATGGTCGAGGGCCTGTTCATGAACGCGTCGATCGCGTCCTTCGCCGAACTGATCGCCAAGCTCGAGGAGCCCGTCGCGTGACCACCCACCACGACCCCGCCGCGGACACCCGCGAGTGGGAGTACCTGATCGTCGGAGCCGGCTCGGCCGGAGCCCTCACCGCCGCCCGGCTCGCCGCCCGGGACTCCGGGAACGTCCTGCTCATCGAGGCGGGCGAGGACCAGCCGCGCCCCCGGGACCGGGCCCACCCGCTGGCCGACGCGGGACGGCTCGTGCTCGCCGGCCACAACTGGGACTACCGGGCCAACCTGCGCACCAGCGACCGCCTGGAGGAGCTGGTCCGGGGCGGGGCACCGGCGGCCGGGACCGGCCGGACCGGCGGCCGGGCGGAGGCCCGGGCGCTGCGGGACCGCTTCCCGTACCAGCTCGGCAAGGTCGTCGGCGGTGGCTCCGCCGTCAACGGCGCCATCGCCCTGCGCGGCCTGCCCCGCGACTTCGCCGCCTGGGAGGCCGCCGGCAACCCCGACTGGTCCTGGGAGCGGGTGCTGCCCTTCTACAAGGACATCGAGAACGACGCCGACCACCCCGGCCGGCTGCACGGCGACAGCGGGCCGCTGCCGATCCGCCGCACCCCCCGCGACCGGGTCCACCCGCTGGACGCCGCCTTCTGGGAGGAGTGCAACCGGCAGGGCGTCGGCGACCTGCCCGACCTCAACGACGGCCGCGAGGCCGGCGTCGGCCCCATCCCCGGCAACGCCGTGGACGGCGAGCGCATCGACGCCTCCACCGCCTTCCTGAGCGGCGTCCGCGAGCTGCCCAACCTCCGGCTGCGCACCGGACTGCGCGTCACCCGGGTGCTGTTCGAGAAGAACCGGGCCGTCGGCGTGGAGGCCGAGCTCGACGGCCGGCTCGTCACGATCCGGGCCCGGAACGTCGTGCTCAGCGCCGGGGCCGTCGGCACCCCCGTCATCCTCCAGCGCTCGGGCGTCGGCGCGGCCGGGCTGCTCGCGGCGCTCGGCATAACCCCCGTGGCCGACCTGCCCGGCGTGGGCCGCGACCTGGTGGACCACCCCTCGGTCGTCATCTGGTCCAAGCCGGCCGACGGGGTCTGCACCCCCGGCCTGCCCTGGCGGCAGGTCGCGGCCAGGATGAGCAGCGGCTACGACGACGACGTCGACGTCCAGGTGGGGCTGCTCAACAACGTGGAGAGCCACACCATCCCCGGCTTCGTCGACCGGCTCGGCTGGCCGCTCGTCGTCGGCATCTCGGTCATGCTGATGCGCCCGCGCTCCCGCGGCCGGGTCTTCCTCGACAGCGCCGACCCGTTCGCCTCGCCCGTCATCGAACTGGGCCTGGGCACCGACGCCGAGGACGTGGAGCGGCTGTGCCACGGCGTGCGCCGGGCCTGGAGCTTCCTGCGGTCCCCGGGCCTGTCGAGCCGGCTGGTCAGGACCCAGTTCTGGAGCGACCGCATGGTCGCCAACGACGGCGTGCTGCGCAGCGGCGTCCGGCACATCATGAACCCCGGCTGGCACGCGGCCGGTTCGTGCCGGATGGGACCGGCCACCGACCCGTGGGCCGTCGCCGACCAGGAGGGCCGGGTCCACGGAACCGAGAACCTGCGCATCGCCGACGCCTCGCTCTTCCCGACCATCCCCAGCGCTCCCACCAACCTCACCACCCTGATG
Organism: Streptomyces roseoviridis; assembly: GCF_039535235.1. Lineage (NCBI taxonomy): Bacteria > Bacillati > Actinomycetota > Actinomycetes > Kitasatosporales > Streptomycetaceae > Streptomyces > Streptomyces roseoviridis. The sequence continues at coordinate 6,475,086 of NZ_BAAAWU010000001.1, forward strand.
CTGGCCGAGAAGCTGGCCCGGAGTACGAAGGAGTGACCGTGCAGCCCGTATCAAGGCCCCCGGTGCGGCTCTACTGCTTCCCGCACGCCGGGGCGACCTCCCTGGTCTACCGCGGCTGGCAGCAGCTCGGCGAGCCGCACCTGCTGGTCCGGGGCGTCGACGCCCCGGGCCGCGGCACCCGCCGCCAGGAGCGGAAGGCCGCCGGCTACCACGCCCTCGTGCGGTGCATGGCCGAGCAGGTGGTGGCCGATCTGCTCACCGAACGCGAGCGGACGCCCGGCCTGCGCTGGGCCACCTTCGGACACAGCTTCGGCTCGACCACGAGCCTGGCGGTGGCGGCGGAGGTGACCCGCCAGGTCGGCGTCCCCCCGGAGCGGGCGGTGCTCTCCGGGGCGATCCCGCCCGCGCTCCAGCGGCCCGGTCCGCTCCTGGACTCGGTGTCCGACGAGGAACTGCTCGAACGGACCGCCGCCGACGGCGGGACACCGCCCGCCGTCCTCGCCGACCCGACGATGAGCCGCATCCTGCTGCGGATGCTCCGCGAGGACGACGCCGTGCGCGGCGAGTTCGCGCGGGAGGCGTCCGGGCTGCGGGTGGACTTCCCGCTCACCCTGATCGCCGCCCGCCAGGACGTCCACGCCCCGCCGGAGAAGGTCTGGCAGTGGGCCGCGCACAGCACGGCCCCGGTCCGCCGGGTCGAGATCGAGGGCGGCCACTTCGCCGCCGTCCAGCGCCCCAAGGACACCCTGACCACCATCGTCGACGACACCGACCCCGGGAAGGGGTGACCGCATGGCACGCAGCAGGTACGAGGCCGAGCACGAGCAGTTCCGGGTCACCTGCCGGGAGTTCCTCCACCGGGAGGTGCTGCCGCACCACGCCCGCTGGGAGCGGGAGGGCATCGTCGACCGCGAGGTGTGGCGCAAGGCCGGGCAGGCGGGCCTCCTCGGCATCGGCGTCGACCCCGCCTACGGCGGTGGCGGCGAGCCCGACTACCGCTATCCGGCGGTGTTCTCGCAGGAGATCATGTGGGCCCGGGCGACCGCCCCCGGCTTCGTCGCCCACAACGACGTCATCGCCACCTACCTCGCCGAGCGGACCACCGAGGAGCAGCGCAAGCGCTGGCTGCCCGGGCTGTGTTCGGGCGAGCTGATCGCCGCGATCGCGATGAGCGAGCCGGACGCCGGCTCCAACGTCGCCGACATCCGCACCACGGCGGTCCGCGACGGCGACTCCTACGTCCTCAACGGGCAGAAGACGTTCATCACCAACGGCGAGAACGCCGACGTCGTCGTGGTCGCCGCCAAGACCGCGCCCGAGCGCGGTGCCCAGGGCATCAGCCTGCTGGTGGTGGAGCGCGGCACACCCGGCTTCACCCGCGGGCGGCGCATGGAGAAGCTGGGCTGGCACGCCAGCGACACCTGCGAGCTGTTCTTCGACGACTGCCGGGTGCCGGCCGAGAACCTGATCGGCAAGGAGAACGCGGGCCTCGCCTACATGATGGCCGGGCTGCCCCGGGAGCGGCTGAGCATCGCCACCGTGGCCGTCGCGGCCGCCGAGCGGATGCTGGCCGACACGCTGGAATACGCCAAGACCCGCGAGGTCTTCGGGCAGAGCGTCGGCAGCTTCCAGCACAACCGCTTCCAGCTCGCCACCATGGACACCGAACTGACCATCGCCCAGGTCTTCCTCGACCACTGCGTCGCCGAACTCAACGCCGGGCGGCTGTCGGTGACGGACGCCGCCAAGGTGAAGTGGTGGACGACGGAGCTCCAGGTCGACATCGCCAACCGCTGCCTGCAGATCCACGGCGGCTACGGCTATCTGAAGGAGAGCGCGATCTCCCGCGAGTGGGCCAACAGCCGGGTGCAGACGATCTACGGGGGGACCACGGAGGTGATGAAGGAGCTGATCGGCCGGTCCCTCGGCCTCTGAAGCGCCCCGCGTCCGCCCGGCGTCCGTCCCCCGCCCGTCCCGCGTCCCTCCGGCGTCCCCCCCGGGCGTCCCCCCGGTCCGTCCCCCGCCCGTCCCGCGTCCCCGTCCGCCCCGCTTCCGGTCGACATGGCCGGGAGCGGGGCACACGCGGTCCGAAAACCGCACCTCTGGTTGCGACTTCGGGAACAGATCGGTCTAATGACGGCGTGGAGCAGTCACCGACGATCACCCAGGCCCTGTCCGCTGTCGGAGCCCGGCTCAAGCGGGTGCGCACCGCTCGCGGTGTCACCCTCGCGGCGCTGTCGGAGGCCACCGGCATCTCCAAGAGCACCCTGTCGCGCCTCGAAGCGGGACAGCGCCGCCCCAGCCTCGAACTGCTGCTCCCCATCGCCCAGGCCCACCAGGTCCCCCTCGACGAACTGGTCGGCGCCCCGGAGGTGGGCGACCCGCGCGTCCGGCTCAAGCCGCACGCCGTGAACGGCAACACCGTGCTGCCGCTGACCCGCCAGCCCGGCCCGCTGCAGAGCTACAAGATGATCCTGCCGGCCAGTCGGTCCACGCCGGAGCTGTGCACCCACGAGGGCTACGAGTGGCTGTACGTCCTCTCCGGACGGCTCCGGCTCGTCCTGGCCGACCACGACCTGGTCCTCGGCCCCGGCGAGGTCGCCGAGTTCGAGACCCGGCTGCCGCACTGGTTCGGCAGCACGGGGGAGGGGCCGGTCGAGGTCCTCAGCGTCTTCGGCCGCCAGGGCGAGCGGATGCACGTACGCGCCCGCCCGACACGCCGGACGCCCGCCTCCGGCGAGTGAGCCGGCGGCGGGCGCGGGGCGGAGGGGGCGCGGTGGCCGTCGCCCGTGCGTTCAGGACGCGGTGACGGAGACCTCCGCGCCCTGGACGGCGGCGCGGTGCGCGGCGAGATCACGCTCGATCTCCTCGTCCACCAGGTCGTGGTTGAGGGCGAACGCGGCCGCGGCGCCCATGCCCGCCGCGGTCACGGCCTGGGCCCGGGGGTCGACCACGTTGCCCACGGCCCACAGGCCCGGGCGGCTGGTGCGGCCGGCCCGGTCGGTGACCAGCCAGCCCTGCTCGTCCTTCTCGCAGCCGAGGCCGTCGAAGGCACCGTCGTTGGGCGTCATCTTCGGGAACAGGAACACACCGGCGCACTCCACCGTCCGTCCGTCGGCGAGCTCCACCGCGTGCAGCCGGCCGTCCTTGCTCAGCAGCGTGGACACCGGCCCCTCGACCACCTCGACCCCGCGGGCGTCCATGCGCTCGCGCTCCTCGTCGTCGAGCGGGCGGGTGTGCGGCACGTACACGACGTGCCGCGACCACTGGCGCAGCAGCAGCGCCTGCCCGGGGGAGGCCGGGTGCACGCCGAGCACGACGATCGGCTGGTCGCGGACCTCGTAGCCGTGGCAGTACGGGCAGAAGTGCACGTCCTCGCCCCACATCGCTCGCACGCCCGGGATCTCGGGCAGTTCGTCGCGCAGCCCGGTGGCCAGCACCACGTGCCGGGCGTCCAGGCTCGCGCCGCCCTCCAGCCGCACCACGTACCCGCCGGCCTCCCCGGCCTCCACCTGGTCCACCCGGCCCTCGATCCGGACCGCGCCGTAGCGCGCGATCTCCGCCCGGCCGGCCTCCAGCACGGTGAGCGGGGGCACGCCGTCGCGGGAGAGGAAGCTGTGCATGTGGGCCGAGGGGGCGTTGCGGGGCTCCCCGGAGTCGACGACGGCGACGGTGCGACGGGCCCGGGCGAGCACGAGCGCGGCATTCAGCCCGCCCGCGCCGCCGCCTATCACGATGACGTCGTACGAGGTTCGGTTCCTGGTGTCGTTGTTGGCGCCGGTCATGGCGATCACCTCCGCCGCCAGGGTGCGGTCCGCCGCCGCCCCGGGCAATCTTTGTTGCCGTTCCCGGGACGGGGCCGGCCGGACGGGGCGTCCTTTGGGGTGAATCAGGGGCCGCCGACCCATCGGCCGGGCCCCGATGTCCCTACCGTCGGCCTCATGCGCATCCGAATCATGGCCAGTGCGGTGATCCTCACGGCAGCGTGCTCCCTGACCACGGCCTCACCGGCTCCCGCTTCCCCCGCGGCAGGACGGGCCGCCCCCTTGCAGACGTTCGAGAACGTGTACACGGGCCTGTGTCTTGACGACAGTCAGGAGGCGGGGCTGCGCACGTTCCGTTGTCATGGCGATGCCTGGCAGAAATGGGAGGTCCACCGGGTCGACGGCGCCTACGCGGTGCTGCAGAACCTCGTGACGGCCGACTGCCTGGTGGACCAAGGGGGGTGGGCGGGCAGTCTGAAGACGGAACCGTGCGACCACCAGTCGCGCAACCAGCGGTGGCTCGCCGTGGGAGCGGGACCGAACATCATCCTGCGGAACCGGGCGACGGGGCTGTGCCTGGACGACAGCGAGCAGGGCGTCCGCACGTTCAGGTGCAACAACTCCAGCTATCAGCTGTGGCACTGACCACGCCGGCCGGAGCCGGCTCCGGAGCCGGCTCCGGCCTCGGCCCCTCAGGCCCAGGTACCCACCACCCGGGTGTTGTCGACGCCGGACAGGAAGTAGAAGTAGTACTCACCACCGCTCAGCTGGTAGAGCGGGTGGGCGGATCCCCCGCAGGGGATCCTCACCACGTTGCCGACCTTCCGGTCGCGTCCCCAGGTCACGTGGTAGAGCTGGCCCGCCACGACGTCGCTGTCGCAGTCGGCGCGCAGAGAGACGCTGTGCGCTCCGGCCGCGAGGTCGGCCTTCGGTGAGTAGCCGTTTCCGTTGAACCAGACGTCGAACGAGGCGGCGGCAGCCGACGGGGTCGCTTCGGCCGACGCCGCCGGGACGCCGGCGAGACCGAGGGTGAGGGCCGTGGTCACGGCCACGAGAACAGCACGCATGAGGACCTTTCCGAGCGGTGCGGGAGACAGACGGGACGGGAGTGCGCGCGGTCAGGCGCCTTCACCGATGACACGGGTGTTGTCGACGCCGGAGAGGAAGTAGAAGTAGTACCAACCGCCCTGCACGTTGTAGGTGACGTTCCGCGATCCCCCGCAGGGGACGAGGAAGACCGAGCCGACCTTCTTGTCCACGCCGAGCGCGGAGTGGTACAGCTGGCCCGCCACCGAGCCGCCGCCGTCGCAGTCGGCGGAGAGCGTGTACCAGTGGCGGCCCACGGTGAGGTTCTTGGTGGGCGAGTAACCGAACTGGTTGAACCAGATGTCGAAGAGGACCGACGCCCGTGACGAGGAGGCGATGCCTTCGGCGGGGGCCGGGGGCGTCGCCGAGGCAGGGGCGGACGCGGCGAGCAGCAGGCCGACGAGCGCGGCGCAGCAGGTCATAAACCGTGACATGTCGATCAACATAGACACCGCGGTGGCGGCACATGCCCGTGGCACAGGGGCTCGCGGACGCTCGTACGGGGCGTGCGGGGCGCACTCGTTCTTGGCCCCGAAGCCGGAGCGGGCCCGGCCCTCCGCGTGCGTCGAAGCCGCCGGTGTCAGCCGGGCGGTGGTTCGAGGACCGACAGCAGGTCGCGGTCCTCGACGGTCGCCAGCGACAGGGTCCGGTAACCCATGGTGTCGAACAGCACGGTGATCCGGTCGTCCTCCTCGCTGAGGACCGTGCCGTCGCCCCATTCCGGGTGGCGGACCCGCGCCCCGGTCGGGAAGGGGGACGGGGCCCGGCCCCGCTCCGTGCCCCCGGCCTCGGGGGCGTCCGCGGCCGGTGCCGCGTCGAAGGCGTCCGACGCGGCGCCCTCGCACACGTCGCAGTTCCCGCACGGAGCCTCGTAGGGCTCTCCGAAGTAGCCCAGGAGGAACCTGCGGCGGCATCCCGTGGTCTCCGCGTAGGCGCGGACCATCTCGACCCTCGTCCGCTCCAGCCTGCGGTGGGTCTGCGCGGCCTCGTCGGCCCGCGCGACCGCCTCGTCGGCGGACACGCCGGGCGCGGGACGCAGGGCGCCCGGGTCATCGGTGTCTGCCGCCCCCGCTTCCTCCAGGAGGTTGACCGCGGCCGTGAGGCGGTTGCGGGACAGCCCCGTCTCGTCCCGCAGCGCGTCCAGCTCCACGGGCTCCTGCCGCTCGTCGAGCCGGCGGGCGACCTTGCCGAGCGTCTCGCGGCCGGGCGTGCGGGCGGCGAAGAAGTTCTGCATGCCGGTGTCCTCGGGCCGGTAGTGCAGCACGGCGACCGCCGGTTCCCCGTCCCGGCCCGCGCGCCCGATCTCCTGGTAGTACGCGTCCAGAGAACCGGGAACGGCGGCGTGGAGGACGAAGCGTACGTCCTCCTTGTCGATGCCCATGCCGAAGGCCGAGGTCGCCACGACGACGTCGAGGGTTCCGTCGAGGAAGGCGTCGTGCACCCGGGACCGCTCACCGCTGCGCAGGCCCGCGTGGTAGGCGGCGGCCGTCAGCCCCAGGCCGGCCAGCTTTTCGGCGTACCGCTCGGTGTCCTTGCGGGTGGCGGCGTAGACGATCCCCGGCTTCGGCTCCCCGGCCGCACGCTCCACCACGGCGCGGCGCTTGTCGTCGTCGTCCTGGAACCGCACCACGTGCAGGGCGATGTTCGGCCGGTCGAAACCGGCGACGACCACAGCCGGCTCCTGCATGCCGAGCCGGTCCACGATCTCCTGACGTACCGCGGGAGCCGCCGTCGCCGTCAGCGCCAGCAGCGGCGGACGGCCGAGCCGCCGGACCGCCTGGGCCAGGCGCAGGTAGTCGGGCCGGAAGTCGTGCCCCCAGGCGGAGACGCACTGTGCCTCGTCGACGACGAACAACGCCGGCGACAGCCGCGAGAGCCGCTCCAGCACCTCGTCCTTGGCCAGCTGCTCGGGGGAGAGGAACAGGTACTCCGCGTCCCCGGCGCGCACCGCCTGCCACGCCTCCTCCGTCTCCTTCGCGGACTGGGCCGAATTGACGGCGACGGCCTGCGGGGCCCGGTGCTCCAGCAGCCCGGCGATCTGGTCCCGCTGGAGGGCGAGCAACGGTGAGACGACGACGGTGGGACCGTCGAGCAGCAGCGCGGGCACCTGGTAGACCGCCGACTTCCCGGCCCCGGTCGGCATCACGACCAGGGTGTCGCGCCCCGCCATGACCTCGTGCATCGCCCTCAGCTGCGCCGGCCGCAGCTCGTCCCAGCCGAACGCCGTCCCGGCCGCCTCACGGAGCCGGCCGGCGGTGTCAGCCACCGCCGGTGCCGTCTTCCGGCGTGCCGGAGTCCGCACTCCCGTTCCCGCCGGTGCGCGGGGAAGCCCCCTGCAGGCGGTCGATCATCCTGGACGCCTGCGCCTTCGTCAGGTCGGGCGGTACCTCCTCGCCCGCCTCTCGGGCCAGTGTCCGCAGGTAACTCAGCTGCGGGCCGGTGGCCGGCTCGTCGCCGGTCACCCAGTCCTCGACGTCCTTGCTCGGGTCCTGTGCGTCGCTCATGCCATACCGCTACCCGATTCACGGGAGGAATCCCACGGCGGCGAACCCCACAGCCCGGTCGGAGTCGGACGCTCCTCGCCGGAGACCGTCCTCGGACGCCGTGCTCGTCCCCTCCCGTCGACTGTGATCCCCGCCCCTGCGCTCAGGGTGGATCATCGGTGCCGTTATGGCACCGTGTGGCGCCCGCCAGGTGGCGGAGAACCTCGGACGTCGTCGCCCCAGCCAGATCGGCACCAGCACTCCCGTCGGGTCGAGCGCCCACCCGTGCGGTGCGGGTCCCGGCCCGCCTGCCTGCCTCTACGTCACACAACGAGTCGCCGACCATCCACGACCGGGTGAGGTCGAGATCCAGGTCGCGGGCGGCTTGGAGGAGCATCCCGGGGGCCGGCTTCCGGCAGCGGCAGGCGAGCCGGTACCGGGGCACCGTGCCCTCTGGGTGGTGCGGGCAGGCGTAGATGGCGTCGAGCCGAACCCCTTGGCCGCACAAGAGGGCGCGGAGCCGGTCGTGCATGGCGTTCAGGACGGTGGTGTCGAGTAGGCCGCGGGCGACCGCGCTCTGGTTGGTGACCACGACCAGTGCGAAGCCCTCTTTCTGGAGGGCGCGTAGCGGCGCCCCGATGTCCGGCTGGAGGAGAAGCTCGTCCGGGTGCGCGGGGTAAGGGCGGTGCTGCGTGAGGGTGCCGTCGCGATCAAGGAGTACAGCGGGTCGTCGGGAGTCGTCCGTAGTGCCGTCGGTGTGAGTCACTGGGCGGCGGCCCGCCCGGTGAGCCGGTCGATCCGGAGGGTGGTGGAATGCCCGTCCAGGTAGGGCACCGTGACGACACTGCCGCCCCAGCTCTCTACGAGGCCGGCTTCGGGGACGCGTCGCCCGGTGTAGTCCCCGCCCTTGACCCAGATGTCCGGGCGCAGCTCGGCCAGGACCCTTTCCGGGGTGTCCTCGTCGAACACGAGCACCCCGTCCACGCAGTCCAGCGCTCGCAGCAGCATCGCGCGTTCCCGCTCGCCGACGACCGGCCGGCTCTCGCCCTTGAGGCGGCGCACGGAGGCATCGCTGTTGAGGCATACGAGCAGGATGTCGCCGAGGCGGTGGGCCTGCTCCAGGAGAGCCAGATGCCCGGCGTGCAGCAGGTCGAAGCATCCACCGGCGGCGACCACGCGGCCGCCGCGCTCCCGCACGCGGGCGGCCAGTTCTCGCGGGTCGCTGGTGGCCGTGTCGGGCGGGGCGGTCAGCGAGGCGGGGCCGTTCGAGGCGACGTATCGCGTGGCGGCGTCGACGGCCGCAGCGATCGCGTGTGAGGGCAGCCGTCCTGTTCCGAGCACCAGCGCGGCGGTGACGGCCAGACGGTCGCCGGCCCCGCAGGTGTCCCCCGCGACCTGCCGCGTCGGGACCACCAGGGGGTGACTGTCGGGATCGGAGACGAGTACCGCGCCGTCGCCCCCTCTGGTGACGGCCACCTGCTTGACCGGCCATCGGGCCAGCAGCCGTACGGCCCGTGTCGCATCGCCCTTGAGGTCGCGCGGTGACGCGCACCCGGTGAGAGCGATGGCTTCGTCCGCGTTGGGCACGGCCAGCGCGGTGCCCGGGACCGGCGGGGCGCCCTGGGGGTGTGGGTCCCAGACCAGGGGCCGGCTGGTGGCCGCTTCGGTCAGGATCCGACGGACGTCTTCCCGTGCGGTGATGCCGCGTCCGTAGTCGCAGACGAGAACGGCGGATGCCTCCGCGAGCCGGGCCTGGAACTCGGGCGGGAGCGGGCCGTGCCGAGGTGCTGTGACGCTGCCGGTGTCTCCGTGCGCGCCGGGGCCCTCGGAGTCGGCTGGGCCGTTCTCGACGTCCCCGTCGACATCGCCGTCGGCATCGAAGCGCAGCAGCGTACGGTCGGCCGCGCGGACGCGGGTCTTCAATGGAGTGGCGCCGCTCGGAGCGAGGCTCACCACCTCGACTCCCGCTTTCCTCAGGAGGGCGCGGACCCGTGCCCCGGGCTCGTCCTGCCCGAGACCACACACGAGGGTGACCCGCCAGCCGGGCTCCCGCGCGGCGAGTACGGCGGCCATTCCCGCACCGCCCGGCCGTTCGCTGCTGCGCACGCCGGAGACGACCGGGACGGGGCCCTCGGGAGACAGCCGCTCGACCCTGCCGGTGATGTCACGGTCGAGCAGGACGTCACCGACCACCACCAACCGCCGTGTCCCGTCGCACCTTTCGGGAAGGGCGGCGGGGCAGGGCTCGGTCTCGACGATGTGGGCGTCGACGGCCGCGCACAGCAGGTGGACGGCGACGAGGTGGCATTCCTGGACGGTTGCCACCTGGTCGGCGTCCACGCACACGGCCAGGTCGCCGGCCTCGGCCAGGGGGTTCGGGCCGGGGCCGGTCAGCGCCCAGACGGTCAGTCCCGTTTCCCGGCCCGCACGGGCGGCGGCGAGCACGTTGGGGCTGGTCCCGGAAGCGGACAGCAGGAGAAGGACGTCACCGGGCCGCCCGTGCGCGCGGACCTGCCGGGCGAAGACCTCTTCGGGGCCGTAGTCGTTGGTGAGCGCGGTGACCGAGGAGGAGTCGGCGTGCAGCGCGATCGCCGACAACGGCGCACGCTCGGCGCGGAAGCGCCCGACGAGCTCGGAGGTGAGGTGCTGGGCCTCGGCGGCCGAGCCGCCGTTGCCCGCGACGAGGAGCCGCCCGCCGGTCGTCAGGACGGTGGCGAGGGCGCGGCCCCACCGGTCGAGCTCCGCTGTGTCGAGGCGGTGCAGCGCCTGGGTCAGGGCGTGAATGTGGTCGCGGCCCGGTACGGTCACGATGTGCCTTCCGACAGGGGGTGGGGCGGGCAGGTGGCGTCGAGGACGGGACGGCGGGGTGGCCGTCCGCCCCCGTGGGAGGTGTTGGCGTCACACCGGCTCGGGTGCGGCACCGGTGCGTACGCGCCGGGCATGGAGCCGCAACAGAACAGCGGTGGCGAGCAGCCACAGCCCTGCCACGAGCGCTTCGTGCGCGATCGCGCCCCACAGCTCACCGGTCGAGGCGGTGCCCGGGGCGCGCAGGGCGTTCAGTCCGGCTCCCAAGGGCAGCGCCTGGCCCGCCAGATGCAGGAGCCCTTGCGGATCCAGGGGAACGACCACGCCGGCGCAGAGCAGGATGAGGTAGCCGGCGACGTTGACGACGAGTCCCTCGTCGAGGCCGGTCAGCACGAGGGCGCAGCAGAAGAGGCCCGCGCAGAGGCAGCTCACCGTGGTGAGGAGGATCAGCGGGTACCCGACCGCGAGATCGACCGTGCCGCGCCCGCCGAGGACCGTCGGGCCCAGGACGAGCAGTGCCACGAGCGAGGCCGCCAGTCCTTCGACGACGTATACCCAGGAGCGCAGGAGCATGACGACGAGCAGCGGGGTGTCGCCCATGCGGAGGCGGTACATGGTCCCCAGGGGGACCTCGGAGGTCACCACGGAGGAGACGTGGCTGGTGACCGCCGCGACCGGGGCGAAGGCGACGGAGCCGACGAACGCGTGGGCGCGTCCGGCGTCCTGGGCGGCGAGCTGGCCGAGGAGGGTGAAGAAGGCGACCTGGAAGACGGTCCGGAGGGCGATGCCGGCCGACGCCCCGGGGCCGACCGAGGTCAGGCGGTAGTCCTTCCACGACAGACGGCAGATCCGCAGACCCGTGGTGAGCGCGTGGCGCAGGGTGTCAGGCATGTTCGAGGGTCCCCCTGGCTCGGCCGCGGCGCAGCACGGCGTTGAACGCCCACGCCCCGCCGGCGAGGTAGAGGGTGGTCAGCAGCAGCACGCCTGTCAGTGGGGCGACGGCGGGCGCCCGGCCGTGCGAGGCGTCGTGCAGCAGGCCGGCCACGTGGTGCAGGCTGACGGCCTGGGCCGGCCAGCGCAGCGCGGGGGCGAGCAGGTCCGGCGGAATGACGATGCCGCCGAGGACGAAGACCGGGTAGCCCAGGGCCTCGATGATGCGAAGTCCCGCCCGGGAGAGGAAGACGACGCAGCTCAGGACGAGTCCCATGGCCGCCGCCGAGACCACGGCCGCCACGATGACGAGGGCGGCCGTCGACGGCGGGGGCAGCTGCGGATGCAGCCCCAGTGCGGGAACGGCGACGGCCGCCGCGGCCAGGGTGCGTACGAGACCTGCCGCGGCGACGCCGAGGGTCTTCCCCAGGAGCACCGACAGCAGCGACACCGGGCGGACCAGCAGGCTCGCGAGGGTGCCTTGCGATGCCTCACGACGAAGCAGCGTTCCCGCCCCCCACAGGGTCGCGGACCACAGAGCGATCATCACGACGCCGAACACGACCTCGGTCGTCCGCATCCGGTCCAGCGCGCTGCCCCGGGAGACGACGGCCAGCAGCACGACCGGCTGGATCACGGAGATCACCATCGCGGTCCTGACCCGGGCGGTCTCCCGCACCTGGAGGACGGCGGCGCGCCACATCGCCCACAGCTCGGCCTTCGCGGCACGCAGGGCCTCACGCATGGTTCAGCGCCAGTCGGCGCAGCACGGCCTCGACACCGGGCGAGTCGACGTCGATGTCCGTCACCGGATGCCGCCGTACGACCTCGGTCAGCCGGTCGAGGACGGCTGCGTCCCAGGCGGCCACCTGGAAGGTGATCCTCCAGCCCTTCTCGTCCTGGTGGATCCTTGGCGACGCGTCGCTCAGGAGGACGGCGGCGTCCCGTGGGGCGACGCCGGGGCCGGACAGGCGCACCTCGGCGGTGAAACCGGCCTGGCGCCGGAACTCGGCGATGGGCAGGTCGTGGGAGACCGTTCCGGAGTCGAGCAGGACGACCCGGCCGGCCAGCCGGTCGATGTCCGTGGGGTAGTGGCTGGTGAGAACGACCGCTGTGCCGTCGCGGGCGAGGCGGGCGATGGTCTCCCGGACCCGCTCCGCCTCCATCAGGTCGAGGCCGATGGTCGGCTCGTCCAGCATCAGCAGGCAGGGCCGGTCGAGCAGTCCCACGGCCAGGTGGAGGCGTTGCCGCATGCCCTTGGAGAAGGTCTCCACCCGGCTCTTGGCGCGGTCGGCGAGTCCGACCTCTTCCAGAGCGGCGAGGGCGTGCGCCCGCAGGTGCCGGTGACGGCCGGACAGTCCGCCGAAGAACATGATGTTGTCGAGGGCGGAGAGACGGGGGTACAGGCCCCGGTCGCCGCCGAAGACCACACCGAGGTGGCGCCGGGCCCGGCGCCCGTCCCCGGCCAGGTCGATGCCGCAGACGTGGGCCGTGCCGGCCGAGGGCAGGAGCAACGTCGAGAGGATCTTCAGAAGCGTGGTCTTGCCCGCACCGTTGCCTCCGAGCAGTCCGACCGCCTCACCGGCACGCACGGTGAAGCCGACCCCGCGCAGCGCCTCGACGGGAGGGGTCCCCGGAAAGGTCCGGTGGAGCTTCTCCACCCGCAGAACCTCTCCATCCGGCCGGCACGGTCCCACCACAGCCCTCGTTCCTCGTCACCTTGGTCGTCCTCCGGATTCGTTCGACGGAACCCGGACCTGTCCCTCGGGCCGGCGTGGTACCGGCCCGCCCGGGACTCCGTCCTTTGCGTACGGAGTCCCGGTCGATCTGCTAGATCACGCCGTCGGCGCGCAGGAACTGCTGGATCTGCGCGATGCGCTCCTCCTTGGTCATGTCGGGTCACCTCCTTCCGTGATCGGACGCCGGGCCCCCTACGGGGTGGGGGCGGTCCTCGGGCTCCGCGGCCGCTCCCTGCCCGAAGGTCGGGGAGACACCGGTGAGAAAGCTGACGAAGTCGACGTCCTTGCGCCGGCCGGCGTCGTGGAACGCGTCTTCGGCGATCGTCCGCACCTGGCACGGGATGCCGGTGCCGAGGACGTCTTCGAGGTTCCGCGTCAGCTCCGCGGCATCCGCCGCGGTGAACGACGGGGCCGGTGCGAGTAGTGCGGTCACGGAGAAGTCGGCCTCCTGCACGATCTGGTAGCGCCGTACCGGGTGACGGCGGACCGTCCGCGTGGCCCAGAGCACGGGGAGAGTGGTCCCGTCGGGCCGCCGCAGCTCACCCGGATTACGGCCTTCGACCAGGTCCATCACCTTGTGCGGGAGACCGCAGAGGCACGCGGCGGAGGCCAGCGAGCCGAAGTCACCGGTCCGGTAGCGGATCAGAGGCATCGCCCGGTTGGTCAGGTCGGTGATCACGATCTCGCCGGTGCGGCCCTCCGGGAGCGGTGCACCGTCGTCGTCGACGACCTCCAGCCAGAGCCGCTCGGACTCGACGTGGTAGGAGCCCGCTTCGCACTGCACCGCGATGGTGCCGACTTCCTTCATCGCGTACATGTCGGTCACCGGCAGGCCGAAGAACTCCGTCAGCGCGTCGCGTACGGCGGGGACGAGGAGCTCGCCGCACGTCACGACGGACCGGACCGACGGCAGCTGCCCGCCGTGCGCCTGCAGCAGCTGCATGAAGTCCACGAGGTTGCGCGGTGTCCCCGCGAGCACGTCCGGACGGAAGTACCTCGCGCGTTCGGCGAACATGGCGCCGTCGGACGCCTCGCATCCGGCCAGGCCGAACTGGGCGACTCGCGCGAGCCCTGCCCCGGGAGAGGTGTACTCGAACCAGCGGCCCGTCCGTGCCAGGCACGGCATCAGCACCGTGCGGTCGAACGCCTTGCCCTGCCGCTGGTTCCTGACGAGCGCGGTTGCCCACTCATGGACCAAGGCGTCGTCGTCACGGACCATCCGCAACGGCACCCCGCTGGTCCCCGAGGTCTCCAGGACCCGGCACGCCGTCGGATCGATGTCGTCGTCGCAGTGGTCGATCATGCCTTCCGCCAGTTCGAGCTTGCTCACGGAAGGGAAGGCGGACAGCCATCTCCAGGGCTCCTCCCCGTCGGCGAGCGTGAGCCCGATCCGTCGGTACGCCGGTACGGCGCCGACGGCGTGTCGAAGCACCGCGGTAAGGCGCTCACGCTGCAGGTCCTTGAGTGCTCCGGGCCGATCAGGAAGCCGGGAGTACCGTTCGTACTCCGCGTGCACCCGCGGGAAGAGCAGCCCCTCATGGATCAACTGCGACCGCCAGTGCCGCTCGTCCTCCGGCTCCACCAGAGGGTCGAATCGCTGCCGCACCATCCCACTTGCCTCCGCCCGCGCCGGTTCGGACGCCCCCCGCTCCGTCCCTCACGCGGACCAGTCTCAGCGCGGCCTCTTGCGTCGAGCTAACGCTTCACTAACGCGTCCCCGGTGGTCAGAAGGACCGAACAGCCCTTCTCGCCTTGATGAACCGATCGGCGAGCACCACGGAGTCGCCCCCGGCACGGTGCGGCCCGCGCCGCCGTGGCAGCGCCTGCCCGAGCTCGCCGCCCCGCCCTCCGGACGGCGAGACCCTGTACGTGATCGCCTGAACGCCGCACCGGTCGGGCGCCGGGTCCCCCGCCGGCGTAGACGTGTTCCGGCATGCTCCATCGTCCGGAGACCCTGCCCACGCTGGTCTGGCGTGACGGCGAACGCGTCCCCGAGGGCCCGCCGCGACCATGCGATCCGGCACGACGTGCTCTCGGGCTGCACCTCGCCCTCGTCGACCGCCGGCTTCCCCCGGGTCTCGCTCTCGTCGCGGCCGCCCGCGCCGCGTACGGCGCGTTCACCACCGCGACCGCGAGCACCACAGCCCCGGCAAGAGCCGCTGCCACCTGCGGAAACGTCAGTTCCCTTCCTCGCTCCGGCACGGGGCCGACCGTAGCGGCCGGCCGTCCCCGCCCGGCACGGTCCCGTGGATCACCCGGACGCCCGGCGCGCCCGCGCGGCAGAAGCGCACCCCTCGCGGGTCAGGAGGCCGCCCGGTGTCCGTCCGTCCTGCCGAACCGGAGTGTCCTTCGTGCTCGGTGGCGGTGCTCAGCGTCCGGTCACCGGTTGTGCGCCGTCGTGCCAACCCCTGGGCGCCGGAGGTCAATTCGGCCGGTCGGGTCGCTCGTAGCGTGAGGAAGTGCCGAGCCGCGGAGGCGGTGGGCACGTTACCGACAGCTCCGAGAGGACCCCTCATGTTCGACATCGCCACGGTGCAGGCCGCCCCGAGCAAGGACCTGCTGACGCCTGACAACGCGGTCATGCTCTTCGTGGACCACCAGCCGCAGATGTTCTTCGGCACCGGCAGCGGTGACCGTGCCGCGATCATCAACAGCACCGTGGGTCTCGCCAAGGCGGCGAAGGCGTTCGACGTGCCGGCCGTCCTGACCACGGTCGCCGCCGAGTCCTTCTCCGGTCCCCTGCTGCCGCAGCTCGCCGAGGTGTTCCCCAAGAACGAGATCATCGACCGCACCACCATGAACGCCTGGGAGGACGAGGCGCTCGTGGCGGCGGTCAAGGCGACCGGGCGCAAGAAGATCGTCCTGTCGGGCCTGTGGACCGAGGTCTGCCTGGTGCTGCCCGCGCTCTCGGCGCTCGAGCAGGGCTACGAGGTGTACGTCGTCACCGACGCCTCCGGCGGCGTCAGCCCGGCCGCCCACGAGCACGCTCTGCAGCGGATGATCGCCGCCGGCGCCGTCCCGGTGACCTGGGTGCAGGTGCTGCTGGAGCTGCAGCGCGACTGGGCGCGCCAGGAGACGTACGGCGCCGTCATGGAGATCGTCAAGGCCCACGCGGGCGCGTACGGCCTGGGTGTCGTGTACGCGCAGAGCGTCATCGGCGCGCACGCGGCGGGCTGACCTCCGTGGACACCGGCATTCTGATCCTGCGTCTGCTGGTGGGACTGCTCGTCGCCGGGCACGGGGTGCAGAAGGTCAGTGCGCACCTCGGCGGCAAGGGGCTTCAGGGCGGGACGGAGGAGTTCCGTGCCGACGGCTTCCGGGGTGGTGCCCTCACCGCCCTGGCGGCGGGCGGCGGCCAGATCGGCTCGGGTCTGCTGCTCGCCGCCGGCCTCCTCACCCCGCTGGCCGCGACCGGCACCATCGGGGTCATGACGGTCGCGCTCACCGTGAAATGGCGCCACGGCCTCTGGGTGCAGAACGACGGATACGAGTACCCGCTCGTCCTCATCGGCACCGCCGCCGCCCTCGCCGCCACCGGCCCCGGCGCCTGGTCCGTCGACGCGGCCCTCGGCCTCACGCCGTACCCGCTGTGGTGGGCCGCCCTCGCGCTCGCGGCCGGTCTCGGCAGCGGACTCCTCACCCGGCTCGTCCTGCACCGGCCTGCGGCACCGGCCGTCGCCGAGCGCTGAGCGCGAACCACGCAGACCGGGTCCGGCCGCTCGCGTACCCCCGACCGGACGGCCGGGCCCTTCCCACCCCTCACCCATCAGGAGCACTCGATGGACACCCTCACGAACCCGCACGGCGGCGGCCAGCCGCTGCTGCACCAGAAGGGGGCCGAGACCCAGGCGTTCGGCACGCTCAAGCAGCTGCCGATCGGCCTCGGCCACGACACCCGCATGTACGCGTGCCAGCGGCTGAACCGCGTCCTCGCCGACACGCAGATCCTCCACTCCCTGTACAAGAAGCACCACTGGCTCATGCGCGGTGCGACCTTCTACTCGCTCCACCTCATGCTGGACAAGCACGCGGAGGCCCAACTGGCCATCGTGGACGCGCTGGCCGAGCGGGTCCAGAGCCTCGGCGGCGTCGCGGTCGGCGACCCGCGCCACGTCGCCGAGCTGACGGCCATCCCCCGGCCGCCCGACGGCGTGGAGCCGGTTCCCGTCATGCTGTCGCGGCTCCTCGACGCGCACGAGCGGATCCTGATCGACGCCCGGGACGCCGCCGCCCGGATCTCGGCGGAGGGCGACGAGGGCAGCACCGACCTGCTCGTCTCCGAGGTCATCCGGACCGGCGAGGCGCAGGTGTGGTTCCTGGCCGAGCACCTCGTGGACACCCCGCTGGTGCGCGGCTGATGGACACCTACGACGTCGTCGTGGTCGGCGGCGGACCGGCCGGCGAGGTCGTCGCCGACCGGACCGTACGGTCGGGGCTGACCACCGTCGTCGTCGAGGCGGAGGCCGTCGGCGGCGAGTGCTCCTACCGGGCCTGCGTGCCGAGCAAGGCCCTGCTGCGCCCCGGCGCCGCCCGAGCGGAGGCCCGGTCGGTCGAGGGGGCCCGGCAGGCGGTCACCGCTGCTCTCGACCCGGTCCACGTCCTGGCCCGCCGCGACCGCTTCACCGGGCGCGGTGACGACACCGGCCAGGCCGACTGGCTCGGCGGTGCGGGCATCGCGCTGGTACGGGGGCACGGGCGGCTCGCCGGTGAGCGCCGGGTCGAGGTGACGGAGGCCGACGGCGGGGTCCGTACGCTGCGGGCCCGGCGCGCGGTCGTGGTCTGCACCGGCACGGAGCCCGCCCTTCCGCCGGTCGAGGGGATCGACCGGATCGGTGTGTGGACCAACCGGCAGGCCACCACCGTCGACGCCGTGCCGGGGCGGCTCGTCGTCATCGGCGGGGGAGTGGTGGCCTGCGAGATGGCCACCGCGTGGCGCTCGCTCGGCTCCTCCGTCACCCTGCTGGTGCGCGATCAGGCCCTGCTGAGCGACTGGGAGCCGTGCGCGGGCGAGGAAGTCACCCGAGGGCTGAACGATCTGGGCGTCACCGTCCGCTTCGGGGTGTCGGCCGTCCGGGTCGCCCGCGACGACGCCACCCGCACGGTGACCGTGGACACCGACGACGGCACCACCCTCGTCTGCGACGAGGTCCTCGCCGCCGTCGGACGGCGCCCGCGGACGGCGGACCTCGGCCTGGACTCCGTGGGAGTGCCCGCCGGCGACTGGCTCCCGGTCGACGACACCTGCCGGGTCACCGCGGTCGAGGGCGACTGGCTCTACGCCGTCGGCGACGTCAACCGCCGTGCGCCGCTGACCCACATGGCCAAGTACCAGGCGCGTGCCTGCGCGGCGGCGATCGCCGAGCGGGCCGCCGGGCGTCCGGCCGTCACCGGCGACCGGCAGCCGTGGAGCGCGGAGGCCGACCGCTTCGCCGTCCCGCAGGCCGTCTTCACCCGACCCGAGGTCGCGAGCGTCGGCCTCACGGAACGCGCGGCACGCGAAGCGGCTCTCGCGGTACGTGTGGTGGAGTACCGCATCGACGACGTCGCCGGTGCCGCGCTCCACGCGGACGGCTACCGCGGCCTCGCCAAGCTGGTCGTCGACGAGGGCCGAGGGGTCGTCGTCGGCTGCACGCTCACCGGCCCGATGGCGACCGAGCTCATCCACACGGCCACCGTGGCCGTCGTGGGCGAGGTCCCCCTGGAGCGCCTGTGGCACGCCGTGCCCGCCTTCCCGACGGTGAGCGAGGTCTGGCTCCGGCTCCTGGAGGCGTACGGCCTCTGAGGCCAGCCCCGCCGACCGCCGCTCCCGCTCGGCCCGGTCGGCGCACCGCACTGGCTGGGGCTCGGTCGGCGCGCCGCTCCCGTGGCGTACCGCACTCGTGGCGCACCGCACCCGCTCGGCCCGGTCGGCGCGTCGCTCCCGTGGCGTACCGCACCCGCTCGGCTCGGTCGCGGCACCGCACCCGCTGGGCCCGAGTCGGGGCACCGCACCCGCTCGGCCTGGTCGGCGCGCCGCACCCGTAGCGCGCCGCTCCCGCTCGGCCCGGCCGGCGCACCGCACCCGGAGCCCGCCGCCCGGCCGAGCACACCCGAACGGGCGCACCGCACCCGCTCGGCCCGGTCGGCGCACCGCACCCGGAGCCCGGCGCCCGGCCGAGCACACCCGAACGGGCTCACCGCTCCCGCCGCCCGGCCGAGCACACCCGAACGTTTCACCACCCGACAAGGAGTCACCCACCCATGCATCCCACGAGGCGCACCCTCGCCCTCGGCCTCGCCCTGCCCGCGACGCTGGCCGCCCTCGTCGGCGCCGGACCGGCGGGCGGGTCGGCTGCCGTCGGCGCCGACCGGCACGATCCCAAGCCCACGATCGTCCTGGTCCACGGAGCGTTCGCGGACGCCTCCAGCTGGAGCGGAACGATCCGCCGGCTGCAGCACGCCGGTTACCCCGTCCTGGCCCCCGCCAACCCGTTGCGCGGTCTTGCCGACGACACCGCCTACCTGCGCAGCGTGCTGGCGGCCATCGACGGACCCGTCGTCCTGGTCGGCCACTCCTACGGCGGCGCGGTCATCAGCGGCGCCGCGGCGGGCGACAGGCGTGTGCGGGCCCTCGTCTACATCGCCGCGTTCACCCCGGACAAGGGCGAGAGCGCGGCCGGGCTCGCCGCCAAGTTCCCCGGCTCGACCCTCGGCGACACCGTGAACCCGCGGTCGTACCCGCTGCCCGGCGGGGGCACCGGCACCGAACTCGTCATCGAACAGGCCGCGTACCACCGGCAGTTCGCCGCCGACGTCGCCACCCCCGAAGCGGCCGTCATGGCCGCGACCCAGCGCCCGGTCGCCACCGCCGCGCTGGAGGAAAGGGCCGGCGAGGCGGCCTGGAAGACGATCCCGTCCTGGGCGCTGGTCGCCACCGCCGACAAGAACATCCCTCCGGCGGCCCAGCAGTGGATGGCCCGGCGCGCCCGCTCGCACGTCACCGAGGTGGACGCGTCGCACGCCGTGGCCGTCTCCCGCCCGGCCGTGGTGACCCGCGTGATCCTCGCCGCCGCACGGGCGACCCGCTGACCCCCGACCTCCGACCCGCCCCGCTCCCGTACACCCCGAAGGAGAGCCCCCATGAGCAACCGTCCGGTCCTCGAACCCGCCGCCCAGGCGTTCGCCGACGCCACCGCCCGGCCGCCGTACCTCTACCAGATCCCCGTCACCGAGGGCCGCAAGGCCGTGGACGACGTCCAGAGTGGCGAGGGCGTGCCCCTGCCCGAGGTCGACGAGGAGTGGGTCACCGTCCACGGCGGCCCGACCGGCGACGTCCGCGCCCGTGTCGTCCGCCCCCGCGGTACCACCGGCCCGCTTCCCGTCGTCCTCTACATCCACGGCGCGGGCTGGGTCTTCGGCAACGCCCACACCCACGACCGGCTCGTCCGCGAACTCGCCGTCGGCGCGGGGGCGGCCGTGGTGTTCCCCGAGTACGACCTCTCGCCCGAGGCGCGCTACCCCGTCGCCATCGAGCAGAACTACGGCGTCGCCCGGTGGATCGCCCGCGAAGGCCACCACAAGGGCCTCGACGGCACCCGTCTCGCCGTCGCGGGCGACTCCGTCGGCGGCAACATGAGCGCCGCCCTCACCCTCATGGCCAAGCAGCGCGGCGA
Organism: Streptomyces roseoviridis; assembly: GCF_039535235.1. NCBI lineage: Bacteria > Bacillati > Actinomycetota > Actinomycetes > Kitasatosporales > Streptomycetaceae > Streptomyces > Streptomyces roseoviridis. The sequence goes on from NZ_BAAAWU010000001.1 coordinate 6,495,545, forward strand.
CGTGACGCTCGTCCAGCAGGTCCTCTTCTACCCGGTCACCGACGCGGGCCTCGACACCGACTCGTACCACGAGTTCGCCGAGGGGTACTTCCTGCGCCGCGACGCCATGAAGTGGTTCTGGGACCAGTACACGACGGACGAGGCCGAGCGGGCCCAGATCACCGCCTCGCCGCTGCGCGCCTCCACCGAGCAGCTGACCGGCCTGCCGCCGGCCCTGGTCATCACCGCCGAGGCCGACGTCCTGCGCGACGAGGGCGAGGCGTACGCGGCCAGGCTCCGTGCCGCCGGCGTTCCCGTCACCGCCCTGCGGGTCCAGGGCGTCATCCACGACTTCGTGATGCTGAACGCGCTGCGCGAGACGCGGGGCGCTGAACTCGCCATCGGTCTCGCCACCGACACGCTCCGCAAGGCCCTCGCATGACCGGGCCGTCGACCAGCATGCCCGTGGCGGGACTGGTGCCCGCCCCGCGGAGGGAACACGAGCACGCCGATCTCCTCGTCCGCAACGCCAAGGTGTTCACGGGGGACGCCGACCGCCCGGAGGCCGGTGCCGTCGCCCTCCGCGACGGCCGGGTCGCGGCCCTCGGTGACGACCACGACCTCGCCCGCCTCGTGGGCCCGGGAACGAGGGTCGTCGACGCGCTGGGCCGGCGGGTGATCCCCGGCCTCAACGACTCGCACCTGCACGTCATCCGGGGCGGCCTGAACTACGTCCTGGAGCTGCGCTGGGACGGCGTACGAAGCCTCCGGCACGCCCTCGCGATGCTGCGCGAGCAGGCCGGCCGCACCCCGAAGGGGCAGTGGATCCGGGTCGTGGGCGGCTGGACCGCCGAGCAGTTCGCCGAGCGCAGGATGCCGACCGTCGCCGAGCTGAACGCCGCCGCCCCCGACACCCCGGTCTTCGTCCTGCACCTGTACCAGTCGGCGCTGATGAACCGGGCCGCGGTCCAGGCCGCCGGATTCACCCGCGACACGCCCGATCCGCGCGGCGGACAGATCGTCCGGGGCCGGGACGGCGAACCCAACGGCGTGCTCCTCGCGGCGCCGAGCGCTCTCGTCCTGTACTCGACCCTGGCCAAGGCCCCCGTCCTCGACGAGGCCGACAAACGGACGTCGACCCGTCACTTCCTGCGGGAGCTGAACCGCTTCGGGCTGACCTCGGCGGTCGACGCCGCCGGCGGGTTCCAGAACTTCCCCGACGACTACGCGACGGTCGTCGACCTCGCCAGGTCGGGAGAGCTGACCCTCCGGATCGCCTACCACCTCTTCCCGCAGACGGCCGGGCAGGAGCTCGCCGACCTGAAGCGCTGGACCGAGACGGTCAGGCCCGGGGACGGGAACGAGTGGCTCCGGCTGAACGGCGCGGGCGAGAACCTGACCTGGGCCGCCGCCGACTTCGAGAACTTCTCCGAGCCCCGGCCCGAACTCGCCGCCGGTTACGAGACCGAATTCGAGCAGGCCGTCCGGCTCCTGCTCGAGAACGGCTGGGGCTTCCGGCTCCACGCGACCTACGACGAGACGATCCGCCGCGACCTGGCCGTCTTCGAGAAGCTCGCCGCCGAGGGACTCTTCCCCGGCGGCAACCGCTGGCTCTTCGACCACGCGGAGACCGTCTCCGCCGACAGCCTCGACCGGATCGCCGCCCTCGGCGGCGCCGTCTCGGTCCAGAACCGGATGTCCTTCCAGGGCACCGCGTTCCTCCACCGCTACGGCGCCGAGGCCGCCGCCCACACCCCGCCCGTCCGGGCCATGCTCGACCGGGGCCTGACCGTCGCGGCCGGAACCGACGCCACCCGCGTCTCCTCGTACAACCCGTGGGTCGCACTGCACTGGCTGGTGACCGGGCGCACCGTCGGCGGCACCGCGCTCTACCCGCCCGCGAACCTGCTCGACCGGGAGACCGCCCTCGGCCTCTACACCCGCGGCGGAGCGCGGCTCACCGGCGAGCAGGACGTCAAGGGGACCCTGCGGGAAGGGTCGTACGGCGACCTCGCGATCCTCTCCGACGACTACCTCACCGTTCCCGAGGACGTCATCCCCGGCATCGAGTCCGTCCTCACCGTCGTCGGCGGCCGCATCGTCTACGCGACCGCCGAGTACGAGGGACTCGACGAGCCCGTCCCGCCGGTCGGTCCGGAGTGGAGCCCGGTGGCCCGCTTCGGCGGCCACCAGCCGGGCCAGGGGGGCGCCCACCAGGCCGCGCTGGTGGCCGAGGCCGTCGCCGAGTCCGAGCAGCACCGCCGGTGGCGCGTCGCGCGCGGATCCGCCCCCGAGACGGCGCCGTCCTTCGTCGACCCCTGCTTCGATCACTGAAAGAGAGACATCCGATGACTGCCGTCTCCCCGGCCGCCGACGGCGGCGACGAACAGGACCCGGCCGCGCCCCCGGGACGCCGCTTCGAACCGGACCTCCGGTCGATGACACGGATCACCCTGCGGCCCATCGCCTCGCCCATGCCGCTCGGCTTCTTCACGATCGCCCTCGCGTCCGTGATGACCGGGTGCCTGCAGCTCGGGATCCTCGGGGAGGAGGCCCGTGCCGCCGTCGCGTTCACGGTGCTGCCGGCCTTCGTCCTCCAACTCCTCGTCAGCATCCTGGCCTTCGGCGCCCGTGACGTCATCGCGGCGACCCTGATGGCGGTGTTCGCGGGCAGCTGGCTGCCCTACTCGCTCATCATGCTCAGCGGCGCGGCCGACGGCCCGAAGGTCCTCGGCGTCCTCAACCTGGCGCTCCTCTGCTTCGGCGCGCTGATGACCGCCGTGACCGGGCCCAAGCGGGCGCTGTGGCTCGTCCTCGCGGTCTCCCTGCCCCGCTGGGCGGCCACCGGCCTCGCGGGCCTCACCGGGGCCGAATGGCTGACGCGTACGTCCGGGGCGCTCGGCCTCGTGGTGGCGCTCGTCGCGATGTACACGGCGTTCGCCCTGATGCTCGAGGACATGCGCAGCGAGCAGGTCCTGCCCATCGGCCGCAGCGGCCCCGCCCACCTCGCCGTGGAAGGCGACCTCGCCGTCCAGCTCCGCAACCTGGAACGCCAGGCGGGCGTGCGCCGCACGCTCTGACCCCGCCCACCGGCCCCCGAACCACCCCGAACACCCCCACGGACAGGAGCACCCATGGAACCCCGGCTCATCGACCGGCCCGAGAAGTCCCGGTACGAGGTCCTCGCCGGCGACGACGCCACCGAGACCGCCGGATTCGCCGAGTACCACCTCTCGGAGGGCGAGATCGCCTTCATCCACACCGAGATCGATCCCCGCTTCGGCGGCCAGGGCCTGGGCGGGCTGCTCGCCCGCGGCGCCCTCGACGACGCCCGGGCCCGTGGGCTGCGCGTCCTGCCGTACTGCCCCTTCGTCCGCGGCTGGATCGCCAAGCACCCCGAGTACGCCGACCTGGTGCCCGAGGCGCGCCGCGCCCGCTTCGGTCTGTGAACAACCCGCCGCACCCTTTCCCCGCCACTCACCGAGGAGTTCCCCCATGCCCCGACACGCCCGCCCCACCGTCGTCCTGGTCCACGGTGCCTTCGCCGACGCCTCCACCTTCGCCCGCGTCATCCCGGAACTGACCGCCGCCGGCCTGGACGTGCTGGCTCCGGCGGTGCCCAACCGCGGCCTCGTCGACGACGCCGCCTACATCGCCTCGGTGATCCGCGCCGTCGAAGGCCCCGTGATCCTGGTCGGGCACTCCTACGGCGGCGCCGTCATCACCCTCGCCGGCACGGAGGACAACGTCCGCGCGCTGGTCTACCTGGCCGGGTATGCCCTGGAAGAGGGCGAGAGCCTCGGCGAGCTGCAGGGCCGCTTCCCCGACTCCGGCCTCGCCGACGCGCTCGTCCGGACACCCTTCCCCGTGGCCGGCTCCACCGAGACCGGCACCGACGTCTCGGTGCAGATCGGCAAGTTCCCCGCCCTCTTCGCCGCGGACGTCGACCCCGGCCTCGCCGCCGTGCTCGCGGTCTCCCAGCGCCCCCTGGCCGCACGGGCCTTCTCGGAGGCGGCACCGGTCGCCGCCTGGAGGACCAGGCCCTCGTGGGGCCTGGTGGCCTCCTCCGACCGCACGATCAACCCCGACGTGGAGCGGTACGGATACGAGCGGGCCGGCATGACCACCGTCGAGGTCGACTCCTCGCACCTGGTCATGCTTTCCCAGCCCAAGGCCGTGGCGGAGCTGATCGTCGACGCGGCCCGGTCCACGGCGCACTGACACGACGCTTGAACATCGAACGATTGGTCTCCGTCGTTCGAACGAGGTAGCTTTCCGGAACGCCCGCCGAGAACACCCGGCGGGCGATCGGAGGAAGCACACCCATGAGGTTCGGCGCGAGGCTCGCGCTCGCCGTCATCACCCTCGCCGTCACCGCCACCGCCTGCGGCACCCCGCGGGACAGCGGCTCACCGTCGCGCACCACCGCGGACTGCGCACCGTACGCCCGCTACGGCAAGCACCCCGGCACCAGGGTCACCGTCTACGCGGAGAACCGGGACCGGGAAGCGGACCTGTTCGAAGAGACCTGGGCCGACTTCGCCGACTGCACGGGAATCGACGTCCGGTACGAGGGGGACGGGGAGTTCGAGGCCCAGATCCAGGTCCGGGTCGACGGCGGCAGCGCGCCCGATGTGGCGTTCTTCCCCCAGCCCGGCCTCCTGGAACGCTTCGCGCGGGCGGGGAAGCTCAAGCCCGTCAGCCCCGGGGTCGCGACCCTGGCGAAGCAGGGCTGGTCGGCGGACTGGAACAGCTACGCCACCGTGGACGGCACCCTCTACGGCACTCCACTCGTCGCCAACGTGAAGTCGTTCGTCTGGTACTCCCCGACGTTCTTCCGCGACAAGGGACTGAGCGTTCCCCGTACCTGGTCCGAGCTGATGGCCGTGACGGAGAAGGTCGCGGCGTCGGGAGTCAAGCCGTGGTGTGCGGGCGTCGAGTCCGCCGAGGCGACCGGCTGGCCCGTGACGGACTGGATCGAGGACGTCCTCCTCCGCCAGCAGGGCACGGACGTCTACGACCAGTGGGTCGCCCACGAGATCCCGTTCGACGACCCCCGTGTCATCCAGGCCATGAACACCGTCGGGTCCATCCTCAAGAACGACCGGTACGCCAACGGCGGTTTCGGCCCCGCCCGGTCGATGGCGTCGATCTCCTTCCAGGAGGCCGGCACACCGGTCCTCTCCGGCGACTGCGCGATGCACCGCCAGGCGTCGTTCTACGCCGACATGTGGCCGAAGGGCACCGAGATCGGACCGGACAAGGACGTCCACGTCTTCCTCCTGCCGGGCGCCGACCCGGCGAGCCGCCCCGTCCTGGGCGGCGGGGTGTTCACCGCGGCGTTCGCCGACCGTCCCGAAGTACGGGCGTTCCAGGAGTATCTGGCCACCGCGGACTTCGCGAACGCGCGGATGAGGAAGGGCCCGTACGTCTCGGCGAACAGGGGCGTGGACCCGGCGAACGCCGCGACCGAGGTCGACAGGCTCTCCATCCGGCTGCTCCAGGACCCGAGGACACAGTTCAGGTTCGACGGTTCGGATCTCATGCCCGCGTCGGTCGGCGCGGGGACGTTCTGGAAGGGAGCCGTCGACTGGATCGGCGGCGCGAGCACCCGCCAGGTCGCCGGCTCCATCGAACGTTCCTGGCCGAGAAGTTGATGTCGTTCGACGCCGTCGCCCAGCAGCCCAAGCTGCTGTACCTGCTCCAGGGCGTCGCCGCCTTCGCGGCGGTCGTCTCCCTCGTCCTCCTCGCCCTGCACCGGGGGCCGGTACGGAGAAGGGCCGCGGCCCTGATCCTGCTGGCTCCCGCACTGGCACTGCTCACGATCGGTCTTCTCCTGCCGGGTCTGCGCACCCTGGCGCTGTCGTTCACCGACAACGGCGGAGACGCGTGGGTCGGCCTCGACAACTACGTCTGGATGTTCACCGACCACCGAGCGCTGGTGGCACTGCGCAACACCGTGGCGTGGGTGGTCCTCGTGCCGCTGACGTCCACCGCGGTGGGTCTGCTCTACGCGGCGGCCGTCGCACGGTCGCGGTTCAGAACGTTCGCGCTGTCCCTGGTCCTGACGCCGATGGCGATCTCCTTCGTCGGTGCGGGTGTCGTCTGGAAGTTCGTCTACGCCTACCGGCCCGCGGAAGCCGGGCAGGTGGGACTGCTGAACCAGCTCGTCGTCGCGATCGGCGGCGAACCGAGGCAGTGGCTCGTGGACCCTCCCTGGAACGTCCTGTTCCTCGTCGTTGCCATGGTGTGGACGCAGACGGGCTTCGCGGCCGTCCTGCTGGCCGGCGCGATCCGAGCCGTACCCGCTGAGCTGACCGAGGCCGCCCGGCTCGACGGTGCGTCCCCCGGGCAGGTCCTCCGGCGGATCACCGTGCCGTCGATCCGGCCCACGCTCCTCGTCGTGCTCCTCGCCCAGGCGGTCGCCACCTTCAAGGCCTTCGACATCGTGAAGACCATGACCGGCGGACAGTTCGACACGGGCGTCCTCGCCCACGAGATGTACGACCAGGCGTTCCGCTACGGCGAGACGGGCCGCGGCGCGGCGCTCGCCGTGCTCCTCTTCCTCCTCGTCACTCCCTTCGTCGCCCACCAGGTCCGGGCGCGGCGGAGGACGGGATGAACGGCGTCCGGGAGCGACTGGCCTCCCGCGCCGGCACGTCGACCGCCGTGGTGATCGCGGTCCTGTGGACGACACCGACCCTCGGACTTCTGCTCTCCTCCTTCCGCCCCGAGGAGGAGATCAAGACGACGGGCTGGTGGACCGTCCTCGGCACGCCGAACCTCACGCTCGACAACTACGGCGAGGTGCTGTCCGGCGGCGGGAACGGGTCGGGGCGGCTCGCGGAGCACTTCGTCAACTCCGTCGTCATCACCGTTCCCTCGGTGCTGTTCCCGCTCGTCCTGGCCTTCTTCGCGGCGTACGCCCTGGCCTGGATCGACTTCAAGGGGCGCGACGCGCTCGTCGTCGGCGTCTTCGCGCTCCAGGTCGTGCCGCTCCAGATGGCGCTCGTCCCCCTCCTGAGGCTCTTCTCCCAGGGCTGGCTGTTCCTGCCCGCGTGGCACCTCACCGGTCCCGCGCGGTTCGGCCAGATCTGGTTCGCCCACACGGCCTTCGCGCTGCCCTTCGCGGTGTTCCTCCTGCACAACTTCCTGGCGGCGCTGCCCCGGGACCTGATCGAGGCCGCCCGCGTCGACGGCGCCTCGCACGGGACGCTGCTGCTCCGGATCGTGCTGCCGCTGGCCCGCCCGGCCCTTGCCGGCTTCGCCGTCATCCAGTTCATCTGGGTGTGGAACGACCTCCTCGTGGCACTGACCCTGTCGGGCGGAACGGCCGAGACCGCGCCCATGACGGTCAGACTGGCGAGCCTGGCCGGGACCTACGGCAACGAGTGGCAGCGGCTCACCGCGGGAGCCTTCGTGGCGGCGCTCGGTCCGCTGCTCGTCCTCTTCCTCCTCCGGCGGCACTTCGCACGGGGACTGCTCGCCGGATCGGTCAAGGGATGAGCCCCGACAGGCCCGACGGGCAGGGCGCGGCGACGGGGCTGAGCCGGCCCGGGCTGCGGGGCCGCGAAGTCGAACTGGAGCAGCTGCGCGCCCTGGTCGAAGCGGTGAGGGACGGCGAGGGAGGCGCGGTCGCGCTGCTCCTCGGCGAGCCCGGGATCGGCAAGACCGCGCTCCTGCGGGAGACCGTTCCGCTCGCACGGGAGCGGGGATTCCTCGTCAGCCAGGGCCGCGCCGAGGAACTGCACGCACTGGCGCCGCTGGCCTCACTGGCCTCGGGCCTCCTGCACGGTGACCCGCCGCTGCTCTCCGGCACGGACCTCGCGGACCTCGCGGGCCACCACGACCAGCGCATCTGGCTCGTCGAACGGCTCGCCCAGCTGATCGAGGAACGCTCGGCGGGCAGACCCGTACTGATCGCGGTCGACGACGTCCAATGGGCCGACCCGCTGAGCCGTTTCGCCCTGAGCGTCCTGCCGGCACGGCTGCTCAGCTCCCCGGTCCTCTGGCTGCTCACCAGCAGGGAGGACCCGGGGCTGCACGGGCAGGGGCCGCTGACGACGACCCTCCCCCTGCGGCCGCTGTCCGGGACGGCCCTGGCCGAACTGGCCCGCGACGTCCTCGGCGCGGACGTCCCGGCGCGGGTGGGGGAACTCCTCGACGGGGCGGGCGGCAACCCCTTCCTCGCGGCCGAGATGCTCTCGGGCATCGCGGCGACGGGGGCGGACGGGGCGGAGCCGCCCGAGCGGCTGGTCCTCGGCGTACGCGGCCGCCTGGCCGACCTCCGGCCGGACACCCTGCACTTCCTGCGGATCGGCTCGGTCCTCGGCCGCGCCTTCTCGCTCACCGACGCCGCAGCCCTGTGCGGCCGGCCCGCCTCCGGACTCAGCGCCGAAGTGGACGAGGCGATCGCGGCCGCCCTCCTCCACGACGACGGCGAACGCCTCCTGTTCCGCCACGACCTGCTCCGCCAAGCGGTCTACGCCGACCTCGCCCCCTCCGTACGCCGGGCACTGCACCGGGAGGCCGCCAGCCGGCTCGTCGCGGCGGGCCGGAGCTCCGGCGACGCGGTCCCGCACCTGCTCAAGAGCGCCGAACCCGGCGACATGGAGGCGATCGGACTCCTCGGCACGGCCGCCGAGGACGTGATCGCCGTGATGCCCGACCTCGCCGCCGACCTGGCCGTACGAGCCCTGGAACTCGTACCGGCCCGTGCGCCCATGGCGTACGACGTGGGGGAGCGGGCCATCGTCGCGCTGACCCGCGCGGGCCGGTACACGCAGGCACGGGACATAGGCGACGTGCTGCTCGCCCGGCAGCCGCCCCTGGACGTCTTCGCCCGTCTGCAGTCCGTGCTCGGCGACATGCTCTGGCACCTCGACGACGTCCACGAGCTGACCCGCCGCACGACGACGGCGCTGGCAGCCGTCACCGACCCGGCGGTCCGTGCCCGCCTGATCGCCCGTCAGGCCCTGGCCCGGTCCCGCGGGAGCGACCTCGCGGCCGCTCGGGAGACCGGTGAACGGGCACTCGCCGAGGCGGAGCGAGCAGGTGACAGGGAGGCCCGCGTCCTCGCCCTGTGGGGTCTCGGCGAGATCGCCCTCAACGCGGGCGACTGCGCCGCGGCCGTCGCACACCACACCGCGCTGAGCGTGTTCGACTCGGCCTTCCTGCCCGAGGAGGCCGTCGCCCTGATCCACATGGACGAATTCGACGCCGTACGGCGACTGCTCCGTACGGCGGGCGACCTCCCCCTGCGCCCCGCCATGCTCCTCTGGACCCAGGGAACGCTGAACATGGGGCTCGGGCGGCTCGACGACGCGGACGCCGACTTCGTCACCGCCGAACGTCTCGAAGCGGACCTCCACGTGCCCGGCAACCTGGTCAACATCCGCGTCAACCGCGGCCTCCTCGCCCTGCTGCGCGGCGACCACGACGCCGCGCGGGAACACCTCGACGTCGTGCGGAGGGCCGTGGCCGACCGGCCGAACACGGGCAACCACGCCACGCACCGGTACTTCGAGGCCGCCGTCGCCGACGCCGACGGCGACCACGCGGCAGCGGCCGAACTCGTCCGGTCGGTGCAGCAGGACCACCCCTTCCTCCGCTGGCGGCTCCTGCGCCCTCATGTCGTCCAGGCCGTGCGGATCGCCCTGCGCGGCGGGGACCGGAAGCTCGCCGCGGACCTCGCCGCACAGGCCGCCGCACACGCCGCCCGCAATCCCGCCGTGCCGACCGCCCGGGGCACGGCCGCCCACGCGTCCGCCCTGGTGAACGCCGACCACGGACTCCTGGAGCGGGCGGTGGACATCCTGCTGGACGGCCCGCGGCCGCTGCCCCTCGCCGCCGCGTCCGCCGACCTGGGGCGTGCCCTTCTGGCCTCGGGCGACCCCGCCGCGACACCCGCCCTGACCAGGGCGCACGACATCTACGCCCAGGCGGGGGCCGAGGCCGAGGCCGACCGGGTCCGGGCCGAACTGGAACGGAGCACACGCCGCCCCGGCCGGCGCACCGGACGACTCGGGCCGCGCACCGACCAGGGCTGGGACGCGCTCACGGCCTCGGAACGGAAGGTGGCCCGGCTGATCGCCGCGGGCCACACCAACCGGTCGGCCGCGGAGGCCCTCGTCGTCTCGCCGCACACGGTCAACACCCATCTGGCGTCGATCTTCCGCAAGCTCGCGGTGCGTTCCAGGGTCCACCTGGCCCGGATCGTCCTCGCGGAGGACGACGAGGCAACGGCCCACGACGACTGAGCACGGGTTCTGCGCCCCCGTGCAAGGGGTGGTGCGCGGTACGGCAACAGGAGGCGCGCAGCCGGTCCTAGCGTGACGGACACGCCGCGCCGCTTCGACGCGCGGACCAGCCACCCCGAATCGAGGAAGCATCCCCATGCCGTACATCACCGTGGGCCAGGAGAACACCAACCCCGTCGAGCTGTACTTCGAGGACCAGGGGGCCGGGCAGCCGGTCGTCCTCATCCACGGCTTCCCGCTCGACGGCCACTCCTGGGAGCGGCAGACCGCCGCGCTGCTCGACGCCGGGTACCGCGTGATCACCTACGACCGCCGCGGATTCGGGCGCTCCTCGCAGCCGACCACCGGCTACGACTACGACACCTTCGCGGCCGACCTGAACACCGTGATGGAGACCCTCGACCTGAACGACGCCGTCCTCGTCGGCTTCTCCATGGGCACCGGCGAGGTCGCCCGCTACGTGTCCACGTACGGCTCCGCCCGCGTCGCCAAGGTCGCCTTCCTGGCCTCGCTGGAGCCCTGCCTGCTCAAGACCGACGACAACCCGGACGGCGCGGCACCCAAGGAGTTCTTCGACGGAGTCGTCGCCGCGGTCAGGGCCGACCGCTACGCCTACTACACCGCCTTCTTCAGCGACTTCTACAACCTCGACGAGAACCTGGGCACCCGGATCAGCGAGGAAGCCCTCCGCAACAGCTGGAACACCGCGGCCGGCGGCGGCTCCTTCGCCGCCTCCGCGGCCCCGTCGACCTGGTACACCGACTTCCGCGCCGACATCCCGTCCGTCGACGTGCCCGCCCTGATCCTGCACGGCACCGCCGACCGCATCCTGCCCGCCGAGAACACCGCGCGCCCCTTCCACAAGGCGCTGCCGTCGGCCGACTACGTCGAGATCGAGGGCGCCCCGCACGGCCTGCTGTGGACCCACGCGGAGGAGGTCAACAGCGCCCTCCTCGCCTTCCTGGCGAAGTGATCCCCCACCGCTGACCCCCCTCCGGGGTGACGTCCGGGCCCCGGCGTCACCCCGGCCCCGCGGTTCCCCGGCGCGGGAACCGGGCGAGCTCAGGAGAGCAGACACCCCATGCAGTTCGGCATCTTCACCGTCGGTGACGTGACGACCGACCCCACCACCGGTCGCACCCCGACCGAACGCGAGCGCATCAAGGCGATGGTCGCGATCGCGCTCAAGGCGGAGGAGGTCGGCCTGGACGTCTTCGCGACCGGCGAGCACCACAACCCGCCGTTCGTGCCGTCGTCACCGACCACCATGCTCGGTTACATCGCGGCCCGCACGGAGCACCTGATCCTGTCCACGTCCACGACGCTCATCACCACCAACGACCCGGTGAAGATCGCCGAGGACTACGCGATGCTCCAGCACCTTGCCGACGGCCGGGTCGACCTGATGATGGGCCGCGGCAACACCGGCCCGGTCTACCCGTGGTTCGGACAGGACATCCGCCAGGGCATCAACCTCGCCAAGGAGAACTACGCGTTGCTGCGCCGGCTGTGGCGCGAGGACGTCGTGGACTGGGAGGGCACGTTCCGCACCCCGCTCCATGGCTTCACCTCGACACCGCGGCCCCTGGACGGCGTCCCGCCCTTCGTCTGGCACGGCTCCATCAGGTCCCCCGAGATCGCGGAGCAGGCCGCCTTCTACGGCGACGGCTTCTTCCACAACAACATCTTCTGGCCCGCCGACCACACCCGGCGCATGGTGCAGCTCTACCGGCGCCGGTTCGCGCACCACGGCCACGGCCGGCCGGAGGACGCGATCGTCGGCCTCGGCGGCCAGGTCTTCATGCGGACGAACTCCCAGGACGCCGTACGGGAGTTCCGCCCGTACTTCGACAACGCGCCGGTGTACGGCCACGGCCCGTCCCTCGAGGACTTCACCGAGCAGACCCCGCTGACCGTGGGATCTCCCCAGCAAGTCATCGAGCGGACCCTGTCGTTCCGCGAGACCGTCGGCGACTACCAGCGCCAGCTGTTCCTGATGGACCACGCCGGCCTGCCCCTGAAGACCGTCCTGGAACAGCTCGACATCCTCGGCGAGCAGGTCGTGCCCGTGCTGCGCAGGGAGTTCGCGAACCTGCGACCGGCCGACGTACCGGCGGCCCCCACGCACGCCTCGCTCCGAGCCGTCGGGGAGGTGCCCGCCGCATGAGGCTGACCGTGGTCTCCGCGGGGCTGAGCACCCCCTCCTCCACCCGCCTGCTCGCGGACCGGCTGGCCGGATCGGCCCGCGACGCACTCGCGGCCCGGGGGCACGAGACGTCGACGGAGGTCGTGGAGCTGCGCGAACTGGCCGGTGACATCGCCCACCACCTCGTGACCGGGTTCCCACCGCCGCGGCTGAGGTCCGCGATCGACGCGGTGACGGCCGCCGACGGCCTGATCGTCGTGACTCCCGTGTTCGCCGCCTCCTACAGCGGACTCTTCAAGTCCTTCTTCGACGTGATCGACCCGGACGCCCTCACCGGGAAGCCGGTCCTGACCGCGGCGACGGGCGGAACCGCCCGCCACTCCCTGGTCCTGGAGCACGCCGTCCGCCCGCTCTTCGCCTATCTCCGCGCCGTCGTCGTCCCCACCGCCGTGTTCGCGGCGTCCGAGGACTGGGGCTCGGGCGGAGACGACCACACCGACGGCCTGCCCGGCCGGGGCCGCCGCGCGGGCGACGAGCTCGCCGCGCTCATGGCGGCGCGCCCGGTCCGGGAAGAGCCCGAGGACGACGTCACCGTCCTCGAACGGCAGCTCGCCGACCTCCGCTTCGACTGAGCGGGCCACCGGGCCGGGCGACACCGGGGTGGTGCACATGGTTCATACTGTTCCGCCGTATGAGCGTGAACCGAGTGACGACGAGGACCGTGCCCGAGGAGCCCGACGGCGTACGGACACCCCTCCGAGGCAGGGACGCCGAGCTGGCGTTCATCGAGGAGCGGCTCGACGCGCTCGGCCGGGGCGAAGGCGGGATCGTCCGTGTGGAGGGCCCCGCCGGAATCGGCAGGTCCAGGATCCTCGCCGAGGCCGCGGCGGCCGCGAGGCGGCGCGGGACGCGGGTGTTCGAGGGAGCGGCGGACCCCGACGAACAGTTCGTACCGCTCGGGCCGCTCCTGGAAGGCGTACTCTCCGGCGAGGAACCGCTGCCCGGCGCCCGACGCCTCCGGGACCTCGCCACGACACCCGGCCAGCGGTTCTGGCTGCTTCAGGAGCTGGGGGACCGCCTGCGGGAAGCGGCCCGCAACGGACCCCTGCTCGTCGTCCTCGACGACCTCCAGTGGTGCGACGACCTGACCCTCCTCACCTTCCACACCCTCGCGGCGGGACTCTCCTCGCACCCCATCCTGTGGCTGGTCGCCGTGCGCGGCGGCAGCGTGCCGTCGGGAGTACGCACCACCCTGGACCGGATCCGTCAGGCGGGCGCACGCGAACTCGTCCTGGAAGCGCTGGAGGACCGTGCGGTCGCCCGGATCACCGAGGACGTCCTCGGCGCCCCTCCCGACCCGGACGTCCTCCGCCTCGCCCGCCGCGCCGAGGGGGTCCCCCAGCTGCTGGTCGAGCTGCTCGGCTCGCTGCGCGAGGAGGCGGTGACGATCGAGAACGGAACGGCCGGGCTGCCGGCCGGACCTCCCGCCCCACGGCCACTCCCCTCCGTCGCGCGCCGCCTCGACCAGCTGTCCGACGAGGCACGGGAGCTGGTGCAGACGGCCGCCGCCGTGGGCGGCACGGTCACCGTCGCGCTGCTCGCCGAACTGCTCGGCAGGTCCTCGGCGGCGCTCATCACAGCCGTACGGGAGTCCCTCGACGCCGACCTGCTCGCCGAGAGCGGCGATCTCCTCGCCTTCCGCCACGACCTGGTCCGCGAGGCCGTGGACGCCGGCCTCCCTCTGCCCCTGCGGCAGGCCCTGCGCCGGCATGCCGCCGGGCTGCCGCCGGGGAGGACGCAGGCGGACGCGACGGGGGCAGGGGGAGCGGCCCCGGGAGACGCGGCGGAGGCCGACCGGCTGCGCGCCGAAGCGGCGGAACTCGCCGGTACCGCCCCCGCAGCCGCCGCGGAACGCAGCATCGAGGCCCTCGAACTCATCGCGGCGCACGCTCCGGAGCGGCCGCGGGTGGTGGCCGAGACGATCCCGCTGCTCTGGCAGACGGGCCGGGCCGCCCAGGCGCGTGAACTGGGAACCGCCGCCCTGGCGGCCGGCGGTCTCGGACCCGAGGACGAGGCGTTCATCCGCCTGGCCCTGGCACGCCTCGCCGTACAGTCCGACTTCTCCGAGGCGGTCCGGCAGGCCCGCGCCGGGGCGGCGCTGCCCGGGATCTCCCCGACCGCCAGGGGGCGACTGCTCGCCATGCTCGCCGTCGGCCTGTCGATGTCGGGCGAACACGCGGCGGCCGAGCAGGTCGCCGCGCAGGCGTGGGAGACCGCCCGGGCAGCGGGGGACCGTGCCGCCGAGGCCACCCTGACGACGGTCCGCTCGGCCGTGAGCTTCCACCGCATGGACCTGGCCGAGGCGTTCCGGCAGGCCGAGCGGTCCGCCGCGCTGGCCGACGCCCTGGGCGTCAGCACCTCGCAGTGGGTCCCGGAAGCCCTGTGGCACGCCCTCCTGTCCAACACCACCGGACGCACCGCCGAGGCGCTCGCCGTCGCGGAGGAGGGCATCCGGACCACCAGGCAGCAGGGCCGGACGGCCGCCACCCGCATGTGGCTCATGACCCGCACCCGCGTCCTCCTCGAGACCGGACGGCTGTCGGACGCCCGGGCCGACGCCGAAGCCGCGTCCCCGGCGGCCGGCGAACCCGGCCCGGGCAACCTCGCCGACGTCACGGTCCGGTACGTGATGCTGCGCGTCGCCCTCCATACCGGCGACCGGCGGACCGCGGAGGCGTACGCGGCGGAGGCGAGGCGCATGCGCGGCGACGACGCACTCGTCGTCCGGCACTTCGGCGCCTGGATGCTGGCACTGATGGCCGACCACGAAGGCCGGCCCGACCGCGCCATGGCCGAACTCGACGCGGTGATGACGTCGCCCGCCGCGGACCGGCCCGCCTACGCCGGCCTCATCGACCCGGCCGACGCCCCCGTGCTCGTCCGCATGGCACTGCGCGCGGGCCGGCACGAACGGGCCGTGCAGACGGTCGCGATGGCCGAGAAGCGGGCCGTGCTCAATCCCGGCCTGCCGTTCCTCGCCGCCACCGCCGCCCACGCCCGGGGGCTCCTCGACAACGACCTCGCCCCTCTCGTGCGCGCCGTCCGGCTGTACGAGGACTGCCCCCGGGTCCTGGCCCGGGCCTCCGCACTGGAGGACGCCGGACGCAAGTCGGCGGCCACCCGCAAGCCCGAAGCGGTGCCGTACTTCGAGAAGGCCCTCGCGCTCTACGCGAGGGCGGGCGCCGAACGGGACGCCGCACGGGTGCGCCGGCGCCTGCGGGCCGGCGGGTTCCGCAAGCGGCCCTCGCCGGCCGGACGGGACGGCGAATGGGCCGAGCTGACGGCCGCGGAGACACGGGTGGTACGGCTCGTGGCCCGGGGGCTGACCAATCGGCAGGTGGCCGAGCAGCTCTCCCTCTCGCCGCACACGGTGGGTTCGCACCTGCGCCGGGCCTTCACCAAGCTGGACGTCACCTCGCGCGCGGAGCTGACCCGGCTGGTGAAGCATCGTGACAGCGGAGAGTAACCGCTTCGTATCCCGCGTGGGTGCCGTGGCAATGGACGATTCATGCGATGTGCCGACGTCGTCGTTTCCTCAGACTGATCAAGAACCGCGGAAGGGAGAAGCCCGCGGGGACAAGTGATCGAGAGAGGAACAACGCATGACCGGAAGGCTCCAGCGAGCCCGCCCCGGCAGCCCCGAGCTCCAGGCACTCGTCGACGAGCTCGCGGAGCGGCTCGGCCGGTCCGTCGCCGTCGACGACCCGCTGGTCCGCATGGTCTGCACGAGCCGCCACTTCGGCGACGAGGACCCGGTGCGCATCGCCACCCTGCTGCAGGGCCGCGCCGACAACGCCGCCATCCGCTACGTCCTCGACCAGGGCGTGACCCAGTGGTCGAGGCCCGGCTTCATCGACGGCCGCGACGATCTCGGACTGCTGCCCCGGTACATCGTGCCGCTGCGCGAACGCGGGCACCTCCTCGGACTGCTCGTGGTGGTCGTCCCCGAGAAGACGCTGGAAGAGCGGGAGACGACCGCCATCACCCGGGCCGCGCACGCCATGGCGGCCCAGATGTACGGGGAGCGGATCGCCGCCGACACCCGGAAGTCCGACGAGCGGGACCTGGCCCTCGCACTCGTCGGCGCCGACGCCGCCGCACGCACCACCGCGCATCGGCGCGGCAGGGAGCTGGGGTTGCTCGGCGCGGCGGAGCACGTCCTGGTCACCGTCGTCCAGCTGAACAGCGGGACGGAGCTCGTACGCCAGTCCGAGGCCGCCCTGTGGGCGGCGCTGGAGGGGTACCGGCAGACGCGCTCCGCCCAGGGACTCATCGCGATCGGCAAGGAGCGGGCGTCACTGCTCCAGCTCCGCGACCGGCCACCGCACCCGGACGAGGTCGCCGCCCAGTCCGCCCACATCCTCGACGAACTCCGCACCTTCCTGGACTCCTCGGCAGACCCCGTGATCGGCGTCGGCGGCCGGCACGCCGGCCTGCACGAGGCGTGGACGTCGTACGAGCAGGCGCTCGTGGCCGCCCGCGCGGCACGCCGACTGCCCTCCCTGAACGGCATCGGCGACTGGGAATCCCTCGGCGAGCTCGCCGTGCTGCTCCAGCTCCCCGAGCACGCCCTGAACGCGTCGCTGGTCCCGAAGCCCCTCCGTACCCTGGCCGAGGCCCACGGCGGTGACCGCCTGCGGGACACCCTGCGCTGCTTCCTCGAACACGCGGGGTCGATCCCCAAGACCGCGGAGACGCTGGGCATCCACCGCACCTCGCTGTACTACCGCCTGCGCCAGATCCAGAAGATCACCGGACTCGACCTCGACGACGGCGCCCACCGGCTCGCCCTGCACCTCGGCCTCAGGGTCGGCGAACTCCTCGACGCGGGCGCCGGCAGGGCCGTCTGACCCCGACCCGGTTCGACAAAGCGAGGAGGACCCACGGCCCGATTCCTACAGCTCGCGGTGGTGCGGGCGACGGGCCCCATTCGATGATGTCCGGGACGGGCGGGGCCGACGTACCGCCTCTGACCAGGGGAGAGGTCATGGAGCAACTGATCACGACGGACGGCGCACGGCTCGCGTACCAGGACACCGGCGGCGACGGCGTCCCCCTGGTGATGCTGCACGGCTGGGGGCAGACGCAGGCGATGTTCCGCCACCAGATCGAGGGGCTCGCACCGGCCCGTCGGGTCGTCACCGTCGACCTGCGCGGCCACGGTCGGTCGGACAAGCCGCACCACGGCTACCGCATCGCCCGGCTCTCCCGCGACGTGCTCGAACTCGTCGACCACCTCGGCCTGGAACGGTTCGACGCCCTGGGTTGGTCCATGGGCGTCTCCGTGTGGTGGAGCTTCGTCGACCAGTACGGGACCGGACGGATCCGGCGCTTCGTCGCCGTCGACCAGCCCGCGGCGGTCGCCGCCGTGCCCTGGATGACCGAGCGGGAACAGCGGGACTCCGGCGCCATCTTCGACGTGTCGGGGCTGCTGTACCTGGGCGCGTCCCTCGCGGGGCCGGAGGGCGACACGGTCCGCGCCGACTTCGTGCGCGGCATGTTCTCCGGCGAGCCCGACCCCGAGGTGCTGGCCTTCGTCGCCGAGGAGATCCGGTCGACACCCCCCCCATGCGGGCGTACCGCTGCTGTTCGACCACTGCGCGCAGGACTGGCGCGACGTGCTTCCCCGGATCGATGTGCCGACCCTGGTGATCGGCTGTGAGCGAAGCCATGTGCACCCCGATTCGCAGCGCTACGTCGCCGAGCGGATTCCCGGCGCACGCCTGCACGTCTTCGCCTCCGAGGTGGCGAGCTCGCACTTCCCCTTCCTGGAGAACCCGCCGGCCTTCAACGCCGTGGTGGAGAAGTTCCTGGCCGAGGAGCCGGCGCGAGGGGTGTGAACCCCGCCCTCCGTCCGCACGAAACCACGGTCAGGAACCACCATGCCCCTCACCCTCATGCCACGTGCGCCCGAACGGGTGCCCCGGCAGGCGACTGCTCCGGCCCCGGCCTCCCCCTCCTCCTCGGGGTGGCTGGTCCGGATGCTCTCCGACATGCCGGACACCGAGGACCGCAACCACGTCTACCTTGGCGTCCACGTCCGTGGGCCCGTCACCGTCGTCCACGAGTCGGCCACGACCTCGCTGGAGCCGAACGACCTGGTCTTCTGCGACCCGGCCCGACGGCACCTGCTGCGCTTCGGCGAGGACTGCCAGATGATCTTCTTCCGGGTGCCCCGCTGTTACCTGAGCGTCTCGGAGGCGGAACTCGACCGGGTGCTCGGCGTCCCCGTACGCGGCGGGGAGGGCATCGGGGCGCTGGCGTCCGACTTCCTGACCGGGCTGGCCGCCACGGCGGAGTCCCGCGGGTCCACGATCGGGGACCGACGCGCCCGGACGGCCGTACACCTCCTCTCCGTCCTGGTCATGGAGCTCCTCGACGCGGACACGACGGACGGGGCCGACGACGCGTCCGGGGCCGCCCACGCGATGCTGTCCCGTGTCCACGGCTACATCGAAGAACATCTGATGGACCCGGACCTCTCGCCGGAGTCGATCGCACGCGCCCACCACATCTCCGTCCGGTACCTGCAGAAGCTCTTCCAGAACGACGGCAGCACGGTGAGCCAGTGGGTGCGGCGGCGCAGGCTCGAGTTCTGCCGGCTGGAGCTGGGCCGCTCCGACCGGAGAACCACCATGGCCGCGGTGGCACACCGCTGGGGCTTCAGCAGCCCCTCGCACTTCAGCCGCACGTTCCGCGGGGCCTACGGCATGAGCCCCAGCGAATGGCAGGCGCTGGCGACATCGGCCTTCGCGGCGACGAGCGCCGACGCGCCGGCCGCGCGGCGGCGCCGAGACCTGCGTGCGCGCGTGTGACAGCACGGATGCGCGCACGCGCAAGAGGCGTCACGTCCACGGTCCTACCGTGAGTAACGGTCGCAAGGACCTCTCGCCGAATCCCGGGCCGCGACCTGACCGTCGTGACGACGCGCCCCACGTGGCCCGACACCGAGAAGAGAACGCGCATGAACCCCACCGTCGTCCTCGTGCACGGTGCCTTCACCGACGCGACGGGCTGGATAGGCGTCATCTCGGAACTGCGGAGCAGCGGTATCCCGGTGATCGCTCCGTCGAACCCGCTGCGGGGCCTGACGTCGGACGCCGCCTATCTCGCCTCCGTCCTGGCGCAGGTCGACGCCCCGGCGGTACTCGTCGGCCACGCATACGGCGGTGCGCTGATCACCGTGGCCGGCACCGCGGAGAACGTCGTGGCGCTCGTCTACGTGGCCGCCTACGTGCCCCACGAGGGCGAGAGCCTCGGCCAGCTCCAAGGGGGATTCCCCGAGTCCCCGCTGACGGGCAGCCTGAAGGAGTGGACGTACCCCCTCCTCGACGGCGACTCCGGGGTCGAGGTCACCATCGAGGAGGCGGCCTTTCCCTCCGTGTTCGCGGCGGACGTGCCCGAGGACGTCGCCGGCGTCCTGGCGGCCGCTCAACGCCCGCTCGCGGCGGCCGCCTTCACCGAGACCGCGTCCGCGGCGGCGTGGCGGACCAAGCCGTCCTGGGCCCTGGTGGCCGGGGCGGACCGCACGATCAGCCCCGAGGTCCAGCGCTTCGGCGCCGCACGGGCCGGAGCCGTCGTCGTCGAACTCCCCGACGCCTCCCACGCCGTCGCCCTCTCCGAGCCCACCCGGGTCGCCGACCTGATCAAAGACGCGGTACGGGCGACGAGCTGACCGACCGGCCTGCGGGACGGCCACGTCGGCAGGACATCGGCGACCGCCTCGGGCGCGGGAGCCGGGACGGCCGCCCGTGCCCTTTCGTCGACGACGGGGCGTGACGGGGTGCTCACGCGGCGGGCCGCTGCCGGCCGCGGGTGCGGAAGCCGAAGGTGAGGGCGCCGCCGGCGAGGAGGATCAGCACCAGTGTCGTGCCGTTCCCCCCGGTCAGACCGGTGACCTCGTCCGCAAGGCCTTCCCAGAAGCCCTTGTCCGGCAGGTGTGCCGCGCCGCCCAGCCACAGGGAACCGTCGGCCGCGGTGACCGGACTGCCGACCGAGGTCCGTGCCGACCGGGCCAGCTGCGGAAAGCGTCGCTCCGCCTCCGCCTTCCCCACAGTCGTCAGGTCCAGGTCAGTGAAGTCGGCACCGCCGTAGACGTAGCGGTTGATGCGGGTGGTGTCGCCGTCGCGGGTCTCGCGGGTCAGGTCGAACTCCTTCTTCCGGTAGGACTCGACGTAGTCGTCGAAGACCTGTCGGGGCCGCCAGGCGCCGCTCATCGCGGCCGGGCCGAGGTCTTTCGAGTCGATGAGGTCGTCGAACGAGGTGCGGTGCCCCTGCTGGTGCCTCTCGCGCACCCACTGCGCGACGACGCGCGCCAGGAAGGCCCGGCGCAGGGGCGCGTACTCAGGTGCGGTGTTGACCGCCTTGACGATTTCGGGCAGGACCAGTGTCCGCTCCAGGTCCTCGTTGTGGGCGTCCGTCGCCGCGTCGGCCGTGCAGGGCGGTGCGTGGGGGTCGTCGATGTTCTCCGACTCGCTCCTCACGTCGAGTCGTGCGTCGAGGACGTACAACTCGTCGCCGTCCTCTCGGACCTCGACCTTTCCGGGGACGATCCACATGCGGCCGGAGAAGCAGGACGAGCCGTCCGCCGCGGACCGGAACTCCCGCCAGAAACGTGCCCCCGTCTCCGAGTCGGGGTGCAGGATCTGCGCCTCCGTGCGCTTCATCTGCAGATCTGCCTCCAGCATGGCGCGGCCCGCGTTGGTGCGCCCCAGGGCCGGATCGATGATGCGGTCCGGTTCCGTGGGATTGAGGTTGACCCAGAAATCCTGCGGATCGAGGACCAGCCAGGTCCGTAGATCCTCCGCCGTGGTGGTCAGCGCGCTGTAACCGGATTCGGGGTCCCGGTGGCTCTGCTGTCCTGCCGGATTCGACCGGGCCGAGAACGCGTACCGCACTCCTTCGGTGTCGGGGCGGTCGGAGAGGTAGCGCAGTTCCATCGTGGAGAAGTCGACGCCGCCGTAGTCGGCGGACGTGAGCGCCTTGCCGAGACCACTGGACGAAGCCTCCGGATCACAGGGCGCGGCCAGTGGTGCCGCAGCCAGGACGAGGCCGTCCCGCTGCCCCTCGCCGTCGGCCCGGCCGGGCACGAGGGGGGCGCTGACGGTGGGGCAGTCACCCTGCGCGAGGTTCATCGTCCGCTGCATCTGCGGCTCCGCCTGCTTCCCGCGCGCCTCGTCCCTCTTCTGGATCGCGGGCGTGGCCTTGCTCATGACCTCCCGTGCGGTGACCACGGACAGATCCGACGTGGGTTTCCCGTAGCCGTAGTAGGAGATCGCCTTCCTGACCGGGAAGAAGTCGGTCTTCTTGTCGCAGCTCTTCATGCAGGGACTGTTCTCGCTGATGAGGCCCGCCCCGGACCCGTGCACCATCGCGAGGGCCAGATCCTTCACGTGCCGGGCGCTGAGGTTCTTGCGCTCCAGACGGATCGCCGCCTCGGCGATGGACTGGAAGCGCAGGATGGGGATCTCTTCGGAGTGGGCCCCTTGGTACACGTTGTAGGACCTGGCTTTGATCAGGCGACTCCGGCTGCCGAGCCCGAGTTCCTCGTACAGGTCCTCGTTCTCCTCCCGGTACGGGACAGCGAACGCGTCGATCTCGTACTTCCCCTCGATGCGGAAGTGGGACCAGTGGGAATTGAGTCCTCTCGTCAGACGGTCGTAGAACCGCTCGACGTTGAGCCAGGAGAACCGGGGGTCATCCTTCAACCAGCCCAGGTCGAAGTACTCCACCGACACGTTCCCGGGAATGGATCTTTTTCCGAACTTCTTCCTCGCCCGCGCCAGGTCGCGTCCCATCGGGGTCGCGAGCAGCCTCTCGGCGGCTTCCTGCTTCTCCTGGTGGGAGTTCAGGCTCTTGCCCCGAGGGACGATCAGAAGGACGTCGCCGGAATCGGAGCCGGGCACCGAGGGCTTTGCCAGGGCGCCTGGTGCCACCAGCGACACACTCGCGACCGATGCGACGACCAGGGTGACGAGGCGCCGCCACAGGCGTCGGTGCGCCGCCCGCCTAGGCGAGGGGATCCGCATCACGGCCTCCCTCGGCCCGCGGGTCGTGGCCTTCCTGGGGGTGCGGCACGCGGCCTTCCCGGGCCGTGGGAGCGTGGCCTCTCCCGACCGTGGGCGCGTCCCCGGTGGCGTGGGCGGCACGCAGGTAGTCCTCCAGGACCCGCTCCGGTCCGGTTTCGTCGCCGAGGGTCCTCGCGGTGGCCTCGCCCTTGCGGAAGAGGGCGGCACCGACGGCGATCAGGGCCGCTGCCGTGACGAGGGCGAGGAGTGAAGTGGCCGCCAATGACGTGGCGTTGGAGCACGGCGTGACGCCGAAACCGGACCCGTCGAACCTGATCGAGGGCGCATACCGGTAGCTGACGTCGCAGGCGGACGCGGTGGGCGCGGCCGAAAGGGGCGCAAGCAGCGCCGCGAGCAGCAGGCACAGCGCACGGGCCGTGCGTCGCGTCGCCGTGAGAGCGGTGCGTGACGTCATGACCCCACCAGCCGACCGACGTCCGTACGCAACCGCATCGCCCTTGCCCGCAACGCCTCTCCCTCTTCCCGGGCTTCCCGCGCTTCCTGAGCCCGCTGCGCTTCCTGAGTCTCTTGTGCTTCTCGAGCGTCCTGCGTCTCTCGTTCTTCCCGTGCCTGTGGCTGTTCCCGCGCACCGAGGGCCGCCGCCGCGGCACGTTCCTGTTGCCAGCGCCAGCCGGCCACCTCCAACTGGGCCCGCTGGAAGCGCCGCAACGCCCGTGCCGCGGCCGGTCCGTGCCGTCGCCACGTGCTGACCAGGGCCCAGAACCGCAGGGCCGGGTCCAGGAGGAAGGGCACCTCGCGTTCGGTGACGGCGCCGCCGACGCCCGCCTCGGCGGCCTCGGCCGTCACCGCTCCACGCGCGGCGGCGACGCGGGCGCGGCTCCCGGAGCGCAGCAGCAGGAGGCACACCGTGAGGAACGGCACCTGCGGCGCCAGCCAGATGGCCGGGGAGATCACCAGGGTGTCGAGCGTCCCGCCGATGCCGACACGGTCGCGGACCAGCCCGGACAGCCACGCCGACAGGACCTCGTTGGCCACGGCCCCGCCGATCGCCGCCACCAGCCCCGCGGTGACCAGGCCGACACGCTGTGCGCGTCGCCGCGTCTGGGCCGCGAGCCCGATCCCGGCACCGACGAGTGCGCCGAAGACGACCTGGCTGCCGAACAGGGACGCGCACTGGCGGATCCAGTACTCGAAGCCGCCGGTCGCGCCGTTGAGGCTGCTCAGGATCGACCACAGCTCGATGACGATGACGCTTTCCGTGAAGTTGTACCCGAGCCCGGCGGCCGCGCCGAGCACGAGGCCCGTCACGACGTCGGTGACACGGTGCCGGAACATCAGGACCAGCAGGACGACGCCGGCGGCTGCGGCCAGTTGGTTGACCGTGCTCAGGTGAAGCAGCGTGACGTCGATCGTCCGGTAGCCGAGGTCGAAGGTGAAGGTGAAGTCGACCTGGTTGCCCGATCCATCGGTGGTGGACCCGGTGAGGTCCGTGCCCTCGTACATGTAGCCGTTGACGGTGCCGTACGCCAGGTTGGTGAAGGCGCGGCCCACACCCCACTGGATCAGCGCGCCCCAGCCGAACGCCGTGAGCAGCATCGGCAGGGGCAGCCAGCCGAACCGCTGCGCCCGGTGGATGAGCCACAGGGCGAACGCGCTGGTGGGGACGCAGGCGAGGACGAGCAGCGGGGACTTCGCGAGGACGAACAGGGAGAACAGCGCGAAGGGGCCCAGGAGCACTGCCAGCGCCGCCCAGGTCAGGACGGTGGCCCGGCGGTCCTCGGACGGCATCCGGACGATGACCGCCTGGAGCGCGATACCCGCCACGATGCCCGCGAGCACACCCCAGAAGGCGGTCCGGGGGATCGCGAAGAGGGAGCCGAACGAGTCCAGCGCACCCTCCTCCGGCATCCCCGGGAACCGCCAGAAGATGGTGAGCGAGGGCTCGTCGGGCAGCACGTGCGGCCGGGTCAGGTTGAGCAGCAGCTCCAGCAGGTACGCCCCGATGACCAGCCGGACCACGAGCAGGGCGCGTCCCCGGGCGACCTCGTCGTCCCGCAGGAGCCGTCGGCCGGC
The DNA here is from genome assembly GCF_039535235.1 of Streptomyces roseoviridis. Lineage (NCBI taxonomy): Bacteria > Bacillati > Actinomycetota > Actinomycetes > Kitasatosporales > Streptomycetaceae > Streptomyces > Streptomyces roseoviridis. The sequence continues at coordinate 6,520,090 of NZ_BAAAWU010000001.1, forward strand.
CGCGACGGTGGACGCGGGCGTGGACGCGGGCGCTGGAGGGGAGGGGCGGGGGAGGTCGGAGGGGGGTGTGGGGGTGCCGATGGTGGGTCGCTCCGTCACGAGACATCACCGGGCAGGCCGGGGAGATCCGTGGGCAGCTCAAGGTCCGTGGGCAGTTCGACATCCGTGGGCACTCCGCCCGCGGGCGGATCGGCGGGCCAGGAGAAGGAGGGCAGCTCGGTGGGCAGCGAGGGCGGATCGCCCGGCGTGGTGGGAAGCCCCGTCGGAATGCCCCCGGGCCCCGGGGAGAGGGAGGGAAGCCCCGGGATCTTCGGCATCTCAGGGTCGATGGACCCCGAGAACTGCACGGCCAGGGACGTCCCCAGGGCGATCACACCGATCACCGCGCCCACCACCAGGAACCGTGTCTGCGGACGCGGTTCACCGACACGCGGCTCCACCACGTCCCCGTCCTTGTGCCTGCTCTCCTCCTCCAACAGGTCCATGTGAACCTTCGCCGTTGTCCGGCCCTTGTCGCCCGGCCCGGCTGGGTCGTCTTCGTGCGCAGCGGATGCCACGGTTCCTCCCTCGGATGGCGCGGCATGCGGGCGGTTTTCCCGCCCGCATCAGGAGCGGGAGCCGGTACGCGGCTCTCGGCTCGAGGCGTACGGCGTCGTGCGGTCGGGTCAGCCGGGTCAGCTCGCGCCCAGGAGGTGGTCGGCGTGGGAGCCGAGCTTCTGCAACAGGCCGGTCGAGTTGCTGGGCCCGGTGAGGCCGGTGACCTCACGGGTCGCGTCGGTCTGCAGGGTCATCTGCACGAATCCGTGCTGGTCACTGGCCACCTGGACCGCCTTCCGCAGTGCGGGACCGCCCATGGTGCAGGCGGCCCGTACGGTGGTGCCGGGCCTGGCGGTGGGCAGCCGCACGGTGCAGGAACCGATGTCCACGGAGCGGGGATTGCCCAGGCGGTAACCGTCCTCGTCCTTGTGCAGGAGGGCCTCCAGCGCGAGTGCGTACCGGGCGGCGACGGACTCGTACGGCATGCGGTTCGTCAGGCTGACGGTCACGGTGACGGTGTGGCACAGCGCCCCGCACACTTCGTCGACGGTCTCCGAGACCTCTTTCGGGGCGGGTTCGGCGCTGATCGGCACGACGGGCGGCAGGGAGCGGATGGCCGTGTGCATCGCCTCGTACGTGCCGCGGGCGGTGGCCGCGTTCTCCGTGCGTACCGACAGCTTCGCCACGGGGTCGAACTCGGACTCCTCGGGCTGACCGTCGCTGTCGTGCAGGGCGTCGAGCCCCGAGTAGCCGAGCAGCCGGTGCGGTTCGGACGCCGTGACCCAGTACGTGCCTGACTTGGTGCTCCCCTTGCCGACTACGGCGACAGGGGCCGCGTCGGCGGGCACCCCGTCCGGCCGCGGGAATCGCTCCGCGGCGGAGGACGAGACCGACGAGGTGCCCCCCTCGGCCCCACCGGTGCCGGTGGCCTTGGCTGCGGACGCCAGGGCCGAGGCGAGCGGAGAAGGGGCCAACCAGTCCAGATCCAGCCCGAGCACCTGGCGAGTGCCAGCCGACCGGCGGATCTCGGTCCAACGGCCGACGTGCGCCTGGGGCTCCTCGACGCCCATCATCTGCAGCATCACGCGATCGGCCTTGACGAACATCGCCGCGCCCGCGACCGACACGACCTGGGCCTTGTGATCATCGGCGCTCACGGTGCCGAACACATCACCGCTGCCCATAGCACGCAGGTCGGCGGTGACGTGCGTTGACGTGAGGGCAGCCGACCTTTCCGGGAACCAGTCGTCGTATGACCACGACCCTGACCAGTGCAGGACTTTGGCCTGCTCGACCGCCGCGCCGACCTTCTTCAAGGATGATGCCGGCGGAGGGCCCGAGCTTCCGTCCGGGCTCTGCCCCGAACAGGAGAGCAACAGGAGAGCGCCGACGACCGAGAGGGCGCCGGCAAGACGGGGCGGCCGTGCGCGCCGTCCCTGGCCTCGCAGCCGACGGTTGGTGACCAGCTCGGTGCCGATGACGCGCACGCCGCCCTCCCCCTGTATCCGGGCCCCTCCGTCACCCCCACCGAGCGGTGCTCGTCGAAGTTCGTGAGGTTGGGGTGACAGTCGCCGGCCGGCCGTCACAGCCCCGAATCAATGCGTTTGCTCGGTAGAACGCTTCGAGGCGTGAAGGGTTACGCACCCGCCATTGTTGAACTCTTACCGGATCGGGTGTGGACGCGGCACCTCAAGACCGTGTCCGGTGTGGTGAGACGGACGGGCCGCTCGTAGCAGCAAATGGCTGCGGCGAGGGCGAGAAAGGCCAGGCCGTTGCGGGGGTGGCGTTCGGGGCGGTGGTTGAGCCGGCGGCCGGTGAGCCGGGACAGAGAGCAGACCGCGGAGAGCTCGGACAGGATGCCCCGCCGGCGTCGCCGCCGTATGCCTCGATCAGGTGGGAAGCCGGTGCGTCCGCCGTGACCCCGGCCCGCCGGCTCGAACGCCCCTCCCGCGATCACGCTCGGTTACTATGCTCACTTCAATGCCGGAAGCCGGCAGCAAGGGGCGCGGCACCATCGGCGGTCTGCTGGGGAGAGTGGGGACGACCGGCCCGCAGACGGAAGCTCTCCAGGTTCTCCCCAGCGCCGTCGACCGGTGATCTGCGCCTCAGGACACCGGATGAGCTGTCCGTGGATGGCAAGGTTCAGAAGATGGGTGGCCTGGGAAAGTGTTGGAAGAGGTCGTAGCGACCCGCTATGTCACGCCCCTGCGTGAGGGTGGCTCGCTCCCCGGGATCGTCGAGGCCGACGATCTCGGCACGTACGTCATGAAGTTCACCGGAGCCGGCCAGGGCCGCAAGACCCTGGTCGCCGAGGTGATCTGCGGGCAGCTCGCCCGCCGGCTCGGGCTGCGGGTGCCCGAGCTCGTCACCATCCAGCTCGACCCGGTCATCGGGCTCTCCGAACCCGACCAGGAGGTGCAGGAGCTCCTCAAGGCCAGCGGCGGGCTCAACCTCGGCATGGACTTCCTGCCGGGCTCGCTCGGCTTCGACCCGCTCGCCTACGAGGTCGACCCGAAGGAGGCCGGACGGGTCGTCTGGTTCGACGCGGTCATCAACAACGTCGACCGCTCCTGGCGCAACCCCAACATGCTGGTGTGGCACGGCGACCTGTGGCTCATCGACCACGGCGCCACCATGATCTGGCACCACAACTGGCCCGGCGCCGCCGCCTCCGCCGCCCGGCCCTACGACGCTTCCGACCACGCCCTGGCCCCCTTCTCGCCCGACATCGCCGCCGCGGCCGCCGAGCTCGCGCCGCTCGTCACCCGCGAGCTGCTCACCGAGGTCGCCGCCGACGTCCCCGACGAGTGGCTGGTCGACGAGCCCGGCTTCGCCGGCCCCGACGAGGTGCGGGCCGCGTACGTGGCGGCGCTGCTGCCGCGCGCCGAGACCATCCACGAGCGGATCACCCTCGGCCCGCGTACCGAGCGGCGGCCCCAGCAGCCCCCGGGCTGGCTCGCCGAACGCCTCGCACCCCGGCCGCACGACACCGGGCACTCCGCCGGGCCCGCCACCGAGAAGGACAGCACCCCGTGACCGACCGCGATGTCTTCGAGTACGCGCTGCTGCGCGTGGTGCCCCGCGTCGAACGCGGCGAGTGCTTCAACGCCGGCGTGGTCGTCTACTGCCGGGCCCGTTCCTTCGTGGCCGCCCGCACCCATCTGGACGAGGCCAAGCTGGCCGCTCTCGACCCGGCGGCCGACGTCACCGGCGTACGGGCCGCGCTGCACGCCGTCGAGGGCGTCTGCGCGGGCGGCGAGGCCGCCGGGCAGGCGGCCCGCGACGACGCCGGCCGGCGCTTCCGCTGGCTGATCGCACCCCGCTCGACGGTCGTGCAGCCCGGCCCGGTGCACACCGGCCTGACCACCGACCCCGAGGCCGAGGTGGAACGCCTGCTCGATCTGCTCGTGCGCTGACCGGCGCACCGCGGCACGCGGAGTGATCGGGTGCACCCGGTGGGCCGTTGACACCGGGTGCCAGGGCTTCTAGCGTCTCGTCTACGGTCGATACTAAGCGGTCGCTCACCTGCGGGAGAGCGAGCGGACCGCCGGCAACGGCCGTATCCAGGGACGTTCCAAGGGCGAGGAGAACAAGCATGTCCACCACCGAGCAGCGCGTAGCCGTCGTCACCGGTGCGGCGCGGGGCATCGGAGCCGCCACCGCGATCCGGCTCGCCGCCGAGGGCCGGGCCGTCGCCGTACTCGACCTCGACGAGGCGGCCTGCAAGGACACCGTCGAGAAGATCACCGCCGCGGGCGGCACCGCGCTCGCCGTCGGCTGCGACGTCTCCGACAGCGCCCAGGTGGAGGCCGCCGTCGCGCGGGTCGTCGCCGAGCTCGGCGCGCCCACGATCCTCGTCAACAACGCGGGCGTGCTCCGCGACAACCTGCTCTTCAAGATGTCCGAGGCGGACTGGGACACCGTCATGAACGTCCACCTCAAGGGCGCGTTCCTGATGGCCAAGGCGTGCCAGAAGCACATGGTCGACGCCGGCTTCGGCCGGATCGTCTCGCTCTCCTCCTCCTCGGCGCTCGGCAACCGGGGCCAGGCCAACTACTCCGCGGTCAAGGCCGGTCTCCAGGGCTTCACCAAGACCCTGGCCAAGGAGCTCGGCAAGTTCGGCATCACCGCCAACGCCGTCGCCCCCGGCTTCATCGTCACCGAGATGACCGCGCAGACCGCCGAGCGGGTCGGCATGGGCTTCGAGGAGTTCCAGGCCGCCGCGGCGTCCATGATCCCGGTCCAGCGCGTCGGCCGGCCCGAGGACATCGCGAACGCCATCGCCTTCTTCACCGGCGACGACGCCGGCTTCGTGTCCGGCCAGGTCCTGTACGTGGCCGGCGGCCCGCTCAACTGACGCCCCGGCGCGGGAGGAGAACGCACATGAGCGCGAACGAACTGCCCGAGCCCTCGGGCAAGGTCGCCCTGGTCACCGGCGGCAGCCGGGGCATCGGCTACGGCATCGCCGAGGCCCTCGTCGCCCGCGGCGACCGGGTCTGCATCACCGGGCGCGGCGAGGAGGCCCTCAAGGAGGCCGTGGAGCGGCTCGGTGCCGACCGGGTCATCGCGGTGCCGGGCAAGGCGCACGACGAGGCCCACCAGGCCGCCGCCGTCGCCGCCGCCATGGAAGCCTTCGGCCGGGTCGACTTCCTGATCAACAACGCCGGCACCAATCCGGTCTTCGGGCCGATCGCCGAACTCGACCTGGGCGTGGCCCGCAAGGTCTTCGAGACCAATGTGGTCTCGGCGCTCGGCTTCGCCCAGCACACGTACCGGGCGTGGCAGAAGGAACACGGAGGGGCGATCGTGAACATCGCCTCGGTCGCCGGAATCGCCGCCTCGCCGTTCGTCGGCGCGTACGGAATGAGCAAGGCGGCCATGATCAATCTCACCCTCCAGATGGCCCACGAATTCGCTCCGGCGGTCCGGGTCAACGCCATCGCCCCGGCCGTCGTGCGAACGAAATTCGCCGCCGCCCTCTACGAAGGCCGGGAGGCCGAGGTGGTCGCCTCCTACCCGATGGGCCGGCTCGGGGAGCCGCGGGACGTCGGGGGCGCCGCCGCCTTCCTGACCTCCTCGCAGGCGGACTGGATCACCGGCCAGACACTGGTCGTCGACGGCGGTATTTTCCTGAACGCCGGTGTCGGGTGACCGGTATCCGGACACTTCGCTGAATTCCTGACCGGTTTGGCCCCGGTTGTTCAGAGAATGCCTCGAGTGCCCCGCCCGGGCCGATCGTTGACCTGGCGGGGCGCTGCGGTATCGTCGGCCGACCCCAGGCTGAACGAGGAGCGTGCACGTGTTCAACCGGACCAGTCTGCAGGCCGCTGCAGCCCTTGCGTCCATATCCCTCCTGTCCGGATGCAGTGTGTTTTCGGACGGTGAATCCGCAACGGAACAGAGAATCGTCGTGGGGACGACGAGCTCGCCCTCGACGCTCGATCCGGCCGCCGCCTGGGACAATTCCTGGGAGCTTTTCCGGAATGTCTTCCAGACGCTCGTGAGCTTCCCGACCGGCCGGACGACCCCCGAGTCGGACGCCGCGGACTGCAAGTTCAAGGAGGGCTCCTCCAGCCGGGTCTTCGAGTGCCAGGTCCACGAGGGACTGACCTTCTCCAACGGTCACAAGCTGGACGCCGAGGCCGTGAAGTACTCGATCGAGCGGATCCGCACGATCAACCACAAGGGCGGCCCCAACGGCATGCTGGGCTCCCTCGACAAGGTCGAGGTCGTCGCCCCCGACACGGTCGTCTTCCGGCTGAACAAGCCGGACGCCACCTTCCCCTTCGTCCTGGCCACCCCGGCCATGTCGATCGTCGACCCGGCCGAGTACCCGGCCGACCGGCTCCGCACCGACGGCAAGCTGGTCGGCTCGGGCCCGTACGTCCTCGACGAGTACAAGGAGAAGGAGAAGGCCGAGCTCACCCGCAACCCGAGCTACAAGGGCTTCGCCGACCGCAAGAACGGCGGCGTCACCATCCGGTACTTCGCCGAGTCCGAGGCGATGGTCACCGCGCTGAAGGAGAAGGAGATCGACGCCACCTACCGCGGTCTGACCGCGGCCGAGGTGGTCGACCTCCAGGCCGACAAGCCGGAGAACCAGGGTCTCCAGCTGGTCGAGTCCACCGGCGCCGACATCCGCTACCTGGTCTTCAACACCAAGGACGACTCGGTCGCCAAGCTGCCCGTCCGCAAGGCCATCGCCCAGCTCGTCAACCGCGAGGAACTGGTCAACAAGGTCTACCAGGGCACCGCCGAGCCGCTGTACTCGATGGTCCCCAAGGGCATCGCGGGCCACACCACCAGCTTCTACGACCGCTTCGGCGAGCCCGACCCCGCCAAGGCCAAGTCGATCCTGCGGGCCGCCGGCATCACCGAGCCCGTCGAGCTGGACTTCTGGTACACCACCGACCGCTACGGCTCCTCGACCGCGCCCGAGTTCGCCGAGCTCAAGCGCCAGCTGGAGGGGTCCGGCCTCTTCGAGATCACCCTGCACGGCAAGCCGTGGAAGGAGTTCCAGGCCGGCTACCAGAAGGGCGAGTACCCCGTCTTCGGCCGAGGCTGGTTCCCCGACTTCCCGGATCCGGACAACTTCATCGCCCCGTTCGTGGGCGAGGAGAACGTCCTCGGCACCCCGTACGTCAGCCCCGAGATCACCGGCGAACTCCTCCCGAGGTCCCGGCGCGAGAGCGACCGCGCGGCCGTCACGGACGAGTTCAAGAAGGCCCAGGAGATCATGGTGCGCGACGTCCGGCTGCTGCCCCTGTGGCAGGGCAAGCTGTACATCGCGGCGAGCGAGGACATCGCGGGCGGCGAGCGGGCGCTCGACCCGCAGACCGTCATGCAGCTGTGGGAGCTCAGCCGCCGCACCAGCTGGTAGCCCGCGGCCCGGGTCCCCGCGGGACCCGGGCGGACGGCGTTGTCAGTGGCCCCCGGTAGGTTCTCGTCTGGAGTACAACGAAGCCCACCGGAGGTTGTTGACGTGACCGACACCGACATGCTGCCCGAGTCCTGGCGCGGCGTCCTCGGCGAGGAGCTGCAGAAGCCCTACTTCAAGCAGCTCACCGAGTTCGTCGAGGAGGAGCGGGCCAAGGGGCCGGTCTACCCGCCGCGCGAGGAGGTCTTCGCCGCCCTCGCCGCCACCCCGTTCGACAAGGTGAAGGTCCTGGTCCTCGGCCAGGACCCCTACCACGGCGAGGGTCAGGGCCACGGCCTGTGCTTCTCCGTCCGCCCGGGTGTGAAGACCCCGCCCTCGCTGCGGAACATCTACAAGGAGATGCAGGCCGAGCTCGGCCACCCGATCCCCGACAACGGCTATCTGATGCCGTGGGCCGAGCAGGGCGTCCTGCTGCTCAACGCGGTGCTCACCGTCCGGGCCGGCGAGGCCAACTCGCATAAGGGCAAGGGCTGGGAGAAGTTCACCGACGCGGTCATCACGGCCGTCGCCGCCCGCCCCGACCCGGCCGTCTTCGTGCTGTGGGGCAACTACGCCCAGAAGAAGCTCCCGCTCATCGACGAGAGCCGCCACGCCGTGGTGAAGGGCGCCCACCCCTCGCCGCTGTCGGCGAAGAAGTTCTTCGGTTCCCAGCCCTTCACCCAGATCAACCAGGCCGTCGCCGCCCAGGGCCACGAGCCGATCGACTGGCGCATCCCCGACCTCGGCTGAGCCCGGCGGGCCCCGTGCGGACCGGGCCGGTCCGGCGCGGCGGAGCCCGACCCGGCGCCGGATCCGGCAGTCTCGGAGCGAGGGGGCCGACGAGACGCGTGGAGGCCGTAGTGACCGGGCAGCAGGTGGCGGACGACTCCGTCCCGACCAGGATCGGGCAGGCGATGATGCTGCTCCACGGCGGCGACCGGGAAGAGGCCCGCAACCGCTTCGGCCAGATCTGGGACCAGCTCGGACCGGACGGCGACCCGCTGCACCGCTGCACCCTCGCCCACTACATGGCCGACGCCCAGGACGACCCCGATGCCGAGCTCGCCTGGGACCTGCGGGCCCTGTCGGCGGCCGAGGGCGTCGACGACGACCGGCCGGCCCGCCCCGGCTCGGTCGCCGCCCTGCGCGCCCTGTATCCCTCGCTCCACCTGAACCTCGCCGCCGACTACGTCAAACTGGCCCGCCCCGACGCGGCCCGCGACCACCTGGACCGGGCCCGCACCGCCGCCCGGGCGCTGGACGACGACGGCTACGGAAACGGGGTGCGGGCCGCGATCGAGCGCCTGGAGCTGCGGCTGCGGGGCTTCCCGGGCGCGGTCTAGCGACACTGCCTACCGGCCGTAGGTGCCCCGGCAGATCGTGGCCTGTTCGCTGCGGGGGCTCCAGCCGCCGTACCGCTCGCCCAGCTCGCAGACGTCCGCTCGGCCGCGGGGGACCTGGGCGAGCCCGGGGATCTCGGCCTCCGGACGGCGGTGCTGCTGCTTCGGTACGGAGGAGGGGCGCGGTTTCTCGGTGCGGCGCGGGCGCGCGGGGCCGGACCCCTCGGCCTCGTCCGTCCGGTGCCGCTCGACGGCCGGCCGCGGCTCGGGCGGCGGGGGGTCGGGCATCGCGGCCTCCAGGGCCTCGCGGGCGGGGCCCTGGACGATCTGGGGCGCGACGTCCTGCCCGTGGGTCTCGACGGAGAGACGGGGGGCGGGCGCGGGGGCCGCGGGCGGCGACTCGACCGCGACGCAGCCCGACAGGGCGGCCATGGCCGCCCCGGCGAGCAGCGTCACTCGTGTTCTGGTTCCATGCACTCGCGCAACTCTGCTGGTCGCACGGCCTTTCCCACACCCCTACTCGCGGGGAATGCCCCGCATGAGTGATCACCCGGCCACGGGCTGACCCGCGCCGCGGCCTCGGGGCGCGGGGCCGGTCAGTCTCCGGTCGCGCCGTCGATGCGCTCGCGCAGGAGGTCGGCGTGGCCGTTGTGCCGGGCGTACTCCTCGATCATGTGCAGGTAGATCCAGCGCAGGTTGTACGTCTGCCCCGAGCGGTGCTTCCCGGTGCCGACGTCGTCGAGGCCGCGTTCGGCGGCGTTGGCGAGGGCCCGGGCGATCTCGTCCTGCCAGGTGGCGTACGCCTCCTCCCACGTGTCCTCCTCGGTGGCATGGATGTCGCGGTCCATGTCCTCCTCGGTGCAGTAGATCCAGCCGGCGTCCTCGCCCGCGAGGGTCCGCCGGAACCAGCCGCGCTCGACCTCGGCCATGTGCCGGACCAGGCCCAGCAGGTTGAGGTCGGACGGCGGCGCTGAGGCGGTGCGCAGCTGGGCGTCGTCGAGGCCCTCGCACTTCATGGCGAGGGTGGCCCGGTGGAAGTCGAGCCATTCCTCCAGGGCCGCGCGCTCGCCGGTGAGGGTGCCGGGGTCGGTGCGGGGGGTGGATGCGGTGCGTTCGGCAGTCATGCCCGCATCGTCGCCCATGGTCGTCCCACGGGGCCAGTGGATTGACGGCGGTTCAGGCGTTCTGGCCGCCCAGCATCCCGCGCAGCAACTCGTCGAGGCCGGTGCGCAGTTCCGCGCGGCTCGGCACCGCGGTGTGGAAGGACCCGGCGGCGCAGGAGAACATCAGCCCCTCGCTCCAGGCGATCAGGGAGAGCGCGTGGCGCTCGGGCGCGGGCGAGCCGGCGGCGGCCATCATCGCGATCAGCGGGCCGTGGAAGACGGCTCCGGCGGAGTCGAAGAAGGCGCGCAGCTCGGGGCGGCGGGTGGCCTCCAGGGCCAGTTCGTAGCGGGAGACGAGCAGGGCCCGGTGGTCCGTCAGATAGCGGTGCAGGGCCAGGGCGAGCGCCTCCGCCACGGCCTTCGGATCCGCGTCCGCGCCGGGCAGCTCGTGCGGCGCGAGGACGCCCGCCTCCCGCTCGACCTGGCGCCGGACCGCCGCCTCGAGGAGGGCCTGCCGGGTGCGGGCGTGGTTGGAGGTGGAGCCCTGGGGGAGTCCGGCCCGCTCGTCCACGGCGCGGTGGGTGAGCCCGCGCATGCCGCGCTCCACGAGCAGGTCGAGGGCCGCGTCGCCGATGAGCTCGGCGCGGGTGGGCGGGGCGTCGGGGGCCGGTGTCGCGGTCATGGGGCAAATCTAGCGACCCCCGGCTGTCCCGGGGACTACGGCTGTAGTACCCTCGGCGCAAGAGGTCACTACACCCGTAGTTCTCCGTCGCCCCAGGGGGAGTCATGGAACAGCACCGTGCCGTCGTCGTAGGAGCGGGCATCGGCGGCCTCACCGCCGCCGTCGCCCTGCGGCAGCGCGGCTGGGACGTCACCGTCCTCGAACGCGCCCCCGGCCTCGCGCCCGTCGGCGCCGGGATCGCCCTCGCCCCCAACGCCCTGCGCGCCCTCGACGTCATCGGCCTCGGCGACCCGGTCCGGGACCTCGCCGCCTGGCAGGGCGACGGCGGCGTGCGCCGCCCCGACGGCCGCTGGCTCTGCCGCACCGACGCCCGGGCCGCCGCAGCCCGTTTCGGCGGCCCGCTCGTCCTGCTGCACCGCGCCACCCTGGTCGACCTCCTCACCTCGGCCCTGCCCGCCACCGCCGTGCGCACCGCGAGCCCGGCCGGCCTCGACGACCCCGGCGACGCCCGCCGTCCCGCCCGCGTGTCCACCCCCGACGGCACCGTCGAGGCCGAACTCGTCGTCGCCGCCGACGGCCTCCGCTCCGCCGTCCGCACCGCCCTCTTCCCCCGCCACCCCGGCCCCCGCTACTCCGGCTTCACCACCTGGCGGACCGTCATCCCCGCCCCCGAGCGGCCCTTCGCCCCGCACGAGACCTGGGGCCCCGCCCGTCTCTGGGGCAGCCAGCCGCTCAAGGACGGCCGCGTCTACGCGTACGCCATGGCGGCGGCCCCCGCCGGGGCCCGCGCCGCCGACGGCGAGAAGGCCGAACTCGCGCGTCTCTTCGGCGGCTGGCACCACCCCGTGCCCGCGATCCTGGCGGCCGCCGACGAGACGGGCATCCTCCGGCACGACGTCCACCACCTCATCGACCCGCTGCCCGCCTTCCACCACGGCCGCGTCGCCCTCGTCGGCGACGCCGCCCACGCCATGCAGCCCACCCTGGGCCAGGGCGGCAACCAGGCCGTCGAGGACGCGATCGTCCTCGCCCACCACACCGGCCACGGCCTGCCCGTCCCGGCCGCCCTCGCCGCGTACACCGCCGACCGGCTGCCCCGCACCACCGCCCTGGTCCGCAAGGCCGCCCGCACCGGCCGCCTCGCGCTGCTGTCCGCCCGCCCCGCCGTCGCCCTGCGCGACACCGCCCTGAGCGCCGCCTCCCGCTTCGGTCCCGGACTGATCCTGCGTGGCTTCGAGGGCATCGCCGACTGGTGCCCCCCGGCCGCCGCCGAACCGCGCCGCGTAAGCTGACCGGCGCGAACGGCCCCACCGCCGGGGTCGGGGAACGACGGCAAGGGAGACCGAAGTGAAGGTCGGCTGCATCGGACTCGGCGACATCGCCCGCAAGGCGTACCTCCCGGTCCTGTCCACCCTTCCCGGGATCGAGCTCCACCTCCAGACCCGCACCCCCGCGACCCTCGACCTGGTCGGCGACAGCCTCCACGTGCCCGCCGCGCGCCGGCACCGCGACCTCGACTCGCTGCTCGCCGCCGGACTCGACGCCGCCTTCGTGCACGCCCCGACCCAGGTGCACCCCGAGATCACCACCCGCCTCCTGGAGGCCGGGGTCCCCACCTACGTCGACAAGCCGCTCGCCTACGAGTACGCCGAGTCCGAGCGGCTGGTCGAACTCGCCGAGAAGCGCGCGGTCGGCCTCGCCGTCGGCTTCAACCGCCGGCTCGCCCCCGCCTACGCCCAGTGCCTCGACCACCCGCGCGAGCTGATCCTCATGCAGAAGAACCGCGTCGGGCTGCCCGAGGACCCGCGCACCTTCGTCCTCGACGACTTCATCCACGTCGTCGACACCCTGCGCTTCCTGCTCCCCGGCGACGTCGAGCACACCGACGTACGGGCCAGGGTCCGCGACGGGCTGCTGCACCACGTCGTGCTCCAGCTGTCCGGCGACGGCTTCACCGCCCTCGGCGTGATGAACCGCCGAGGCGGCTCCACCGAGGAGATCCTGGAGGTCTCCGGGCAGGACACCAAGCGCCAGGTCCTCAACCTCGCCGAGATCGTCGACCACAAGGGCCAGCCGACCGTGCGCCGCCGCGGCGACTGGGTGCCGGTGGCCCGCCAGCGCGGCATCGAGCAGGCCGTGATTGCCTTCCTCGAAGCCGTACGCGAGGGGCGGCCGCTCAGCGCCCGCGACGCGCTCGTGACCCACGAGCTGTGCGAACGCGTGGTGCGCGAGGCGCTCGCCCAGGCCGCCTGACCCCGCCGGCCGCCGCCCGGGCCTCAGGTCGCCTGGCCCCGCTGGCCGCTGCCCGGGCCTCAGGTCGCCTGGCCCCGCCGGCCGCCGCCCGGCCCCCGCGTCGCCACCGGCCCCCGCGTCGCCACCGGCCCCCGTGCCCCCGTGCCCCCGCGATGCCACCGGCCCCCGCGCCGCCGCGCCGCCGGCTCCGGCGCCGCCGGCTCCTGCGGTACGGCGCCCGCGGCTCAGCGCCTCCTGAGCCGTCCCGCGGCCTCGACCGCGCACAGCACGACGATGACGGCGACGGCCCCCTGGACCGCCCAGTCGCCGAGACGGACGTACGGGGTGGGAGCCGCGCCTGCGAGCGGCAGGTCCAGGACGGCGGCGCCGCCGGTCCCGGTGCCCAGGGCGGCGCCGACGGGCCGCCCGTCCGGGCCGTACCCGGCGCTGATCCCGGTCAGCGTCGTGTGCACCACCGGCCGCCCCGACTCCGCGGCCCGCAGGGCCGCGAGCGAGGCGTGTTGGGCCGGAGCCCAGCTGTCCTGGAAGGTGGAGGTGGCCGACTGCGCCACCACCACGTCGGCACCGTCCCGGGCCAGACGCCGGGTCATGTCGGGGAAGGCCGACTCGAAGCAGACCAGCGGCCCCACCCGAAGTCCCGCGCCCCCGCCGCCGTCCTGCGGCGGAAGCGTCATCACGACCGGTGCGGTGCCCCGCCGTCGGTCCTCGCCGGCCGCCTTGCCGACCGAGGTCACCCAGCCGAGCACGGCCCGCGCCGGGACGTACTCGCCGAACGGCACGAGGCGCATCTTGTCGTAGCGGTCCCCGGTCGGCCCGTCCGGGCCGACGAGCACGGCGCTCTTGAAGATGCCGGGGCGGTCCGAGCGGCGCGCGTCCACGTTCACCAGCACCGGCGCGTCCACGAAGCGCGAGAGCGCCGCGAGCCGGGCGGCCAGATCGGGCCGCGCGCCCAGATCCGCTCCCACGCTGCTCTCGCCCCAGACCACCAGGTCGAGCCGCTGCCCGGCGAGCGTCCTGGTCAGCTCCTCGCCCCGGTCGAAGCGCCGTTCGGCGCCGCCCGGCGGGCCGAGGACACCCGGCTGGACCACCGCGACCCGTACGCTGCCGGTGGTGCGCGGCGGTGTGGTGCCCCACCAGGTGAGCCCCAGGACCAGGGCGCACCCGACGAGACCCACCAGCGCGGTCCTGCGCACCGGCGCCACGGCCAGGAGCAGCGCGACGGCCGTGTTCACCGCCACCACCAGCAGGCTCACCAGCCAGACGCCGCCCACCGACGCGAGCCGCAGCGCGGGCGGCACCTGCCACTGGCTCGCCCCGAGCAGACCCCACGGGCCGCCGAGGCCCTCCCAGGAGCGGACCAGTTCGATCAGCAGCCAGCCGGAGGGCACCACCAGCAGCGCCGCGGCGGCCCGGCGGGGGGACGGCGAGCCGCCGAGGAGACCGTGCACGATCCTTCCCCACGGCAGCCACAGCAGCCCGAGCAGCGCGGCGAGCAGGAGCAGGAAGACGTGGAGGCTCGGCAGCAGCCAGTGATGCACCGCCAGCATGAAACCGATGCCCCCGCACCAGCCGTCCAGACCGGCCCGGCGCGCGCTCGGCGCCGTACGGATCAGGAGCAGCCAGGGGACGAGGGCCAGATATGCCCACCACCACAGGCCGGGGGCGGGGAAGGCGAGCGCGGGCAGGGCACCGAGGGCGACGGCGAGCGCCGAACGGCCGGGGCCCGGCAGCCGTGACCGCAGGGGAGGGGCGGCGGCGCCCGGCGCGGCACCGGTGCCGCGGCCCGCGCCCCCGCCGGTGCGGGGGCCGGCCGGTGCGCCGTGGCTGGTGCCGGTTCCCCGCCCGGCCGCTCCCGGCCCGGCCGCTCCCGGCCCGGCCCGGTGCCGGGCGAACGGAGTCCGCATGTGCTGCCTCCCGGTGTCGCCTCCAGTGTGCGCGCGACCGGTGCCGCGGGCGGCGCGACAGGCCACAGGGATGCCGTGCCGCTCCTCCGGTCCTCTCTCCCCTTCCCGGCCGGCGGGCTCTCAGCCCCGGCGCCACTTCTCCTCGACCACCACCGAGGTCAGCAGCCAGCCGTCGTCCGTACGGCGCAGCGTGAAGGCGTAACGCCCGCCGCAGACGAAGTCCTCGCCCGACGCGTACCGCATCGGGTTCACGTAGTCGGCGCGCACGGTCGCCTCGTCGCCGGGAGAGCCCCCGAGGTCCTGGACGGCGACCCGCCGGTTGACGATGAGGTGCTGGCGCACGGGAAAGAGCCGCATCGTCCCGGCGAGCCAGTCGGCGACCTCGGACACGGGGCCCTCGACGCCGCCCGCACCGCGGTAGTCGGCGCGCCCGTCCGGCGTGAACAGCGCGCGGTACGCGGTCCAGTCGGAGTCGTCCACGGCCACGGCGTAGCCGGTGATCACGTCGTCGACGGCGAGCCGGTCCATCACGTTCGCGAGGTCCACGCGCTGTGTCATCGGCTCAGTCTCGGGCAGCGGGGGAGCGGCGCCAAGGGGTGTGCGCGGTCCGCCGCCCGGGATCGCGCCGGGCGGCGGGGGCGTCAGCCGGCCGACTCGCCCGCGTGGGGGCTGAGGACGTCCGTGCCGACCAGAACGAACAGGACGATGCCGAGGATGATCCGGTAGATCACGAACGGCATGAAGGACTTGGTGGTGATGAACTTCATGAACCAGGCGATGACCGCGTAACCCACGCCGAAGGCGATGACGGTGGCGAAGATCGTCGGTCCCCAGGAGACGTGGCCGCCCTCGCCCGCGTCCTTCAGCTCGAACACGCCGGAGGCGAGCACGGCCGGGATGGCGAGCAGGAAGGAGTAACGGGCCGCGGCCTCACGGGTGTAGCCCATGAGCAGACCGCCGGAGATGGTGGCGCCGGAGCGGGAGACGCCGGGGATCAGGGCCATCGCCTGGCAGACGCCGAAGATCAGGCCGTCGCGCACGCCGAGCTCCTTGAGCGTCTTGCGCTCGCGGATGGCGCGGTGCCGGCCGCCGATCTCGTCGCGGGCGGCGAGCCGGTCGGCGATCCCGAGCACGATGCCCATGACGATCAGCGTGGTGGCGATCAGCCGCAGGTCGCGGAACGGGCCCTCGATCTGGTCCTTGAGCGTGACGCCGAGGACACCGATCGGGATCGAGCCGACGATGACCAGCCAGCCCATCTGGGCGTCGTGGTCCGAGCGCATCGCCTTGTCGGACAGCGAGCGGAACCAGGCGGAGAGGATCCGCGCGATGTCCTTGCGGAAGTAGATGAGGACGGCCGTCTCGGTGCCGATCTGGGTGATGGCCGTGAAGGCGGCACCCGGGTCGTGCCAGCCGGCGAACGCGGCGGTGAGCCGCAGATGCGCGCTGGAGGAGATGGGAAGGAACTCCGTCAGCCCCTGGACGAGTCCGAGGATGAATGATTCGAACCAACTCATGGAGCCAGGGCCGTCCCGTATGTACGTCTGCGGTCAGAGGTCGGTGCGCAGCGTACCGTCCCGAAGTGACGTGACCGTTCCCAGGGCTCGGGCCCGGCGCCCGGAGGGTCAGTCCTCCACCGGCCCCGTGGCCGTCCAGCCCGGCGACCGCACATGCGCCGTCAGGCTCGCCCGGTCCGCCTCCTCGCCGCAGCTCGCGCAGACCACGCGCGGGCTGAGCACCGCGCCGCAGGCGTGCTCCAGGACCACCGGCCGGTCCTCGGCATGGAGATGGCGGTCGCCCCAGGCCATCAGGGTCATGAGGACGGGCCCGAGCTCCCGGCCGGCCGGCGTCGCCCGGTACTCGTAGCGCGGAGGGCGCTCGCTGTACGCCGCCTTCTCCAGGATCCCCGCCTCGACCAGGCGCTTGAGGCGGGCGGTGAGGATGTCGCGCGGCGCGCCCGTGTTGCGGGCGATCCGGTCGAAGCGGTGGACGCCGAGGAAGACCTCGCGCAGGACGAGGAGGGAGTACTTCTCGCCGACCAGCGCGAGCGTGTCGGCGATCGAGCAGGGGCGGGGGGCGGCCTTCATGGCCCCAGCCTAAGGCAGCCGACGGAAGGAGGGTTTGATAATCCAACTCACTGGGTTATGTTACCGGTGAGTGAGGATCCAGTTTTCCAACCCACCGAGTCCGCCGACCATTCGGGAGCCGTCTCATGCGTGACGCCGTCATCGTCGAAGCCGTCCGTACGCCGATGGGCAAGGGCAAGCCCGGCGGGGCCCTCTCCGCCGTCCACCCCGTCGCCCTGCTCTCGCACACCCTGCGCGCCCTGATCGACCGCACCGGCATCGACCCCGCCCTCGTCGACGACGTCATCGGCGGCACGGTCGACCAGGTCGGCGAACAGGCCATGAACACCACCCGCTACGCCTGGCTCGGAGCCGGCCTGCCCGAGACCGTGCCCGCCACCACCGTCGACCGCCAGTGCGGCTCCTCCCAGCAGGCCGTGCACTTCGCCGCGCAGGGCGTGCTGTCCGGTGCGTACGACATCGCCGTCGCCTGCGGCGTCGAGTCCATGAGCCGCGTCCCGATGTGGTCCAACGTGCCGCCCGGCGCCGACCCCTTCGGCCCCGGCGTCGCAGAGCGCTACCCGGAGGGCCTGGTGCCGCAGGGCATCAGCGCCGAACTGATCGCCGCCAAGTGGTCCATCGGCCGGACCGCCATGGACGAGTTCGCCGCGGCCTCGCACGACAAGGCCGCGCGCAGCTGGGAGACCGGACTCTTCGACGACCAGGTCGTCCCGTACGGGACCGTCCGCCGCGACGAGTCGGTGCGCCCCGCCACCACCCCCGAGGTCCTCGCCGGCCTCCGGCCCGCCTTCCAGGACCCGGCCTTCTCCGAACGCTTCCCGCAGATCGACTGGTCGGTCACCGCGGGCAACAGCAGCCCGATCAACGACGGGGCCTCCGCCGTCCTCGTCATGGCCGCCGACACCGCCCGGGCCCTCGGCCTGCGCCCGCTCGCCCGCCTGCACTCCTTCGCCGTGACCGGCTCCGACCCGCTCCTCATGCTCACGGGCGTCATCCCCGCCACCGAGAAGGTGCTGCGCCGCGCGGGCCTCGGCCTCGACGACATCGACCTCTTCGAGATCAACGAGGCCTTCGCGAGCGTCGTCCTCGCCTGGCAGCAGGAGACCGGCGCCGACCCTTCCAAGGTCAACGTCCACGGCGGCGCGATCGCCCTCGGCCACCCCCTGGGCGCGAGCGGCACCCGCCTGACGACGACCCTGGTGCACGCGCTGCGCGCCCGGGGCGGGCGCTATGGCCTGCAGGCCATGTGCGAGGCCGGCGGGCTCGCCAACGCGATGATCGTCGAAGCCATGTGAGAGCGGGCGGGGGACCGCGCCTGGGCGGGGGCCGGCCTCGGGAGGGGCCGGACGCGGGCGGCGGACGCGTGGGGACCGCGGGGCTCGGCTCTCACGAGCGGCAGCGCCCGTCGCCGGCTCGTGCGCGGTCCTCACCGGCTTTGTAGGGTCTCGGCCGGCTCGTGCGCGGTCTTCACCGGTTTCGTACGGTCTCGGCCGGCTCCCGCGCGGTCCTCACCGGTTTCGTACGGTCTCGGCCGCCTCCCGCCCGCTCTTCACCGGCTTCGTACGGTCTCGGCCGGCTCCCGAACGGCATCCGGCGGCGACGCGGGCGAGGCGGCGGCCGTCACCTCCCTCAGCCGGTGCCGCTTGCGCCAGCCCACCACCGCGGCCACCGACGCCGACAGGACGATGAAGCCCGTGGAGACCAGGAAGGCGGGGGAGGTGGGCGAGGTGGCCTGGCTGCCCGCGACCACGTAGGCCAGGGTGTTCGGTACGGAGCCGAGGCCGGTCGCCAGCAGGAAGGGCGCGTACCTCATCCGGGAGACGGCGGCCGCGTAGTTGGCCACCGCGAACGGCATCCCGGGGAACAGCCGGATCGCCAGCATCGAACGGAAGCCGTGCCGGCTCAGCTGGCCGTCCGCGGCCCGCAGCCACCGCCCCCGGACGTACGGGCGCAACGCCTCCTGCCCCAGCGTCCGGCCGAGCGCGAACGAGAGGCCCGCGCCGAGCACCGTCCCGCCCAGGGCCGCCGCGAAGCCCGCCTGCGTCCCGAAGAGTGCGCCCGCCGCCAGGTTCAGGATCGGCCGCGGCACCAGCGCCGCCGTGCACACCCCGTACGCGAGGCCGAACACCAGCACCGCGCCCGCACCGCTCAACTGCGGTGGCCAGCCCGCCGACAGCAGCCGCTGCGGCTCGAAGAGCAGCACCGACACGCCCGCGGCGAGCAGGATCACGGCGAGGTACGCCAGTCGGGCCTTGGGCGACAGGAGCATCCGGGGAGAGTAACCGACACCCATGTGTGATCGCCGTAATGTGCGCCATGCTCCCCGCGCCTACAGTGGCCGCGTGAGCGACAGCATGCCCGCGACCCCCTCCGCCGCCCCGGCCGTCCCGGCGAGCGACCTCGCCGACACCGTCCTCGCCCGGCTCACCGAACTCTACCCAGCCGCCGGGAACCCCTTCAGGGCCCAGGAGATGGTCGCGTACATGCAGGGCGTGGCGCCCTTCCTCGGCGTGCGCACCCCCGAGCGCCGCGCCCTGTCCCGTACCCTCCTCGCCGGACTGCCCGCCCCCGACGAGGCCGACTGCACGGCCGTCGCCCTGCGCTGCTTCGCCCTGCCGGAGCGCGAATACCACTACTTCGCCGTCGACTACCTCCGCCGCCACGTGAAGCGCTGCTCCTCCGCCTTCC
This sequence comes from Streptomyces roseoviridis, assembly GCF_039535235.1. Classification (NCBI taxonomy): domain Bacteria; kingdom Bacillati; phylum Actinomycetota; class Actinomycetes; order Kitasatosporales; family Streptomycetaceae; genus Streptomyces; species Streptomyces roseoviridis. The sequence goes on from NZ_BAAAWU010000001.1 coordinate 6,539,600, forward strand.
TGCCGGTGGCGCGCGACCTCGTCACCACCGTCTCCTGGTGGGACACGGTCGACCACCTCGCCGCCCACGTCGTCGGCGGGCTCGTCGCCGCCGACCCCGCGCTCGCCGCGCACATGGACGAGTGGATCGCCGACGACGACGTGTGGGTGGCCCGCACCGCCCTGCTCCACCAGCTCCGCTTCAAGGACGCCACCGACGCCGGGCGGCTGTTCTCCTACTGCCTGCTGCGCGCCGGTCACCCGGACTTCTTCCTCCGCAAGGCGATCGGCTGGAGCCTGCGCGAGTACGCCAAGACCGCCCCGGCCGAGGTCCGCGCCTTCGTCGCCCAGAACACCACGCGGCTCTCCCCGCTGTCGGTGCGCGAGGCCCTCAAGAACCTCTGACCGCGCCGGGCCGCCCCGGGGTCCTTCCGGAATTCCCCGGTCCCCGGCCGGGCCTCTCGGAGCCTCTCCGGCTCCTCCGGGCCCGAAGGGCCCCTGGCCGGCGCGTAATTCGTTCGACGGGGCCGTTCCGGGCGGTCATGATCGGGGCATGTCCCGGTACGCCTTCCCCGCAGCACCGTCCGCAGTCGCGGATGTGCCGAAGGCTGCCGTTCTCGTGACGCTCGGCGGCGACCGAAGCTGACCCTTCCCGGATCGTCCGGCGGACCCCGCAGGGGGAGGGTCGGTCCGGCCCCGGGGTCCCCGCACACGCTTCGCACACCGAATCGAGCCATTCAGCCATGCCCAAGCAGGCATACGCGCGCACCAAGCCGCACCTCAACATCGGCACCATGGGTCACGTCGACCACGGCAAGACCACCCTCACCGCCGCCATCACCAAGGTCCTCAGCGAGCGCACCACCGCCGGCCCCACCACGTACGTGCCCTTCGACCGGATCGACCGGGCCCCCGAGGAGGCGCGGCGCGGCATCACCATCAACGCCGCGCACGTCGAGTACGAGACCGACACCCGCCACTACGCCCACGTCGACATGCCGGGACACGCCGACTACGTCAAGAACATGGTCACCGGAGCCGCCCAGCTCGACGGGGCGATCCTCGTCGTCTCCGCCCTCGACGGGATCATGCCGCAGACCGCCGAACACGTCCTGCTCGCCCGGCAGGTCGGCGTCGACCACATCGTCGTCGCCCTCAACAAGGCCGACGGCGCCGACGACGAGCTGACCGACCTGGTCGAACTGGAGGTACGGGAGCTGCTCACCGCGCACGGCTACGGCGGCGACGGCGTGCCCGTGGTGCGCGTCTCCGGCCTGCGGGCCCTGGAGGGCGACCCGCGCTGGACGGCGTCGGTGGAGGCGCTGCTCGACGCGGTGGACACCTATGTGCCGGTGCCCGAGCGGTACGTGGAGGCCCCGTTCCTGATGCCCGTCGAGAGCGTGCTCACCATCACCGGCCGCGGGACGGTCGTCACGGGCGCCGTCGAGCGCGGCACGATCCGGGTCGGCGACCGGGTGGACGTGCTCGGCGCCGGCACCGAGACGGTCGTCACCGGGGTCGAGACCTTCGGCCGGCCGATGGAGTCCGGACAGGCCGGCGACAACGTGGCCCTGCTGCTGCGCGGCGTCCCGCGCGGGGCGGTCCGCCGCGGCGACGTGGTGGCGCGACCGGGCAGCGTCGTGCCGCGCAGCCGCTTCACCGCCCGGGTGTACGTGCTCTCCGCCCGCGAGGGCGGCCGCACCACTCCGATCGGCACCGGCTACCGGCCGCAGTTCTACCTCCGTACGGCAGACGTCGTGGGCACCGTCGACCTCGGGCCCCGCGCCGTCGCCCGCCCCGGCGACACGGTCACCCTGACCGTCGACCTGGGGCGTCCGGTCCCTCTGGAGCCGGGACTCGGCTTCGCCATCCGCGAGGGCGGCCGCACGGTGGGAGCGGGCACGGTGACCGAGGTGCTGTGAGAGAGGGCGGGGCGTCCCCAGGCGCGGGGGCGCCCCGCCCTCGGGCACATCCGCCTGCCACCCGCCTGCCACCCGCCTGCCACCCGCCCGGCACCCGCCCCGCGTCCGCCCCGCACCCAAGCCCCGCCCGACCCGGCACTCGACGCCCCGATGTCGCCCCCGCCCGCCGCCCGTTCCGCACCCTCCTCCAGACTTGGACCATGACCGAGACGGTGAGGCGAACGGCACTGGTACTGGGCGCGGGCGGGATGGCCGGCGCGGGATGGATGATCGGGGTCCTCCACGGACTCGCCGAGGCGGGGACCGACCTGACGACGGCCGATCTGATCGTCGGCAGTTCCGCCGGCGCGGTCGTCGGCGCGCAGGTCGCCTCCGGGAAGTTCGCCCTCGACGCGCTCTACGAGAGCCAGCTCACCGCACCCGACGGCGAGCTCCCCGCCCGCCTCGGGCCGGGCGGGATCCTGCGGTACACCCTCGCCGTCCTCACCTCCCGCACGCCCGAGGCGTACGGGCGCAAGCTCGGCCGGCTGGCCGGCGCCGCGCGGACCGTCGCGCCGGAGGTCCGGCGGGAGGTCGTCGCCGGCCGGCTCGGGCCCGCCGCGGACTGGCCCGAGCGGCCGCGGCTGCTGATCACCGCCGTCGACGCGGACAGCGGCGAACTCACCGCCCACGACCGGGACGCCGGCGTCCCGCTCACCGACGCCGTCACCGCCAGCTGCGCCATCCCCGGCATCTGGCCGGTCGTCGAGCTCGCCGGACGCCGCTGGATCGACGGCGGCGTCCACTCCACCGCCAACGCCCACCTCGCCGCCGGCTGCGAACGCGTCGTCGTCATCGCGCCCAGCGCCACCGGCAACAAGGTGATCCTCTCCCCGGCCCGGCAGGGCGCCGACCTTGCCGCCGCCGGTGCCCGCGTCGAGGTCATCACGCCCGACGCCGAGTCTCGGCAGGTCTTCGGCCAGGGCTCGCTCGACCCGGCCCTCCGGGTCCCGGCCGCCCGCGCCGGACGGGCCCAGGCCGCCGCCCACGCCCGGGCCGTCGCCGACCTGTGGGCACAATGAGGACGTGAACGAGCAGATTCCCGTCATCCGCGACGTCGACTGGGGCACCGCCCGGCTCCTGCCCGACGTGGACACCGAGCGGGGCTGGCTGCTCACGGTCGACGGCGCGCCCCAGTCGTACGTCGACCTCGACGACCCCACGCGCCTGGAGTTCGAGTACGCCCAGCGGCTCGCCCATGTCGTCGACCTCGCCGCCGAGCCGGGCGCGCCGCTGGACGTCGTGCACCTGGGCGGCGGGGCGCTCACCCTGCCCCGTTACGTCGCCGCGACCCGGCCCGGCTCCCGGCAGCGGGTGGCCGAGGCCGACCGGGGCCTGATCGCCCTCGTCGACGAACACCTGCCGCTCCCGAGGGAGTCGGGGATCAGCGTGTACGGCGCGGACGCCCGCGCCTGGCTGGAGACCGCGCCGGACGCCTCCGCCGACCTGCTGATCGCCGACGTTTTCGGCGGCTCACGGGTGCCGGCCCACCTCACCTCGATCGAGTACGCCCGGCAGGCCCGGCGGGTGCTGCGCCCCGGCGGCGTGTACGCGGCGAACCTGGCGGACGGGGCGCCCTTCGCCTTCCTCGGCTCCCAGCTCGCCACCTTCGCCGCCGTGTTCCCCGAGCTCGCGCTGATCGCCGAACCGTCGGTCCTGCGCGGCCGCCGTTTCGGCAACGCGGTGCTGCTCGCCTCCGACCGCGAGATCGACACGGCGCCGCTCGCCCGCCGCACGGCCGCCGACCCCTTCCCCGCCCGGGTGGAACGGGGCGGGGCCCTGGCCCGCCTCAGCTCCGGCGCCCACCCGGTCCACGACTCCGACGCCGTGCCGTCCCCCGTCCCTCCGAACGGGGCCTTCGGCATCGGCTGACCGCGCGGAGGTAAACCAGGTGCGGACCGGCGGCGCGGTGGTGTGGGATCGGCGCCATGACGATCGTGCTGGGGACGCCGGGATCCGACGGGCTGCGCGAGGCCGTGGACGCACTGCGGGAGTGGCAGGACGACGGGGCGCCGATGCACCTGCACCCGGGAGACCTGGGCTGGTTCTGGCGTCGGGGGGAGCGGGCGACCGCCGCGGCGGTCAGGACCTGGCGCCGGGACGGACGGATCCTCGCCGTGGGGCTGCTCGACGGCCCCGCGCTGCTGCGGCTCGCGATCGCGCCGGATGCCCTCGGCGACGAGGAGGCGGCGCGGCGGATCGTGGCGGACGCGACCGAGCCGGAGCGCGGCGTGCTGCCCGCGGGCCGGGCCGACGTCGAGGCGCCGGCGGGTGCCCTGGTCCACGAGCTGTTCTCCGAGGCGGGCTGGGGCTTCGACGAGCCGTGGACGCAGCTGCGGCGCGACCTCACGCAGCCCGTGCCGGAACCGGGCGTGCGGATCGAGGTGGTCGGCCCCGAGCGGGCGCGCGCGTTCGCCGCCGTGCACCGGGCGGCGTTCGACGGCTCGTGCTTCACGGCAGGGCACTGGCACGCGATGGCGACCGGACTGCCGTACGCCGAAGCGCGGAGTCTCCTCGCGTACGACGACCTCGGCGCCCCGGTGGCGTCGGTGACGGTCTGGTCGGCCGGCCCCGGCCGGCCCGGTCTGCTCGAACCGATGGGCGTCCACGCGGACCACCGCGGCCGCGGTCACGGCAGGGCGATCACCCTGGCCGCGGCGGCCGCCCTCCGCCACCTGGGCTCCTCCAGCGCCCTCGTCGGCACCCCGAGCGCCAACACGGCCGCCGTCGCCACCTACACGTCCGCCGGCTTCCGCCCCCGCCCCGAGGTCCGGGACCGCCACCGGGACGGCTAGGCGGTGTCCCGTCGCCCCGTCAGGAGTCGACGGCGGCGCGGTCGGACTCGCTGCGCAGCACGCAGAACTCGTTCCCCTCGGGATCGGCCAGGACCGCCCAGCCCGTGCCGTCGGGATTCCGGTGGTCGGCGAGGAAGGTGGCGCCGAGGCCGAGGAGCCGGTCCACCTCCTCGTCGCGGGAGGTCTCGGGGCGCAGGCACAGGTGGATCCGGTTCTTGACCGTCTTGCCCTCGGGCACCTGGTTGAAGTAGAGCACCGGTCCCTCCTTCAGGAGCACCTGGGTCTCCCGGTCACCCGGCCGGTTCTCCGGATGCAGCGGACGCCCCGTCACACCGCTCCAGAACCGGGCCAGCTCGTAGGCATCCGCACAGTCGATCGCCACGTTCTGCACCACGGAAAACATGCCCGCGAGGCTACCCCCTGCCGGCGGAACTCAGGCCGTTCACGGCCGTTTCCCCGCCCTCGTCCCCGCCCTGGTCCGCGTCCCGGCCCTGGTCCGCGCCCCGGCTCTGGTCCGCGTCCCGGCTCTGGTCCGCGTTCCGGCCCTGGCCCGTCGTCACCGGCGCGCCCGCTACCTGCTTCGTGCGGCGGGTCAGGTTCCGCACGTCCGGCACGAGGAGCACCAGAGCCGTGACGAGCACGATGACGGCGGCCGAGCCCCACAACGCGTTGCTCCGGCCGAAGACGCTCTCCGCCGGCCCGGCCAGGGCCGTGGACAGGGGGAGCATGGCGGTCGAGCCGAACCAGTCGTAGGCCGAGACGCGGGACAGCTTCTCCTCGGGGATCTCCTGGTGCAGCGCCGTCATCCAGGAGACGCCGAAGACCTCGATCGCCACGCCGCTGACGAACATCGCGACCGAGAGCCCGACCACGTCGAGCGGCACGGCGAGCGCCGCCGACGGCAGGGCGATGGGGAACACGCACAGGGTGCCGACGAGCAGCATCCGGCGCGGTTTCCACCGGGCCATCAGCAGCGCGCCGCCGAGCGTGCCCACCCCGAACGCGGCCAGGGCCAGGCCCCACGGCCGGGCGCCGCCGAGTTCGTCGCGGGCCACCAGCGGTCCGTACACCGACTCGGCCGCGCCCACGAGCGCCACCACGATGGAGAACTGCGCGACGATCGACCAGAGCCAGGGCCGGCCGACGAACTCGTCCCATCCCTCGCGCAGGTCCGCGAGCAGCCCACCGCCCGGCGCGCGCTCGGGGATGTGCCGGACGTCGAGGAAGGCCCGCAGGGCTCCCGCGACCGCGAAGGCGACCGCGTCGATCGCGAGGACCCAGCCGGGTCCGACGGCGGCGATCAGCGCGCCGCCGAGCGCGGCACCGCCGATGCCGGCGCCGTGCATCGCCATCCGGAAGAGCGCGAAGGCCCGGCTGGCCTGCTCGCCGGTGACGCTGGACATCAGCATGCCCTCGGCGGCCGGACTGAAGAACGCCTGCCCCGTGCCGCACAGCGCGGTCAGCAGCATCATCTGCCACAGCCGCGCCTCGCCCGTGAGGACGAGGACGGCGAACACCGCCTGCGAGGCGAAGTTGAGGGCGTTGGCGGCGACCATCACCCGGTGACGGGGCACCCGGTCGGCGATCGCGCCCCCGATGAGGAGGAAGAGGACGAGCGGCAGGGTGCGGGCCATCGCGACCAGGCCGACGTCCCCGCCGTCGCCGCCGGACTGGATGACGGCGAACGCCGCCGCGATCAGGGCGCCGTGGGTGCCCAGGTTGGTGACGATCGCGGCGGCGGTCAGCAGCACGTAGTTGCGCCCGGCCCAGTCGGGCCTCCGGACGCGGGGGCTGGTGCGGATCACGACTCCGGGGATTCGGGGGCGAGCCGCACCGTGGAGACGATCTGCTGGATGGTGGCGTCCGGGAGCTCGTCCTTCACGCCCTTGGCGGCGTACAGCACGAAGGAGGAGAAGTCACCCTTGGCGTTCTTGAAGGAGAAGGCGACGGACTTGCCGTCCGTCTCGCACTTGTGGCGCTTCTTGATGCCGGGGGCGACGGCCGTGGCCATGCTGCCCTGGAGGCCGGCCTTGGTGGTGTACGGCACGGCCTTGGTGATCTTGATGGTGCCCTTGGGCATGTGCTGGGCGTAGCCGGCCCACACCCAGTTCCCGGCCTCGTTGTAGGCCGCCTCGGCGGTGTTCTTGGCGCCCTGGCCGCCCTTCGTGCCGGCCGAGCTCAGGCCCCACGTCTCCTCGGTGCCGTTCTGGTCCGTGTCCACCGCGCACCAGCTGCTCTTGAGGTAGGCGGGCGCGGACATGGAGACGACGGGGGAGCCGTCGCCCTTCTTCTCGTCCTCGAAGCCGGTGGCGGTGCCGGGCTTCGACACCTCCCAGCCCGGCGGCACGTCGAAGAGCGTGCCGTACTTCGGGTTGTACACGACCTTCCAGCCGGGGATCGTCGGCTGGTGGTCGGCCCCGTCGCGCGGGTTGTCGATCGACGGGGACGCCGGGCCGCCGGCCGGGGCCGAGGTGGCCGACTGCGTCGGCTTGGGGTCGTCGGCCCGGTCGTTCCTGTCGTCGTCCTTGCCGAGGACCAGGTAGCCGGCGACGCCGGCGGCGGCCAGCACGGCCACGGCGGCGACGATCGCCACCACGGTCGTCTGCTTCTTCTTCCCGCCGTCACCGCCGCCCGGCTGCGCCGGGCCCGGCATCGCGTACTGCGCCACGGTGGGCTGCTGGTACGGGTTCGGCTGCGGATAGCCGCCCGGCTGAGCCACCGTCGGCTGCTGGTACGGGTTGGGCTGGCCGTAGCCGCCGGGCTGCGTCGCCGGCTGTTGCGGGTACGGATTCGGCTGGCCGTAGCCGCCGGGCTGCGCGCCCGGCTGTGCGTACGGGTTCTGACTCTGGTCCTGCGGGTTCTGCTCGCCCCCGGGCGGCTGCTGTCCTGGCCACATGGCCAGTAACCATAGAGGTGCGGCCGGGGGCAGGCTACGGCCGCCCCCGTGCGGGGATGGCGAAGACTGCTACTCGCGGGTAACATCGCGGCCCATGAGCGCAGACCAGATGACCGTCGGCGAGATGCTCGCCGCCACGGTGCCCATGGCCAGGACCCTCAAGCTGGAGTTCCTGGAGACCACCGCCGAGCGCGCCGTCGTGCGCCTGCCGGACCAGGCCGACTACCACAACCACGTGGGCGGCCCGCACGCCGGAGCCATGTTCACCCTCGCCGAGTCCGCCAGCGGCGCCATCGTCCTGGCCGCCTTCGGCGACCAGCTGAGCCGCGCGGTGCCCCTCGCGGTGAAGGCCGAGATCGGCTACAAGAAGCTCGCCATGGGCGTCGTCACGGCCACCGCGACCCTCGGCCGCCCCGCTTCCGAGGTCGTCGCCGAACTCGACGAGGGCCGGCGCCCCGAGTTCCCGGTCCACATCGCCATCACCCGCGAGGACGGCGCCGTCACGGGCGAGATGACGGTCGTCTGGACGCTGCGGCCGAACAGCTGAGACGCCCGCCGCGGTGACGGGGGCGGAGCCGGCCCGGGCACCGGGTCAGGCACCGGGCCGGGGCGCTGAGCCCCCCGGACGGGCCGCCCCCGTCCCCCCGGACGGGCCGGCCCCGTTCCCGCCCCGGCCCCGTTCCCGCCCCGGCCCCCACTCCGGCATGCTCCCGGCGCGCTCCCGGCACGGCGACGCCAAAACCGACGAACCGTCACGCATAGTGCGATCAACGCATGATCGTAGGAATCGTGCCGGTTCGAAGGAGCGTCGCCGTGTCCCACGCACCCACCCCGGACCCGCAGGACGAGCCGACCACCGCTCCCGCGCCGACGCGCCGACGGGTCTCCCGACGGCGGCTGCTGCTCGCGCTCGCCGGCGCTGCGGCGTTCAGCGCCGTGCCCGCCGGGGCGGCGCGGGCCGCCTCCGTACCGGCCGGGCCCGGCGCGGTCCCCGGTGGCGGCGAGCGGGTCGGCGACCTGCTCGCGCGGCTCACCCTCGACGAGAAGACCGCCCTGCTGCACGGCGCCACCGACCCCGAGCGGCTCGGGCAGGCCGGATACGTGCCCGGCGTGCCACGGCTCGGCATCCCCGCCCTGCGGCTCGCCGACGGGCCCGCCGGCGTCCGGGTCCGCGAGACCGCCACCGCGCTCCCCGCGCCCGTCATGCTCGCCGCCGCCTTCGACCCCGGTCTCGCCCACGCCTACGGGCGCGTCCTCGGCCACGAGGGCCGGGCCCTCGACCAGGACGTGCTGCTGTCGCCGATGGTCAACCTCATCCGCACCCCCTACGCGGGGCGGAACTTCGAGACCTTCTCCGAGGACCCGCTGCTCTCCGCCGACCTCGTCGCCGAGCAGATCCGCGGCATCCAGGCCGAGGGCCTGATCGCCACCGTCAAGCACCTGGCCCTCAACAACCAGGAGCGCGACCGGATGTCCGTCGACGTCCGGGCCGGCGAACAGACCCTCCACGAAACCGAACTGCGCGGCTTCGAAGCCGCCGTCGCCGCCGGCGCGGGCGCCGTCATGGCCGCGTACAACAAGGTGGACGGCGCCTACGCCACCGAGAACCGCACCCTGCTCACCGACATCCTGCGGGACCGCTGGGGCTTCGACGGCTGGGTGATGAGCGACTGGGGCGCCGTCCACTCCACCGGGCCCGCCCTCACCGCCGGCTGCGACATGGAGATGCCCGGCGGCGCCCACTACGGCGCCGCCCTGCGCCGCGCCGTCCGCGAGGGGCGGATCGACGAGGCCGTCGTCGACACCGCCGTACGCCGCATCCTGTCCGTACGCGAACGCTTCGGCCTCCTCGACGAACAGACCGACGCGCGGCCCGAGCGCGACGCCGCCGCCGGGGCCCGCCTCGCGCTGCGCGTGGCCACCGCCGGCGCGACCCTGCTGCGCAACGAGAACGGCACGCTGCCGCTCACCGGCCGGGCCGCCCGTTCCCTCGCCGTCATCGGCCCCACCGGCTCCGTGCCGTTCGTCAGCGGCGGCGGCAGCGCCCATGTCGTCCCCGACGCCGCCACCAGCCCGCTCGACGCCCTGCGCACCCGGGCCGGCGACCGGGCCACCGTGACGTATGCCGTCGGTGAGGACGTCCTCGGCAAGCCCCTGCCCCTCACCGAGGCCGGGGCGCCCGCGGGCGCCGCCCGCTCCCTCGACGACGTCGCCGTCGCCGCCGGCGAGATCCGGACCTACGAGGGAACGATCACCACCACCGCGGACGACAACTGGAGCTTCTTCGTCCACTACAGCGGCCGGCGGCCCACCGTGACCCTCGACGGCGGCGACCTCTTCCAGGCGGGCGTCGCCACGTACTTCACCGGAGGCGTCGGCGGGCGGGCCGCCGACGGACTGACGGTGCGCCGCGCCGACCACCGGCTCGCCGCCGGCACCCACCGCATCGCCGTCACCGCCCACGGCGGCACCGACGGCCAGCGCTTCCGGCTGCGCGCGGCCAACGGCGCCACCCGGGCCGCCGACGTCGCCGAGGCCGTCGCCGCGGCCCGCGCCGCCCACAGCACCGTCCTCTTCGCCTACGAGGACGCCACCGAGGGCCGCGACCGCACCGGCCTCGCCCTGCCCGGCCGCCAGGAGGCCCTCATCCGGGCCGTGACCGCGGTCAACCCGCGCACGACCGTCGTCCTCAACACCTCGTCGGCCGTCACCATGCCGTGGCTGGCCGACACCGCCGCCGTGCTCCAGATGTACTACCCGGGCCAGGAGGGCGGCCCCGCCACCGCGGCCGTGCTCTTCGGCGACGTCGACCCCGGCGGCCGGCTCACCCAGACCTTCCCTCTCTCCGAGGACGCCCACCCGACCGCGGGCGACCCGCGCCGCTACCCCGGCGTGAACGGCGTCGAGGTGTACGGCGAGGGCATCCACGTCGGCCACCGCTGGTACGACGCCGAGGACGTCACCCCGCTCTTCCCGTTCGGGCACGGACTGTCGTACACGACCTTCGCCTACGAGCGGCTGAGCGCCGTCCCCGTCGGCGACGGGCTGCACGTCACCTTCACCGTCGTCAACACCGGACGGCGCCCCGGCGTCGAGGTGGCGCAGGTGTACGTCGGCCCGTCGCCGGACCTCGCCGCCGTCGGCGTGGACCAGCCGCACCGGCTCCTCGCGGGCTACCGGCGACTCCGGCTCGCCCCGGGCGAAAGCCGCCGGATCACCGTCCCGGTGGCCGCCCGGACCCTCTCCTCGTGGGACGAGGCCCGGCACCGCTGGGTCCTGGGCACCGGCCGCCGCGAGGTGCGGGCCGGGGCGTCGTCCCGCGTGCTGCCGCTGCGGGCCGAGGCCGTCGTCGGCGCGCGGTGACCGGGTAGGCTGCCGGGGTTCGGTCGCCGATACGGGAGAGGTAGGGCGCGTGCACGTCCAGGAGTGGCTGGAGACGATCCCCGCGGTCGCCGTCTACGCGCTGGTCGGGGTGGTGATCGGCCTGGAGAGCCTGGGCATCCCGCTGCCCGGCGAGATCGTCCTCGTCAGCTCGGCCCTGCTGGCCTCCCAGCACGGCGACATCAACCCGTACGTCCTCGGCGCCTGCGCCACCGCCGGCGCGATCATCGGCGACTCGATCGGCTACGCGATCGGCCGCAAGGGCGGCCGGCCGCTGCTCGCGAAGCTCGGCAAGAGGTTCCCCAAGCACTTCGGCGAGGCCAACATCGCCCTCGCCGAGCGCTCCTTCCAGAAGTGGGGCATGTGGGCGGTCTTCTTCGGCCGCTTCGTCGCCCTGCTGCGGATCTTCGCCGGCCCGCTCGCGGGCGTGCTGCGCATGCCGTACTGGAAGTTCGCCCTCGCCAACGTCTTCGGCGGCATCCTCTGGGCGGGCGGCACCACGGCCGTCATCTACTCGGTGGGCATCGTCGCCGAGGCCTGGCTCAAGCGCTTCTCGTGGCTGGGGCTCGTGCTCGCGGTGCTGTTCGGCGTCGCCTCGATGCTGATCCTCAAGAGCCGTGCCAAGAAGGCCGCGGCGCACGCCTCCGAGAGCGGGCCGGCCGCCGGCGGCGAGGCGGCCGCCGCCACCGGGGCGAGCAGGGGGACGACCGGTACGGGCGGAGCCCCGGCACCGGTCGAGGCCGCGGCGACCGCGGCCGCACCGGTCGCCGCTCCGGCGCGGGCCGCTGCCGAATAGGGCTGCGGCCGCACAGGGCCGCGCAGGACGAAGGGGGCGCCTGACGGGGCCGCCGCACGGGGCCGCACAGGGCCGCGCAGCGCGAAGAGGGCTGACGAAGAGGGCGCCCGACGGGGCCGCCGCACGGGGCCGCCGCACGGGGCCGCCGGACCGGGCCGCCGGACAGTGCCTGTGCCGAAGCCGCCGGATAGGGCCGCCGGACAGTGCCTGTGCCGAAGCCGCCGGATAGGGCCGCCGGACAGTGCCTGTGCCGAAGCCGCCGGATAGGGCCGCCGGACAGTGCCCGTGCCGAAAGCCGCCGGACCGGGCCTGCGCCGAACGGGGCGGCCGGTCCGGCCGCCCCGGGGCACCTACTCGGCGAACGCCTCGGCGTGGCCCTTGGCCAGGTGCAGGTACATCTCGGCGTTGAGGCGGATGCCCGCCTGCTCCTCCTCGGTCAGCGGACGCCGCACCTTCGCGGGCACGCCGGCGACCAGGGAGCCGGGCGGCACCTCCATCCCCTGCGGGACCAGGGCCTGCGCGGCGACCAGCGAACCGGCACCGATCCGGGCACCGTTGAGGATCGTGGCGCCCATGCCGACCAGCACGTCGTCCTCGATCACACAGCCGTGGACGGTCGCGTTGTGGCCGACCGTCACCCGCGCGCCGATCGAGACCGGAAAGCCCGGGTCCACGTGGACCGTGCAGTTGTCCTGGACGTTGGCGTCCTCGCCGATCTCGATCGGCCCGCAGTCGGCCCGCAGCACCGCGTGGTACCAGACGCTGGCGCGCGGCCCGAGCGTCACCTCTCCCAGGACCACCGAGGTCGGCGCCGTGAAGGCCGTCGGATCGACCTTCGGTTCCTTGCCGCCCACGGCCCTGATCAAAGCCCCCGACATCTGGGGCACCTCAGGCACCTCTGCCATCTTCTCGCTCCTGCTCGCTCGGATCGTCACTCGCGCCTCGGGCGGAACACTAGTCCGGCCCCATGACGGACATCACAGGGCACCGCACGGATCAGCCGTGACGCCGCCGACTACGGTGTCCGGGTGCCCCGGAACAGAAACACGTTCTCATCGCTGACCGCCTGGCGGCGCCGTGTGGTCGCCCGCGCCCTGCAGAGCGGCTGGCGCCGGATCCAGCAGGCGGGTGCCGTGACCGCCGAGCACCAGGGCCGGCTGCGTTTCCGCCGGCTCGGCGAGGGCACCCGGCTCGCCTTTCCCCAGGGCACCGTCTTCGGCGAGCCGTGGATCGAGATCGGCGCGTGCTGCATCATCGCCGAGCAGGTCACCCTCACCGCCGGCATGCTGCCGGACCTCGACCTCGGCGCGGACACCGTCCTGACCCTCGGCGACGGCGTCGTCCTGGGCCGCGGCAGTCACGTCATCGCGGACGCGCCCATCACCATCGGTTCGGACACCTACTGCGGGCCGTACGTCTACATCACCTCGACCAACCACAGCTACGACGACCCGGACGTTCCCGTCGGCCGGCAGTGGCCGCGCGCGGAGCCCGTCGTCATCGGCCCGGGCTGCTGGCTCGGCACCGGCGCCGTCATCCTGCCGGGCGCCCGGCTCGGCCGGAACGTCGTGGTGGCAGCCGGGGCGGTCGTACGAGGAGAGGTGCCCGACCACGCCGTGGTGGCGGGCGCGCCCGCGAAGGTGGTCCGCTCCTACGACCCGGAACGCGGCTGGCAGCCGCCCCTGCGCACACCCGCCCCGAAGCCGATCCCGGCCGGCATCAGCCCGGAGCAGCTGGCCGTGCTGGCCGAACTGAGCCCGGAGGAGCTCGACCGGCTGAACGACCTCGCCGAGCCGTTGCAGCCGCCGCGGCGAACCGGCACGCCGGGCCCCGCGCAGCACCCGGCGCCCGGGCAGCACCCGGCGCCCGCGCAGCTGCCGGCGCCCGTGCAGCTGCCGGAACGGTCCGGCCTGGCCGAACCGGCGAACTGAGAACGAGACCGGCCTGCCTCGCTCCGGAGCGGCCCCGCCCGTGCCGCGGCGGCGGTTCGGCGCGGTCCCTCGCACGCGAGCGCCCCGGTCCGCCGGAGCCCAGGGCCCTGTCCGTGCGGCGAGCCGCGGGCGGGCCGGCGCTGTGGAGCCCGGGCCATCGGAGCTCCGGCGGGCCTTCTCACCGCTCAGGGGCCGGGCCATCGGCACGGTCTCCCGTCCGGCCGGCGAGGCCCGAGGACGAACTCCGGGCTCAGCCGGTGGCGAGCAGCACCGTGCCCACCAGGGCCAGGCCCGCTCCCGCCGCCTGCACCGACCGCAGGCGCTCCTTGAGCACGCCGCGGGCGGCCAGGGCCGTCACGACCGGGTAGAGACTCGCGAGGACCGCGGCGACCGTCACCGGGCCGCGCTGCGCGGCGAGCGCGTACGTGCCGTTGGCGGCCACGTCCGCGAGGCCGACGAAGGCCAGGGCCGGCACCGCCGCCGCGACCGCGCGCAGACCGCCGCCGCCCTCCGGCAGCGCCCGCCCGCCGCGCCGGACGGAGAGCCACAGGGCGCCGCCGCCGACGGCCACGTTGGTCACGCGCTGCACGAACAGGGCGAGGAAGAGTCCGGTCAGGGTCGTGGACGCCTCGGCGATCAGGGCCATCACCGCGCCGAAGCCGAAGGCGGCGACCAGGGTGAGCAGCACCGCCTGCCGCCGCACCGGCGCGCCCCGCAGCTCCGGGCCGCCCGCGAGGACCACGCCCGCTATCGCCACCACGATCCCGGCGAACTGGAGCAGCCCCGGCCGGTCGCCCAGGAGCAGGCCCACGGCGACCGGCACGACCACACCGAGCGAGCCGAGCGGGGAGACCACGCCCATCGGGCCGAGCGCGAGGGCCTTGTAGAAGGCGAGCATCGCCGCGGGGCCGACGGCGCCGGCCGCCACCGCGTACCAGAGCCGGGGCCCGGCCTCGCTCAGGGCGCCGGTGGCCAGCACCAGGGTGCCGAGGACGACGACTGCGATGGTCTGGGAGACCACCACGACGGTGAGCGCGGGGAACCGGCGGGTGAGCAGTCCGCCGCCGAAGTCGGCCAGGCCCCAGAGCAGACTGGTGGCCAGGGCGAACATCGCCGTCAGTGCCGTCATGGGAAGGGCCTCGCAGTACAGTGCAGTGAACAATCGGGTGCACCACACGGTAGTACAGCGTATTGAACTCTGTCATTCAAAATATTGGACGGAAAGTGTCGGACCTCGATCAGCTCACCCAGTCGCTCGCCCGCAACCTCAAGCGCTGGCGCAACGAACGCGGCCTCACGCTGGACGCGCTCGCCGCCCGGGCCGGCGTGAGCCGCGGCATGATCATTCAGATCGAACAGGCCCGCACCAACCCGAGCGTCGGCACCACGGTCAAACTGGCCGACGCCCTCGGCGTCTCGATCACCACCCTCCTCGACTACGACCAGGAGCCCCAGGTCCGCCTCGTGCCGCCGGACCAGGCCGTCCGCATGTGGTCGACCTCCACCGGCAGCCACACCACCCTCCTCGCCGGCACCGAGGCCCGCGGTCCCCTGGAGCTGTGGCACTGGACCCTCATGCCGGGTGACGGCAGCGCCTCCGACCCGCACCCCGACGGCACCACCGAACTCCTGCACGTCACCTCCGGGACCCTCACCCTCGTCGTGGAGGGCGAGGAGCACACCGTCCCGGCCGGCACCTCCGCCGTCTTCGAGAGCAACGTGCCGCACGCCTACCACAACAACGGCGAGGAGGCGGTGGAGATGACCATGGCCGTCTCCGTCCCGCCCGTACGCTGAGACGCCCAACCGCCTCCGGGCCGGCGCTTGTTAGCGTGACGGGCATGCGCGCACCCATCGGAGACTTCGACGACGCCCGGCCCGCCCTCGACTGCCTCGACCTGCTCACGGCACCCGTCGCCGCCGCCGTACGGGCCTGGCGCGGAACCGTGCCGGCGGACCGGATCCTCTACGTGGACACCGACCCGGCGATCGCCGACACCGCCGTCTTCGTCGAGCACTACGGACAGCGGCTGCTCGACGAGTCCGCGAACTGTGTGATCGTCGCCGGCCGGCGGGGCGAGACCACCACCCTCGCCGCCTGCGTGGTCCGTTCCGGCACCCGCGTCGACGTCAACGGCGTGGTCCGCCGGGAACTCGGCTCGCGCAAGGTGCGCTTCGCCCCGGTCGAGACCGCGACCGGCGACACCGGCATGGAATACGGCGGCATCACCCCCCTCGGCCTGCCCGCGGACTGGCCGGTCCTCGTCGACGCCGCCGTCGTCGACACCGAATGGGTGCTCGTCGGCAGCGGACGCCGGCGCGGCAAGCTCATCCTGCCCGGCAAGGCCTTCGCCGAGCTGCCCGGCGCCGTCGTCCTGGAGGGCCTGGGGCTCGCCCCCGAGCCGCAGACCGGCTGACCCGCGCTCAGCCCAGCTTCGGGATCTCGATCGCCGGGCAGCGGTCCATCACCATGTCCACACCGGCTTCGCGGGTCCGCTCGTACGCCTCGGTGTCGATCACGTCGAGCTGGAACCAGACCGCCTTGGCTCCCACGGCGACCGCCTCGTCCGCTATCGCGCCCGCCAGACCGCTGTTCACGAACACGTCCACCACGTCCACCGGGAATGGCACGTCCGCCAGCGAGGCGTATCCCCGCTCCCCGTGCACCGTCTCCGCCTTCGGGTGGACCGGCACGATCCGCTTGCCGAAGCGCTGGAGGGTGGCGGCGACCCCGTAGGCCGCCCGCGAGCGATTGTTGGAGAGCCCCACGATCGCCCACGTGTCGCCGCTCTCCGTGAGGATCCGGCGGACGGTCTCCGCCTCGGTCTCGGCGGTCCTGGTCTCGACGCTCATCTGAACACTGCCTTCCGTGAATGACTGCTCACCCTGGTAAACGGCCGGTGACCGTCGGTCATTCCCGGCCCGCCCCCTGATCCGACCCCGATGCCGTCCCGTACGGGGCCCGGTCCGCGGGCGCATAGGCTGGCGGGATGCAGGAGCAGTACCTGACGCTCGCCGGTGAGGGCGTCCACGAGACCGAGGTCAACCGCTCGCGCTTCATCTGCGCGCTCGCGCCCGTGGCCACCGAGGAGGAGGCACAGGCCTTCGTCGCGCGCGTCCGCCGCGAGCACCCGACCGCCACCCACAACTGCTTCGCGTACGTCGTCGGCGCCGACGCCTCCGTCCAGAAGGCATCCGACGACGGCGAGCCCGGCGGCACCGCCGGCGTCCCCATGCTCCAGATGCTCCTGCGCCGCGAGATGCGCTACGTCGCCGCCGTCGTCACCCGCTACTACGGCGGCGTGAAACTCGGTGCGGGCGGGCTCATCCGCGCCTACGGCGGCGTCGTCGGCGAGGCCCTCGACACCCTCGGCACCGTGACGCGCCGCCGCTACCGGCTCGCCACCGTCACCGTCGACCACCAGCGGGCCGGCAAGCTCCAGAACGACCTGCGCGCCACCGGCCGCGCGGTGCGCGAGGTGACCTACGGGGCCGCCGTCACCATCGAGATCGGCCTTCCCGACGCCGACGTGACGGACTTCACGGCCTGGCTCGCCGACGTCACGGCGGGCGAGGCGACCTTCGAACCGGGCGGAGAGGCGTACGGAGATGGCTGAGCCGGCCCGCTCGGCCACCGGCGTTGTCGTACCCCACCGATACGCTGCCGGGTCATGAGGCTTCTGCACACGTCGGACTGGCACCTGGGGCGCTCCTTCCACCGGGTCGCCCTGCTCGACGCCCAGGCCGCGTTCCTCGACCACCTGGTGGCGACGGTGCGCGAGCGCGACGTGGACGCGGTCCTCGTGGCCGGCGACGTCTACGACCGGGCCGTGCCGCCGCTCGCCGCCGTCGAGCTCTTCGACACCGCCCTGCACCGGCTCGCCGACGCCGGCGTTCCCACGGTCATGATCTCCGGCAACCACGACTCCGCCCGCCGGCTCGGCGTCGGCGCCGGCCTCATTGAGCGCGCCGGCATCCATCTGCGCACCGACCCGGCCGGCGTCGGCACCCCCGTCATGCTCGCCGACGCCCACGGCGACGTCGCCCTCTACGGCCTGCCCTATCTCGAACCGGCCCTGGTGCGCGAGCGGTTCGGCGCCGACAAGGCCGGACACGAGTCCGTCCTCGCCGCCGCCATGGACCGCGTCCGCGCCGACCTCGCGACCCGCCCCGGCGGCACCCGCTCCGTCGTCCTCGCCCACGCCTTCGTCGCCGGAGGCGAAGCCAGCGACAGCGAGCGCGACATCACCGTCGGCGGCGTCGCCGCCGTGCCCGCCGGAGTCTTCGACGGCGTGGACTACGTCGCCCTCGGCCACCTCCACGGCAGCCAGACCCTCACCCCCCGGGTCCGCTACTCCGGCTCCCCCCTCGCGTACTCCTTCTCCGAGGCCGACCACCGCAAGACCATGTGGCTGATCGAACTGGGCCCCGACGGCGCGATCGACGGCGCCGAGCGGATCGACTGCCCCGTCCCCAGGGCGCTCGCCCGGATCCGCGGCCGGCTCGACGACCTGCTCGCCGACCCCGCCCTCGGCCGCCACCGGGACGCCTGGGTCGAGGCCACCCTCACCGACCCCGTACGGCCCGCCGACCCCATGGCCCGGCTCACCGAACGCTTCCCGCACACCCTCAGCCTGGTCTTCGAGCCCGAGCGCACCGACGACGACCCGCTCCTCTCCTACGCCACCCGGCTGCGCGGCCGCAGCGACCAGCAGATCGCGGAGGACTTCGTGGCCCACGTCCGCGGCGCCGGACCCGACCAGGCCGAGCGCACGGTCCTGTACGGCGCCTTCGACGACGTGCGGGTGGACTCCGCCGAGCGCGAGGTGAGCGGACGATGAGGCTCCACCGCCTGGCGATCACCGCGTTCGGCCCCTTCGGCACCACTCAGGAGATCGACTTCGACACCCTGTCGTCGGCCGGTCTCTTCCTGCTCCACGGACCGACCGGCGCCGGCAAGACCTCCGTCCTCGACGCCGTCTGCTTCGCCCTGTACGGAGCCGTCCCCGGCGCCCGCCAGAGCCCCGGCACCACCCTGCGCAGCGACCACGCCGTCCCCGGCACCTACACCGAGGTCACCCTCGACCTGACCGTGGGCGGGCGGCGCCTGGAGATCACCCGCCGCCCCGCCCAGCAGCGCCCCAAGAAGCGCGGCGGCGGCTTCACCACGGAGAAGGCCCAGAGCTGGCTGCGCGAGTACGACACCGAGACCGGCACCTGGCGGGCGCTCAGCCGCTCCCACCAGGAGATCGGCGAGGAGATCGGCCAGCTCCTCGGCATGAGCCGCGACCAGTTCTGCCAGGTCGTGCTGCTGCCCCAGGGCGACTTCGCCCGCTTCCTGCGCGCCGACGCCGAAGCACGCGGCAAGCTCCTCGGCCGGCTCTTCGACACCCGCCGCTTCGCGGCCGTCGAGGACCGCCTCGCCGAGCTGCGCAAGGCCGCCGAGCGCGAGGTCCGCGAGGGCGACGAGCGGCTCCTCGCCCTCGCCCACCGGACGGCCCAGGCCGCCGGCGCCACCGGCCCGGCCGCCGCCCCCGTCGAACAGCGCCCCGGCGAGCCGGGCCTCGCCGAGGCCGTCCAGACCCGCGCCGCCCTCGCCCGCACCGACGCCCGCGAAGCCCTCGACATCGCCCGTCTGCGGCTGGCCGCCGCCGAGCGACGGCAGGCCGCCGCCCGCGCCGCGCTCGACGCCGAGCGCGAGCTCGCCGACCGGCAGGCCCGGCACGCCGACGCGCTGCGCCGCCAGGAGGAGCTGACCGCCCGGCGCCCGCTGCGCGACCAGTGGCAGACCGCCCTCGACCGCTCCCTCAAGGCCGACCGGGTCGCCCCCGCGCTCGCCCTGCGCGAGCACGCCGAGCGCGCCCACCGCACCGCGACCGACGCCCGCGAGCGCGCCCGGGCGGTGCTGCCGCCCGACCTCGCCGAAGCCGGTGCCGAACAGCTCTCCACCCTGGAGCGCCGGCTCCGCGAGGAGCTCGGCGGCCTGGAGTCCGCCCGCCGGGCCGAACGGCGCAGCGCCGAGATCGCCGCCGAGCGCGCCGCCCTCGACCGCGAGGCACGCGCCGACGAGGAGTTCCTCCTCGACGCCTCCGCCTGGCTGGCCGGCTGGGAACCGCACCGCGCCGCGCTCCAGCGGCGCGTCGAGGCCGCCCAGGAGGCCGCGGCCCGCGCCGAGCAGCTCGCCGGACGCCTCGAACCGGCCCGCCGACGGCTCGTCGCCGCCCGCCGCCGCGACGAGCTCGCCGCCGAACTCGCCACCGCCCGCGAGCGGCTCACCACCGCCCGCGAACGGCGCAACGAGGCCCACGAGCACTGGCTCGACGTCAAGTCCCGCCGCCTGCGCGGCATCGCCGCCGAACTCGCCGCCGCGCTCCGTCCCGGCGCCCCCTGCCAGGTCTGCGGCTCCGCCGACCACCCGGCCCCCGCCCGTACCACCGCCGACCACGTCGACCGCGCCGCCGAGGACGCCGCCTACGCCGCGTACTCCCGCGCCGACGAGGCCCGCACCACCGCCGAGACCACCGTCGCCGCGACCACCGAGGCCCACGAGGCCGCCCGCCGGGAAGTGCTGGCGGGCACGCCGGGTGACGGGCGGACGGCCGCGGACTCGACGCGGGGTGCGGTCCGGGCGACCGACGGCGCCGTGGACGGGCCCGCCGCCGCGACCGGCGAGGGCCCCGAGGCCGCCCGCCGGGAAGTGCTGGCGGGCACGCGGGGCGACGGGCGGACGGCCGCGGACTCGACGCGGGGTGCGGTCCGGGCGACCGACGGCGCCGTGGACGGGCCCGCCGCCGCGACCGGCGAAGGCCCCGAGGCCGCGCCGTCCGGTGCCGAGGGCGAGCCGGCGGCCGCGGGTTCGGCGACGGGCCCCGTGCGGGCGAGGGACGACATCGGAGGCGAACCGGCCGCCGAGGCGCCCGCGGCCACCCGCGCGCAGGCCCGGGCGGCCGGCGGCGCCCTGGACGGACCCGCCGCCCCGTCCGCCGGTGGTGACCGGGGCGACCGGTCCGGCGCCGAGCCCACCGTCGCCGAACTCGCCCGCGAGGTCGACGAGCTGGCGCGGCAGTACGCCGAGGCCCACGCGCTCGCCGCGCAGACGCACGCCGCGCGGGAGGCGCTCGCGCGGGCCGAGCGGGAGCACGAGGAGCGGCAGGCCGAGCGGGGTGAGGCCGAACGGCGGATGGCGGCGCGGACCTCGCTCCGGGAAGCGCTGGAGCAGCAACAGGCCGCCCTGGAGGCGGAGCTGACCGGGGCGCGGGGCGAGTCCGTCAGTGTCGCCGCGCACGCCACGCTCCTGGAACGCCGGATCGCCCTCCTGACCGAGGCCGCCGAGACGGTGCGGGGCGCCGAACTCGCCGCCCGCGGACTGAAGGAGGCCGACGACCGGCTCGCCGACGCCGCCTTCCGGGCGGGATTCGACACCCCGGCCGAGGCCGCCGCCGCGCTCCTCGACGAGACCGCGCGCCGTGACCTCCAGCAGCGCGTCGACACCTGGCAGGCCGAGGCCGCGGCCGTCGCCGACCGGCTCCGCGAGGCCGCCACCGCGGCCGCCGCCGCGCTCCCGCCCGCCGACCCGGCGACCGCCGAGGCCGCCCACACCGCCGCCGAGCGGGCCCTGCGCGAGGCGGACACCGCGCTCGCGACCGCACGCGAGCGCGCCGGGGCCCTGGACCGGCTCTCCCGCCAGGTCGACGCCGAGGTCCGCCGGCTCGGCCCGATCCGCGAGGAGTACGAGCGGGTGGCCAGGCTCGCCGGCCTCACCGCCGGCACCTCCGCGGAGAACGAGCGCAAGATGCGCCTGGAGTCGTACGTGCTCGCGGCCCGCCTCGAGCAGGTCGCCGCCGCGGCCACCGCCCGGCTCCAGCGCATGTCCTCGGGGCGTTACGCGCTCGTCCACTCCGACGCCCGCAGCGGCGGCCGGCGGGCCGGTCTCGGCCTGCACGTGGTCGACGCCTGGACCGGCAACGAGCGCGACACCGCGACCCTCTCCGGCGGCGAGACCTTCTTCGCCTCCCTCGCGCTGGCCCTCGGCCTCGCCGACGTCGTCACCGACGAGGCCGGCGGGATCCGGCTCGACACCCTCTTCATCGACGAGGGCTTCGGCAGCCTCGACGACCAGACCCTCGACGAGGTCCTGGACGTCCTGGACTCGCTGCGCGAGCGGGACCGCAGCGTCGGCATCGTCAGCCACGTCGGCGACCTGCGCCGCCGCATCCCGGCCCAGCTGGAGGTCGTCAAGGCGCGGCACGGATCCGCGGTCCGGCTCCGTACGGGCGGGGAGGCCCTCAGCGGCTGATCGGGCGGCGGGGGAGCGGCGAGGAGTAGACCACGCTGGTGGTGACCGGGCCGAGCGCGCCGACCTTCCCGGCGATCTGCTCCAGGTGCTTCATGGAGCGGGCGGCGACCTTCATCACGAAGCAGTCGTCACCGGTGACGTGGTGCGCCTCCAGGACCTCGGGGGTGGTCGCGACCAGGTCGTGGAAGGGCTTGTAGTTGCCGTGCGGATAACGCAACCGGACGAAGGCGAGGATCGGCAGTCCCAGCCGTTCCTGGTCGATCACGGCCGTGTAGCCGGCGATCACTCCGGCCTCCTCCAGGCGCCGCACCCGCTCGGTGACGGCCGAGGCGGACATCGACACGGCCCGGGCGAGTTCGGCGAAGCTGGCCCGGCCCTGCTCCTGGAGGGCCTCGATGATCCGCCAGTCCGTGGCGTCGGGGGTGTATCCGCTGGTCATGGGCGTGACCTTGCAGGGAAAACCCCGGGAGTTCAAGTGCCTCCCGGGGTTTCCCACGGGGTGGACGGCCTGGGCGACGGCCACGCCGCCCGCCGCACCGGGCGGGGCGCGGCCCTGAACCGGTCGGGAAGGGGCCGTTCAGAGGCGGGAGATCTCGTCCACCAGGTCGTCGAGCCCCAGCGGCCCCTGCGACAGGGCCGCCATGTGCCACGCCTTCGCGTCGAAGGCGTCGCCGTGCGCGGCACGGGCGTTGGCCCGGCCGAGCAGCCACGCCCGCTCGCCCAGCTTGTAACCGATGGCCTGGGCCGGGACGGAGAGATAGCGGGTCATCTCGCTCTCCACGAAGGCCGGCGGGCGGCTGCTGTGCATCTGGAAGAACTCCTGCGCCAGCTCCGGTGTCCACCGCTCGCCGGGGCGGAACGGCGAGTCCGCCGGGATCTCGAGCCCCAGGTGCATGCCGATGTCGACGATCACCCGGCAGGCCCGCATCATCTGGCCGTCCAGGTAGCCGAGCCGCCGCTCCGGGTCGCCGAGGAAGCCCAGTTCGTCCATGAGCCGCTCCGCGTACAGCGCCCAGCCCTCGGTGTTGGCGCTGACCTTGCCGATGGTCGCCTGGTAGCGGGAGAGCCGGTCGGCCACGTGCACCCACTGCGCGATCTGCAGGTGGTGTCCGGGCACGCCCTCGTGGTACCAGGTCGACACCAGGTCGTACACCGGGAAGCGGGTCTGTCCGTCGACCGGCAGCCAGGTGCGGCCGGGGCGGGAGAAGTCCTCCGACGGGCCGGTGTAGTAGGGGGCGGCGGCGCCGCCGGGCGGGGCGATCCGGGACTCCACCCGCCGGACCCGCTCGGCGAGTTCGAAGTGGGTGCCGTCCAGTGACGTGATCGCCTCGTCCATCAGCTGCTGGAGCCAGGCGCGTACCTCCTCCACGCCCTCGATGTGCGTGCCGTGCTCGTCGAGATGGGCGAGCGCCTCCCAGGGACCGGCGCCCGGCAGGATCCGTTCGGCCTCGCGCCGCATCTCGTCCAGGAGCCGGTGATATTCGGACCAGCCGTACGCGTACGCCTGGTCGAGGTCCAGGTCGGTGCCGTTGAAGAAGCGCGACCAGCGGCGGTAGCGCTCGCGGCCCACCGTGTCGGGCGCGTCGGCCACCGCCGGGGCGTACACGTCGCGCATCCAGTCCCGCAGCTCCACCACGGCCAGGTCGGCGCCGGCGCCCGCCGCCGCGAGCTCGGTCCGCAGCTCCTCGGAGACCTCCGCCCCGGCCGCCTCCCCGGCGCCGGCGGCGAACCCCTCGAACCAGCCGCGGGCCGTCCCGTCCGGGCCCGCGCCGCCGGCGACCGCCCACTCGGTGAGCTGGCCGACGAAGGTGGCCGTCGCCCGCGGTCCGCCGCGCATGCCCCGCTCCAGGCCGAGCGCGAGCGAGGCCCGATAGCCCTCCAGGGCCGCCGGGACCGCCCGCAGCCGCTCGGCGACGGCCGTCCAGTCCGCCGCGGTCGCGGTGGGCAGCATGGTGAAGGAGATGCGCACGCTGTGCGCGGGGGAGCGGAGGTTGCTCACCGCGCACAGACCTTCGTCCGCCTCGTGCACGAGGAGCTGGGCGGTCAGCCGCTCCCGCAGCAGCCGGGCACAGCGCTGTTCCGCCTCGTCCTTCGCCCCGGGCTGCCGCTCGGCCTCGTCGAGCCGGGCGAGGGTGCGCCGGGCGAGGTCGGCCACCGCCTCCTGACCGGCGGGCGAGAAGTCGGGCAGACGGCCCGCGCTCTCCCGCACTCCGAGGAACGTGCCGGTGATCGGGTCGAGTTCGATGAGCGCGTCGACGTACGCGTCGGCGACCTGGCGGGGAAGAGCGGTGCTGGAAGACTCTGGCATGGGTCTCATCCTCGCCCGAGCACCGTGCCCCCGTCACCCTCGACGGGGCTCAACCGATCTCAGTCGGACGACAAATGAGCGCTCGGCGTGGGCGGCAGCAAGGGGCCGCACTCCCACTGCTGGAAGATCAGCCGGGTCTCCACCCGCGCCACCTCGCGCCGCGAGGTGAACTCGTCCAGGACCAGTCGTTGCAGGTCGGCGGGGTCCGCGACGGCCACGTGCACCAAGTAGTCGTCGGGCCCGGTGAGATGGAACAGGGCCCGGGACTCCGGCAGGGCGCGGATGCGATCCACGAACGGTCCGATGAGTTCCCGCCGGTGGGGCCGGACCTGGACGAGCAACAGGGCTTCGAGCCCCCGGCCGAGTTTGGCCGGATTCAGCTGTAGCCGGTGTCCGAGGATCACACCGGTGCGGCGGAGCCGGGCCACCCGGTCCAGGCAGGTGGACGGAGCCACGCCGACCTCGGCGGCGAGCTCGCGGTAG
The DNA here is from genome assembly GCF_039535235.1 of Streptomyces roseoviridis. Classification (NCBI taxonomy): domain Bacteria; kingdom Bacillati; phylum Actinomycetota; class Actinomycetes; order Kitasatosporales; family Streptomycetaceae; genus Streptomyces; species Streptomyces roseoviridis. The sequence goes on from NZ_BAAAWU010000001.1 coordinate 6,564,425, forward strand.
GTGGACCGGGCGTCGTTCTGCAACAAGCGAAGAATGTGCAGATCGACCGCGTCCAGTACGACAGAATCGGCCATTGGCCGAACGTAGCACGGAGGTTTTCCGCTACGGCCCGGTATTCGTTCACAGTGCGCCCCATGGACACCTCCATGGACGCCTTCGCCTCCGACGCCTCCGCCGCCCCCACCCGGGCGCTGGCCACCGAAGCCGTGCACGCCGGCCGTGACGATCTCGCCGAGCTGGGCCTGCACGCCCCGCCGCTCGACCTGTCCACCACCTACCCCTCGTACGACACCCGGGCGGAGGCCGCCCGGATCGACGAGTTCGCCGCGACCGGGGCCCGGCCGGACGGCCCGCCGGTCTACGCCCGCCTCGACAACCCCACCACCGGGCGCTTCGAGACGGCCCTGGCCCGTCTGGAGGGCACCGACTCCGCGGTCGCCTTCGCCAGCGGCATGGCCGCCCTCAGCGCCGTCCTGCTCAGCCGGGCGAGCCTGGGCCTGCGCCATGTGGTGGCGGTCAGGCCGCTGTACGGCTGCAGCGACCACCTGCTGAACGCCGGGCTGCTGGGCACCGAGGTCACCTGGACGGACCCGGCCGGTGTCGCCGACGCGATCCGCCCCGACACCGGCCTCGTCATGGTGGAGACGCCCGCGAACCCCACCCTCGCCGAGGTCGACGTCCGGGCCCTCGCCCACGCCTGCGGCTCGGTGCCGCTGCTCGTCGACAACACCTTCGCCACCCCCGTGCTCCAGCGCCCGGCCGAGCTGGGCGCGCGGATCGTGCTGCACAGCGCGACCAAGTACCTCGGCGGTCACGGCGACGTGATGGGCGGGGTCGTCGCCTGTGACGAGGAGTTCGCCCGCGGGCTGCGCCAGGTGCGGTTCGCGACCGGCGGCGTGCTGCACCCGCTCGCCGGCTACCTGCTGCTGCGCGGCCTCTCGACGCTGCCGGTACGGGTGCGGGCGGCCTCGGCGACCGCGGCCGAACTGGTCCGCCGCCTCACCGTCGACCCGCGGATCGCGCGCGTGCACTACCCGCGGATCGGAGGGGCGATGGTCGCCTTCGAGGTGTACGGGGACCCGCACGACGTGATCGCCGGGGTACGGCTCATCACGCCGGCGGTCAGCCTCGGCAGCGTCGACACCCTCATCCAGCACCCGGCCTCGATCAGCCACCGCATCGTGGACGCCTCGGACCGGCGCTCCGGCGGGATCAGCGACCGGCTGCTGCGGATGTCGGTCGGCCTCGAGGACGTCGAGGACCTGTGGCGTGACCTGACCCAGGCGCTCAGTGCGGGGCCCGTCCAGGCCCCGCGCCGGGAGCCGGCCGCGCGGGCGTAGCGGCCCGGGGCGCCGTCTGCGGCACCGGGGCGGTGTCGTGCGGGAGGGCCGTCTCCCGTCCCGCGGTCCCGCTCGTGGCCGGCCGGCCGGTGAGGCGGGCGGTGATGACCAGGGTGCCTTCCTCGATCTGGTAGTCGAGGGGCAGGTTCAGCGCCCGCATGGCCGCCACCATGCCGGTGTTGGACGACTGGGTCACCGCGTAGACGCTGTCGCAGCCGGCCTCCTCGGCCAGCGCCACCAGCCGGCCGAGGAGCTCGGAGCCGATGCCGCGCCGCTGCCAGTCGTCCTCCACCAGGAGGGCGACCTCGGTCTCGTCGCCGTCCCACAGCAGGTGGCCGAGGGCGACGACCCGCCCGGAGGCCGTCTGCACGGCGAGGGTGCGGCCGTAGCGGGGGCTGAGGAGATGGTCGAGATAGCGGTCGGCGTCGCCGACAGGACCGTGGTAGCGCAGCCCCAGGGTGCGTGCCGAGCAGCGGTCGTGCATGGCGCGCGCGGCGGGCAGGTCGCGCTGGTCGGCGCGGCGCACGGTGATCTCGTTGCCTTCGGGCAGGGTGAGCACGTCCCGGCTGCGCGGGACGCGCGGGCCGAGGCGGGCGTCGAGCTCGACCAGCGCGCGGGCCCGGGCGAACTCGGTCGGCGTGAACGGAAGATACGGCCGCTCCACGACGATCGTGCCGCCGCCCGGGTCGCGCAGCCGCATCACCGTGTCCTCCAGGACGCCCTCCACCGGCGCGTGTTCGCCGGTGGGGCGGCCGGTCAGGGAGAGCGGCGGCACGGAGTGGATGGTGCACCGGCCGAGCAGCTGGCGCAGGGCGAGGGGCAGTTCGGCCGCGTCGAGCGCGGTACGGGTGGCGAGTCCCAGGACCCGGGTCGGGGTGTCGACGAGGTCGTGGGCGTCGGCCCGTTCGGTCCAGGTGTCGGTGCCGCCGGCCGCGGCGACGGCGCGGGTGAGCGTGGCGGTCTGCAGTCCGGCGGGGGCGCGCAGCAGGAACTCGTCGACCGTGCCGTCGGCGAGCGGATGGGTCTGCAGGGTCAGGATGTCGACGCCGTGGCGGGCGAGCACGGTGCACAGCGCGGCCAGGCTGCCCGGGGTGTCGCGGACCGTGGTCCGCATCCGCCACAGGGCCGTCCCGGCGGTGTCCCCCACGGGGGTGGGGTCCGCGCCGGGAACGACGGCCGGCGGCAGCGGGGAGCCCCCGCTGCCGCCGGGATCGTCGGCGGGCGGCGCATGACTGTGCCTCCGGGCCCACCAGGTGTGGAAGGCGGCGGTGGCCACCAGGGCGATCGCCGAGAACACCAGCAGGTAGGGGCCGTCGGGCCCCTTGGCGATGCTCTTGGCGACCGTGTCGGCCACCACCACGGCCGTGAACAGGGCGGCGAGCTCGATCAGGTCGTGCCGCCAGTGGTGGGCGCGGCGGGCGTTCTGCGTGGGCGTCATATCGGTCATGACCTCACTGTGACCCAGCGGTGTTGCGTGATCACGAACGCTTTGTGACTGATGGGTTAAGCGCCGTTCTGGGATCCTAGTGACCGATTTCGACCACTTCTGACGATGGTCGATCGGTGCCGTGTCCGAGTGCGGCCGACAGCCGCCGCGCCTGGACCACCAGCCGGGAGGAACCGGCCCGGGCCGCCGCCTCCGACAGACCCGGTACCTCCCCCGACCCGCCGGACCGCTCCACGCACTCGGCGGCCACCGCCACCAGCTCACCCGCGCCGCGCGGCGGCTGCCGTGCCGTCAGCAGGCACGGCAGCAGTCCCGCGAGCACCGCCCACACCGTCGCGTACGCCCCGGCCGAGGCCGCCGTACGCGCCGCGTCCGCCAGCCGGTTGGGCTTGACCGTCCCCTCCGCCACCAGCTCCGCAAGCCGCGCCGCCAGCAGTGCCGGATCCAGGTCACCCCGGGAGGCGAGCACGAGCAGCGCGTCCACGGCCGTCAGCCGGTCCTCCACGTGCCGGCAGCCCAGCCCCACGGCGAGCGCGAGATGGACGGCCGGCCCGGCCGGCCCGTCCGCCTCGGCCAGCGCCGTGAGTCCCCAGGCCGCTTCCCGCTCGTCCCGCTCCGCCTCGCCGGCCAGCGACGGCAGCAGCCAGGCGGCCAGCGTCTCCCGGTCGTCCGGCAGCACCCCCGGCCACAGCGGCCGCAGACCCGACCAGTGGTACCGGCCGCAGCCGTGCACCGTCTCCTCCGGCGACCCGCCCAGCCACTGGAACGCCGGCGGGAACTCCTCCTTGATCAACCGGCGCTCCCGCACCGCGACGACCAGGCGCTCCGCCAGCCACCACCTGCCCGACCGGACGTCCCGTCCCCGCTCCAGGAAGCGCACCCCCGGCGCGAGCGAGACGTCCGCCGTCAGCCAGTCCGCGAGCCGCGCCCCCGCCCGGGTGCCCAGGGCCGCCGCCTCCGCGGCCGCACGGGCGGCCGACGCGTCCGCCTTGCGCACCCGCAGCAGCGCCTGCACGAGGTCCACCGGCAGCGGCTCGACCCCGGCGTCCCGATAGGCCCGCAGCCGCTCCACCAGCACCGGCGGGTCGATCGCGCCGGTGTGCCGGGTCGGCGCGGCGAGCAGGAACGGAACCGGGCCCCCCGTCGCGACCAGCCAGGCCGCCTCCCACACACGGGCGTCGACGACCCTGGTCAGAGCCTTGTGCGCACAGGACGGCGCACCGGTCCGCCGACGGGCGAGGTCGAGCGCCGACGCCCGCACCGCGCTGAGCAGCGCGGCCAGCACGGTGAAGATGCCGTCCGACCCCTCGGAGACATGGTCCCGGCGCTCCAGCCAGTACGCCCCCGCGAACGCCTCCCGCACCGCCGTCGCCAGCGCCTCCCGGTCCCGGTGCGCGTGCCGTACGACACCGTCCAAGGCCCGTTCGAAGTCCTCGACGGACCCGTAAGGGTGCCGCGCCAGCGCGACCAGCTCCTCCACCAGCTCGGCGACCGTCGCCGCCGCCGGTGCCACCGGGCGCAGCTCCGGCACCGGAGGCAGCACCTCCTCGTACGGCCGGGCGTCGACGGCCGCGGACGTGCCGAACACCTCCACCGCGGCCGCCCGGTGCACCGGGCTCAACAGCTCGGCCGCACCCGCCAGTTCCTCGCGCACCCGCGCGTCGGTCACAGCGGACAGATGCCGGCCCACCAGCTTCAGGGCCCGCTCCTGGATCACCGTGTCCTCGTGCCCGAAGGCGTCCGTCACCACCGGCAGCAGTTCCTCCGCCGCCCCCGGATCACGCCGCAGCACCTTCCCCAGCAGCGTCACCTGCGCCCGCACCAGCTTCTTCTCCGTGCGGAACAGCACCGAGCCGGACATCTCCGCCAGGTCCCGGACCGCGAGACCTCCGTCCAGTGCCAGCTCCGCCAGGACCTCCTGCGCGTACCCGGCCACCGGCGAGGGCGCGTCGGCCACCATGCCGAGCCAGTCGGGAACCCGCCCCCGTCGCTCCCCGTCCGTCGTGCCCAGCGCCTGCAGCAGGGCCAGCGGGAAGCGCAGGTCCCGAGCACGCCCGCCGCGCAGCAGCCGGGTCACACAGCCGTCGACCAGCACCGTGCGGTCCAGGACCCCTTCCCCGGCGAGGGCGGCGAGCGCCGTCGGCCAGTGGTACGAGGTGTCGGTGCCGCCGGCCCGCCAGGTGAGGGCGTCCGGGATCTCGGCCAGATCGAGCAGCCGGGGCGCGAGGACCGGCGTCTGCGGGTCGCTCCGCACGCTGTCGAGGAGGGTCCGTCGCCGCACGGCCCGGGTCCAGCCGCGGACGTAGCCCTCGGTCGCCGGAGTGGGGCATCCGCTCAGCTGCACCAGACCGTGGACCAGGGCGTACTCGTCCTCCGCCACGGCGGGCCGCTCGGCGAGCCGCCGGGCCACCTCCGTGAGCCACGCCGGGTCGCGCTCCGCGAGCACTCCGAGCAGCGCCCCGCCGCGGTCCTGCCAGTCCCGCAGATCGCGGCCGCCGATCCAGTCGGCGGCCGCCGCCGCGCCCGTGTGACAGCCGGCGCCCGCGAGCCGCAGGGCGCACCGCACCCGGGTCCGCTCCTCCCACCGCTTCCAGTCCCAGCCGCGGACCTCCTTGCGCAGCCGCTTCAGCTCCGGCAGCGCCGCCTTGCGCCCGGCCGCGTCCAGCTGCCGGAGCAGGCCGGGGACGTCCCCGTACCGCCCCTGCCGGACCGCGTCGAGGAACTGCTCCACCCGCGCATCGCCTCCCGTCATCGGGCACCCCCCGCCACCGTCTCGACCGTCGCGCCGCGCCGGGCGATGCGCACCGCCAGCGCGTGCTTGCACGGGCCCCGTCGGCCCCGGTACTCCGCCCACCACACGCACGTGCAGCTCAGCCGCCCGTCCGCCGACTCCCGCACCTGGTAGCGCCGTTCCCCGGACCGCACCGAGGCGAGCGTCCCGTCCAAGGCGACCGCGCCCTCCGCGAGCAGCGCCCGGGCCGCGACCAGGCGTGGGTTGTGCCGCTCGGCGCGGTCCGCGTCATAGGGCAGCTCGCGGTGGAAGTAGGCCGCCTCCGCCACGTCGTACCCCACCCGGCCGGCCGTGCCGAGCCGGGTCAGCGCCGCCCGCACCCGCGCCACGGACAGGCCGGACCGCGCGGCCAGGTCGCCGAGGTCGATCCGCGGCTCCCAGGCGAGCAGCACCGACACCAGCTCCGCGTCCTGCGCCGCCTCCCCGGTGGCCAGCGCCTCCAGGACGCCGCCCTCGCCGGAGAAACCGCGCGCGGGGTCCGGCGACAGGGTCAGCGTGAGCCGCATCCCGGGCAGCTCCACCTCCCAGGCGCTCGGCGCCGGCCCGCCGTCCGGCACCGGCCCGTACACCCTCAGGGCCGACGCGTGCCGCAGCACCCGCTCCAGTGCCACCAGCCGGTCGGGCCCCGCGAGGCACACCGAGCCCGCCACCGGCCGCGTGGTCGGCCGCAGCGTCCGGCCGGACGGCACCACCCACATCGGACCCAGGCCCCGTGCCCGCGTGCGCGGCAGCGACCGCAGGAACCGGACCGCCTCCGGGCCCGGCAGCTCCGCGCGCAGGTCGAAACCGGCGGACGAGACCTGGGCCTCGGCGAAGCCGCGCAGCCAGCGCTCGGGCAGCGGCACCTTCTTCTCCACGACCGGTCCGTCGAGCGTGGTCACCGCCAGTTCCTCGGGCCCGACCCGCAGATGCAGCGGATCGTCGCCCGTCAGCCGGGACAGTGCCTCCCGCAGCGGGTTGTTGACGTCCACGTTGGTCGTCCCGTGCCCCGTCCGGGCGCCGTCGAGCCCGGCACTCAGCACGTCCAGACGCGCGTACACCCCGCCGCAGCCCGAGAAGGACTCGAAGCGCAGCCGGTCGCCGTTCCCGGTCACCACCGGATCCAGCGAACCGGGCCGCATGCGCTGGTGGTAGCGGGCCGCCGCCACGTCGGCCACGGCCAGCAGCCCGCGCGCGGCGATCTGCGGCGAGGTCAGGAAACCGGAGAAGAACCGGGGACGGGCCTCGGCGCCGGACGGCGTGAGACCCCCGGACGTCTCCAGACCGAGCAGCCGTCCGGAGCCCGCGGGCTCCAGCGCGGAAGGGCGTGCGTAGGCGAGCGCCTGTACGGATCGCGTCATGGAAACGACCGTAGGACCCGGCACTGACAACGGGCCGCGCACGCCCTCCCGGCGCCCTCCCGGACCGCCCTGACGAGGCGTCACGCGCCGCCCGTCACTGCCCGACGCGGCCCGGCTGGAGGACCTTGCTGAACAGCACCGTGCCCCCCTCGGCCCGCAGCCGGACCGTCAGTTCCCCGCTGTCGCCGTCGATGTCGACCTCGCCGAAGTACTGCGGGCTCTCCATCGGCGACACGTTGGCCCGCTCCGGTGCCCGCACGAAGACCCGCTCCGGGCCGAAGGTGCCGTCCAGCCGGCTGGCCGGGAAACCGCCCGCCGCCAGCGGCCCCGACACGAACTCCCAGAAGGGCGCGAAGTCCTGGAAGGCGGCGCGCTCCGGCGCGTAGTGCTGCGCCGAGGTGTGGTGGACGTCGGCGGTGAGCCACAGGGTGCCGGTGATCCGCCGGTGCTTGACGAACCGCAGCAGCTCGGCGATCTGCAGCTCGCGGCCGAGCGGTGCCCCCGGATCACCCTGCGCGATCGCCTCGAAGTCCGTCGACCCGTCCGGCACCACGAGCCCCAGCGGCAGGTCCGCGGCGAGCGCCTTCCACACCGCGCGCGACCGGGCCAGCTCCCGCTTCAGCCACTCCAACTGCTCGGCGCCCAGGATGCCGGTGCCGTCGTCGGCCTGCCGGCCCGGCGAGTTGGCGTTCCGGTACGCGCGCATGTCCAGCACGAAGACGTCCAGCAGCGGCCCGTAGCGCACCACGCGGTGCAGCCGGCCCTCGGTCCGGGTGCCGTCACCGCGCGCGTGCAGCGTGGACACCGGGACGTACTCGGCGAAGGCGCGCGAGGCGCGGGCCGCCAGGACGTCCACGTCCTTCTCGGTGTAGCGCGGATCGTCGAGGATCTGCCCCGGATACCAGTTGTTGCGGACCTCGTGGTCGTCCCACTGCACGATCGACGGCACCTGGGCGTTGAAGGCGCGCACGTTGTGGTCGAGCAGGTTGTAGCGGAAGTTGCCGCGGTACTCGTCCAGCGTCTCGGCCACCTTGGACTTCTCCGGCGTGGTGACGTTCCGCCAGACGCGGCCGTCCGGCAGCGTCACGCTGGGCTGGAGGACGCCGTCCGCGTAGACGGTGTCGCCGCTGCACAGGAAGAAGTCGGGGTCGAGCCGGCGCATCTCCTCGTACGCGCGGAAGCCGCCGATGTCCGGGTTGATGCCCCAGCCCTGCCCGGCGATGTCGCCGGACCACAGGAACCGCACGCCGTCCCGCCGCCGGGCGGGCGCCGTGCGGAACGTGCCGGTGACCGGCTCGCCGGTACGGCGCGGGTCGTCCGGATCGGACAGCGTGACCCGGTAGTGGACCTGCTCGCCGGGCGGCAGCCCGCGCAGCGCGGTGGTGCCGGTGAAGTCCGTTCCGGGCCCGAGGAGCGGACCGTGGTGGCGGCGGACCCGGCGAAACGTTTCGCTCGACGAGGTCTCCACGACCATCCGGGCCGGCCGGTCCGAGCGGACCCACACCAGGCCCGAGTGCGCGGTGACGTCGCCGGTCTGCACGCCCCAGGCGGCCGTCGGCCGCCCCGAGAGCGCGAACGCCGGACCGGCGGACGCCGAGCCGGCGAAGGCGCCCCCGCCGGCCGCGAGGGCGGCGGCGGGCACGGCGAGCGAACCGCGCAGCAGGGTACGGCGGGCGGGAGCGGGACCGGCGGTGGACGAGGACATGGAGGCGCCTCCAAGGCGTGGGCGGGGCGGGACCGACCCATGCCTAGCGCCCGGGAGAGGCGGGGAACCGAACCCCGCGTGAACAACGGCCCGGCCCGGCGCCGAAGCCGCGCCGACGGATGCCGTGTCGCCCATGTCGACGGATGCCGTGTCGCCCGCGCTGACGGATGCCATGTCGCTCCGTGACCCGGCACCCCGTGACGCCGTGCCCCGTGCCACGTGGCCCCGTGCCCGTGACCCGGCGCTCCGGCCCCCGTGCCACGTGACGCCGTGCCCGTGACCCGGCGCTCCGGCCCCCGTGCCACGTGACGCCGTGCACGTGACCGGCGCTCCGGCCCCCGTGCCACGGGACGCCGTGCACGTGACCGGCGCTCCGTACGTAGCGCCGCATACTCTCGCGCCGCGCACTCCCCGTACGCCTACGCCCCGCCTACGTCTGCGGCTCCGCCTCCGCGACCAGGCGCACCCCCAGGGCGATGTCCGCCGGCGGCAGGTGCGCGTAGCCGATCACCAGGCGGACCGCGCCGTCGCCGGGGCGGGCCGTGCCGTAGTCCTCCAGCGGGTGCAGCGCCACGCCCGCGGCCAGGGCGCGCTCCAGGAAGCGGGCCGTGGGGCCGTGTTCGGCCGGCACGCGCGCGATGACGTGGAGTCCGGCGGCGATGCCGCTCACCTCCGTGCCGGGGAAGTGCCGCTCCAGGGCCGCCACCAGGGCGTCCCGGCGTTCCCGGTAGGCGCGTTGACAGCGGCGCAGCTGCCGGTCGTAGCCGCCGCTCGTCGCCCCGACCGCCCCCGGCCTTCCCGTCGCCGTCGGCGCGGACCACGGCTCCAAGTGGTCCCCGATGCCGCCCCGCAAGTGGACCTCAAAAGAAGGCGGTCCGGTTCCTAGCGTCGGGGGCATGAACGCGAACTCCCTGCGCGGCGCGCTCCTCGTGACCGTCGCCTACGCCCTCGTCGGCGCCTCCTTCACCGCCAACAGCCTGCTCGGCGACTACCCGTACGCGGGCGGGCAGGCCCTGCGCTACGGTGCCGCCTGTCTGCTCCTGCTGCCCCTGCTCGGCCGGGCCGGGCTCCGCCCGCTGCGCGCTCTGACCGCCCGGCACTGGCTCCGGCTCGCCCTGCTCGCCGCCGTCGGCATGGTCGGCTTCAACCTCGCCGTCCTGGCCGCCGAGCGCACCGCGGAGCCCGCCGTGCCCGGTGTCCTGGTCGGCTGCGCCCCCGTCGTGGTCGCCGTCCTGGTGCCACTGACGGAGGGCCGCAGGCCGACGAGGCCGGTGCTGTACGGGGCGGTGCTGGTCGCCGCCGGCGCCTTCACCGTGCAGGGCTGGGGCCGCACCGACGCGGCGGGGCTCGGCTGGTCGGTGGTGGCGCTCGCGGGCGAGGTCGGCTTCACCCTGCTCGCCGTGCCGGTGCTGCGGCCCCTGGGACCGAAGCTGCTGACGGCGGTCGTGTGCGGCGTGGCGGCCGTCGAGTCGGCGGTGCTGGGGCTCGTGGCCGACGGGTCCGCCGTGCTGCGGACGCCGACCGCGGTGGAGGCCGGTGCCCTGGTGTGGCAGGCGGCCCTCGCCACCGTCGTCGGATTCGTCCTCTTCTACATGGGTGCCCAGCGACTCGGCATGGAGCGGGCCACCCTGTTCACCGGCGCCATCCCGGTGGCCGCCGCGCTGACCGCCGTCGCGGTCGCGCACGGCTCCTTCGGTCTGCCGCAGGCGGCCGGCAGCCTCCTGGTGGGGGCCGGGGCGGTCCTGGGCTCGGGCCTGTTCGGCCCGAGGGCCGGCCGTGACTCAGCCGGCACCGCCGGAGCGGCCGGCGCTCCCGCCGCTGCCGGTGGTGCCGGCACTGCCGTCCAGGATCACCCGGGCCACCAGGGCCGGGTCGTCGTTCATGGGGACGTGGCCGCAGCCGGGCAGACGGACCAGGCGGGCGTCCGGCAGCGTGTGCTTGGCGCGCACGCCCTGACGGCGCAGCAGCAGCCGGTCCCGGGTGCCCCAGGCCACGGTCACCGGCACGGCGGGCACGTCATCGGCGAACAGCACGGTCCGGCCGGCGGCGAGGGTCTGGTGGAAGCCGGTCGCGCCGCGCAGGGCGAGCGTCTCGGCGACCGTGGCCTGCGGTGAGCGGCGCCCGGGGCGGGCGTAGATGGTGCTGGTCAGCGCGGTGCGGCCGGCCGCGCTGCGGGAGAGCCGCTCGATCAGCGGGACGGGCATCGCGAGCGCGGCGCCCCGCATGGCGCGCAGCGTCGTGAACGCGTACCGCCGCTCGGCCTGCGACCAGAACCCCGCGGGCGAGAGCGCCGTGACCGAGCGCACGAGCTTCTCGCGGCCGAGGCGCAGGGCGAGCAGCCCGCCGAGCGAGTTGCCCGCCACGTGCGGCCGTTCGATCCCGAGGGCCGCGCAGAACGCGCCCAGGACCGGCACCACGGTCTCCAGGTCGTAGGCCAGCGGCGCGAGCAGCGCCGGGGAGGCGCCGAAACCGGGCAGGTCGACGGCGACCACGTCCCGCTCGACGGCGAGGACGTCGAGCACGGGCTCCCACGCCTGCCAGTGGTGGCCTATCCCGTGGAGCAGCAGCAGCGGCTCACCCGCGCCCCGTCGCTCGTACGCCAGGGTGACCGTGCGGGGTCCGGCCAGGGACTCCACGGGGAACGAGATCTGTGCGGACATGGCTGCTCCCTGTCGTCTTGAGACACCCTGTCAGCAAGAATTACCGGTCGGTAGCCCCGAGTTCAAGACGTAGGTGCGCAACTGGACACGGACCGCCGTGTCGGATGGGATGGGGGAGTGCCGCCCGAGACGCCGACCGCCGCTCCGACCGATCCGCCCGCCCCTCCGAGCGGTCCTCCCGCCGCTCCGGACGGTCCTCCGGCCGACCCGGGCGATGCGGCCGTCCTTCCGAGTGGTCCTCCCGCCGTTCCGCGCGATGCGACCGCCGTCTTCGAGGAGCACCGCCCGCTGCTCACCGGGGTCGCCTACCGCATGCTCGGACGGGTCGCCGACGCCGAGGACGTCGTGCAGGAGGCATGGCTGCGCTGGTCCGCCGACGACCGCGGTGCCGTCCGGGAGCCCCGCGCCTTCCTCGTACGGATCACCACCCGGCTCGCCGTCGACCGGCTCCGCCAGGTCCAGTCCCGCCGCGAGTCGTACGTGGGCCCCTGGCTGCCCGAGCCGGTCGTCACCGACTTCGGGCCCTCGGTGCCCGACACCGCCGAACGCGTCCTGCTCTCCGACTCCGTCTCCCTCGCCCTCCTCGTCGTCCTCGAATCCCTCTCGCCCCTGGAGCGCGCGGTGTTCGTGCTGCGTGAGGCATTCGGCTTTCCCTACGCCGAGATCGCGGCCACCCTCGACCGCAGCGAGGCCGCCGTCCGGCAGCTCGCCGGCCGTGCCCGCAAGCACGTCGACGAGGGCCGCCCGCGCTACGACGTCGACCCCGTCCAGCGCCGCGACCTCACCGAGCGGTTCCTCGCCGCCGCCGCGAGCGGCGATCTGGAGGGACTGCTCGCCCTGCTCGCGCCCGACGTCCGGCTCGTCGGCGACAGCGGCGGCAAGGCCAAGGCCCCGCTGCGGATCATGGAGGACGCCGAGAAGATCGGCCGCTTCCTCGTCGCCGTCTCCCAGGGCACCGAGGACGTCTACGACGACCTGCGCTTCCAGGAGGTCAACGGCGGCCCCGCCCTGGTCGTCCGCGTCGGCGGCAGGGTCGACGCCGTCTTCCAGGTCGACGTCCGCGACGGACGGATCGCCTGCGTCTACATCGTGCGCAACCCCGACAAGCTCCGGAACCTCCGGAACCTTGCCCTCGGCTGACCCGCCCCGGGGGCGCCGAGCGCGGCAGCCCCGCCGAGGTGACCCGCGGGAGAAGGCCGGAAGATCGCGGGGAATCGGTCGCGTGACCGAAGGCTGACGGCGCCCCGTTCCTCCGCTCCCGGCCCTTCCGTGCCGTCAGACTCCTGACAGGCGACGCCCGGGTGGGGCGGTCGGGCGTACGGGCGATACGGGGTGGGCGTGACCGAGCACGGGAGGGGCGGCCGTGCCGTTCCGGGCGGGACGGCGCCGGGCGGGACGCTGTCGGGCGGGGCGGGTGCGAGTGTGGCGGACCACGGCGTCCCCGGCGCCCGCACGGCGACGGAGGATCCTCCCGGCGGGCCACGGCACGACGACGAGCAGCGGCGGGACGACGAGCAGCGGAGGGACGACGGCCCGACGCGTGCGGTGCCCCGGCACGTGGCCTGCGTGATGGACGGCAACGGCCGCTGGGCACAGCGGCGTTCGCTTCCCCGAACGGCGGGCCACCGGGCCGCGGAGACCTCGGTGATCGACGTGATCGAGGCGGCCCGGGCGGCCGGAGTCGAATGGCTCAGCCTGTACGCCTTCTCCACCGAGAACTGGAACCGTCCCGGCGCCGAGGTCGACGACCTGATGCGGCTGGTCCGCCGCGTCGTGCGCAGGCACGCGCCGCTGCTGCTCGCCCGGGGCATCCGCTGCCGCTTCCTCGGGGCGGCGGATCCGCGTATTCCCCCGGAACTGGCCCGGGACTTCGAGGACCTGGCGACGCTGACGGCCGACAACCGGAGAATGACGCTCACCGTCGCCTTCGACCACGGCGGGCGCCGGGACATCGTCGAGGCCGCCAGGTCGCTGATCCGCAGCGGGACGCCCGCCGACGAGGTGACCGAGCGGCTCTTCGCCGGCCATCTGCCCTTCCCCGACACCCCCGACGTCGACCTCGTCATCCGCACCTCCGGCGAGCAGCGCATCTCCAACTTCATGCTCTGGCAGGTCGCCTACGCCGAGTGGGTCTTCCCCGAGGTGCTCTGGCCGGACTTCCGGGCCCCCGACTTCCTCGCCTGCCTGCACACCTACCGGCGCCGTGACCGCCGCTTCGGCGGGGTGCCGCCCCAGAAGAACGGAGACCCGTCATGACGACCGGAACCACGGGAACGGCCGAAGAGGCGCACCTGTTCGGCGCGGAATCGCCGTTCCACGCCTTCTTCGACGACCCCCGCTGGGCGCTCGCCATGATCCGCGCCACCGTGCTGGAGGCCGCCCACCCCCAGATCGGTGCCGCCCTCGCCGACAACTCCACCTTCGTGGCCCACCCCTGGCGCCGACTGCGCAACACCTTCCTCAGCATGCGGCGGATGTTCGACGCCGACCCGGCGGTCCGCGAGCGGGAGGCCGCCCGGCTCAACAGGCTGCACGCCCGCATGAGCGGCTCCGACTCCCGCGGCCGCGCCTACGACGCGATGGACCGACCGACCCGCGCCTGGGTGGTCGCCACCCTCTTCGAGAGCGCCGTCACCATGTGCCGGCTGAGCGGGCAGCCGCTCGACCAGGACACCATGGAGCGCATGTACGCCGAGTACCGCGCGTTCCTCGCGGCGCTCGACGGCGACGCCGGGGAACTCCCCGAGGACGTGCACGCCTTCTGGCGGTACTTCGACGGGGTCGTCGAGGACGAGCTGGAGAACACCGAGGCGGCCCGCGTCATCCTCTACCGGCTCTTCGACCACCTGCCCGCCCCGGCCCTGCTCGACGGGGCGCCGGCCCTGTGGGCGGCCGGACGGGCCGTCGTCGGTCCGCTGCTCGGCGCGATCACCGTCGCCTCGCTCCCGGAGCCGTACCGCCGCAGGGCCGGCCTGCCCGAGATGCCCGGCGCCCAGACCGTCATGCAGGGCGCCTACCTCGCCGCCGGGCTCGCCCGCTTCCTGCCCGAAGGCTGGATCAACGCCGAAACCGTCATCGAGACCCTCTCCCTCTCGCCCGACAGCGACGACCCCCGGGCGCGGACCATGGCCGCCCTGCGCGCCCGCATGAAGCGGGCCTCCGCCCTCCTGCGCCTCCTGTCGCCGCTGACCGGCGACACCGGACCGGACCCGTTCACGGCCGCCCCGGCGGGCACGGCGGACAGGGCGGCGGCGACGGGGGAGGGCCGGCGCTCGGCGGAGGAGTTCTTCCGCCAGGTGCTGGACCAGACCGGCGACGGCCACCTCGACTGGCCCGACCTGGCCGCCATGGCACGCGAACTGGCCACCCGTCTCGATCTGGACGAGCCCGAGGAGACCAGGCTCTACGACGCCTTCGCCGCCTGGTGGCGCGAACTGCAGGCGGCCCTCGACGCGGACGGCGACGGCCGCGTCAGCGCCGCCGAGTACGCCGCCGCCGTGCCCTCCCTCGCCGGTCCCGCGCTCATCCGCGTCGCCGAGGTGCTCTTCGACGCCACCGACAAGGACGGCAGCGGAACCATCGACGCGGACGAATACCGGGGGCTCTTCCGCACCGCCTTCCACCGGGACCTGGCCACCGCCGACGGCGGTTACGGCCGCAGCGCCTTCGTGGGCGACTTCCTCTCCTTCATGTCGGGCCGCCGGGCGACCACGCCCTACGACCCGCTGCTCGCCGATGCGTAGGACCGGCGGGGCGCTGCCCGGCGCCGTGCCGCATCCGCGCGGCCGAGAGGGCGCGTTTCCCGGGCCGCTCGACGAAGGATTGGTCTTGACCAAGGGTGTGCCGCGCCTTATGGTCGCAGAGTTAGTGCAGGAACCTTTAATAAACAAGGGCGCGGAAAACGCCGCGGGACACGGCGAACGGCGGAGGATCAGGGTGGGGACCACGCAGCTGGAAACAGTGCCGGAGCCGAAGTACTGGCACCTCAAGACCGTGATCGGCGAAGCCCTCGACTCGGACTTCGCGGTCGGGGAGATCCTGCCCAACGAGCGTGAGCTGGCCGCCCGTTTCGGCGTCGCCCGCGCCACCCTCCGGCAGGCCCTGGAGCAGCTGGAGCTCGAAGGCCGCCTGCAGCGCCGCCGCGGCGTCGGCACCACCGTCGCCCCGCCCCGCGTCGGCGTCGACGTCTCCACCACCCAGCACAGCTGGCCCGGCGTGGGCGAGGACACCTGGCAGTCCGTCGACTCCGCCGACGACACCGCCCCCGCAGCCGTCGCCCGTCTCCTCGACATCGAGCCCACCGCGCGCGTGCACGTCGTGCGCCGGCTGCGCGTCACCGAGGGACAGCCCGTCGCGGCCGAACTGCTCTACGTGCCCGCCGGATCCGTGCCCGGCCTCGTCGAGGCCGACGCGTCCGGCGGACCGGCGCGCGCCCGCGCCGTCCTGCGCGAACTGCGGCAGCTGACCCTCGACGGCCAGGACCGCTCCGTCGAACTGGGCTCCGCCCGCGCCGACGACGCCCGGGAGCTGGACCGTCTGCCCGGCGCTCCGGTCCTCGTCGTCACCACCCGCTACCTCTCCGAGGGCCGCACCGCCGCCGTCTCGGTGGCCACCTACCGCGCCGACACCTGCCGGCTCACCTTCGGTGACTCCGGCGACCTGGCGATGGCATCCTGACCCGGACGGCCGCACGAGGCAACGGGGAAGGCCCCGGGCACCCGCCCGGGGCCTTCCCCATGTCCGGCGTCCGTTTCAGCGTCGGGCCTTCCCCCTGCCCGGCGGCCGTCTCAGCGTCGGGCCTTCCCCCTGCCCGGCGGCCGTTTCAGCGACGGGCCTTCCCCGTGTCCGGCGCCCGCACCGGCGGCGGGCCTCCGGCGTGACCGCCCGACCCGGCGTTGGGCCTCCGGCGTGACCGCCGACCCGGCGTCGGGCCTCCGGCGTGACCGCCCGCCCCAGCGACGGGCCGCCGGCGTGACCGGTCTTCCGCGTGCCCAGGAGCCGTTCCCGTCCCCGGGCCCGCCCTTCAGCGGCGGGCCGTCACCGTGCCCTCCACCGCGAACAGCTGCTCCTCCACGTGGTCCAGGGCCAGCCGCAGCGCCCCCGTGCCGACCGCCGCCTCGCCCAGCAGCGACAGCGCCACCCGTGGCGGACGCAGGCAGAAGCGGGCCAGTTCGTCGCGCAGCGGCTGCAGCACCCCGTCCAGGCCCGCCGCCCAGCCGCCGATCACGACCAGTTCCGGGTCGAGCGCGAGGACCAGCGCCGCCACGTCGTGCACCAGTCGCTGGATGAACCGGTCCACCGCCGCCCGCGCCTGCTCGTCACCGCCCCGCGCCAGCGCGAAGACCTCCGCCACCGCCTGCTCGTCCAGCGGGTGCAGCGGCTCGTCCGTCGTGGACAGCAGGTGCTCCGGGGTGACGCCCCGGCCGAGCAGGTGCAGCGCGCCGATCTCACCGGCCGCGCCTCCGTAGCCGCGGTGCAGCCGCCCGCCGATCAGCGACCCGGCCCCCGGGCTCAGACCGGCGAGCACGAACACGATGTCGTCGGAGTCGGTCGCCGCGCCCTTCCAGTGCTCCGCGACCGCCGCCGCGTTGGCGTCGTTCTCCACGATCACCGGGCAGCGGAAGGAGCGGCGCAGCCGCTCGCCCAGCGCGAGGCCCGTCCAGCCGGGCAGCGCCGTGCCCAGACGGACCGTGCCGTCGGCCTCCACGATGCCTGGCGTGCCGACACCGACCGCCCGCAGGTTCGCCCGGGGCACCCCGGTCCGGCGCAGCACGTCGGCCACCACGGCCCGCACCCGGTCAAGCCGCTCGTCCGCCGGCGCGGCCTCCGAGACCTCGCGCGAACCCGCGCCGATGATCCGACCGTCCAGGCCGGAGATCAGCGCGGCGACCCGGTGCGGCCCGATCTCGACGCCCAGCAGATGCCCCGCCTCGGCACGGAAGCGGAACCTCCGCGCCGGCCTGCCCTGCCGTCGGGTCTCGCCCTCCTCGGGCGCCGCCTCGACGACCAGACCGCCCTCGATGAGGCCCTCGGTCACTCCCTCGACCGTCGGCCGGGACAGGCCGGTGATCCGGGTCAGATCCGTGAGCGTGAGCGCGTCGGAGCTCCGCAGCGCATGGAGTACCACCGCGGAGTTGATCCGCCGCAGCAGCGACGGATCCCCGCCGGTCAGCCGCCCCACCGTTGCCTCCCAGCTCGTGCGCCTCTTTGGCCGGATGTTACTCAATGGGCCCGGGGGCGGCGAGCGCCCCCCGGCCGCCCCGCGCCCCGCACCGGCGGCCGGGAGGCCGGCGGGCACCTGACGGGGCACCAACTGTCAGTAGGGCCCGCTTTACTGGAACCATGACCCTGGCACGGCACGTCGCCACCCTCGACCTGCTGCGCGGACGCCCGTTCCGCGACGGCGGACACCATCTGGCCGAGTTAGCCGCCGCCGACGCCTCCGAGGAGCAGACGGAGGCGGAGCGGACGGCGCTCGCCGAGCTGCTCGCTGCCCGCTGGGGGCCGCCGGACCGCCTCGGCCTCGGCACGCTGCTGCTGCGCGCCGAGCGCGGTGAGCGCATACCCGCGCCCTGGGACCTGCTGAGCGAGACGGCCGCCGACATCGAGCTGTGGCGGGCGGACGGCCGTTGGATAGCGCTCGGAGTCGTGCGGGCCGCGGAGGACACGCACCGGATACTCGTCTGCGTCACCGCCGTCGACCCGCCCTGACCCCGGGTCCCGAGCGGCGGGACGCCCCTCAGGTTCCCTCGGCGGTGCGCCGGTCCGGCAGTCCGGCCGCCTCCCGGAGGCGGGCGAACTCCTCCGCCATCGTCGCCGCCGTCCAGTGTGCGTTCAGGCCGCTCGGATTGGGCAGCACCCAGATCCGGGTCGTGCCGTGCGGGCCCTCGACGGTCCGTTCCTGCGGCCCGACCACGGCCTTCTTCTCGCCGAAAGCCGTGCGGTACGCGGTGACGCCGACCACCGCGAGCCAGCGCGGCGCCAGCTGCCGCACCTTCTCGGTCAGGATCCGCCCGCCCTCCCGGTACTCCTCGGCGGTCAGCTCGTCCGCCCGCGCGGTCGCCCTGGCCACCACGTTGGTGATGCCGAGGCCGTACGAGGGCAGCTCGGACTGCTCCGCCGGGGCGAGCCGCCGCGGCGTGAGGCCGGACAGGTGGAGCACCGGCCAGAAGCGGTTGCCGGGCCGGGCGAAGTGGTGGCCGGTGGCGGCCGTCATCAGACCCGGGTTGATCCCGCACAGGAGGATGGAAAGGCCGCCCGTGACCACGTCGGGGACGACGCGGTCACGAGCGGCCTCGAGCTCCGCGGGGGAGAACCGGGTGCTCCCGGTCAGAGGATCGCCCCGGGGGTGTAGCCGGCGGCCTCCGGGTGCTGCTTGACGATCTCCTCGATGCGGGAGACGACGGCGGCGACCTGGTCGGCGGCGGCGCCGGTGAAGGAGAGCTTGTCGGCCATCAGCGCGTCCAGCTGCTCACGGTCCAGCGGGATCCGGTCGTCGGCGGCCAGCTTGTCCAGGAGCTCGTTGCGCTCGGCTCCCTGCTCGCGCATCGCGAGGGCGGAGGCCACCGCGTTCTCCTTGATGGCCTCGTGGGCGAGCTCACGGCCCACGCCGGCGCGGACGGCGCCCATCAGGACCTTGGTGGTGGCGAGGAAGGGGAGGTAGCGGTCGAGCTCGCGGGCGACGACCGCCGGGAAGGCACCGAACTCGTCCAGCACGGTGAGGAAGGTCTCGAGGAGGCCGTCCAGGGCGAAGAACGCGTCCGGCAGGGCCACCCGGCGGACGACCGAGCAGGAGACGTCGCCCTCGTTCCACTGGTCGCCCGCCAGCTCGCCGGTCATCGAGGCGTAGCCGCGCAGGATCACCATCAGGCCGTTGACGCGCTCGCAGGAGCGGGTGTTCATCTTGTGCGGCATGGCGGAGGAGCCGACCTGGCCGGGCTTGAAGCCCTCGGTGACCAGCTCGTGGCCCGCCATCAGGCGGATCGTCTTGGCGATCGAGGACGGTGCGGCGGCCAGCTGCACCAGGGTCGTCACCACGTCGTAGTCGAGCGAGCGCGGGTAGACCTGGCCGACCGACGTGAAGGCGTGCGCGAAGCCGAGGTGCCCGGCGATCCGCTGCTCCAGCTCCGCCAGCTTCGAGGCGTCGCCGCCGAGCAGGTCGAGCATGTCCTGGGCAGTGCCGACCGGGCCCTTGATGCCGCGCAGCGGGTAGCGGCCGAGGAGGTCCTCCAGGCGGGCGTAGGCCACGAGCAGCTCGTCGGCCGCGGTCGCGAACCGCTTGCCGAGGGTGGTGGCCTGGGCGGCCACGTTGTGGGAGCGGCCGGCCATGACCAGCTCCGCGTACTCGCCGGACAGCTTGCCGAGGCGGGCGAGGACGGCGACGGTGCGGTCCCGCATCAGCTCCAGGGACAGCCGGATCTGGAGCTGCTCGACGTTCTCGGTCAGGTCGCGCGAGGTCATGCCCTTGTGGACGTGCTCATGGCCGGCGAGGGCGTTGAACTCCTCGATCCGGGCCTTCACGTCGTGCCGGGTGACCTTCTCGCGCTCGGCGATGGAGCCGAGGTCGACCTGGTCGAGCACGCGCTCGTAGTCGGCGAGCGCCGCGTCGGGAACCTCGATCCCGAGGTCCTTCTGGGCACGCAGCACGGCGAGCCACAGCCGGCGCTCCAGCTTCACCTTCTGCTCGGGGGACCAGAGGACGGCGAGCTCCGCGGAGGCGTAGCGGCCGGCCAGGACGTTGGGGATGCGGGGCTTCGCAGTCGCAGCAGTCACGTGTCCAGAGTTTACTGGCGATTTCTGCAGGCCAGCGCCAGGGTCCGGCCTGGAGCTTGCTACGAGACGCGCGTCACCGCGGCTCGCGCGCGAGCGGCTCGTAGGGCAGCAGCTCCGGGCGCTTGGGGGCGCGCCCGTCGCCCGAGGAACGGCCGGTGAGCCGGCGGCCGATCCAGGGCACCAGGTGCTGCCGGGCGAACCGGGCGTCGGCGACCCTGCGGGTGGCCCAGCCCGGGGGCATCACCGCCGGGAGCGGGGCGCGCCAGTCCTCCTCGGGCGGCAGGCCCAGGGCCTGCCAGACCGCCTCGGCCACCCTGTGGTGACCCTCCGCCGTCAGGTGCAGCCGGTCCACGTCCCACAGGCGCGGGTCGCCGAGCACCGGAGCGCCGTACAGGTCCACCACCAGGGCGCCGTGCCGGGCCGCGAGCTCGTCCACGTGCGCGAAGAGCTCCTCCATGCGCGGCCGGAAGCGCTCCATGACCGGGCCGTTGCGGCCGGGGCTGCGCATGAGCACCAGCTGCCCGCAGGACGGGGCGAGCCGTTCGACGGCCTCGCCGAGCAGGCCCTTCACCCGGCCCATGTCGCACTTGGGGCGCAGGGTGTCGTTCAGTCCGCCGACCAGCGTGACGACATCGGCCTTCATGGCCGCCGCCGCGTCCACCTGTTCGTCGACGATCTGGCCGATCAGCTTTCCGCGCACGGCCAGGTTGGCGTAGCGGAAGCCGGGGGTGCGGGCGGCGAGCCGTCCCGCGAGGAGGTCGGCCCAGCCGCGGTACGAGCCGTCCGGGTTCAGGTCCGACATGCCCTCGGTGAAGCTGTCGCCCAGGGCGACGAGACTGGTGTAGGTGGCATTGATCTCCATGGCCCAGCGATCGTACCGTGCGGTATGCGCCGCTCGCCGACGGAGAGCGACGCGCACCGACCGACGGAGCGGGGCCCGGGACACGCACGGTGTCCCGGGCCCCGCTCCGTACGACCGGTCGTCACGGCGCCGACGGGCGCCCCACCAGTTCGCGCAGCACGTCCTCCATCGTCACCAGACCGGCCGGCTTGCCGTCCTCGTCGACGACCGCCGCCAGGTGGGTCCGGCTGCGGCGCATCGCCGTCAGCACGTCGTCCATCGGCGTCGCCGCCCGCACCCGCGCGATCGGCCGCATCGCCGACACCGGGAACGGCAGGTCGCGCGGGGTGACGTCCAGGGCGTCCTTCACGTGCAGGTAACCGAGGATCCGGCGGCCCGAGTCGATCACCGGGAAGCGGGAGAACCCGGTCCGCGCCGACAGCGCCTCCAGTTCCTCCGGGGTCGTCTCCACCCGCGCGTACACGACCTTCTCCACCGGCATCACGACGTCCCGCACCGGGCGCCGGCCCAGCTCCAGGGCGTCGTGCAGCCGCTCGGCCGCACGGTCGTCGAGCAGACCCGCGTCACCCGCGTCGGTGACCATCCGGGCCAGCTCGTCGTCCGAGAACGTCGCCGAGACCTCGTCCTTCGCCTCCACCCGCAGCAGCTTCAGGATGCCGTTGGCGAACGCGTTGATCGCGAAGATCACCGGACGCAGCGCCCGCGCGAGGGCCACCAGCGGCGGGCCGAGGAGCAGCGCCGAGCGGGTCGGCTCGGCCAGCGCGATGTTCTTCGGCACCATCTCGCCCAGCAGCATGTGCAGATACGTGGCGACCGTCAGGGCGATCACGAACGAGATCGGGTGCACCAGGCCGTGCGGCACGCCCACGGCGTCGAACACCGGCTCCAGCAGGTGCGCGATGGCCGGTTCGGCCACGATGCCGAGGACCAGGGTGCACAGCGTGATGCCGAGCTGGGCGGCGGCGAGCAGCGCCGAGACGTGCTGCAGACCCCACATGACGCTGCGCGCCCGGCGGTCACCGGACTCGGCGAGCGGCTCGATCTGGCTGCGGCGCACGGAAATCAGGGCGAACTCGGCGCCGACGAAGAAGGCGTTGACGACCAGGGTCGCCAGGCCGATCAGCAGTTGGATCGCGGTCATCGGCCGGCCTCCTCGTCCGTGTCGTCGAGGTGGGGGAGCGGGGCGTGCATCAGCACGCGGGCCGCCCGCCGCCCGGAGGCGTCCACCACTTCCAGGCGCCAGCCCGCCAGCTCCAGGGTGTCGCCGACGGCCGGGATCCGGCCGAGTTCGGTGGCGAGCACGCCCGCCAGCGTCTCGTACGGCCCCTCGGGCACCCGCAGGCCGACGGTCTCCAGCTGGTCGGTGCGGGCCGCGCCGTCCGCGGACCACAGCGCGCGGCCGTCGGCGTCCTCGCCCGCCGGCGCCAGGTCCGGCGTCTCGTGCGGATCGTGCTCGTCGCGGACCTCGCCGACGACCTCCTCGACGATGTCCTCCAGGGTCGCGACCCCGGCCGTGCCCCCGTACTCGTCGATGACGACGGCCATCGTCTGCTTGCCGGACAGCCGGTCGAGCAGCTTGTCCACGGTCAGGCTCTCGGGGACCAGCAGCGGCTCGCGCAGCATGTCGCCGATCCGGCGGCGGCGCCGTTCGTCGGCCGGTATCGCCAGGACGTCCTTGATGTGCGCGATGCCGACGACCGAGTCGAGGCTGCCGCGGTAGACGGGGAAGCGGCTCAGGCCGGTCGCGCGGGTCGCGTTGGCGACGTCCTCCGCGGTGGCCTGCACCTCCAGGGCGGTGACCTGGACGCGCGGCGTCATCACGTTCTCGGCGGTCAGCTCGGCCAGGTTCAGGGTGCGCACGAACAGCTCGGCGGTGTCCGCCTCCAGCGCGCCCTCCTTCGCGGAGTGCCGGGCCAGGGCGACCAGCTCCTGCGGGGAGCGGGCCGAGGCCAGCTCCTCGGTCGGCTCCATGCCGAGCCGGCGCAGGATCCGGTTCGCGGTGTTGTTGAGGTGGCTGATCAGCGGCTTGAACGCGGCGGTGAAGATCCGCTGCGGCGTGCCCACGACCTTGGCCATCGCCAGCGGCGAGGAGATCGCCCAGTTCTTGGGGACCAGCTCGCCCACCACCATCAGGACGACGGTGGACAGGGCGGTGCCGATCACCAGGGCCACGGAGGAGGCGACGCCGGCGGACAGCCCGAGGTCGGTGAGCGGGCCGCGGATCAGCTTGGCGATCGACGGCTCGGAGAGCATGCCGACGATCAGGTTGGTCACGGTGATGCCGAGCTGGGCGCCGGAGAGCTGGAACGTGAGCGACTTGACGGCCTTGAGGGCGCCGGCCGCGCCGCGCTCGCCGCGCTCCACGGCCTTCTCGAGCTCGGAGCGCTCGACGGTGGTCAGCGAGAACTCGGCCGCGACGAAAGCGCCGCAGGCGAGCGAGAGCAGCAGTGCCACCAGGAGCAGCAGTACCTCGGTCATCGGTTCACCTCCGTCCCTCGACGTGTCCCATGATCAGTCAGGGGAGGGAGGACCGCGCGATGTCGGCTGCGGGAGGGGCTACTGGGAGGCTCGCCCATGGGCGGACGCTCACACCTTTCGGGAGTTCCGGAATGCGACCGGGTGATCACTTACCCTGATCGCTTGCCCGTCCATCGTAAAGGACCGGCAAAGTGGAGAGGCGGTCAGGAGCCGGCAGGGGCCCCGAGCGGCTTCACCCAGCGCGTCCACGCCTCCTCGGGCACGTACGCCGCAGCCCGCCACGCGGTCCGGCCCAGCTCGTTGCGGTCGAGCACCATCGCGTCCGCGCGCCGGCCCCCGAGCCGTACGAAACGTTCCTCCGCCGCGGCGAGCAACGCGCCACCGATGCCGCGCCGCCGCTGCCCCGGGTGGACGGCGAGCCGGTACAGATGACAGCGCCACCCGTCGAACCCGGCGATCACCGTCCCGACCAGCTCGCCCGCCCGCTCCGCGAGCAGCAGGGCCTCCGGGTCGCGCTCGACGAGCGTCGCCACTCCGGCGTGGTCGTCGCTGATGCTGGCGCCCTCGGCCGCCGCCTTCCAGAAGGCGAGCACGGCGTCGATGTCGGCCGCCACCGCGGCCCGTATCCGAAGATCGTCCATGGCCGTCATCCCACCATCGGCGGCCCCGGCCCGTCGACCGCGTTCCACCACGCGGGACGGGTGCGTCGGGGGCGGGACGGCGGGGCGCGGGGCGGCGTCCCCACGGGCCTGCCTAGCCCGTCACGAAACAGAACTCGTTGCCCTCCGGATCGCACATCACCTGGAACGACCCCTGCTCGTCCGTCACGATCCCGCCCGACCGGCGCGCCCCCAGCGGCAGCGCCTCCTCGGCGGCCGCGGCCGGATCGGCGACCTCCAGGTCCAGATGGACCCGGTTCTTCACCGCCTTGCCCTCCGGCACCTTCTGGAACGCCACCCGCACGAACTCCGGCGGGTCCACATAGGACCAGTCGGGGCTCCGGTCGACCGGAGCCCCGCCGAGGAGCGCCGCCCAGAACCGCGCGAGCGCGGCCGGATCGGCGCAGTCGAAAACGATCTCCTGCACTCGGGTACGCATACGGTGAGCGTACGGAGTTCAGGCCCCCGCCGTCGCGGCGAACGCCGCCGCGTCCCAGTCGCCGCCGAGCGCGGGCGCCAGCCAGCTCGCCGCCGCCGCCCGGAACGCCTCGGCGTCGAGACCGCCCGCGCCCTCCGGCACCGCGCCGAGCAGCGGCGCCCCGGCCACCTCCGGCAGGTCCGTCAGATTGCAGCGCATCGCCAGGTCGGGGGCGGCCGGCCAACTGCCGACCACCACGCCCAGCTGCTCGATGCCGCGCGCCCGCAGGGCCTCCGCGGTCAGCGCGGTCGTGTTCAGCGTGCCGAGACCGGCCGGCACCACCACGAGCACCGGCGCGCCGAGCAGCCGGGCCGCGTCCGCGAGCGTCCCGCCCTCCTCGTCGAAGCGCACGAGCAGCCCTCCGGCCCCCTCCACGAGCACCAGGTCGTGCTCGGCCGCCAGCTTCCGCGCCGCCTCCGCGACCTCCGCGGGCCTCACCGGCGCGAGCCCCGCCCGCCGTGCCGCGGTTCCCGGCGCCAACGGCTCCGGGAACCGGGCCAGCTCCGCCCCGGTCGCCGCGCCCGACAGCCGCACCACCTCGTCCGCGTCCCCCGCCTCCCCGGGCCCGACCCCGGTCTGCGCCGGCTTCAGCACGGCGACGGAACGCCCGGCGGCGGTGGCGACGGCGGCGAGGGCGGCGGTGACGACGGTCTTGCCGATCTCGGTCCCGGTGCCGCTGACGACGATGGTGGTCATGCTGGTGTCCCTCTCTGTGGATAGGTCCGGGCCGGATGCCCGGTGACGGGGGCGCCGCCCGGGCCGCGACCCCGCGCCCGCGCCCGTGACCCCGCGCCCGCGCGGCGCGAGCCGCCGTGCGAAGGCCCTCCTCCGGGGCGAGGCCCCGGGCGCGGCGTGCCGGCCCGGGGACGCGACCGCCCCGGCCGCGCACCGGGCGGCTCAGCCCGCGGTCGCCGCCGCGTGGACCGCCCGGCAGATGCGGGCCACGTCCTCGTCGCGCGTCACGAACGGCGGCATCGTGTAGATGAGGTCCCGGAACGGCCGCAGCCAGACTCCCGCCCCCACCGCCGCCCGCGTCGCCGACGCCATGTCGACGTCGTGGTCGAGCTGGACGACGCCGATCGCACCGAGGACGCGGACGTCCCGGACGCCCGGGACGCCGGCGACGGGCGCCAGTCCCTCCCGGAGTCCCGCCTCGATGCGCTTCACCTCGACCTGCCAGTCCTGGGACAGCAGCAGGTCGATCGAGGCGAGCGCGACCGCCGAGGCGAGCGGGTTGCCCATGAAGGTCGGCCCGTGGGCGAGGACGGGCACCTCGCCGCGCGAGATGCCGTCCGCCACCCGGGAGGCGCACAGGGTCGCGGCCATGGACAGATAACCGCCGGTCAGCGCCTTGCCCACGCACATCACATCGGGCGATACGCCCGCGTGGTCAGCGGCGAAGAGCGCGCCCGTGCGTCCGAACCCGGTCGCGATCTCGTCGAAGACCAGCAGCACGTCGTGCGCGTCGCACGCCTCCCGCAGGACCCGCAGATACGCGGGGTCGTGGAAGCGCATCCCGCCCGCGCCCTGCACGACCGGCTCCACGATGACCGCGGCCAGCTCGTCCGCGTGCCGCCCGATCTCCTCGCGCAGCAGCTCCGCGTACGACTCCTCGTACGCGACGGGCGGCGGCGGCACGAAGACCTGCCGCTGGAGGACGCCCGACCACAGCTCGTGCATGCCCCCGTCGGGATCGCACACGGACATCGGCTGCCAGGTGTCGCCGTGGTAGCCGCCGCGCCAGGTCAGCAGCCGCCGCTTGCCGGGGCGGCCGACCGAGCGCCAGTACTGCAGGCACATCTTCGCGGCGACCTCGACCGCGACCGACCCGGAGTCGCTGAGGAACACGTGCCGCAGCGGCTCGGGCGTGATCTCCACGAGCCGCGCCGCCAGCCGGACGGCCGGCTCGTGGGTGAGCCCGCCGAACATGACGTGACTCATCCGGTCGAGCTGGCCGCGCGCGGCCTCGTTCAGCACCGGGTGGTTGTAGCCGTGGATCGCCGACCACCACGAGGACATGCCGTCGACCAACTCGTCCTGGCCCTCGGCCGGTTCGGCCAGCCGGAGCCGCACCCCGGACGCGGACGCGACGACCAGCGGATCCGTGCGCCCCGGCATGGGGCCGTACGGGTGCCAGACGTGCGCCCGGTCCAGGGCCAGCAGTTCGTCGTTGCGCACGGCCACCGTCACGCGTTCGGGGCGAGGTCCGTACCGGCACCGCGACGGCGCACGGCCACCAGATCGGTCCTGGCCTCCGAGGGGCTGGCCGCGGCAGCGGCCGCCGGCACCTCGGCGTGACCTCCGCACGGTCCGCAGCCACCGCCGGTCTCCGCGTGCGATCCGCAGCCACCGCCGGTCTCCGCGTGCGATCCGCAGCCGCCGCCCGCCGACGCCTGCGAGCCGCATCCGCCGGCCGTGGCACCGGCCGCCGCGAGGGCGTCCACCCGGTGCCGGGGCAGCGTGGTCGTGCCCGCGCCCTCCACCTCGAAGCCGGCGTCGGCGATCATCTCCAGGTCGGCCTTGCCGGCCTGGCCCTCGCTGGTGAGGTAGTCGCCGAGGAAGATCGAGTTCGCGATGTGCAGCGCCAGCGGCTGCATCGTGCGCAGGTGCACCTCGCGCCCGCCGGCGATCCGCACCTCGACGTCGGGGCAGACGAACCGCACCATCGCCAGGATCCGCAGACAGCGCTGCGGGGTGAGGTTCCACTCCTTGGCGAGCGGGGTGCCCTCGAAGGGGATGAGGAAGTTGACCGGCACCGAGTCCGAGTCCAGCTCCCGCAGCGCGAACACCACGTCGACGAGGTCCTCGTCGCGCTCGCCCATGCCCGCGATGAGCCCCGAGCAGGCCGAGAGCCCGGCCGCGTGGGCCTTCTGCACGGTGTCCACCCGGTCCGCGTAGGTGTGGGTGGTGGTGATCTCCCCGTACGTCCCCTCGGACGTGTTGAGGTTGTGGTTGTACGCGTCGGCCCCGGCCTCCTTGAGCCGCTCCGCCTGCCCGTCGGACAGCAGACCGAGGCAGGCGCAGACCTCCACGTCCTCGTTCTGCTCCTTGATGGCCTCGATGGTCCTGCCGACCCGCTCCACGTCGCGGTCCGTCGGACCACGGCCGCTCGCCACCAGGCACACGCGCTTCGCGCCACCCGCGACACCGGCCGCCGCCGCGGCCGACGCCTCGTCGGGCTTCAGCCACGTGTACTTCAGGATCCCGGCGGTCGAGCCGAGCCGCTGGGAGCAGTACGAGCAGTCCTCGGGGCAGAGGCCCGACTTCAGGTTGACGAGATAGTTGAGCTTCACCCGGCGCCCGAACCACTGGCGCCGCACCTTGCCGGCCGCGGCCACCACATCGAGCAGGTCGTCGTCGGATGTCGCCAGCACGGCGAGCGCTTCTTCACGGGTCGGCAGCTCGCGCCGCAGCCCCTTCTCCACCAGCGTGTTCAGCAGGTCCATAAGGGCTGATCCTTACCTACGGCAGACCCCCGGGCCAAGGAAGAGAAGAACAAACAGAGCGGTTTGAAGTGTGTGTATGGCCACACCCTGTCGCCGGCCCCGGACCGTTAGGGTCTGTGCGCCGCCTACCGAAGGATCGCCATGCCGCCGTACGCCGAGGACCGCACGGACCCCCGCCGGGCCGCGTTCGACTGGACCGAGGCCGCCGCACGGCAGCGCGCGGCGGCGGGCCTGGTGCGGACCCTGCGCCCCCGGGCGGCCGAGTCCGGCCTCCTGGACCTGGCGAGCAACGACTACCTCGGCCTCACCCGGCGCCCCGAGACCACCGAGGCGGCGGCCGAGGCGGCCCGCCGCTGGGGCGCGGGCTCCACCGGTTCGCGGCTCGTCACCGGATCGACCCGACTGCACGCCCTCCTCGAACGCGAACTGGCCGACTTCTGCGGTTTCGAGGCGGCCCTCGTCTTCTCCTCCGGCTACACCGCGAACCTGGCCGCGCTCACCGCCCTGTCCGCCCGGGACGGCCTGATCGTCTCCGACGCGGGCAACCACGCCTCGATCGTCGACGGCTGCCGGCTCGCGCGGGCCGAGACGGCCGTGGTCGCGCACACCGACCCGGAGGCCGTGGCGAAGACCCTCGGCGCGCATCCGGACCGCCGCGCGCTGGTGGTCAGCGACTCCGTCTTCTCCGTGGACGGCGACAAGGCCCCGCTCCCCGCCCTGGCGCGGGCGTGCCGGGAGCACGGCGCGGGCCTGGTCGTCGACGACGCCCACGGCTTCGGCGTCCTCGGTGACGGCGGGCGCGGCGCCCTGCACGAGGCGGGCCTCGCGGGCGACCCGGACGTCGTCGTGACCCTCACCCTCTCCAAGTCGCTGGGCAGCCAGGGCGGTGCGGTGCTCGGACCGGCCCGGGTGATCGAGCACCTGGTCAACGCGGCCCGCACCTTCATCTTCGACACCGGTCTCGCCCCCGCCGCCACGGCCGGCGCGCTCGCGAGCCTGCGCCTGATCGAGGCCGAACCGGGCCTCGCCGCCCGGGCCCGTACGGTCGCCACCACCCTCCACCGGCTGCTCACCGAGGCCGGGCTCACCGCCGCCCGGCCCGACGCGGCCGTGGTCTCGGTGCGTGCCCCGGGCCCCGACGAGGCGCTGCGGTGGGCGGCCGACTGCCGCGAACTCGGCCTCGCCGTCGGCTGTTTCCGCCCGCCGTCGGTGCCCGACGGCATCTCCCGGCTGCGTCTGACCGCCCGCGCGGACCTCGACGACGCGCAGATCGAACGGGCCGTCGACACCATCCTGAGGACCGCGCCCGAGGGAGCCTGACCCGCTGTCAGTGCCGGTGGCTACGGTGATCACATGAGTCTTTCCCTGAGCCCGTTCCTGCTCGACATCAAGGCCACGCACGCCCTCGTCGGTTCGGGCGACGAGCAGTTGCTCCAGATCATCCACGAACGGTTCGCCGACGACCTGGCGCGCGACGACGACTGGTTCTCGTCCTCGATCGCCGACGGCGCGCCGACCGCCTCCGAGGCGCTGCGCGCCGTGATCGCCGGCGGCCCCTTCGAGGGAAGGAAGGAGCACTCCTTCCCGTACGGCTACGCCTACAAGCGGCTGTGCTCCCTGACCGGGTCCTTCCTCGACAACTCCTGCTTCTCCCCGTTCCGCGGCGCCTGGCTGGAGACGGTCGACGAGGGCCTGAAGGCCCTGCGCATCACCGCGGTGTCGCTGACGGACTTCGGCTACGGGGACGCCATGCCGGACCCGATACCCACCTACGACCTGCCGAACTGCGGCGAGTGGACGCACGAGCAGTGCCTGGCCGCCGTCGAGCAGTTCGAGCAGACCAAGCGGGACGGCCACGCCCCGCCGCTCGACCCCGAAGTGGTCGACGCGGTCATGGACGTCATCGGCTGGCTCCGCCACGCCGCGGCCCGCCCCGGCTTCGGGGTCATCGGCTTCGTCTCCTAGGGCGCGTCGGGCCGGTTCCGCGGACGGCGGCGCGGGCGCGGGCCGGGCGTCGGGGCGTCGGCCGGACGGGGGCCAGGCGCCCGCCGGGTCCGGCGTACGGCGCCGTATTCTGAGGCGGGCGACGCCGGCACCGCCGAGTCGCGCCCGGCGCCCGACGCCGCCGGGCGCCGTCCACGCCGGGGTCCGAACACCCGGCCGACGATCGGAGCCGTCACGTGATCAGCCCGGCCGCGATGGGAGGAGTGGCCCTGGTCGAGCTGGGCATGGCCCTGACTCCGGGACCGAACATGATCCACCTCGCCTCCCGCGCCATCACCCAGGGGCGCAGGGCCGGCCTGGTCGGCCTGAGCGGGACCGCGGTGGGCTTCGTCTGCTATCTGCTGGCCGCGGCCGCGGGCCTGTCCGCGCTGTTCGCCGCCGTGCCGCTCGCCTTCACGGTGGTCAAGCTCGCCGGGGCCGCCTACCTGGCCTACCTGGCCTGGGACATGCTCAGGCCGGGTGGTCGTTCGCCCTTCGCCCCGGCCGGGGACCTGCCGCCCGTCTCCGACGCCCGCCTCTTCTCGACGGGGCTCCTGACCAATCTGCTCAACCCCAAGATCGCCCTCATGTACGCCGCTCTGCTGCCCCAGTTCATGGACCCGCAGGCGGGTCCGGCCTGGGCACAGCTCCTCCAGCTCGGCGCGGTGCAGATCGTCGTGGGGGTCACGGTGAACGGTCTGATCATGCTGGGTGCCGCACGGGTGTCGGGCTACCTGGCAGCGCGGCCCCGTGTGATGACCGCTCAGCGCTTCGCGGCGGGCGGCCTGCTCGGTGTCTTCGCGCTGCGCACGGCCCTGACCCGTACGCCCGTCTCGGCCTGAGACGGGCCCCGCGCGCCGGTGACACCGGCGACAGCAATGACCCGGTGACAGCAGTGACACCGGTGACAGCAGTGGCACCGGTGCTGCTGTGACGGTCCCGAACGCGAGGGGGGGGAGCGGCACCCGGTCGGGGCCCGGCCGTCAGTGGGCGGGACCACCCGGTCGGGGCCCGGCCGTCAGTGGTCGTGGCCCGTGTCGGCGGGACCGCGTCCTTCGTCGGAGCCGTCGGGTCCCTCTCCGGCCTCACCCCTGCGTCCGTGCGGGCGGCGCTGTTCCTCGCGGCCGAGGCCCGGGGACTGCCGCTTGGCGTCCATGCCGTGGTCGTCGGGCGCGGCGTCGCCGAGACGGCCCCGTGCGGCCTCCTCGGCCTCCCTGCGGGCCTCGGCGTCGCCGCTCTCCCCGACGGCCTGGGACGGGGTGGTGCGGGGCGGCCGGTCGGCGGGCAGCGTACGTCGGCGCTCGTGGTGGCTCATGATCACCCTCCTGGGCTCTGGATGCGGGGGACGGGTGTGTACGCGGCTGCCCCGCCGGATCAGGGTGAAACGCTCCGTTCGGCGTCCCGTGACGGAGCCAGCACGAAGGCGTGGCCGGCCGGGTCCGTGTAGCGGCGCACGTCGGTGCGCCGGTCGAGCCGGGTGCCGTTGCGTTCGGCGGCGACCGGGCGGGCGCCCAGGGAGATCGCCTCCCGCTCGGCCTCGTCGAGCGCGTCGGCGGCGACCAGGATGTGCAGATGGGCCTGCTGGGAGTCCTCCGGGCGCGGCCAGCTCGGCGGCGCCTGGCCGGGGTCGCGGCGGATGCCGAGGGCGGGGCCGGCGGAGGAGTGGAGCAGGAGCAGGTCGGGGTCGCCGTCGGCCGGTTCGACGGTGGCGCCGAGCAGGGCGGCGTAGAAGCGGGCGAGGGGTTCGGGATCGCTGCTGTCGAGGACGAGGAGGGTCGTCTTGGAAACGGTCATACGGTCCGTCTGCCCGCTCAACGGCCGTGCAGGCATGGCGAGTCGGGCGTGCACCCGGTCCGCTGGGCTCGCGTGCACCCGGTCCGCTCGGTTCGCGCGCCCCGGTCGCCCCTGGGGCCCGGCGCCGATCCGCTCGCCCGTCGGACGGTTCACTGCTTCGAGCGACAGTCATCCGTATATCGCGGTGGATCGCCCCTCGGGACGGCACGATCGGTGGCACTCTGACGCGAAGCGCAATCCGGGCGGGGCCCGGTGGGAAAGGGACAGCGTCGCCATGGCAGACCACCAGGAAGCAACCCTCACGCTGCCGAGCGATCCCGCCTCGGTCGCGACCGCCCGGCGGTACGTCGCCGAGGTCCTCTCCTCCTGGGGCCTCGGCGACGGCACCGACATCGCGGACTCGGTCCGGCTGATCGTCTCGGAGCTGGCGACCAACGCCGTGCAGCACACCTTCGGACAGTCGCCCACCTTCACGGTGGACGTCAGCCTGGAGCGGGACGAGCTGCTGCGCATCGGGGTCACGGACAGCCATCCGCGCTGGCCCCAGCGCCTCCCGGCGGCGGTCCAGCAGGACAACGGCCGTGGGATGGTCATCATCCGCTGGCTGGCCGCCGAGGCGGGCGGCCGGCTGTCGGTGACGCCGACGGCCGAGGGCGGGAAGACCGTCTGGATCGACCTGCCCTGGCCGGCGGCGGTTCCCGGCTGACGTCAGCGGACCCGGCCGTAGAGGACCTTCGACGTCCAGATCCGGTCGAGCTTCACCCAGGAGCCCTGCTTGGGCGAGTGCCAGATCTTGTTGTTACCCGCGTAGATACCGACGTGGTACACCCTTCCACCCGAGTGGAAGAAGACGAGGTCCCCCTTCTGCCGGCTGGACGCGGAGATGTGCCGGGTCTTGTTGTACTGCTGCTGCGCGGTGCGGGGCAGCGTCTTGCCCGCCTTCTTGAACGAGTAGAGCGTGAGGCCCGAGCAGTCGAAACGGGTGGGGCCCGCGGCGCCGTACTTGTAGGGGGATCCCTTCTTCGAGGCCGCGACGTTCAACGCCTTGCCGGCGTACGAGGTCGCGGCCTGGGCCTCCGGCGCGGCTCCTGGGGCGAGCAGCGTGCCGCCGACGGCGGCGAGGGTGAGAGCCGAGACGGCTCCGGCCCGGGACAGCAGGGACGGGACATGAATCTGCGCAGTCATGCGCAACCCTTCGTCAGCCGCCTGTGAAGGATGACCTGTCGGGTTCGGGCAGGCGAAGATGCCCGGCCGCGGCTGCGGCTTCACCCCGAGGAACGTCCCCCACTGCGCGAGACGTCCCGTATTGCTCGGGTCCTCCACTCCTGCCGATCCACTCCTGTCGACCAGACGTCCGGGACGGCGGCAGGACTCGGCGTCCGCCCGGACCGCCCCGCCTCGGGTGGCGGGGGCTTGTCGTCGACAGGGATCTTGACTCACACACTGGCCCAAATCCGAGCTGAAACGGCGATATGTGAGGCTCCTCACGACTGATCCATACGGGTGGACAGTCGGGTTTCGGGGTCAGCGATGTTTGCCGGACGAGCCGTTCACCAGGGCTGGAACGCCCGATTCCGCCAGATGCGTACACCCGCTGCGCAACTCACCTGAGTTACATGTCGATACGTCGACTACGCCGAACGAGGGAGAGATTCCGTGGTCCCCGTGCCCCGAGTGGACCTCGACACGACACGCCCCCCTGTCAACTCACCTGGTCCCCGGGGACGGTGACGCGCCCCGTGCGCCGCTCTCCGTCCAGGGTCCTGAGCGCACGCGCCAGCGTGTCGGCGTGCACCTCGCTCTCGCCCCGCATGTGCATGAGCGTCAGCGCGTCCCGCAGCGCCGCCGCGCGGCTCACCAGCGCCTGCGCCGCACGCAGCGCCCCATAGGTATGCGAGGTCCTGGATGGATTGATCCGGCCCAGCAGATCGACTACTTCGAGGTACGCGTCGACGAACTCGCCCTCGGCGCGGGTCAGTGCGGGCAGCGGCGGCAGCTCCGGGAGCACGTCGGCCTCACTCGTTCCCGGCGTCCGCGAGCCCGCGGCGGCTCTCGACGACGTGGTCCACCAGGCCGTACGCCACCGCTTCCGCCGCGTCGAGGACGGTGGTCCGGTCGATGTCGGCGTCGACGCGCTCGCGGTCCCTTCCGGTGCGCTCGGCGAGCAGTCCGGCGACCAGGGCGCGCTGTCGCAGCAACTCCCGTGCGTGGATGTCGAGATCGCTCGGCTGTCCGCGCAACGGCTCGTCCAGCGTGGGCTGCTGGAGGACGATCCGGGCGCCCGGCAGCGTGAGCCGCCGCCCGGTGGTGCCCGCAGCGAGCAGCACCGCGGCGGGGCCGACCGCCTGGCCGAGGCAGATGGTCTCCACCTCGCAGGAGACGGTGCGGATCGTGTCGTACACCGAGGTCATCGCGCTGATCGAGCCGCCGGGGGAGTTGACGTAGAGGCTGATGACGCTCTCCGGGGCGGCGTGGTCGAGGTACAGGAACTGCGCGATCACGTCGTTGGCGGAGGTCTCGTCGATCGCCGTGCCCAGGAAGACGATCCGCTCGGAGAGCAGCTTCGAGTACGGGTCGAGGGTGCGGGTGCCGAGGGCGGTGCGCTCGGTGAACTCCGGAAGGACATGTCGCATGGTGCTCCGCATGACGCTCCTCCTTCTGTAAAAAATGTACAGGACGTACAGCCCGTAAGATGAGGAGCATGGCCTATGAGATTCCGGTGACGCAAGCGCGCGCAGAGCTCGCGGATCTGATCAACCGCGTGGTCTACGGCAATGAGCGTGTCGTCGTCACCCGGCACGGAAAGCCACTGGTCGCCCTGGTGTCGGCCGCTGACCTGGAACGACTCGAGGCGGAGCAGGAGGAGGTCGAGGAGCAGGTGATCAGCTCGGTCTCCGTCGTCCGCGGCATCGCGTCCGCTCCGGGTGAACAGAGCCGCTTCGGCATCGCGGCGCACCACCGCGACCCCGGCACCCCCGGCGCGTAGCGAGCCCGCGCCCTCCGGAAAGCCGGATGCCTCCGTCCGGGGACGGAGGCACCGGTGGTGGGCACGTCCGCGGCGCGGCGCGCACGGCCGGCGCGGCTTCGGGCCGCGCTGCCGTACGGTCGCGCTCAGACGGCCGGCGCGAGCGCGGACCGTGCCGCCGCCTCCCCGTTCAGGGCCGCCGCCCGCCGCGCCCCGGCCAGGACGGCGGCCAGGCCCGCCACCGCCCACACCGCGAGGACGAGCACCGCGGACCCCGCGCCCGCGCCGTCGAAGTACGCGACCGAGCGCAGGGCCGTGCCGGCCGCGCCCGGCGGGAGCCACTGGCCGAGCACGCCGACAGGGGCCGGCAGCAGCTCGGGTGCGCTGGAGATCCCGGAGAACGGGTTCCCGAGCAGGATCATGAGGACGGCCCCGAGGCCGAGCCCCGGCCTGCCCAGCAGCGCGGCGAGTCCCGCGAGCGTCGAGCCGACGGCCAGCACGGTCAGGGCGAGCACTCCGGCCTCGGCCCACCAGGAGCCGGCGAAGGCGCCCAGCCAGCTGTCCGCGAGGGCGGCGCCCACCAGGCCGGCGAGGACGGCGGCGCCGGTCAGGGCTGCGGCCGCCCGGGCGCCGCGCAGGCCGAGCACGGTGACCGCGATGCCGGAGGCGGCTCCGGCCAGGGCCAGGGGCAGCAGGCCCGCGGCGAGGACGGCACCGCGCGGGTCGGCGGCGGGAGCGGCCACGACATCGGTGACCCGGGGCGCGGTGCCCGCCGGCAGCTGTGTGGCGACGGCCTCGCGAAGCAGTCCGGCGACGACCGGGCTCGCCGCGGTGGCGGTCAGCAGTTCGGGCCCCGTGGGCGTGGCGACGATCGCGCCGTACACGGTCCGGTCCTCGATCGCGGCCCGGGCGGCCGCGACGTCCTCGTAGCGGTGGACGTCGAAGGCGTCCGGGTGTGCGGCGAGCCGCTGCTCCAGGGGCGCGGTGGCGGCGGGGGGCCCGGCGATCGCGATCGGCAGCTCGCGGGGGGCGATCCGGGCGGCCGGCCAGGCGAAGGCCCAGAGGGCGAAGGCGACGACGGCGGGGATGAGCAGCATCACCGCGACGGTCTTGCGGGTGGCTGTGGCAGACATGGCTCCAGCTCGATTCAGGAGGTGGCCGTCAAAGAGAAGGATCGTTCGTTTTACGTCTTGGGGCCACTGTCCTGCCGAGGGTCTCGCTTGTCAAGAATGAATATTCGTTTTACGTTGGCGGCATGGCCCGTGTCTCGCAGGAACACCTCGACGCCCGCCGCCGCCAGATCCTCGACGGCGCCGCGCGCTGCTTCGCCCGCAACGGCTTCCACGCCACCTCCATGCAGGACGTCCTCACCGAGGCGGGCCTCTCCGCCGGTGCCGTCTACCGCTACTTCCGCGGCAAGGACGAGCTGATCGCCGCCATCGCCGACGAGGCGTTCGCCGGCATCCGCGGCGCCTTCGAGGAGGCGTCGCGGAGCACCCCGCCGCCCACCCCGGACGTGCTGCTCGGCACGGTCCTGCGCCTCTTCCTGGACGAGCGGATCCCGGGCGCCGGACGGGTGGCCTTCCCCCGGCTGATCCTCCAGGTGTGGAGCGAGACCCTGCGCGACGAGCGGCTCGCGGCGACCCTGGAGCGCGGGTTCACCGCCATGCACGAGGTCTGGACCCGTCTCGTCGAGGCCTACCGGGAGGCCGGCCTGGTCGGCGCCGATGTCTCCGCCGACCACATGGCCAGGGTCCTCATGGCCGTCGCCCAGGGCTGCATCGCACAGCAGGCGCTCTTCGGCGACATGACCGTCGAGCTCCTGGAGGACGGCGTCCGCGGGCTCATGTCCATGCGGACGCAAAGCCCCAGTTAACGAGCCGGAAAAACTTCCGCCCTAACGTGCAATGTCTGGCTCGGCGGCCCCTCCGCGCGACTCGACGGAGCATCGAAGATCGCTAAGGTCCGCTGCTGTCGGGACGGATTCCCGGTGGACGACAGTGAGGTGGAAGCGTGCAACTCAGCCCCCACGAGCAGGAACGCCTGCTCGTCCATGTCGCGGCGGACGTGGCCGAGAAGCGCCGGGCGCGCGGAGTGCGGCTCAACCACCCCGAGGCCGTCGCCCTCATCACCTCCCACGTCCTGGAGGGCGCCCGGGACGGCCGCACCGTCGCCGAACTCATGGCCTCCGGCCGCAAGGTGCTCAGCCGCGACGAGGTCATGGACGGCATCGCGGAGATGATCCACGACGTCCAGGTCGAGGCGACCTTCCCCGACGGCACCAAGCTCGTCACCGTCCATGATCCGATCGTGTGAAGGCGGGCCGGCAACCGTGATCCCCGGAGAGATCCTCTACGGTGACGGTCCGGTCGTCCTCAACGAGGGCCGTCCCGTCTCCCGCCTCACCGTCCTCAACGCCGCCGACCGGCCCGTCCAGGTCGGCTCGCACTACCACTTCGCCGAGGCCAACCCGGGTCTCGACTTCGACCGCTCCGCCGCGCGCGGCCTGCGCCTGAACATCGCCGCCGGCACCGCCGTCCGCTTCGAACCCGGCATTCCCGTCGAGGTCGAGCTCGTGCCGATCGCCGGCCGCCGGATCGTGCCCGGCCTGCGCGGTGAGACCGCGGGCCCGCTCGACCGCGCCGCCACGGCCCCGGACGGAGGCGACCGTGCCTGAGCTGCACCGCTCCGTCTACGCCGACCTGTTCGGCCCCACCACCGGCGACCGCGTCCGGCTCGCCGACACCGATCTGCTGGTCGAGATCGAGGAGGACCGCTCCGGAGGCCCCGGCCGCGCGGGCGAGGAGGCCGTCTTCGGCGGCGGCAAGGTCATCCGCGAGTCCATGGGCCAGTCCGGCACCACCCGCGCCGAAGGCGCCCCCGACACCGTCGTCACCGGAGCGGTGGTCATCGACCACTGGGGGATCGTCAAGGCCGACATCGGCATCCGCGACGGCCGCATCACCGCCCTCGGCAAGGCCGGCAACCCCGACACCATGGACGGCGTCCACCCCGACCTCGTCATCGGCCCCGAGACCGAGGTCATCGTCGGCAACGGCCGCATCCTCACCGCGGGCGCTGTCGACACCCACATCCACTTCATCTCCCCGACCGTCGTCGAACAGGCCCTCGCCACCGGCGTCACCACCCTGGTCGGCGGCGGCACCGGCCCGGCGGAGGGCACCAAGGCCACCACCGTCACCCCCGGCCCCTGGCACATGGCCCGGATGTTCGAGGCCCTGGACACCTTCCCCGTCAACATCGGCCTGCTCGGCAAGGGCAACACCATGTCCCGGCAGGCCATGCACTCCCAACTCCGCGGCGGCGCCCTCGGATTCAAGATCCACGAGGACTGGGGCGCCACCCCCGCCGTCATCGACGCCTGCCTGGACGTCTGCGAGGAGACCGGCGCCCAGCTCGCCATCCACACCGACACGCTGAACGAGGCCGGATTCGTCGGGGACACCCTCGCCGCCATCGCGGGCCGCACCATCCACGCCTACCACACCGAAGGCGCGGGCGGCGGGCACGCGCCGGACATCATCACCGTCGTCTCCGAGCCGCACGTCCTGCCCAGCTCGACCAACCCCACCCGGCCGCACACCGTCAACACCATCGAGGAACACCTCGACATGCTGATGGTCTGCCACCACCTCAACCCGGCCGTCCCCGAGGACCTCGCCTTCGCCGAGTCCCGCATCCGGCCCTCCACGATCGCCGCCGAGGACGTCCTGCACGACCTCGGCGCCATCTCGATCATCTCCTCCGACTCCCAGGCCATGGGGCGGGTCGGCGAGGTGATCATGCGGACCTGGCAGACCGCCCACGTCATGAAGAAGCGGCGCGGCGCCCTGCCCGGCGACGGGACCGCCGACAACCACCGGGCCCGCCGCTACGTCGCCAAGTACACGATCAACCCGGCCGTCGCGCAGGGCATGGACCACCTCGTCGGCTCCGTCGAACCCGGCAAGCTCGCCGACCTGGTGCTGTGGGAGCCCGCCTTCTTCGGCGTCAAGCCGCTCCTCGTCCTCAAGGGCGGCCAGATCGCGTACGCGCAGATGGGCGACGCCAACGCCTCCATCCCCACACCCCAACCGGTGCTGCCCCGGCCCATGTTCGGTGCCCTCGGCCGGGCCGCCGCGGCCGGCTCCGTCAACTTCGTCGCCCGCGCGGCGATCGAGGACGACCTGCCGCAACGGCTCGGCCTGCACAAGGAGTTCACCGCCATCGGCTCCACCCGGCGCGTCACCAAGGCCGACATGCGCGAGAACGACGCCCTGCCCCGGGTCGAGGTCGACGCCGACACCTTCTCGGTGACCATCGACGGCGAACCGGTCGAACCGGCACCCGCCGCCGAACTGCCCATGGCCCAGCGCTACTTCCTCTTCTGAGCCGGAAGCCGGATCCGAACCGATGACACGCTCAGCCCTGCTCGTGCTCGCCGACGGACGCTTCCCCGCCGGCGGGCACGCCCACTCCGGCGGTGCCGAGGCGGCCGTCAAGGCGGGCCGCCTCAGGGACGCCGCCGACCTGGAGGCGTTCTGCCGAGGCCGGCTGCACACCACCGGCCTCACCGCGGCCGGCCTCGCCGCCGCCGCGGCCCTCGGCGCGGACCCGTACGCCCTCGACGAGGCCGCCGACGCCCGCACCCCCTCACCCGCCCTGCGCGTCGCCGCCCGCAGGCTCGGCCGCCAGATGATGCGGGCCGCCCGCGCCGCCTGGCCGAGCCCCGGGCTCGACCGGCTGGCCGCCGCGTTCCCGCGCGGCGCCCACCAGCCGGTCGTCCTCGGCGCCGCCGCCCGGGCCGCGGGGCTCGGCCCCGAGGACGCCGCCCACTGCGTCGCGTACGAGACGGTCGGCGGCCCCGCGACCGCCGCCGTGCGCCTGCTCGGCCTCGACCCCTTCCAGGCCACCGCCGTCCTCGCCCGGCTCGCCCCCGCCATGGACGAGGTGGCCGGGCGGGCCGCCGAACGGGCCGCCGTCGCGGTCCGCGAGGGCCTCGACGCCCTGCCCGCCGCCTCGGCCCCGCTGCTCGACCTCACCGCCGAACAGCACGCGTCCTGGCCCGTCCGCCTCTTCGCCTCGTGACGCCGTTCCATCCGCCCAGTCCGCCCGGCCCCGTTCGCCGACCTCCGCAGCCTCTGGGCCCGCCATGAGCCCGACCTCGGCCCCGTCCCCGTCCGCTGTCCCCCGCAGCCCCCAGGCCCCCCCCACGAGCCCGGCCCCGTCCCCGTCCGCCGACCTCCGCAGCCCCCGGCCTGCCACGAGCCCGACCCCGGCCCCGTCCCCGTCCGCCGTCCCCCGCAGCCCCCGGCCTGCCACGAGCCCGACCCCGGCCCCGTCCCCGTCCGCCGTCCCCCGCGGCCCCCGGCCCGCCATGAGCCCGGCCCCGTTCCCGTCCCCGTCCGCCGTCCCCCGCAGCCCCCGGGCCTGCCACGAGCCCGGCCCCAGCCCCAGCCCCGGCCCCGCCCCCTGCCCCCAGCCCGGCCCAGCCCACAGGAGTCCTCCATGCACCTCGACCACGACCACGGCCACGCCTCCGCCGTCTCCGCCGACGCCCACCGGCCCGACGGCCGCCGTCGCGCCCTGCGCATCGGACTCGGCGGCCCCGTCGGCTCCGGCAAGACCGCCACCGTCGCCGCCCTCTGCCGCGAACTGCGCGACACCCTCTCCCTCGCCGTCGTCACCAACGACATCTACACCCGCGAGGACGCCGAGTTCCTGCTCCGCGAGGCGGTCCTGCCGCCCGAGCGCATCCAGGCCGTCGAGACCGGCGCCTGCCCGCACACCGCGATCCGCGACGACATCTCCGCCAACCTCGAAGCCGTCGAGGAACTGGAGGAGTCGGCCGGCCCGCTCGACCTCGTCCTCGTCGAGTCCGGCGGCGACAACCTCACCGCCACCTTCTCCAAGGGCCTCGTCGACCACCAGATCTTCGTCATCGACGTCGCCGGCGGCGACGACATCCCCCGCAAGGGCGGTCCCGGCGTCACCACCGCCGACCTCCTCGTCGTCAACAAGACCGACCTCGCCCCCCACGTCGGCTCCGACCTGGAGCGCATGGCCCGCGACGCCGGGGAGCAGCGCGGCGACCTGCCCGTCGCCTTCACCTCCCTGCGCTCCGCGGAGGGCGTGGCACCCGTCGCCGCGTGGGTCCGGGCCCGCCTCGCGGAATGGACCGCATGAGCGCCACCGCCCTCGCCCCCGCCGCCGGTTCGCTCACCGCCCACGCCCGGATCGTCGCCGCACCGGACGGTTCCCTCCCCGTCCTGGAGAGCGACGGACCGCTCGCCCTGCGCCGCACCCGCGGCCCCGGCCCGTACACCCGCGTCACCGTCGTCGGGGCGATGAGCGCCCCCCTCGGCGGCGACCGGCTCGCCCTCACGGCCGAGGTACGGGACGGGGCCCGGCTCCTGGTCGACTCCGCCGCCGCGACCGTCGCCCTGCCCGGCCGCGGCGGCGCCCCCGCCACGTACGACGTCACGCTCGCCGTCGGCGCCGGCGCCGTGCTGCGCTGGCTGCCCGAGCAACTGGTCTCGGCCGCCGGCTCGCGACTGCGGACGCGGACCACCGTCGACCTCGCCGCCGACGCGCGACTCGTGCTCCGCGAGGAACAGATCCTCGGCCGCCACGGCGAGGAGCCCGGCAGCCTCCTCGGCCGGCTCACCGTGCGCCGCGCCGGACGCCCCCTGCTCGACCAGGAGCTCGCCCACGGCCCCGCCGCCCCGGACGGCTGGGACGGCCCCGCGGTCCTCGCCGGCCACCGCGCCGTCGGGCAACTCCTCGTCGTCGAACCCGGGTTCGCCGAGGAGCCGGTCGAACCCCGGCTCCTCGGCGAGCACGCCGTCCTCGTCCCGCTCGCCGGACCCGCCGCCCTCGTCACCGCCGTCGCCCCCGACGCCCTCGCCCTGCGCCGCCTCCTCGACGAGGCCCTGCGCAGGCTGGCCCCCGCCTGAGCGGAAGCCGCCGTCGCACCGCTCAGCGGTACACCGTCACCGGTTATGGGTTCGGCAAAGAACAACCGAACACCCTTACGCCCCGCGCCCCCTGGACGAAAGGATCCACCGGACAGAACGACACCTGCAGGGGGAGGACGTGTGAGAAGCACGGCAGTACGAGGCGCGGCCGGCACTCTGATAGCCGGGGCGCTGGTCGTGGGCGCGCTCGCGGCGCCGACGGCCCACGCCGACACGGGCCGGCACGTACGCGACGCGGAGACCGCCGGTGTCGCCGTCGCCGCCGCCCAGGCGGCCCGCACCGGCATCGACTGGCAGGACTGCCCGACCGACTGGGGCCTGGAGAAGCCCATCCAGTGCGGCTGGGTGACCGTCCCCCTCGACTACGCCGAGCCGCACGGCAAGAAGATCAGGATCGCCGTGGACCGGGTCGCCGCCACCGGCACCCCCGCCGAGCGCCAGGGCGCCCTCGTCTACAACCCCGGCGGCCCCGGCGGATCCGGCCTGCGCTTCCCGCGCCGGGTCACCACCGGCAACAAGATCTGGGCGAACACCGCCAAGGCGTACGACTTCGTCGGCTTCGACCCGCGCGGCGTCGGCCACTCGGCCCCCATCTCCTGCGTCGACCCGGCCGAGTTCGCCAAGGGTCCCAAGCCCGACCCGGTCCCCGACAGCGAGGCGGACAAGCTCGCCCAGCGCAAGCTCGCCGCCGAGTACGCCCGGGGCTGCGCCGAGAAGAGCGGCGACGTCCTGCCGTACATCAACACCCTGAACACCGCCCGCGACCTCGACGTCGTCCGGGCCGCCCTCGGCGAGAAGAAGCTCAACTTCGTCGGCGTCTCCTACGGCACCTACCTCGGCGCCGTCTACGGCACCCTGTTCCCGACGCACGTCCGCCGCATGGTCCTCGACAGCGTCGTCAACCCCTCCACCCGCAAGATCTGGTACGAGGCCAACCTCGACCAGGACATCGCCTTCGAGGGCCGCCTGAAGGACTGGATGACCTGGGTC
Organism: Streptomyces roseoviridis; assembly: GCF_039535235.1. Lineage (NCBI taxonomy): Bacteria > Bacillati > Actinomycetota > Actinomycetes > Kitasatosporales > Streptomycetaceae > Streptomyces > Streptomyces roseoviridis. Next base: position 6,607,112 of record NZ_BAAAWU010000001.1, read on the forward strand.
GCCCGGCACGACGCCGCCTTCCACCTCGGCGACACCTACGCCGAGGTCCGGCAGCAGTGGGAGACGCTGCGCGCCGCCGCCAAGAAGGACCCGCTCGGCGGCAAGGTCGGCCCCGCCGAGCTCATCGGCTTCTTCCAGAACGCCCCCTACTACGACTCCATGTGGGTCCCGGTCGCCGAGGCGTGGAGCGCCTACGCCGCGGGCGACCCGCAGCCGCTGATCGACGCGGCCGCCGCCGACCCCACCGACACCGCCGGCAACATCGCGGCCGAGAACGGCAACGCGGTCTACACGGCCGTCGAGTGCGCCGACGCGCCCTGGCCCACCAGCTGGAAGAAGTGGGACCGCGACAACAGCCGGCTCCACGCCCAGTACCCCTTCATGACCTGGGCCAACGCCTGGATGAACCTGCCCTGCGCCACCTGGTCCACCCCGCGTCAGCAGCCGACGCGGGTCAAGACCGGCAAGGGACTGCCGCCGGTGCTCATCACCCAGGCCGAACGCGACGCGGCGACCCCGTACTCCGGCGCCGTCGAACTGCACAAGCGCTTCAAGGGCTCGCGCCTGATCACCGAGAAGGACGCCGGCTCGCACGGCGTCACCAACCTCGTCAACCCCTGCCTCAACGGCAAGGTCGAGGCCTACCTGCTCCACGGCAGCCTCGACAGCCGGGACGTCACCTGCGCCCCGCACGCCACGCCCCAGCCGTAACACCGCACCGGTACGCCGGGGGGCGGGCGCCGGCCGGCGCCCGCCCCCCGGCTCGGGTCACCGCGAGGCCAGCCAGGCGTCCTCGGCGGCGTAGTCGAAGAAGTCCACGCCGTACTTCACCAGTCCCGGGAAGACCTCACGCCAGTCCCGCTCCGCCACCTGCGCGGCCAGCCACTCGACCGTCGCCGGCAGCGACTCCTCGTACGCCACCACCGGCCGGTAGCCCAGCTCCCGCTCCGCCGCCGTCATGTCGTAGACGACCGGATGCGCCCCCGTCCACGGCGTCAGCCCCACCGTGCCCTGCGCGGGGCCCTCCATGAGCACCGTCACGCTCTGCGCCCCCAGCACCGCGTCGATCGCCGCGCCGATCTCCGCGACCGTCGGCGCCGTCGGATCACCGCCGTTGAGCACCCGGCTGCCCGGCCTGGCAGCCGCGAGACGGACCAGTTCGGCGAGGTTGTCCACGTGCACCGGGTGGAAGCGGGAGCGGCCGCCCTCCGCGAGGATCCGCACCGGCCGCCCGTCCAGCGCCCGCTTGACGAACCACAGCTCCCGGGGGCCGGGGCAGTACGTGCCGTGGATGGCGCCGGCCCGCAGCAGGGTCGTCGGCAGCCGGTCGCCCGCCGCCATCAACTCCCGCTCCAGGGCGACCTTCCGGCTGCTGTAACTGTGCTGCCCGGGCGCGACCGTCGCCAGGTCCTCCGGGATCGGCACCGGATAGCGGGGAAAGCCGTCCGGCTCGCCCTGCGTGTCGAAGCTGCGCCCCCGGTCGTCCTCGTAGACCGCCCCGCTGGAGATCACCACGGCCGAACCGATCCGGTCCGCGAGCCCCGTCAACTGCCGCCCGTGCCCGGCGTCGTAGGCCACGATGTCCACCAGGACGTCCGTGCCCCCGCCGAGCGCCGCCGACAGCGCCCCGTCCGCGTCGCGGTCCACCGCCACTGACCGGACCTCCGCCGGCCACCGCTCGTCCCGGCCGCCCCGGCGCGAGGCGGCGGTCACCTCCCAGCCGTCCTCGACGAGCGCCCGCACGGCCGCCCGTCCCACTTGTCCCGTCGCTCCCAGCACGAACGCGCTTCCCTTGGTCATGGCGGTGACGCTACGGGCCGGGGGGCGCCCCGCCCAGGGCCTTTCGCCGTGCGCGGATCCGCCCTCGGCGTCAGCGCCGCGGGAACTTTCGGCGCGGGGCGGCCGATCCCGCGTCCTTCACCTTCGCCGCGTACTCGTCCACGTACTCCTGACCGGACAGCGCCAGGATCTCGTACATGATCTCGTCGGTCACCGCGCGCACCGCCGCCTTCTGCCCCTGCATCCCGGCGTAGCGGGAGAAGTCCAGCGGCTCGCCGAAGCGGATGGTGACCCGCCGGATCCGCGGGACGACCCGGCCCGGCGGCTGGATCTCGAAGGTCCCCACCATCGCGCACGGGATCACCGGCACCCCCGCCGTCAGCGCCATCACGGCGACCCCCACCTTGCCCTTGTACAGCCGCCCGTCGTGCGAGCGCGTGCCCTCCGGGTAGATGCCGAGCAGCTCGCCCTTCGCGAGCACCCCGAGACCCTCGCGGATCGCCGCCTGCCCCGCCTCCTTGCCGGATCGGTCCACCGGGATCTGGCCCGCGCTGCGGAAGAAGGCCGCCGTCAGCCGGCCCTTGAGACCGGGGCCGGTGAAGTACTCCTGCTTGGCGAGGAAGGTGATCCGCCGGCTCAGCACCACCGGCATCAGGAAGTGGTCCGAGAAGGACAGGTGGTTCCCGGCGATGATGGCCGCGCCCTCCTCGGGCACGTGCTCCAGGCCCTCCACCCGCGGCCGGAACAACAACCTCAGCAGCGGCCCGAGGAGCACGTACTTCAAGACCTGGTAGAACACCGGCAATCCCCGTTCGTCGCCCGAAAAGGCCCGTGCAAGCCCTTTCTAGCCCGTGCAGGCCCTTTGTAACCGCGGGCGTCGCCGTGGTCCACTGGTGGGGAGGAGCGAACCGGATGACAGGCGCGCGCGGACACCGGAATCCCGGCGCAGTCGCCACCGCCGCACTGTTGTGCGCGGTGACGGCCGCCGGTCTGTACGGCTGCGCCGAGCCGGGGCCGTCGCAGCCGCGGCCGACCCCGACGTCCGCCGGCGTCTCGCCGCTCACCGGACTGCCCGCGCGAGCGGGCCCCGTCCTCGCCGTCAAGATCGACAACGTGCCGCCGGCCCGGCCCCACACCGGTCTCGCCGACGCCGACCTCGTCTACGTCGAGCAGGTCGAATCCGGCCAGACCCGGCTCATGGCGGTCTACTCCTCCCGGCTCCCCGACCGGATCGGCCCCGTCCGCAGCGCCCGTGAGTCGGACATCGAGCTGCTGCGGCAGTTCGACCGGCCGGTCCTCGCCTACTCCGGCGCCCAGAGCGCCCTCGGTCCGCTGCTGCGGGCCGCGCCGCTCCACCTGGTCACGGAGGGGAACACCCCCGGCGCCTTCGTCCGCGACACGGACCGGTCCGCCCCGCACAACCTCTACCTGCGCCCCGCCCGGGCCCTCGCGGCCGCCCCCGAGGCCGGCCACGTCAAGGACGTCGGCTTCCGCTTCGGCCCCGCCCCGGCGGACGGCACTCCCGTCAACAGCCGCACGGTGCGCTTCCCGGCCACCCGCTACACCTTCACCTGGACCCCCGCCGACCGGGCCTGGCGCGTGACCATGGACGGCCGGTCCGACGGGCCCCTGAAGGCGGCCACCGTCGTCGTCCAGCACGTCACCGTGCGCCCCTCGCGCTTCCACGACTTCACGGGCGCCGTCTCCCCGTACACCGTCACCACCGGCTCAGGCACCGCCCGGATCCTGCGCGACGGCCGGGTCCACGAGGCCCGTTGGAACAGGCCGGACGCGCAGTCGGGCACCACCTACACCACCCCGTCGGGCGCCCCGCTGAACTTCGCACCGGGCCAGGTGTGGGTGGTGCTCACCGGCGGGCGCTGACCTCCCGGGCCCGGGGCCTCACGGCTGGGGTTTCGGGCGGCCGGGGCGGGGCGTGCGGGTGGGGGAGTCCCCGCTGTCGGCCGCCGCCATGCCGACCGTGGCGACGCCGAGCACGATCCAGGCGAACCAGAGCCAGCCGCTGCTGCCGAGCGCCACCGTGTACGTGGTGATCAGCACCAGGGCGGCGAACGTGATCACCGTCATGGTCTTCGTGGGACCGGACATCATCGCTCCGCCCTCCTCGAAGCCATGGTGACCCCGGGACGGGGGCGTGCGCCACCCCTGGGACCGCGCGCCCGCGCGCCCGTGCCCCCGGGGGCGCTCTCTACCGGCCGCCGCCTGTGCGCAGCGAGGCCAGATACGCGTTGTACGCCTCCAGCTCCTTGTCGCCGTCCCGGTCCGCGGCCCGGTCCTTGCGGACCGCCTGCCGCTGCTCGGAGTGGTACCACTGGTAGACCAGCGCGATCAGCACCAGCACGGACGGGATCTCGCTGAACGCCCACGCGATGCCGCCGGCCGCGTGCTGGTCGGCCAGGGCGTCGATGCCGAGCGAGGCCGGCGGGTTCTCGTAGGCCCGCACCATCGGCTCGCTGGCCATCATCAGCGCGATGCCGAAGAAGGCGTGGAAGGGCATGCCCGCGAACAGTTCCAGCATCCGCATCACATAGCCCGGCCGGTGCGGGCCCGGGTCGACGCCCATGATCGGCCAGAAGAAGACCAGGCCCACCATGAGGAAGTGGACCATCATCCCGATGTGGCCCGGCTTGGACTCCATGAGGAAGTCGAACAGCGGCGTGAAGTACAGCCCGTACAGGCTCGCGATGAACATCGGGATCGTGAACGCCGGGTGCGTGATGATCCGCATGTACCGGCTGTGCAGCAGCTTGAGCAGCAGTTCGCGCGGCCCCGTCGAGCCCCGGCCGGCCACCGGCAGCGCCCGCAGCGCGAGCGTCACCGGCGCGCCGAGCAGCAGCAGGATCGGCGACAGCATGGAGATCACCATGTGCTGCACCATGTGCACGCTGAACATGACCATGCCGTAGTCGTTGAGCTTCGTGCACATCACCAGGGCGATCGACAGCACGCCCACCGCGAAGAACACCGTCCGGCTCACCGGCCAGGCGTCCCCGCGCCCCCGCAGCCGCGCCACGCCCCACCCGTACAGACCGAGCGCGGCCAGGCACCCGACCAGGAAGAACAGGTCGGGGGAGAACTCCAGGGCCCGCCCCAGCGTGAACGGCGGCAGATCCATGGTCATGCCGTGTCCGCCGTGATCCATCTGTCTACTCCTGGAGCCCGATTCGCGCTTGTTGTCCGCACCAGACTAGAACCGCCCCCGGCCGCGTCGGCGACCGGGGGCGGTTCACACGCGTCGGAGGACCGCTCAGAGCACGGTCTCGGCCTCGTCGTAGCGCTCGGCCGGGACCGTCTTCAGGCTCTCCACGGCCGCCGCCAGCGGGACCAGCTCGATGTCGGTGCCGCGCAGCGCCGTCAGCATGCCGAAGTCGCCGCGGTGCGCCGCCTCCACCGCGTGCCAGCCGAAGCGGGTCGCGAGGACGCGGTCGTACGCGGTCGGGGTGCCGCCGCGCTGCACGTGGCCGAGGATCACCGGCCGGGCCTCCTTGCCGAGGCGCCGCTCCAGCTCGACGGAGAGCTGGTTGGCCACCCCGGTGAAGCGCTCGTGGCCGTAGATGTCCTTGCCGGCGGTCTTGAAGTCCATGGAGGAGCCCTCGCGGGGCTTCGCGCCCTCGGCGACCACGACGATCGCGAAGCGCTTGCCGTCCTCGAAACGGGCACCGACCCGGGCGGTCAGCTCGTCGATGTCGAAGGGGCGCTCGGGCACCACGATGGCGTGGGCGCCGGCGGCCATGCCGGAGTGCAGCGCGATCCAGCCGGTGTGGCGGCCCATGACCTCGACGATCAGCACGCGCTGGTGGGACTCGGCGGTGGTCTTCAGCCGGTCCAGGGCCTCGGTCGCCACGGTGACGGCGGTGTCGAAGCCGAAGGTGACGTCGGTCGAGGCGATGTCGTTGTCGATGGTCTTCGGCACTCCGACGATCGGCAGACCGGCCTCGGAGAGCAGGTTCGCCGCCTTCAGGGTGCCCTCGCCGCCGATCGGGATGATCGCGTCGATGCCCAGGTCGGCGACGTGGCCCTTGGCCCGCTCGACGCCGTCGACCAGATGGGCGGGCTGCACGCGGGAGGAGCCGAGGATGGTGCCGCCGCGGGCGAGGATGCCGTTCACCGCGTCGAGGTCCAGCCTGCGGTAGTCCGCCTCCAGCAGGCCCTTCCAGCCGTCGTGGAAGCCGATGACCTCGTCACCGTGGTCGACGACGGCGCGGTGCACGACGGAACGGATGACGGCGTTCAGACCGGGGCAGTCTCCGCCGGAGGTGAGCACACCAATGCGCATAGCCCAAAAACCTTTGCAACGTGGGCCGACTCCCGGACCACGTCGTCCGGCTGGATCCCCGCCACCCTATCGGTGCCGGGTGGCGGGGCCGAACCGGATGTCCGCGGATTGGACACCGTCTTTACTTGCGCATCTCCTGTGCGTATAGGCGCTCAGACGTGCGGCGCGTGGCCGGGCGTCCGGCGGTGCGACGGGCCGTCAGGCGGGCTGCGTGGCCGCCGCGATGCGCTCGGCGCGCAGCGCCTCGTACCAGCGGTCGTCCGTCGGCGGCAGCGCGTTCACGTCGAGCGCCAGCTTCAGGAGCAGGTCCGCGATCTGCGGGTTCCGCGCCATGACCGGGCCGTGCATGTACGTGCCGAAGACGGTGTCGTTGTACGCGCCCTCCGTGCCGTCGCCGGTGCCGTTGCCCTTGCCGAACACGGTCCGGGCGAACGGGCGGGCGGTCGGGCCGAGGTGGGTGACGCCCTGGTGGTTCTCGAAGCCGGTGAGCTGGGGCAGGCCCAGCTGCGGGTCGATGTCGCCCAGCACGTCGCCGACGCAGCGGGCGCCCTCGCCGCGGACCGTGGTCACGTCGAGCAGGCCGAGGCCGGCCTGGCGCTCGCCGACGTCGTTGACGAACTCGTGGCCCAGGATCTGGTAGCCGGCGCACACCGAGAAGATGATCGCGCCGTTGGCGGCGGCCCGGCTCAGGCCGCCGTCGCGGAGCAGCCGCTCCGCCGCCAGGCGCTGCGGGCGGTCCTCGCCGCCGCCGATCAGGTAGATGTCGCCGGAGGTGGGCACCGGCTGGTCGCTGCGCACGTCGACGCGCTCGACGCTGAGGCCGCGCTGGCGGGCACGGCGCTCGACGACGAGGACGTTGCCCTGGTCGCCGTAGGTGCTGAGCAGGTCCGGGTAGACCCAGACCAGACGCAGGCTGCTGTCAGTCATGCTGCGAGTCCCTTTGCGAAGGTCGAGTCGGGTCAGTTGCCGACGCGGCGGCGGACGTCCTGGAAGGCGGTGTAGTTGGCGATCAGCTCGATCTGGCCGGGCGGCGCCACCGTGACGGCCTCGTCGAGCGTCTCGCACACGCGGAAGTCCACGCCCGCGACCTCCAGGCGGACCGCGAGGTCCAGCTTTCGGTCGCCGATCACCATGATCGGGTGGCCGGCCAGGCGTCCGTAGTCCACGTCCCACAGCCAGGAGGTGTCCGTGCCGTCGGCGCCGCGCGCGTTGACGGACAGGATCACCGGGGTCGGCGGCTGGTCGATCAGGGAAAACGTTTCGAGCCAGCCGGCCGGGTTCTTCGCGAGCAGCAGCCGCAGCTCACGGCCCTGGAAGGAGACCACGTCGTAGCGGCCGGCGACGGCCTGCACCTGGTACATGCGCTCCAGGGCGACCTGCGGCGGCACCCCGAAGACCGCGGCGACCGCGGCGGAGGTGGCGGCGTTGGCCTTGTTGGCGCGGCCGGGCAGCTGGAGGTGGATCGGCCAGGCCGAACCGTGCGGGTCGAGCACGTGGTCGCCGCTGAGCGCCCAGCTCGGCGCGGGACGGCGGAAGCCGCACTCGCCGCAGAACCAGTCGTCGCCGGGGCGCTGGAGCACACCGCCGCAGGCGGGGCAGGACCAGGCGTCGTCCTTCCACTCCTGGCCGACGGCGACCCACACCACGTTGGGGGAGGAGGAGGCGGCCCACACGATCAGCGGGTCGTCGGCGTTGGCGATCACGACGGCCTTGGTGCCGTTGAGGCCCTCGCGCCACTTCTCGGCCAGCATCCGGGTCTCCGCGGCGCGGTCGAGCTGGTCGCGGGAGAGGTTGAGCAGCGCGATCGCCTTGGGCGTGGTGTCCCGGGCGACGCCGGCGAGGTACTTCTCGTCGACCTCGATGACGCCGTAGCGGGCGTCCGAGCCGCCGGCCAGGGCGGAGGTGATGCCGGCGGGCATGTTGGCGCCGAGCGCGTTCGACACGACCGGGCCGCTGGCGCGCAGCGCCTCGGCGATCAGTCGGGTCGTGGTGGTCTTTCCGTTGGTCGCCGACACGAGCACGACGTCCAGATGCTGCGCGAGCCGCCCCAGCAGATCGGGGTCGAGCTTCAGCGCGACCCGGCCGCCGATCACCGATCCGCTGCCGCGTCCCGCTGCCCGCGACACCGCGGCGGCGGCCTTGCCCGCCGTCACGGCCAGCTTGGCGCGCGGCGACAGCGGCTCCGAGTTGCTGCCTGACATCGTCCTTGTTCCTCCTTGCGTCGGTCCGGGCTCAGCCTATCGAGATCCGGCCAGCAGCCCGAACCACGGCACCGCGCCACGACCGGGCTGACCCCTGAACGTACCCTTGCGCCCATGCGAAACCGCCTGATCCCCGGCACTTCCGGCCACGTCCGAGCGATGACCCTGCTCGGCGAACCGGTGCTGCACACCCCCTGCGAGACCGTCACCGACTTCGGACCGGAGCTGGCCCGGCTGGTCGAGGACATGTTCGCGACGATGTACGCGGCGAACGGCGTGGGCCTGGCCGCCAACCAGGTGGGCGTGGGGCTGCGGGTCTTCGTCTACGACTGCCCGGACGACGAGGACGTCCGGCACCTGGGCCACGTGGTCAATCCGCGCCTGGTGGCGGCGGACGGGGACCTCTTCAGCGGCCCGGAGGGCTGTCTGTCGCTGCCCGGTCTCGAGGCCCCGACCCCGCGCTTCGACCGCGCGGTCGTCGAGGGCGTCCGCACGGACGGCACTCCGGTCCGGATCGAGGGCACCGGCTTCTTCGCCCGCTGCCTCCAGCACGAGTGCGACCACCTGCGGGGCGGGGTCTACGCCGACCACGTCACCGGCCGGGCCCGGCGCCGGCTGCTCCGGGCGATCCGGAAGGAGCCGTGGGGGAGCGGCGCGGGAGTGCTGGAGGGGTGAGCCGGGGACGGCGCCCGCGACGGCGGCCCGGCCGGGACGTCGCCGGGCGAGCCGACGGGGGCGCCGGGGGAACGGCTTCGGGCGCGCGGAGGCCCACGAGGCGCGAGGGGGCCGAGCACGGTCGCGGTCGCGAGCCCGGCTCGAAGCCCCCTGAGGCGAGGGAGGCCGGAAAGACGTCAGAAGCCGGGGCCGTCCGCGCGGTCCTGGGCGCCGGCCAGCCGGCCCCACAGGACGTCCGCCAGGGCGCGCACCAACTCCGCGCGCGAGCAGGGGCGTTCGCCGAGCCACCAGTCACCGGCGGCGTGCATCATGCCGACGATCCCGTGCCCCCAGATCCGCGCCTGCGCCTCGCCGCCCGGTCCCAGGTCGATGCGCTCGGCGATGACCTGGCCGAGCTCCTCGCCCATGCGGCGCAGCAGCGGGGCGGAGTGGCGGCCGACGTCGAAGCCCTGCTCGGACTGGTGGGACTCCTCGGCGGGGTGCATGAGGAAGCGGTAGACCTGCGGCATGGCCTCGATGGAGGCCAGATAGGTGTCGAGGGTGGCCTCCACCCGCTGCCGCCGGTCGGCGGGCGCGTCGAGCGCGGCCCGGAGCGCCGAGAGCAGGGCGTCGGTGTGCCGGGTGGCGAGGGCGCGGTAGAGCCCGCCCTTGTCGCCGAAGTGGCGGTACAGGATCGGCTTGGTGATGCCCGCCTCGGCGGCGATCGCGTTCATGGAGGCCTTGGGGCCGTCCCGGAGCACCACGCGGTCCGCCGCCTCCAGCAGCTCGCGACGCCGTTGGTCGGCCGGCTTCTGCTGGTCGGTGGTGGTCCGGTGTGTGGTGTCCATAAGCGTGTCTCCCCGCCCGTACGAATTCCTGAGGCTTGTCGCAACGTAACACCCGGGCGGCACCCCGTGCCGTCCGGCCGTCGCCCGGCAGGAAGCGCTCCGGTGCTGGTTGACAGCCTCTACCCACCGGTAACAGACTGCTGTTACCGCAAGTAACATATCGCTGGGAGGGACCATGGCCGAGTTCACGCTCGAGCTCAACGACGACCAGAAGCAGGTGCGCGACTGGCTCCACGGCTTCGCGGCCGACGTGATGCGCCCCGCGGCCGCCGAGTGGGACGAGCGCGAGGAGACGCCCTGGCCGATCATCCAGGAAGCCGCCAAGCTCGGAATCTACTCCCTCGACTTCTACGCGCAAGCGTTCTTCGACCCCACCGGCCTCGGCATCCCGATGACCATGGAGGAGCTCTTCTGGGGCGACGCCGGAATCGCCCTGTCCATCGTCGGCACCGGCCTCGCCGCCGTCGGCGTCCTCGCCAACGGCACCGAGGAGCAGATCGGCACCTGGGTCCCCCAGATGTACGGCGACGCCGACGACGTCAAGGTCGCCGCCTTCTGCTCCTCCGAGCCCGACGCCGGCTCCGACGTCGCCTCCATGCGCACCCGCGCCGTCTACGACGAGGCCAAGGACGAGTGGGTGCTCAACGGCACCAAGACCTGGGCGACCAACGGCGGCATCGCGAACGTCCACGTCGTCGTCGCCGTCGTCGACCCCGAGCTCGGCTCCAAGGGCCACGCCTCCTTCATCGTGCCGCCGAACACCCCCGGTCTCTCCCAGGGCCAGAAGTTCCAGAAGCACGGCATCCGCGCCTCCCACACCGCCGAGGTCGTCCTGGAGGACGTCCGCGTCCCCGGCCACTGCCTGCTCGGCGGCAAGGAAAAGCTCGACGAGCGCCTCGCCCGCGCCCGCGAGAAGGCGAAGAGCGGGGACAGGGTCAAGAACGCCGCCATGGCCACCTTCGAGGCCTCCCGGCCCGCCGTCGGCGCCATGGCCGTCGGCACCGCCCGCGCCGCCTACGAGGTCGCCCTCGACTACGCCAAGACCCGCGAGCAGTTCGGCCGCCCGATCATCGACAACCAGGGCGTCGCCTTCCAGCTCGCCGACATGCGCACCCAGATCGACGCCGCCCGCCTCCTCGTCTGGCGCGCCTCCTGGATGGCGACCGCCGGCAAGCCCTTCACCTCCGCCGAGGGCTCGATGTCCAAGCTGTACGCGAGTGAGGTCGCCAAGAAGGTCACCGCCCAGGCCATCCAGATCCTCGGCGGCAACGGCTACACCCGTGAGTACCCGGTCGAGCGCATGCACCGCGACGCCGCGATCTACACGATCTTCGAAGGCACGAGCGAGATCCAGCGCCTCGTCATCGCCCGCACCCTCTCGGGCATGCCGATCCGCTGACGCACCACGGACCGGGCCGGAGGGCTCACACCACACAGAACTCGTTGCCCTCGGGGTCCTGGAGCACCACCGCGTAGTAGTCCATGCCCTCCGGCTCGTCCCTCGTGCACAGCACCGAGGCGCCCAGCTCCGTCAGCCGGGCCACCTCGGTGTCCACGCGCGCGCGGCGGACGGCGAGCGGCACCCCCCGGCCACCGCCCACCTTCAGGTCCAGATGCAGCCGGTTCTTGACCGTCTTGGGCTCCGGCACCTGCTGAAACCAGACCCGGGGACCGGCTCCCTTCGGATCCACGATCGACTCCGGCAGCTCCCCGGCGCCGTCCTCCAGCTCGTCCTCGGGCACGCCGATCGCCCGCCAGTAGGCGTTCCAGCTCGGGTGGCCGTCCGGCGGCGGCTCCGGCACGTAGTGGAGGGCCTCTGCCCAGAAGGCGACCAGGCGCCGGGGCTCGGCGCAGTCCACCGTCAACTGCACGGTCATCTCGGGTGCGTCCATGAGGGCAGCCTCGCAGACCCCACTGACAACGCTCCCGCCCCGGGGGCCGACGCGCCGCCTACCGGCCGGTCACCTCCTGGGGCACAATCACCACGCCGCACGTTCACAGGGGGACATGACGATGGCGATACCCGAACTCACCGGGCTTCCACTGCTCGGCTCACTGCTCGACCTCAGGAACGACTCGCTCGGCACCTTCCTGAAGGCCCGGCGCGACCACGGGGACGTCGTCCGGATCACGGCGGGGCCGCCCGGCATGCGGGGCGTGGTCCACTGCGTGTTCTCCGCCGAGGGCGCCCAGCAGGTCCTCGCCGGCGACGCCGCCAACTTCCGCAAGGACAACGCCTTCTACCAGGAGATCCGCGAGTCCTTCGGCAACGGACTGCTCACCAGTCAGGACGACGACTACCTGCGCCAACGCCGCCTCGTCCAACCGCTCTTCACCCGCCGCGGCGTCGACACCTACGCCGGTGCCGTCGCCGCCGAGGTCACCCGGCTCACCGACGGCTGGCAGGAGCGGGCCGAGGACACCGTCGACGTCGTCCACGAGATGACCGGGCTCGCCCTGCGGGCCGTCGCCCGCATCCTGTTCGGCACCGACGTCGAGGAGGCCGTCGGCATCGTCGAGCGCTGCTTCCCGGTCCTCGGCGCCTACGTCTCCAGCCGCGGCTTCGCGCCCCGCAAGCTCCCGCGCGACTGGCCCACCCCCGGCAACCGGCGCGCCGCCGCGGCCCACGAGGAGCTGTACGCCGTCTGCGACCGGATCATCGCCGAGCGGCGGGCGGCCGGGACGAGCGGGACGGGACGGGACCTGCTGACCCTCCTGGTCGCCGCCGGAAGCGACGAGGACGGCGGCTTCGACGCGGCCGAACTGCGCGAGCAGGTCCTGGTGTTCCTGCTCGCCGGCCACGAGACCACCGCCACCTCCATGGGCTTCGCGCTGCACCTGCTCGCCCGCCACCCCGAGGAGCAGAAGCGCGCCCACGAGGAGATCGACCGGGTGCTCGCCGGCCGCACGCCCGGGGCCGAGGACCTCGACGCGCTGCCCCACCTCACCCGGGTCCTCAAGGAGGCCATGCGGCTCTTCCCGGCCGCCCCGGCCATCGGACGCCGGGCCGTCGCCGCCACCGAGATCGGCGGCCACCTGATCCCCGCCGGCGCGGACGTCATCGTCTCCCCGTGGGTGACCCACCGTCACCCGCGCTACTGGGACGACCCCGAGCGCTTCGACCCCGACCGCTTCACCCCCGAGGCCGAGGCCGCCCGCCCCCGCTACGCCTGGTTCCCCTTCGGCGGCGGCCCGCGCGCCTGCATCGGCCAGCACTTCTCGATGCTGGAGTCGGTGATCGCCCTGGCGATGATCCTCCAGTCCTACGAGCTGGAGGCCGTCGACACCCACGTCCCGCTGGGCTCCGCGATCACCCTCCAGGCCCTCGGCCCGGCCCGCTGCCGACTGAGGGCCCGTACCTGACCGGGGTGCGTCAGCCGGAACAGGTGGTGCCGGGGCGGACCTTCACCAGATCGACCAGATACGCCTCGACCGCGCGGTCGACGCAGGCGTTCCGGCCGTAGCCGGTGTGGCCCGCCGCCTCGAAGGACAGCAGCATGCCGCCGGGGAACTGCCGCGCCAGGCTCACCGCCTCCTCGTAGGGCGTCGCCGGGTCGCCGGCCGTGCCCACGACGAGGACCGGAGGCACACCGTCGGCCTTCACCCGGTGCGGCCGCTGGCGCCCGGCCGGCCAGTCCTTGCAGACCAGTTCGCCGGTCACGCCGGTGGTGCCGTACGCACCGGCCGCCCGGTGCGCCGCGTCGAGGGCGTCCCAGTAGGCCCGCTCGTCGCGGGGGTGGGGCACGTCGAGGCAGTTGACGGCGATCAGCGCCGCTTCGGAGTTGTCCTCCGGCACGTCGGGCCCGTCGGACTCGGACGGCTCGGACGGCTCGGACGGCTCGGACGGCTCGGACGGCTCGGACGGCTCGGACGGCTCGGCGGGGCGGGCGGTTCCGGTGGGTCCGCCGGGCCCGTCCGGTGCGGCGGACCCCGCGGTGCCGCCGGAGGGGTCCCCCTCGCCCGCCGCGTCGTCCTCCTCGCCCTCCTCCGGCTCCGCGGCCAGCGCCGCCAGCGCCGTGCCGTCCCCCTCGTCGGCGGCGCGCAGCGCCGCCGAGAGGTCCTCCCACTGCTCCTCCGGCGTGTACATGGACAGGGCGAGCGCCGCGACCACACCGGAGGCGTCGAGACCCTCGGCGGAGCCGTCGACCGGCAGCGGCGCGCGCTCCGTCCGCTCGACCAGGCGGTCGATCAGGGCACGTATCTCCTCGGGCGTGGCACCGGGACAGCCGTCGCCGACCGTGTCCGCGCAGGAGACCGCGTAGTCCTCGACGGCCTTCCGGAAGCCCCTGGACTGGCTCAGCGCGCGCTGCCGCCAGTCGAGCGCCGGATCGACCGCCCCGTCCAGGACCATCGCCCGCACCCGGCGCGGGAACTGCTCGGCGTACGAGGTGCCCAGGCTCGTGCCGTACGACCAGCCGACGTACGTCAGCCTCCGCTCGCCCAGCGCCGCCCGCAGCACGTCCAGGTCCCGGGCCGCGTCGTCTGTCCCCACGTGCGGCAGCAGCGGGCCGCTGGCCTTCCGGCAGGCCGCGGCCGTCGCCCGCGCGTCGGCGACGGCGGCGGCCCGTTCGGCCGCCGTACGCGGGTGGAGCGCGACCGGGCCGCCGGCCGTGCCGTCCCCGTCCGGCTCCTCCTCCCCGGCCGTACGGCAGGTCAGGGCGGGCCGGCTCTCCCCGACCCCGCGCGGATCGAACGCCACGACGTCGAACCGTTCCCGCACGCCTCGCCCCAGGTCCTCGGCGAGCCCGTCCCGGAGGGCCTGCACGCCGCGCTCGCCCGGTCCGCCGGGGTTGAAGACGAGCGCCCCGGCCCGGCGTCCCGCGGCGGACGCGGCGGCCTTCGCCACCGGCAGCACGAAGGTCCGGCCGTCGCCGGGACGGGAGTAGTCCATCGGCACGGTGAGCGAGGCGCAGAGCAGCTCGCCGCAGTCCCGCCAGGCGAGCTCCTGCCCGTAGAAGCGCCGCAGGTCCGGACGCTCGGCCGGATCGGCGGCGGACGCGGCGCCGGGTCCCGGCCGACCCCGTTCGGGTCCCGGCCCGGCCGTGCACGCGGCCAGGGAGGCGGCGCCGAGGACGGCGAGGGCGACGACGAGAGCCGGACGACGACGGCGGCGGGCGTGGGCGCGGATCACGGGGAACTCTCCTTGGGTGGTCGGTCCACCGAAGGATCACGCGCGCATGCTGAGGTTTTCCTGAGGCCGTCCGCCCTCCGTCCCTCCGTCCCTCCGTCCCTCCGTCCCTCCGTCCGTCCGTCCGGCCGTCGGGCCGGCACGTCAGAGGGACGTCGGGAGCCGCAGGACGAACCGGGCGCCGCCCAGGGCGCCCCGGTCGGCGGTGAGCGTGCCGCCGTGGGCACGGGCGACCCAGGACGCGATGGACAGACCGAGTCCCGTGGAGCCCGAGCCGCTGCGGAAGCGGTCGAACAGCGCGCCCGCCACCTCGGGCGGCAGGCCGGGCCCCGCGTCCTCGACCGTCACCGTCCCGTCGGCCGCCACCGCGACCCGCACGTCCGCCGGCCGGCCCGGGGCGTGGCCGTGGGCGAGCGCGTTGCCGAGCAGATTGGCCACGGCCCGGCGCACCAGGTCGGGATCGGCGACGACGACCGTGTCCTCGGTCTCGACGCGGACCCGATGGCCCTCGGTGGGCGCCTCCTCGACCACGGCCTCCACCAGCTGGTCGAGGCGCAGCGGCTGGCGCGCGGGCGCGGCCGTGCCGGACATCAGCCGGGCCCGGGTGAGCAGCCCGTCGACCAGCCGGCCCATGCCCTCGGCCAGGCGCAGGGTGCGCCGGTGCACGTCCGCGCTGTCCGTCTCGCCGCGCAGGGCCGTCTCGGCGAGGGTCCGCAGCGACGCCGCCGGGGTCCGCAGGTCGTGCGCCGCGTCCGCGAGGAACGCCTCCTGCTGGGCCAGGGCCTCCAGGGCCGGGCGGACCGCCCGCCCCGACAGCACGTGGCCCACCGCGGCGGACAGCAGCACGAGCAGCGCACAGCCGCCCGTGACCAGCCACACCAGGCGCCGGTGGTCGTCCTGCTGCGCGGTCGCGTCGGCCACGGTCACCAGGACGCCCTGCGGGGCGTCGTCCGCCGCGGCCTCGGCGTCGTAGAACGGCATCGCGAACACCCGTACGGGCGAGCCGTCCGTGGAACGCCGGTCGAAGGCCCGTACGTCCTCGGCGTCCACCGCCGCGCGGCCGGCCGCCAGGACCACGGCACGGTCCACGGCCTGACACGGCCTGGCCGGGGCGTGCCGCACGGTCAGACGGCCGGGACCGTCGGTGGCCTCGGGGAGCGGGCTGCCCGGGGAGTCCGGGGCCCGGGATCCGTCCGGAGGGTCGTGGGCGTCCGGGGCGCCCGGCGGGTCCGCGGCGTCCGGGGGCTCCCCGCCGGACACCAGGAGCACCGTCAGCGGCGGACAGTCGATGTTCATCGTGTCGACGAGGACGGACGTGTCGAGCCGCCCGTCCGCGTCCGTCTCCAGCAGTCCCAGGGCCCAGCTGGTGTCCGCGTCCATCGCGTGATCGAGCTGTTCGCGCCAGCGCCCGCTGTCGCTGCGCACCGCGAGTACGGCCATCGTGATCAGGCCGAGCGCGCTGGTCAGCGCGAACAGCAGACTGATCTGCCGGCGCAGCCGCAGCACCCGCTCCGTGGGCGTCAGCGCCCCCGGGCGGCGAGCGCGGCCCCGCCTCACCGCGCCCCGTCCGGCGCGAGCCGGTAACCGACCCCGCGCACGGTGTGGATCAGTGGCGGATCGCCGAGCTTGCGGCGCAGCTGCGAGACCAGCACCTCCAGCACGTTCGACTGCGGCTCGGCCATCTCGTCCCAGCAGCTCTCGATCAGCGTCGCGCGGGAGACCGCCTGGTCGGCGTGGGCGGCGAGGACCTCGAGCACGGCGAACTCCCGGCCCGTGAGGGTCAGCAGCACGCCGGCGCGCCGGACGAGCCGGCGCGCCGTGTCGATCTCCAGGTCACCGACGCGGTGCACCGGAGGACGGACCACCGCGGCACGGCGGCACAGGCTCCGCACCCGGGCGACCAGCTCGGGCACCGCGAACGGCTTGACCAGGTAGTCGTCGCCGCCGCTCGCGAAACCCTCCACCCGGTCGGCGACGGTGTCGCGCGCGGTCAGGAACAGCACCGGCACGCCCCGGCCGCCGCGCCGCAGCCCCTCCACATAGGTGGCGGCGTCCCCCGAAGGCAGCATCCGGTCGAAGACGGCGCAGTCGTACGCGGTGACGAACAGCGCCTCGTCCGCCTGCGGCAGATCGCCCGCCTCGTCGACGGCGAGACCGGCGGCCCGCAACGCGGCGGCCACCCCGAACCGGAGGTTCTCGTCGTCCTCGACCAGCAGTACACGCACGCCGCCCACCCTAACCAGCAGCCCCCCCGGCGGCGGTCAGCCGCCGTCGCCGCCGGAGAACAGGGCCTTCTGGACGTCGTCGGGTCCGTCGTAGCGCTTCGTCCCGGACGAGCGCAGCCGCTGCACCACCTCGTCGCCGGCGCCGTTGTCCCGCGCCAGGGACACCAGGTCGTCGGCGCTCGCCGGGTACTCCGCGCCCTTCAGCGCCTTCTGCACGTCGATGGGGCTGACGTCGGCCATGATCACCGGCCTCCTCTCGTATCGCTCTTCCCGCCGGGGCGGATCGCGTGGCGGCTGCCCGGAATCCGCCGGCGGATGCGAGGAGGCGGGTCAGGAATTCCGGCTCGCCACGATCACCGTCGCGTACAGGTCCTCGTCCTCGACGACCCGGGCGGTCAGGCCCTGGGCGGTGACGGCCGCCAGGGCGTCGGCGGCCTGGCGCTCGCTGGTCTCCGACAGCAGGTGCCCGCCCGGGGCCAGCCAGTGGACCGCCTCGGCGGCGACGCGGCGCAGCACGTCCAGACCGTCCGATCCGCCGTCCAGGGCGACCAGCGGCTCGTGGTCGCGGGCCTCGGGCGGCAGGAAGGGGACGTCGCCGCTCGGGACGTACGGGACGTTGGCGACCAGGACCTCGACCCGGCCGCGCAGCCCGCCCGGCAGCGGGGCGAAGAGGTCTCCCTCGTGCACCCGCCCGCCGCGCGGCTCCACGTTGCGGCGGGCGCAGCGGACCGCGGCCGGTTCGATGTCGGACGCGTGCACCTCGGCACCCTCGACGGCGTCGAGCAGCACCGCGGCCGCCGCGCCGGAGCCGCAGCACAGGTCGACGCATACGGCGCCCGGCCGGGCCAGCGACACCGCCTGCCGCACCAGGAACTCCGTACGCCGGCGCGGGACGAACACCCCGCCGTCCACCTCGATCCGCAGCCCCGCGAACTCGGCCCAGCCCACCACGTGTTCCAGCGGCAGGCCCGCGGCCCGCCGCTCGACCATCGCGTCGAGCTCGGCCGGACCGGCGGCGGCCAGGGCGAGCAGCTCCGCCTCCTCCTCGGCGAAGACGCAGCCCGCGGCCCGCAGCCGCTCCACCACCCCCGGCTCAGACAAGCTGGGCCTCGATGGCCGCCACGACCTCGGGGGCGTCGGGCTCGGTGCGCGGGCGGAAACGGGTGACGACGCCGTCACGGCCGATGAGGAACTTCTCGAAGTTCCACTGGACGTCCCCCGCCTCGCCGTCGGCGTCCGCCACCCGCGTCAGCTCCGCGTACAGCGGGTGCCGTCCGGCGCCGTTCACGTCCGTCTTCTCCAGGAGCGGGAACGTCACGCCGTACGTCACCGAGCAGAAGGTCCCGATCTCCTCGGCGCTGCCCGGCTCCTGGCCCGCGAACTGGTTGCACGGCACGCCGAGGACGGTGAAGCCGCGCTCCCCGTACTCCTTCTGCAGCCGTTCGAGAGCGGCGTACTGCGGGGTGAGACCGCACTTGGACGCCACGTTCACGACGAGGACGGCCCGGTCGCGGAAATCGGCGAGCGAGAGCGGCTCACCGGTGAGGGTCTTCAGCGGAATGTCGTACAGGCTCATGCACAGCTCCTCGTGGGGATGAGGTTTGATCTCAGCATGGGTGACGAACCGCTGGCAATCGAGATCGGCCCCGCCCCGGAGACGGGGGAGGGGCCGCACCGTGTGTGGTGCCGGCTGTGCGGGCGCCCGCTGACCGGTGCGGAGTCCCGCCGCACCGGCCTCGGCCCCGCCTGCGACGCCAAGCTCCACCCGCCGGGCCCGGACATCCGCACCCGGCGGCACGAGGTCGCGCAGGACACCCTGCCCGGTCTGTGAGACGCCCTGCTCTGTGAGGCGGCCGGGCCGCGATACGCCCTGGTCCGTGGAGATGGCCGGTCGCGAGACGGCCTGGCCGGGAGACCGGCTACAGCTTCCGGAACAGGCCCTCCTGGACCACCGACACCAGCAGCCGGCCCTCGCGGTCGTAGATCCGGCCGCGGGCGAGGCCCCGCCCGCCCGTCGCGATCGGCGACTCCTGGTCGTACAGGAACCACTCGTCGGCCCTGAACGGCCGGTGGAACCACATCGCGTGGTCCAGGGACGCCATGTCGAAGCCCCGCGGCCCCCAGAGCGGCTCGACGGGAATGCGCACCGCGTCGAGCAGGGTCATGTCGGAGGCGTACGTCAGCGCGCAGGTGTGGACCAGCGGGTCGTCGCCCAGCGGCCCGACCGCCCGCATCCACACGGCGCTGCGCGGGTCCGCGTCCGTGACCTCCTCCTTCGTCCAGCGCAGGCGGTCCACGTACCGGATGTCGAAGGGCTGGCGGCGGGCCATCCGCTCCAGCGCCTCCGGCAGCGAGCCCAGGTGGTCGCGGATCTCGTCCGCGAGGTTCGGCAGGGTCTCCGGATCGGTGAGGTGCCGGGGCGGCAGCTGGTGCTCGAAGGCGCCCTCCTCCGGGAGGTGGAAGGAGGCCGTCAGGTTGAAGATCGTCCGGCCCTCCTGGACCGCGGTGACCCGCCGGGTGGTGAAGGACCGCCCGTCGCGCACCCGCTCCACCTGGTAGACGATCGGCACGCCCGGGCGGCCCGGCCGCAGGAAGTAGGCGTGCAGGGAGTGCACCGGGCGGTCGCCGTCCACGGTGCGGCCGGCCGCCACCAGGGCCTGGCCCGCGACCTGCCCGCCGAAGACCCGCTGGAGCGACTCCTGAGGGCTGCGGCCGCGGAAGATGTTCACCTCGATCCGCTCCAGATCGAGCAGGTCCACAAGCCTCTCGGCGGGACTGGTCACCTCGTGCTCCTCCCGTGCTGACGACGGCTGCCCGGCGACAGCCGCCCCACTACACCCGTGCCACCGCCCCCGTGCCGTGCCGGGGCCGTGCTCTACAGCTGCCCGACCGACGTCACGCGGACGACGGCCCGGCCCTCCTCGTCCGAGGCCGCCAGGTCCACCTCGGCGCTGATGCCCCAGTCATGGTCGCCGTTCGGATCCGCGAAGGTCTGCCGGACGCGCCACAGACCGTGCGCCGGGTCCTCCTCGATCGACAGCAGCTTCGGGCCGCGCGCGTCCGGACCGGTGCCGAGGTCGTCGTACTCGTCCCAGTACGCGTCCATCGCCTCGCCCCACGCCTCGGCGTCCCAGCCGGACTCCGCGTCCAGCTCGCCCAGCTCGCCCACGTGGTCCAGCGCCGCCAGCTCCACCCGCCGGAACATCGCGTTGCGCACCAGGACCCGGAAGGCGCGCGCGTTCGCCGTGACCGGCTTGACCTGGTCGGCCTTCTCCTGGGCCTCCTCGGCGGTCTCCACCTCCGGGTTGGCCAGCTGCTCCCACTCGTCGAGCAGCGAGGAGTCGACCTGCCGCACCATCTCGCCCAGCCAGGCGATCAGGTCCTCCAGGTCCTCCGTCTTCAGGTCGTCAGGGATCGTGTGGTCCAGCGCCTTGTACGCGCTCGCCAGATAGCGCAGCACGATGCCCTCGGTGCGCGCCAGCTCGTAGAACGAGGTGAACTCCGTGAACGACAGCGCCCGTTCGTACATGTCGCGGATGACGGACTTCGGCGACACCGGGTGGTCACCGACCCACGGGTGCGACTTCCGGTACACGTTGTACGCGTGCCAGAGCAGCTCCTCCAGCGGCTTCGGGTACGTGATCTCCTGGAGCCGCTCCATGCGCTCCTCGTACTCGACGCCGTCGGCCTTCATCGCGCCGACCGCCTCGCCGCGCGCCTTGTTCTGCTGCGCGGCCAGGATCTGGCGCGGGTCGTCGAGGGTCGACTCGACCACCGACACCATGTCCAGGGCGTACGACGGCGACTCCGGGTCCAGCAGGTCGAAGGCCGCGAGCGCGAACGTCGACAGCGGCTGGTTGAGCGCGAAGTCCTGCTGGAGGTCCACCGTCAGGCGGATCGTGCGGCCCTCGGCGTCCGGCGCGTCCAGCTGCTCCACGACCCCGCCGTCGAGCAGCGAGCGGTAGATCGCGATGGCTCGGCGGATGTGCCGCAGCTGCGCCTTGCGCGGCTCGTGGTTGTCCTCCAGGAGCTTGCGCATCGCCTCGAAGGCGTTGCCCGGACGGGCGATCACCGAGAGCAGCATGGTGTGGGTGACGCGGAAGCGGGAGGTCAGCGGCTCCGGCTCGGAGGCGATCAGCTTCTCGAAGGTGTTCTCCGACCAGGCGACGAAGCCCTCCGGGGCCTTCTTCCTGACCACCTTGCGGCGCTTCTTCGGGTCGTCGCCGGCCTTGGCGAGCGCCTTCTCGTTCTCGATGACGTGCTCGGGGGCCTGCGCCACCACGAGACCGGCCGTGTCGAAGCCGGCCCGGCCCGCCCGGCCCGCGATCTGGTGGAACTCACGGGCCCGCAGCGTGCGCACCCGGTTGCCGTCGTACTTCGTCAGGGCCGTGAACAGCACCGTACGGATGGGGACGTTGACGCCGACCCCGAGGGTGTCCGTGCCGCAGATCACCTTCAGCAGGCCCGCCTGTGCCAGCTTCTCCACGAGCCGCCGGTACTTCGGCAGCATGCCCGCGTGGTGCACGCCGATGCCGTGCCGGACGTAGCGGGAGAGGTTCTTGCCGAACTTGGTGGTGAACCGGAAGTTGCCGATCATCTCGGCGATGGCGTCCTTCTCCTCGCGCGAGCACATGTTGATGCTCATCAGCGACTGCGCGCGTTCCACGGCCTGCGCCTGCGTGAAGTGGACGATGTAGACCGGTGCCTGCTTGGTCTGCAGCAGCTCGGTGAGGGTGTCGGTGATCGGGGTGAGCCGGTACTCGTACGACAGCGGGACCGGCCGGGTCGCCGAGCGGACCACCGCCGTCGGCCGGCCGGTGCGCCGGGTGAGGTCCTGTTCGAACATCGACACGTCGCCGAGGGTGGCGGACATCAGGACGAACTGGGCCTGCGGGAGTTCCAGGAGCGGGATCTGCCAGGCCCACCCGCGGTCCTGCTCCGCGTAGAAGTGGAACTCGTCCATGACGACCTGGCCGATGTCGGCCTGCCTGCCGTCGCGCAGCGCGATCGAGGCCAGGACCTCGGCCGTGCAGCAGATGACCGGCGCGTCCGCGTTCACGGAGGCGTCGCCGGTCAGCATGCCGACGTTCTCCGTGCCGAAGATCTTGCACAGGTCGAAGAACTTCTCCGACACCAGCGCCTTGATCGGCGCCGTGTAGAAGGTCACCTGGTCATTGGCCAGGGCGGTGAAGTGCGCACCCGCCGCGACCAGCGACTTTCCCGAACCGGTCGGGGTGGACAGGATCACGTTGGCCCCGGAGACCACCTCGATCAGCGCCTCCTCCTGGGCCGGGTAGAGCGTGATGCCCCGGCCCTCCGCCCATGAGGAGAAGGACTCGAAAAGGGCATCGGGGTCGGCGGTCGGCGGCAGCTGATCGATAAGGGTCACGCCCCCATCTTGCCTGGATTCCCCCCGGATGAGGGAACCGGCCGCCGGCAGCAAGATCACGGAGGATAGGCTGGCCCGTCGGCCGGCGGTGCGAACGGTGGCCCGACCGGCCGTCAAGTGGACGCCGGCGCAGGTGGAACGGGGCGGGGAACGAACATGATGGGACCGGCGCACTCGCTGTCCGGAGCGGCGGCCTGGCTGGGCGTCGGAGCGGCGGCAGCGGCTTTCGGCCACCCGATGCCCTGGCCGGTCCTCGTCGTCGGCGCCCTCATCTGCGCGGGCGCGGCCCTCGCGCCCGACCTCGACCACAAGTCGGCGACGATCTCGCGCGCCTTCGGACCGGTCTCGCGGGGCCTGTGCGGGATCGTCGACAAGCTGTCGTACGCCGTCTACAAGGCCACCCGTTCCGCCGCCGACCCGCGCAGGTCCGGCGGACACCGGACCCTCACCCACACCTGGCTGTGGGCGGTCCTGATCGGGGCCGGCTGCTCCGTGGCCGCCGTGACCGGCGACCGCTGGGCGGTCCTGACGATCCTCTTCGTCCACCTCGTCCTCGCGGTCGAGGGCCTGCTGTGGCGCGCCGCGCGCATGTCCAGCGACGTCCTGGTCTGGCTGCTCGGCGCCACCAGCGCCTGGATCCTCGCGGGCGTCCTCGACCAGCCGGGCAACGGGTCGGACTGGCTCTTCACCGGCCCCGGCCAGGAGTACCTGTGGCTGGGCCTGCCCGTCGTCCTCGGCGCCCTCGTCCACGACATCGGCGACGCCCTGACGGTCTCCGGCTGCCCGATCCTGTGGCCCATCCCGGTCGGCCGCAAGCGCTGGTATCCCGTCGGCCCGCCCAGGGGCATGCGCTTCCGGGCGGGCAGCTGGGTGGAGCTGAAGGTCCTCATGCCGGCCTTCATGCTCCTCGGCGGCGTGGGCGGCGCCTCGGCGCTCGGCTTCCTGTAGGTCCGCCCCGGGCCGGCACCCGGCGCGCCCGGCAGCCGGGCGGCCCGCCCTGCCGCGGGCGTCGGACCGACGCCCGCCTCCCGGCTACCGTCCGGGGGCGGATCCGGGCCGGGCCGGTCCGCGCGACGGCAGCGTCTGCCGGTAGACGACGCTCGTCGTGGTGCTGCCGAAGCCCGCCAGCTCGTCCATGAGCGTCTCCAGGTGCTCCATGGACGTCGCGGCCACCTTCAGGGTGTAGCAGTCGTCGCCGGTGGTACGCAGGCACTCCAGGATCTCCCTGCGCTCGGCGAGCAGGCGCCGGAGCGGCTCGTGGCGGTTGCCCGGGTACTTGAGCCGGGCGAGGGCGAGCACCGGATAGCCGACCTTCGCCAGGTCGACCACGGCGTGGTAGCCGCTGATGACGCCGGCCGCCTCCAACTGGCGCACCCGCTCGGTGGTCGCCGACGGGCTGAGACTCACCCGCCGCCCCAGCTCGCTGAGCGAGATCCGGGCCTCCTGCTGCAACTGCTCGATGATCGCCCAGTCCACGGCGTCGAGATTCACGGTCATGTGCCGACGGTACCGGGAAAGTCACGGCGATCGGCCGCCATCGCAGGGAAGACCTTCTTCACTCGGTCATGATCACGGGGATAGCCTCCGGTCATGCGAATCGGCGTGAACGTACCGAACTTCGGCCCCGGGACGGACCCCGGCGTCCTGCGCGAGTGGGCCCTCACGGTGGAGGGGCTCGGCTACGACCTGCTCATGGTGTCGGACCACGTGGCCGTCACCCCCGACGTCGCCGAGCGGTACCCCGAACCGTTCCACGAGGTGTTCACCACGCTCTCCTGGCTCGCCGGCCTCACCACGCGCATACGGCTCGGCACCACCGTCCTGGTACTGCCGTACCGGCATCCGCTGCTCGTGGCACGGACCGCCGCCACTCTCGACCGGCTCAGCGGCGGCCGTCTGGTGCTCGGTGTGGGCGTCGGCTGGGCCCGCCAGGAGTTCGAGGCGCTCGACGTGCCCTTCTCGGCGCGCGGCCGGCTCACCGACGACGCCCTGCGCGCCCTGCGCCAGGCATGGCGGACGGACGCCGGGGCGGGCGCGGTGCCGATCTGGGTGGGCGGCAACAGCGAGGCGGGCATCCGCCGTGCCGTCCGCTTCGGCGACGCCTGGCACCCGCTGCGGGGCACGCTCGACTGGATGCGCTCGGTCGTGACCCGGTACGAGCTGCCCGGGTTCGCACCACGCATCGCCCTGCGGCGGACCGCCACACCGGTCGACGCGCCCGACCGCCCCGCCGGCGTCGGCACCCTCGAACAGATCCTGGACGACCTCGACCGGCTCGACCGGCTCGGCGCCCACACCGTCGTGCTCGACCCGTACCACGGCGACCCGGACGAGACCCGCAGACCCCAGCAGACCTGGCGGACTCTCACCGCCCTGGCCGACCACCGGAGGACAGCACCGTGATCACCCCTGCCGACGAGAGGCTGCTGCGCCGCGCGATCGAGATCGCCGCGCACGCCGTCACCCTGGGCGACGCGCCCTACGGCTCCCTGCTGGCCGGGCCCGACGGCACCGTCCTCGCCGAGGCCCACAACACCGTCCGGCGCGACGACGACATCACCGCCCACCCCGAACTGAAGCTGGCCCGGTGGGCGGCCCGCGAACTCGACCCCGACACGGCCGCGGACACCACCATGTACACCAGCTGCGAACCCTGCGGCATGTGCGCCGGCGCCATCGTCCGTTCCGGTCTCGGCCGCGTCGTCCACGCGCTGTCCACCGCTCAACTCATCGCGCTGAACCCCGGGTCGGGAGCCCGGCCCACGGTGCGGCAGGACGGCCCGGCCCTGTTCGACGCGGCCCGCGCACCGATCGAGGCCTACTACCGGGCCTGAGCCCGCGAGGGCGGGCCGCTGCCCGGGGTCGGAGCCTCCGGCGCCGGGCCGGGCCGGCCGCCGGAGTGCCCGATGCGGAGCAGCGGCCGCTGTGCCCGCGGCCACCCCGTCTCCGCTACCCGTGCCAGGAACGCCACAGCGCCGCGTACGCCCCGTCCGCCGCCACCAGTTCGTCATGGCTGCCCAGCTCGCTGATCCGGCCGCCCTCGACGACGGCGATCAGGTCGGCGTCGTGGGCCGTGTGCAGGCGGTGGGCGATGGCGACGACCGTGCGGCCGTCCAGGACGCGGGCCAGGGAGCGCTCCAGGTGACGGGCCGCGCGCGGGTCGAGGAGCGAGGTGGCCTCGTCCAGGACGAGGGTGTGCGGGTCGGCCAGGACGAGGCGGGCGAGCGCCACCTGCTGGGCCTGCGCCGGGGTGAGGGCCAGGCCGCCCGAGCCGACCTCGGTGTCCAGGCCCTCCTCCAGGGCGCGGGCCCAGCCGTCGGCGTCGACGGCCGCCAGGGCCGCCCACAGCTCGGTGTCCCCGGCACCCGCCCGGGCGAGCAGCAGGTTGTCGCGGAGCGAGCCCACGAAGACGTGGTGCTCCTGGTTGACCAGGGCGACGTGCTCGCGCACCCGCTCCGCCGGCATCCGCGCCAGCTCCGCCGCACCGAGCGTGACCGTGCCGGATCCCGGGGCGTAGATGCCGGCGAGCAGCCGGCCCAGCGTCGACTTCCCGGCGCCCGAGGGCCCGACCAGGGCGAGCCGGGTGCCCGGCGCGACGTCCAGCGACACCCGGTGCAGCACGTCGACGCCCTCCTGGTAGCCGAAGCGGACCTCGTCGGCCCGCACGGTCCGCCCCTCGGGCCTCAGCTCCGGGTCACCGGCCCCGGGCTGAATCTCCCGCACGCCGACGAGCCGGCCGAGGGACACCTGCGCCACCTGGAGCTCGTCGTACCACCGCAGCACGATGCCCACGGGGTCGACCAGCATCTGCGCGAGCAGCGCGCCCGTGGTCAGCTGCCCCACGTCCATCCAGCCCTTCAGGACGAAGACGCCGCCGACCAGGAGCACGGAGGTGATCACGACCGTGTGGGTGAGGGTGATGACCGGGAAGAGCACCGAGCGGAGGAACAGGGTGTACCTCTCCCACGCGGTCCATTGGGCGATCCGACGGTCCGACAGCTCGATCCGGCGCCTGCCGAGGCGGTGCGCCTCGACCGTACGGCCCGCGTCCACGGTCTCGGCGAGGGCGGCGGCGACGGCCGCGTACCCCGCCGCCTCCGAGCGGTACGCCGAGGGGGCGCGCCGGAAGTACCAGCGGCATCCCGCGATCAGCAGGGGCGCGGCGATCAGCAGCGCGAGCGCCAGCGGCGGCGCGACCACCGCGATGCCGCCGACGAGCAGCGCCGCCCATACCAGGCCGATGACGAGCTGGGGCACCGCCTCGCGCATCGCGTTGGCCAGCCGGTCGACGTCCGTGGTGATCCTCGACAGCAGGTCGCCGGTGCCGGCCCGCTCCAGGACGCCCGGCGGCAGGCCCACGGAGCGCACCAGGAAGTCCTCGCGGAGATCGGCCAGCATCTCCTCGCCGAGCATCGCCCCGCGCAGCCGTACCAGGCGGACGAACACGGCCTGGACCACGAGCGCGAGGGCGAACAGCGCGGCGGTGCGCTCCAGGGGGAGCTCCCGGGCCCCGGCCGCCAGGTCGTCGACGAGCGAGCCGAGGAGGTAGGGGCCCGCCATGGAGGCGATCACGGCGACGCCGTTGACGGCGACCAGCGCGACGAAGGCGCCCCGGTGGCGGCGCAGCAGCTCCCGGACGTACGACTTCACCGTCGCCGGGGTGCCGACGGGCAGCGTCGTCGCGGAGCGGGGCGTCGCCGGGTCGTACGCGGGCGGTGCCAGGCCGATCATGCCGACTCCCCTTCCAGTTCGTCCTGCAGCTCTTCGCGCAGTCCTGCGCGCAGCTCTTCGTCCAGCCGTTTCGACGGCTCTTTCGCCAGTCCGTCGCCGAGCGGGCCGAAGGCCCCCGGATCGCCGTCGGTCTCGCGGGTGACCACCGCCCGGTAGCGGGGCTCACGGGCGAGCAGGTCGCGGTGGGTGCCGACCGCGACCGCCGTGCCGCCGTCGACCAGGACGACCCGGTCGGCCAGGTCGAGCAGCAGCGGCGAGGAGGCCAGGACCACCGTCGTCCGGCCGGCCCGCAGCCGCTTGACGCCGGCCGCCACCCGGGCCTCGGTGTGCGAGTCGACCGCCGAGGTCGGCTCGTCCAGGACCAGCACCTCCGGGTCGGTGACCAGGGAGCGGGCCAGGGCGAGCCGCTGGCGCTGGCCGCCGGAGAGCGACCGGCCGCGCTCGGTGATCCGGGTCCGCATCGGGTCGCCGTCACTGTCGACGGAGACCTGGGCGAGGGCGTCGAGGACGTCCCCGCACCGGGCGGCCTCCAGGGCCTCGGCCGCCGTGACCCTGCCGGAGGACGGCACGTCGAGCAGCTCCGCCAGGGTCCCCGACAGCAGCACCGGGTCCTTGTCCTGGACGAGGACGGCACGGCGGGCGGCGTCGAGCGGCAGTTCGTCGAGCGGGACACCGCCGAGCAGCACCGAGGCGTGTCCCTCGCCACCGCCCTCCGCGGGATGGCCGCCGAGCCGGTCCGCGAGCCGTCCGGCGGCGTCCGGGTCGCCGCACACCACCGCCGTGAGCCGCCCCGCCGGGGCGAGCACCCCGGTCACCGGGTCGTACAGGTCACTGCCCGGCGCCGCTTGAGGAGCGACGGCCGCCGGCAGGGGTCCGCTCGGGGTGGTGGCCGTACGGGACAGGGCGAGCACCCGGGCGGCGCGCGTGGCGGAGGGCCGGGAGAAGGAGTACGCCATGGCGATCTCCTCGAAGGTGCGCAGCGGATGGTGGGTGAGCGCCACCGCCCCGTACACGGTGACGAGTTGGCCGACCGTGACCCTGCCGTCGAGTGCGAGCACCGCTCCGTACACGACGACGCCGACGAGCAACAGGCCCGGCAGCAGCACCTGGATCGCCGCGATCAGGGCCCACATGCGGGCGCTGCGCACGGCGGCCCGGCGGACCTCCTGCGAGGCGGCCCGGTAGCGGCCGAGGAACAGCTCCTCGCCGCCGATGCCGCGCAGGACGCGCAGTCCGGCGACGGTGTCGGAGGCCAGTTCGGTGGCCCGGCCGGCCTTCTCGCGCTGTTCGTCGGCCCGGCGGGTGGCGCGGGGCAGCAACGGCAGCGCGGCGAGCGCGAGGACGGGCACGGCGAGCGCCACCACCAGGCCGAGGTCCGGCTGGTAGAGCACGAGCCCGACGCAGACGAGGACCAGCGCCAGGGCGGCGGACGCGAAGCGGGAGACCGCCTCGACGAACCAGCCGATCTTCTCCACGTCACCGGTCGAGACGGCCACGACCTCGCCCGCGGCGACCCGCCGGGTCAGCATCGCGCCGAGCTCGGCGGTCTTGCGCGACAGCAGCTGCTGGACCCGCGCGGCGGCCGTGATCCAGTTGGTGACGGCCACCCGGTGCACCATGGTGTCGCCGGCCGCGATGGCCAGGCCGAACGCGACGAGCAGTCCGATCCCGAGACCGAGGCGGCCGCCGTCGCGGTCCACGACCGCCTGCACGGCGATGCCGACGCCGAGCGGCAGCCCGGCGATGCCGAGGTGCAGCAGCAGCCCCCACAGCAGACAGCTCAGCTGCCCGCCGAGCTGGCGCCGACCGAGCCAGAGGAGGAAGCGGGAGCCCGAACGGACGTCCGGTTCCCCCGGGTCGGCATACGGTAGGTCACGAATCTGCATGGCGCCCCAAGCGCTTTCGACCGATGCCGTGCCGACGGCGGCGGACCGGTCCTGTGATGACCGCTGATGAACGCGGTGACGACTCCGACCGGTCAAGGCTCGCTCCGCCGGGCCCGCCCCGGCAAACGATTTTCCGGCAACGCGCACCACATCCGGCCAAGCCGGGCCGATGCCCTCTGGACCGCGCCCGCGGGCCCGCGCTTCACTCACGACCCATGAGACAACGGAAGATCATGAGCATGATCAGCGGCCTCACCCTGGCCGCCGGACTCCTGCTCACCGCCCCCACGGCCCACGCGGACGAGGCCCCCGCCACCCCGCCGGCCGAGTTCACCACCGACTGGCACGACCCGGTCACCGCCGCGCCACCGGTCACCACACCGGGCACTCCCACCTGCGAAGTGACCCTCGCCGAGGCCCAATTCCGGGACTTCACCCCCTACCGGGGGAGCTACGCCCCGCCCGAGGAGTGCGACGACACCCGCTGGAACAAGGTGGTGCTGCGCCTGGACGGGACGGTGAAGGGCCGTCAGTACGACCGGCTCGGCCACCTCGCGGTCGGCGGCGTCGAGATCTTCCGCACCTCCACGCCCCAGCCCTCGCCCGACGGCATCGCCTGGTCCGTCGAGAAGGACGTCACCGCCTACCGCGACGTCCTCCGCCGCCCCCAGCCGGTCGAGATGCTCATCGGCAACGTCGTCAACGAGACCTACACCGGCGTCATCGACGTCCGCGTCACCCTCACCTTCCACACGGCGCAGGGCCGGGTGAAACCCGCCGCGGGCACCCCCGACCGCGTCCTGCCGCTCACCGCCGGCACCCTGACCACCCCGCGCAACACCGAACGCCTCCTCGCCGAGGTGTACGCCACCGGCTCGGGCGGCGGCTGCGAGGAGTACTGGTACCTCACCGTCCCCGACGCCGCCCCGTACTCCTGCAAGGCCGCCGAAGGCCCCTACCGCGAGGTGCGGATCTCCGTCGACGGACGGCTCGCGGGCATCGCCGCGCCCTTCCCGACCGTCTGGACCGGCGGCTGGTCCAACCCCTTCCTCTGGTACGTGACCCCCGCGCCGCGCGCCTTCGACGTCCAGCCCGTCGTCTACGACCTCACCCCCTTCGCCGCGCTCCTCAACGACGGGCGACCGCACCGCGTCGAGGTGAGCGTCGCCGGCGTCCCCGCCGGGCAGACCGGCTGGAGCACCCCCGCCAACATCCTGCTCTGGCAGGACGAGGGCCGCGCCGTGGTCACCGGCGGCCTCGACCGGCACGAGGAGTCCGCGCCGCGCAACACCACGTCCTACACGCCCGGTTCACCCGACCGGCTGGACACCGAGGGCGGTCACCGGCTGACCGTCGCCGGCCACCTGAACACCTCGCACGGCCGCGTCGAGACCACCGTCACCCGCGTGCTCGACCACCGCTCCGCGCACCGCTGGGGCGAGGGCGAGAACCCCGACGCGCTCACCGCGACCTGGACCGACGACCAGACCGTCACCACCGGCCGGACCACCACCCGCGTCCACCGCACGTACACCATGGACGGCGAGACCACCGTCGGCGCCGGCGACCGGCTGCGGACCGTGCTCACCCTCGGCGACCGGGCCCGCACCAGCGTCGTCCGGGGCGGCCGCACCCTGTCGTGGTCCGTGCTCGACGACACCTACCGCGGCGACGCCACCTACACCACGGGCGTCCCGCGCGACCAGCGCCACGCCGTCGGCACCAGCGCCGAGCGCTACCGCCTGTACGGCTCCGACGGCTGCTACGACCGCTCCCTGAAGACCGTCCAGGGCACCCTGGTCGAGGACCTGCGGCGCTGCTGAACCCGTCGTGTCCGGGCCCCGCGCGGGGCCCGGACACCCTGCGGGCCGGGGCTCAGGCCCGGCCGATCAGGCGGGCCTGGCCGAGTCCACGCCGGAGCGGGCCCTGCGCCACTCGCCGCGCGTGAAGTCCGGGATGGGCTGCGGCGCGCCGTTCGCCTTGATCGAGGCGTGGCTCAGCGGCACGGGCGCCGTCCAGGTCGCCGCGTCGTACACGTCGAAGTCCGGCACGAGCCCCAGCCGCATGCACTGCGTCAGCCGGTACACCATGATGTAGTCCATGCCGCCGTGCCCGCCCGGCGGATTGGCGTGCTCCTTCCACAGCCAGTGGTCGAACTCGGCCGCGTAGGCGCCGAAGTCGCCCCACTGGTGGCCCTTGTGGTCCGGCTCCAGATAGATCCGGGCCGGATAGTCCTCGAAGACGCCCTTGGTGCCGCCCAGGCTGTTGATCCGGCTGTAGGGGTGCGGCGTCGACACGTCGTGCTCCAGCCGGATCACCCGGCCCTTCGCCGTCTTGACCAGACTGATCGTCCGGTCGCTCTCGATGTACGACTCCTTCCAACTGGGGTCGCCCTTCGGCACGTTCGCCGCCCGGTACTCGGCGAGGCCCAGCGCGGGCGTGCCGAGGCTGCTGATGCTGACGGCCCGGTCGCCGCGGTTGACGTCCATGTAGTTGGCGACCGGGCCGAAGCCGTGGTTCGGATACAGGTCGCCGCGCAGCCGGGTGTGCCACAGCCGGCGCCACGGCCCCTCGTAGTACGTCGGCGAGAACATCAGCTCGCGCAGGTCGTGGTTGTACGCCCCGGCGCCGTGCAGGAGTTCGCCGAACTTCCCGGCGTGCGCCATGCGCAGCACCCGCATCTCGTTGCGCCCGTAACAGCAGTTCTCCAGCTGCATGCAGTGCCGCCGGGTCTGCTCGGACAGGTCGACGAGCTCCCAGAGGTGGTCGAGGCGCATCGCCACCGGGCACTCGACGCCGACGTGCTTGCCGTGCAGCATCGCCTGCTTCGCCTGCTCGAAGTGGAGGTCCCAGGGAGTGGCCACGTGGACGAAGTCGACGTCCGTGCGCTCGTACAGCTTCAGGTAGTCCTCGGGGCCGCTGGCGTAGACGGCGGGGGAGGGCTGCCCGGCGGCGACCACCTTGGCGGCGGCCCGCTCGGCCTTCGCCTTCACCGGGTCGCAGACCGCGACCACCCGGACGCCGGGCAGGGCCAGATAGAGGTCGATCATGCTGCCGCCGCGGTTGCCGAGGCCGACCAGGGCCACCCGGACGGTGGAGCGGCCCTCGAACGGGACACCGGCCATGGTCGCGCCCCGGCGGGGCGGAGTGGCGAGGGTCTCCCCGGACGCCGGCGCCGCCTCGGCGGAACCCGTCCCCAGGGCACCGAGCCCGAGTCCCGCGCCGGCCGCACCGGTGGTCCTGAGCACGGAGCGGCGGCTGGGACGCGGGGGAGTGCTGTCGTTCATCGAACCTCCGGTTGCGGTGAGTGCAGGGTGGGTTCATGAATCCCGAACAGGACCTTGGCCGCTGTTGCTCCTGATGTGCAAGGGCGCCGTTTGGACTTGTGCGGACCGGTGGTTGGACTCTTCTCCTCCGGATTTTTGCCGCCGCGGCGGCGCTCACGGGCGGGTCGCGCGCTCCAGCTCGATCAGGGCCGAGTGGTAGGTGCGGCCGGTCGCCCGGTCCATGCCGATCTCGCACATGCGGTTGGCGCACAGGTGCGCGTCGAACGGCCGCGAGGTGACCTCGGCCGCCTCCCGCGCGGTGGCGGACGCGGTCAGCTCCGGGTGCAGCATGCCCCGGTCGCCGGCGAAGGCGCAGCAGCCCGCGTCGACCGGGACCACCACCTCCTCCGCGCAGGCCCGCGCGAGCGCGGTCAGCCGGTCCTCGTCGCCCAGATGCCGCATGGAACAGGTCGGGTGGACCACCGCCGAGGCCACGCGCCGTCGGACGTCGAGCCGGGGCAGCAGCTCGTCCGCCGCCCACACCAGCGAGTCGGTCACCGTCAGCCCGGCGTGCAACGTCCGGTTCTCCTCGGTGAGGTACGGGACGACCTCGCGCGCGATGCCCAGCGTGCAGGAGGAGGCGTCGACGACCAGCGGCAGCCGGCCGCCGGCCGTCCAGCCCCAGGCGGCCGCCACGATCCGGTTCGCCATCACCTCGGTGCCGCGCTCGTACCCCTTGGAGTGCCAGATCGTCGCGCAGCACGTGCCGGCGACGTCGTCGGGGACCCACACCGGCCTGCCGGCGCGTGCGGACAGCGCCACCACCGCCTCGGGCAGCGACGGCCCCGGGTGGCCCTCCGGGTCGCCGAAGATCCGGTTCACACAGGCCGGGTAGTAGACGGCGACGGCCGCCGGCCGGTGGGTGCGGGGCAGCCGGCGGGCCGCGGCTCCCGGGATCTCGGGCAGCCACTCCGGGACGAGGTCGGGGCGCACCGCCCGGCGCGCGAGGCCGGTCGCCCTCTCCAGGACCCGGTCCCCGATCCGTTCCGCGGCGGCGACCGCGAGCCGTGCGGTGGCCTCCACGGAACGGAAGTTCCGCGCGGCCAGCGCCGCGGCCCGCTCCTCGCGCGGGGAGTGCCGGGCGTGGCGGAAGCCCCTCATCAGGGCGCCGGTGTCGATGCCGACGGGGCAGGCCAGCTTGCAGGTGGAGTCCCCGGCACAGGTGTCGACCGCGTCGTAGCCGAACGACTCCAGCAGACCGGTCTCGACCGGGGAGCCGTCCGCCTGCCGCATCATCTCCCGCCGCAGCGCGATCCGCTGGCGCGGACTGGTCGTCAGATCAGCGCTCGGGCAGGTCGGTTCGCAGAAGCCGCACTCGATGCACGGGTCGGCGACCGCCTCCACGGTGGGGATCGTCTTCAGGCCCCGCAGATGGCCCTGCGGGTCACGGTCGAGGACGACGCGGGGGGCGAGGACGCCGTCGGGGTCGATGAGCTCCTTGGTCCGCCACATCAGCTCGGTCGCCCTGGGTCCCCATTCCAGCTCCAGGAAGGGGGCGATGTTGCGGCCGGTGGCGTGCTCGGCCTTGAGGGAGCCGTCGAAGCGCTCCACGGTGAGCTTGCAGAACTCGTCCATGAAGGCGGCGTACCGCTCGACGTCGGAGGGGTCGGCCGCGTCGAAGGCCAGCAGGAAGTGCAGGTTGCCGTGGGCCGCGTGACCGGCGACGGCGCCGTCGAAGCCGTGCCGGGCCTGGAGGTCGAGCAGCTCCGCGCACGCCTCGGCGAGCCGGGCGGGCGGCACGGCGAAGTCCTCGGTGATCAGCGTCGTGCCGGAGGGGCGGGAGCCGCCGACCGCGGCCACGAAGGCCCTGCGGGCCTTCCAGTAGCCGGCGACGGTCCCCGCGTCCCGGGTGAAGACGTTGCAGGCGTCCGCGACGGAGGCGACCGGGGCGACGAGCTCGAGGTCCGCCACGACCCGGGCCGCCGCCTCCTCGTACGCCGCCAGGGTGCGTGCGTCGGGTGCCCGGAACTCCACGAGGAGCGCGGTCGTGTCCCCGGGCAGCTCGGCCCAGTCGGCGGGCACGCCGGCCACGCGCACCGAGGCGCGGAGCGTGTTGCCGTCCATCAGCTCCACGGCGAGGGCCCCGGCCTCGTCGAAGCGGGGGACGGCGGCCGCGGCGGCCGTCAGGGACGGGAAGAAGAGCAGCGCCGTGGAGACCATGCGGTCGAGGGGAACGGTGTCGAAGACGACCTCGGAGATGAAGCCGAAGGTGCCCTCGGAGCCCACCATCAGACCGCGCAGGATCTCCACCGGCGTGGCACCGTCGAGGAAGGCGTCGAGACGGTAGCCGTTGGTGTTCTTGATGGCGTACTTGGCGCGGATCCGGGCCGTGAGCTCCGCGTCCGCCTCGATCTCCGCCTTCAGCGCGAGCAGCCCCGCGCACAGCCGCGGCTCGGCGCGCGCCAGTTCCTCGTCGGCGGCCGGATCGGCGGTGTCGACGACGGTGCCGCTCGGCAGCACGAAGGTCAGCGAGGAGACCGTGCGGTAGGAGTCGCGCGTGGTGCCCGCGGTCATGCCGGAGGCGTTGTTGGCGACCACTCCGCCGACGGTGCAGGCGATCGCGCTCGCCGGGTCGGGACCGAGGACCCGGCCGTACGGCGCGAGGGCGGCGTTCGCGCGGACGACGGTGGTCCCGGGCAGGATCCGCGCCCGGGCGCCGCCGTCCAGGACCTCGACGCCCACCCAGTGACGGCGCACGTCGACCAGGATGTCCTCGCCCTGCGCCTGCCCGTTGAGGCTCGTCCCGGCGGCCCGGAAGACCACCTCTCGGCCCTTGCCGTGCGCGTAGGAGAGGACGGCGGAGACGTCGTCGACGTCCTGGGCCACCACCACGACCTGGGGGACGAAGCGGTAAGGGCTCGCGTCGGAGGCGTACTTCACCAGGTCCGAGATCGTCCACAGCACCCGGTCAGGGCCGAGGAGGGCGACCAGCTCCTCCCTCAGGTGCTTGGGAGTACCCCGGGACTGGAGGTCCGGCACCCGGTCGGGCGCCGCCCGCCGCTTCGTACCGGCTCGCAGGGCCCGCGGGTTCGGCTCCAGTACGGGCATGGCCAGCGCTCCCCTCCGGCGCGACCGTGCCCCGGGCCCGGCTGCCCTCGTCCCGGCTGCCCCGGTGTCAGCAGACCCGCTCCGGGTCGCGGTCGACGAGGGCGGACAGCAGACCTCCGAGCACCTCGCGCTGTTCGACGGTCAGTGGGGCCAGCATGTCCTCTGCGGCGCCCCGGCGCGCGCTGCGCAGCTCCCTCAGCGTGTCGCGGCCGGCGTCGGTGAGCTCGATCCGGACCACCCGGCGGTTCGTCGGATCGGGCACCCGGCGCACCCGGCCGGCCGCCTCCAGACCGTCCACGAGCGTGGTCACGGCGCGCGGGACGACCTCCAGCCGGGCGGCGAGGTCGGCCATCCGCGGCGGCTTCTCGTAGTGCGCGACCGTGCGCAGCAGACGGGACTGCGCGGGCGTGATGCCGAGCGGCTCCAGGTACAGCTTCTGGATGCGGTGCAGCCGGCGGGTGAGGCGGAGCAGCTGCTCGGCGAGGAGGCCGTCGGCATCGGGGGTGGTCATGCGGGAACAATATCAGGACCGTGTTCATTGTGAGTATAGGTAACAATGAGCTATGCTCTCATCGGCCGATCTCTCCCACCCGCGCAGGAGCCCATGCATCCGCACGACGAGTCCACCTGGACGCCGCCCGCCCGTGATCCCCGGCAGCCCGAGGAGCCCGCCCAGCTGCGGCGCATCCTGCGGCTCTTCCGTCCCTACCGGGGCCGACTCGCCGTCGTCGGTCTGCTCGTCGGCGCCTCGTCGCTGGTCACGGTCGCCTCGCCCTTCCTCCTGAAGGAGATCCTGGACACCGCCATCCCGCAGGGCCGCACCGGGCTGCTCAGCCTGCTCGCCCTCGGCATGATCCTCACCGCGGTGACCTCCGGCGTCTTCGGCGTGCTCCAGACCCTGATCTCGACCACCGTCGGGCAGCGCGTCATGCACGACCTGCGCACCGCGGTCTACGGCCGGCTCCAGAAGATGCCGCTGGCCTTCTTCACGCGCACCCGCACCGGCGAGGTCCAGTCCCGGATCGCCAACGACATCGGCGGCATGCAGGCGACGGTCACCTCGACCGCCACCTCCCTCGTCTCCAACCTGACCGCCGTCGTCGCCACCGTCGCCGCCATGCTCGCGCTCGACTGGCGGCTCACCCTCGTCTCGCTGCTCCTGCTGCCCGTCTTCGTCTGGATCAGCCGCCGGGTCGGCCGCGAGCGCAAGCGCATCACCACCCGGCGGCAGAAGCAGATGGCCGCCATGGCCGCCACCGTCACCGAGTCCCTCTCCGTCAGCGGCATCCTGCTCGGCCGCACGATGGGCCGCGCCGACTCCCTGACGAAGTCCTTCGAGGCGGAGTCCGAGCGTCTGGTCGACCTCGAGGTGCGCTCCTCCATGGCGGGACGGTGGCGGATGTCCACCATCGGCATCGTCATGGCCGCCATGCCCGCGCTGATCTACTGGGCGGCGGGCCTCGCGCTCCAGGCCGGCGGCCCGACCGTCTCCCTCGGCACGCTCGTCGCCTTCGTCTCGCTCCAGCAGGGACTGTTCCGGCCCGCCGTCAGCCTGCTCTCCACCGGTGTGCAGATCCAGACCTCGCTCGCCCTCTTCCAGCGGATCTTCGAGTACCTGGACCTGCCGGTCGAGATCACCGAACCGGCCGAGCCCGTGCGCCTGCCGAAGGTCTCCGGCGAGGTCGCCTTCGAGAAGGTCGGCTTCCGGTACGAGTCCGAGGGCGGCGGCCGTCCCACCCTCGACGGCATCGACCTCACCGTTCCGGCGGGCGGCAGCCTCGCGGTGGTCGGCCCCACCGGTTCGGGCAAGTCCACCCTGAGCTACCTCGTGCCCCGGCTGTACGACGTCACCGACGGCCGGGTCACCCTCGACGGGGTCGACGTGCGCGACCTGGACTTCGACACCCTCGCCCGCGCCGTCGGCGTCGTCTCACAGGAGACGTACCTCTTCCACGCCTCCGTCGCCGACAACCTGCGCTTCGCCAAGCCCGACGCCACCGACGAGGAGATCGAGGCCGCCGCCCGCACCGCCCAGATCCACGACCACATCGCCTCCCTCCCCGACGGCTACGACACCCTCGTCGGCGAGCGGGGCTACCGCTTCTCGGGCGGTGAGAAGCAACGCCTCGCCATCGCCCGCACCATCCTGCGCGACCCGCCCGTGCTGATCCTCGACGAGGCGACCAGCGCCCTCGACACCCGTACCGAACACGCCGTGCAGCAGGCCATCGACGCGCTCTCCGCCGGACGCACCACCATCACCATCGCCCACCGGCTCTCCACCGTCCGCGACGCCGACCAGATCGTCGTCCTGGAGGCGGGCCGGATAGCCGAGCGCGGCACCCATGAGGAACTGCTCGCCCTCGACGGCAGATACGCGGCACTGGTCCGCCGCGACGAACGCACGAACGTGGGATCGGATGTTCCCCAGAACGTGTGATCGTCCCACCTTCCGGCCCCCAACTCCCCTGTGACGGTTGAGGATGAAGGTGCGCAAGCGACGGGCTGCAGACCGTGACTGCGCAGTCCCACAGCAGTTCCGCACAAGGAGAAAGCACCGACATGAACGTCATCACCAACCTGCTCGCCGGCGTCCTCCACTTCCTGGGCTGGCTCGTCTGACCCTCACGCCACAGCAGGAAAGCGGCGCCGTCGGCCCCCCGTCCCAGGGGACCGGCGGCGCCGCCGCGCGGAGGGGACCGGCCGGCGAGACACCCCCGCGGGTCCCCGGATTCGCGGCCGGACCGGGTTAGCGTGCGCCCATGACGTTCCGGTCCTGGCAGCCCGAACACCGGCGCCGCCGCGCACGGCTCACCCGGCGCGGCAGGCTCGTCCTCATCCTCGGCGGCGTCCTCGCCCTCGCCGCCGCGATCACCGTTCCCCTGCTCCTGCTCAGCGGCGGACCCGAGCGCCCCGCACCCGAGAAGCAGCGCACCCTCCTCATCACAGAAGGCCGGCGCGGCGGCGAGGTGTACGCGGCCGTCGACCGCTCCCTCGGGCTCGCGGCCGGTACGACCCGCAAGGCCGCCGAGGCGCCGGCCACCGCCCTCGCCCTCCCGGCCGCCGCCCGCGGCAACCCCGAGGGCTACCTCTTCCCCGCGACCTACCCGGTGAGCAGGGCCACCACCCCCGAGGGCCTGCTGCGCTACATGGTCGACACCGCGAGGAAACGCTTCGGCACCCCGCGCATCGCGGAGGGCGCGCGACGGCACGGGCTCAGCGTCCACGAGCTGGTCATCGTCGCCAGCATCGTCCAGGCGGAGGCCGACACGGCCGACGACATGGGCAAGGTGGCCAGGGTCGTCTACAACCGGCTCGCCCAGGGCATGCCCCTCCAGATGGACTCGACCATCAACTACGCACTCGGGCGCGACACCGTGGACACCACCCACGAGGACACCCGGATCGACAGCCCCTACAACACCTACGAGCGCCGGGGGCTGCCCCCGTCACCCATCGGCAACCCCGGGGAGCAGGCCATGAACGCGGCCGTCGACCCGGCGCGGGGGGACTGGCTCTACTTCGTCACCGTCCGGCCCGGCGACACCCGCTTCACCGCAGGCTACGCCGAACACCTGGACAACGTCGCCGAGTTCAACGAACGGCGACGGGCTGCCGCGAGCTCTGCGGGCTCCTGAGCAGCTCCCGGATCCCGGCGACCGCCGCACGGCCCGCCCGGTTGGCACCGATCGTCGACGCCGAGGGGCCGTAGCCGACGAGATGGACGCGGGGGTCCCGTACCGCCCGGGTGCCCTCGACGCGGATGCCGCCACCGGGCTCGCGCAGCCGCAGCGGAGCGAGATGGTCGATCGCGGGCCGGAAGCCGGTCGCCCACAGGATCACGTCCGCGTCGGCGGTCCGCCCGTCGTCCCAGGCCACCCCGGTCGGGGTGATCCGGTCGAACATCGGCCGGCGGTCCAGGACGCCCCGCTCGCGTGCGGCGCGGACGGCGTCGGTCAGCGGCAGACCGGTGACCGACACCACGCTCCGCGGCGGCAGCCCCCGCCGCACCCGCTCCTCCACCAGCGCGACGGCGGTCCGGCCCTCGGCCTCCCCGAAGGGGCCCTCGCGCCAGACCGGCTCGCGCCGGGTGACCCAGGTGGTCCCGGCGGCGACCTCGGCGATCTCCATCAGGTGCTGCGTCCCGGACGCCCCGCCGCCGACCACGATCACCCGCAGACCGGCGAAGGACTCGGGGCCCGGGTACTGGGCCGTGTGCAGCTGCCGGCCCCGGAACGTCTCCTGACCCGGGTAGCGCGGCCAGAAGGGACGGTCCCAGGTGCCGGTCGCGTTGATCAGCGCCCGGGTGGCGTAGTCGCCCTCCGAGGTCTCCACGAGCAGCCGCCCGCCCTCGCCCTCCCGGACGGCGCGCACGTCGACGGGCCGGTGCACCCGCAGGTCGAAGGTATCCTCGTAGTCGGCGAAGTAGCCGCCGACCACCTCGGACGACGGCCGCCCCGGATCGGCACCGGTCAGCTCCTTCCCGGGCAGCGCGTGCATGCCGTGCACCTTGCCGTACGTGAGCGAGGGCCACCGGAACTGCCAGGCACCGCCCGGGCGCGGGGCGTGGTCGAGCACGACGAAGTCCCGGTCGGGTGCGAAGCCCGTACGCCGCAGGTGGTAGGCGGCGGACAGCCCCGCCTGGCCGGCGCCGACGACCACGACGTCCACCTCGCGCGCCGGGCGGCCGCCTGCTTCCTCTACCCCGAAATCGTTCACGATTCCACCAACGGTGGGCGGGGCGGGGTTCTTCCCGGCTGCGCCGGGCGGCCAGGTCGCGGCAGGATAGGCCCATGCCGTTCAGCACGACGATCCTCCGCCTGACCACGGGGTCCACCGAGACCGTCACGGACCTCACCCGCCACTGCGAGGACTTCCTCGCCGAAAGTGCCCAGGGCCGCGACGGCCTCCTCAACCTCTTCGTCCCGCACGCCACCGCCGGCCTCGCCGTCCTGGAGACGGGCTCCGGCAGCGACGACGACCTCCTCACCGCCCTCCACCGCCTGCTCCCCGCCGACGACCGCTGGCAGCACCGCCACGGCTCCCCGGGCCACGGCCGCGACCACGTCCTGCCGGCCCTGGTCCCCCCGCACGCCACTCTCCCGGTCGTCGCCGGCCACCTGGTCCTCGGCACCTGGCAGTCGGTGTGCCTGGTGGACACGAACAAGGACAACCCGGAGCGGCAGGTGCGGCTGAGCTTCCTGGGGTGACCGAGAGGGCCCGGGATCGTGGACGGCGGCGCATCTCGGCGGGCCACGGCGGGCACCGCCGGCCCGAGGGCCGCCCTCGGCGAGGTCGGGCGGAAAACACCGGGAAAAATCCCGTCGGCCCCATCCGAACGGCCGTTGCCGAGCGAAGAAAGGGTGAGAGCACAACCGATCCACGGCCGTGACCCCTCGGTGTCCGGCCGGTGGGAGGAGCACCTCATGAACCGCACGCTCACCCGACGCCGTGTCCCGGCGGCGCTGGCCGCCGCGGCCCTCGCGGTCTCGCTCGGAGCCCTCGCCCCCCAGGCGTCCGCCGAGGACGGCGGCGCCCCGTTCGGCCCGGGGTGCGCCTCGGTGCCGAAGCAGGGGACCGGCTCGCTCGCCGACCTCGCCGACGACCCGGTGGCGACCGCCGCGGCGAAGAACCCGGACCTGTCGACCCTGGTCACCGCCGTGCAGAAGGCGGGACTGGTCGACACCCTGAACAAGGCGAAGGACATCACGGTGTTCGCCCCGACGAACGAGGCCTTCGCCAAGATCCCGAAGGCGGACCTGGACAAGGTCCTCGCCGACAAGGCCACGCTCACCAAGATCCTGACCTATCACGTGGCCGACGAGCCCGTGAAGAAGGGAGACCTCGCCGACGGTTCCTTCAAGACCCTGCAGGGCGGCACGCTCACCACCGCCGGGTCGGGGGACACGTACAAGGTCGACGACAGCGCCACCATCCTCTGCGGCGACGTGCGCACGTCCAACGCCACCGTGCACGTCATCGACACCGTGCTGATGCCGAAGTGAGAGCGGGCGGGCCCGCTGCCGGCCCGGCCGGACGCCGGGCCCGCCCCCCGTCGACGCACCCGCCGCCCCCCCACCCTCACGGAGGCCGATGTGACCCGCTCCTGGGACCTGAACGGAAGAACCGCCGTCGTCACGGGGGCCGCGCGCGGCCTCGGGGCGGGCCTGGCCCACCGCCTCGCGGACCGGGGGATGACGGTGGCCCTGCTGGGCAGGGAGGCCGCCACCCTGGAAGCGGTCGCCAGGACCCTTCCCACGCGCAGCCATGTCGTCGAGGTCGACGTCACCGACGACGACGCCATGCGCCGGGCGTCGGACGACGTGACCCGGCATCTGGGCCACCCCTCGGTCGTGGTCGCGAACGCCGGCGTGGCCGAGGGCGGTCCCTTCGAGACGTCCGACCCGGCGACCTGGCGCCGGGTCGTCGAGGTCAACCTCGTCGGAAGCGCCGCCACCGCGCGTTCCTTCCTCCCCGGACTGCGGGCCACCCGCGGATACTTCCTACAGATCGCCTCGACCGCGGCCTTCGGCGCGGCACCGATGATGAGCGCCTACTGCGCCTCCAAGGCCGGAGCCGAAGCCTTCGCCCGGTCCCTGCGCGCGGAAACGGCCCACCTCGGCGTCGCCGTCGGCGTGGCCTACCTGCACTGGACGGACACCGACATGGTCCGCGACGTCGACCGTCACGCCGTCCTGCGGGAACTGCGCGGCCACATGCCCGCACCGGCCCGCCGGGTGTACCCCGTCGACCGTGTCGCGGGGTGGATCGCCCGCGGTGCGGAGCGCCGCTCGTCCTCCGTCTACGCCCCGCCGTGGCTCAGGATCGCCCAGGCCGGCCGTCCGTTCTACCCCTATGCCGTGGATCTCCTGTCGCGGCGCGAGCTGCCACGCCTCATGCGGGAGCACGCGTTCGACCAGACCGGACTGCTCGGTCACGGCGGCCGCATGGAAGAGGCGGCACTCGGCCGGTCCGCCACCGGGACGCGGGGAGAGGAGAGCGACCGGTGAGGACCCGCCACCTCTCCTCTCCGGACGCGTGCGAGCTGTCCGGCGCGTCCGGCGCGTCCGGCGCGTCCGGCGCGACCGGCGCGACCGGCTCCTCGGGCGCATCCGACATCCGTGGCACCGGGGAACCGCGGACGTAGGAGTGCGTGCGAGACCAGTTCGCCGGCGGGTGAGCGCCGGCGGCCGAGCAGGGAGAGCCCGATGACCGTCTCCGTCGTCCTGTACACCGCCGACCTGCGGGTGCACGACCATCCGCCGCTGCGGGCCGCGCTGGAAGGGGCACACGAGGTGCTGCCGGTGTTCGTCCGCGATCCGGCCGTGGACCGGGCCGGCTTCGCGGCGCCCAACCGGCTCGCCTTCCTCGCGGACTGTCTGGTGGACCTCGACCGGGCGCTTCGGGAACGGGGCGGCCGCCTCGTGCTGCGGCAGGGCGACACGGTGGCCGAGGTGCGGGCGCTGGTGCGACAGGCCGAGGCCGACGAGGTGCACATGGCGGGAGGCGCGACGGCCTTCGCCCGCGCGAGGCAGGAGCGGCTGCGCCGCGCGCTGGAGGAGGACGGCCGCCGGCTGTACGTGCACGACGGGGTGGTGGACGTGGTGGCCCCCGGGGACGTCACCCCGCAGGGCTCGGACCACTTCGCGGTCTTCACGCCCTACCACCGGCGCTGGTCCGGCGAGCCCGTGCGGACTCCGCTGCGTGCTCCCGGGGCGGTCCGCGTGCCGGCGGACGTCCGGTCGGAGCCGATGCCCCGGCGCTCCTCCGTCGCGGACGTGTCGCCGGGCCTCGCCCGGGGCGGCGAGAGCGAGGGCCGCCGACGGCTCGCTTCCTGGCTGGCGGGGGAGGGCGACTCCTACGAGCAGGGGCAGGACGACCTCGCGGGCGACGCCACCTCGCGGCTCTCGCCCCATCTGCACTTCGGCACCGTCTCGGCCGTCGAGGCGGTGCACCGGGCGCGGCGGCGGGGCGGGGCCGGTGCGGAGGCGTTCGTACGGCAGCTGTGCTGGCGGGACTTCCACCGCCAGGTGCTGGCCGCCCGCCCGGCCGCGGCGACCGAGGACTACCGTCCCCGGCACGACCGGTGGCGGCGGGGGCCGGAGGCCGAGGCGGACCTGGCGGCCTGGCGCGAGGGCCGGACCGGCTACCCGGTCGTGGACGCGGCGATGCGGCAACTCGCCCACGAGGGCTGGATGCACAATCGGGGACGGCTGATCACCGCGTCCTTCCTCGTCAAGACGCTGTACGTGGACTGGCGGGAGGGAGCCCGCCACTTCCTCGACCTGCTGGTGGACGGCGACGTGGCCAACAACCAGCTCAACTGGCAGTGGGTGGCCGGCACGGGGACGGACACCCGGCCCAACCGGGCGCTCAACCCGCTGCTCCAGGGCAAGCGGTACGACCCCGAAGGCGCGTACGTACGGAGGTGGGTCCCGGAGCTCGCCGGGCTCGGGATGCCCGAGCTGCACGAGCCGTGGCGCGTCACCGGGCCCGGCAGGACGGCTCTGAACTACCCGGAGCCCGTGATCGGCCTCTCCGAAGGGCTGCAGCGCTTCCGTCGCGGCCGGGGGCTCGTCTGAGACGTCCCCCACCGGGTGGACCACTGCGGGGTGGAGGCGCGCGGATCCGGCGGTGACGACGAACGAACCGATGCGGCATTTCGATGCGCAATCGATGCGTGTTGAGGGGCGGAAGCTCCCCGGCGGAACGTGGGGGCACGGAATCGACGAGGTTCCGCCGCACCGTCGCTCCGGGAACGGCGGTGTCCGATCCGGTGGCCGCCCGTGCCACCCGCCCGGAGGAGGAACCGTCATGACCGTGCACCGGATGACCGACCACCTCGCCGCCCCCGCGGTGCCGCGCTCGTCCCGCGCGCCGGGCGACGCCGCCGACGACGACCGGATCGCCAGGGGACTCGTCGCCGGCGACGAGCGCTGCCTGGACGCGGCATATCACCGCTGGGCCCGGCTCGTGCACTCCCTCGCGGCCCGGGCCCTGGGCGATCCCCGCGAGGCGGAGGACGTCACCCAGCAGGTGTTCGTCGCCGCCTGGCGGGGCCGGGCCACCTTCCGCCCGGACCGCGGCACACTGCCGGCGTGGCTCACCGGCATCACCCGCCGGAAGATCGCGGACGCGCTGTCCGCCCGCACCCGGCGCAACGAGCTGACGGCCGCCCTGGGCGCCACGGTGGGAAGCGGGGAGCGCGCGGAGCAGGAGCCCGAGCGGGTCCTCGACCGGCTCGTCGTCACCGAGGCACTCGCCCGGCTGCCCGTCGTCCAGCGTGACGTCCTGGAACTCGCGTACTTCGCCGACCTGACCCAGACGCAGATCGCCGACCGCACCGGCATGCCGCTCGGCACGGTCAAGAGCCACGCCC
This sequence comes from Streptomyces roseoviridis, assembly GCF_039535235.1. NCBI lineage: Bacteria > Bacillati > Actinomycetota > Actinomycetes > Kitasatosporales > Streptomycetaceae > Streptomyces > Streptomyces roseoviridis. Next base: position 6,652,003 of record NZ_BAAAWU010000001.1, read on the forward strand.
GCCGGGGCCTCCAGCGCATGCGCCAGAATCTCACCCTCGCCGCGACAGCCGGGTGAGCCGATCCCGCTCCGCGCCGGGGCGACCCCCTCCGCCCGGGGCGCGGCAGCCGGGCAGGCGGAACCGTACAGCCGGCACTCGTCCCGGCTCCGACCGCTCACGCGCCCGCAGCCGCCATTCGCCCGGGCTCCGACCGCTCACGCGCCCGGCTCCCAGGTCGAGCATCCACATCGGCACGGCTCGGGGGCCGGACGCGGGGCAGTGCCGGCCGTGCTTCCAGGCGGCGGCGCGGGGTCGAGCACTCCCGGCCGTCTCGCCGGCTTGCGGCCGTCTCTTCCGTTCTCCGGCCGTCTCGCCGTCCTCCGGCCGTCTCCTCCGTCCTCCGGCCGTCTCTTCCGTTCTCCGACCGTCTCTCCGTCCTCCCGCCGTGCGTCCCCGCCCGCGTACCGCCTGCCCCGGCGTCAGCGCCCGGCGTCAGCGTCCGGAGCCGTCGGCCGCCGGCCCGTACAGGCGGGCGATGGCCGCGACGGCCTCCCGCAGTCCGGCGGGGCGCACCATGCCGGGACCGGCCGCCCGGCCGAGCCATCCAGGACCGGCGAGGAGCACCAGGGGGGTCGTGCGTGCGCCCCGCACCCCGAACGCCGTACCCGCCACGTGCCGGGCCAGGGAGTGGTTCGCGGTGGAGCGCGCCTGGGACCACAGGGCGACGGCGGCGGGCCCCGACCGCCGCACCGCCGCGTCGAGGGCCTCCGCGGGGACGGCCGCCCCGTACATCCGGATCGGCACTCCCCGTTCGCTCAGCCCCGCCGCGAGCGCCTCCAGGGGAAGCGTGTGCTGCTCGCCCGGGACGCAGGCCAGGACGACCGGAGCGCCGGGGGCCACCGCCGCCCGACCGGTGACGGCGGCCCGCCGCAGCGCCGTGGAAACGTGCCACGACAGCAGGTGCTCCACCTCCACGTACCGGTCACCGGACGACTCCCACTTCCGGCCCACCGCGTGCAGCGTCGGCACCATGATCTCTTCCCAGGCGGTGAGCAGCCCGTAGGTGGCCAGCACTTCCTGGAGCAGCCCCTCCATGGCAGGACCGTCGAGGCGTACGGCGGCCCGGGCGAGGCCCCGGCATTCCGGTCGCACATCGCCCAGCGGCAGCCCGCTGCCGGGGCCCTGGCGTCCGGCCCCGGCGCGGGCGTCCTGCGAGGACTGGCCCCGGCCCGGGACGGGACGCTCCGTGAGCGGTGCGGGGGAGGCCGTGACGGGATCGCCGACGCCCGTGCCCGACTCCGCACCCGTGCCCGCCTCCGCCCCCGCGCGCGACCCCGCTTTCGTGCCGGACTCCGCCCCTGCACGCGACTCCGCCCTCGCACCGGTCTCCGCCTCTGCGCCCGACTCCGCATCCGTCCCCGCCTCCGCCCCGGTGGCGGCCTCCCGTCCGGTCGGCGCCGGGGCCCCGGCCGGGGGGTGCTCGCCGGGGTCCGCGTCAGGCCGTGCCTGCCGGGCCGCCCGCGCCGCTTCGGCGGGTGGGACGCCCGACGCCGTGAGCCGGCACATCTCCTCCAGCATCGCGATGTCCGCAGGGCTCCAGCGCCGGTGCCGCCCGTCCGCCCGCACGGCCGGACCGATGCCGTACCGCTGGTCCCACGAGCGCACCGTCGTGGGTGACACTCCGAGCCGCCGGGCGACCGCGCCCGTCGTGATGCCGTGAGCCGTGTCGGACATGCGTCCACCTTACGATGCGGAAACGATGCGACCTCGCGCGCGCTGGCTGAACGGCGGCGCGGTGGCCGGCTCTCACCCGATGCGACCGTCCCGCAGGTCGGCGGTCACCTCACGCGCCGCGCGCGCTCCGGAGGCCAGGGCGCCCTGCAACGAAGCGGTGGCCCGGTGGTCGCCGCACACGTACCGGCCCGGGGCGAAGCGGGTACGCCGGGACAGCGGCGCGGGGCCGGGCATGGCGGGCAGGGCGTCGCGGACCGTGACCCGGTGGACGGGCTCCCAGGTCCGCGTGTCCGTTCCGTACACCTCGCCCAGGGCACGCAGGACCGTCGCCGCGCGCGCCGCGTCCGGGGCGCCGAGCACCGAGGTGGCCACCAGTGCCCGGCCGTCGGCCGAGAACCGGGGCTGGAGGGCGGTGAGGACGCAGGTGTTCAGGAACCTGCGCCGGGCGTCGACGTGCAGGACGGGTTCCGTCGTCGGCGGTTCGGCGGCGGCGTGGTAGAGGGTCGTGACCGTCCGCCCTTCCGGCACCGACAGCCCCGGCAGCAGCCCCGCGGCCACGCGCTGACCGGTCGCGACGACGACAGCCCGCGCGCGCAGTTCCTCCTTGCCCGCGAGGGTGACACCGTCGGCCGCGACGGCCGTGACGGGGCTGCCGGTCCGCAGCACCCCCGGGGGCAGCCGCGAGGCGAGCTGGGCCGGAACGGCCCCGATCCCCTCGGCCGGCAGGGAGAGGGTGCCGCGCATCATGCTCCGCCAGACCAGGTGGAAGAAGCGCGCCGAGGTCTCCAGCTCGTCCTCCAGGAAGACCCCGGACAGGAAGGGGCGGAAGAACGTCTCCACCAGTTCGGGTGACACTCCGGCCTCGGCCAGGGCGGTGCGGGTGGTCCCGTCACGGCCCCGCCGCAGCACCCGGGCCGGTGCCAGCATGTCCCGGGCCGTCAGCGCGGTGACCGCCGCCAGGTCCCGTGCGGACGCCAGCCGGCCGGGAAGCAGGTCGCGACCGTGGCGGAGACCACGCGTGGGGTCCGTGAACCGGCGCGGGCCGTCCTCGGTGTGGACGACCACGCCCGGGCTGAACGGCCGCAGTCTGAGCGCCTTCAGGTCCAGGCGCCGCCGGACCTGCGGATAGGCGGTGTTGAAGACCTGGAAGCCGCGGTCGACGACGAAGCCCGCCATCCGGTCGGTGCGCATGCGGCCGCCCACCGTGTCGTCCGCCTCCACCAGCCGTACGCGAAGACCGGCCGCGCACAGGTCGCCCGCACAGGCGAGCCCGGCCGCCCCGGCCCCGACGACCACCACGTCGTACCGCCCGGCCTCCGACGTCCCCACGGCGCACCTCCTTGTCGTCCTGGTCCAGCGCATCGCCCGCCGGACCGGTCTCCCCGTACTCCTGGGCTCTCTCCTGTCTTCGTGTCTCCGGGGCGGCACGGATGCGGGCCGCCGCCGGTGGAAGGGCGCAGAGGCGGAGGGGCGGGCCCGAGCCGAGGATCGACATCACCGGTGCGTGAATCGCGACGATCTTGGTGTTGGCCTCCCCGACCCGTGCGATGCGAAGCTGAAGTCCGGCGCCTGACCAGGCGGTTCGGCACGCGAGGGAGAGGCGGTCACATGGAGGTCTTCGAGACGGAGAGCGGCTCAATACGGGGGTTCAGGACCTCCGCCGACGTCGTGGCCGTCCTCGGCATCCCCTATGCCGCACCGCCCTTCGGCGCCGACCGGTTCCGCGAGCCCCGGCCCCCGGCCGCGTGGAGCGGAGTGCGGGAGTGCACGGCGTTCGGGCCGGTGGCCCCGCAGTCGGCGGAGCTGCCCGGTGCGCCCCGGTGGTCGCCGGGCGACGAGGACGTCCTCACCCTCAACGTCTGGACCCCGGCCCCGGACGGCGGCCGGCTGCCGGTCCTGGTGTGGATCCACGGCGGCGCCTACGCCTTCGGCTCGTCCGCCCAGCCCGACTTCGACGGCACCGTCCTGGCCCGCGCCGGGCTCGTCGTGGTCACGCTCAACTACCGGCTCGGATTCGAGGGCTCCGGGCACGTCCCGGCCGGGGAGGGGGACGCGTACCCGGAGAACCGCGGCCTGCTCGACCAGGTCGCCGCCCTGCGCTGGGTGCGCGGGAACATCGCCGCGTTCGGCGGCGACCCCGGAAACGTCACCGTCGCCGGCCAGTCCTCCGGGGCCGCTTCGGCCGCCTGCCTGATGGCGATGGAGCGGGCCCGCGGCCTCTTCCACCGTGCCGTCCTCCACAGCCCGGCCAGCCCCTGCTACACCCCGGACACCGCCGCGGCGACCACCCGCGAGGTCGCCGAGGCGGCCGGGTGCCCCGCCACGGCCGAGGGCCTGACCTCCCTGACTCCGGGGCAGCTGGTCGGCGCCTCCGACCGGGTGGTCGACCGCTACCGGCGCGACCCGGCCTCCGGATCCCGCCACTACGACCCCTCCCTCTACGCCCCGGTGCTGGACGGCGACGTCCTGCCCGCCGACCCGCTCACGGCCCTGGACACCGGTGCCGGCCAGGGCATCGACCTGCTGGTCTGCCACACCACCGAGGAGTACTGGCTGCTCGACGCCGTCGGCAGCAGCGCCAAGGTCGACACCGACGACCGACTCGCCCGGTTCTCCGCGGACTTCGGCCTCCCCGGCGACCTGGTCGCCGGCTATCGCGCCGCGATGCCCGGCGCCCCCGTCCTCGACGTCTATCTCGCCCTCTACGGCGACCTGCTGTTCGGCGAGTACGGCAACCGGCTCGCCGAACGCCACGCCGCGGCCGGCGGCCGTGCCTTCCTGTCGCGTTTCGACCGCCGGCGCACCGGCCCCGGGGGAGTCGTACGCGCCTGGCACTGCGCGGACATCCCGTTCGCCTTCGGCAACCTCGGCGACGAGCGCCTGGCCTTCCTCATCGGCGGGGCTCCCACCGCCGAGGACCACCGCCTGGCCGACCGCATGGTGCGCGCCTGGGCCGACTTCGCCGCGACGGGCGACCCCGGCTGGCCGGCGGTGGACGGAGGGGGCCCCGGCCTGCCGGCCCACGTCTGGCGTACGGAGGAGGGAGACCAGGACGACAAGCCCACCGTCCCGCGCTCCCTGTGGGCCGGGGTGGACCTGCCGCTGCTGCACCCGTGAACGCCGAATCCCGGCAGGCGCAAGGGAGTTGAGGAGGGGCGCGGGGGCGCGCACGAGGTCTCGACATGATTACGACGATCAGAAACGAGACCAATCCTCTTAGGATTGCCTAACCTCACCAGTATCGTGGCGGCGGTCGGCCCCGGACGGTGGGAGGTATGCGGTGCTCTTAGGCGACGTTCGCTTGGTGGCGAAGAGTCTCGACGTCGGGCACGCGGGCCGTCCGGTGCTCCGGGACGTGGAACTCACCCTGCGCGCCGGGGAGATCACCGTCCTGGTGGGCCCCAACGGCTGCGGCAAGTCGACCCTGCTGCGAACGGTGGCGGGACTCCTGACGCCGATCGGCGGCGACGTCCGCATCGACGACGCCCCGCTCGCCTCCCTCGGACGCCGGACCCTCTCCCAGCGGCTGGCGTTCCTCCCGCAGACCTCCCTGACCCCCGCCGGCGTCACGGTCCGCGAGCTCGTACGACACGGCCGCTACGCCCACCGGGGCGCCCTCGCCCGGCACACCGCCGACGACGTCGAGGCCATCGAGTGGGCGCTTCAGGTCACGGACGCGGCCCCCCTCGTCGAGCGGCGGCTCGACGAGATCTCCGGCGGAGAGCGCCAACGCGCCTGGCTCGCCATGGTCCTGGCCCAGCGCGCGGGCGTCCTGCTGCTCGACGAACCCACCACCTACCTCGACCTGCGGCACCAGTTCGAGGTGCTCGACGTGGTCCGGCGCCTGGCGCGCGACCACGGGATCGCCTGCGGTGTCGTCCTGCACGACCTGACGCAGGCCGCGGCCTACGCCGACCAGGTCGTGGTCGTCGCCGACGGCCGGATCGCCGCCGCCGGCGCACCCCAGGAAGTGCTGACCCCCGACGTCATCGAGGACGCCTTCGGCCTGCGGGTCAGCGTCGTCCGCGATCCGTCGACCGGCTACCTCGCCTGCTTCCCGCAGCAGTCCGGGGCGTCCGCCTCCTGACCCCCGGACCGGCCCTCGGCCCCCACGCACCACCTTTCACAGCACGAAGGAGAGTCTGTTCATGCGGAGAATGCTGCGCGCCCTCGCCATCGGCGGCACGGCCGTCGCCCTGGCCCTGACCGCTGCCTGCGGATCCGGCACGGTCGGCGAGACCGGGGAGAAGACCGGCGGCAAGAAGGCCGGCACCGGCGGAGCGATCTCCGTCGAGACCGCCCGGGGCACGGTGTCCCTGCCGGGGCCGGCGAAGAAGGTCGTCGCGCTGGAGTGGACGTACACCGAGGAGCTCGTCGCGCTCGGCGTCACCCCGGTCGGCAACGCCGACAACAAGGGGTACGGCACGTGGATCACCGCCGAGGGGGCGGCCCTCCCGGCGGGCGTCACCGACGTGGGCAACCGCAACGAGCCCAGCCTGGAGAAGATCAAGGCCCTCCAGCCCGACCTCATCGTCGTCGACGACGACCGATCGAAGGCCAACCTCAAGGCGCTCGGCGAGATCGCCCCGGTGCTCTCCTTCGTGTACACCACCAAGCCGCAGATGCAGACGCTGAAGAAGAACTTCACCCAGCTGGCGAAGGCGGTGGGCAAGGAGGACGCCGCCGCCGGCGTCCTCGGGAAGATCGACGCCAAGGCCGCCGAGCTCAAGGGCCGCCTCGACAAGGCCGGCAAGGGCGGCCTCACGTACGCGCTCGCGCAGGGCTTCACCGCCGGCGGCTCCGCCTCCATCCGGATGCTCACCGACGACTCCCTCGCCGGGCAGGTGCTCGGCCTCGCGGGTCTGAAGAACGGCTGGAAGGGCCAGCCCGACGCGTGGGGCATGACCACGGTCGGCGTCGAAGGACTCACCAAGGTCGAGAAGGGCTCCACCTTCCTGTACGTGGCCGCCGACGCGGACAACCCGTTCACCGGCTCCCTCGCCGGCAACCCGGTCTGGAAGGGCCTCGACTTCGTGAAGCAGGACCGGGCCCTGGCGCTCGACCCCGGCACCTGGCTGTTCGGCGGACCGCTGTCCGCCGTGCAGATCCTGGACGAGACCGGCAAGGCCCTGAAGGTCTGATGGCGGTCGCCGTCGCGCTGCCGGGGCGCCGCTCACGAGCCGTGCTCGTGGGCGGCGCCCTGTCGCTGCTGCTGTGTCTGGTCGGTGTGCTCCACCTCGGCATCGGCGCGTCCGGAGTGGGCCTCGGGGACATCGCGGACCTGCTCGCGGGCCACGGGGAGTCCCACACCAAGGACGTGCTCCTGGGCGCCCGGCTGCCCCGTACCCTCACCGGTCTCGTCGTCGGCGTCGCGCTCGGCGTCTCCGGCGTGCTCGTCCAGGGAGCGACCCGCAACCCGCTCGCGGCCCCCGACACGCTCGGCGTGAACGCCGGCGCGTACCTCGCCGTGGTCCTCGTCGCCTTCACCGGCGTCAGCCTCGGCCCGGTCCCCGCCGGCGGCGCCGCCTTCCTCGGCGGCCTCCTCGCGATCGCCGTCGTCCACCTGCTGAGCAGGGGAGGGGTGTCGGCGCCCGGCCGCGTGCTGCTCGCCGGCGCGACCGTCGCGCTCGCGTGCACCGCGGGGGCCGAGTTCCTGCAGATGCTGGACGTACAGGCGACCCGCGGGCTGTTCTTCTGGGGCAACGGCACCCTGATGCAGAGCGGCCTCGACCGGCCGCTCGCCCTCGGCGTGTTCGTGGCCGTCGTCGCCGTGCCCGCGTGGCTCCTCGCCCGGCCCCTGGACCTGCTGGCGCTCGGTGACGAGACGGCCCAGGCGATGGGCGTACGGGTGGAACGGATCCGCCCCGCCGCGTTCCTCGTCGCGGTGCTGCTCGCCGCTGCGGCCGTGTCGCTGGCCGGTCCGATCGGCTTCATCGGGCTCATCGCGCCCGTGATCGTACGCCAGTTGGGCCTGCGCACCCACGCGCTGCTGATCCCGGCGGCCGCCCTGACCGCCGCCGCCGTGCTGCTCGCGGCGGACGCGGCGGCCCAGCTCGCCGTGCCGCCGTCCGCGGTGTACACCTCCGAGATCCCGGTCGGCGTGGTCACCGCGCTCATCGGCGGTCCCTTCTTCATGGTGCTGGCCCGCCGGGTGAGCACGGGCGACGCCGACACCGGCGCGGCCGTCGTGGTCTCCGACCGCCGCCGCGCACCCGTCTACGCGGTCGCCATCGGCGGCGGCCTCGTCGCCCTCGTCGTGGCCATGGCGCTGTCGCTGCGCGTCGGTGACGTCGAGGTGAGCTGGGGCCAGCTGGGCGCGGCGCTGTTCGGTTCCGCCGAGCAGATCACCGAGGCCGTGGTGTCGTACCGGCTGCCGCGGATCCTGGTGGCGGCCGTGGCGGGCGCGTGTCTCGCGGTGGCGGGCACGGCCGTGCAGGCGGTCGTGCGCAATCCGCTGGCCGAACCCGGTCTCGTCGGCGTGACCGGCGGTGCCTCCCTGGGCGCCATGCTGATCATCATCGCCGTGCCGTCCGCTCCGCTGGTCGCCCTGCCGATCGCCGCGGGCGTCGGCGGCGTCCTCATGCTCGCCCTGGTCGTCGCCATCGCCGGCGGACGGCGCCACGGTGTACGGGGCGGGCTCGACCCGACCCGGGTGGTGCTGGTCGGACTGGGCGCGGGCGCCACGGCGATGGCGCTGGTGAACATCATGGTGGTCAGCTCGCAGATGAACATCTCCGCGGCGCTCAGCTGGCTCGCGGGCAGCACCTACGCCCGCGGCTTCGACGCGCTCGGCTGGCTCGTCGTGCCCGCGCTGGTGGCGGCCGTGCTGGTCGCGGTGGCGCGGCCGGTGAACCTGCTCGCGCTCGGCGACGAACTGCCCCGCGCCCTCGGCCTCGAACTGGGCCGCGCCCGGCTGCTCGTCCTCGCCGCCGGCGCCCTCATGGCCTCCGGCACCGCGGCCGCCGTCGGCGCGGTCGGCTTCGTCGGCCTCGTCGCCCCCCACCTGGCCCGCCGCGTCGTCGGCAACGACACCCGCCGCGTGGTCCCCATGGCCGCCGTCCTCGGCGCGGTCCTGGTGGTTGTCTCCGACGCCCTCGGCCGCTGGCTCCTCGCCCCGACCGAGATCCCCGTCGGCATCGTCACGGCCCTGGTCGGCGCGCCGTACCTGGTCTGGCTGCTGCGCCGCACGAAGGAGCTGTGACCCCCGGACCGGGCCCGGGCGGGCCCCCGGGTCTCCGGCCCCGAGGCGCCCGAGGGTTTCCGGCCCCCTCCGTCACGACGCCCGTGCCGGCGCCGGCTGTCGGAGCCCCGCCGTCGGTTCCGGTGGGGTGGCCCGCAGCGTGCGGGCGGTGAGCAGGCCGAGCGCGCAGACCGCCGCGGCGGCCAGGCAGACGAGGGTGAAGGCGTCGGAGAAGGTCTGGTGGGCCACGGGGCGCAGGGCCGGGTCGAGGAGGTCGAAGCGGCCGGTCTCGGCGGCCGTCCGGGCGGCGGGCGTGGTGTCGCCGAGGCCGGAGGCGAGGTGGGCCGAGAACAGGGCGCCGAAGAGGGCGACTCCGGTGGCGGTGCCGAGCGGGTAGCAGGCGTTGGTGAGCCCGGAGGCCATGCCGGCCCGCTCCGTCGGCACCGCCGCCACGGCCACGCCCATCAGGGGCGGGAAGACGACCGCCCCGCCGGCCCCGAGCAGCACCAGACCGAGGACCAGGGCGACTTGGCCGGCGCCCGCCCCCGCGTCCACGCCCGGCCCCGTGTCCATGCCCGCCCCCGTGTCCATGCCCGCCCCCGCGACGGCCAGGCACAACAGGCCCCCGCCCTGGGCCGCGAAGCCGCCGGCGACCAGGGCGGCGGGGGAGAGGAGCCGCTGCAGCCGGGCGGTGAACAGACCGGCCACCAGCAGGCTGCCGGTGAGCGGCAGCAGCCGCAGCCCGGCCTCGGACGGGGAGTACCCGTGGGCGGTCGTCAGCCACAGGGTGAGGAAGGCCAGGACGCCGAGGTTCGCCATCCGCGCCAGGAAGCCGAGCACCGCCGCCCCCGAGAAGGCGCGGATCCGCAGCAGCCGCGGGTCGATGAGGCCGTCGCCGCGCCGCTGGCTGATCACCAGCGCCGTCGCGCACACCAGGCACGCGGCGGCGCTGCCCAGCACGTCGGGGGCCGTCCAGCCGGACTGCGGCCCGGTCACCAGCGGGTAGTGCAGGGTGAGCAGCGTCGCGACGGCGAGTGCCGCGCCGGTCAGGTCGAGTCGGCAGGAGGAGGGGGGCGCCGCCGAGCCGGGCATGCGAGTGAGCGCGCCGGCCACGACGAGCACGCCGATCGGGACGTTGACGAGGAAGATCCACCGCCAGCCGAGGCCGTCCACGAGGAGTCCGCCGACGACGGGTCCGACGGCACCGGCGGCCGAGGCGGTGACCGCGTACGCCGCTATCGCGGTCCGGCGGCGGGTGCCCTCGTACGCGGCCGCGATCAGGGCGAGCGTGGGCGCGAACACCATGGCGCCGCCGAGCCCCTGGGCCGCGCGCGCCGCGATGAGGGTCGCGGCGTCCGGCGCAAGACCACATCCGGCCGAAGCCAGGGTGAAGAGGACCATGCCCGCGGTGAAGACGGCGCGCCGTCCCAGCCGGTCGGAGAGCGCCCCGGCGGTGAGGATGAGGGCGCCGAAGGCCAGGGAGTAGGCGGACACGGTCCACTGCATCCGGGCGAGTCCGGCGTCGAGGTCCGCGGCGATGTCGGCGAGCGCGATGTTCACCACGGTGACGTCGAGCGTCATCATCACGCCACCCGCGCTGACCAGGGCGAAGGTCCAGCGAGGGGAGCGGGGGGAGGAGGGCGTGCGGCGGGGGGAGGAGTACACCGGCGGTCACCTCGGACACACGGGTCGCCCCGGCGGCGGCCGGGGGAGTCACACGGGATAGACATGGTGAGGCTAACCTAAGTAACTTTCTGACGGTAAGTCATATACCGGCCGTGGCTGGAAGTTGACCTTGTCGGTGAGGTAAGCCTTACCTAAGGTGGCGGCGGTTCGGTCGCACGGCCGAGTCCTGGTCCCGGACAGACACGCGGAGCTGCCTGATGCCCTTCCCCTCCCACCATCCCGTGCCCGAGCTGGCCGACGTCACTCCCGGCGCCTGGCGCGAGGCCAACCGCCGCCTGCTCGCCAAGGCGATCGGCGAGTGGGTCTTCGAGGACATGCTCAAGGCGGCCGACGACGGCGACGGCAGCTACCGCGTCGACCTCGACAGCGGCACGACCTACGCGTTCCGGGCCACGCCCGGCGCCTTCGGATGGCTCCGCGTCGACCCGGCGTCGATCACCCGCACCGCGACCGGCATGCTGGGCAACTCCATCGCCGAACCCGCCTGGGACGCCCAGCAGTTCCTCCTCGAAGCCGCGTCCACCCTCGGCACCGACCCCTCCACCGTCGCCACCTACTTCACCGAGCTCTCGGCCACCCTCGCCGTCGACGCCGCCCGCCTCACCCACGGCGGAGAGACCGTCGCCGAACTGCGCGCCCTCGGCCACTCCGAGCTGGAGTGCCGGATGACCGGACACAACCTGCTCGTCGCCAACAAGGGCCGGATCGGCTTCTCCGCCACCGACGTGCGCGCCTACGCCCCCGAAGCGGCCCAGCAGGTCCGGCTGCTGTGGATCGCCGTGCACCGCGGCCTCGCCGAGTTCCGCGGCACCTCGGAGCTCTCCGAGACCGAGATACTCACCCGCGAGCTGGACCAGGACACCCGGGCCCGTTTCACCGCCGTCCTGGAGGAGACCGGCGTCGACCCCGACGCGTACGTCTGGATGCCCGTGCACCCCTGGCAGTGGGACCACGCCGTCCAGGTGCTGCACGCCGCCGACGTGGCGCAGAACCGGATCGTTCCGCTCGGCGAGAGCCCCGACGCCTACCTGCCCGGCCAGTCCATCCGGACGATGGCCAACGTCACCGCCCCCGAGCGGTACGACGTCAAACTGCCCCTGAAGATCCTCAACACCCTGGTCTGGCGCGGCATACCCCCGCACTGCACCATGGGCGCGCCCGTGGTCACCCAGTGGCTGCGCGGCCTGGTGGAGCGCGACGCGTTCCTGACCGAGGAGTGCCGCACCGTCTTCCTCGGCGAGGTCGCCTCCGTGACCGTGCGCCACCCCTACCTCTCCAAGCTGCCTGACGCCCCCTACCAGCACCTGGAGACCCTGGGCTGCATCTGGCGCGAATCGGTCTCCGCCCGCAAGGACCCGGACGAGCGGGTCCGCACCTTCGCCTCCCTGCTGCACGTCGACTCCGCCGGCGACGCGTTCGTCGCCGAACTCGTCCGCTCCTCCGGCCTGGAGCCCGAGGAGTGGCTGCGCCGGCTCTTCGACACCCTGCTCGTGCCGGTCCTGCACGTACTCAACCGCTACGGCGTCACCTTCAACCCGCACGGCCAGAACACCCTCATCGGCTACGACCGGAACGACGTCCCGGTCCGCCTCTACCTGAAGGACTTCGTCGACGACGTCTGCGTGTCCTTCACCGATGTCCCCGAGCGCGGCCCCGAGCCCGACGGCCACGACCACGTCCTGCCGCGCAAGCACCCCTCGATCATCCGCCAGCACGTCATGGACCAGGTCTTCGTCGGCCACTTCCGCTACCTGGCGCCGCTGTGCGCCGACCAACTGGGCGTGGACGAGAAGCGGTTCTGGCAGCTGGTGCGGCAGACCATCCTGGACTTCCAGCGGCGCTTCCCCGAACTCGCCGAGCGCTACGCCGAGTACGACCTGCTCACCCCCGAGATCCCCCGCTACGGCCTGAACCGGGACCGGCTCGTCGTCACCCGCTACGGCGACCGCGCGCTGCGGCACGCCCTCTACCCGAACGGCACCCACCCCAACCCGCTGGCGGAAGGCTGAACCGTGACACCGCTGACGGAAGCACCCCCCACCGCCCCGCCCCTGCCCGCCTCACAGCTCGCCGCCTCGCGCCAGGGCCTCGCCGACGTCACCGCCGCACTCGCCGGGGCCGTGGACACCGCGCTGGCCGCCCGCCGACCCACCGGGCCGATACCCGCGGGGCGCCCCGAGGACGTCCTCAAGGCCGCTGCCGACGCCCTCGGCGCCCAGGAGCTGCCCACCGAGGGCCTCGGCACCCGGGCCGCCCTCGAGCTGCTGACCACGGTCCTCGTCGAGTACGGCATCGACCTCTCCCACCCCCGGGCCGCCGCCCACCTGCAGCCGCCCGCGCTCGCCGTCGCCGTCGCCGCGGACACCCTCGCCGGCGTCACCAACGCCTCCCTCGACACCTACGACTCCGGCCCCTCCGCCATCGCCGTCGAACGCTGGCTCATCGGCGTCCTCACCCGCCTCGCCCGCTTCGGCGAACGCGCCGACGGGGTCCTCACCCCCGGCGGCTCCCTGTCCAACCTGCTCGCCCTGCTCCTCGCCCGCGACGCCGCCGCCCACCGGCGCGGCATCGACGCCCGCCGGCACGGGATCGCCGCCCTGCCGGGGCCCGTCGTCTTCTGCTCCGAGCTCGCCCACTTCTCCACCCACCGGGCCTGCGCCGCCCTCGGCCTCGGCGAAGCGGCCGTGCGCCCGCTGCCCGTCGACGCCCACCGGCGCATGCGCCCCGACGCGCTCCGGCAGGCCCTCGGCTCCCTCGGCCCCGAGCACACCCCCGTCGCCGTCGTCGCCACCGCCGGAACCACCGACTACGGCTCCGTCGACCCCCTGCCCGAGATCGCGGAGATCGCGGCCGAGCACGGCGTCTGGACCCACGTCGACGCCGCGTACGGCTTCGGCGCCCTCTTCTCCGACCGGCTCGCCGACCGGCTGACCGGCCTGGAACTCGCCGACTCCGTCACCCTCGACCTGCACAAGATCGGCTGGCAGCCGGCCGCCTGCGGCGTCCTGCTCGTCTCCGACACCACGGCCTTCACCGCCCTCGACCGCCACGTCGCCTACCTCAACCCGGCCGACGACGCCGACGCCGGCTACGACGGCCTCCTCGGCCGGAGCCTCCAGACCACCCGGCGCCCCGACGCCGTCAAGGCCGCCGCCACCCTCCTCGCCCACGGCCGCGAGGGCCTGGGCCGCATGGTCGACGCCTGCCACGCCCTGGCTCGCCACGCCGAACGGCGCGTCCGCGCCGAACCCGCCCTGGAACTCGTCGCCCCCGCCGAGCTGACCACCGTCGTCTTCCGCTACCGGACGGCCGACCCCGCCGCGGCCGACGAGATCAACGGCGCCCTGCGCCGCCGGCTCCTGGAGACCGGCACCGCACTCGTCGGACGCACCGAGGACGCCACCGCGGGCCCCGGCTCGCCGCAGCGGGTCTGCCTCAAACTCACCCTGCTCAACCCCACCGCCACCACCACCGACATCGACGGCCTCCTCGACACCGTGATCGAGGCCGGCCGCACCTGCGAGCGACTCGCCGAGGAAGGCGCCGCATGACCCACCCCACCCCCGCACCCGCCCCCCACACCCTCCTCGACGACGACCCCCTGCACCGACGCGACGCCCGGGGCGCCGCCGAACACGCCCACCTCGAAGCCCTGCTGCGCTGCTGGCTGCGCGAGACCCACACCGAGGTCACCGCAGGACCGCTGCGGATCACCCTGCCGACCGCCGGCCTCACCCTGCTCACCGAGGTCACCCACCGCTCGCCCACCGGCTGGCACCGCTTCGGCCCCGTGCGCCTGGAAGGCCCCGGCGGCCCCCTCGGCGCCACCGCCGACCCCGTCACGGCCGTCGCCCTGCTCTCCACCGAGGCGGCCGTACGCGGCGGCAGCCGGCCCGGCGGCGTACCGGCCGGCGAGATCGCCGACCTGGTCGAGCGCACCGCCGAGTCCGTCCGCCGCGTCACCGCCTTCATCGGCCACCGGCGCACCCGCCCCGAGCCCGCCGCCGACGGCTTCCTCGACGCCGAACAGGCCCTGATCCTCGGCCACCTGCACCACCCGGCGCCCAAGAGCCGCGACGGCATCTCCGACCACGACGCGGCCGCCTTCTCACCCGAACTGCGCGGCTCCTTCCGGCTGCACTGGTTCGCCGCCGACCCGGCGGTCGTCTCGCACGACGCCGTCGCCGGCGCGCCCTCCCTCGCCGGACGGGACACCGTCGCCCTCCTGTCCGACCTCGCCGAGCACCGCCTCGACGACGGCCGGATCCTCGTCCCCGCCCACCCGTGGCAGGCCCGCGACGTGCTGCACCGCCCCCGGGTGGCCGCGCTGATCGCCTCCGGAGCCCTCGAACCGCTCGGCGAACGCGGCCCCGCCTGGTGGCCCACCTCCAGCCTGCGCACCGTCTACCGGCCCGGCGCCCCCGTCATGCTCAAGCTCTCCCTCGGCCTGCGGCTCACCAACTCCCGGCGCGAGTCCACCCGTACGGAACTCAAGCGCGGCCTGGAGATCAACCGGCTGCTCGACGCCGGATACGCCGGCAGCACCTTCCGCGCCCACCCCGGCTTCGCCATCACCCGCGACCCCGCCTGGCTGGCCGTCGACGAACCGGGCCGCCCCGAGGGCCCCGCCGTCACCGGCCTCGACGTCGCCGTCCGCGAGGTCCCCGACGGCATCGACGCCCTGCGCTGCCTGGTCGGCCTCGTCGCACCCCGCCCCGGCCTCGGCCGCAGCGCCCTCGGCGACCTGGTCGCCGGGCTCGGCGGAGCCGACGCGGCCGCGCGCTGGGTGGCCGACTACACCGACCGGGTCCTCGTGCCCATGCTCCACCTGTACGCCGCCACCGGCATCGGCCTGGAGGCCCACCAGCAGAACACCCTGGTCCGCCTGGACGCCCGGGGCCGGGTCACCGGCGCCGTCTTCCGCGACAACCAGGGCTACTACCTGGCCGCCTCCCACCTGCCCGAGCTGCTCAAGCTGAGCGGCGCCGACTCCTCCACCCTGGCCGTCGTGGACGACGCGATCGTCGACGACCGGCTCTCCTACTACCTGCTGCGCAACCAGGCGCTGTCCGTCGTCGGCTGCCTCGCCGTCGACGGACTCGCCGACGAGCGCGACCTGCTCGCCGTCCTCGCCGGCCGGCTGCGGGCCGCGCTGCCCGCCCTGGCCGAGGCCGGGCCCGACGGCGACCGCCTGGCCCGCCGCTGGCTGGCGGCCGACACCCTGCCCTGCAAGGGCAACCTGCTCACCCGCCTGCACGGCATCGACGAGGTCCTCGCCCCGCTCGACGCCCAGTCCGTCTACCTCGACGCGCCCAACCCGCTCCAGGAGGCCACCGCATGACCTCGTTACACCCCGAGGACGCCCGCACCGTCCCCGGCCCGCCGCTGCCCCTCCTGGAGGGACGCTGGTCGGCCCGGGCGGCCGGGGCCGAGGGGGCCGACCTCGACCTGGTGCACGGCTGGATGCGGGCCCCGCACGTCGACGCCTTCTGGCATCAGGCATGGCCGCGCGAACGCTGGTACGAGGAGATCGCCGGGCACCTCGCCGGCGACGCCGTCCTGCCGGTGCTGGTCTTCCTCGACGACGAGCCCGTCGCGTACGTCGAGGTGTACCGCGTGACCCGCGACCGGCTCGCCCCGCACTACGCCCATCTCCCGCACGATCTCGGCGTCCACATCGCCATCGGCGACCCGGCGCGCACCGGCCGCGGCCTCGGCCGGACCCTGCTGCGCGTCCTCGCCGACGGCCTGCTCGCCGCCGACCCGCGCTGCACCCGGGTCGTCGCCGAGCCGGACGTCACCAACGCGCCCTCGCTCAGGGCGTTCGCCGCCGCCGGCTTCAGCACCGTGGGCGAGATCACGCTCCCGGACAAGACCGCCGCGCTGCTCGTCCGTCCCCGCCGCGAGGAGGACCTGCCCACATGACCGAGACCACCGCCGAGCACGACGTCGTCGCGATCGGCTGCGGCCCCTTCAACCTGGGGCTCGCCGCCCTCGCCTCGACCGTGGACGAACTCGACCTGGTCGTCCTGGAGGAGCGGCCCGAGTTCACCTGGCACCGCGGCATGATGTTCGGCGACGCCTCGATGCAGGTGAACTTCCTCGCCGACCTGGTGACCCTGGTCGCCCCCTGGCACCCGCTGTCCTTCCTGGCGTACCTGCACGACATGGACCGCCTCTACGCCTTCACCGTGCGGGAGAACTTCTTCCCCTCCCGCCGGGAGTACGAGGACTACCTGCGCTGGGCCGCCGCGCGGCTGCCCGGCGTGCGGTTCTCCCACCGCGTTGAGGAGGTCCGCTGGGACGGCGACGAGGAGCGCTTCGACGTGGCCGTGGCCCGCGGCGACGGCACGCGGCTGCGGCTGCGGACCCGTCACCTCGTCATCGGGATCGGCACCGCGCCCCACGTGCCCGAGGCCCTGGCCGGGCTCCCGGAGGACCGGCTGCTGCACACCTCCGACTACCTCTTCCGGGCCCGCGACGTCGAGCGCGCCGGCAAGGTCACCGTCGTCGGGTCCGGCCAGTCGGGCGCGGAGGTCGCCGTCGACCTCCTGACCCGCAACCTCGACGGCGGCCCCGCGGTGAGCTGGCTGACCCGCACCGGCTCCTGGGCGCCGCTCGACTACACCAAGATGAACCTGGAGCTGACCACTCCGGCGTACATGCGCTACTTCCACTCCCTGCCCCAGGAGGTGCGCGACCGGCTGGTCGGCGAGCAGTGGCAGTTCTACAAGGGCGTCTCCACCGACACCCTGGAGGAGATCCACGAACTCCTCTACCGCCGCCAGCTGGAGCACGGCCTCGCCGACGTCGAGCTGCGCTTCGGCATCGCCGTCGAGGACGCGGCCGTCGGCTCCGACGGGCAGACCGTGCTGACCTGCCGCCACCTGGACACCGGACAGCGCTTCGAGCACGTCACGGACCTGGTCGTCGCGGCCACCGGCTACCGCAACCGCCCGCCGTCCTTCCTGGGCCCGGTCGAGGAGCTGATCGACCGCGACGGGCGGGGGCGGCCCCTGATCCACGCCGACCACTCCGTCGGGCTCGCCGAGGGCGTCACCGGGCGGATCTTCGTCGCCAACGCCGAGATCCACGCGTACGGGGTCTCGTCCCCGAACCTCGACATCGGTGCCGTGCGCAACGCCACCATCCTCAACGCGATCACCGGCCGCGAGGTCTACCGGCTGCCCAAGCGCAGCGCCTTCACCCGCTTCGAGGCCCCGGGACAGGGGGCGCCCGACCGCCGGTGAGGGGAGCGCGGGGCCGGGCCGTGGGGCCCGGCCCCCGCGCATCCCGTCCGCCCGCGTCTCGGGCCCGGAGTGCCCCGCCCCGTGAACTATCTTGGGCGGCAGCGAGACGAGAGGGAGGCACCCCGTGCCATCTGGGCAGCAGGAGCGCGCACAGGCGGCCGCGATCACACCGGGCAGGCGCTCGGCGGACGCGGACGCGCAGGTGCAGCCGGAGACGGGTTCTCCGGCCGAGCGGGTGCGGGCGCTGTTCGGCGGACACCGCCTCTCGCCCGGGCAGCGGCGCATCGCCCAGTTCCTGATCGACCACCTCACCGAGGCCGCCTTCCTGTCGATCACCGAGCTCGCGGAGCGGGTGGGCGTCAGCCAGCCGTCCGTGACCCGTTTCGCCTCGTCGCTGGGATTCAGCGGCTACCCGGCGCTGCGCGAGGCGCTCCAGCCCATCGCGCTGAGCGCGGTCGCCGGCGCGCCGGGCGAGGGAGAGGGCCAGGGGCGGCTGCGCAACGAGCTCCAGTCCGCCGTCGACGCCGAGATCGAGAACCTCACCGCCCTGCGGCGCGGCGTCTTCGCGGACCCGGACCGGATCCTCGACATCGGCCGCGAGCTGGCCCGGTCCGTGCCCCTCACGGTCCTCGGCCTGCGCATCTCGGTCTCCCTCGCCGAGTACTTCGCCTATGCCGCGCGGCGCATCCACCCGGACGTGCGAGTGGTGACGCGCGGCGGCAGCGTCGCCTACGACGGCCTCCTCCAGGCCCGCGAGGCCGGCGGTACGTGGGTGCTGGCCTTCGCCATGCCGCGGCACGCGAAGGAGACCCTCGCCGTCGTCCGCGCCGCCCGCGCCGCCGGACTGCGAGTCGCGCTCATCTGCGACCTGGCGTTCGGGCCGCTCGTCGACGAGGCCGACGTGGTCTTCACCGCCGGCACCGGGTCGCGGCTCGTCTTCGACTCCTACGCCGCGCCCGGCGTGCTGTCCGCGGCGATCCTCCAGGCGATGGCGGACGCGGACCCGGAGCGGACGCAGACCCGCCTGGAGAAGTACGAGCAGGCCGCCGAGCAGCACGACTTCTTCCTGGACGACTGAGGTCGGAGGGTCGCGCTCCGCATGCGGAGAAGGGCGCGAAGATCCCGGAGATGCATGAAAATTTTCATTCTCTTGCTTTCTCGCCAGTAAGTATATTTACTGAGTGCGCCCCCACGGGCCGCACAGAACACGTCAGGGCCGCCCCCTCCTCCTCAGACGGCCCTCCTGTGTGAACGGCACGCGCCGCGCTCAGCGCGGTGCACTCGCGGCGGCTCCGGTCAACCCCTGGACCGGAGCCGCCGCTTCGTCGCTCGCGTCTGTCACGAGCGGCGACGCGGCGACCACTGGTGCCGCCGGGCGTGATGATGCGTCGCTGTATCCATCGGAGTCGCGTCGGCCGCCAGGTGCTGAGTGGCTCCAGTGATCCGCTAAAGAGTTGTCCCGTACATGATCTCCGACTGCCGTAGCCATGCCTGTCCCGGGTGTCGGCCGCAGGTGTCGGCGTCGATGACGATTTGGTGATCAGTCGAGTACCGGTAGTTCGTCGACCGCTCGGCGATGGTGTGATCTCGGGTGGGCACCAGCGTGCCGTCCACGATGAGCACGGCGTCCCTGGCAAACCGCTTGCGGGGCTGAAGCGCAAGCATGGGCCCAAGGTGGTCGATGATCCGGTCTGCCGCCGACTTGGACACCCCGAACAGGGGGGCGAGCTGGCGCATGCCAGGTTCGTGCGCCAGTACGCCGGGACCAACAGAGCCCTGTCCTCCAGGGGAAGGCTCCACGGCCGGCCCTTGCGGACCGCGTCCGCACCCTCATGCCGCAGCACCGTCGCCGGCTTCCCGAACTGCCGCGGGCTCCGCCCGGTGAAAGGGGCTGTTCAAGCCTGCTCCGACGCCGTGATCACGCCAGCCACATCAAGATCATCCTCTGTGGTGAGGTAGCTCTGGACGACGTTCCACGGAATCCGATGGTGCGACGCAGCGTCGGCGTCAAGAATCGGCGGATGCATGAAGTGAAACCGTCCGACGGGGGGTGCCAACGCGATGCCCGGCGCGACGAACACGGACAAGGACAGGCGACACCCCGATGTCATTCAGGGCAGCCACAGCGACCTGCCGTTCGAAGACGGAACCTTGAGGACGGTCCACGCTGTCAATCCGTTCGGATTCAACCCGGTCAACGCGGAGACGGCCCGAGTCATGGAGCGAGGTGGTCTGCCGATCGTCTCGGCCGCACAGCGCAACAAGTTTCGGGAAGGCCACAGCGGAGGAGGTGGGCGCGGCAGGCTTCGAACTGATCGACGAGGGGGCCGGGGGTCCGCCCGTCCCAGATGTTGGGGACGATGAAGTACACCGACGGCCGAGTCATCACACCGCACGAGGGCGCGTTCGCGTGGCGCATGTACCGGAGGTTTTAGATCAGTGAACATTGGGGACGTCATGAGCTTCCTCGTCGACCACAGAGCTCCGAATGTCACCCCTGGCTATGTCGCGGAGCAGCTGCTCTCCATTTCCTGGATCATCGATCCCAAGGACGGGGCGCAGATATTCCAGACCGGGAAGGAGTGGCTGAAGTCGGACGACCCGTTCCGGGTCGAGGTCGCGATCGGACTGGAGAATCTGACCTATCTGGCCGACTCCTGGGAGGAGCTGGTCGAACTGGCCGAACCCCTCAAGGAGAAGTTCCCCACGATGGTCGCCGACATCGACGCCTGGATGGCGAGGGCTGAAGCCTCGTACGAAAAGCGCCGGACCGGTTCCTACTGGGACGAATACAAGCCCCACTGACGTCCCCTCGACCGACCGGCATCACGCTCTGTCGTCGCTGCGTCCGGACGATGTGGAGGCGCATCTCACTGGGGAGCTGCTGGTTCGCTGGCCCAACGGCGGTCCCGGCACGCGGGAGGGCGCTGGAGCGTGGGAGGCCCGCTCAGTCGTCGAACCACACAACAAGGCGCACGTTGTCGTCACCGTGCTGTGCCGCGAGTTCTTTCATGGCTTTCCAGACGGGTTGCCACTCGCCGCTTTCGGTGACGGCATCTCTGCGGCGGATGGTGACGGATCTGTAGAGCGTGTCCCCGACGAGCCACTCACTTCCTTCGGGCCACTCCCGAACCTCACCGGCTTCGAGACCGACAGCCGCGGCGACTAAGAGCTGTCCCGTAAGTGGTTCTGTGGTCGGTGGGCCTCAGAGGAAGGCCAGCGGGACGTCCTTCTCGATGCAGAGCCGCAGGATGCCCGCCAGCTGGCGGGCATCCTCGATGTGCTGCTGGTGGAGCTGATCGCCGCTCTCCCGTGCCCACTGGTCGGTGATCGCCTCCAGCCGGACCAGGACCGACGCGCACTCGGTAGGTGAGGGGTCCTCACCGCCGGCATCCGGATGATCGAGGAGTGGCGCCAGAGCGGTGGACACCTCGCTCCACGGGCGCTCGCCGCCGAAGCCCCGCATCTCGGAGAGGGCGAACCCCTCGGCCTCGGCCAGACGCCGCCGGAACACGGCAAAGCCGCTGTAGGACCAAGCGACATCCGGACTGTTGTTGTCTCCGTCGCCCGGGAAAAGAACCAGCCCCATGTGCCCTCCCCGCTTGCCGAATACACAGGATCAAGGACATGGGGCAACCTCGGCAACTGAGATGATCTTGTTGTGTCTTGTGTGATCACGGCGTCGGAACCGTCCTGGATAGCCCCGTTCACCGGGCTGAGCCCAAGGCAGTTCGGGAAGCTGGTGACGGTGCTGCGTCGCGCAGGTGCGGACACAGCCCGCAAGGGCCGGCCGTGGAGCCTTCCACTGGAAGACCGGACCTTGCTGGTCACCGCGTACTGGCGCACGAACCTCACCATGCGCCAGCTCGCCCCGCTGTTCGGGGTGTCGAAGTCGGCGGCGGACCGCATCATCGACCACCTTGGACCGATGCTCGCGCTCCGGCCACGCAAGCGGTTCTCCAAGGACACCGTGCTCATCGTGGACGGCACCCTGGTCCCCACCCGCGACCACACGATCGCCGAGCGGTCGAAGAACTACCGGTACTCGACCAACCACCAGGTCGTCATCGACGCCGGCACCCGCTTGGTCGTCGTGGTCGGTCGGCCGCTTGCCGGGAACCGCAACGACTGCAAGGCGTGGGAGGAATCCGGCGCCAAGGCCGCCGTCGGCAAGACGCTCACCATCGCCGACGGCGGCTACCCAGGCACCGGACTCGTCATGCCCCACCGCCGACGCGCGGGCGAAGACCTACCTGAGTGGAAGCAGGCGCACAACAAGTCCCACAAGCAGGTCCGCGCACGCGTCGAGCACGTCTTCGCCCGCATGAAGACCTGGAAGATCCTCCGCGACTGCCGCCTCAAAGGCGACGGTGTCCACCACGCGATGCTCGGCATCGCCCGGATGCACAACCTCGTCCTCGCGGGGTAGACCGGCGGTCACACCGCGACTGATCCTGCCCAGGAGGATCCGGAGATCATTTACGGGACAGCTTTTAGGCCACTCCAGAAGGCCTTGCCCGTCATTCGGAGCCCGTTCGGCGTCTGGCGGTATTGGTGCAGCCGGCTGTCGGGCTTCTCTGCGGGCTCGTCCCAGTCGACGGCCTTCACCTCGGCCCACGTGATCCACGTGGTGCCGTGAAAGCCGTCCTTGCCGTACCACTCGGTCAGCTGTGCGAATCGCGCGCTCACAGTGGCCGAGGCGTCGGCGGGAAAACCTCGGCCTGCGGCCACGGGGCGGAAGTTCGCGTGGTTGCGGACCCCGAAGAGAAACCCGAACGCGTCGTAGTTACGGACGTCGTTGAGAGACCTGAGGTCGTGTGCGCAGTACCAGATCGGCTCCTGATCGTCCTGCGGCGCCCGGTACTCGAGGAAGCCGCTCATGTCTGTACCCATGCCTGGCATTCTCTCGATGCCGTCAAATGGTTTCGTCCGCACCGGACCGATCACCTAAGAGGTCATCTCATTTGGCTAGCCGGTAGGGTGCGGGCTCGTGGTGGGGATTGTTGAGCGGCTGGTGCCGGACGAGTTGTGGGAACTGTTCCAGCGAGTGGTGCCGGAGGCTCCATCGCGCCCTCAGGGCGGCGGCCGGCGCCGGCATGGGGACCGGGAGGTGTTGGCCGCGATCGTCTTTGTGGCGACTTCGGGCTGCACGTGGCAGCAGTTGCCGTCCGCGTCGTTCGGGCCGTCGGGAGCGACAGCCCACCGACGCTTCTCTGAGTGGACGAAGGCCAGAGTGTGGGCCAAGCTCTACCGCCTGGTCCTCACGATCTCGGCTCGCGAGGCGAGCTGGACTGGTCTCGCTGCGCGATCGACTCGGTGAACATGCGGGCCATGAAAAGGGGGACCTGACAGGTCCGAATCCTGTCGATCGGGGCAAGTACGGCTCGAAGATCCACCTGGTCACCGAGCGGACCGGTCTGCCCCTTTCTGTCGGAATCTCGGCAGCCAACCTGCACGACAGCCAGGCCCTGATCCCAATGGTCAAGGGCATACCGCCGATCCGCTCCCGCCGCGGGCCCCGGCGGCGCAGGCCGGGCAAGCTTCACGCCGACAAGGGATATGACTACTCTCACCTGCGGCGATGGTTACGCGGACGTGGTATCACCCACCGCATCGCCCGCAGGGGCGTCGAGTCCTCGCAGCGGCTGGGCCGTCATCGCTGGACCGTCGAACGCACCATGGCCTGGCTCGCCGGCTGCCGCCGGCTCCACCGACGCTACGAACGCAAAGCCGATCACTTCCTTGCCTTCACCACCATCGCCTGCGTCCTCATCTGCTACCGCCGGCGCGCTTGCTGATGTGGTCCCGCAGCAGCTGTATGGCCAGGTCATGATCGTAGGAAGTGGCCAGGTCCAGGGGAGTGTGACCGTCTGGATCAGCGAGTTCAGGATCCGCGCCGAACGCCAGCAGCACGGCAGTGGTGTGCACCGTCAACGGCTGGCCGCTCTGCAGGGCGCCATCCCCCTCGGTGTCGATCGCGTGCGTCAGCAGCGTCATGTTGCTGAAGACCTCATCGGGGTCGGCGCCGTGGGCGAGCAGGCGGGCCAGGGTTTCCGCATCCTCGTGCTCGACCGCAAAGTGGGCTGGTGTCCAGTAGTCGCTCATCGGGGCATTCAACAGCGACCGCGACGCTCCTACCAGCAATATTCCCCACTGGGGGCAACCAAATGAGATGTCCTCTAAGGGCTGTCCCGCAAACGAGTCTGGTGCCGCTCTGGAACACGTGGTCCACTGAGCGATCGAGGTGGGGTTTCAGTGGCCACCTGGTCTCGTCTGCCCTGAGCTGACCAGCTGGATTACACCTGCCTCAGTAGCCCACACCGGCTTCGATAGTCTGCGCTAGTGGCTGACGCTTCACTGAGATTCATGATCGATGCCGATCACGGGCAGTTCTACGTCCAAGACCTTGATCCCTATGACGCGTGGATCGCCGAGCACGCTATGGACCGGGACCTGGCACCCGCCGGCTGGACGGACGAAGCGGTCTACGTCCACCGCATAGGTGTGGAACCGCACTCGATCTCTGTCGGCACGGCTCGGGACGACATGGTCGAGTCGCTCATCACTGTTCACGCGTCCGCGCCCACGACGGACCCGGCGGCCGAGCACATCGTGGAGACCGACCTTGACGCCCCCACGGGTCAGCTCACCATGTCCAGCCCCGGGACCGATCCTGTCGACGGGCCGAGCCTGGCTGTTCCCGCTGGATTGCTCCGTGCTCGCGTCTCCTACATCCCGGCCGAACCACCACCGGTCGACCCTGGTGGCGGTCCTGGTGACCACTTCCTGTACCAGGTGGATCTCTGGCCCTCCGACCGGACGTACGGACTCGTCATCGTCAAGCAGGGGCCGGAAATCTGGGCAGGGTAGGTCCTCCTCATCTACCGCGCGCCTGCCGGCTGAGTGCGAGGTTGTGCAGGCGGGCGATGCCTCTCATCGCGTGATGGGCGCCGTCGCCCTTCAACCGGCAGTCTCGCAGGATCTTCCAGGTCTTCATGCGGGCGAAGGCGTGCTCGACACGGGCGCGGACCTGGCGGTGGGAAGCGTTGTGCTCTTCCTTCCAGGCCGGCAGTTCGCTCTGCCCGTCCTCGCGGCGGTGCGGGATGACCAGGCCGGTGCCCCCGTAGCCGCCGTCGGCGATCACGGTGGCGTTGCCGACGGCGTTCTTGGCGCCGGACAGTGCCCATGCCTTGCAGTCGTTGCGGTTGCCGGGCAACGGCCGGCCGACCACGACAACGCGCCGTGTGTCGGCATCGATGACGACCTGGTGGTTGGTGGAGTACCGGTAGTTCTTCGATCGCTCGGCCACCGTATGGTCGCGAGTGGGGACCAAGGTGCCGTCCACGATGAGGACGGTGCTCTTGCGGAATCGCCTGCGCGGCTTGAGCGCGAGCAGAGGGCCGAGGTGGCTGACGATGCGGTTGGCCGCGGACTTCGAGACGCCGAACAGCGGGGCGAGTTGCCGCAACGTCAAGTTGGTACGCCAGTAGGCCGTGACCAGCAGAACCCGATCCTCCAGCGGCAGGCTCCACGGCCGGCCTCTGCGAACCGCGTCAGCCCCCTCGTGCCGCAGTTGTGCCACCAACGTGCCGAAACAGCGGGGGCTCAACTCGGTGAACGGGGCTATCCAGGACGGCTGCGACGCCGTGATCACACTAGCCACGGCGGGAGCCTCACACGGTTCTCGCCGTGGCTGGTGCGTTAATCACTTGCTGGACAGGCGGAGGTCGCCGGACCAGGTTTCACATCGGACACGGCCGGAGTCGAAGGTGATCTCCAGGGCGATCCGCCCACTGTCCGGGATGCTCTCTTCGCTGACTGCCAGCACCGTCTCGCCGAGGTGATCTGCGAATGGGGTCTCGCCGCTGACAGGCGCCACCTCGACGCGGCCTGACTCCGCCATGTCGTACCCCGCGAAGGGGGGCCGATGTCTCCACGATCAGGCACCAATCCGAACCGGTCGTGATGCGCGTGGAGACTGCTTCGCTGTCGATCAGCCACACGTCCAGTGGGCCGGACGGAGCCTCTGAGTCGTACAGGTGCCACGAGGCGGCTACTTGCTCAAGACGGCGTCCCACCAGGAGGTCAGGACGCACACCGACCCCGTGCAACGGGCACTCGCTCACTACCTTCGACTCCACGCGTCGACCGTACTGTCAGGCGAACCCCCAGCTCACGTCCTTATACGGGACATCCCTTAGGCATACGTGAGCTGCCTGCCAGGGGGTTCTGTGGTGGGAACAGCGCCCAGACGGCCTTCCGTAGCAGTATGGACCGCAGCTCTGACCGTGGTCCGGTGTAGACGGTGTTGCCGTTGCTGCCGCATTCGTGTGGACGGGACTTGCCTGGGTAGGAGGGGCCGCTGTCGTGCAGCCGCTCGGTGTGTCCTCTGCAATGGTGGAGGATGCGCCCGAGCAGCGGTGGGCTTCTCCTGACGGGGCGTCCCGTCGTTCCTCCGCCGGTGATACCTCGGCCGAGGCCAGCGGTGGTCGGCGAGGTCACAAGCCTGCGTCTGGGGAGCCTTTCCGATGAGGGACCTGCAGCGTCGCCCCTCAGTTGGACGACAAGAAGGAGCTTTTGTGAGGATTAAGGATATTGTCTACCGGGTCTTCATGGATTGCACCTCGGAGTATTTCTCGATGTCGCCCATCGGTTTCACTCCGGCACCGGCTCTGTATAACCCTGCCCGTGCTGCGGCACGGCAGGAACTGGAAGGTCGCCTCGGGTCGGTTTGGGACGACGGCTATCGGGACTTCCTCTCGATCACTGATGGTATGAGCGGACTACAGTTGGTGTTCCTGGGGGTTAAGGATTGGTCTCCGGGGGATTGGCTGAAGCTGCTTTGGGGCTCTTGAAGGACTTCCGTGATATCGGTCTTCTGGATGATGCGGGGATCGATGCGAGCGTGAGGTTGATGCCCGTGGCGCTGAATGAGGACACTAGTGTCGCCGTTTTTATGGGCAACATGAGCCCCACCGTGCACTTCTGGTGGATCGGAGAAGGGGATGGCTACTTCTTCGAGAACTTTTGCCGATGTCCTTACGTATGTGGCTGGCCAAGGAGTCCCACGGTCGCGTGAGTCTCCGGCCTGAACTGCGACATTCCGATGTGATATCCGTCTGCCGACGCCGTCGCCTGGGTGGATGACGCCTATAAGCGGTGGGCCGGCGACCCCGTCCCAGTGGCGCTTCACGGTCGACTGGCGAGGCTGGTCCCCCCGCCGGCCCGTCGTTCTCCGCGCGTCGCCCCGGCGACGGACGCGGCGCGCGATGGCCCCTCTACCCGGCGTGTCCAGCCGCCGGGGCCGGTGGTGCCAGGGCGCTCTTCAGGAGGAGGCGGGGGCTTCCGCTGCCGTCGGCCGGGACCGTCCACACGTCGTCGGTGCGCGCGCCGGTGTCCGCCGGAAGCGCGTAGGCGAGCGTGGCGTCGTCGAGCCAGACGGCCTGGTCGTCCACGCTGCGGCGCTCGGCGAGCGGCGTGGACTTCATCGTGCGCAGGTCGAGGACGTGCTCCCGCCAGAGGGCGGCCGTGCCGAGGACGCGCTTCTTGTACGCGACGCGGGTGCCGTCGGGCGAGAGCGAGGGGCACTCGACGTTGCGGGTCAGGGCGGTGACCGTACGGGCCCTGAGGGAGCCGCGGACCAGGTGGGTCTGGTCGCGGGTGCTCAGGGTGGCGTAGAAGGTGTCGTCGTCGGCCGCGAAGGTGACGCCCCAGAAGTTGACGTCCCGGTTGCGGTACGGGCGGCCGTCCAGGACCACCGTGAACTCCTCCAGGTTCGGGCTGAGCCGCCAGCCTCGGGTGTCGAGGATCGCGGTGCGGGTGGAGAAGAAGGCCGTCCCGTACGACTCGCCCTTCACGAACACCGTCCACGCGGCCAGCCGGCCGCTGGGGGAGACACGGGCGCGGCTCGGGATGCCGGCCAGCGGATACGTCCGGAGGGTGCCCAGCCGCTCGTCCAGGATCACCGCACGGTAGGACGGGCGGCCGAGAAGGGTGGTCGCCTGGAGGCAGACCCCGGTGCCGGCGGCCGCGTGGAAGCGCAGACAGCTCACGTCCGAGGTCGTACGGGTCGCGCCGGCCGGGGCGTCGGCCGGGACCGAGACCAGCCGGTCGCGGTGCGGGCCCGCCGCCGTGTTGCGGAAGACCAGGCGGCCCGGCTCGTCCAGGGCGATCCGCCCGCTCGTGAAGGCCGGGCCGCCCGGCCGGGGCCGGTCGTCCTCGGCGGCCCGGCCGGCCGCCGACAGCACCGACCAGGTGCCGACGCCGGCGAGCAGCAGGACCCCGGCGGCGAGGATCAGCAGGCGGCGCAGCGGAGTGAGGGTCATCGCGGATCTCCCGTGAGGCGCGCCGGGCGCGCGGGGCGAGCGGGGCGCAGGGCGACGCCGGCGGCGGCCGCGCAGCAGGCGAGGCCCGCGGCCGCCGCGGCGAGCGCCGGGCCGTCGCCCCACGCGGCCCACGCGGCGCCGAAGGCCAGGGAACAGCAGAAGCGGGCCAGCGCCTGACCGGTGCCGACCAGGGCGATGCCACTGGCCCGCAGCCGCTCGGGCACCACGGCGGCGACCGCCGCCGGCAGCACGCCGTCGGTGGCGGCGTAGAACAGTCCGTGGAGCACCAGGACCAGATACGGCAGCGCGGGCGTGGCCGGCGCCCAGAGCAACAGCGCGTACGCGAGCAGCAGTCCGGCGTGCCCCGCGAGGAAGACCGCACGCCGCCCCACCCGGTCGGCGAGCCGCCCGGCCGGCAGGGCGAGCAGCAGGAAGACCGCCGCCGTACCGAGCGGCAGCAGCGGGAACAGTTGCTCGTCGATCCCCGTACGGCGCTGCACCAGCAGATAGAGGAAGGCGTCGCTGACCGTGGTCAGGCCGAGGAGCACGGCGCAGCCGAACAGCGCCCGCAGCCGCCGGGACCGCAGCAGCCCGAACGCGGCCCGCAGGTCGGTCCCTTCCTCCCGGGGCGCCCCGGCCGCGGGGACTTCCGCCGCCTTCCCGCCACCGCCCGCGGACTTCTTCCCGCTCGGTACGAACAGCACCAGGACCAGCACGCCGAGCGCGGCCACGCACCCGCTCACGGCGAACACCGCGTCGTAACCCCCCGCCGCCGCACCGAGGACGAGGAACGCGACGATCGGGCCGAGCAGCGCCCCCGTCGTGTCCATGGCGCGGTGCACGCCGAAGGCCCGGCCCTGGTGCTCCGGCGGCGCGGACAGCGAGATCAGCGCGTCCCGTGGAGCGGTGCGCAGGCCCTTGCCCGTACGGTCGAGCGCGAGGGCCGCGCCCAGCGCGCCCAGGTGCGGCACCAGCAGCAGCGGCTTGCACAGCGCCGACAGGCCGTAACCGATCCCCGCCACCAGCTTGTGGTCGCGCACCCGGTCCGCCAGATGACCGCCGGTGAGCTGCACGAGGGCGCTCACCCCGTTCTGCACCCCGTCCAGCACGCCGAAGCCCAGCGGGCTCAGTCCGAGGCCCACCACCAGGTACAGGGGCAGCACGGCGGTGACCATCTCGGTGGAGACGTCCGTGACCAGGCTGACCGTACCGAGCGCCAGGACGGTCGGGGAGACCGCCCGGACCGTGCCGCGGACGCGGTCCGGCGCGGAGGTCGACCCGCGCGGTGCGGAGCGATCGGCCAGGTACACAGTCAAGGACCCCCACTGCCGTGAACGGGTGAACGCGCGCCCACTGTAACGCCGGACGTCCGCCGCGACGGCGCGATCGGTGCGGCTTCGCGACCGCTTGCCACCAATTCCGCGAAAGGCCTCATCGTCACCGTGTTGTGCGCCTATCTTCCCGTTGTACGCTGCGAGTTGAGCACAACGTTCGCGCTGTGCGCAGGGGGTGTCCGTGGGGGGTTCCACCGGCAGGAGGCCGAAGCGCCGACGCTTCGACGCCGACTGTCCTTCTCATCATGCTCGTCGCGCCCGGGGTCGTGGGGCCCGGGCCCTACCGCACACCGGCCCGCCCGAGCCCCGGGCGTCGGCCGGATAGACGCGCCGGCACGCGGGGCGGCTCCCCGCAGGGTGCCGCGCTTGCGTCCCGCGCGCCCTGCGCCGTCCTGTGCCGCACCGCGCCGCGCCGTGCCGTGCCGCACCGTGTCACGCCGCGGAGCGCCCAGCGCCCTTCCACCACAGCCGGCCGACCCGTCAACTCAACCGGTCGGCCGGTAGATCAGTCAGTCGTTCCGTCAGTGACCCGGACCAGCCGCTCTGGCCCGGACCGACCCGAGGGGGGTGGGTGTGTCCGTTCGTCCTGCCAACACACCCGAAGATCCACGCAGTTCACGGATGACGGAGCTCGCCCGAGCCGACCGTCCGCTGCACGACCTCGCCACCCGCCTGCTCGCGGTGGCCGAGCGGGGACTCCCGCGGATGCTCCTGCCGGAGGGGACCGGCTTCGTCTTCACCCGGGCCGCCCGCCGCACCGGCGACGGCTCCTGGAGCCTGGAGCAGCGCGGCACCAGCACCCGCTACGCCGCCATCACCGCGCTCGGCGCCCGCTTCCTGCCCGCCGAACGGCAGCGCGCCGTCCTCGGCGGCCGCACCGCCGAGGAGTTCACCGGCCTGCTGATCGAGCGGCTGCCCGCGGTGCGCAACCTCGGCGACGCCGCCCTCGTCGCCTGGGCCGCCGCCGAGACCGGCCACCCCAAACTGTCCGACGCCCTCGACCGGGTCACCGCCCTCGACCCGCCCGGCCGGCCCCGCTACACGGTCGAGGCCGCCTGGGTGCTCTCCGCGCTCGCCGCCGCCCGCGCCACGCTCGACGTGGAGGACCGCCTCAGGAGTGCCCGGGACCGGCTGCTGCGCGCCCGGATCGACGGCGGCCCGCTCTTCCCGCACGCCACCGGGCCCGGCCTCACCCCCTGGTACCGCGCCCACATCGGCTGCTTCGCCGACCAGACCTACCCGATCCAGGCCCTCGCCCGCGCCCACGCCGGCGGCGACGACCCCGAGGCCCTGGCCGCCGCCGACGCCTGCGCCACCCGCATCTGCGCCCTCCAGGGCGACGGCGGCCAGTGGTGGTGGCACTACGACGCCCGGCGCGGCACCGTCGTCGAGGGCTACCCGGTCTACAGCGTCCACCAGCACGCGATGGCCCCCACCGCCCTGCTCGACCTCGCCGAGGCCGGCGGCACCGACTTCGCCGCGCCCGTCCGCCGCGGCCTGCGCTGGATGACCGAGGTCCCCGAACTCGCCGGCGCCGGCGCGGCCGAGCCGATGATCCATGACGACCTCGGCGTCACCTGGCGCAAGGTCCACCGCGGCGACCCGAAGAAGGCGGTGCGCGCCGCCCGCGGTCTCACCACGCGCGTGCTGCCCGGCGCCCGGCTCGGCCCGCTCGACGCCGTGTTCCGTCCCACCGCGGTGGACCGCGAGTGCCGCCCGTACGAGTTCGGCTGGATGCTCTTCGCCTGGCTGGGCGGCCTCGGCGACGGCGGCGCCCACGACGGCGGCGTCCACGACGGCGGCGCCCGACCGACCCGCCTCCACGACGGCGGCGTCCACGACGAGGGCGACCGACAGACCCGCCTCCACGACGACGGCGTCCACGACGACGGCGACCGTGGCACCACCCCGAAGGGCGGCCAGAGATGACCACACGACAGAACCTGTTCGGCGTCACCCTCGACGCCCTCACCATGGACCAGACCGTGACCCGCTGCCTCGACGCCGTACGCACCGGCGAACGCCTCGAGATCGGCGTCGTCAACGCCGCCAAGCTGGTCAACATGCGCCGCGACCCCGCCCTCGCCCGCGCCGTCTCCGGCTGCGACCTCGTGCTCGCCGACGGGCAGGCCGTCGTGTGGGCCGGCCGGCTGCTGCGCCGGCCGCTGCCCGAACGCGTCGCCGGCATCGACCTGTTCATGCGGCTGCTCGCCGAAGCCGAGCGCGAAGGACTCTCCGTCTACTTCCTCGGCGCCCGCCAGGACGTCCTGGAGAAGATGCTCCGCCAGGTCGCCACCCGCTTCCCCGGTCTGCGCGTCGCCGGCAGCCGCAACGGCTACTTCGACGACGACCGGCAGCCCGAGATCGCCGACGCCATCGCCGCCAGCGGCGCCCACATGCTGTTCCTCGGCATGACCTCGCCCAAGAAGGAGATCTTCACCGCCGGTTACGGCGAGCGCACCCGGGTGGCCCTCGTCCACGGAGTCGGCGGATCCTTCGACATCCTCGCCGGCGTCACCCGGCGCGCCCCCGAACGCTGGCAGCGGCTCGGCCTCGAATGGCTCTACCGCGCCCTCCAGGAGCCGCGCCGCCTCGGCCGCCGCTACCTCACCACCAACGTCTCCTTCGCCCTCATGACGGCACGGGAGCTGCTCCGCCCCGTGCCGACCGTCGGCACCGCCAGCACCGTGACAAGGGGGGAATCCTGATGCGCGTCGTCGTCGTGGGACAGGGATACGTCGGCCTGCCGCTCGCCGTCCGGGCCGCCGAGGCCGGACACGAGGTCATCGGCTACGACGTGGACGCCGAACGGGTCAAGAGCCTCACCGCCGGGGAGTCGTACGTCGAGGACGTCTCCTCGGACCGCATCCGCGCCGCCACCGAGGCCGGCACCTACCGGGCCAGCGACTCCGTGCGGGACTGCGGCGGCTTCGACGTCGCCGTCGTCACCGTGCCGACCCCGCTGCACGAGGGCACCCCCGACCTGCGCTACATCGAGGAGTCGGCCCGCGCCCTCGCCCGCTATCTGCGTCCCGGTGCCACCGTGATCCTGGAGTCCACCACCTACCCCGGCACCACCCAGGAACTGTTCGGCCCCCTCCTCGAAGAGGGCTCCGGGCTCGTCGCCGGGGCCGACTTCCACCTCGGCTACAGCCCCGAGCGGATCGACCCCGGCAACCCGGTGTGGGGCTTCGAGCAGACCCCCAAGGTCGTCTCCGGCGTGGACGCGGCCTCCCTCAAGGCCGTCCAGGACTTCTACGACGGACTGGTCGACACCACCGTCCCGGTCGACTCGCCCAAGGAGGCCGAGCTCGCCAAACTCCTGGAGAACACCTTCCGTCACGTCAACATCGCCCTCGTCAACGAGATAGCGATGTTCGCCCGCCACCTCGACATCGACGTGTGGCAGGCCATCGACGCCGCCTCCAGCAAGCCCTTCGGCTTCATGCGCTTCACCCCCGGGCCGGGCGTCGGCGGACACTGCCTGCCCATCGACCCCTCGTACCTGTCCTGGCGGGTGCAGCGCGAACTCGGCCAGAGCTTCCGCTTCGTCGAGCTCGCCAACGACATCAACAACCACATGCCCGACTACGTCACCCGGCGCCTGGTCAACGCCTTCAACACCCGCAAGCGGGCCGTCAACGGCTCCCGGATCCTCCTCCTCGGCCTCGCCTACAAGAAGAACACCGGCGACGCCCGCGAGTCGCCCGCCGTGCGCATCTCCCAACTCCTCCTGGACATGGGCGCGGAGGTCCGGGCCACCGACCCGCACGTGGTCGAGGGCCACCGGGTCGACCAGCGGCTCGTCCGCGTCGACCTCACCCAGGAGGAGCTCGCCGCGGCCGACGCGGTGGTGCTGCTCACCGACCACGACGCCTTCGACTACGCACTCGTCGAGGCCCACGCCGCCTATGTGCTCGACTGCCGGCGCCGGCTGAGCGGTCCCAGGATCGAGGTGCTCTGACCCCATGCGGATCATCTGCGTCGCGGGCGCGCGCCCCAACTACATGAAGATCAAACCGGTGATGGACGCCCTGGAGGCCCGGGGCGCCGAGGTGCTCCTCGTCCACACCGGACAGCACTACGACCCGGCCATGAACGACGTCTTCTTCCACGACCTCGGCCTGCGCCCGCCCGACCGCTTCCTCGGCGTCGGCTCCGGGAGCCACGCCGCCCAGACCGGCCGCGTCATGACCGCCTTCGAACCGCTCGTCGAGGAGATCGCCCCCGACCTCGTCGTCGTGGTCGGCGACGTCAACTCCACCCTCGCCTGCGCCCTCGTCACGGCCAAGGCCGGCCCGCTGCTCGCCCATGTCGAGGCCGGCCTGCGCAGCCGCGACTGGTCCATGCCCGAGGAGGTCAACCGGGTCGCCACCGACCGGGTCAGCGACTACCTCCTCGCGCCCTCCGACGACGCCGCCGACAACCTGCGCGCCGAGGGGTACCGGGACGACCAGATCCACGTCGTCGGCAACGTCATGATCGACACGCTGTTCGCCAACCGGGAACGGGCGAGGCAGTCCGGTGCCCTGGCCGAACTGGGCGTATCGGAGGGCGAGTACGGACTCGTCACCCTGCACCGCCCGGCCAACGTCGACGACCCCGACATCCTCGCCGGCCTCCTCAAGGGCCTCGGCGAGGTCGCCGCCCACTGCCCCCTCGTCCTGCCGGTGCACCCCCGCGCCGCGGGGAAACTGCACGCGCTCGGCGTCCCCGGCGGCATCCGGCTCGTCCCGCCCGCCGGCTACCTCGACTTCATCGCCCTCCAGGCCGGCGCACGGATCGTCCTCACCGACTCGGGCGGCGTCCAGGAGGAGACCACCGCCCTCGGCGTCCCCTGCGTCACCCTCCGGGACAACACCGAACGCCCGATCACCGTCGAGCAGGGCACCAACGTGCTGGCCGGCCGCGACCCCGCCCGCATCCTCGCCACCGCCGTCCGGCTCCTCGACGACCCGCCGCCGCCGCGCCGCCCCGGACTCTGGGACGGGAAGGCGGGCGAACGCATCGCGGAGGTCCTGCTGGAGGGAGGCACCGCCGGCACCCGCCCCCGGCCCACCGACCACCGCTGAACCGCACACGTGGGTGATCGCGAAGGGCTCACAACCCGACGCGATCCCACCTATCCTCATCTGCGGGACGGCAGTTGAGCTGCCGCCACACGGGGCGCGCAAGGGGGAACGCCATGGACCTCGCAGAGATCTTCCGGGTCATGTGCCGGCGGTGGTACGTCCTCGTGCCCGGACTGCTGCTCACCGCCGGCCTCACGGTCGGGGCGTGGCTGCTCGTGCCCGTCTCGTACGAGTCGCAGAGCACCGTCGCCATGCTCAACTCCCGCAAGGGCGCGGCGGCGGACGGCAACCCCTTCCTCAGCATGGAGCCCTCGCTGACCGGCATGGCCGACAGCCTCGCCCGCAACGTCAACTCCGACGCGTCCAAGGCCGAGCTGAAGGAACGGGGCCTCACCCTGAAGTACGAGGCCAAGATCGCCGACAACGCCCAGGGGCCGCTGCTCTGGCTCACCGTGACCGGTGAGGACAGGGCGGCCGTCCTGAAGGGCAACACGACGCTGATGGCCTTCACCGCCCAGCGGCTCGAACACCTCCAGGCCGAGCAGTCGGTGCCCGCCGACGCCATGATCCGGATCACCACCATCGTCCCGCCGCAGAACCCCGAGGCCCAGCTCAAGTCCAAGATCCAGAACCTGGTCATGGCCGCCGGACTCGGCATCGTCCTGAGCCTGGTGGCCACCTTCTTCGCGGAGGCCCGCCGCCGCGGCCGCACCCCGAGGAAGCACCGCCAGGAGCCCGACCGCGTGCCGGACTCCCGGCCGGCTCCCGGGGCGACCGCACCCGCCCGCCCCGCCGACCTGGGAGGTGACCTCTCGGACGGGCTCCTGCGGGGCACGGACGGGCGGACCGGCGACCCGGCCGACGACCCGGCCGACGACCCGGCGGCCGAAGCGCCCGGCGACCCGGCCGACGACGACGCCGCCCCGGAGCGGCAGCCCGACCAGCCCACCGTCCAGCTGCCCGTCCTGCCCGTGGCCGAGCGGCGCCCCGCCAAGCGTCCGCCGTCCTGGGTGAAGTGACGAGGACCCCGCCCGTGGAGACCAGCGCCCCCGCGCCCGCCGCCGCCCCCGCCGCTGACGACGGCCAGGCGTCCCTGGGGACCAAGGTCCGCTCGGCCACCCGGTGGAGCCTGATCAACACCATGGTGATGCGGCTCGGCAACTTCGCCACCGGCATCGTCCTGGTCCGCTACGTCCTCGACCCGGCCGCCTGGGGCGTGTACGGCGTCGCCCAGACCGTCCTCATGGTGCTGCTCGCCGCCAACGAACTCGGCGTCACCCTCGCCATCGTCCGCTGGGAGGGCGACGTACGGCGGTTCGCGCCCACCGTCCTCACCCTCGGCGCCCTCTCCAGCGGCCTGCTCTACCTCCTCCTGTTCGCCTGTGCCCCGGCCGTCGCCGCCCTCCTCGGCTCCTCCGAGGCCACCGCCGTGCTGCGGGTGATGTGCCTGTGCCTGGTGCTCGACGGACTCTCCCAGGTGCCCGCCGGTGTCCTGACCCGTGAGTTCCGCCAGGGCCGCCGGATGGTCGTCGACGCCCTGAACTTCGTCGTCAGCACCACGGTCACCCTGGTCCTCGCCCTCCAGGGCTGGGGCGCCATGAGCTTCGCCTGCGGCGCCGTGGCCGGCAACGTGGTGGCCCTCGCGGGCTGCGCGCTCGCCGCCCCCGGCATGCTGCGCTTCGGCTGGGACGCCGCACAGGCCAGGGCCCTGCTCCGGTTCGGCCTGCCGCTCGCCGGAGCCAGCCTGCTCTCCCTCGCCGTGGTCAACGCGGACGCGATGATCGTCGGAGCGGTCCTCGGCAACATCGCCCTCGGCTACTACATGCTCGCCTTCAACATGGCCGGCTGGCCGGTCCGCGTCATCTCCGAGACCGCCCGCCGGGTCGCCTTCGCCGGCTTCTCCCGCCTCGCCGGCACCCCCGAGGCCCTCTCCGCGGGCTTCGCGCGGGCCCTCGGCGTCCTCATGACCGCCACCGTCCCGGCCTGCGTACTGCTCGGCGGACTCGCCGGCCCCCTCGTGGAGCTGGTGTACGGGGCGAAGTGGCGGCCCGCCGCCGAGGCGCTGCCCTGGCTGATGGCCCTCGGCCTCGCCCGGATCGCCGCCGAGCTCACGTACGACTGCCTCGTCGCCGTCGGCCGGCGCCGCTCGCTCCTGCTCATCCAGGGCCTGTGGCTGGTCACCCTCGTCCCGGTGCTGATCCTGGCGGCCCGCGCCGGAGGCATCGCGACCGTCGGCGCCGGGCACGTCGCCGTCGCCGGAGCGGTCGTCCTGCCCGCCTTCCTCCTGGCCCTGCGGCACGGCGGCATCGCGGTCCGGGCGCTCGCCCGGGTCTGTGTGCGGCCGGTGCTCGGCGGCGTCCTCATGGCCACCGCCGTGGTCCTGCTGCGGCAGCGCCTGGGGGAGGGACCGGCCGCCCTGTGCGCCACGAGTGTCATCGGGCTCGCGTGTCACGGCCTGTGCGTGCTGCCCGGCCGCAGACTGGTGCGCGGCGCACTCGCCCGGCGCAGCCGGGGCCGGGCGGTCGCGCCGGCGGCGGACCCGTCCGACGGGGCCGACGCGGCCTCCGCGGCGGACGGTGCGTCCGTGGCGGACGGTGCGTCCACCGTTCCCTCCGTACCGGCGCGGAAGCGGCCGGCCGGCCCGGCCCACGAGCGATGAGGTGAGTCCCCTGACCCGACCCGGCCGCCGCAAGGTCCTCGGAGCGGCACTGCTGAGCGCCGTCCTGCTCTTCTCCCTGTTCACCTTCACCGGACTCGGACAGAAGGCGCTCTGCCTCGGCGGCGCCGCCCTGTGCGACTCCCGCGCCATCACCGCGCCCGGCACCACCGCCCCGCCGCCGTCCGGCCCCGGCACCGCGGACGGCAAACCGCCCGCCCCCAAGGGCTGCGCGAGACCGCGCGACTGCGGCTACCCGGACGACACCACCACCGGCCCGCGGATCGCCACCCTGACCCCGCAGAACACCGGCAACGCCGCCATCCGCACCGACGGCACCGTCATCCGGGGCTGGGACATCACCGGCTCCCTCGACATCTACGCCAACGACGTCACCGTCATCGACAGCCGCATCACCTCCACCAACTGGTGGGGCATCAACCTGCGCCCCGGCTACTCCGGACTGCGCGTGCTGCACACCACCATCACCGCCGTGCCCGGCAAGGGTCCCAACAACGGCGGCTCGGACTACGCGGTCTCCAACATGAGCACCAGCTCGGTCGAGGTCGGCCACTGCGACATCTCCGTCTTCGGCGACGCCCTCTCGATGGGGCAGGGCAACCTGCACGACAACTACGTCCACGACATCAGCCCGTACAAGAACCTCGACGGGGAGTGGCAGCACACCAACGCCGTCATCAGCAACGGCGGCGGCAAGGGCAAACTGATCATCCGTCACAACACGCTGCTCAACCCGACCCCCGTCGAGAAGGGCGCCTCCGCCGCCATCGGCCTCTTCGCCGACAGCGCGCCCGTCACGCACACCGTCGTCGACGACAACTGGCTGGCGGGCGGGGCCTACACGCTCTACGCCGGAGGCAAGGGCTCGACCGGTATCGAGGTCACCGACAACGTCTTCTCGCCCCAGTACTACCCGGCCGGCGGCAAGTACGGAGCCGTCGCCTACTGGAACCCCGACGGCGAGGGCAACGTCTGGCGCGGCAACCGGATGGCGGACGGGACACCGGTGGTTCCCGCCCAGCCCTGAGCCGGGCCACGCCCCGCGAAGCCGGCCCCGATTTCATGTGATCGGCTGATAAATCCCCACCGCACCACTACGGTTGACCGCGACCCACCCACCCCGCCTCCTTCGAACCCCAGGTGGTTGATGCGATGTCCGGCATCCGTGCCCTCCGCGATCGTTTCGTCGACGCGCCCGACTCCCTCGGCGAACGGTTCCGCGCGGCCCGCTGGGAGCGCTTCCGGTCCTGCTTCCCCCGCATCGACGGCATGCGGGTGGTGGACCTCGGCGGCACGGCCGAGAACTGGCTGCGCTCCCCGCTGCGCCCCCGGCACGTCCACCTGGTCAACCTGGAGGCGCACCCGGCCGAGCTGCCCGACTGGATCACCGCGGAGACCGCCGACGTCACGGACCCGGAGATCCCCAAAAAGCTCGGCACGTTCGACCTGGTGGTGTCGAACTCCACCATCGAGCACGTGGGCGGCCCCAGCCAGCGGCGCCGCTTCGTCGCCGCCATCGAGCAACTGGCCCCGCTGCACTGGGTGCAGACGCCCTACCGCTACTTCCCGGTGGAGCCCCACTTCCTCGCGCCGGGCTTCCAGTTCCTCCCGCTGGCCGCCCAGGCCAAGCTGGTCCGGCACTGGCCGCTCACCCACAGCCGGCCCGCCACCCCGGAGGAAGGCATGGACGCGGTCATCAACATCGAACTGCTCACCCGCGCCGAGATGCGCTACCTCTTCCCCCACTCCGTGATCCTCAGCGAGCGGGTCGCCGGACTCACCAAGTCGCTGACGGCCGTGCGCGCCACGCCGCGTGCGTAGCCCGCTCAGGGGCACCTGGGAGCTGCTGAAGCGGCGCTTCGGCTGGCTCGTGCTGTACGAGCTGCGCAACAAGGTCCTGCTCGCCCCCGGCGCCCTGCGGCTGCGCCGCTTCGAGGACGCCGAGACCGCCCGGCTCGCCCGCCGGCTCGGCCACCGTCCCTCGGCCGGGGTCGTCACCGTCATCGCCACCCACCGCCGCCCCGAGGCACTGCTGCGAGCCGTGCGCTCGGCCCTGGGGCAGACCGTCCGCGACCACGTCGTCATCGTCGTGGACGACGGCGCGGGGCTCCCCGTACTCCCCGACGACCCCCGTCTCTTCGCCGTGTCGCTGGCCCGCAACACCGGCGTGGCCGGCGTCGTGCGCAACATCGGCATCCGGCTGACCGCATCGGCGTACGTCGCCTTCCTCGACGACGACAACCTCTGGGAACCCGACCACCTCCAGGAGGCACTGGCCGTCCTGGAGGCACCGGGCGGCCCCGACGGCGTGTACACGGCCCTGCGGCGGATCCGGCCCGACGGCACCGACCTGGACGTCCTGTCGGTGCCCTTCGACCGGCGCCGGGCCGCCCACGCCGCCTTCCTCGACACCAACGCCTTCGTCGCCCGACGTGCCCCCGCCCTGCGCTTCAGCAGACTGCGGCGCACCCCCGAGGTGCTGCCCCGCGAGGACTGGGAGCTGATCCGCCGCTACGCCCGCACCCACCGCGTGGTCCACCTGCCCCGGCCCACGGTCCGCTATCTGGTGAACCCCGCGAGCTTCTACACCTCGTGGGGCGACTGAGGCCCCCGCAGCAGCGCCCCCACCGCGGCCCGCGCCGGCTCACGGCCGAGCGCCGCCCGCGACAGCTCCCGCAGCAGCACCGCCCCGCGGAAGGCCGCGGTGGCGGCCAGGCCGTGACGGCGCCGATAGAGCCGCACCCGGTTCGCGACGAGCAGCGACCACAGACGCGGCGAGACCCGGGAGTCGCCGCCGAGATGGGTGGCCCGCGCCGCCGGCTCCAGCCGGGTCGCGAAGCCCAGGTCCCGGGCCCGCAGGCAGTACTCCGTCTCCTCCGAGTACAGGAAGAAGGACTCGTCCCACGGCCCGCAGGCGTCCACGCACTCCCGGGACAGCGCCATCAGCGCCCCGGTCGCCCAGTCGGCGCACGTCCGCCCGGTGTACGCCGCAGGGGTCGTGACCAGCTCGCTCCAGCGCAGGAACCGCCCGGCCCTGCGGTTGCCGACGACCGCCTCGCCCAGCGCCCGGGTCAGGCTCGGCTTGCGGCGCAGCGAATGGACGAGGGAGCCGTCCTCCTCGTAGAGCAGGGGCACCGAGACACCGACCCGGCTGCCGTCCGGCAGCGGCGCGCCGAGGGCCTCCACCAGGGCCGCCGCGCAGCCCTCGGCCAT
Organism: Streptomyces roseoviridis; assembly: GCF_039535235.1. Lineage (NCBI taxonomy): Bacteria > Bacillati > Actinomycetota > Actinomycetes > Kitasatosporales > Streptomycetaceae > Streptomyces > Streptomyces roseoviridis. Next base: position 6,692,453 of record NZ_BAAAWU010000001.1, read on the forward strand.
CCGGACGTCCGGGTTGCACACCAGGACGGCCCGGTAGCCGCCCTCCTCCGGCGCCGCGGCGCGCAGGGCCGCGTTGACGCCGAAGGCATAGCCGCCGTTGCGGCCGGTCTCCACGACGGTGGCCTCGGGCGCGTGCGCGCGGACCACGGCCACGGTGTCGTCCGATGAGGCGTTGTCGGCGACGACGAGCCGCCAGTCGAGGCCCTTCATCCCCGCCGGGAGGGCGTCGAGGAAGCCCGGCAGCACCGGGGCGCTGTTCCAGGTGACGACGAGCACGACCACCGGACCGGCGGCATCGAGGACGGGGCGGGACATCAGATCTCCACGAGACGAGGGGAATCGGGCGTACGGGCGGGGATCGACGGGGGCGCCGCGGGCGCGGGTCCGCCGCCCGCGGACCTCCCGGCCGCCTCGCGCCGTACGAAGCCGAGGCAGCTCCCGCCGGCCCCGAGGAGCAGGAAGAACACCCCGGCGAACATCGGGAAGCTCAGCGTGTCGAAGGTGGCGCCGACCACCAGCGCGACCATCGCCGAGGCGAAGAACGCCTGCCCCAGCTCCCGGTCGGACTCACTGCGGGCCAGCCGCCGGATCGCGCCCCCGTTGTGCACGCCGGAGAGCCCGAGCAGCAGCAGACAGGCGGCGCCGAGCGCGCCCAGCTCGGCGAGGGTGAGCAGGTACTGGTTGTCGGTGAAGAAGTAGCGCTCCGGGGTGAACGTGCCGAAGCTCCGCCCGAGGAGCGGATCCTGCACGAAGTACTCGTAGATCTTCGGGTACTTGACGGTCCTGGCCTGGGTGCTGCTGTCGGCGTTGTTGAGACTGCCCGAGAAGAGCCCCGTGATCGTCCCGATCAGGCCCGGCACCAGGACCTTGAACAGCGCCACCGCCCCGAACAGGATCCCGATGGCCGCCCAGCGCCGCTCCGGCTTCCAGCGGGGCACCATCACCAGGACGACGACCAGGATGCCGATGATCGAGGTCCGCGACACCGTCAGCGGCAGCCCGCCGCCGAGCAGCACCACCGGCGCCCACCGCCTGAGCTTGCCGAGGTGCCGGCGCGCCGGGTCGAAGGCGTACCAGACGGCGAACGGCAGCAGGATCGCCAGCATGCCGCTGAACTCCAGCGGATGGGCGGTGAGCGAACGGGGCCGGGTGAAGGAGCCGCGGTCCAGGACCGCGACGCTCGCCACGCTGGAGTTCAGTCCGGGGACGCGCAGCCAGTCGGCGATGTTGGTGCCGGTCGCGAAGTCGTACAGGCCCAGCGCGGCCACCACCGAACCCATCACGACCAGCCGGCGCAGCAGCACGTCCAGCCGCCCCCGGTCCTGGATGCCGGCCGTCGTCAGCACGATCAGCGACACCCACACCAGAAGCACGATCAGCCCCCGGTCGGCCGCCAGGATCTCCTTCTGCGAGCTGATCCGGTCCTGGTTCGCCACGTACGACATCAGCACGGTGACGGCGAGCACCAGGACCACGTTCCGCATCGTGCGGGTGCCGGGCGCCGGGGCGATCCGGCCCGTGCACCAGGTCGCCAGGTACCAGAACAGGCCCAGGAGCGCGAAGACGTTGGCCGGGGTGCCGGCGCCGCCGAGCGCGGGCAGGGCCAGGTTCGACGGCAGGAACAGGGCGAGCGCCAGATAGCCGGTGAGGACCGCCGTGGCGTCCAGCGGCCGGGTCAGCAGCCGGCGCACCCGGCCCGCCCCGGGCCGCGGCACCGGGGGAGTGGCGTGACGGCCCGGCAGGCCGCGGGCCCTACGGCGCGCCCCCGACCAGGTCTCCACCACGAAGGACAGCACGAAGGCGGCGGTCACCCCGAGGACGACGACGGCGGCCACCTTCTGGTAGCGGGACTTGGGCTGCGAGACCGGCTTCTGCGGCGGCACGATGTGCGCCGACCGCACGTAGTACCCCTCGGGCACGCGGGCCTGCTCCTGCAGGGCCTGGAGCTGCTCCTCGGCGTACCGGGTGATCCTGCGGGTCTCCTCCAGGACCTTGGCCCGGTCCTCGCCCTTGACCGTCAGGGTCAGCAGCGGTCCCTCCGCCTGCGCGGCGAAGTCGACCGTGTACTCGTCGGTGACGCCGTGACCGCGCAGCACCACCACCGTCTCCGGCGACTGCAACGCCCGGATCAGCACGTCCGCCGTGCCGATCAGCGAACCGCTCGCGTACGCCAGCGGGTTGCCGTAACTGGGCGCCGGCCGGGCCACCCGGCTGGAGTTGAGCAGCGCCAGCTGGCTCTGCGACTCGTACGTCACGGGAACGGTCCGGTAGAGGTAGCCGCCCGCGACCAGACCGACCAGGGTCAGCGGCACCATCACGTACCAACGCCTGGCCAGCACACGGAAGATCTCGGCGATGCTCACGAACCCTCCCCCGGTTCCCGTCGGAGCTGCCAGTATCGGTGCTGATGCAACCGCTGACCGCCGCCCCGGACCACGACGCGCTGACTCCCGAGGGACTCGCCCGCGCGCTGCTGCGCCGCTGGTACGTCCTGGTCCTCGCCGCGCTCGTCACCGCGGCCGCCTGCTATCCGGCGCTGCGGCCCGCGCCGCGCTACCAGAGCTCCGCGGTGCTCGTGGTGAAGCCGCCGCGGACCGACAACCAGCCCAACCAGCTGACCAACCTCCAGCCCTCGCTCGCCATGGTGTCCTACGCGGTCGTCCAGCGGCTCCAGTCCCCGGCCGGGCGCGCGGAGCTGCGCGCGGCCGGCGTCCACGGCACCTACCGGCTCACCCCCCGCAACAGCGGCACCAGCGCCACCCCCTACTACTCCATCCCCACCCTCCAGGTCGAGGCGGAGCAGCCGGCTCCGGCGGACGCCGACCGCGTGGTGCAGACGATCATCGCCGTCTACGGCCGCCATCTGCACGCCCTCCAGCGCGAACAGGGCGTGCCGGCCGCCACCCTCCTCACCGTCGACCTGGTCAACCGCCCCGGCACCGTCGCCCTGCCCCCCAACCGGACCCGGGCGCTCGCCGGGGTGGGGCTGCTCGGCACCCTCACGGGCGTCCTCGCGGCACTGTGGACGGAGCGGTACGCCACGGCGCGCCGCCGTCGCCGCCCCGGCCACGAGGTCAGTGCGCCGCACCGTACTCCGTGAGACGCCCGTCCCGCTCCTCGTACCACGCGCCGGTCTGCGGACACTCCCACACCCCGGGCCGCTCCGCGTGCGCGGTCAGCCGGGCGCCCGCCTTGCCGACCCAGCCCGTCCGCCGCGCCGGCACCCCCATCACCAGGGCGAAGTCGGGCACGTCGGCGGTCACCACCGCACCGGCCGCGACCAGCGCCCAGCGGCCGACGGTCACCGGCGCCACGCACACCGCGCGGGCGCCGACCGCTGCGCCGTCCCCGATCCGCACGGCGACCGGTTCCCAGTCACCGCCCCGCTTCAGCCTCCCGTCGGGGGACACGGCCCGCGGGTTGTGGTCGTTGGTCAGGACCGCCGCGGGGCCGATGAACACGCCGTCGCCGAGCACCGCGGGCTCGTACACCAGGGCGTGGTTCTGCAGCTTGCAGTTGTCCCCGATGACCACGCCGGGGCCGACATAGGCGCCCCGGCCCACCACGCAGTTCTCGCCGAGGCGGGCGTCCTCGCGGATCTGGGCGAGCTCCCACACGCTGCTGCCGGCACCGACGACGGCCTTCTCGTCGACCTGGGCGGTGGGCTGGATCCGGTGGTTCACTGGTGTGCCTTTCCTCGTCGGGTACGGGAGGGGGAGGGGTGCTCAGAGCCCACGGCGCTTCCACGACTGCCACCACAGCCACTCGCGGGCCCGGTCGGCCACCGCCGAGAGCACCAGCGGCTGGAGGTAGGGCATGGTCCGCGCGCCGATCCGGCGCCGCAGTCGCAGCGCCCGGTACTCCGGCAGCGACTCGGCGTCGGGCCGGCACTCACGGGCGAAGGCCACGAGCTCGTCGACCGGCACGACGTCCGTGCGCCCCCGGTCGTACGCCCGGTACGCCCGCCGCAGCGCCTGGCGGGCCAGGCGGGTGTCGACCAGGGCGGCCAGCCGGTCGGCCTGCGGCAGCCGGTCGCCGCACTTGTCGAGGACCGCGGCGAAGGCGGCCCGCCGCTGCCGGATGTCGTCGAGCTGCCCGCCGAAGTCGGTCGTGGACATGTTGTCGCCGTGCACCCGGTAGTACGCCTGGTCGGCCCCGCGCACGTAGCCGACGTCCGCGTGGGCGGCGAGCCGCATCCACATCTCGATGTCGCCGGCGTGCGGCAGCCGCGGGTCGTAGCCGCCGACCTTCCGCTGGAGGCTGGTGCGGACCACCACCTCGGGCGAGGTGATGCAGCCCGTGCCTTCGCGAAAACGCCGCTCCAGCCACCAGTGGCCGGGATAGACCACCGAACCGGTGCTGCGGGTGCGGGCCGCCGGGAGCGGCCCGCCGTGCCGGAAGCGCAGCGGCCTGCCGTAGCAGAAGCCCGCCTCCGGATGGGCGTCGAGCAGGGCGACGGCCCGCACCAGCGCCCCCGGGACCAGCCGGTCGTCGGCGGACAGCAGGACGACGTAGTCGCCGTCCGCCCACTCCAGCAGGCCCTCGTTGTACGTGGCGATGTGGCCCTTGTTGGCGGCGTGGACCCGTACCTCGATCCTCGGGTCGGAGGCGGCCAGCTTCGCGGCCACCTCCGCCGAGTCGTCGGGCGAGGCGTCGTCGATGATCAGCACCCGCACGTCGAGGCCGGGCTGTTCGTCGAGCACGCTGCGTACGCAGTCGGCCAGGAAGTGGCCGTACCTGTAGCAGGGGATGACGACACTGACAGAGCTCATGTGCTGCGGTCCCCGGTTCCGGTCGGGGTCAGCCGGTCGTGAAGACCGGGCCGACCCAGTAGTTCGTCGAGTTGTAGGAGCTGTGGGGGAAGACGGTCGAAGCGCCGTACCGGTAGAGGCCGTTGCGGCTTCCCGTCGCGTCCGCCGGGGCGGACAGGGGGTAGTTGAGGTGGGCGCCCGCGAAGTACCCGCCGTCGGCCGCGTAGTTGCCGTTCGGCGCGTGGTACGACACCACGTAGGTGGTGCCCGCCGTGATGGCGACGGGAGCGGCGAAGGTCAGCCGCTGCCAGCCGGTGGCGGTCTCGTCGGTGAAGGTGCCGGTCGCCAGCAGGGTCCCGTCGTCGGTCCACAGGCTGCCCGTGTGGGTGCCGGTGTTCGTCGCCCCCTTGTAGAAGGTGACGCCGGTGACCTTCCCGGGCAGCGACGACCGGAAGCGGGTGCCCAGCTCCAGGGAGTTGGCGTCGCCGGTCTCGGCGGCCTTCGCCGGCACGGTCTGCGCGCTCCACAGGGTGCAGGGGCAGGCGGCCGGCGGCGGGGTCGCGCTGGTGGTGAAGGTCCAGGCCACCGGTGCGGCCATCGCGTTGCCCCACAGGTCGGCGGCCTGCACGGACACCGTGTACGCGGTGTCGAGGGCGAGCTGGCTGCTGAGGGTGAAGGCGGCGGTCTTCCCGTCGCCGTCGAGGGTGGCCCGGCCGGGGACGGCGGTGCCGCCGGGGCCCTTCACCGTGAACACCAGGGTGCCGCTGTCCACGGTCCGGTCGAAGGTCGCGGACAGCGGGGCGGTGATCGACACGCCGGTCGCGCCCGGGGCCGGGGTGCGGGCGGTGACGACGGGCGGTGTGGTGCTCGCGGACCCGGTCTCCAGGACGGCGTCCACCCAGTAGTTGCTGCCGGAGGAGCCCTGCGAGGGGAACCCGCTGGTCGCACCGTACCGGTAGACGCCGTTGCCGCCGTCGGTGCCCGACTGCAGCGCCGTCAGCGGGGCGAGGCCCGCGCCCTTGTCGGTGAAGTAGTGGGCGTCGAAGGCGTATCCGCCGTTGGGCGCGAAGTACGAGGCGACGTAGGTGGTGTTCGCCTTCACCGGCACCGGGGTGGCGAAGGTCAGCTCCTGCCAGCCGGACGCGGTCTCGTTCGTGAAGGTGCCGGTGGCCAGGAGCTGACCGGAGGCGGACCACAGACTGCCCTTGTGGGTCCCGGTGTTGGCGGCGCTCTTGTAGAACCGGACGCCGGTGATGGTGCCGGGGACCGAGCTGCGGACCTTCACGCCCAGTTCGACGGAGCTGCCGTCACCGCCGTTGGGCTTGGCCGGCGCGGCCGAGGCGGGCCACACCGTGCACGGGCACTGCTGGTCGGCCACGGTCAGCGGCACGGTGGTCACGGCGCCGATGTTGACGCTGTCGTCGACCGCGCGGACCTTCAGCTGCACCGGGCCCTGGGTCATCGGCGTCCAGGTGTGGCTCCAGGAGCCGGTGCCCTCGGCGGCCCGCCAGGTGGTGCCGCCGTCGGTGGAGACCTCCACCCGCGCCACCACGCCGCCGCCGGTGTCGGCGGCGGTGCCGGTGACGGTGATCTGCCGCTGCGCCGGGACGGAGGCGTTCGGCGCGGGGCTGGTGACCGTGACGGCCGGACCGGTGGTGTCGGTGGAGGCCGAGGCCGGGACGAGACCGGACTGAAGGGTCTTCGGCTGGAGCCCCATGTCGGCGAGGACGTTCACGGTGGCCTGCTGCATCCGCTTGTCCTCGGTGACGACCCCGCCGGCCGGATCGGCCGTCGGCACGTTCGTCAGACCCCACGACCACTGCACGGTGCCGGTGCCGAAGACCAGCGCCTTCGACGTCTGGTCGCGGAAGGCGACGAGACTGTGGGTGGCGGTGCCGTTGCCGTAGTTGTTGCCCCAGTCGAGCAGGTAGTTGCCGTCGGTGATGTCGAGCGTGGTCGACGACAGCCGGATCTGGCCCGCCGGACGGCTCGCGTTCTCGATGTCGCTGTTCCACTCGTAGCCGAGGGTGCCGGCCGGGAACGTGGCGACCTGGTTGCCGGTCAGGCCCGCGACCGAGGTGTTCCGCCACAGCCGCATCCTCGCGAACGCCGCCGGGACGGTGATGGCGTCGTTGCGCGGCCCGTTGACCTGGAACAGCGAGCCGGTGAGCATGTTCTGCGGACGGTACGGCTCGCCCTCCTTCGTGCTGTCCGGGTCCATCCAGGTCCCCGTCCACACCGTGCTCGGGTCCGGCACGCCGTTCGGCGTCGGGAACTTGAGCTTGGTCTCCTTGTAGCAGACCAGCGTCCGGTTCGCCGTGTTGCTGCCGTCGATGCTCGGCTCCAGACGGGTCTTCCAGAAGATCTCGTTGCCCGCGAAGTACGTCTGGTGCTGGCCCGCCTTGCGCGCGTTGAGGACGTTGGTGAACTGCTCCTGCGTCCAGTACTCGTCGTGCCCCTGCGACATGAACATCCTGTGGTTCGCGAGCAGGGCGGCGCCCCGGGTGGCGGTGTCCAGACCCGAGATGTAGCTCAGGTCGTAGCCGTTGCGCTCCAGCCAGGCGATCATCATGTACTCGGAGCCGTAGATGCCGTTCTCGCCGCCGATGTCCATCGGCCGGTTGTAACTGACCTTGTACGCCCGCCCGTCGGGCGCAGGGCCCTGGCCGTCGTAGAGGTTGGTGCCGCCCCAGTCGTTGTACGCCTGCCAGGTCTGGTCGGAGGTCTGCACCACGATGTCGGAGCGGCTGGCGTCGTTGCGCACCACGAACGGGTACGGCATCAGGCCGTTGCCGTCGGCCTGGTCGAAGTTGGCGATGTACAGGCCCGAGACCGCGTCGGCGGGCACCGTCCAGCTGGCCGTCGTGGGCCAGTTGCCGCAGTCCATCAGACCCGTCGGCTGGTCCTTGAGACAGGCCGGCCGCTGCGTGCCGTAGGTGGCCGGATAGGTCTGCGCGGCCTGCGCCGGCGTCGACATCAGCCGCGCGCCGTCACCGCCGTACCAGCCGAGCCGGTAGATCTTCACGTGGTACGGGGCCGGTGACTGCACCTTGAACGGCAGGGTCTCCCCGGCCTGGAGGCTCATCTTGGTGGGGAACCCCGCGATGTCGCCCCAGGAGCTGCCGGCGAACCAGTCGGGCATCGGCGTGCCCGGCTTGGAGTTCTCGCAGACGATCGGGTTGCCGTCCGGGCCGCAGGGATCGGCGAGCGCGGTCGCGTTCCCGGCGGGCGGCAGGAATATCGCGGCAAGCGCCGCGGCCAGGGCGAACACGGCGCCTCTGACCCGACGACGGTGGTGGTGGGGCATCGCTGGACCTTTCACGGGCAGTACAGGACCCGGCCCGCGGCCGGGTGGGGGAGCGGGCCCTCAGCCGAGGGCGTTCACCAGCACGTCCACGACCCGGCGCTGCTGGTCGTGGGTGATCTGCGGGAAGAGCGGCAGCGACAGGATCTCGCCGGCCGCGCGCTCGGCGTGCGGGAAGTCCCCGCGCTCGTAGCCGAGATGGCGGTACGCGGGCGTCAGGTGCACGGGGGACGGATAGTGCACGCCCGCCCCGACGCCGCCCGCGTTCAGCTTGCCGACCACCTCGTCGCGGTCCGTCCCGGGCACCCGCACCACGTACAGGTGCCACACGTGGACGTTGCCGTCGGCCGTCGTGGGCCGGACCACCCGGCCGGCCGCGGCGAGCGGGGCGAGCAGCTCGTCGTAGCGGGCCGCCGCCGCCCGCCGGGCCGCGTTCCCCGCGGCGAGCCGGCGCAGCTTCGCCCGCAGCACCACGGCCTGGAGGCCGTCGAGGCGGCTGTTGAAACCGGGCACGTCGTGCCGGTACTTGTGCACCCCGCCGTGGTTGGCGACCGCCCGCACCAGGGCGGCGGCCTCGGCGTCGTCGGTGAGCACCGCGCCCGCGTCCCCGTAGGCGCCCAGGTTCTTGCCGGGGTAGAAGCTGGTGGCGGCGATCCCTCCGCTGCCCGGCGTACGGCCGTGCCGGCTCGCGCCCTGGCTCTGGGCCGCGTCCTCGACGATCCGCACGTGCCCGGGCAGGCCCCCGGCGAGCGCGGCGACGTCGGCGCACTGCCCGTACAGGTGGACCGGCACCACCGCACGAGTGGCCGCGCCGACCGCGGCCAGCGCCGCCACGGGGTCGATGAGCAGGGTGTCGGGCTCGCAGTCGACCAGGACCGCCCGCGCCCCGGTCCGGGCGACCGCGCCCGCGGTGGCGATGAACGTGTTGGCGGGCAGCACCACCTCGTCGCCCGCCCCCACCCCGCTCGCCCGTAGGGCCAGCTCCAGGGCGTCGGTGCCGTTGGCGACGCCCACGCAGTGGCGGACCCCGCCGAACTCCGCGTACTCCCGCTCGAACTCCCCGACCTCCTCGCCGCCGATGAACGCGGTCCGGGCGAGGACCCGGTCGAAGCCGTCGCGTATCTCCTCGGCGACCTCCGCGTGGGCGGCCCGCAGGTCCACCAGGGGTATCTGGTCCATCAGCCGTTCACTCCTCGTACCGGGATCGTGGCGGCGTCGTCCGCCGTGAGCTGTTCGAGCGCCGGGGCGGCCGCGGCGCGCAGCCGGCGGGCCGGGGAGCCGGCCCACACCTCGCCCGGCGGCACGTCGGCCAGGACCACGGAGCCCATGCCGACCAGGGACCAGTCCCCGACCGTCACGCCCTCCCGGACCAGCGCGCCCGCCCCGACGTAGGCGCCACGGCCGATCCGGGCGCCGCCGCCGAGCCGTACCCCCGAGGCGAGGGTCGCGAGGTCCCCGACCTCGTCGTCATGGGTGAGGACCGTCTGCGGCATGACCGCCACGTGGCGCCCCACCCGCACGGACGCCGTCAGCACCGTGTGCGCGAGCAGCACCGTGCCGGGGCCGACCGCAGAACTCGCCGACACCACGGCCGTCGGGTGCACCACCGTGGCGTAGCGGTGCTCGGGCAGCCCGAGGCGGCGCACCAGGCGGGCGCGGGAGGCGTGGTCGCGCGGGTTGCCCACGCAGACCACGAAGGACGCGCCGTGCAGCTTGCGCACCCGCTCGGTGCCGCCGAGCACGGGCACCCCGTCGAGCGCGACGCCGTGCAGGGCCGGGTCGTCGTCGAGATGGCCCGCGAGCGGCAGGCCGGCGGCCAGGGCGGCCTGCGCGGTCTCCCGCGCGAAGCCGCCCGCGCCGATGATCACCAGCCGGTCGGTCACGGACGCGCCGCCGCTTCCGGCCCGGCGGCTTCCGGCCCGGCCGCGTTCCGCGCGGCCCCTTCCCGGGCTGCCGCTTCCCGCAGCACCGCGACCACCCGGTCCTGCTGCGCCTCGGTCATCGTGTGGAACAGCGGCAGGATCAGCGAGTCACGGCTGATCCGCTCCGTGACCGGCAGCGGCCCGGCCGGGTGCCCCGCGTAGGCGGGTTCCAGATGGCTCGCCATGATGCCCCGGCGGGCCGAGACCCCGGCCTCCGCGAGGATCCCGAGGAGCGCGTCACGCCCCACCGGGAAGTCCTCGGCCAGCAGCACCCAGTACGACTGGAAGTTGCTCCGCCCGTACGCCGGGTCCCGCACCGGCTCCAGGCCCGGCACATCTGCCAGCGACGCCGCGTAGCGAGCGGCCAGTTCGCGGCGCCGCGCCACCATCGCGTCGAGCTTCTCCAGCTGGGCGAGCCCCACCGCGGCCTGGATGTCGGTCATCCGGTAGTTGAACCCGGTCTCCAGATAGCTCTCCAGGACCGGGGTGCCGCTCGCGTGCCGCTCGGCCGCCGACACGTTCATCCCGTGCTCCCGCAGCCGGCGCAGCCGCGCCGCCCACTGGTCGTCGTCGGTGGTGACCATCCCGCCCTCGCCGGTGGTCAGCAGCTTGCGCGGATGGAACGACCAGGCGGCGAGCAGCGCGCCCTTGCCGACCGGCGCGCCGTCGACGACGGAGCCGATCGCGCACGCCGCGTCCTCCACCAGCGGCAGGCCCCAGCCCGCGCAGGCGGCCCGCAGCGCGGACACGTCCGCGGGCACCCCGCCCTGGTGGACCAGGAGCACCGCCTTGGTGCGCCCGGTGCGCACGGCGTCCACACCGGCCGCCGTGAGATTGCCCGTGGCGAGGTCCACGTCCGCGAAGACCGGCACCGCGCCCGTGTACCGCACGGCGTTGGCGGTGGCGATGAAGGACAGCGACGGGACCACGACCTCGTCGCCGGGGCCGAGCCCGAGCGCGAGCAGCGCCAGGTGCAGCGCCGTCGTGCAGGAGCTGACGGCCACGCCGTGCCGGGCGCCGACCCGCTCCGCGAAGGCCCGCTCGAAAGCGGCGACCCGCGGGCCCTGCGCCACCCAGCCGGACAGCACCGTCTCCGAGGCCGCCCTCGCCTCCTCCTCGCCGAGCCACGGCACCATCACCGGGATCCGCGCGGGCGCTTCGGCGGCCCTGTCGGCGTCCGTCGCCGTCGCGCCCTTCTCGGCCCGCCACCAGGCCACCAGGTCCTTCAGCCCGGTCCGCAGGTCGATCTCCGCCTTGAAGCCGAGCCGTTCCTCGGCGAGCCGGGTGTCGGCGAGCCGCCGGGTCACCCCGTTGACCGCGCGCGCCGGACCGTGCACCGGCTCCAGGCCGGAGCCCATCACGTCGAGCAGGGCGTCGGCGAGCTCGCGCAGGGACGTCTCGGTGGCGCTCGCCACGTTGAACACCTCGTCGGTGACGTCCGCGCGGGCGGCCAGGACGTTGGCGCGGGCGATGTCCCGGACGTCGACGAAGTCCATCGTCTGCGTCCCGTCGCCGAGGATCAGCGGCGGCTCGCCCGCCTCGATCCGCTCCATCCAGCGGATCAGCACCTCGGTGTACAGGCCGTGGATGTCCATCCTCGGCCCGTACACGTTGAAGTAGCGCAGGGCCACGTAGTCCAGCCCGTACATGGCGTGGAAGCTGCGCAGCATGCCCTCGTTGAAGGCCTTGGCCGCCCCGTAGAAGGTGTCGTTGTTGTACGGGTGGTGGCGCTCGCCGGTGGGGAAGGACTCGGCAAGGCCGTACACGGAGGCGGACGACGAGGCGATCACCTTCTCCACGCCCGCCGCCGCGGCGGCCTCCAGCACGTTGAACGTGCCGTCGACCATCACCTCGTTGGCGAGCCGCGGCTCCTCCGCGCACTGGGTGATGCGGATCGCCGCCAGGTGGAAGACCAGATCCGCGCCCGCGGTCACCTTCCGGACCGTCGCCGCGTCCCGGATGTCGCCCTCCACGAGCTCCACGACCCCGCTGCCCAGCGCCCCGGCCAGATTGGCCCGCCGCCCGCGCACCAGGTTGTCGAGCACGACGACCTCGCGCGCCCCGCCCTCGACCAGGAGGTCCGTCACATGGGAGCCGATGGTGCCGGCGCCGCCGGTGACCAGGATCCGCTTGCCCCGAATGTCGCTCAACGCCGTTCTCCCGCCGTTCCGTTCGCGTTCGTGTTCGCGTCCGCGTTCCGCAGGGACCGGTCGCCGCCGGTCCGCAGGCCGACCACCGCACCACGGAAGGCAAGGCTCCGCGAGGCCGCCTCCAGGATGTCGAGGACCCTCAGGCCCGCCCGCCCGTCGGTCAGCGGCGCCCGCCGCTCCGCGATCGCCGCGGCGAACTCGTCGACCATGCCGCGCAGCGCCTCCCGCTCCCCGAGCGCCGGCGCGATCATGTCGCCGCTCCGGTACGAGATCAGGGCCTCCCGGCGCTCGTCGGCGCCCAGGTCCTGGGGCGCCGCCAGGTCCACCCCGCGGTCGAACACCGCCACGCGCTGCGCCGGATTGAGGTCGTCCCAGACCAGCGTGCGCTTGGAGCCGCCGACCATGGTGGTGCGGACCTTGGTGGGCGAGAGCCAGTTCACGTGCACGTGGGCGATGGCACCGGTGTTGAGCTGGAGCGTGAGGTACGTGATGCAGTCCTGGCCCGCGCCGATCGGATCCGCGCCGTGCGCGGCGACGGCGACCGGCTCCACGTGCTCGGGCAGGATGAAGTCGAGGATGGACAGGTCGTGCGGGGCCAGGTCCCACAGCACGTCGATGTCCTTCTGCACCAGACCCAGGTTGATCCGCACCGAGTCCACGTAGTGGATGTCCCCGAGCGCCCCCTCGTGCACCAGCTCCCGGATCTTCGCCACGGCCGGGGTGTAGCAGTAGGTGTGGTCGCACATCAGGGTCAGGCCGCGTTCCTCCGCCTCGGCGACCAGGCGCGCCCCGTCGGCGTAGGTGGTGGCGAGCGGCTTCTCGACGAGGACGTGCTTGCCCGCGCGCAGGGCGGCCAGCGCCACGTCCAGGTGGGTGCCGGCCGGGGTGGCGACCGCGACCGCGTCCACGGCCGGGTCGGCGAGCACCGCCGCGTAGTCGGCCGTCGCCTGGACCGTGGAGTAGCCGCCGAGGACCCGCTGGGCCCGCGTGACGTCGAGGTCGCACAGCCAGCGCAGCCGGAACCGGTCACCGGCCTGGAAGTTGCGCACGAGGTTCGGCCCCCAGTAGCCGGCGCCGATGACGGCGACCCCCAGGGGCTGTCTCGGCGCGGTCTGCCCCGGCCGTTCGTCGGCTCGGTCGGCGTCGTTCAACGTGTGTCCCCCCAGGTCGGTGTGATGACGGCGCGCACCTCAGTACGCGCCCGTTCCGCGCAGGACCGCCGGGCCGGTGCGCAGCAGGATCACCGCGTCGAGGCCGAGCGACCAGTTGTCCACGTACGCCAGGTCCAGCCGCACGGCCTCCTCCCACGGCAGGTCGGAACGGCCGCTGACCTGCCACAGGCCGGTGAGCCCCGGTTTGACCAGCAGCCGGCGCCGGACCTCGTGGCTGTAGCCGGCGACCTCCTCGGGCAGCGGCGGGCGCGGCCCGATCAGCGACATGTGCCCGCCGAGGACGTTGATCAGCTGGGGCAGTTCGTCCAGCGAGTAGCGGCGGAGCGTGGCGCCGACCCGGGTCACCCGCGGATCGTCGCGGACCTTGAACAGCAGCCCGTCGCTGTTGTGGTTGGCGTGCGCGAGCTCCGCCCTGCGGGCCTCCGCGTCGGGCCGCATCGTACGGAACTTCAGCATGGTGAACTGCTTGCCGTGCAGCCCCACCCGCACCTGCCGGAAGAGCGCCGGGCCCCGGCTGCCGAGCCGCACGGTCAGCGCGACCGCGCACATCAGCGGGGACAGCAACAGGAGCAGCACGGCGGCGATCAGCCGCTCGGCCACCTCCTTCGGAAGCCGGGCGAGCCGGGAGAGCCGGGGCGCCCGGACGTGCAGCAGCGGGACGCCGCCGACCGGCCGGACCTCAAGCCGGGCGGCCGCCACGTCGCCGAGCGCGGGCGCCAGCAGGAAGTCGCCCCCGGCCGCGGCCGTGCTCCACGCCAGCCGACGCAGCAGGGACGCCTCGATCTCCGGCGCCGGCAGCACCACCACGGCGGTCCCGCCGCCGAACGCCCTGATCGCGCCCGGCACTTCGTCGACCCCGCCGAGCACCGGAACCCCGAACGCGTCGACCTCCCGGGCGTTTCGCGGATCGGTCAGGCAGACCCCGGCGATGTCCATGCCCTGGAGCGCCGACCCCGCCGGGGCACCGGCCCTCCCGTCGCGCAGCAGCGCGGTGAGCAGCTCGGCGACCCCGCCGGCCGGGCCCACCAGGACGGCGGTCGTACGGTTCCTGCCCCGCGCCCAGCCGCGGCGCAGCCGGCGCCGGACCACGAACCGGGCGGCCAGCGACAGCGCGGCGGCCGCCGGGGCGGCGAGCATCATCTCGTGCGCCACGCCGAGGTCCCCCGCGACCCCCCAGCCGGCGGCCGCCGCCAGGGCCGGCAGCACCAGCGCACCGCGCAGCACGCGCCGGTAGACCTCACCGCCGGAACCGAGGGGGCCCCGGGCATGGGCGCGGTGCGCGGACAGCACGGCCACCCAGGCCGGCGGCAGGCCGAGGACGACCGGCCAGTGGCCGCCCGCCCGCAGCACGAGCAGCGCGGCGACGACCGCCGCGGCGGTGTCCGCGGCCAGCAGGACGATCTGGTGTCTCCTTCGCCACCACAGGCGATGAACGTCGAAATGTGTGGATTCGACACGATGCCGCTCATGCGTGACCGGCAGGACGGTCATCCATTCCCCCCAAGGGCGCTTCACGCGCACCCCGCCCGAGTCTCCGCGGCCTTCCCCCCATTCGCCCGCGACCACGACGGCACACGGGCAGGGGAAGGGCGGCGACGGTCGACGAGGGTACGCGGCTCTTCCGCCTGACCGAACGGTGCGGACCGAGGTCGCAAGTCTCCCCAGCCACGGCCGGGTCCGCACAGGACGCAGAATCCGCCCGGGACGAGTGTGTTCGTGACCGAGCGGATCCGGCAGCGCTCAATCTAGACCAACTGGGGCAGGCCAGCCAGGAGTTGTGTGAAACTCCTACCGATAGTCGAAGGAACTGTGAGAGTCGGACGCGAGGGTCATACTGGCCGCATGCCCGACGGTCCCAGCATCGTGATCCCCGCGCACAACGAGGAACGCACCCTCGGCCGGCTCCTGGACGGACTCCTCGCGGACCTCCCGGACGGGCCGGCGGAAGGGGAGTTCGACCTCGTGGTCGTGTGCAACGGCTGCACGGACGGCACCGCACGCGTCGCCGCCTCCTACGGCCCGCGCGTCCGCGTCGTCGAGACCCCCGTCCCCTCCAAGCACGAGGCCCTGCGGCTCGGCGACGCGCACGCCCACGGCTTCCCCCGGATCTACGTCGACGCCGACGTGGAACTGGGCGCCGCCGACGCCCGCGCCCTGACCGCGGCGCTGCGCGGCCCCGGCGCCGTCCTCGCCGCCGCACCCGATCGGGAGCTGCCGATGACCGGCTGCTCCTGGCCCGTGCGGGCCTACTACCGCGTCTGGCAGCGGCTGCCCGCCGTACGCGACGGCCTGTTCGGGCGCGGAGTGATCGCCGTGTCCGGCGAGGGCCATGCCCGGCTCGCCGCCCTGCCGCCCCTGATGGCCGACGACCTGGCCGCCTCCCTCGCCTTCGCCCCGGCCGAACGGACGGTGGTGCCCTCCGCCCGGGTCGTCGTCCGCCCGCCCCGCACCTGGCCGGACCTCATCCGCCGCCGGGTCCGCGCGGCCACCTCGACGGCCCAGCTGGAGGCCCACCAGGACCGTTCCGCCCCCGCCGGCACCCCGGCGCCCCCCTCCGCCCGCACCGGCCTCGGCGACCTCGCCGCCCTCCTGCGCGCCGACCCCACCCTGCTGCCCGCCCTCGTCGTCTTCCTCACGGCGGCGCTCGTCGCGCGCCGGGGCGCGCGCAGGGCGGTCCGGTCGGGCGACTTCGCGACCTGGCTCAGGGACGAGAGCAGCCGCCGGGACTGAGCGCTCCGCGCACCCCGCACGCAGCCACCGGGCCGAGCCCGCCGTGGGCCCCGCTCTCAGTCCTCGGAACGGAGCTGCCGTGGGCCCGCTCTCAGCCGTCGGTGCGGGGCTCGGCGTTCGCCCCTCCCTTGCCGTCGGTGCGCAGTCCGGTCGTGCGCCGCGCGCTGAGCCGTCGGTACGGAGTCCGGTCGTGCGCCTCGCGCTCAGTGACCGGGGCTCAGTCGGCCGTGCGCCCCGCGCTGAGCCGTCGGTACGGAGTCGGCCGTGCGCCTCGCACTCAGTCACCCCGGCCGAGTCGGCCGTGCGCCCCGCCCTCAGTCACCGGGGTCGAGTCGGCCGTGCGCCCCGCGCTCAGTGACCGGGGCTCAGTCCGCCGTGCGCCTCCGTGCGCTCGGCGCGCTCGTCGGTCTCCCGCCGTACGCGCCCTTCACCCCGGCCGGCGTCCCGTGCGCCGCCCGTGCGCCGTGCGTTCCGGCGGATCCTTCCGTTCTCGCCCGGCGGATGATCACGCGTCCTACGCTGCACGTGATCACGCCAAGGGAGGTCCTGTCATGACGTACCGGATGCGAGGGCGGCGCTCAGCCGCCCTGGCCGCGGCGGCCGCCGCCTGCGCCGCCTGGCTCGCCGTCACCCCGGCTGCCCGCGCCGGCGAACCGGCCGCCACGGAGCCGGCCGCCACGGCATCCGCGGCCACGGCATCCTCGGCCACGGAATCCGCCGCCGAGTCCGCCGTCACCGATCCGGCACCCGCCGCGGGTCCGCTCACCGCATCCGCCCGCTTCTACGTGGACCCGGACAACGGCGCCGCACGGCAGGCCGTCGTCGACGCCGCCGCCGACGACCAGGAGAACGCGGCGAACATGAGGGCGCTCGCCGGCCTCCCGCAGGCCGCCTGGTTCACCGGCGGCACCCCCGCCGAGGTCCGCGCGGACGCCGCCGGACTGGTCGCCGCGGCCAAGGCCACGGGCCAGGTGCCCGTGGCCGTCGCCTACAACGTTCCGGGCCGTGACTGCGGCCTCTACTCCAGCGGAGGCGCCGCGTCCTCCGCCGCGTACCGCGCGTGGATCGCCGCTCTCGCCGAAGGCATCGGCGACGGCCCCGCCGTGGTGGTCCTGGAGCCCGACGGCCTCGCCGCACTCCCGAAGGACTGCGCGGGATCGGTCGACCCGGACGGCACGCGCACCGCCGAACGCCTCGCCGACCTCGGCTTCGCCGTCTCCACGCTCAAGGCCCGGCCCGGCACCGCCGTCTACCTCGACGCCGGCAACAGCAAGTGGAAGTCCGTCGGCGACATCGCCCAGCGGCTCATCGACGCCGGAGCCGCCCGCGCCGACGGCTTCGCCCTGAACGTCTCCAACTTCCAGCCCACCGGCCAGAGCAACCAGTACGGCACCTGGGTCGCCAAGTGCGTCTGGTTCGCCACCGAGGGGCCCGACTGGGCGCGCGGCCACACCGACTGGTGCGCCGACCAGTACTACTCCTCGGCCGCCCCCAACGACGGCCGGCCGGGCAACGCGGTCCTCGCCGAGGACCCGACCACCTGGCACTGGACCGACGCCTGGTACGACCGGAGCGTCGGCAGCCCGTCCACGGACGAACTGCTCCACTTCGTCGTCGACACCAGCCGCAACGGTCTCGGCCCCTGGCAGCCCGCCCCCGGCGCGTACACCGACCCCGAGACCTGGTGCAACCCGCCCGGCCGCGGCATGGGGGAGCGCCCGACCGCCGCCACCGGCGTCCCGCTCGTCGACGCGTACCTGTACGTGAAGACGATCGGCGAGTCCGACGGCTCCTGCACCCGCGGCACCGGCGGCACGGTGGACCCGGTGTACGGGATCGTCGACCCGCCCGCCGGCGCCTGGTGGCCGGACCTCGCCCACACCCTCGCCCGCAACGCCCGCCCCGCCCTGTGACGCCCGCCCGGCGCCGTGACGCCCGCCCGGCCCTGTGACGCCGGTCCGGCCCTGTGACGCCGGTCCGGCCCTGTGACGCCGGTCCGGCCCTGTGACGCCGGTCCGCCGCTGTGACGCCGGTCCGGACACGTGACGACCTGGCGCCGCCGTAAACGCCGCCAAGAACCTCGCCGGCAACTCCTCGATGCCGCCGGGCCCCTCGACGCGGGGCCCGGTCCTGCGCCATGATCACGCCCGCACCACGCCACCCCCTCACCGCACACCCCCCAACGGGAGGACCTCCATGGTTCGCCGCACATCCCGCGGCCTGATAGCCGCGGCCACCGCCACCGCGGCGCTGCTCGCCCCCGCCGGTGCCGCCTCGGCCGCGGCCTCCGGCCCGGCCCCCGGCACGACCGGACCGCAGGCCCGCGTCTTCATGGTCAACCCCGTGCAGTCCTCGGGGGACCAGACGCTCACCGACGCCAAGGACGCCGCCGGCGCGGTCCCCGCCTCCGCCTACGCCACCGCCGCCCTGCGCGGCCTGGACGGCAGCGGCGGACTGTCCGGACGCTGGGTGACCGTCCGCTCCGACACCGGCGCCTCCGCGAAGACCGCCGACGCCGCCTCGTACAGCCGCGACGACGACCGGTTCGAGCAGGTCATGGCGTACTTCTGGGTCAACGAGGCCCAGGAGTACCTCCAGGGCCTCGGCTTCGGCAGCGAGCTGCCCGGCGCCAACGACCGGCCGCAGCCCGTGCGCATCAACCAGTGGGGCTCGGACAACTCCTTCTTCACCGACAAGAAGGCCGAGATCCGCTTCGGCAAGGGCGGCGTCGACGACGCCGAGGACGCGGAGGTGATCGTCCACGAGTACGGGCACGCCGTGCACCATGCCCAGGTACCCGGCTTCGGCACCTCCCCGGAGGCCGGCGCGATCGGCGAGGCGTTCGGCGACTACCTGGCCGTCACGGTCGGCGCGCACGCCGCCGAGCGGTACGGCTGGCCGGTGAGGGCCGACCTCGCCTGCGTGGCCGACTGGGACGCCGCGTCCTACAGCCCCGCCCCGCACTGCCTGCGCCGGATCGACGGCGACAAGACCTACGCCGACCGCACGGGCCAGGTCCACGCGGACGGCCAGATCTGGTCCCGCGCGCTGTGGGACGTCCGCGGCGTGCTCGGCGCCCGGACCGCCGACCGGATCATCGTCAACGCCCAGTTCGGCTTCGCCCCCGACACCTCCTTCGCGGCCGCGGCGGCGCAGACGGTCGACACGGCGCAGCGCATGTACGGCAAGGACGCGGCGGACGCCGTGCGCACCGCGTTCCGGGCCCGCGAGATCCCCGGCATCTAGCGGCTCGAGCGGTGGGATCCCCGACGTCGCGGGGGGTATCGACAACAGGTACCCCCGCGACGGAAGGGAGCCCTCCCCATGGAGACAGGCAGGAGCGTCGGCTTCGTCACGTCCTTCGACCGCACGGCCGGCTACGGCTTCGTCCTCCCCCTGAACTCGGAGGAACCGGTCTACTTCCGCGTCGATGACGTCGAGGACGGCCACCCCCTCTCGGAAGGCCAGCAGGTGTCCTTCGTCCTGGTCCTCGGCGAGGGCCGCTTCGAGGCGAAGGACCTGCGCCCCTGAGCGGAGGGGACCGGCGCGGGTCGCCCTCGTCGCGCACCCCGGCCGACCTGCACCCGGCACCCGGCACCCGGCACCCGCCGTCACCGCACCCGCCGTCACCGCACCCGCCGTCACCGCGCCGGAGGCGTGAGCGCGGCGAGCGGTACGCGGCGGAAGACGACGGTCTCGTACGGGTCGCGCGCCCCCGTCTCGTACAGCACGCCGATCGTCCGCCCGTCGATCCGGACCAGGTCCGAATAGGCCGCCGGCCGGTGCGAGAGGGTGAGCGCGCGGCCGATGGTGCGGCCGCCGTCCGCGCTGGTCCACAGGGCGAGGGCCGTGCGGGCGGTCGGGACCGAGGGCGCGGAGAGGACCAGCAGGCCCGGCGGCCCCGCCACGTACAGCACACTGCCCTGGACGACCGGCACCTCCTCCAGTCCGGGGTGCGGCGCGAAAGGGCGCTCCAGGGTGGCGCCGCCGTCGCGGGAACGGCTGTCGGCGCGGTGGCCGGGGCCGGTGCCGTGCTGGTCGCGGGTGCTGACGTAGAGCGTGCCGTCGGGGAGTTCGGCGGCCGTCGACTCGTTGGCGTTGACCGTGCCCTCGTACGCCTCGTCGGTGTAGCCGAGCCGCCAGCTGTGCCCGCCGTCGTCGCTCAGCAGCGCGTGCGCCCCGTAGTAGCGCGGCTCGCGACCGGTGTCGGGGGAGCCCGGCGGGGGAGCGGCCGAGTGGTTGGCGGGGACGACGAGCCGGCCGGCGTACCGGCCGTGGGCGAGCGCGAGGGCGTGGCCCGGCCCCGTCGCGTACCAGCGCCACCCGTCCTTCGTCACCGAGGAGGTGATGTCCCGGGGTGCGGAGAAGCTGCGTCCGTCGTCCGTGCTGCGCTGCACGTACACCCGTCGGCCCCCGGCGGCGGTGGCCCGGCCGCGCAGCACCGTGCCCTCGGTCACCGCCCCGTCGTTGCCCGCGCTCACCAGGACCACGTCACCGCTGCGCGGGTCGACCACGGGCGCCGGATTGCCCCGGGTGTCCCCGTCCCCGGCCGCGACCACCGCCGCGGCCCCCAGTTGCAGCCGCCGTCGGCCGACCGCCGCAGCACGATGTCCACGGCGCCCGCGTCCCCGGTGCCGTGCACCCGCCCCTCCGCGAAGGCCAGCAGGGTGCCGGCCGGGGTGCGGACCACCGCGGGGATGCGGTAGGCCGCGTAGCCGCCGGTGCCGGACACGAACGGCACGGAGGACCGGCAGGCGCCGTGCACCGTCCCTCCACGGCCGGGCCCGTGCTCCCGTGGCCCGTCCGCCGCCACGGCCGCCACGACCAGACCCGCCACCGCCGCCGCGTACCCCCGTCGCCGCCACCCGGCCCGCCGTCCCCCGCGCATGCCGCCCACCGCACACCGGAGCCGTGACGCGCGCACCAACACGCCCCCAAGCGGCGGGGGTCGGCGGGTGAAGCCGCGATGAACCACCGGCCGGGGGACGGCCGGTCGCCCGGGGCAGGCGGGACTTCCTCAGGGGGCCTGGCGTCGGCCGTACGAGGCCAGCCGTGCCCCCACCGCGTCGAGGAGCAGCTCCAGCGCGAACGGGTGGCCGCTGTCCCGCATGTCGGCGGCGAGCAGCGGATACGTGGCCGCCACGTTGGGGTGGGTGGCGGCGGGGAGCCGGCCGTACGCGGCGTGCCAGACCCGCTCGTCGTGCTCCCGGGCCGGTTCCGGAAGGGCGAGCGCGGCGGCGTCCAGGGCGGCGAAGGCCAGCGCCTGGTCCGCGAGCGCGTGATAGATCCGGACCGCCTCCCGATCCGGGAACCCCGCTCCGCGCAGCACCCCGAGGATCGCCTCGACCGCCCGGGTCTCGTGGGCGCGGCCCGTCGTGCGGTGCGCCGCGAGGGCCGCGACCTGCGGGTGCGCGAGATAGGCGGCGTGGATGCGCCGCGCGATCTCCCGCAGGTCGGCCCGCCAGTCCCCGGTGGCCCGCCAGCCGGCCTGCGCCCGGCCGACCATCTCGTCGGCGAGGGCGAGCAGCAGGTCGTCGGCGTTGCGGAAGTAGCGGTAGACCGCGCTGGGATCGGCGCCCAGGGCGGCCCCCAGACGCCGTACGGACAGCGCGTCGGCACCGTGCCCGGCGACGAGCCGGAGCGCGGTCTCGACGATCAGCCGCTCGGAGAGCACGACGCCCTGCTTGGTGGGACGACGCCGCCGTCGCCGGTCCTCCGGAACCACTCGTTCGGCCATGGCCGGACCCTACCCGGGACCCCCTTATGACAACACCCTTGACCTGTTGTCGGCCCGCCGGGTTGCATGGCGCCCCCGCACCGGCTCCGCGCCGGTCCCCTCACCTCCAGGAGTACCGACATGAGCACGGCCGACCTGGTCTTCACCGGTGGCCCCGTCTTCACCGGCGATCCCGCCCGCACCCGGGCCACCTCGCTCGCCGTCACGGGCGGGCGGATCACGGCCG
The DNA here is from genome assembly GCF_039535235.1 of Streptomyces roseoviridis. NCBI lineage: Bacteria > Bacillati > Actinomycetota > Actinomycetes > Kitasatosporales > Streptomycetaceae > Streptomyces > Streptomyces roseoviridis. The sequence continues at coordinate 6,714,445 of NZ_BAAAWU010000001.1, forward strand.
TCGGCCACGACGGGATACGCGACCTCGTCGGCCCGCGCACCGAAGTCGTCGACCTCGCGGGCAAGCTGCTCGTCCCCGGCTTCCAGGACGCCCATGTGCACGCGGTCTTCGGAGGCATGGAGCTCGCCGAGTGCGACCTGAGCGGCACCACCGGAGCCGACGCGTACCTCCGCATCGTCGGGGAGTTCGCCGCCGCCCACCCCGAGCACGCGTGGATCACCGGCGGCGGCTGGTCCATGGAGAGCTTCGCGGGCGGCCTGCCGACCCGGCAGTCGCTCGACTCGGTCGTCGCCGACCGGCCCGTCCTCCTGGTCAACCGCGACCACCACGGCTCCTGGGCCAACTCCCTGGCCCTGGAGCTCGCCGGGATCACCGCCGACACCCCCGACCCGGCCGACGGGCGGATCGAACGCGACGCGGACGGCGTCCCCACCGGCGTCCTCCAGGAAGGAGCGTCCGACCTCGTCTCCCGGCTCGTCCCGCCCGGCACCGCCGCCGACCGGCTCGCCGGGCTGCTGCGCGCCCAGGCCCTGCTGCACTCGCTCGGCATCACCGGCTGGCAGGACGCCCTGCTCGGCGCGTTCAGCGGCCGGCCCGACCCCTCCGACGCCTACCTGACCGCCGCACGGGACGGCAGCCTCACCGCCCGCGTCACCGGCGCCCTGTGGTGGGACCGGACGCGCGGCGCCGAACAGATCCCCGAACTCGTCGCCCGCCGCGAGTCCTTGACCCACGGCCGGTTCCGCGCCGGTTCGGTGAAGATCATGCAGGACGGCATCGCCGAGAACTTCACCGCCGCCATGACCAGCCCCTACCTCGACGGCTGCGGCTGCGCCACCACCAACACCGGCATGAGCTTCGTCGACCCCGAGGCCCTCCGCGGCCACGTCACCGCGCTGGACGCCCTCGACTTCCAGGTGCACTTCCACGCGCTCGGCGACCGGGCGGTGCGCGAGGCACTGGACGCCGTCGAAGCGGCCGTCACCGCCAACGGCCGCCGCGGCAACCGCCACCACCTCGCCCACCTCCAGGTCGTGCACCCCGACGACATCCCGCGCTTCGCCCGGCTCGGGGCGCTCGCCAACATCCAGCCCCTGTGGGCCGCGCACGAACCGCAGATGGACGAGCTCACCATCCCCTTCCTCGGACCCGAACGGGCCGCCTGGCAGTACCCCTTCGGCGATCTCGTGCGGGCCGGGGCCACGCTCGTCGCCGGCAGCGACTGGCCGGTCAGCAGCCCCGACCCGCTCGCCGGGCTGCACGTCGCCGTCAACCGCGCCGAACCAGGCGCCACCGACGGCCGGATCTTCCTCCCCGAACAACGCCTCGACCTCACCACCGCCCTCGCCGCCTACACGGCCGGCTCCGCCCACGCCGGCGGCCACGACGACGCGGGCAGCCTGCGCCCCGGCCACCTCGCGGACCTCGTGGTCCTCGACCGCGACATCCTCACCGCCCCGCCGGAGGAGATCGCCGAGGCCCGTGTCGAGCAGACCTTCGTGGGCGGCGTGCGCGTGTACGGGACCTGAACGCGCGCCCGGCGACGCCCCCCACCCCCGGGCCGGCGTCCGTCGGCGGGCACCATGTGCGGGACGCCCGGCACGAGGGGAGCGACATGAGACTGACCATCGGCGGCGACTGGTCCGCGACGGTGACGGGCGAACCCGCCGCCCCCGCCCCCCGGTTCACTGGCAACGCCGTGGACCTCACCGGCTGCGCGGGCCCGGCGGAACGGGAGCGGTTCCTGGCGGCCACGTTCGGCAGCCGGGACTGGCTCTGGGACACGCCCGACCTGCTGCGGTTCGACCCCGGCAACCGACGCCTCGCCGGGGCCGAGTTCCGGATGCCGTACGTCTCCGGCCAAGCCGAGACCGTCGCCGGGGCCCCGGCCGTGCCCGTGGTGCGCCCGGCCGGACTGCTCGCCGACGAGGTACGGGACTTCCGGCTGGAGACGTGCCGGGTGCTGTGCCGCGAGCCCGGCGACACGGCGCTCACCTGCCTGCGCGACCACGACGTGCTCGCCGGGCCGCTGGAGGCGGCGATCGGCATCGCACCGGACGTGGCCCTGCTCGTCCGGCACGGCGCGGTCGTCGGCTGGCGGCTGAACGACCCGGTCCGGCACCTGGCCGCCGCCGGCTCGGCCCCCGACCCCGCGCCGCCCGCCCCCGCCACCCGCCGGCTGCTCACCGCGTGCCTGGACGTCGTCGGCCCCGCGGGCATCGAGGACCTGATGGACGGCGATCCCGCCGCCGTCACCCGCCTCCGCGACACCGACCGGGCGCTGCGAACCCGGACGGAGGACCGCCGGCGGGCCGACGCGTTGCTGGCGCTCCTCGGGGACCTGATGGATGACTACGGCGCCTGAACAGCCCCCGCCCCTCACGACCGGAGCCGGTATCCGCCGTCGCCCTGCCGCCACGGCCGGCCGGGGCCCGGGCACCCGGTGGTTCTCCGGCGCCGACCGCACAGACGGTGGCCGCGCAGGTGATGGCCGCTCGACATGGGCCATCACCCGATACGGCTCACCCGATACGGCTCGACCAATACGGCTCAACCGATACTGCTCGCCCGACACCGCTCGCCCGACACCGCTCAGCCGATGGCCGCTCAGCCGTGGGCCGGCACCGGACGGCCCGCGCGGAGCTCCAGACGGCTGCCGCCGAAGGACGCGCGGAAGCGCTCGTCGTGCGAGACGGCGACCACCGCGCCCGTGAAGCCGGCCAGCGCTTCCTCCAGTTCCTCGACCAGGGACAGCGCCAGATGGTTGGTCGGTTCGTCGAGGACCAGCAGGTCGGCCGGGCGGGTCACCAGGCGGGCCAGCTCCAGCCGGCGGCGCTGCCCCACCGATAGGGCGCGCACCGGGACGACGAGGTCCTCCTCGCGGAACAGGCCGAGGGCGAGCAACTCCTCCGCGTGTTCCTCCGGCAGCCCGGGGCGGCCCTGCGCGTAGGCGGTGAGCAGCGGCTCGGGGGAGGCCGTGGCGGGCAGCTCCTGGGCCAGGTGCCCCACCCGGGCGGGGAGCCGCACCGTCCCGGTGTCGGGGGCGAGTTCACCGGCCAGCACCCTGAGCAGCGTGGTCTTCCCGGCCCCGTTGGGCCCGGAGACGAGCAGACGGTCGCCGGGGCCGAGGCTCAGCCCGTCCAGGGCCAGCCGGTCGCCGACCGTGATCCCGCTGAGTTCGGCGGCCGCGAGCGTGGGGTCCGGCTCCGCGTCCCCGGTGAACCGGGCCTGGAAGCGCAGGGGTTCCGGCGGCGGCGGTACGGGACGGGCCCGCAGCTCCTCCAGCCGGGTCCGGGCCGCCCTGACCTGCCCCGAGAGCTTGTTCTCGCTGGAGCGCCGGTGCTTGCCGAAGCCCTGGCGCGGGTCCCGGCCGGTGGTGGCGAGCCGCTGCCCGGCCCTGGCCACCAGCTCCTCGGTGCGGGCCAGTTCGTCCCGCCACTCCTGGTGCTCCTGTGCCTGCCGTCGGCGGGCGGCGGCCTTGGCCGTACGGTATCCGTCCCAGCCGTCGCCGTAGCGGGTCACGGTACGGGTGTCCCGGTCCACCTCCAGGACGGTGGTGGCCGTCGCCTCCAGGAAGTCCCGGTCGTGGGTGACCGCGACGACGGTGCCGCGATGGGCGCGCAGCCGGTCCCGCAGCCAGCGGACGGCCGCACGGTCGAGGTGGTTGGTCGGCTCGTCGAGCAGCAACAGCTCGGCGCCGGAGGCGAGGACGCAGGCCAGCGCGAGCCGGGACTGCTCGCCGCCGGAGAGACTGCCGATGCGCCGGCCGTACGTCACGTGGGCCAGGCCGAGGCCGTGCAGCGCGGCCGCCACCTCGGCGTCGGCCCGGTAGCCGCCCCGCTCCTCGAAGCGTTCGAGCAGCGCCCCGTACGCGGCGAGCTCCTCGGGGCCGGCCTCGGCCAGCCGTTCCTCCGCGTCGCGCAACTCGGCCTCCATGGCGCGGAGTTCCGCCAGCGCGGCGTCCACGGCGTCCTGGACGGTGTCCCGTGGACCGACGGCCAAGGTGTCGGCGAGCGTCTGGGCGAGCCGGGCGACGGAGCCGGGGAACCGGACGGTGAGCTCACCGGAGTCCGGCGCCTCCGCTCCGGCGATCAGCCGCAGGAGCGTGGACTTCCCGGATCCGTTCTCCCCGACGACGGCGGCCCGCTCCCCGGGCCGGACGGTGAAGGAGACCCGGTCGAGGACCTGACGGTCGCCGTAGGACTTGGAGACGTGGTGCAGGGTGAGCTGGGCGCGGTCGCGCATGGTGATGTCCCTGAGGTGGGTTCGTCTGATCCGGTCGGTGCGCCGCCACGGGCGCGCGGACGGACAGCGCCGGGCTTGCCGGGACGCGGGCGCGCGTCAGCGGCTCAGGCCCTGTCCGGGGCCGGAATCAGAGAAAGAAGTAGTACGAACCCATACGGCCGACGGTAACAAGCGCCGCGGAGAGGCGCATCCGCTTTTCGTGCCGGGCCCTCGCGGGATGGGGTGCGGGTCGGTTGCCCCCGGCCGGGAGCTTCCGTGACCGGACCGCGCGGAACCGCGCGGGGTGCGCGCCCGCTCGGGTAGCCGGTGCGCCCCGCGCGGCCTGCGGGGGAAGCGGACGGATCGGACGCCGCGGCCATGGAGGTCGTCGACGTCATCGAGCACGTCGACGTCATCGAGCACGTCGACGTCACCGAGCACGTCGACGTCACCGAGCGCGTCGACGTCATCAAGCACGTCGCGTACGCGGTCGTCGGGACGACGGCACCCGCTCACCGCCCACGCGGTACACGTGCCGGCCGCGCCCGCACCGGACGGGCCGGCGGGGCGGGCCGCCCGGCACGGCGCTGGCGTGCGCTGCCCGGACGCCTGCCCCGGCAGCACCCCGAGCCCGGGTACGGCCCCGCGCCCGGTCGCGCCCGCTCAGGCGGAGGTCACGGGGAGCAGCTCGGGGCGCTTGGCCGTCCGGCCGTCGCCGGAGGAGCGGCCGCGCAGGCGGCGGCCCAGCCAGGGCCCGAGGAAGCCGGCCGCCCAGGCGACTTCCGCCCCGGCCGCGCGCAGACCGCCGGGCGGCCGTACGGCGGGCGGAGGCAGTGGCCGGGTCCAGGCGTCGTCACTGCCCGGCAGACCGAGCGTCTCGGCGAAGGCGGCGGCGATCCGGGCGTGCCCGAGGGGAGCGGCGTGGAGGCGGTCGCGGCTCCACAGGCGGGCATCGGCGGCGACCGGGTGACGGCCGGTTTCGACGAGGGCGACGCCGTGCGCCCGCGCGGCCTGCCGGATGCGGTCGTTGAGGGCGCTGATCCGCGGCGCGACCGGCCGGGCCGCCGGGATCATCCGGGTGAGGTCGGGGAAGGTGAGGGTGGCGACCCGGGCGCCCCGCGCGGTGAGGGCGGCGAACATCGCCTCCAGGTGACCGGCCACCTCGTCGGCGTCGAAGCGGGGGCGCAGCAGGTCGTTGACCCCGGCCACCACCGTGGCGAGGTCCGGCTCCAGTGCCAGCGCGGGCCCGAGCTGCTCCGCCCGCACCTGGCCCGCCAGCCGGCCCCGTACGGCCAGGTTGGCGTACCGCAGCCCGGGGCTGGAACGGGCGGTGAGTTCGGCGAGCCGGTCGGCCCAGCCGCGCAGCCCGCGGGCGTCGTCGCCGTCCCCGACGCCTTCCGTCTGACTGTCGCCGAGGGCGACGTACCGCAGATACACGCGCCGCTCCCTCATTCACCGCGTAGATTATTCATAAAGTTGAGTATACGCCGAAACGCCGAGGAGGACCCCTCCCCGGGCCCTGCCGGGTGCGGCCGGGTGCGGCCGGGTGGAGCCGGGTGGAGCCGGGAGCGGGTGCGCTCGGCCCCTCTGCGCCACGCCTGCCGGAGACGTCTCGGATAGGGTGATTCGGTAGAGATCGCGGGATGACGCCCCACGGGGCCCGGCCGATGCGTAGGTCGATGCGTTGGACACTCACCAGTCGCCGAGCAGGGTTCCGCAGCCGCCGCGGGCGGCCGTCGGCTACGCGGGCGTGCTCAACGACCTGCTGCCCATCGCGCTGTGGCGCGAGGACGCGCGGGGCCGGATCGTCGAGTGGTCGCTCGCCGCCCAGGACCTGCTCGGATACCGCCCCGAGGACATCATCGGCCGGCCCGCCGCCCCCCTCCTCGTGCCAGACGGCAACCGCGAGCTCGCCGACCGGCTGACCCGCCAGGTCCAGGCCGGCGAGACCGTCGTCGGCACCCTTCCCGTACGGCACCGCGACGGCCACCAGGTCGCCATGGAGATGTGGATCGTGCCCGCCGCCGACCCGGACGGGCGGCCCGGCGCCATGCTGATCGCCTTCGAGACCTCCCAGGTCCTCAAGATGCGCGACTCCCTCGCCGCCCTCGAATCGCTGTTCACCCAGTCGCCCATCGGCCTCGCCACCCTCGGCCCCGACCTGCGCTTCGTCCGCGTCAACGACGCCCTCGCCCGCATGAACGGCGTCCCGCCCGCCGAGCACGTGGGCCGCCGGCTCACCGAGGTCGTGCCCGGCGTCAACGCCGCCGCACTCGAAGCGCTGATGCGCCGGGTCCTCGACACCGGCACCGCCGTCGTGGACGCCCGCAGGGCCGGCCGCACCGCCGCCGACCCCGACCACGACCACATCTGGTCCAACTCCTACGCCCCGCTCCTCGACCACGCCGGCCGGCCCCTCGGCGTCATCGCCTCCCTCATCGACATCACCGAGAGCCAGCAGGCCCACATCGAGGTCGAACGCGCCCGCCACCGCTTCGCCCTGCTCGCCGAGGCGGGGGAACGCATCGGCACCACCCTCGACCTGCGGCAGACCGCGGAGGAGGTGGTCTCCTTCCTCGTGCCCCAGCTGGCAGACTCCGCCGACGTCCAGCTCCTCGAAGCCGTCCTCGACCCCGACGAGTCCACCGCCGCCACCCGGGGAGTGCTGCGCCGGCTCGCCGCCGGTTTCCCCGACCCCACCGCGCCCACCGCCCTCCTCGCCGTCGGGCAGACGTTCCAGATCCCGCTCGACTCCGTCTACGAGGAGGTCATCACCGAGGCCCGCGCCATGGATCTCACCCACGCCGACGTCCCCGCCCTCATCAAGGACCCGCGGCTCGAAGCCCTGCGCCGCTACCTCTCCGCCCGTATCGGCTCCGCCCGGCTGATTCCCCTGGTCGCCCGCGGCAAGGTGCTCGGCACCGTCTCCGTGACCCGGCTCCGCACCCGCGAACCCTTCGACGACGAGGACCGGGTCCTCATGGACGAGGTGGTGGCCCGCGCCGCCCTCAACATCGACAACGCCCGCCTCTACACGACCCAGCGCCAGGCCGCCCTCACCCTCCAGCGCAGCCTCACCAACAACGCCCTGCCCGACGTTCCCGACCTGGAGCTCACCGGCCGCTACCTCCCGGCCAGCGACCACGACGTCGGCGGCGACTGGTTCGACGTGGTCGCGCTGCCCGCCGGGCGGACCGGCCTCGTCATCGGCGACGTCATGGGCCACGGCATCCACGCGGCCGCCGTCATGGGCCAGCTGCGCACCGCCGTCCGCACCCTGGCCCGCCACGACATCCCGCCCGCGCGCATGCTGAGCTCCCTGGACGCCGTCATCGCCGACCTGGGCGAGGACGAGATGGCCACCTGTGTGTACGCCGTCCACGACCCGGCCACCGCCGTGTGGACCGTCGCCCGGGCCGGGCACCCGCCGCCCGCCGTGGTCACCCCGGACGGCGCCGTCACCTTCCTGGACGGCCCGCCCGGCACCCCCCTGGGCACCGGAGCCCATGAGTTCGGCACCGAGGAGGTCACCCTGCACGCGGGCGGCCTGCTCGTCCTCTACACCGACGGCCTCATCGAGGCCCGGGACCGCGACCTCGACCAGGGCATGACCCGGCTCGCCCGGTCGCTGCGGCACATGGACCGGCCGCTCGACGAGCTGTGCGACGAGATCCTGGCCGGCCTCCCCGAGGGGCCGGCACAGGACGACGTGGCGATGCTGATCGCCCGGACGACGCGGGACCGCCCCGCGACCGGGGGCTGACCCGGAGCCCCACGTCGTTCAGCCGCACGTCGTTCAGCGCCGCGCCCTGGCTCGGTCCCGCGTCGTGGCTCGTTCCCGCGTCGTGGCGCGGTCCCGGGTCGCGGCGCCGGCCGCGCGTGGCGGTTCGGGCCCGGGTCACCGGGCGCCGCGCTCCAGGATCTCCTTCAGCTTCTGCTCGTCCCGCGGCATCTCCTTGCGGGCGCGCGGTTTCACGACGAGCGGGACGAGGGCCTTGCCGATGCCGTGGCCCTCGAAGTCGACGGAGAACCTCACCCGCGAGCGCCGCCCGTCGTCGAGCGGCTCGATGGTGCCCCGCACGTCGGGGCGCACCCGGCCGTCCACGCCGTGGACGTGCCAGCTCCGGGGCGGGTCCAGCTCGGTGAGTTCCACGTTCATGTCGACGTCACGGCGCCCCACGTGCCGGGTGACGGTGACCTGCCGGCCGGACCTGCCGGGACCGCCGCCGGTCTGGCGCACCCGTACCGCGCTCTCCTGCCACTCGGGCAGGTGCGAGGGATCGGTGACGTACGAGAACACCTCCTCGGGGGGACGGGAGATGTCGATGGAGGCGTTGATCCTGGACATGTCGCCTCCTTGCCTGCGCGAGGAACGGATCTGTCCCCATCGTCCCACGCGCGGGCCGCTCGGCACAGGCTCAGCGACCGCCGCCGTGCGCCCGGTACAGGTCCCTGAGCAGGGCGATCTCCGCGCCGTGGTGGAGGAGTTCCTGGTTCATCCACCAGACGATGTCCAGGAACGGGTCCTCGGCGTCGCTGCCGTGCGGGTACGTGCTGTGCCCGACGGTGTCCAGGTCGGCGTCGGTCGCCGACAGCAGGGCCTTGCGCCAGCCGTCCGTGGCCGCCTCGAAGTCGGCGACGGCCGAGGCCGCGTCGCCGCGGCTGCGGAAGTCGTCCCGGGTCAGAGCGTGGGTGCCGACCGTGTGGTCGGTGCGCAGCACGAACATCTCGACGAGGTGGCTGAGCCGCCAGGCGAGCGTGGTGAACGGGGCCGGCTCGGGGTGCGGCGGCGGGGCGGTGTCCCGTCCCCACGCGCCGGTGCCCGCCAGCTCGGTGGCGCGCGGCCCGGGGCCGTCCGTGCGGCGGCGCACCGACCAGCAGTCCGCGACCGGCTCCCACAGGTACTCGTCGTCGGTGACCGGTCCCACCGCGACGTCCGTCCCGTTGCCGCTGTCCATCACCGGACCCGTGAGCCGGGCGACGAGCCGTTCGCGGGCGAAGTCGAACTGCTCGAGGAGGGGCACGAGGCGGGGCGGGATCGTCATCGAACGCTCCAGGGGAGAGGGGCACGTGCGTCCCGAACCCTGGCACAGGGGACTCACCCGGGCCACACCTTTTCGGCTCCTGCCGAGGAGGCACCGGTGGGGGCCGGCGGCGGCGCCCCGGTCAGGCGCGGTCGATGTGCACGCTGGTCGACTTCACCCGTGCCGTGGCCTGCATGCCGACTTCCAGCCCCAGTTCCTCGACCGCCTCGCGGGTCAGGAGCGAGACGAGCCGGTGCGGGCCCGCCTGGATCTCCACCTGCGCGGCGACGTCGCCGAGCTTGACCGCCGTCACGATGCCGGGGAACGCGTTGCGCGCCGAGGTGTACGGCTCCTCCTCGTTCCCCGAGTCGCCCCGCGCCAGCTCGACGGAGAACGCGGCCAGGTCGCGGCCGTCGATGAGCCGTCGGCCGCTCTCGTCCCGACGCGTGGCGACCCGGCCGGCGTCGGCCCAGCGACGGGCGGTGTCCGGACTCACGCCGAGCAGGCGGGCCGCCTGCCCGATGGTGTAGAAGTGCATGGGCGCCAGCCTAGGAGGCCGATCCTCGCGTCTGCAAGCAAATCTCAGGCGCTACCCTCGCAGCCGCGACCATCCGCGAGGTCCGCGCCGTCAGTCCTCGGCCAGCCACCGCAGCGCCGCCCCGGCCGTGAAGTCCGCCTGCCCGCCACGCAGGAGCCGGTCGGCGTCGGCGAAGGCCGGATCGTCCGCCGTCCCCGCCACGTACGGCAGCGCCAGGCACCGCATGCCCGCCGCACGCGCCGCCGCCGCGCCCGGCGGCGCGTCCTCCAGGACCACGCACCGCTCCGGTACGGCCCCGAGCCGGCGGGCCGCCTCCAGGAACACGTCCGGCGCCGGCTTGCCGCGCGGCACCTCCTCGGCCGAGACCAGCGTGGCCAGGTACGCGTCCAGTCCGGTTCCCGCGAGCACCGCTTCGATGGCCGACCGAGAGGAGCCCGAGGCCACCGCCATCGGCACCCCGTCCGCGTACAGCCGCTGCACGAACGCCCGCATCTCCGGGAAGACGGGCGTCGAGGCCCGCGCCAGCTCCAGATAGTGACCGTTCGTCGCCGCCAGGAGCGCGTCGAGCGGCGCGTCGACGCCGTAGTGCCCGGCGAGGATCTCCAGGGACTCGCGGGTGCCGATCCCGATGAACCGGGTGTGCTGCTCCCAGCCGAAGTCCTCGCGGGTGACGCCGTACGCGCCGAGCGTCCGCAGGGTCGCCTCGTAGTAGTTGGGCTCGCTGTCCACGAGCGTGCCGTCGAGGTCGAAGATGACGGAGGTGCGCGCGGTGTCCATGCGTCCAGCCTTCCAGAGGAGCCGGCCGGATCAGAGGGTCTTTCGTCCCATGGCCTCGACCAGCGGCAGCAGCCGGTGCGGCACCCGCTCGCGCAGGGCGATCTCGGTGCGGGTGCGGACCACGCCGGGCAACTGGATCAACCGCTGGATGACGTCCTCCAGGTGCCCCGCGTCGCGCGCCACCACCCGGGTCAGCAGGTCCCCGCCACCCGTGATCGAGAACGCCTCCACGATCTCGGGGACGGAGGCGAGCGCGTCCCCCACCTCGTCCAGGTGCCCCTGGGTCACCTCGATGTGGACGAAGGCGAGCACCGGGTGACCGAGCGCCGCGGGGGAGAGCACGGGACCGGTGGCCGTGATCACGCCGTCCCGCTCCAGCCGGTCGATCCGGGCCTGCACCGTGCCCCGGGCCACGCCGAGGATCCGCGCGTACTCCCGCACGCTGGTGCGCGGCTGCTCGATGAGCAGCCGGAGGATGCGGGTGTCGAGCTCGTCCACCGCCATGGTCCGTTGGCTCCCTTCTGGCCGTACTCCCTCTGTTTCCACTGTACCAATGGCGCAGTCCGCGAGCCGCCGGTTGAGCCACTGGGTGGGCGGGTGCTTTCCTTTCGGAAGAGTTGGACAGTTGGCGCCGCGCACGCGCCGGACCGGCGAGGTGGCCGGCCCCCGGACCCGCGGCGCCTTCGTCATGTGTACGTGCGTGTGCGTGAAGAGGGTGTGTGTACGGAAGCGGGGGCGGGACGACCGTCATGAAGAAGGGGAAGCGGGGCCTGGTGGTCGTGGGCAGGGTGCTGCGCCGGACGTGCGTGGCTCCCGATCCGGGCAAGGTACGACTGCGGGTCGCGAGCCGCGCCGTCCTCGGCGTCGCTCTCGCCGTCGCCGCGGCCGAACTGGCCGGTCTCTCTTTGACCGCCTCCATCACGGCGGGCCTCGCCGCGCTGCTCGCGCTGTTCACCGTCGGCGACCCCACCGTGCGCCGCCAGGTGGTCACCACCGCCCTCCTCCCGCTCGTCGGCTTCCCCGTCCTCGCGCTCGCCACCGCCCTGCACGGCGTGCCGCTGCTGCGGGACACCGTGTGGCTCCTCGTCGTCTTCGCCGGGGTGTACGCGCGCCGGTGGGGACCGCGCGGGCACGCGCTGGGCATCTTCGCCTTCATGCAGTTCTTCGTGACCCAGTTCCTCCACGCCGTGCCCGCTCAGCTGCCCGAGCTGTTCGCCGCCGTGCTGCTCGCGCTCGCGGCGGCCGGCGGAGTGCGCTTCGTCGCCTGGTGCATCGAGCGGCGGGTCCCGCCGCCCGCGGCGCCCGCGCCGCTGCCCGGCACGGGCCTCCACCGGCCCACCACCCGACAGGCCTTCCAGGCGACGGCGGCCTGCGCCATCGCCCTCGCCGCCGGCCAGCTCCTCTCCCAGGAACGCTGGTACTGGGCCGTCGGCACCGCCTGGTGGATCTTCGTCAACACCGCTTCGCGCGGCGAGACGCTGGTACGGGGCTTCCGCCGGGTCGTCGGCACCGTCACCGGCATCGCGGCCGGGCTGCTCATCGCGATCCCGCTGGGCGGCGCCCCCGCGCCCACGGCCGCCCTGGTCGCCGTCTGCGTCTTCGGCATCTTCTACACCGCGCCGCTCTCCTACAGCTGGATGATGTTCTTCGTCACCGTCATGGCGGGCCTCCTCTACGGGCTCCTCGGCGTCCTGCACCCGGGGCTGCTGCTGCTCCGCTTCGAGGAGACCGCGGTCGGCGCGCTCGCCGCGGCCGTCGGCGTCGCGCTGCTGCCGGTCACCACGCACGCGGCCACCAACGCCTGGATCCAGCGGGCCGTGACCTGCGTGCACGCCTGCACCACCGCCGCCGCCCGCCGCCTCGCGGGCGACCCGGACGCCGACCCGGCCGCGCACGCCGCCGAACTCGACCTGCTCCTCGCCCGCGCCCGCCTCACCCTGGCGCCCCTCGTCCACCCGATGAGCCCGCTGCGCGCCCGCAAGGCCCGCGCCCGCCGGGTCCTCGCGCTGCTCGACGACTGCGCCCGGGAGATCCGCGGCCTCGCCGCGGTCGCCGCCGACCCCGACGCCTCCCACGACGCCCGCCTGGCGGCGGCGGCCTGGCGCGTCGAGGCCGCCGTCCACGCCCTGGTCCCGTCCGGGCCTGCCGCCACGACCGCCGCCCGCCCCGCCGCACCGGCCCTCCCCGCCCACCACCCGGGCGCCGAGGCCGCCCTGACCCACCTCCACAACCTCGAACGCACCCTCACGGCCCTGGCCACTCCTCTCCGCACCTCCCCCCGCTCCCCTCTGGCCCCGGCGGCCTGACCACCCCGCCCCGGCGGGCAGCGACCCGCCCGCTGCGGCGGCCCGTGCAGGGCTTGCCCGCGCCCGTGTCCGTGCCCGTCACGGTGCGGACGAGCGCGCCACGGGGACGCGCCGCGCTCGGCGAACGTGGACGGAGCCCCCGCGCACCCGCCGGGCCCTCGCCTCGGCGCCCCTGCGCGCGGTGCGGGCCCTGCCGGGCCCTCACGGCGCGCGGGAGCCGGGGGCGGCTCCGGTGCTGTCTCCGCCTGTCGGCGCGCTGTGGGTGCTGCCGGGACCGGGTGTCGGGGGCGTGGGTGCGGTGCGGGCCCTGTCGGGCCCTGGTGGTGCGCGGGTCGGGGCGGCTCCGGTGCTGTCGCTGCCTGTCGGCGCGCTGTGGGTGCTGCCGGGACCGGGTGTCGGGGGCGTGGGTGCGGTGCGGGCCTAGCCGGGCCCTCGTGGTGTGCGGGTCGGGGCGGCTCCGGCGTTGTCGCTGCCTGCACGCCGCGCCGTGGGTGCCGTTGGCCCCCTGCGGCGGCGGCGGCGTCGTCGTGCGTGCGGTGCGGACCCTGCCCGGTGCCGCCGGTGCGCCGGTTCCGGCCGATCACCGAGCCGCCGTCCGGACCCGCCCGCGCCCGTCCGCATCCGTCCGCATCCGTCCGCGTCGCCTGAAGGCGCGCCATGCCGCCCTCTGCCCGTCGGCGTGAGGGCCGCGTGGAGCCGTGGGCGGTCTCCTGGCGCCGCGCCGACGCGAGGGCCCCGGGCCACCCGCCGCCGCACCCGGCGCCGGGGGAGCCGGACGAGGAGGGCGGAGCGCCGCCCCGCACCTTCCGGAACGGGCCTGTGCGCCGGACCTGGGTGCTCCGGTGCCGCCGCCCGACCGCGCCCCGCGACGCGTGCTCGCCGGAGCCCCTTCCGGCCCCGCTCCCCGTACTCGCCCCCTTGGTCTAGACCGCCTGCTACCGTCGCCCCCACGACGACGAGACGACGACGGCCGGTCGGTCCCGGCCGTCCCAGGAAGGGGAGGCGCCGTGGGTGGCACACACGTGGGGCGGGGCGGCGGGGAGCGCCGGGTGCGGGGGTTCGTGGGGTCGTTCACGGGGGCCGGTGGGCCGGGTGTGCTGGCCGTCGAGGTGGACGAGGGGAGTGGCGCGCTGACGCCCACCGGGGCCAGTGACGCCGTCGCCGACCCGTCGTTCCTCGCCCTCGACGGGGACGTGCTGTACGCCGTGTCGGAGATCGACGCCGGCGCCGTCGCGGCCTTCGACGTCACGGGTCCCGCGCCCCGGCCGCTCGGCGCGCCCGTGCCCGTGAACGCCTGCGGGCCGACCCACCTCGCCCTGGCCGCCGGACACGTCCTCACCGCGAACTACACCTCCGGGAGCGTCAGCTCCCTGCCCCGCGCCGCCGACGGCACGCTCGGGCCGGTCACCGGGCAGGTCCGGCACGAGGGTTCCGGCCCCGTCGCCGACCGGCAGGCCGGGCCGCACGCGCACCAGGTGCTGCCCGACCCGAGCGGACGCTGGGTGCTGGCCGTGGACCTGGGCACCGACTCCGTCGTCATCACGGTCCTCGACCCGGCCACCGGCACCCTGTCCCCGCACGGCCTGACCCCCCTGCGCCCCGGGACCGGCCCCCGGCACCTCGCCTTCCATCCGGCGGGCACCCACGCCTACGTCCTGAACGAGCTCGAACCCACCCTGACCGTCTGCCGCTGGGACGCCGGGACGGGCGTCCTCACCCCCCTCGGCGAGACCCGCCTCGTCCCCGAGGGCACCGCACCCGCCTATCCCTCCGAGCTCGTCGTGGCCCCCGACGGCCGCTTCCTCTGGGCCGCCGTACGCGGCACCGACACCGTCGCCGTCCTCGCCCTCGACGCGGACGGTTCCGGCGCCCGGCTGGTCGCCTCCGTGCCGTGCGGCGGCCACTGGCCGCGCGATCTGACCCTCGGCCCCTCGGGGCGGCACCTGTACGCGGCGAACGAGCGTTCCGGCGACGTCACCTGGTTCACCCTCGACCCGGAGTCCGGCGTGCCCGCCCCCGCAGGATCGCTCCCGGCCCCCGCCGCCTCCTGCGTGGTCTTCGGCTGAGGCGCAGGACGGGACACGGGAAGGGCCCGCACCGGAAGCATCCGGTGCGGGCCCTTCCCGTTACGGTCGGCGCACGACGTGGGCGCTAAGCGCCGGCCGGTCATGACCGGTACGGCGGACGCGCGACGTCGGACCGGTGTCAGTGCACCGGCGAGGCCTGCTGCGGCGGGATCCCCAGCGCCACCATGTACTGCGAGAGCACCAGCCGCCCGATCGCCGGGTACGCGCCCAGCGCCTCGGCGGACGCGCAGCCCGCCTCCTTCGCCGCCGCGTCGAGCAGCCCCTCGGCCAGCTCGGGGCCGATCAGGTACGGCGCGAGCGCGAGCTGCTCCGAGCCGGCGGCGCGCAGCTGCTCGGCGATCGACGCGATCGAGCCCTCCTGGTCGAGGGCCGCCGCCATCACCGGCACCGCGAGACGGGCCGCGAGCAGCATGCCGGTGATCCCGGCGGCCTGCACGGCCTCCTCGCCGCCGACCGTGGCCAGGATGATGCCGTCGGCCGCCGTGGCGACCGTGAACAGCCGGGCGCGGTCGGCGCGGGCCAGACCGGCCTCGGACAGCCGCACGTGCAGGGCCTCGGCGAGCAGCGGGTGCGGGCCGAGCACATCGGTCAGCTCGGCGTTGTTGCCGGCGTCCATCACGGCCTGGCGGATCCGCCGGGTCAGGGCGCTGTCGGGGCCGGCGAGCAGCGGCACCACGACCGCCGCGGGGCCCTCGGGAGCGGCGACCTCGCGGCCCGCGGCCACGGCGATCTCGTAGCGCTCCGTGCGCAGGGCGGCGACCCGGGTGAGGACGGTGGTGAGGGTCGGGAACTCGGCGTCGTCGCCGTCCAGGTAGCCGATCACGGCCTCGAGGCCGGGCAGCTCCGAGCGGGCGATGCTCACGACCTCGTCGGCGAGCGAGCGTATGGCGGCCGACGGCGCACCGGGGACGGCGAGAACCAGCGCGGGAGCGCCCTCGGGCGCCGCCACGGGTTCAGGGCGACGGTGCCGCCCGGACTGGCGGGGTCGCGGCATTCGTACAGGCAGCCCGGGAGTGGGCCCAGTGGGGGAGCTCATGGCGCCGCATGCTACTGGTTTTGCCCACGGCCCGGTTCGCTGAGGTGCGGCCCCGAGAGTTCTGCCCGCCTATGTCCGAAGTGGCAGGGAAGGGGTGGTTATCGGGTGAGTTGCAGCAGGCGCGGGTCCTCCGGCAGCCGGACCTCGCCCCGCGCGAGCGCGGCGGCGATCGTCACCGCCCCGGACAGCGGATCGCCCGCCGCGGCGACCACGCGCGCGCCGGGCAGCAGCGCGCCCAGTTCGGCCCGCAGCGGACCGAGCAACGGCTCTCCCAGCCGGAACAGCCCGCCCGCCAGGGCCACTTCGCCCGCGCCCGCAGGCCCGGCCGGACAGACGGCCGCGGCGGCCTCCGCGACATGGCCGGCGGCGCGCTCCAGGATGCCCGCGGCCACCGGGTCGCCGTCGACGGCACAGCCGGCCACGTCCGGTGCGAACGAGGCGAGTACGGCCGGGCGGTCCGTACGCGGATAGAGCGCCGCCGGCAGACCGGCGGCCGGGCCGAACCGCCGCTCGGCGCGGGCGAGGAGCGCGGCGGAGCCACCGCGCCGCCCGTCGTACGCCCGCATCGCCGCCTCGAGACCGGCCCGGCCGATCCAGGCACCGCTGCCGCAGTCGCCCAGGAGATGGCCCCACCCGTCCGCCCGGCGCCAGCCGGACAGGTCCGTGCCGAGCGCGATCAGACCCGTGCCGCCCGCCACGACCGCGCCCGGACGCTGGCCGAGCGCCCCTGCGTACGCGGTGACGGCATCGGCCGCGAGCGCGAGGCGCCGCACGCCCCAGGCCCGTTCGAGCGCGGCCGGCAGCTCGGCCCGCAGCCGGTCGCCGAGCGTGGCCATCCCGGCCGCCCCGACGGCGACCGCCACGATCCGCCCGGCCCCACCCCGCCCCCCGGCCCCGGTGGCCCGCCCCGCCATCGCCTCGACCGCCGGAAGCACCTGCGCCAGCAGGTGCCCCGCGTCGATCCCGCCCGCGCCCGTGCGCACCGGCTCCCTCGACGTCACCGTCTCCAGCACCCGCCCGCCCGGCTCCGCCTCCCCGGCGCCCGCCCGGGCGAGCGCGACCCGCAGCCCCGAACCGCCGGAATCCACCCCGACGACGAGGCCGCCCCCACAGGCGGACACGGGCACGGACTCGGGCTCGGGCAGGGACACGGGCGCGGACGTGGACACGGACTCGGGCAGGGACGCGGGCGCGGGCACGGGCTCGGACGCGCTGGATGACCTCATGGCTCGACTCCCCGGACACGGCGACGGACCTCGGTCCGAAGCCTAGGGGGTGCCTCGCCGGTCAGGACCGGCTCGCGCCGATCGGATTGTCGGTGTGGGCCGGTAGGGTGACTGCCCGTGACAGCACGACCGTTGAGTGAACTCGTAGAGCCCGGCTGGGCCCAGGCACTTGCGCCCGTCGCGGGGCGCATCGCCCAGATGGGAGACTTCCTGCGCGCGGAGATCGCCGCGGGCCGGACCTACCTCCCGGCGGGACAGCACGTCCTGCGCGCCTTCCAGCAGCCGTTCGACGACGTGCGGGTGCTGATCGTGGGACAGGATCCCTATCCCACGCCCGGCATGGCCATCGGCCTCAGCTTCGCCGTCGCCCCCGAGGTCCGCTCCCTGCCCGGCAGCCTCGAGAACATCTTCCGCGAGCTGAACACGGACCTCGGCCTTCCGCGCCCCTCCAACGGCGATCTGACCCCCTGGACCCGGCAGGGCGTGCTGCTCCTCAACCGGGCCCTCACCACCGCTCCCCGCAAGCCGGGCGCGCACCGCGGCGCCGGCTGGGAGGCCGTCACCGAGCAGGCCATCCGCGCGCTGGCGGCACGCGGAAAGCCGCTCGTGTCGATCCTGTGGGGCCGCGACGCCCGCAATGCGCGCCCGCTGCTCGGCGACCTGCCGGCGGTCGAGTCGGCCCACCCGTCCCCCATGTCGGCGGACCGCGGCTTCTTCGGCTCCCGTCCCTTCAGCCGTACCAACGAACTCCTGCTGCGCCAGGGCGCCCAGCCCGTCGACTGGAGCCTTCCCTAGCCGCACCCGGCGACGCGGCTCCCGACCGGCTGCACCGCCTCACCGACGTCTCCGCCTCGCCGGCTGCACACCACCTCACCGACGGCACCGCCCCACCGGCCCGCCGCTCAGCCGATCACCGCCGCCCGTACGCACAGGACGTCGGGCAGGTGGTCGGCGAGCAGCCGCCAGCTGTCGCCGTCGTCCGCGCTCGCGTACACCTCCCCGTTGCGGTTGCCGAAGTACACGCCCGCCGGATCGCCGCCGTCCGTGCACAGGGCGTCGCGCAGCACCGTGCCGTAGTGGTCGCCCTCGGGAAGGCCCGTGGTGAGGGGCTCCCAGGTCTTGCCGGCGTCGGTCGTGCGGTAGACGCGGCAGCGCCGTTCGGCGGGGACGCGGTCGGCGTCGGCGTTGATGGGGAACACGTAGGCGGTGTCCGGCCGGTGGGGGTGGGCGGCGACGGCGAAGCCGAAATCGGACGGCAGTCCGCCGCCGATGTCCGTCCACCGGCCCCCGCCGTCGTCGCTGCGGAACACGCCCCAGTGGTTCTGGAGGTAGAGCCGGTCCGGATCGCCCGCGTCCTGGGCGATCTTGTGCACGCACTGGCCGAACTCCGGGTGCGGGTCGGGCAGGAACACCGCCGACACGCCCTCGTTCGAGGGCGCCCAGCTCGCGCCGCCGTCCTTGGACCGGAAGACCCCGGCGGTCGACACCGCCACCGTCACCGCGTCCGGGTCGCGCGGGTCGGTGACGACCGTGTGCACCGCCTCGCCGCCTCCGCCCGGCACCCACCGGTCGCGGGTGGGGTGCTCCCACAGCGGGCGCACGAGCTCGAAGGACTCCCCGCCGTCGGCGGATCTGAACAGCGCGGCCGGCTCCGTCCCCGCGTACACGACGTCGGGGGAGTGGCCGGGCGCGGGGTGCAGCTGCCACACCCGCTCCAGCGAAGCCCCCGTGTCCTCGGGAAACCTGACCGCCGGACGGGCCGGCTCGGTCCAGCTCGCACCGAGGTCGTCGGAGTGGAAGACGGAGGGCCCCCAGTGCGAGCTGTCGCCGCCGACGAGGATCCTGGGAGTGGCGCGGCGCGTATCGATCCCGAGCGAATAGATCGCCTGCGCGTTGAAGTGCGGGTCGTCGAACTCCCACCGGCCGTCTCGCCCGCGGCCGATGAACAGACCCTTGCGGGTGCCTACGGTCAGTAGCACGTCGGTCATGCCGACACCTCCATGACGCCGTTGTCGCGGATACGGGCCAGTCTGCACCCGACCACTGACAACGGCCCTCGGAGACGCCTCGGCCCCAGGTGGGAGGCGTGTTGCGGCACCGTCGCGTCCGTCCCCGGCCCGGCGGTGCGGGCCGCGACTCCTCCTCGCCGGCCACGCCGCGTACGGGGCCCGGGACGCCCTGCGCACCGAGGAGGCGGACTGCCCGCTGGTCGTGGCGGACGGCAGGATCGCCGTGCGGACCCACTGGCAGGACCCCTCGGCGGAGGCATCCTGCCCGCACGCGGGCGTACGGGCCGCTCCGCCGGCACGGCGCGGGCGCCGCCGCGTGGACGTCGCCTGCCCGGACGGCTCTCGGCTGACGGTCCGCGCGTCCCGGCCCGCGTCCGCCTCCGACTCTCACCCCGCCTCGCCCCACCGCGCCCGGCCCCGCAGCTCGCCCGCCCGTCTCCCCGCCCCCGCAGCTCGCCCGCCTCCGCCACCCGCTCGCACCCGGGCCCACCCGCGGCCCCGCTCCCGCAGCGCTACCCGGGCCCATGCGCGGCCCCACCCCCGTAACGCCGCCCGCAGCGCCCCCTCTACAGCGACCGCATCCGGTCGATCTCCACCGCCTGCTGGGCGATCACGTCATTGGCCATCTCCTCCACCAGGACGTTGTTGCCCTGTCCGAGTACCTCCGCGGCCATCGTCACCGCGCCCTCGTGGTGGGTGATCATCAGCTTCAGGAAGAGGGTGTCGAAGGCCCGTCCCTCGGCGGCCCTCAGTTCGGCGAGCTGGGCCTCGGTGGCTATGCCGGGCATGGTGTGGTGGTCGTGGCCGGGCAGCGGCCGCCGGCCGCCGTTGGCCGTCAGCCAGCCCTCCATGGCTCCGATCTCGGGACCCTGAGCGGCGGCGATCCGCTCCGCGACCTTCCTCACCTGCGGCGACCCCGCCCGCTTCGGTGCCAGCGCGGTCATCGTGAGCGCCTGCCGGTGGTGCTCGATCATCATCTGGACGTAACGGAAGTCGGCGCTGTTGGGCCGCTCGTCCGGCAGCATCCGGGCCGCCTCCTCCGGCGAGACGCGTCGGGCCGGCTCGCCCGGCCTGCCCGGCGCCACGACCATCGGCCCGCCCGAACTCCCGGAAGGTCCCGCGCCCTTGTCCGTGCCGGGCGCCGACTCGCAGGCGCCGAGGGCGAGTACGGCGGTGGCGCTGACCAGCACGGCGACGGTGCGGCGGACACGGCGGTTCGGCAAGGCGACCTCCACGGGAACGGCTGCAACTCGGGTCACACGGGTCACTCGGGACTGTCGGAGCGTGCGGCGGAACTTCATGACGTTCGTGTTGCCATCTGTTGAGATGTGCACGCCAAGGACCATACTGCCGAGGTCCATCCGTCGTTCAGCTGTGAACGGAAGTCCCAGAGAGGACGGAGTGACTTCGTTGCGTACCACGAGTACCCCGCGCAGACGGATCAGAAGCCTGGGTGTGGCTACCGCCGCCGCCGGAATGCTGGTCAGCCTGCTCGCCGCAGGACCCGCGGCCGCCACACCCGGCCCGGGTGACCTCCCCGTACCGGACACCGTCAGCGCGGAGCGTGCGGCGAGCGCCCGGGCCGCCGTCGCGAGCGGTGAGATACCCGGTGTGGACGAGATCGTCCACACCCCCAACATCGAACACCTCGCCAACATCCCCAAGGACGCCCTCAAGGGCACCAACTCCGACCTGGCCTTCCAGGGCCGGTACGCCTTCGCCGGCAACTACGACGGCTTCCGGATCTTCGACATCAGCGAGCCGAGCTCACCGAAGACCGTGGCCCAGGTGCTGTGTCCGGGATCCCAGAACGACATCTCCGTCTCCGGCAACCTCCTGTTCCTCTCCACCGACTCCTCCCGCAGCGACGACTCCTGCGCCAGCGTCTCCCAGCCCGCCACGGTCAAGGAATCGTGGGAGGGCATGAAGATCTTCGACATCAGCGACATCTCCAACCCGCGGTACGTCGCAGCCGTCGAGACCGCCTGCGGATCGCACACCCACACCCTGCTGCCGAAGCGGGACGACGTGTACGTGTACGTCTCCTCGTACGCGCCCAACGCGGCCTTCCCGGACTGCCGGCCGCCGCACGACGGCATCTCGGTCATCAAGGTGCCGCGCGAGGCGCCCGAGCGGGCCGCGGTCGTCTCGTTCCCCGTCCTCTTCCCCGGTGAGGGCCCGGACGGCGGCGGCAACCCCGGCGCCCCCACCAACCCCGGAGTCTCCAAGACCACCGGCTGCCACGACATCACCGTGCTCCCCGGGGAGGACCTCGCCGCCGGAGCCTGCATGGGCGACGGCATCCTCTTCGACGTCAGGGACCCGGTCAGGCCCAGGGTCATCGACCAGGTCCAGGACAACGTCAACTTCGCCTTCTGGCACTCCGCCACCTTCAACCAGAAGGCCGACAAGGTCGTCTTCGCCGACGAGCTCGGCGGAGGCGGCGCGGCCACCTGCAACGCGGAGGTGGGCCCCAACCGCGGCGCCAACGGCATCTACGACATCGTCGGCAAGGGCGACGGGCGCAAGCTCGTCTTCCGCAGCTACTTCAAGATCTCCCGCCACCAGGCCGACACCGAGAACTGCGTCGCCCACAACGGCTCGCTGATCCCGGTCCGGGGCAAGGACATCATGGTCCAGTCCTGGTACCAGGGCGGCGTCTCCGTCTGGGACTTCACCGACTCCCGCCGGCCGAAGGAGATCGCCTACTTCGAGCGCGGCCCGATCTCGACGACCACGCCCGTCGGCGGCGGCTCCTGGTCCGCCTACTACTACAACGGCCACATCTACTCGAACGACATCGCCAAGGGCTTCGACGTCCTGAAGCTCTCGGACAAGCGCACCGACAAGGCGCAGCGGGTCCGGATGCACGAGCTCAACGCCCAGACGCAGCCGGACTACTTCCGCGACTTCGACCGGGCCTCCGGCGCGGACGACTGATCCGGTCCGGGGGGCCCGGCCTGCTCCGCCGGCCACTCCGGCTCGCACGGCCGGTCCGGCACCCGGACCGCCCGCGGGCCCAGCTGGACCGGCACCCGGGCCGGACGGCCGCGTAACACCGGGTGCACCACCTGCGTGCCGTCGGGCGGACCTCCGCCCGGCGGCACGCCCTGCTCCCAGTCCAGCCCGTACCGCTGGAACAGCTCCGCCCGCAGCCGGGGCATCGGCATCGGCGCGCCGGGCAGCAGCACCGCGAACACCGCGCCCATGAGCAGGGCCCGCAGCAGCGGGTAGTCCCGGTCGACGTCGTCGGTGCCGTAGCGGGCCACGGTCTCGCGCAGCAGCGCGGCCAGCCGCTGCTGCTCCGGACACTGCACGAAGCCCTCCGCCTGCAGGATGCCGGCCATGTGCGTGCGCATGAGCACCGGCCGGTCCTCGGCGAGCCCCAGGATGGCGTCGATGGCCCGCGCGAGCAGTTCCCGGCCGTCCTCGGTGCGCGGCTCGCGCTCCAGCGCCTCCTCCAGCGTGAGGTGCATCAGCCGGTGCACGGCGGACTGCAGCAGCTGCCGCTTCCCCGGGAAGTAGTACGAGATCAGCCCCCGTGCCGAGCCGGCCCGGCCGGCGATGTCGCCGAGCGTCGTGGCCTCGTAACCCCGCTCCGAGACCAGCTCCACGGTGGCCGTCAGGATCCGCTCGCGCGAACGCCGCCGGAGCTCTTCATTGACCGATGCGCTACGCGGGGACATGCTGGACTCCTGCGTTGACTGGCTCGCAGCCAATATACTCAGCGCGACCTGCCGTCGTGCCCTCGTGGCCGGTGGTGGGGCATGCCGTCTGTTCTGGGCGACGCGGGGGATCGTCCAGAACAGGCGGCTTCATCGTGTTTCTCCCATTCTGCTCCCCTTGTCGGGTCCGGTGGTCGGCGGTCTGCGGACGTCGCGGCGCCGGTACGTGACGACGGCCACGGCCACGCAGCACCAGCCCAGGAGCCAGCCGCCGAGCACGTCCGACGGCCAGTGGACGCCCAGGTAGACCCTGGTCCAGCCGACTCCGGCCACCGACACCACCGCGAGGCCGGTGAGCGCGCCCCAGCCCCTGTGGCCCTCGCGCCAGTGCAGCGCCAGCACCCACAGCAG
The DNA here is from genome assembly GCF_039535235.1 of Streptomyces roseoviridis. Classification (NCBI taxonomy): domain Bacteria; kingdom Bacillati; phylum Actinomycetota; class Actinomycetes; order Kitasatosporales; family Streptomycetaceae; genus Streptomyces; species Streptomyces roseoviridis. The sequence continues at coordinate 6,737,748 of NZ_BAAAWU010000001.1, forward strand.
CAGTCCGCAGCTCACCATCGCCGCCATGGCGTGGCCGGACGGGAAGGCCGGGAAGTGCGCCGAGTCCACCGGATCGGGCCAGCTCGGCCTCGTGCGCCCCACCGCGACCTTCAGACCGTGCTGGAGGGCCCACGCCAGGACGCTGGTGACCGCCACCCACAGCGCGAGCCGGCGCTCCCGGCGCCACCACAGCGCGAGGGCGGTCGCGGCGGCGAGCGTGCGCATGGTCCACGGATCCCACACCCAGTCCGACAGCACCTGGTTGAGCCGGGTGAATCCCGGCTCGGCGACCGCACTGCGGTGCAGCGCGCCGCTCACGTCCCGGTCCAGCGACAGCAGCGGGGACCACCCGACGGCCACCCCGACGAGCAGCAGGACGGCCAGGGCACCGGTGACGAGGGCGGAGATGCGCATGGGCCGATCCTGCCCCACCAGCGCGTTTCCACGTGTCCGCGCGGCGGGTCTGTCGAAGGTGTGCGCCCGTCCGGCGACGCCGGTGGTCGGACGTGTGCGCCCGTCCGGCGACAGCGGCGGTCGGACGTGTGCGCCCCTCCGGCGACCCCGGTGGTCTGACGTGTGCGCCCGTCCGGCGACGCCTGTGGTCTGACGCCCGTCCGGCGACCCCGGCCCGTATCCCGGCGGCCCGGCCCCCTTCCCGCGCGCCGCCGGGCCGGCGTTCCGTGGCCCGGCCAGCCGGCCCCGTGGGGCCGGTCGGGCCCTTCGCCGGGAGAGCCCCCTATCCCAGCGCCGTCAGCGCGGGGACGAACGCCACCAGGATCGGGACGACCGGGACCAGGGCCGCTGCGGCCGTCAGGCGCAGCCGACGGCCCGCGGTGAGGCGCGGCGTGGCCGTCAGCAGGCGGTTGACGCGCTGCGGGAGGTCGGCGTCCGGGGTCTGACCCGGGCCGAACACGCCCCGGTCCTCGTTGAGTTCGACCAGGGCCAGGGCGATCGTCAGCCGCCCGAAGCGGCGGGAGGCCACGTCGTCCGCCGCCAGCTCCACCAGCCGGTGCATCTCGCCCCGGAAGGCGGCGAACACCGGGACGCCCGGGAAGCCGGTCGCGAGGGCCGTCGCGCAGTGCAGCAGCCAGTCGTGGCGCGCCCGGGCGTGTCCCTGCTCGTGCGCGAGGACGGCGTCGAGCTGACGGCCCTTGAGGCGGCGCAGCGCGGCGGTGGTGATGACCAGGCGCGGTGTCCCGCCGGGCAGCCACCAGGCACCCGGGCGTTCCTCCTCCAGGACCACCAGGCGCTCGCTGTCGGCGGGCTCCTCGCCGGGCAACACGGGCGCGCGCACCAGCAGTTCCCGGCGCCGCTGGCGGCGGCGGGCCCGGGCCCGGCCGATCTCGCGGCCCAGCATCGCCCCGCTCCACAGGCCGCCGGCAGCGAGCAGCACGGCCAGCGCCGCCGACCAGGGCCCGTGGGTGCCGAGCTCGTACGCCTCGATCACCGCGCTCGGCGCGGACCCGAAGACCGGGCCCCGCACGACCTGCCAGGCGGCCGCCGCGCTGAAGGTCATCGACAGCGCGAAACTCAGCAGCGTCGCCGCGACGACGCACTGCCACACCCACAGCGCCACCACGGGCTCCCGTTCCACCCAGTCCGCCCGGGACAGCAGCCGCGGGGCGCCGACGGCGGTCAGGACGCCGAGCGCGAGGAGGGCGAGGGAGACCAGCATGGCGCCACCCTACGAGCGCGGTACGGACAGGGGTATGGGCTTGGAGATCAAGTGACGTACGCCACGGTTTCATCCCGTCGCACCGGCACCTCAGAGCGTGAGGAGCATCGCCAGCATCGCGAGCGCCATGGACAGCCGGCACACCAGCGTCAGCTCCGCTCCGCCCGGCGCGGCCACGCCGCCCGCCGCGAGCACCCCACCCCGCCCGCTCACGCCGCCCGCCGCCCCGGGCGCGTCCGCCGCCGGCGCGGCCACCGGGACCAGCCGCGCGCCCGAACGCAGCACGTACACCCCGTAGTAGACGATCAGCGCGCCCGTCAGCAGGGGTATGCCGGAGCCGGCGGCCGGGCCGCCGTGCCCCGCTCCGTGCGCCCCGTGCCCGCCGCCGGGTGCTGCGGCCATCGCCACGGCCATGTAGACCATCGCGAGCGAGCCGACCAGATGGTGCAGATGGTGACGCCCCCGCCGGAACGCCCCGGCCAGTCCGTGCAGCGCCGCGGCTCCGAACACCGCCGCGTACAGCGCCCAGGCCCACTCCGGTGGGCTCAGCACCGCCGCGGGCAGGGCCATCGCCGCCATGCCGAAGCCCATCACGGCCTCGCTCACGGCCGCCACGCGGTCCTCGCCGGCGCTGCCGCGCGTCCGCCACAGGCAGTACGCCCCGCTGGCCGCGCACAGCACCACCAGCAGCCAGCCGGACAGAGCCGGTCCGTGCACGCCGGACACCCCCCTCCCCTCGGTCCCACCGACTGCATGCCCGGCGACCGCCGCACCCACGCGGGCGCAGGGACGCGCACAGGCGTACGAGGGGGAGCGTGGGGCGCGCGTTAGGCTCGGGGCGATCGCGTCCGCCGATCGTCAGCGCCCGAGGGGAGACCCGCACACCATGGACACCGCCGCGCCCCGGCACACCGACCTCCTCACCTACCGGGACGCCGTCCTGGACGACGTCCCCGTGCTCGTGCCGCTCGTCGAGTCCGCCTACCGGGGCGACTCCAGCAGGGCGGGCTGGACGACGGAGGCGGACATCCTCCAGGGGCAGCGGACGGACGCGGCGGGTGTCGAGGCCGTCATCACCACGCCCGGCAGCCGGCTGATGGTGGTGGAGCGGGACGGCGGGATCGTCGCCTGCTGCCAGCTGGAACACCGCGGCGAGGCCGCCTACTTCGGCATGTTCGCGGTCCGCCCGGAGCTCCAGGGCGCCGGTCTCGGCCGGCGGATCATCGCCGAGGCCGAGCGCCGGGTGCGGGAGCTGTGGGACGTGCGCGAGATGCACATGACGGTGATCTCGGTGCGCGAGGAGCTGATCGCCTGGTACGAGCGCCGGGGCTACCGCCGTACGGGCCGGACGAGCCCCTTCCCGTACGGCGACGAGCGGTTCGGCGTGCCGCAGCGCGACGACCTGGAGTTCGAGCTCCTCGTGAAGGAACTGGTCTGACCCCCGGCGCACCGGGGCAGCGCCGGCCGGGGCGGCCGCTCAGGCGGTGAAGCGGCCCGTGCGCCGGATCTCCGGCCGGTCCGTCGTGGCGCCGTCGAGTCCGAGGGCCCGGGCGAGCCGCAGGTCGTCCTGGGTGTTCACGACCCAGCCGATCACCCGCAGGCCCGCCGCGTGCGCCCGGTCGACGGTGTCCAGGGTGAGGTGCCGGATGTTCAGGACGAGCGCGCCCGCGCGCACGGCGAGGGCGCGCTCCACCACGTCGGCCTGCTGATGGTCGGCGACGAGCGCGGTGCGCACGCCGGGGACGAGGCCCCTGATCTCCGCGAGCGCCTCGTCGTGGAAGGAGAGGACCTCCACCCGCGGGGTGAGGGCGCGCTCGTTGATGACCTCGGCCAGGGCCCGTGCCGCGGCCACGTCCTTGATCTCGGCCTGGATCGGGGCCCGGACCGCTTCCAGGACCTCCTCGAAGACGGGGACGCGTTCCCCTTAGCCCGCGTCCAGCTCGCGCAGCTCCGCGAGGGTCTTGGCGGCGATCGGCCCGGTGCCGTCGGTGGTGCGGTCGACGTCGGCGTCGTGCATGACGACCAGGGCGCCGTCCTTGCTGAGGTGGAGGTCGAGCTCGATGGCGTCCATGCCGGCCTGCTCGGCGTGGACGAAGGAGCGCAGGGTGTTCTCGGGCTCGACGCCCATGACTCCGCGATGACCGATGGTGAGGAAACTCAAGATCTTCTCGCTTCCGTCGGGGGCCGGCCGCGGCTGTTCCGGTCCGGGCGCGGCTCGGGGCGGCTCGGGGCGCAGCCTAGTGGACGGGGGCAAAACGGAAGGCTTTGGCGCGGAAGCCCGCTTTTCTCGTCATGCGGGCCCGCTCGACAGGAAAATTCGCGGCGAGGAGGGGGGTGGCGCAGGATAATTTCTCTTACCCCCTCTTGCGGGGAAGAACCATGGATGCATACGGTGTCTTGACGCAAGGTTCTCCTGTGGAGGAAGAGGCATGACGGAAATTCTTGTGCAGGACGTGACCGGTGGGGGGACTTCCACCGACGCTCCGGTGATCGACCACCCTGCATGGCCCGAGCTCAAGAATGCCGTGGAGGAGCTCCGCCCCTGGCAGAGCGCGGACGGCTCCATCGACTTCGCGGCGGAGGGCGCGCCGACCCGTGCCCACGCCGAGCAGACCGTCGAGCGCATCGTCGCCGCGGTCGAGCGGCTCTCCCCGCTGCTCCCGCACGACGCCGCCTACCACGAGGCGCTCGTCGCCGACCTGCGCAAGTGGGCCGAGGGCGGCTTCGAGGTCCCCGACTTCCTGGACGCGCTGCTCGCCTTCCAGCCGGCCGCGAACCGCGTGGACGGGCTCCAGCACCTCGTCGTCTTCCCCATGTACACCCAGAACGGCAACCCGGACCGCAACCTCGAAGCGGTCGTGCTGCGCATGGTGTGGCCGCAGTGGCTCTCCGAGCTGGAGGCCACCCGCTACGACAACCCGCTGTTCTGCGGCATCACCTTCGAGGACTTCACGGCCGGCTACGACACCCACTCGGCCGTCCTCTTCCCCGAGACCATCGCCGTGCGCGAGGCCCCGGCCCGCTTCAGCTGGGGCGGCATCTTCTGCGACCGCGAGGCGGCCCGCTTCCGCAAGGTCACCGGCGCGGCCGTCGACATCCTCGGCATCGACCTGCCCGAGGACATCGCCGCCATGGTCGAGGACCAGGAGCGCTGCGAGAAGGCGTTCGTCCTGTGGGACATGGTCCACGACCGCACCCACAGCCACGGCGACCTGCCCTTCGACCCGTTCATGATCAAGCAGCGCCAGCCGTTCTGGATGTACGGCCTGGAGGAGCTGCGCTGCGACCTCACCGCCTTCAAGGAGGCCGTGAAGCTGGAGGCCGAGGGCAACGCGCACGGCCGTGACGTGCAGTACGCGGTGCTCTTCGACCGGATGTTCCGCTTCCCCGTCTCCGGCGACCGCAACCGCAACTACGACGGTCTCGGCGGCCAGCTGCTCTTCGCGTACCTCCACAAGCACGACGTGGTGCGCTGGACCGACAACACGCTGAAGATCGACTGGCAGCGGGCCCCCGAGGTCACCAACCAGCTCTGCGGCGAGATCGAGCAGCTGTACCGCGACGGCATCGACCGCCCCAAGCTCGTCCACTGGTTCAAGGCGTACGAGCTGGTCTCCACCTACCTCGCGCCGCACCCGGGCTCCACCTGGGCCAAGGGCCCCGACGCCCTGGACCTGACCCAGCCGCCGCGCAAGCTCGTGGACGACGTGCTTCCGGACGAGTTTCCGCTCAGCATGTTCTATGAGGCCCTTGCCAAGAAGCTCAAGGGCGTGATCGCCTCCACCAAGGGCATCACCGCCGCGAAGGCCGCGCGCACCGAGCAGGTCGCCGCGTGACCGACGTGACCGAGGCGGCACGGGCGAAGGACGGGTCCGCAGGGCCCACCCAGGCGACGGAGCAGGAGGCGACGACCATGATCGGCAACGGAAACGGCGGAGCGCTGGACGGAGCCGTCGTGGCGGTCGCCGGCGCGGCCGGACCCGCGGGCCGCGCGGCGCTCCTGCGCCTCGCCGAGGCGGGGGCGACCGTCGTCGCCTCCGACGCCGACCCGGCGCGGCTCGCCGAAGCGGTCGACGCCGCCCGCTACGCCCACGGCGGCGCCACCGTCACCGGCGACACCGTCGACCTGCTCGACCTGGACGCCACCCGCGAGTGGGCCGACAAGACCGAGAAGGAGTTCGGCCGGATCGACGGTCTGGTCCACCTCGTCGGCGGCTGGCGCGGCAGCCCCTCCTTCCCGGAGACCGACCTGAAGGACTGGGACTTCCTGGAGAAGCTCCTGGTGCGCACGGTCCAGCACACCTCGCTGGCGTTCCACGACGGTCTGCTGCGCAGCGGCGGCCGCGGCCGCTACGCCCTGATCAGCCAGGTCGGCGCGCACAAGCCGGTCGCGGGCAACGCCGCGTACAACGCGGGCAAGGCCGCCGCCGAGGCGTGGACGCTCGCCCTCGCGGACTCCTTCCGCAAGGCGGGGGGCGAGGACGGCCCGCAGGCGGCTGCTGCGATCCTGGTGATCAAGGCACTGGTGCACGACGCCATGCGCGCCGAGCGCCCGAATGCGAAGTTCGCGGGCTTCACCGACGTCACGGACCTGGCCGACGCCATCGCCGGACTGTGGGACAGGCCCGCCGAGGAAGTGAATGGACAGCGCCTGTGGCTGACCCCCAAGCCGTGACCACGGCCCTGGGCTCCAGGACCGACGCCCGTCGTCACCACGACCCGTCGGTCCGGGGCTTCGCCAGCGACAACTACGCCGGCGCCCACCCGGAGGTCCTCGCGGCCATCGCCCTCGCCAACGGCGGCCACCAGGTCGCCTACGGCGAGGACCAGTACACCGACCACCTGCAGCGGATCATGCACAGCCACTTCGGCCCCTCGGCCGAAGCCTTCCCGGTCTTCAACGGGACCGGGGCCAACGTGACCGCCCTGCAGGCGCTCACCGACCGCTGGGGCGCGGTCATCTGCGCCGAGTCCGCGCACATCAACGTGGACGAGGGCGGCGCGCCGGAGCGGATGGGCGGTCTGAAGCTGCTCACCGTCCCCACGCCGGACGGCAAGCTCACCCCCGAGCTCATCGACCGGCAGGCCTGGGGCTGGGAGGACGAGCACCGGGCGATGCCCCAAGTCGTCTCGATCACCCAGAACACCGAGCTCGGCACCGTCTACACGGTCGACGAGATCCGCGCCATCGTCGAGCACGCCCACTCCAAGGGCATGAAGGTCCACCTCGACGGCGCCCGCATAGCCAACGCGGCCGCGTCCCTGAACGTGCCCATGCGGGCGTTCACCAACGCGGTCGGCGTCGACGTCATCTCGTACGGCGGCACCAAGAACGGCATGCTGTTCGGCGAGGCCGTGGTCGTCCTCAACCCGGACGCGGTCAGCCACATGAAGCACCTGCGCAAGCTGTCCATGCAGCTCGCCTCCAAGATGCGCTTCGTGTCGGTCCAGCTGGAGGCGCTGCTCGCCAAGGACCTGTGGCTGCGCAACGCCCGGCACGCCAACGCGATGGCCCAGCGCCTCGCGGAGGGCGTGCGGGGCGTGGACGGGGTGGAGATCCTCTACCCGGTCCAGGCGAACGCCGTCTTCGCGCGGCTCCCGCACGACGTCAGCCGCCGCCTCCAGGAGCGCTTCCGCTTCTACTTCTGGGACGAGGCGGCCGGTGACGTGCGCTGGATGTGCTCCTTCGACACGTCGGAGGACGACGTGGACGCGTTCCTCCAGGCGCTGAAGGAGGAGATGGCGCGCTAGCGGCCGGCTCCAGGCATGCAGGGGATGCGGTCGGATGGAAGCCATGGGCTTCCGTCCGGCCGCTTTCCTGTGTGCCCGATCACGGAACTCATCCGGTGGAACCCGGACGCCTGTGCCTGCCCGACGACAAGTGCGGCCGTCGACCACGGGCGCCGCGACGTCCGTGAGGTTCCCGCCCGACGAGGAGCGGCCGGCCCGGCCCGTACGACCGGGGTCCAATGAAGTGGACTATCCGGTGCTCTATGATGAACCGCATCCGGCCGTGCTCGGCGCCCTGCGGACCGCACCGGACCGGCCCCACCTGTGGACGATGCTTCCCGGCGAACTCTGAACGGCGGACCATGACCCTGACCCTCACCGTCTCCGACGAGGTGCGCACCCTCGTGCCCGGCTTCACCCACCTCGCCGTCGAGGCCCACGGGCTCGTCAACGGGCCCAGCGACGCGACCAGTTCGGCCCTGCTCGACGAGGCGGCCCGCCGGCTCGCCGAGCGCCTGGCCGGCCGGACCCCGGACCAGGACCCGCACGTCGCCGCCTGGCGCGCCGCGTACTCCGCCTTCGGCGCCAAGCCCTCCCGCACCCGCAACTCCGCCGAGGCGCTCGCCCGACGCGCCCTCGCCGACGGCGGCCTGCCGCGGATCAACCGGCTCGTCGACGCCTACAACGCGATCAGCGTCGCCCATCTCGTCCCCGTCGGCGGCGAGGACCTGAACAGGATCAGGGGCGGCATGCGCCTCGTCCGCGCCACCGGCCGGGAGGAGTTCGTCACCGTCGCCGGGGGCGAGGAGACCGTCGAGCACCCGGAGCCCGGCGAGGTCGTCTGGTGCGACGAGGCGGGCGTCACCTGCCGCCGCTGGAACTGGCGCCAGGGCCCCCGCACCCGCATCGACGACGACACCACCGACGCGCTCTTCCTGCTGGAGTCCCTGGAGCCGATGACCCCCGGCGAACTGCGCACCGCCGGCGAGGAACTCGCCGAACTGCTCCAGAAGGTCAGCCCCGGAGCCCGGATCACCGTACGCGACCCGGAGTGACCGACGGGCCCTACTGGATGCCGTCGCCGCGCTCGGCGGCCTTGAGCTCCTCCGGCGTCGGCGCCGTGCCCCCGAGGTGCGCGGGCACCCACCACGTGTCACCCGCGTCCTTGGGGCGCACCGGGTACGCGCGCTGCGCCGCCTCCAGGAGCTCCTGGACCCGCCCGCGCAGCCGCCGGGTGATCGCCCCCGCGAACTGGTCGGCCGGCGCCTCCACCGGCTCGCCGACGCGGATGGTGACCGGAATGTGGCTGCGCCGGAAATTGCGCGGCCGGCCCTTGGTCCAGATGCGCTGGGTGCCCCACAGCGCCATCGGGATCAGCGGCACGCCGGCCTCCTGCGCGAGGCGCGCCGCACCGGACTTGAAGCTCTTCAGCGTGAAGGACTGCGAGATGGTCGCCTCGGGGAAGACGCCGACGATCTCGCCCGCCCGCAGCGCGCTCAGTGCGTGCTCGTAGGCGTGCTCGCCCTGCGCCCGGTCCACCGGGATGTGCTTCATCGCCCGCATCAGCGGCCCGGACACCTTGTGCCGGAACACCGCGTCCTTCGCCATGAACCGGACCAGCCGCTTCTGCGGCAGCGCGGCGAGACCGGTGAAGATGAAGTCCAGATAGCTGATGTGGTTGCTCACGATGACCGCCCCGCCCTGGCGGGGGATGTGCTGCGAACCCTGAGTGTCGATCTTCAGGTCCAGCGCCTTGAACATCGTGAGGGCGGCGCCGATGACCGGTCGATAGACAAGCTCTGCCATCTGGAGGGAAACCCTTCGTCTGTGCCTGGGGAGGGTTCTCCCGGCGAAGTTACGCGGCCGTAGGTTTTCGGCTTTGGGCAGATCGTGCCCCATGCGGGGGCTCATAACCAGTCCTGAAGGCTTCGAAGGGGGAGATTCTCGTCACTCGCGGTCGCCGTGGCGGGAATCGGACGGCCCCGTGGGACGCTTCAGACGAGGGAGACCACGAATCGAGGAGGCGGACGGATGACCGAGGTGCTGGGCGCGGCGGAGCTGGGCGCCGAGCTGGGGGAGCGGGCCACCCTGGTCCAGTTCTCGACCGCCTTCTGCCAGCCCTGCCGGGCCACCCGCCGGACCCTCGCCGAGGTGGCCGCCATGGTCGAGGGCGTCGGGCACGTCGAGATCGACGCCGAGGAGCGCCTCGATCTCGTACGGGACCTGGGCATCGTCCGCACACCCACGGTGCTGGTCCTCGACCGGTCCGGCCGGATCGTCCGCAGGGCCGCCGGGCAGCCCCGCAAGGCCGACGTCATCGCCGCCCTCGGGCGCGCGGTCTGACGTGGTGACCCTCCTCCCATCCGACCGTGCGCACTTGACTGCACACGTCAACGATCGTCAGGCTGGCGCAATGGTGCCAGAACTCCTTCTCCACGGCCGGGCCCACGTGGACCTCGCCCGCAACGCGAGCGCGCGCTGTCCGGGTGTCTGAGGAACCCGCGACCCACCTCCCGCCGCCCCCGCTGAAGGACGACTCCATGACGGTCTCGCCCGAGCTCCGCACGCTCCCGACGATTCCCCGCCCCGCCGACACCCCCGCGGCCGGCGCACCCCACCCCGGCTCTCCCGACCTGCTCCGCTCCGTCTTCCGGCAGCACGCCGCCGGAGTCGCGGTGATCACCGCGCACGGCGAACGTCCGGTCGGCTTCACCGCCACCTCCCTCAACTCCGTGGCCGCCGACCCTCCGCTGCTCTCCTTCGGCGTGGGCACCGGCTCCTCCAGCTGGCCGGTGCTCGCCGAGGCCGAGCACGTCGGCGTCCACATACTCGGCGAGCACCAGCAGGAGCTGGCCGGCACCTTCGCCCGCAGCGGCGCCGACCGCTTCGCCGAGCCCACCCGCTGGAGCCCGGGCCCGGAGGGCGTTCCCGTCCTCGACGGCGTCCTCGCCTGGCTCGTCGGCCGGGTGGTGGCCCGGGTCCCGGCCGGGGACCACCGGATCGTCATAGCCGAGGTCGTCGCCGGCGATCCCGCCGGCCCCGGCGACGGCGCCCCCGGAGCGCCGGGCCGTCCGCTGCTGTACCACCAGGGACGCTTCAACGCGCTGCGCGACTGAGAGTTCCCGTACGGGCGCTCGCGGCGGCGTTGGCAAGGTCACATGGCTGAGCGCTTGCTCACCGGTAACGAACTGGGTGTACTGACGAGTAATATTTCCGGCCGGGGCTACGGAGGCCCCGACCGGAAACCCGCCCTTCAGGCGCCTATGCTGCGAGCAGCAACGCAGCCCAGTTATGACGATGCAGTAGGAGAGCCGGCGTGAGCTTGAGGATCGTTGTCTGTGTGAAGTACGTGCCGGACGCCACTGGCGACCGGAAGTTCGCCGATGACCTGACGGTCGACCGCGACGACGTCGACGGCCTCCTTTCGGAGCTCGACGAGTACGCGGTCGAGCAGGCGCTGCAGATCGCCGAAGAGGCGGACGACGCCGAGGTCACCGTGCTCACGGTCGGCCCGGAGGACGCCAAGGACGCCCTGCGCAAGGCGCTGTCCATGGGCGCCGACAAGGCCGTCCACGTCGAGGACGACGACCTGCACGGCACCGACGTCATGGGCACCTCGCTGGTGCTCGCCAAGGCGATCGAGAAGACCGGCTACGACCTGGTCATCACCGGCATGGCCTCCACCGACGGCACCATGGGCGTGCTCCCGGCCATCCTCGCCGAGCGCCTGGGCGTCCCGCAGGTCACCCTGCTCTCCGAGGTCTCCCTCGAGGACGGCGTCGTGAAGGGCCGCCGTGACGGCGACACCGCCTCCGAGCAGCTGGAGGCCTCGCTTCCGGCCGTCGTCTCCGTGACGGACCAGTCGGGCGAGGCCCGTTACCCGTCCTTCAAGGGCATCATGGCGGCCAAGAAGAAGCCGGTGGAGTCCCTGGACCTCTCCGACCTCGACATCGAGGCCGACGAGGTCGGCCTGGAGGGCGCCTGGACCAAGGTCGACTCGGCCGACGAGCGCCCGGCGCGCACCGCGGGCACGATCGTCAAGGACGAGGGCGAGGGCGGCAAGCAGCTGGCCGAGTTCCTCGCGAGCCAGAAGTTCATCTAGCCGCACTCCCGGGGCGCGGCCCCGGGACCGGCGGGCTCGCGCAGAGCCACCAGACCGCCCCCTTTTCGTTCGCAGGAGATTGAAGTCCCATGGCTGAGATTCTCGTCTACGTCGACCACGTCGACGGAGCCGTCCGCAAGCCCACCCTGGAGCTGCTGACGCTGGCCCGCCGCCTGGGCGAGCCGGTCGCCGTCGCCCTCGGCAACGGTGCCGCCGACACCGCCGCCGCCCTCGCCGAGCACGGTGCCGTCAAGGTCCTCACCGCCGACGCCCCCGAGTTCGCCGACTACCTCGTCGTCCCGAAGGTCGACGCCCTCCAGGCCGCGTACGAGGCCGTGTCCCCGGCCGCCGTGCTCGTCCCGTCCTCCGCCGAGGGCAAGGAGGTCGCCGCCCGCCTCGCGGTCCGCATCGGCTCCGGCATCATCACCGACGCCGTGGACCTGGAGGCCGGTGCCGAGGGCCCGGTCGCGACGCAGTCCGCGTTCGCCGCCTCGTACACCACCAAGTCCCGCGTCTCCAAGGGCACCCCGGTCATCACGGTCAAGCCGAACTCGGCCCCCGTCGAGGCCGCCCCGGCCGCCGGCACCGTCGAGGCGCTGTCCGTCTCCTTCTCGGAGAAGGCCACCGGCACCAAGATCACCGCCCGCACCCCGCGCGAGTCCACCGGCCGCCCGGAGCTGACCGAGGCCGCGATCGTGGTCTCCGGCGGCCGTGGCGTCAACGGTGCCGAGAACTTCGCGATCATCGAGGCGCTCGCCGACTCCCTCGGCGCGGCCGTCGGCGCCTCCCGCGCCGCCGTCGACGCCGGCTGGTACCCGCACTCCAACCAGGTCGGCCAGACCGGCAAGTCGGTCTCCCCGCAGCTCTACATCGCCGCGGGCATCTCCGGTGCCATCCAGCACCGCGCCGGCATGCAGACCTCCAAGACCATCGTCGCCATCAACAAGGACGCCGAGGCGCCGATCTTCGACCTCGTCGACTACGGCGTGGTGGGCGACCTCTTCGAGGTCGTGCCGACCCTCACCGAAGAGGTCAAGACCCGCAAGGGCTGATGACCAGCGGTTCTTTCGGTCCCCGGGGCCGCACGGCGAACTCTCGCCGTGCGGCCCCGGGCCGTTTCGGACAACCATTGACGCAGGTCCCGGCGGACTACTAACTTCGCTATACGGATTGTTGATTCCGTGCAGCGGAAAACAGGAGGATGTGGGATGGGTCAGCAGGAGAAGGTGTCGACGAGCCTCGCGGGCGCGGTCAGCGAGGACATCAGCGCCTCCCTCGCCGCCGTGGACGCCGAGCTGGACCGCCGCTACCCGGGAGACCCCGGCACCCGCCAGCCCGTCCACACCGTCTACGTCCCCGGCAACGCCTTCGACGCGGGCACCATCCGCTCCTGGGGCGACCAGGCCCTCGCCGCCCTCGACGAGCACGCCCCCGACGCCGCCACCTTCGCCGCCGTCCTCGGCCTCGCCGACGACCTCGCCGAGGACGTCTACGGCCGCGTCCGCGCCAAGCTGGAGCGCGAGCCCATCGAGGACCTCCGGGTCGACTTCGAGGACGGCTACGCGGGGACGGACGAGGACCACGACGCCGCCCGCGCCGCCCGGATCATCACCGACGCCTACGCCGACCTCAGCGCCGCCCCGTACATGGGCATCCGCATGAAGTGCATGGAGGCCGCCGTACGCGACCGCGGCATCCGCACCACCGACGTCTTCCTGACCGGCCTCATGGAGAACGGCGGCCTGCCCGACGGCCTCGTCCTCACCCTCCCCAAGGTCACCTACCCCGAGCAGGTCACCGCCTTCGTCCGCCTCCTCGAAGCCTTCGAGAAGGCCCACGGCCTCGACACCGGCCGCCTCGGCTTCGAGATCCAGATCGAGACCAGCCAGGCCATCCTCGCCGCCGACGGCACCGCCACCGTCGCCCGCATGATCGACGCCGCCGAGGGCCGCGCCACCGGCCTGCACTACGGCACCTTCGACTACAGCGCCTGCCTCGGCGTCTCCGCCGCCTACCAGGCCAGCGACCACCCCGCCGCCGACCACGCCAAGGCGATCATGCAGGTCGCCGCCGCCGGCACCGGCGTACGCGTCTCCGACGGTTCCACCAACGTCCTGCCCGTGGGCCCCACCACCCACGTCCACGAGGCGTGGAAGCTCCACTACGGCCTCACCCGCCGTGCCCTGGCCCGCGCCTACTACCAGGGCTGGGACATGCACCCCGGCCACATCCCCACCCGCTACGCCGCCGTCTTCGCCTTCTACCGCGAGGGGTTCGAGACCGCCGCCAAGCGCCTGTCCGCCTACGCCAACCACGCCGGCGGCGACGTCATGGACGAGCCCGCCACCGCCAAGGCCCTCAGCTCCTACCTGCTGCGCGGCATCGACTGCGGCGCCCTCGACACCGCCGAGGTCGACGCCCTCACCGGCCTCACCCGCGCCGACCTCGCCCGCTTCGCCGCCCCGCGCCGCGGCGACCTGACGGCGACGAACCAGTAGCGGCCGGACCCCGTAGCGCGAAGCCCCGCGCGGGGCCGTCACACCCGCCCCGTACCCTGTACGCGTTCATCACAGCCGAACAGGGAACGGGGCACGGGTGTCTTCGGGGGAGAACGAACGGCTCGCCGGCCGCTACCGCGTCGTGCGGCAGCTCGGGCGCGGCGGCATGGGAATCGTCTGGCGCGCGGTCGACGAGGTCCTCGGCCGCGAGGTGGCCGTCAAGGAACTGCGCACCTACAACGACGCCTCGGGCCCCGAGCTCGACGACCTGCGCCTGCGCATGCAGCGCGAGGCGCGGGCCGCGGCCCGGGTCCGCCACCCCGGAGTCGTCGCCGTCCACGACGTCACCGAGCACCAGGGCCGCCCCGTCATCGTCATGGAGCTCGTCGACGGGCCCTCGCTCGACGGAGTCCTCGGCGAGCGCGGCACCCTGCCACCGCGCGAGGCCGCGCGGATCGGCGCCGCCGTCCTCGAGGCCCTGGCCGCCGCCCACGACGTCGGCGTCCTCCACCGCGACGTCAAGCCCGGCAACGTCCTGCTCGACCGGTCGGGCCGCATCGTCCTCACCGACTTCGGCATCGCCGCCATGGACGACCCCGGCGACGGGTCCGCCACCCATCTCACGCGCAGCGGCGAGATCGTCGGCTCCCTGGACTACCTGGCGCCCGAGCGCGCCCAGGGGCAGCAGCCCGGTCCCGCCTCGGACGTCTGGGCGCTCGGCGCCACCCTGTACGCGGCGGTCGAGGGCGCCTCGCCGTTCCGCCGCACCTCCACCTGGTCCACGCTCAACGCCATCGTCGTCGAGCCCCTGCCCGAGCCCCGCAACGCGGGACCGCTCACCGAGGCCCTGCGGCAGCTCCTGCACAAGGACCCGGCCCAGCGCCCCGACGCCCGTACGGCGGCCCGTCTGCTGACGGCCGTGGCCGACGGCCAGGACCCCGCGGCTCCTCTGACGGACGGCGCGGGCACGGTCACCGCCGGCCCGTCCGGCCCGTCCGGCCCGTCCGCCGGGCACGGCGGGGCCCCGCACCTGTGGGTGCCGACCGAGCCCGCCGCCGTACCGCCGCCTCCCGGGGCCGGTGCGGGTCATGCGGCGGCCGGCGCCACCGGTCCGGCGGGCGCCTACGGGTTCGGGGGACCGCACCCGTACGGCACGGCGGGCGGTCCGGCCGCCGGCCCGGCCGCCGGCCCGGGCGCCGCGTCCGGCTTCGGTTTCGGCGGGCCGGTCCCTCACGACGGGACCGGCGGCCAGGGCACGGTGCCGACGGGAGGCGGTCCGCAGGGTCCCGCGGCCCCCGGTCCGTGGCCTCCGGCGCCCGCCGAGGCGACGGCCGCGGCGGCCGGCGGAGCCGCACCGCACGGCGTCCCGGCCGGGGCCACCGTCCCGAGCCGACGAGCCGGCCGGACCGGGCGGCGCCGTTCCGGGGCGCTGGTCGCCGCCGCGGTGGCCGCCGTCCTGCTGGTCGGCGGCGGCGTCACGTACGCCCTCGTCGGACCGGGCGGCGGCGGTACGGAGCGGGAGCAGCTCGCCGACGGGCAGGCACCGGCCGGCCCCGGCGCCGACGAGGGCCGCGTGCTCGACCCCGGCGCCCCGGGAACGGCCGGGAAGGCCACCGGCAGCGGGAGCCCGTCCGCGTCCGCCTCGCCGTCGAAGGACGCCACGAAGTCCGCCTCCCCCTCGCCCTCCGCCAAGACCTCCAAGGCGCCCCTTCCGGGCGGCACGTCCGGCGGCACGACGGGCGGGAGCACCGGCGGCAGCGGCGGCACCGGCGGGGCGACCGGCGGCTCGACCACGACCGGCGGTGGCGGAGGAGGCGGGGCGGCGCCGCCCCCCGCGCCGGTCTGCTTCTCGCGGGGCGACGGGAAGTACGACTGCCAGGTGTGGCGCACCGAGAAGACCTACAGCCACGGAGGCGGCCAGATGGGCGTCCTCAACGCCGGCACGAACTACTTCTACTGCCAGGCGAACCTCGGCCGCCGCGAGACGTACGGCCAGTGGACCAACGTCTGGTGGGCCAGGACCGACGACGACAGCGGCAACACCAACGTGTACTTCAGCGTCGTCTACCTCAAGGGCGGCGACAACGACCAGCCGCTGCCGGGCCTGCCGGTCTGCTGAGGCGGGGCAGGGCGGCGACGGGCGGCCAGGCGGGGTGGACGGTCGCGAAGGCGCCGGTGGACCTCGCGGCCCGGCGGTCGGGCGGCTTGGGGCACGCGTCGAGCACCGCTGCGGCGGCGCGGGCCACCGGCCGGGTGGCGCGGCGGTGCGTCGGCCTGACCGGCCTGACCGGCCTGTCCGGCCGGTCGGCTTCCAGCGGCTCGCCCCGCCCCGAGAGGAAGGGCGCCGGTCCCCGCCGGTCCGGCGTCAGCCGTCCGCCGGGGGCGGGATCTCGCCCGAACCGCGGGCCAGGAGCGCCGTCTCCAGGACGACCGTCGCCGGCGCCTCCTCGCCACCGTCCAGGCGCCGGAAGAGGCGTTCCGCCGCCGTCCGGCCCAGGGCCGCCGCGTCCTGGGCGATGACCGTGATCCCGAGCAGGTCGGCGAGCTCGATGTCGTCGAATCCGACGAGGGCCACCGGCCGTTCCCGCGCCGCCAGGACCCGCACCGCGGTCACCGTCACCCGGTTGTTGCCCGCGAACAGCGCCGTCACCGGCTCCGGGCCGGACAGCATCGCGCCGACCGCCGCCGTCACCCGCTCCGGATCGGTCGGCCCGAGCGACACCCACCCGTCGGCCACCGCGAGGCCCGCGTCCTCCATCGCCGCCCGGTAACCGCGCAGCCGCTCCGTCGCGGTGTGGATGCGGGGCCGGTCACCGATGAAGCCGATCCGGCGGTGGCCGTGCGCGATCAGGTGCGCCACGCCCGCCCGGGCGCCGCCGAAGCTGTCCGAGAGGACCACGTCCGCGTCGATCCCGCCCGCGGGGCGGTCCACGAAGACGGTGGCCACACCGGCCCGGATCTCCGGCTCCAGGTAACGGTGGTCCGCGCCCGCCGGGATGACGATCAGTCCGTCCACGCGCCGCGCGCACAGCGCGAGCGCCAGTTCCCGCTCGCGCTCCGGGTCCTCCGCGCTGGAACCGTTGATGAGCAGCGCCCCGTGCGCCCGGGCCACCTCCTCGACGGCGCGGCTGAGCGGCCCGTAGAAGGGGTCGGCCAGGTCCTCAAGGACCAGCCCGACCGACGCCGTGCGTCCCTTGCGCAGCACCCGCGCACTGTCGTTGCGGCGGAAGCCCAGCGCGTCGATGGCCTCCTGGACCCGGCGTTCGGTGTCCGGCGTGACGCCCGCCTCGCCGTTGACGACCCGCGAGACGGTCTTGAGGCCGACGCCGGCCCGCGCGGCGACGTCCTTCATCGTGGGCCGATTGCCGTAACGGTGCTCGGGGCGGCGGGCGATGTCGGCCACGGTGCGCGGTTCCTCCGTCGTGTGCGGGGTGTCGGTGCCGGCCGCGGCGGGGTATCCGGGCAGGGTCCGTCCCGGCCCAGGTCCTCGCGCACCGGTCCCGGTCTCGATCTCGTTGCTGTCGAGCATAGGGCCTGGACAACGTTGTCAGAGGCGGGAAGACTGTACGTCACATCCACCGTCCCCACAGAGACACGGAGCCCATGCGCACTGACCTCGTCGTCGCCCTCGACATCGGCGGCACCAAGATCGCCGGAGCGCTGGTCGACGCCGGGGGCCGGATCCGGGTGCGGGCCCAGCGGCCCACGCCCGCGCGGGAGGACGGCGAGACGGTGATGGGCGCGGTGGCGGACGTGCTCGACGCACTCTCCGGCTCGCCGCTGTGGGCGTCGGCGGGAGCCGTCGGCATCGGCAGCGCAGGCCCGGTCGACGCCTCGGCCGGCACCGTCAGCCCGGTCAACGTCCCCGGCTGGCGCGGCTTCCCGCTCGTCGAACGGGTCCACCGGGCCACCGGCGGACGGCCCGTCACCCTCGTCGGCGACGGCGTCGCCATGACCGCCGCCGAGCACTGGCAGGGCGCGGCGCGCGGCCACGACAACGCGCTGTGCCTCGTCGTCTCCACGGGCGTCGGCGGCGGACTCGTCCTCGACGGCCGCCTCCACCCCGGCCCCACCGGCAACGCCGGTCACATCGGCCACATCAGCGTCGACCTCGACGGCGACCCGTGCGCCTGCGGTGGACGCGGCTGCGTCGAACGGATCGCCAGCGGCCCCCACATCGCCCGCCGCGCCCTGGCCGACGGCTGGCGGCCCGGACCCGACGGCGACTCCTCGGCCGCCGCCGTGGCCGCCGCCGCCCGGGCGGGCGACCCCGTGGCCGTCGCCTCCTTCGAACGAGCCGCCCGGGCCCTCGCGGCCGGGATCGCCGCGACCGCCACCCTCGTCGAGGTCGACATTGCGGTGATCGGCGGGGGAGTGGCCGGCGCGGGCGAGGTCCTCTTCGCGCCGCTGCGGCGCAGCCTCCGCTCCTACGCCACGCTCTCCTTCGTGCGGGGACTCACCGTGGTCCCCGCCCTCACCGGCACGGACGCCGGTCTGCTGGGCGCCGCCGCCGCGGCGCTGCCGCGGGGCACCGTCCACTGAGCCGGGCGTACGCCCCCGCAGACCGAACACCCCCACCCGCCCCCGGCAACCGTCCATCCGCCCGACCGCGGGGGCCGCTCACCCGGACCGCTCCCAGGCGTCGCCCACCGGGACCGCCACCCGAGGGGCCGTGCTCGCCGACCGGCCTCGCGGGCCGTGCCCTCCGACCGGCCTCAGGGTCGCACGCCCCCGGCCCGGTCCGGCCTGGCCCTGGCCCTGGCCGGTTTCGGCCCCGGCCGGCTCGGCCATGGCCCGGCCTGGCCCTGGCCCTGGCCGGTTTCGGCCCCGGCCGGCTCGGCCATGGCCCGGCCTGGCCCTGGCCCTGGCCGGTTTCGGCCCCGGCCGGCTCGGCCATGGCCCGGCCTGGCCCTGGCCCTGACCGGTTTCGGCCCCGGCCGGCTCAGCCCTGGCCCCGGCCTGGCCCTGGCCCCGGCCTGGCGTTCGCCGCGGCCTCAGGCCCCTACCGACTCCGGGGAGCGCTGTTCCACGATCACCAGGAAGGTATCCGACTCCAGATCCATGACCACGCGCGCGGGCAGGCCCTCCTCGCGGCGCGCGTTGGCGAACTCCTCCGCGGGCCAGCTGCCCCGCGGCCCGCCCGCCGGAAAACGCTCCAGTACCGTCCGGTCCATCTCCGCACCCCCTCGTGCTCGCCGTTTCCAACGACGGCGCCTCGTGAAGTGTTACGCCGTGGCGGGGGAGCCCGGTTCCCCCGGGGGGTTTCCGTGGCAGGGTGGTGCGGGCAGTCCACTGGGGGCTCGCTGGGGCCGACCGAAGAGGGGGAATCGTGATCGTCTGGATCAACGGTGCGTTCGGCGCGGGGAAGTCCAGTACCGCGCGCGAGCTGGTCGATCTGATCCCGAACAGCACGCTGTACGACCCGGAGCTCACCGGCGGCACCATCGCCCGGATGCTCCCGCGCAAGCGCCTCGCGGAGGTGACCGACTTCCAGGACCTGCCGATCTGGCGCCGCATGGTCGTGGACACCGCCGCCGCGCTGCTCGCAGAGATGGGCGGCGTCCTCGTCGTACCGATGACCCTGCTCCGGCAGGACTACCGGGACGAGATCTTCGGCGGGCTCGCCGCCCGGCGGATCGACGTGCGGCACGTGGTGCTCACCCCCGACGAAACGATCCTGCGTGGCCGGATCGACAGCCGGGCCGCCTTCGCGGACGACGCGGACCCCGACGAGACCGGTGCCGGGACCCCGCACGGCGGCGAGAGCGCCGCCGAGGCCGTCGCCCGTGCCCGCCGCTGGTGCCTCGACCACATCGACCCCTTCCACGCCGCGCTCGACGGCTGGCTCTCCGCCGACGCCTACGCCGTCGACAACTCCGCGCTGACCGCTGCCGAGACCGCCCGGGCCGTCGCCGACGCCGTAGCCGCCGGGCGCGCCGCACCCTGTGGCATCGTCCAGACCCCGGAACCGACCGGCGAGACCCTGGCGGCGGGCGTGCTCCTCTTCGACGAACAGGACCGTTTCCTGCTCGTCGACCCCACCTACAAGCCCGGCTGGGAGTTCCCCGGCGGCGTCGTCGAGCGCGGCGAGCCGCCCGCCCGCGCCGGGATGCGGGAAGTGGCCGAGGAGATCGGCCTCGAACTCGACGCCGTCCCCCGCCTCCTCCTCGTCGACTGGGAGCGGCCGCAGCCTCCCGGTCACGGCGGGCTGCGCCTCCTCTTCGACGGCGGCCGGCTGGAGGCCGCCGACGCCGACCGCCTCCTGCTGCCCGGCGCCGAACTCCGCGCCTGGCGCTTCGTCACCGAGGAGGAGGCCGCCGACCTGCTGCCCCCGGTCCGCTACCGCCGTCTCCGCTGGGCCCTCCGCGCCCGCGAACGCGGCACCGTCCTGAACCTGGAGGCGGGCGTCCCGGTGGGCTGATCCCCGGCCCTCTTCTTCCGCCGATCCCCGGCCGTCCGTCCGAGCTGCCCCCGGGCCGCCCTCTCCGGCCGATCCCGGGGGGCTGATCCCGGGGCTGGTTCCCGGCCGCGTTCTCCGGCTGGTACGGCACGTCCTGAGCGCCGCCCGCGAAAACGAGCGGCGCTCAGCAGCCGGTCACTTCGGCCCCCGGACCCTCGGACTCCGAGCCCTCGGATCCGCTGTCGCCAGCCGATCCAACGGATCGTCTTCCAGCTGCCCGGACCGACCGTCGTCCGCGTCCGTCGGTGGTGGCCCCAGGTCCGCCACGCCGTTGCGGTCGGCGCCCGCGCGGCCGGGGAACAGCAGGCGGTCGAGCGTGCCGTAGCCGTAGCCGTAGCCGTAGCCGTGGTGGCCGGTGGCCGTGCCCGTGTCCGCGGCCGTGGAGGGTACGCGCGTCGAACCGCCGTCGTCGGAACCCCGGTAGAGCCACCGGTCACCGTTCCGGATGTCACGGGCCAGCAGGTCGGTACGGGCGTCGCGGTCGGCGTCACCGCGCGAGATCAGCGTCATCACGTTCCACCCGGACGTGCCGACCCGCACGGGTGCGGCCACGTCTGGGACCGCGCCGCGCACCCCCGCGCACCGCCACAGCCGGTCGTCGCACGAGACCACGAGGTCCGGGTGGCCGTCGCGGGTGTGGTCGGTCGTCGACGCCGACGACCGGCGCGGCGAGGACCCCGCCGCCGCGGTCGGGGGAGACGCGCGGTTCTCCGCCGACGCGGGCGACCACGTCCTCCCGGCCGTCCCCGGTCCGGCCCCCGCGGTGGGTGACCGAGGCTCCCGCCCAGCCGCCCGTACCGATCAGGAGGTACGAGCCGAAGGCGCCGGAGCCCCGCCCCGGGTACAGCCCCGGTCGGCCCGCGTCGTCGACCGCGACCGGTCGGGCCTGCCGCCGACGCTCAGGTCGCCGGCGACCCGGGCGCGCGGGAGGAAGTCCGGCGCCGGCCGGGGTCCCGTGCGCCGAGCCCTCAGGTCCTCAACCCGCCGCCTTCGCCAGCCGTTCGGCCGTGTCGGCGGTCACCGGCTCGCCGTGCCCGCAGCACAGCACCGACGGACGCAGTGCGGCCAGCCGGCGCATCGAGGACAGGGCCTCGGCGCGGTCCACGTGGAAGACGCCGAACATCACGTCCGGCACCGAGGCCACCGTGTCGCCGGTGAACAGCACCCCGTGACGCGGGAGATGGACCGCGAGCGAACCGGGCGTGTGGCCGGGGGTGTGCAGGGCCACGGCGCCGTCGCCGAAACCGAGCGGCTCGCCGTCCGCGACCTCCCGGTCCACCCGGGTCGGCGGCGCCTCCGGGACGGTGAGCCCGTGCGCGTACAGCGGCAGCTCCCAGTCGAGCAGATCCGGCTCGGGGACCGGGAGTTCACCCCGGATCACCGGGGCATCCAGGGCGTGCGCCAGGATCTCGGCGCCGAAGCGCTCCGCGAGCTGCCCTGCCGCGCCCACGTGGTCGCGGTGGCAGTGGGTCAGCACGATCCGCCGGATGCGGGACGGATCGAGTCCCGCCCCGCTCAGCCCCGACACGATCTCGTCGGCCGCACCCGCCCAGCCGGCGTCGATCAGGGTCAGCTCCGGGTCGTCCCCGGAGCCGTCGCGCCACAGATAGGCCTGGCCGATGGGGAAGCGCAGCATGTGCAGGCGGGGTGTGATCTCCACGAGGTCCATGCCGCGAACCTACGTCCACGGCACCGCCCCCGGCCCCGGTCTACGCTCTGGGCGAGTTCCGCCCAGAGCGTGACCGCGATCCCATCAGGCCTTCGAGCGCGCGTAGTTCAGCAGGAAGTGCGCCTCCGCCACCGACAGCCGCTCCAGCTCCTGCGGCGACACCGACTCGTTCACCGCGTGGATCTGCGCGTCCGGCTCGCTCAGGCCGATCAGCAGGATCTCCGCCTCCGGGTAGAGCGTGGCCAGCGTGTTGCACAGCGGGATCGAGCCGCCCATGCCCGCCGTCTGCATCTCCTCACCCGGGTACGCGACCTTCATCGCCTCCGCCATCGACACGTACGCCGGGCTCGACGTGTCCGCCTGGAACGCCTGCCCCTGGCCCACCTGCTCCAGGCTGACCCGCGCGTTCCACGGCGTGTGCTTCTCGATGTGCGCGTACAGCAGCTCCGTGGCCTTCGCCGCGTCCTGGCCGGGCGGCACGCGAAGGCTGATCTGCGCGCGGGCCGTCGCCGGGATCGACGGCGTCGCCCCCGCCACCGGGTGGGCGTCGATGCCGATGACCGTCACGGCGGGCCGCGCCCAGACGCGGTCGGCGACCGTGCCGTTGCCCGGCAGCTCCACCCCGTCGAGCACCTTCGCGTCCCTGCGGAAGTCGGCCTCCGGGTACTGCAGGCCCTCCCACACCGCGTCCGCCGGCAGCCCGTCGATGACGGTCGAACCGTCCTCCGCCCGCAGCGAGTCCAGTACGCGGATCAGCGCCGCCAGCGCGTCCGGCGCAGCCCCGCCGAACTGACCCGAGTGCAGGTTGCCCTGCAGCGTGTCGATGGTGACCCGGATCATCGTCATGCCGCGCAGCGTCGCCGTCACGGTCGGCAGCCCGACCCGGAAGTTGCCCGCGTCGCCGATGACGATCGCGTCCGCCGCGAGAAGCTCGGGGTGCGCCTCCGCGTAACGCTCCAGACCGCCGGTGCCCTGCTCCTCCGAGCCCTCCACGATCATCTTGACCGTGACCGGCACCCCGCCGTTCGCCTTCAGGGCGCGCAGCGCGAGCAGGTGCATGATGAAGCCGCCCTTGCAGTCGGCCGCGCCGCGCCCGTACCAGCGGCCGTCCTCCCGCTCGGTCAGCTGGAACGGCGGCGTCACCCACGCCGTCTCGACCAGCATCGGCTGCACGTCGTAGTGCGCGTACAGCAGCACGGTCGGCGCGCCGGCCGGGCCGGGCAGCACGCCGTACACCGACTGCGAACCGTCCGGGGTGTCGAGCAGCGCCACGTCCTCGAAGCCCTCTGCGCGCAGCGCGTCCGCCACCCAGTTCGCCGCGGCCTCGCACTCGCTGCGCGGGGCGACGGCCTCGTCCGCGACCGACTGGAAGGCCACCAGCTCCGTCAGCTCCGCCTTGGCGCGGGGCATCAGGGATGCGACGGTCTCGGCGATCGGATTCGCGGTCATGGGCACGCTCCTGGTGGGTGCGACGTTGTCAGGACGACGCCGTGTTCGGTTGTACGGCGAACGCATGGCCGATCCTACGGCGCGGGGCGACTCGGCCGGGCCCCGCTACCGAGCCGTAGGATGCGTGCAGAGCAGGAACGACCGGTCGGATCAGGAGCAGAAGCACATCGTGAGCAGCGAGAACGCAGACGCCGGGGCGGCAGAGGCCGAAGGGACCGAAGGGTCCGCAGAGGCCGGATCGGGGGCGACGGGCCCGGACGGGAGCACCGTCTGGGACGTGGTCGTGGTGGGCGCCGGGCCCGCCGGCGCCTCCGCGGCGTACGCGGCGGCCGTCGCCGGACGCCGGGTCCTGCTCCTGGAGAAGGCCGAGCTGCCCCGCTACAAGACCTGCGGCGGAGGGATCATCGGCCCGTCGCGCGACGCGCTGCCGCCCGGCTTCGAACTGCCCCTGCAGGACCGGGTCCACGCCGTCACCTTCTCCCACCAGGGCCGCTTCGCGCGCACCCGCCGTTCCCGGCGCATGCTGTTCGGCCTCATCAACCGGCCCGAGTTCGACGCCCAGCTCGTCGACCACGCCCAGAAGGCGGGCGCCGAGCTGCGCACCGGAGTCACCGTCTCGCGGGTCGAGCAGCACGGACCGGCCGTGCCGGACCGCCGGACCGTCGCCGTCGTCCTCGCCGACGGCGAGACCGTGCTGGCCCGCGCCGTGGTCGGCGCCGACGGCAGCGCGAGCCGGATAGGCGCGCACGTCGGCGTCAAGCTCGGCCAGGTCGACCTCGGTCTGGAGGCGGAGATCCCGGTGCCGCCGTCGGTGGCCGAGGACTGGAAGGGCCGGGTCCTCATCGACTGGGGTCCGATGCCGGGCAGTTACGGCTGGGTGTTCCCCAAGGGCGACACGCTGACCGTCGGCGTCATCTCGGCGCGCGGCGAGGGAGCCGCCACCAAGCGCTATCTGGAGGACTTCATCGCCCGGCTCGGTCTCGCGGGCTTCGAACCGGCGATCTCGTCCGGTCATCTGACCCGTTGTCGCACCGACGACTCCCCGCTCTCCCGCGGCCGGGTTCTGGTCTGCGGCGACGCGGCGGGACTGCTGGAGCCGTGGACGCGCGAGGGCATCTCCTTCGCCCTGCGCTCCGGGCGGCTCGCGGGCGAATGGGCGGTCCGGATCGCCGAGGCCGGTGACGCGGTGGACGCGCGCCGCCAGGCGCTCAACTACGCCTTCGCCATCAAGGCCGGGCTCGGCGTGGAGATGGCCGTGGGCCGCCGGATGCTCGCCGTGTTCGAGCGGCGGCCCGGTCTCCTGCACGCGGCGATCACCGGACTCCGGCCCGCGTGGCGGGCGTTCACGGACATCACGCGCGGTGCGACGACCCTGGCCGGCCTGGTCCGCGGCAACGGCCTCGCCCACCGCGCCCTCGACCTGCTCGACCGCCGAATCGACACCTCGGCGGGCGTGGGACCGGTGGGGCGGGGCGTGCCGCCGCGCAAGGACGACGGTGCGGGCGCCGATGAGACCCCTGGTGCGACGACGACCACGGGCGGGAGCACCGGTGCCGATGCGGCCGGGCCGCAGGTGCCCGAGGCGTCCTGAGGTGTCTTTGAGGTGTCCTGAGGCGTCTTGAGGTGCCGCGAGGCGTGTGGACGCGCGTGACACGCGTTGAGGCGTGTCGAAGCGGCCGAGGTGTGTCGAGGCGTGTGGAATCGGGCAGAGGTGTGCCTTTCGGGGGCGGTGCGGGGGATCTCCGTACCGCCCTCAGGCGTCGGGGGCCGAGGTCGCGCTGATCCGGAAGACGGGGTGCCGGGGTGCGATGGCGCGCAGCTCCGCGTCGGTGGAGTCCGGTCCGACGCCCTGGAAGAAGACTCCGACCTCGGCCTTCCAGCGCTTGAGATAGGCGCGGAGCAGTACCGGCTTGTCGTCGTCCGCGACCTCCACGGCCGTGAACGGCTCCACATGCCTGCCGAGGTGCAGCTCACCGCCGCCCGCCGCCCGCATGTTGTGGGTCCACTGGACGTGGCCGCGCGGAGCGATCAGGTACTGGGCGCCGTCCACCGTGAGCACGTTGACGGGGGTGCGACGCCATTCGCCGCTCTTGCGGCCGCGTACGGCGAGGATCCGCGAGCCCCAGACGCTGATGCCCCTGCGGGTCACCCAGGCCACCGCGCGGTTGACGACGTTGATCGTGAACCAGCCGGGCTTGAGGACGTGGGAGGGGGCGGCGGGGGTGGTGGAGGCGGCGGCGGTGGAGGTGGTGGTGGCGGCGGTGGTGGTGGCGGCGGCGGTGGTGGCGGTGGGCGCGGTGCGGTCAGGGGAAGTGGGGGGGCGAGTGGGGCGACCAGGGTTTGTGGGGCTGGAGGAACTGGTGGGCTGCTGCGGGGTAGTGGCGGCGGACATCATGCCTCCAGAAGGAAGGGGAGCAGAGCGGAGCGCTGCTCCGAAGGGTGAGCACTGATCTCGCTCCGGATCAGTGTGCCCGTATCACCGCTCTCAGGCAAGAGCAGTGCTCACAAAGTGGAGCGATGTTCCGTGAGTGCGGCATCGGTGCTCCAGCGCGTGAGCGGTGCTCGCGGGCGCTTCCGAGGCGACGCTTCGGGCGGGATGGGGGCTCCCATCTGCGAGTGGTGCTCGTGATGGTGAGCGGTGCTCGCGGGCGGGCCGGCGGGGCTCCGGCAGGGCGGGAGCGGCGCTCACGGAGCGCGAGCGGTGCTTCCTGGCGTGAGTGGTGCTCTCGGTGCGGGCGGTGCTCGCGCGTCAGAGTGAGGTGCCCGAGGTGTCCCGGCGAGAGCAGTGCTCTCACGGCGAGGCGGGTGCCCGTCCCCCTTTAGTGGGAGCATCGCTCTCGTTTTAGTGCGCTGATCCTGGGCCTGGCACACTGCTCAGCATGACCAGCGTTCAAGGGGCCCGCGCCCGCGCCCGGATCGAGATCACCGCCGCCATCAAGGACGAGGCTCGCCGTCAGCTCGCCGCCGAGGGCGCCGCCAAACTCTCCCTGCGCGCCGTCGCCCGCGAACTGGGCATGGTCTCCTCCGCGCTCTACCGCTACTTCCCGAGCCGCGACGACCTCCTGACCGCGCTCATCATCGACGCCTACGACGCCGTCGGCGCCGCAGCCGAACGGGCCCACACCGACGCCGAGGCCACGGCCCCCGACGACCACCTCGCCCACTGGACCGCCGTCTGCCGCGCCGTCCGCGCCTGGGCCGTCGAGCACCCCCACGAGTACGCCCTCATCTACGGCTCCCCGGTCCCCGGCTACACCGCACCCCACGACACCGTCGCCCCCGCCTCTCGCGTCGGCCTCCTCCTCGTCTCCATCGCCCGCGCCGCCTACCGCGGCCGGGGTGTCGCCCTGCCGAAGCTCCCCGCCACGCTGCATCCCGAGGCCGAACGGCTCGCCGCCGACCTCGCCCCCGACCTCCCGCCGGCCCTCGCCGTCGCCCTCGTCTTCGCCTGGGCCCAGCTCTTCGGGCTGATCTCCTTCGAGGTCTTCGGCCAGTTCAACCGGATCGTCGAGGACCGCGACGCCTTCTTCACCACCGCCGCCGAACGCCTCGGCCGCGAGGCCGGTCTCATCCCGCGGCCCTGACTCCGGGGGCTGCCTCTGCCCTGACCCGGCCCTGCCCCTGACCCGGCTCGGACTCGGGGCGGACCCTGACTCCGGGCCGCCCTTGCCCCCGGCCGACCCCACCCGGGCCTGACCCCGCGGCCACCCCTGCCCTCGAATCGGCCCCGACCCGGCCCTGACCGCAAGCCCGTCCTGGCTCCTGGCGCCCGCCCGGCGGAGCCCCACCCGGCTGAGCCCCTGCCCCGCCCGCCCCGCTCCCCGCCGCCCGGCCCGGCCCGACCCGGCCCTGCCCCCCGCCGCCCCGGCCCTCGAATCGGCCCGACTCGGCCCTGACCGCAAGCCCGTCCTGGCTCCCGGCGCCCGCCCAGCGGAGCCCCGCCCGGGCCGAACCCCCGGTCCCGCACGCCCCGCTCCCCGTCCGCCCGGCCCGGCCCCGCCCGGCCGAGCCCCCGCCCGTGCGCGTCCGGTCCTACGACCAGGTGATCGCGGAGTTCTCCCGCCACAGCCGGGCCAGGGACGCGTCGCCGGTCACGGTCACGGCCTCCTGCGGCAGCCGGTTCCACAGCGTCAGATAGAGCAGGTCGGCCGGGCCGCTCAGCTCGCAGTCCGCCGGACCCTCGTCGTCCGTGCGGGTGCGGGGCGCCTCGGGTGAGAGGCGTACGGTCCACACGTCACCGGTGTTGGTGGCGCGCACGCGCAGCGTGCGCGGCTCGGGCGTGCGGACCCGGCTGCGGTCGCGGCCGTGCATGGCGCGCAGCAGTTCGTTGATGCCGTCGGCGGCGAGCCGCGGGTCCACCGGGCCCGGTCCGGCGGCCAGCGCCGACTCGGCGTCGGCCCGGTGGACGGTCGTCTCGTGCGCCTGGCGCCGCGCCCAGAACGCGAGCGGCGACGGCGCCGGCAGGAAGGTCCAGCACTCCAGGTCCGCGGGCGCCTCCCGCAAGGCGGAGACCAGACGGGCGTGCCCGTCGCGTACGTACGACAGGAGCGCGTCGCCGTCGAGGTCGGGCTCGCCGCCGTCGGGGTGGTAGGAGGTGTGCCCCTCGGCGACGAAGGCGGTGGCCCAGCGGTGGACCATCGTGGTGTGCCGCAGCAGGTCGCGGACCCGCCAGCCCGGGCAGGTGGGGACCTCGGCGTCGGGCCCGGCCGTCGCCGCGGCGTCCAGGAGTGCCTTGCCGGCGGTGTCGAGCGCGTCGATGTGGGCGTCGGTTCTCAGGGTGTCCATGACCCGGATTATCGTGCCCCGACGCCGACTTGGGGCCACGGGGTGACCGACCGGGTCTCGGCCCGCACTCACCCCCGGGCGTTACGGGCGGTGTAGCCCATGACGGCGGCGCCGGCGGCGAGGACGGCGACGGTCGTGAGGGCCACCGGCAGCGAGAACCAGTCGGCGAGGAAGCCGATGGACGGCGGCCCGAGCAGCATGCCGCCGTAGCCGAGGGTGGAGGCGGTCGCGACACCGCCCGGTCCGGCGAGGGCGCCCGCGCGGGCGACGGCGACCGGGAAGATATTGGCGAGGCCGAGGCCGGTTACGGCGAAACCGAGCAGGGCGGCCCAGACGGTCGGGGCGAGGGCCCCGAGCAGCATTCCGGCGGCGGCGGTGAGGCCGCCCGCGACCAGGGTGCGGGTCTGGCCGAGCCGTTCGAGCAGGGCGGTGCCCGAGAGCCGTCCCGCGGTCATGGTCAGGGCGAACAGCGAGTATCCGGCGGCCGCCACGCCGGGGTGGGCGTGCAGGTCCTGTGCGAGGTGCAGGGCGCCCCAGTCGGCCAGCGCGCCTTCCCCGTACGCCGTGCAGAGTGCGATCACGCCGAAGAGGAGCACCGTACGGCGTGAGCCGGCGGACGGCGCGGCGGCGGGGTCCGCCGGGCCGGCCGCCGGGCCGGCCGTTTTCGCGGGGAGCGACTCGGGCGGGGCGGGGGAGGGGTGGCGCAGGAGCACGGGTCCGGCGACCGCCGTCAGGAGGAGTCCGGCCGCGGTGAGGCCGAGCAGGTGCGCCGTGGGCGACAGGCTTCCGGCCACCAGGCCGCCGAGTCCGGCGCCGAGCATGCCGCCGAGGCTGAAGGCCGCGTGGAAGCTCGGCATCACGGGTCGGCGCAGGGCGGTGACGAGGTCGACGGCGGCGCTGTTCATCGCCACGTTGATGCCGCCGTAGGCGGCGCCGAAGACCAGCAGGACGAGCCCCAGGGTGAGCGGGGAGCGGGTGAGCGGCGGCAGGGCCAGGGAGAGGGAGAGCAGGACGGCCGTGGCGACGGTGACGGGGTGGCTGCCGTAGTGGCGGCAGAGGCGGCCGGTGAGCGTCATGGTGACGACGGCGCCGGCGGAGACACCGAGCAGGGCGAGTCCGAGGTCGCCGGCGGTGGCGCCCGTCTGCTGCTTGATGGCGGGGATGCGGACCACCCAGCCGGCGAAGAGGAAGCCGTCGAGCGCGAAGAACAGGGTCAGGGCGAGGCGGAGGCGGGACAGGGGAAGGGACGCGGTGTCTCCGCGGGATTCCCCCGATGCGGCCGTCCGTACTTTGTTTAGTAGCGGCACAAACTCAGGATAGGGGTCTCCGCCGGGCGGTTTCAACCCGTCGTCGGCCCGTACGACCGCGGGCGGCCCGCGTGCCGCCCCGATCCGGACGACGGGGGCCGGAACCGGCCGAAGCGGTACGCGGGCGACCCGGGACCGGGCGATCATGGGAGACTCGGCCCCATGAACGGCAAGGCGACGACGGCGACGCGGACACGGCTGGACAGGGGGCGCAGCGCTCTCGGCCCCGCGCTGGAACTGGTGCACACGGGCAGGGCGCCCACCCGCGCGGTGCTCACCGCCGAGCTCGGCGTGACCCGTGCCACCGCCGGAGCCGTCGCCGCCGAACTGGAGGCCCTCGGCCTCATCCGCGTCGACTCCAACCCCGGTGCCGCGGCCGGTTCCCAGGGCCGGCCCTCGCACCGACTCGCGGTCGCCGAGAAGGGCCCCGTCGCGCTCGCCGCCCAGGTCCACGCCGACGGCTTCCGCGCCGCCCTCGTGGGCCTCGGCGGCACCATCGAGGCCACCGCCCCCGGCTGCGTCACCGTTTCCGCCGACCCCGCGCAGGTCCTCGGCGCCGTCGTCGAGGCCGGCGCCGCGCTCCTGCGCGCCAGCGGACGCCGTTGCGTCGGCGCCGGGCTCGCCGCGCCCTCCGCCGTCGCCGAGCCCGAGGGCACCGCCCTCAACCCGCTCCACCTCGCCTGGCCCGCCGGCGCGCCGGTGCGCGAGATCTTCGCCGAACAGGTCCGTGCCGCCGGTATCGAGGGCCCCGCCTTCACCGGCAACGACGTCAACCTCGCCGCCCTCGCGGAGCACCGGCACGGCGCCGGACGCGGCGCGAAGGACCTGCTCTGCGTCGCCACCGGCCACCGCGGCGTCGGCGGCGCGCTCGTCCTGGACGGCCGTCTGCACACCGGCAGTTCGGGCCTGGCCCTGGAGGTGGGGCACCTCACCGTCAACCCCGAGGGCCGCCCCTGCCACTGCGGCTCGCGCGGCTGCCTCGACGTCGAGACCGACCCGCTCGCCTTCCTCACCGTCGCAGGTCGCGCGCCCGGCCCCGAGGTCTCCCTCCTCCAGCAGGCCCGTGACCTGCTGCGCGACCATCCCGACGACCCGGGGGTGCGGGCCGCGACCGAGGAGTTGATCGACCGGCTCGGCCTCGGTCTGGCCGGCCTCGTGAACATCCTCAACCCGGACCGGATCATCCTGGGCGGCCTGCACCGCGAGCTCCTGGGCGCCGACCCCGACCGGCTGCGGGCCGTGGTCGCCGACCGCAGCCTGTGGGGCCGCAGCGGCGGTGTGCCGATCCTGCCCTGCACCCTCGACCACAACAGCCTGGTCGGCGCCGCCGAGCTCGCCTGGCAGCCGGTCCTGGACGACCCCCTCAAAGCGCTGGGCGGCACGGCCGACGCCGAGTAGGGTCCGGTCACATGATCGATCCGAGCACCGTCCCCGCCTCCGGCGCGGCCACCGCCGCCGAGGCCGCCACCCCGCCGCCGCGCCTCGGCGCCGGACTCACCTTCCACGGCCCGCTGTCCGAGGCCCGGGCCGGCCGGTTCGTCGCCCGCCTCGCCGCCGCCTCTCCCGGCACGTTCCTCGACATCGGCTGCGGCTGGGGCGAACTGCTGCTTCGTCTCCTGGCCGCCGTC
This sequence comes from Streptomyces roseoviridis, assembly GCF_039535235.1. Lineage (NCBI taxonomy): Bacteria > Bacillati > Actinomycetota > Actinomycetes > Kitasatosporales > Streptomycetaceae > Streptomyces > Streptomyces roseoviridis. The sequence continues at coordinate 6,769,051 of NZ_BAAAWU010000001.1, forward strand.
CCCGGCGCCCGGGGCGTCGGCATCGACATCAACGGTGACGACCTCGCCCTCGGCCGCCGCCTGGCCGCCGCACGGGGCCTGGCCGAACGCGTCGAGTACGCCGAGGAGTCCGCGCTCGCCACGACCCACGGACCTGCCGACACCGTCCTGTGCCTCGGCTCGGGCCAGGCGCTGTGCGACCCGGAGGGCCCCTACGATCCGGCCGTCGTGCTGCGCGAACTGCGCCGCCTGGTACGGCCCGGCGGCCGTGTCCTGCTCGGCGAGGGCTTCTGGCAGCGCACCCCCACCAACGAGGAGCTCGCCCGGATGTGGCCCGGCGCCCACACCGGCGACCACCTTCCGCTGGACGCCCTCGTGGACCTCGCGATCGAGGCCGGGTTCCGGCCCGCCTGGACGGAGACGGCGAGTCAGGAGGAGTGGGAGGAGTTCGAGTCCGGCTACCGCCACGCCACCGAGGTCTGGCTCGCCGCCCACCCGGACCATCCGCTCGCCGCCGAGACCCGCGCCCGCGTCGACCGTCAGCGCGCGGCCTGGCTGGGCTACCGCCAGGTCCTCGGCATCGCCTACCTCACCTTGGTGCCGGTCGGCTGAAAAGCGGTTGATGAGCCCCCGCCGGCCGCCTACGGTGACGCGATGACCACCAAGATGATCATCCTCAACGGCGGTTCCAGCGCGGGCAAGTCGGGGATCGTACGGTGTCTGCAAGCCGTGCTCCCCGACCCCTGGCTGGCCTTCGGCTGCGACTCGTTCGTGGACGCGCTGCCCGCCGCCATGCGCGCCTCGGAGGAGGGGATCGTGTTCGAGGAGGACGGCGGGGTGAGCGTGGGTGAGGACTTCCGGACGCTGGAGGCCGCCTGGACGGAGGGCATCGTGACGATGGCCCGGGCCGGCGCCCGGATCGTCGTCGACGACGTCTTCCTCGGCGGTGCCGCCTCGCAGCAGCGGTGGCGCAAGGCCCTCGGCGACCTTGACGCGGACGTGCTGTGGGTCGGCGTCCGGTGTGACAGCGCGGTCGCCTCCGGACGGGAGATCGCCCGTGGCGACCGCACTCCCGGCATGGCCGCCCAGCAGGCGGACCTCGTCCACCAGGGCGTCGTCTACGACCTGGAGGTCGACACCACCCGTACCGAATCGCTGGAGTGCGCCCGCCTCATCGCCGCCCGCGTCGTCCGCTGAACCGGCTCACCACAGTCCCCCCGCCCTCCCGGCCGTCCGCTGTCCCGGCTCCGCGACAGTCCCCCCGCCCTCCCGGCCGTCCGCTGTCCGGCTCACCACAGCCGCCCCGCTCCCAGCCGTCCGCGTCCCGGCGCCGACAGGTGCAGGACCTGGAAGTGCTCGCCCTCGTCCGGCGCTTCCGGAGCCGCCCACAGGGTGAACGACAGCAGCTCCCAGTGGCGCGGGTCGACGGCGAGGGCGCTCGCCACGACTCCGTCCGCCGTCGCCCGGCGGGAGTGGCGGTCCAGCGCCTCCGCGACCGCGTCGCCCGGCTCGGCCCCTTCGGGCAGCGGCCACCGGCGACGGGTCGCCGCCCGGGGTACCGAGGAGGCCGCCGGGCCCTCGTCGTACGCGAGCGCCGTCCAGTGCTGTACGACGGGCCGGCCGAAATCGCGGACGACGCCCTGGAATCCGGGACCCCACAGGAACGCGTTCATGCCCGCCGGGTCGGCCCACAGATAGAACGGCGCGTACTGGTTGACCGGCGAGCCGTCCCCCCGTTCCCGCACCAGATACGCCTTGAGGCCGAGTCCCGGGAAGTCGTCGAGGAGATGGCCGCGGGCCGCCACCCGCGCGCGGATGATCCCCATGTCGTAGTCGGCGGGCAGGGTGATCTCGTACTGCATGGCGTGCACGGCCGGGCTCCTCGGGTCAGGGGGTGCGCGGGGACAGAAGGGCGAGCAGGCCGCGGACGGCGGTGTCGAAGGCGGCGGGGGAGCCCGAGGCACGGGCGAGGACATAGCCGCCCTGGACGGTCGCGACGACGGTGGAGGCGATCTCCTCCGGGCGCATCGGGCCGCTGAACTCCCCGTTGTCCAGGCCCTCCTGGACGATCCCGGTGAGCCGGCCGCGCAGCCAGTCCAGCGTCTCGTCCACCGGTGCGCGCAGCTCGTCGTCCGCGATGACCTCGGGGTCCATCGTGAGCCGCCCCACCGGACAGCCGCGCAGCACGTCGCGCTCGCGCAGCAGATACGCCTCGATCCGCGCGTACGCCGGCCCCTGCGCGCCGAGCACTCGCTCCGCGGCGGCCCGCATCTCCTCGGCGGTCCGCCGGATCGCGGCGAGGGCGAGGTCCGGCTTGCCGGTGAAGTGGTGGTACATGCTGCCCTGCCCGGCCCCGGCCGCCTGCTGGATCGCCTTGGGGCTGGTGCCGACGTAGCCCCGTTCCCACAGCAGGGAGCGGGTGGCCTCGATCAGTCGCTCGGACGCGTTGGCGCTCATGCACCCACTGTACATACCAGTAGGTACAGAAGGGGAGCGGTTTCGGCGTGCCGTTGGTCGTCCGGCCGTGGTGGGTGAGGTGCCGGGGCGGCCGGCCGGCTCCGTGGCGGGCGGCGATCCCGGGGAGCCGCCCGTCACGTGCGGCTTTGCCCGGTTGGCGTCCTGCCGCGGCGGCCCGAGGGGGCCGGCCCTAGGGGTGTCCGGAAAGCAGGCCGGAAAGCAGGCCGGAAAGCAGGCCGGAAAGCAGCGCCGTCTGTTCGCGGGGCGGGCCCGCGGCGCCGGTGTCTGGAGTCTCCTCGGGCCCGCAGGGATCTCGACGTGCCTGGGGAGCGCTTCCGGGCCCGGCGGCGGACATGCTCGCGGCCGGACCGCGGGGACGTCGACGGCTCGGACAGGACCGGGCTCCCGCGGCCCGCCCGCGGCCCGAATACGGCCAATCGGAGAGGGAGGTTCCGCCCGCGTCGGCGCCGCAACCGGAAAACGCCCCCGCACCTGGGACGACGACGCTCCGTCCGGCGCCGCTGTCGCACAGGCATCGCACGGGTGTCACACGCTCGTCACACACCCGTCGTGGCCCCATCGAACTCACACCCTCCGGCGTGGCCGGAAACCATGTGCTCCAACGCCCCGCGCCTCCACCGTCGTTGATCACCACGCCGGTGACCTCCGATACTGCGCTGACCGACCGCGGGCGCCGTTCGCGCCGCTGGCCGGATTCGACCACTCGACCTCATCCCAAGCTCCTGGGGGAGACTTGCGCGCACCCGTGCAGAAAGCACGCGCCTTCACGATCGCGGCGGCCACCTCGGTGGCCCTCGTGGCGGGCATGACGGGCCCGGCCATCGCGACCACCCCGACCACCCCGCGCACCTCGGACGCCTCGGCTCCGCACCCGGCCCGGATCGGCGGTGACCAGCGGATCCCGCTCGTCACCGGCGACCGGGTGGTGGTGGACGCCGAGGGCCGGATGGTGCGGTTCGAGGCCGCTCCCGGCCGCGAGCGCATACCCGTCGAGGTGCGGCGCACCGGCGACCGCACCCTCGTGGTGCCCGCCGACGCGCGGCCCCTCGTCGCGGACGGCCGGCTCGACCAGCGGCTCTTCGACCTCTCCGTGCTCACCGAACCCCGGCTGCGGGCGAGCCACCGCTCCGGGCTGAAACTGATCGTCCGGTACGACGGGAACGCCGCCTCCGCGCGGGCGTCGCTCCGCGCTGCCGGGGACACCGAGGTGCGCCGCACCTTCCCGACGCTCGGCGCCGACGCCCTGCTCGCCTCCCAGGACGACCTGGCCCGGGTGTGGGAGGCGCTGACCGACCGGCGGGCAAGCGGCGTCCGGGCCGCCGCCGCCGGCATCGGCACGGTCTGGCTGGACGGGGTGCGGGGCGCGAGCCTCGACCGCAGCGTCCGGCAGATCGGCGCCGACCGGGCCTGGGAGTCCGGCTTCGACGGCACCGGCGTGCGGATCGCGGTCCTCGACACCGGTGTCGACAAGACCCACGAGGACCTGCGTACCCGGGTCGTCGGCGAGAAGAACTTCTCCGCCTCCCCCGACGCGGTGGACCGCGTCGGCCACGGCACCCACGTCGCCTCGATCGCCGCCGGCACCGGCGCGCGGTCGGGCGGCCGGTTCAAGGGCGTGGCGCCGGGCGCCGAGGTGATCAGTGGGAAGGTCCTCGACGACGAGGGGTACGGCGACGACTCCGCCGTCCTCGCGGGCATGGAGTGGGCCGCCGCCGAGGGCGCCGACGTGGTCAACCTGAGCCTCGGCAGCCCGGACAGACCCGGCGTCGACCCGCTGGAGGCCGCGATCGACCGGCTCTCCGCCGAGAAGGGCATCCTCTTCGCCGTCGCCGCCGGCAACGACGGCGAGGCCGGCGCCTCGACGGTCGGCTCGCCCGGCAGCGCGGACGCCGCGCTGACCGTCGGCGCCGTCGACCACGACGACCGGCTCGCCCCCTTCTCCGGCACCGGCCCGCGCCTCGGCGACGGCGCCGTCAAGCCCGACGTGACCGCGCCCGGCGTCGCCATCACCGCCGCCGCCGCGCCCGGCAGCGCGATCGACACCCGCCCCGGCACCCCGCACCCGGCGCCGGGCTACCTCCAGATCGACGGCACCTCGATGGCGACCCCGCACGTGGCGGGCGCGGCCGCGCTCCTGAAGCAGCGGAACCCCGGCTGGTCGGCCGCCGAACTCAAGGGCGCCCTCACCGGATCCGCCGAGGGCGGCGCCGGCCTCACCGCCTTCCAGCAGGGCACCGGCCGCGTCCAGGTGGACCGGGCGCTGGCCGGGACCGTGATCCCGGGGCCGGTGTCGCTGAACTTCGGCACGGCCCGGTGGCCGCACGCCGACGACGAGCCGGTCACCCGGAAGGTCGGCTACCGCAACCTCGGGACGACCGACGTCACCCTCGACCTGTCGGTCTCCGGCCTGGACCCCGCGGGCAAGCCCGCCCCGAGGGCTTCTTCACGCTCGGCGCCTCCCGGGTCACCGTGCCGGCCGGCGGCACGGCGGAGGTCGAGCTCACCGCCGACACCCGCGTGGGCGGGACCGACGGCACCTTCACCGGGTACGTCACCGCCACCGGTGCGGGCCTGTCGGTGCGTACGGCCGCGGTCGCCGTGCGGGAGGCGGAGTCGTACGACCTCACCGTCCGCACGCTGGGCCGTGACGGCGCCGACGCCCGGGACTTCGCCAACACCCTGACCGGCGTCGCCGGACCGGCGGCCGGCTTCCAGACCCGGATCGACAACGAGCCGGGCAGCCACACGCTGCGCGTGCCCAAGGGGTCGTACACCCTCAACACGGCCGTCTACGAGGACCCCTCGGACTACACCAAGGGCACCGACTGGATCGCGCAGCCGAGGCTCGACGTCGTCGGTGACACCACGGTCACGGTCGACGCGCGCACGACCAAGCCCGTGAACCTGACCGTGCCGGGGATCGACCGGGCGGATTACGCGGGCACCTACTACGAGCGGGACACCGAGATCGGGCGGGTCGGCAACGGCTGGGTGCTGCGCGGCTTCGCCGGCTTCCGGACCGCCCACCAGGGTCCGGCCGTCACCGACGGCTCGCTGCTCCAGACCTGGGACGCGCACTTCCTCAAGGACGCCACCAGCCAGTACGCGGTGGCCTTCGGCGGGAAGGCGGAGACGGTCGCGACCGGTTACACCCGGCACGTGAAGGCGGAGGAGTTCGCCACCCTGAAGGTGGAGCTCGGCGCCTCCGCGCCCGGCAAGTCCGCGCTCGCCTCCCCGTACGCCCACCTGCCGGGGGCGCCCGAAGGCAACGGCTTCTCCGCCCCGCAGCCGGCGCCCGGCACCCGCACCTTCCACGTCTCCACGGCGGACGGCGTTCGCTGGCTGACCCGGTTCAACCAGCTGGGCGCGCCCGACGAGTGGGGCTACCCGGCCCTGGAGGGCAGCTACGAGACGGCCGCGCCGAAGCGGTACGAGGCGGGGCGGACGTACGGCGAGCGGTTCAACTCCGGCGTCTTCGGCCCGCTCCTGGGCGAGGGCATGGGAGTCTTCCGTACGGCGCCCGACCCGGTGACCGGCGAGCAGCGGCTCGTCGGCGCGGTGCCCCTGTGGGCCGACGGCCGGGGCCACGTGGGCTCCACCCGGTACTCCTCGGCCACGACGACGCTGTACCGCGACGGCCAGAAGGTCGCGTCGAACGAGGACCCGCTGAGCGGCTCGGAGCCCTTCGTGGTCCACGGCGCCGACGCCGCGTACCGCCTCGTCACCTCGGCGGAGCGGCCGGCGGAGGTCGCCGGGGCGTCCACCCGGATCGAGACCTCGTTCGCGTTCCGGTCGCAGCAGGTCGCGGCGACCACGGCGCTGCCGGTGTCCACGGTCCGCTTCGCGGCGCCGGTGGACCTCGAGACGCGGGCCCCGGAGCGGACGTGGGCCTCGGTCCCGGTGACCGTGCAGGGCTCGGCGGCCGGACAGAACCTCAAGTCGCTGGCAGTGAAGGTCAGTTACGACGACGCGAAGACGTGGCAGGCGGTGCCGGTGCTCGGCGGCCGGATCGTCGTGAAGAACCCGGCGAAGGGCGCGGGGATCTCGCTCGCCGCCGAGGTCACGGACCGGCAGGGCAACACCTCCACGCTGTCCATCCGCAACGCGTGGATCGGCGGGTGACCACGGCCCGTTGAGGGTCGGCCCCGTCGAGTCGGCGTCACCGCCCGGGGCGGTGACGCCGACTCCGGCACGGCCACTGACAGTCGGAAGGACCCATCGCCGCACACCGGGGTCGTCGCGGTGCGGGGCGCACGACGAAGCCCTCTTCCGGAGCACGGCGTGGTCCCGGCCTTCGTCGGCTCCTGGGCGTGTCCGTCAGGTGGACGGTCGTTGCTCCGTTCGTGGTGCGTAGCCGCGTAGCCTCGAACTGACGGATGAGTCGTGGGACGGGCCGTGGAAGACGGTCCACGAACGTTTCCGGCAAGGGTCCGCCGACGGCACCTGGGGATCGGCTGCCGGACCGCATCCAGCAGCACTCCGACGCCGCCGGGCAGGCGGACTGACCGGCCGTCTGCGCCGACTCGACCACGGTCCGGGCACATCAGCACGCGGCCGGGGCCCGAAAAAAGGGGCCCTGGGGGGCCTTCTCCGGCGCCGGGGATCGCCGCGGCGATCGCGGAGCGGATCGACACACCCAGCGGGCCCGGCCCTATTGAGGTCACTCGCTCGGAACGAGAAGCGTCTGCACGGCCCGGAGCCGTTGACGCGCCTCTGCGATCCACCCCTCGTCCATGTCGAGCGGGACCCTCACTGAGATCCGCGTCTGCGGCTGGTCATGGACTTCCACCACATAGGGGTCGTCAGCGATGAAGCGCAGATAACCGTCATTGCCTGCGGGGGGCCAGTCGACGCTGAGTAGGTCCCCTCCGGCAGCTCGGAGCTCGTCGGCCTCGATGAGGTCCAGGGCTCCGGTCCAATGATCCAGGTCCTCAAGCGTCACCAGGATCCGAAGCTGAGCGTTCACGAAGTCGCTGGTGACGACGATGTCGGCAGCGTAGTAGTCCGGACCCCACGCCGGCATACGATCGGCAAGCCTGACGCTGACGACCTGGTCTCCATCGGCCAGGAGGATCAGTTCGAGAGCAGTCGCTTCATCCACTGGCCGAGTGTCCCAGAGCCTTCCACGCACCCGTCGGTCGCCTCATTCAGAGACAGTGCCTGGCCCTCTGGACCAGCCCGACGGCCGCGCCACCTCGAACGGCGGTGACGCCGCGCCCGCGCCGGCCGGGCACCGCCTCGTACCGCGCCGGTCAGAGCGGCAGCGCGTCTGCCTCAGCGCGTGAGCGCCGAGCGGGCCACCGCCGGCGCGCGCAGGGGCTCGTCCGGGACGCCGAAGGGAATCGTCTCCAGCGGGCGCTCGGTGAAGGGGCCCGTGGTGGTGGCGCCGTAGACGGCGAGCTCGCGCGGGGGCGGGGCGACGGAGGAGGCCGGGGCCTGGAGGGTGAACCAGACGACCTTGCCCGAGTCGCCGTGCGGGCGGGCTCCCCAGCTCTCGCTCATCGCCTGGATGATGGTGAGGCCGCGTCCCGAGGTGGCGAACTCCTCGCTTTCCCCGTGCGGTTCGCACAGGTCCGGAAGTCGCGGGTCGTTGTCCCGGACGGAGACGGTCAGCCGGTCGAGCAGCAGCTCGACCTCCACCGTGCACGTCTTGTCGGGCTGGGCGTGGCGGTGCACATTCGTCAGGAGCTCGGTGACACCGAGCGTGGCATGGTCGATCAACGCCTCGACCTGCCAGTGACGCAAGTGCGCCGAAACGATTCTGCGGACCTGTCCGATCCGCGACGGCAGGGCCTGGAGCTCCACCGTGCAGTACCTGCTGGGCTCACTGATCACGGCTGCGACTCCCCGAAGTAGGTCCGGAAGACGGAGGTTCGGATCTGTCATACGGTGTGGCAGGGCGGCGGGCTGCGATCACAGCGTCACCGCCGGTCAACCCTCGGTGAGGTGGTTCCAGCGTGAACCAGTCGTGACCGCCCCGCAACTCGCGGCGACCCGCCGCAGGTCAGCGGAGTGTCGCGGACGGGAACGCCCGCGCCGCAGCCGTCGGCCGTGGCGCGTGGTGCCGCACCGCTGGCGGATCCGGTGCCCGGGACGACGTCCGGGCCGGAATCAGTGCCCGTCGGTCGCCTTCTGGAGCGCTTCGAGGAGCCGGCCGGAGCCCGAGATCCGATAGCGCGTGCCGTTCACCGTCGCCACCGCCTCGTCCGGCTTCGCGAACCACGGCCGGCCCGCCCGGACCGCCCCCAGCGGGGCGCTGTCGATCTCACTGCCGTAACTCGTCAGCAGCGACAGCCGACCGTCCTCGATGCGGACCTCGCCCGCCCTGGTCAGCGACCGGGGCCAGCGGTCGATCCGTACCCCCGTCGCCATGAAGTCGGGCTCGGGAACGGGTTCCGGCACGGTCTCTGGCAACGGCTCCGACATGGCCTCCGACATGGACTCCGCCCCCTTCGCGCAGACTGCCTCTCCCCAGTGTGCCGGGCGCCCGCCCCCGGCACCAGAAGGGCCGGGTGCAAGGCACTCCTATGGACCCTCAAAGAGAACGTTTGCCCAGGTGAGAGGGGTATCGTCGGTCAGTGGGAACCCCGGCGGCGGGCCACCCCGTGGCCACCATGAGAAGAGGCACGCACGCATGACCACCATCGACAGCCCCATGGCCACCGTCGACGTCGACCGCAGCGACCCCGCCTACCGGGCCTGGCTCAAGGAGGCCGTCCGCAAGGTCCAGGCCGACGCCAACCGCTCGGCCGACACCCACCTGCTGCGCTTCCCGCTCCCCGAGAGCTGGGGGATCGACCTCTACCTCAAGGACGAGTCGACCCACCCCACCGGCAGCCTCAAGCACCGGCTCGCCCGCTCGCTCTTCCTCTACGGCCTGTGCAACGGCTGGATCCGGCCCGGCGCGCCCGTCATCGAGGCGTCCAGCGGCTCGACCGCGGTCTCCGAGGCGTACTTCGCCAAGCTGATCGGCGTCCCCTTCATCGCCGTCATGCCCCGCACCACCAGCCCGGAGAAGTGCCGGCTCATCCAGTTCCACGGCGGCCAGTGCCACTTCGTCGACGACTCGCGCACCATGTACGAGGAGGCCGCCGCGCTCGCCCGGCGCACCGGGGGCCACTACATGGACCAGTTCACCTACGCCGAGCGGGCCACCGACTGGCGCGGCAACAACAACATCGCCGAGTCGATGTACCAGCAGCTGAAGCTGGAGCGCTACCCGGAGCCCGCCTGGATCGTGGCCACGGCCGGCACCGGCGGCACCTCGGCGACCATCGCCCGCTACGTGCACTACATGCAGCACGACACCCGTATCTGCGTCGCCGACCCGGAGAACTCCTGCTTCTTCGACGGCTGGACGCACGACGACCCGCACGCCACCTCCGACCGCGGCTCCCGCATCGAGGGCATCGGCCGGCCCCGGATGGAGCCGAGCTTCGTCCCCGGCGCCATCGACCGCATGATGAAGGTGCCCGACGCGGCGAGCATGGCCGCCGTCCGCGCCCTGGAGACCGCGATCGGCCGCAAGGCCGGCGGATCCACCGGCACCGGACTGTGGAGCGCGCTGAAGATCGTCGCCGAGATGGTCGCCGAAGGCCGCACCGGAAGCGTCGTCACCCTGATCTGCGACCCGGGCGAGCGCTACCTCGACAAGTACTACTCGGACGACTGGCTGGCCTCCCAGGGCCTCGACATCGAGCCCTACACCGCCGCTATCGACCGGTTCCTGGCGACGGGTGTCTGGCCGGAGTGAGCCGCCGGTCCAGGCGGCGGACCGCGTCGCGGAAGGACAGGCCCATCCCGGGCCGCGCCAGCCGCAGCCCCACGGCGAAGGAGCGGCTGCCGTCGGCCGCCATCGTCCACCGCACCCGGGTGCCGCCCGCGGCGGGGGAGAGGGACCACTCCTCGAGCAGGGCCGTGACGCCCGGCGCGTTGGTCGCGTCGACCCGGTAGGCGTAGCGCGCCTCCGGGTCGGCCGCCATGACCGTCTCCTCGAAGAAGACCCCGCCGCGGAGCCGGATCGTCCGCCCCGCGCCCTCGCCCCGCGAGACGGCGGACCTGACCGCCGAGAACCAGGCGGGCCAGCTGCCCACCTCCACCGCGAGCGAGCGGTAGACGGCGGCGGGCGGGGCGGCCACCTCCACTGTGAACGTCAGGCGGACGGGAGCGGACGCGAGGAAGTCGAGCTCCACCGGCCTCAGTCGGCGTGCCATGGACCGTACCTCCGTGAGGACTCGGGGGACTCCGTGGGGACTCGGGGGATCCGTGGGGACGGGCTGAGCGAAGCGCACACCCTAGCCGACGGCCGTGTCCTTGCCCAGGAGTCCGTCGAGCGCGCGGCCGAACAACAACCGTCCCGCCGCAGCCAGTACGGGGTCGAAGACGGCCGGCACACCGCGAAGCCGTAGCTCCTCCACCCACACCACGCGGCTCCGGGAGCCGGCCCCGCCGGCCTCTTCGCCCGTCACCTCGAAGACGGCCGAACCGCGCACCGCCCGCCCCCGCTTCACCAGCCGGCACACACCCGGCCGGCCCGCCGCGGGCGGATCGAAGCGCACCACCTCCATCGGGTCGTCGAAGGCGAGCCGGCCGAGGCCCGTCCGCGCCGTGAAGAGCGTCCCCACCGCGTTCGGCCCGTCCGTGAGCACGGTGGTCCGGGTGAACGGGATGCGCGCGCCGTGCGCCGGCCAGTCCGTGATCCGCCGCCACACCTCGGCGGGCGGCAGCGGCACCGTCCGCTCGATCCGGAACCGGCTCATTGCGCCCCCGCCTCCCACGCCCCCCGTGCCCCGGCGCCACCGCCCGGCTCCTCCGGGCTCTCCTCGCCCTCGGCCGGTTCCTCGCCCGCCACCACCAGGCCCGGCAAGTGCTCCGCCATCTCCTCGCGCACCCGTGGCGACAGGCCGGCGTCCGTCACCAGCGCGTCCACCTCCTCCAGCTTCGCGAACGAACTCAGGCCCACCGTCCCCCACTTGGTGTGGTCCGCGACCACCACCACCCGGCGGGCCGAACGCACGAGCCGCCGGTTGGTCTCGGCCTCCGCCAGGTTCGGCGTCGACAACCCGGCCTCCACCGAGACGCCGTGCACGCCGAGGAACAGCGCGTCGAAGTGCAGCGAGCGGATCGCCTGATCGGCCACCGGGCCCACCAGCGCGTCCGACGGGGTCCGCACGCCGCCCGTGAGCACCACCGTCGCCGCCCCCGGCCGGGCCTCGCCGCCGGCGCCCGCGTACTGCGCCTCGTAGAAGACGTCCGCGACCCGCACCGAGTTCGTCACCACCGTCAGGTCCGGCACGTCCAGCAGGTGCCGGGCCAGCGCGTACGTCGTCGTGCCACCCGAAAGGGCGATGGCCGTCCCCGGCCGGACCATCGCGGCGGCCGCCCGGGCGATCTCCTCCTTGGCGCCCAGCGCCAGCGCCGACTTCGCCTCGAAGCCCGGCTCGTGCGTGCTCGGCTCGGCGACCGGCACCGCACCGCCGTGCACCTTGGCCACGACGCCCTGCCGCGCGAGCGCGTCCAGGTCCCGGCGCACCGTCATGTCGGAAACCTTGAGACGGCGCGTCAGCTCGTTGACCCGTACACCACCGCGCCGGCGCACCTCGTCGAGAATCAGGGCGCGCCGCTGTTCCGCGAGGAGGTTCTGATTGTCACTCACCGCCGGGGCCGGTCCTTTCCGAAGGGGAACTGGGGAACTGAGGAACTGGAGGAAGGGGTAAAGGCGTAGAGGGACGTCGGATTCGGTGAGGGCCGTGCCGTGCGGCGCGGCCGTCCGCGATCCTGGTGCCCGCCGTCGCATCCTCCCACCCAGAGAGCGAGTCCCCGAAGTGTCCCCTGCCACACCCGACCCGCCCAGCGGGGGTGCGGCGCTCGAACTGCTCGTCCACGGCGTAGGCGGAGCCACCGCGGCCGACATGCTGGACGACCCGCGCACGGTACGGGTCACCGGCGACCGGACCGCCGCGGTGCACCGCCGCAGGGACGACGTCGACGCCGAGGCCCACCCCGAGCGGTACGCCGGCCGGCCGGTCCCCGAGGCGTACTGCTGGTCCAACCTGACCTCCGGCAACGGCACCCGCGCCCTGTGGCTGCTGCTCCTGCCCTTCATGGTCGCCAACCTCGCCCACTGGATGCGCCCGCCCACCGAGGGCCGCGCCGGTCTCGTACGGCTCTACGGCGTCCTCGTCCGGCTCGTCGCGCTCAGCCTCACCGTCCTGCTCACCGCGGCGGCCTGCGAGGTCGCGCTCGACCTGACGGCCTGGCAGTGCGCGGGCTCCGGGCCCTGCGCCGGACAGCGGTCCTGGCTCGGGTTCCTGTCCGCCGAACGCGCCGGCTGGTGGTCGCAGCCCGGCCGCCGCCTCGCACTCGCCGCCCTGGTCCCCACCGCCCTCGTCGGACTCCTCTGGTACCTGTCGAACCGCACCTGGAGCGCCTACGAGGCCCAGCGCCCGCCCACCGGTGCCGAGACGGACCCGGCGGCGCCCGGCACCGCGACCGAGGACGCCGGGTCGGCCGGCACGGAGGTGACCGGCTCCGCGACCTCCGACACCGAGGCCGCCGACACCGAGGCCGCCGACATCGCGACCTCCGGCACCGCGACCTCAGACATCGCGACCTCCGACACCGAGGCCGCCGACAGCGGGACACCCACCGAGCTGAGGCCCGCGCTCGGCAGGCCCGGCTTCTGGTACGGGCGCCGGCTCGTCGCCCGGCTGCGCGCCGCGCACACCGCCGCCGGGTTCCTCACGGTCGCCGCCGCCCTCGCCCGGGCGACCGCCGGACACGACCAGCGGGCCCTCGCGGGGTCGGCGCGCGAGACCATCGGCTGGACCGTCCAGGGCGGCATCGGGGTGCTCGCCGTCGTCGTCCTCTGGGTGATCTGCCGCCGCGGCCGCAGCGAGCACCGGCTGGACCTCAGGATCGAACGCGCCCTCGTCTCCTGGCTGCCCGCCACCGCCCTGCTGCTGCTCGCGCTCACCGCCGTCCACACCGCCTGGGCCCGCCCCGGCTGGCGCTCCGCGGACACCCTGCCGGGCGACACCGTCTTCGGCCTCCTCACCCTCGCCCAGGGCGGCCTGGTCGTCGCGCTCGGCGTGGTCGCCCTGCTCCTGCACCGCCCGCGCCGCCACTCCCGCACCGTCCTGTACGGGCTCGGAGGCCCCGCCGTCGCCATGCTGGCCTGCGCCCTCGGCGGCGTCATGTCCGGCGGCGTCGCCCAGCGGGTCGCGGACTGGCTCGACGGCCCCGGGACCCCCGGCACCGGCGACGGACTCATCATCGGACCGCCCGTGCTGCTCAGCTGGCAGGCTTCCGTGATCCCGGTCCTCCTCCTGCTCCTCCTCCTGCCGAGCGCCCTGCTCCTCGCCCGCACCGTCCTCCGCGCGCGCCGTCTGCGACCGGTCGTCGACGCCGACTACGGCACCGAGGACCCCGACCGGTTGCGCACCGCCCAGATCGCGGCGAGCCGGGCCCGCGCCGGGCTCACCGACGCGGCACCCGTCCTCGTCGGCGTCGTCTCCGGCGCCACCCTGCTCCTCGGCGCCGCCTCCGTCGCCGGCGCCTGGGCCAGCGACAACGTCCCCGGGCGTGCCTTCGACGGCGCCCACCCGGCGATCGCCTCGGCCGCCACCGCCGCCCAGGCCCTCGGCTCGTGGATGATCGGCTTCGGCTTCCTGCTCTTCGTCACCTGGGGCCGCCGCGCGTACAAGGACGCCTCCGCGCGCCGCACCATCGGCATCCTGTGGGACGTCGGCACCTTCTGGCCGCGCGCCGCCCACCCCTTCGCCCCGCCCTGCTACGCCGAGCGGGCCGTGCCCGACCTCACCTGGCGGATGAGCTCCTGGACCCGCGAGACCGGCGGGCGCCTGGTCATCTCCGGCCACTCCCAGGGCAGCGTCCTCGCCGCCGCGGCGGTCTGGCAGCTGCCGCCCGTCACCCGGGGCCGGGTCGCGCTGCTCACGTACGGCTCGCCGCTCGAACGCCTCTACGGGCGCTGGTTCCCCGCCTACTTCGGCCCCGCCTCGCTGCGCGACCTGCACCGGACCGTGCACTGCTGGAGCAACCTGTACCGCTCCACCGACCCCATCGGCGGCCCCGTACGGGTTCCGGCCGAGGGCGCCCGCCCGGCCGTCGACCGGGACGAGCTCCTCGACCCCGTCGCGTACGGCCGCACCCGGCAGCACCCGCTGCCCGAACCGATCCTGGGCCACTCCGACTACCAGGCCGACCCGGCCTTCGCCGAAGCCCGCTCGGCACTCCTCGACCGGCTCCCGCCCGCCCTGCCGCTGCAGCGCGACGACGAGCCGCGGCTCCCGGACATACCGCGCCAGGAGACCCCGCACCAGGAAATCGCGTTCGGGGAAGCCCCGTTCCGGGAAGCCCCGCTTCAGTAGGCGTCGCTCCGGGAGACCTGCTTCAGACCCCGCTTCAGGCCCCGCTTCAGACCCCGCTTCGAGAACCCCGTTCCGGCGGGCGCCCTTCGGCGAGGCCCGTTTCAGGGCAGCTCGGGCAGGTCCTCCGGATGGAGCAGGGTCAGGTCGTCCGTGCTCGGCTCGGCGAGCGCGGCGACCCGGCCCGCGTGCCGCTCCACCATCGACTCGAACGTCTGCCGCGCGGTGCGCCCGTTGCCGAACGTGGGGCCCTTCGGCAGCTCCGTGAAGTACTTCACCAGCGCCTCGGCGGTGCCGGGAGCCAGCCGGTACTCGTGCTCCTCGGCCTGCTGTTCCACGATCCGCAACAGCTCCTCCGGCACGTAGTCCGAGAAGGAGATGGTCCGGGAGAAGCGGGACGCCACACCCGGGTTGACGGTCAGGAAGCGCTCCATCTCCGCCGTGTAGCCGGCCGCGATCACCACGACCGCGTCCCGGTGGTCCTCCATCAGCTTCACGAGCGTGTCGATGGCCTCCCGGCCGAAGTCCCGCCCGGAGTCCTCCGGGGACAGCGCGTACGCCTCGTCCACGAACAGCACGCCGCCGCGCGCCCGGTCGAAGGCCTCCTGGGTGCGGAGGGCCGTCGAGCCGATGTGCTCACCGACCAGGTCGACCCGGGACACCTCCACCAGATGGCCGCGCTCCAGCACGCCGAGGGACGCGAGGATCTCCCCGTACAGCCGGGCCACCGTCGTTTTGCCGGTCCCCGGGTTGCCGGTGAAGACCAGATGGCGCCGGGCGGACACGGCCTTGAGCCCGGCCTCCTGACGCCGACGGCCCACCTCGATCATGTTGGTGAGCGTGCGCACCTCGTGCTTGACGCTCTCCAGGCCCACCAGCGCGTCCAGTTCGCCGAGCACCTCCTGCGAGGAGCGTGCGGCCGGCGGCTCGGGCACCGGGACCGGCGCCGCCGCGGCCGGCGTCACGGCGGGGGAGCGGGGCACGGGGACGGCGCCGAGCAGCCCGCCCGGCTGCGTGGCCGTCAGCACCGAGCTCTGCGGACCCGGGACCCGCACCTGGCTCTCGTCGCTGGTGCAGTCCTCGGCGACCGGCCCCTCCTCGGGGAACTCGTAACCGCCGCGCGCGCACCGCTCCGTACGGCACGTGCGCAGGGTCGTCCGGCAGCCGTCCATCACGTGGAAGCCGTAGCCGCCGCTGCCCGTGACCCGGCAGCCGTGGAAGGATCCGCGGCCCTCCGCCGACACGTAGAACCCGGCCTCGGCCGGGGAGGTGACGGTGCACCGCTCGATCGTCGGGTCGGCGCCCTTGGTGACGATGACACCGGTCTGCACGGCGTCGATGGTGCAGCCGCCGAGGGTGCCGCCGCTGCCGTGGTCACGGAACCAGGCGCCGGTGGACGCCTCCCGGATCCGGCAGTCGTCCAGCTGTGCGGTCGCCCCGTCGCTCACCGACACGGCCGTGTTGCGCACCTGCCACAGATCGCTGTCGACGACGTCGGCGCGCGAGCCGCGGTCGAGCACGAAGAGGGCGTCGGGCACGTCGTGCACCCGGCAGGAGTCCAGCACGGCGGTCGCCCCGTCGCTCACCCAGACGGCCGGGTAGTCGCCGGTGCTGTCGTGGATCTCGCACTGGTTGGCGTCCACCCTGGTCCCCGGGTCCCACACGGACAGACCGTTGCGTCCGAACCGCCGGACCGTCGAACGGGTCAGCGTGAGCACCGACCGGGAGCGCAGGTCGACGGCGTTCTCGGGGATGTCGTGGATGTCGCAGTCGGAGAGCGTGAGCACCGCGTCCGTGTCGAGCGTGATGCCGTCGGCCGAGGTGCGGTGGACGGTGGAGTCGCTGAGGTGGGCGGTGGCCCGCGCGGCGATCTGCAGACCGGAGCCCTTGATCTCGTACACCTCGCAGCCGATGCCCTCCAGACCGCTGCCCTCGCCGTTGACGGTGATCCCGGCGCCGGAGGCGTGGTGCACCCGGCAGCGCTCCAGACGCGGGTGCGCCCCGCCGCGCACCGAGATCCCGGACTGGCCGGCGGCCACGACCTCGCACTCCTCGAACACCCCGCCCGCCCCGTCGAGTACGGCGATCCCGACTCCGGCCGGGTTGTCGACCGTGCAGCGGCGGACGGTGGGCCGTGCCGCGCCGCGCACCTCCAGGCCGGCGGCCGAGCGGGTCACGATCCGCACGTCGAGCAGTTCGGGCGTGCCGTCCTCGACGAGGAGCGCGGGAGCCGCCGCGTCCTGCCCCTCGATGTGCAGGTCCTGCAGGGTCGCCGAGGCCCGTACCGTCAGCGGCACGCCGTCGGCGGGCGCGATCCGCACCGGGCCGTCGCCGCCCCGCAGGGTGATGGCCCGCTGGACGACGAGGTTCTCCCGGTAGGTGCCGGGGGCCACGGTGAGGACGTCTCCGTCGCCCGCGGCCTCCAGGGCGGCGGCGAGGGAGGCGTACTCGCCCGTGCGGCGCCGCCACCGCGACGTGCCGGTGTGCGTCACCTGGACCGTGCCCTGTGCCATGGGTGTGCTCTGCCCCCGCCTCGTGCGTCGACGCTGAAACCCGGATCCAGGAAGTGGATCCAACATCCTGGATATCGGATCCGATCCGCTGAACCGCGGTCCCGGATCCCGGATCCCGTATCCCGTATCCCGGATCCACAGATCCGCGACCTTGGATCCTGGATCCTGGATCCGATGCCCCACCGTAGCGCGCGCGGCGCCGCCGGATTGACGGATCCGCAGCCCTTCCGTCACGCCCTCAGCTGCCCGTGCCCGTACGACCCCAGTCCGGACCGACCTGCGCCCAGGCGCGGTCGAGCCGCGCGTACCGCCGCCGCGCCAGCCGGTGGACGACCGCCCGCCTGGCGGACTCGACCAGGAATCCGGAGAACAGGGCCACGGTGATCCCGGCGATCAGCGCATGGGCCCGGGCCGTCTCCGGGCGCATCGGCGGCGCCACGGCCCGCCCGGCCCGGTCCGTCCACAGCGGGAAGCGGTCGCCGGGGTCGGCGAGCTCCCGCCGGGTGGTGACGGTGCCGGTCCGCGGGGTGCCGTCGGGGGCGGTCCAGGTGGCCACGACGGCGGGCCTCAGCCGCCGCTCCCCGGCGGTCTCGACGGCCCGCTGCCCGGCCGGCCCGGCCTCGCCGGTGTCGGCGGCCCGCACCACCCGGGCGACGGTCGCGACGCGTTCCCGCTCCTGGGCGTGCACGGAGCGCTGCAGCGAGGCGTTCGCCCAGGTGCCCGCGGCCCAGCCGGCCGACGGCACGGCCAGACACAGCAGCAGGACGGCCGCGAGAGCCACCCACGCCTCGATCAGGTCGGTGGTCCGGCACAAGGGGTTGTGCCGCCAGCGCCAGAGTCCGATGGCCGCGCGCACGCTCCGCACCCCCTCGTCTCGCCGACGGTAAGCCGGGAGCCGTCGACGGTTTCCGCTCTCCCAACGAGTGTGCCCCCGGGGTGGTTTCCTCGCCTGTCGGAGAGAATCGGCGGACACGAGGCCGACGGAAGGGTCGCCGGAACGGCCACGGAAGGGGCGCCGGAGCAGCCACGGAACGGCCACGGAAGGGGCACCGGGACACCGGAAGGCGGCGAGGCGCGCGCCGTCGTCAGTCGAGGATCTTCACCGGGTCGCCGACCCGGATGACGCCGGGGTGTTCGGGCACCAGGTTCTGGCCGAAGATCAGCCGGCTGCCGTCCTTGCGGTGCCGGGCCAGGGTGCGCAGCGGCTCCTTGCCGCGTTCGCCCGTCAGCTGGTCGGTGGTGGTGACCACGCACCGGCCGGAGGACTTGGCCACCCGGAACGCGACGTCGCCGATGGACAGCCGCCGCCAGTCGTCCTCGGCCCAGGGTGCGGTGCCGTCGACGACGACGTTGGGCCGGAAGCGGTTCATCGGCAGCGGACCCTCGTCGGCGTGGTCGCCTTGGGCGATCAGGGAGTTGAGGGCGTCGAGGGAGGACGTGGTGGTGAGGAGCAGCGGGTAGCCGTCGGCGAAGCTGACGGTCTCGCCGGGCAGCGCGTACGCGGGGTCGACGGGCCTGCGCCGGGCCGGGTCGTCCATGTGGACGAGCCGCACCTCGCTGTCCAGGTAGCCGCTGAACCACGCGTCGGCGGCGGGACCGGCCGGGACGGCCTCCACCCTCGTGCCGAAGACGTCCACCGCGATCGTGCCGTCCGCGCCGGAAGGGCGCGGCACCTCGACGGCGAGCGGCTCGCGGCCGGGCCCGGTCAGCATGACCCCGCCGCCCGGAAGGAGCGCGGCCGAGGCCAACGCCAGCCGTGCGTGCTGGCGTTGGGTCACGACCTTGCCCTCGGTGTCCACCACGGTCCAGCGGCGGTCACCGGCCAGTCCCCATGGCTGGACCTCCGCCTCGGCGGGGGCGAACCCGCGCAGTGCCTTGACCGGGTGGACATGGACGGAGCGCAAGACAGGAATCGGCATGCCCTCATCCTGCCAGCCGCGCCGCCGCCCCCGGGGGTCAGTACCCCCGGCTCTGGTACGGCTGGTTGTACGGGTCGTCGTACGGCGCGCCCGAGGGCGCGGGGGTCGGCCGCGGGGCCGCGGGGCGCATCGCCTCGTACCCGCCGGCCATCGGGCGCGGCGGCTGCGGCGCCTGCGGGCCCGGGTAGCCGCGCGGGGCGGTGGGCTGCTGCGGGATGTACGGGGTGGGCCCGGTGTGCTGCAGCGGCAGGGGCGGCATGTGCGCGGCCGGGGCCATCTGGGGTGCGGCCTGCGGGTAGCCGTATCCGCCGCCGTGCCCGGCGTAGGCCGGGGCGGGCTGCGGGCTGGGCGCCGCCGGGAGGGCGGGCAGGGCTGCGGGCAGCGCCGGCAGGTGGCTGCCGCTTCCAGAGAAGCCGCCGGGGGTGTCGTACGCGGAGGGCACTCGGATCGGGGCGATCTGAGGCGTGCCCCGTTCTGCGACGAGGGAGTCGTAGATCGGGGTGTCGGGGAACGACGGCGCGGTGTAGTAACCGCCTCCGTAGGTGGAGCGCGGGGAGGTCATGGCCATAAGTTAAGCCCACGATGTGCTGGTTGGGGAGACCCAATCTCGGGGTCATCCGTTTTGGACAGGTTTTCTCCCGCTGACCTGCCAAAACGCGGTTCAGGAGGCCGTTGTCGGCGGGGTGTGGATTCCCGCGGGAGTGCCTCACGGCAACGAGAAGTGGACGGATGGTAATGGGCGGCCCTTTTCCGGGGATCGGCCGACCGCTCCGCCTCTTTTGAAAAGGCGTCGGGAAAAGGGGCCGGGCCGGACGGTGCCGTGGCTGCGACCACCGTCCGGCCCGGAGCGAGAGGCCGGTTCTCAGGCCGCCTGCTCGTGCTCGCAGGCGTCCGCGACGCCGTACGTCTCCCAGGCGGGGAAGTCGTCGTCGACGGGAACCGGCTCGCCGGGCGCGAGCAGGCAGGCGTCCAGGGCCGCGCGGAGGGCGTCGGCACGCAGACCGGTGCCGATGAAGACCAGCTCCTGACCCTGCGCGGTGTCCCCGTCGCGGGCGCCCGACGGTTCGAAGCGCGCGACCGCACCGGCCTGGGACCACAGACCGGTCACCCGGGGCCGGGAGGCGAGCCAGAAGAATCCCTTGGAACGCAGGACCCGCCCGAACGTCCCGCTGTCGAGGCCCTTGGTGACGAACGCCCACAGCCGTCCGGGGTGGAACGGCCGGTCGGAGCGGAACACCAGCGAGGAGATGCCGTACTCCTCCGTCTCCGGCACGTGGTCGCCGTTGAGCTCCCTGACCCAGCCCGGGGCCTGCTGCGCCTTCTCCACGTCGAACAGACCGGTGCCGAGGACGTGCTCCAGGGGGACCTGCCCGCGTACCGAGGGCACGATCCGCGCCTCCGGGTTGAGCCGGGACAGCGCGGCACGCAGCCGGCCCGCCTCCTCGGGCCCGACCAGATCGAGCTTGTTGAGCACGATGACGTCCGCGAACTCGACCTGGTCCACGAGGAGGTCGCTGACGGTCCGTTCGTCGTCCTCGTACGGGGCGAGGCCGCGTGCGGCGAGTTCGTCGCCGGCGTCGAGCTCGGCCAGGAAGTTCGCGGCGTCCACGACGGTCACCATCGTGTCCAGGCGGGCGAGGTCGCCGAGGGTGGCGCCGTCGTCCCGGGGGAAGGAGAAGGTCGCCGCGACCGGCAGGGGTTCGGAGATGCCGCTGGACTCGATGAGCAGGTGGTCGAAGCGGCCTTCTCGGGCGAGCCGGTCGACCTCCTCCAGGAGGTCGTCGCGCAGGGTGCAGCAGATGCACCCGTTGGTCATCTCGACCAGGCGTTCCTCCGTGCGGGACAGGGCCGCCCCGCCGCCGCGCACGAGCGCGGCGTCGATGTTGACCTCGCTCATGTCGTTGACGATGACCGCGACCCGCAGTCCTGCGCGGTTCCCCAGCACATGGTTGAGCAGCGTGGTCTTCCCGGCTCCGAGGAACCCGGAGAGCACGGTCACGGGCAGCCGGTCGGCGCGTGTCACGGGCGCTCAGCCCTCCGGTCGGATCAGGCCGCGCTCGTACGCCTTCACCAGCCGCTGCGGGACCTGGTGGACGACGCCGTCGACGGTGACCGCCACCAGCTGGGGCGTGGTCGCCTTCCACTGGGCGCGGCGGTGGCGGGTGTTGCTGCGGGACATCTTCCGCTTGGGAACGGCCATCGTGAGACTCCTCGGTCCGGTGCGTGACGTGGGGAGGCTATATGAAAATGGATCCCATTCCCAATCGCGTGTCCGTGGGCCCCCGGTCCCGGCTACGGCCGCCGTGCGGAGCCGGCCTCGGCCGGCTCCCGGTCCAGCGTGATCCCGGCGCTCACCGGCAGGTGGTCGCTGCCCGTCGCGGGCAGCGTGCGGATGTGGCCGACCGTCGCCGCGCGAGCCATGACCTGGTCGATGCGGGCCACCGGGAAGGAGGCGGGGAAGCTGAACGCGAAGCCCCGCTCCGGCGTGTTCAACCGCGAGGTCAGCGGAGCCAGCCCACGGTCGTCGACGGTTCCGTTGAGGTCGCCCAGCAGCAGGACCGTGCTCCGCCCCTCGGCGGCGATCGCCCTGCCCAGCAGTTCCGCGCTCTCGTCCCGCCACGAGGACGCGAGGCCGCTCGCCCCCACGCGCACGGAGGGCAGGTGCGCCACGTAGACGGCGACGTCGCCGTGCGGCGTCCGGGCCACGGCGCGCAGCCCGCGACTCCAGCCCTCCGTGATCCCCCGGGGCTTGATGTCCACCGTCCGGACATCACTCAGCGGATGCCGGGACCAGAGCCCGACCGTCCCCCGGACCGCGTGGTGCGGGTGGGTCGCCGCCAGCGTCCGCGCGTACACCGGCAGCGCCGGGGAGACGAGTTCCTCCAGCGCGATGAGATCGGGCTCGGCGCGGGCCAGTGCCCGGGCCGTGCCCGCCGGGTCGGCGTTCTCGTCGCTGACGTTGTGCTGCGTCACGACCAGGTCGGCCCGGCCGGGATCCGACCCGAGCAGCCCGGCGAAGAGAAGTGTCCAGGCCACGGCCGGCAGCGGGAGCGCCACCAGCGCGATCACCGGACGGCGCCTCAGGGCCAGGAGGAACAGCACCACGGTCACCAGACCGAGCCACGGGAGGAAGGTCTCCAGCAGACTGCCCAGACGCCCCACGGAGTTCGGCACCGCCCCGGGGAAGGCCATGAGCCCGGCCGTCAGCACCGCGAGGACGGCGAGCACCCGTCCCCTCCGCCAGGGGGGCCGGCCGCGCCGGTCCCGCTTCGTGCCCCCGCCCGCCTCGGGGCGCGCGGACCGTCGTCGCGCCCCCCGGACCGCCGCTCCGCCCACCATGGCCTCCTCCGCCCGACCTCGCCGCTCAGGACGGAACCCCCGGCGGATCGGTTCCGGACACTTCCCGTCGTCCGTACGACGAGACCGTTTCCATCCGATCACCCGCGTCGTTCCCCGGGCGGGGCGGACGCGACGTCCCGTCATGGTGTGCGGACAGCTGCGAGGAGCGGTCATGGTGGACAAGGACTTTCTGACGGCGAAGATCGAGCAGGGATTCGACCAGCTCGACGTGAACGGCAACGGCGTGCTCACCGAGGACGACCACGTGGAGATGGGCCGCCGGGTGGCGTCCTCACTGGGGCACGCCGAGGACTCCCCGGAGGCCGAGCGGATCGTCGACGCCTACACGGCCATCTGGCGCGAGGTGCATCTGCCGTTCGTCCCGGCCGGCGGCCAGGGCATCCCCAAGAGCCGCTTCGTGGCCTCGACCCTGACGCTGGCGGAGCACCCCGAGGTCGCGAGGGCGACCCTCGGCCGGCTCGCCGAGACCTACCTGAAGATCGCCGACATCGACCAGGACGGCCGGATCAGCCCGGACGAGTTCCTTGCCTTCCAGCGCGGACACTTCCCCCGGTTCGCCGAGGAGGAGGCGGCCGAGGCGTTCAGGCACCTCGACACCGACGGCGACGGGTCGCTGTCACCCGCCGAGTTCACCGAGGCGGTCGTCCAGTTCTGGTCCAGCCCGGACCCGGAAGCGCCCGGCAACTGGTGGATGGGCCGCCTCGCCCTCCCGCAGGGCTGAGCCGACCGGGACGGGCCGGCCGGTTCCTCCCGCAGGCCCCTCACCGGTCGGGCGCCGCCTCCGGGCGGGCATAGGTCCGCCCCTTCCAGGCGGCGCCCCGGCCCCGGTAGTGCTGGACGGCCGAGTCCACCGTCATCAGCAGATAGAGCAGCGCCGTGAACGGCAGCAGCGGAGCGAGCCAGGGCGGCTGACGGTAGTAGCGCAGCATCGGCAGGTACGTGCCCGCCATCACCGCCCAGGCCAGCCCCCCGGCCCACGCCGCCGGGCCGTCCCCGCCCGCGAGACCGGCCACCAGGGCCGCGGGCGGCGCCAGATAGACCAGGGCGAGGCCCGCGACCGTGCCCGCGAGCACCAGCGGACGGTGCCGCAGTTGCGCGTACGCGCTCCGCGAGACCATCCTCCACAGCTCGCCCAGTCCCCGGTACGGGCGGACGCTGTCCACCCGCTCGGCCAGCCCCAGCCACACCCGGCCCCCCGCCCGCCGCACCGCTCGGGCCAGCGACACGTCGTCGATCACCGCCTGCCGGATCACCTCCGGCACCCGGGCCCGCTCCGCCGTCTTCGCCCGCAGCAGCACGCACCCGCCCGCCGCCGCCGTCGCCAGCGGGCGCGGCCGGTTGATCCAGCGGAAGGGATACAGCTGGCAGAAGAAGTAGACGAACGCCGGCACGATCAGGCGCTCCCAGCCGCTCGCCACCCTCAGGCGCGCCATCTGCGACACCAGGTCGAGGCGGTGCCCCGTCGCGGCGGCGACCAGCAGCCGCAGGCTGTCCGGCTCGTGCGCGATGTCCGCGTCCGTCAGGAGCAGGAACTCGGGCCCGCGCGCGCGTGCCAGGGCCATCCCGTGGCGCAGGGCCCACAGCTTGCCCGTCCAGCCGGGCTCCGGCTCGCCCGGCGAGACCACCGTCAGCGGTAGCCCGCCGTACTTGGCCGCGAGCTCCCCGGCCAGCCGGCCGGTCCCGTCGGTGCTGCCGTCGTCCACGAGGATCACCTCCGCGGGGCCCGGATAGTCCTGAGCGAGCAGCGACGGCAGGCTGACCGGCAGCACCTCGGCCTCGTCGCGGGCGGGCACGACCACCACGACCCGGGGGGAGCTCCCCGCCGCACCGTCCGGGCGGCCGCGGGCGTCGTCCGGGCCGGCGGAACCGTCCGGCCGCCCGCCGGCGCCACCGGCCCGGGCGGGCAGGCGCTGGTCCGTGCGCCAGTAGAATCCCTGGCCCAGGAGCAGCCAACCCCAGGCGGCCAGCGACGCGAACGCGATCCAGGCAAGCGGGCTCATTCGCCGCAGTCTGCCCCAGATTGCCGGGGAATCAAGGGTGGTCGGCTAGGGTGACCGGGTGAAGATCGCCCTCATGGACTCCGGAATCGGCCTTCTCCCGGCAGCGGTGGCCGTCCGCCGCATGCGGCCCGACGCGGATCTGGTGCTCTCCTCCGACCCCGACGGCATGCCGTGGGGTCCGCGCACCCCCGAGGACCTCACCGAGCGTGCCCTCGCCGTCGCCCGGGCCGCCGCCGCGCACCGGCCGGACGCCCTGATCGTCGGCTGCAACACCGCGACCGTCCACGCCCTCCCGGCGCTCCGCGCCGAGCTCGAGCCCCGCATCCCCGTGATCGGCACCGTCCCCGCGATCAAGCCCGCGGCGGTCGGCGGCGGCAAGGTCGCCATCTGGGCCACCCCCGCCACCACCGGCAGCCCCTACCAGCGCGGACTCATCCGCGACTTCGCGGACGGCGCGGACGTCACCGAGGTGCCCTGCCCCGGCCTCGCCGACGCCGTCGAGCACGCCGACACCGAGGCCGTGCGCCGGGCCGTCGCCGCCGCGGCCGCGCTGACGCCCCCGGACGTACGCGCCGTCGTCCTCGGCTGCACCCACTACGAGCTCGTTGCCGGACTCATCCGGTCGGCCCTGCACCGCACCGACGGGCCGCCGGTCGTTTTGCACGGCTCCGCCGGGGCAGTCGCCGCACAGGCGTTCCGGCGGATCGGCGCCGAGACCGACCCCGCGGCGGCCCCGACGGGCGCCCTGACCGTGCTCCTGAGCGGCCGCGAGGGCGAGCTCCCGCACGCCGCGCTCGGCTACGCCGAAGGGCGCCTGCTGACGGCGGCGGCCGCCGCGCACTGAACGTCACCGGCCCGCTCCTCTCGGAGAGCCGTCGCCACCGAACGTGCGTAGGCTGCCACCATGAGGGACCAATCCCAGAACCAGGGTCCCGAGGGACCCGCATCCCCGGTCTGGACCGGTCGCGCGACCAACCGGATGCAATGGCTGCCGGCCATCGGCGGGCTCGCCTGCATGGCGCTCGGCGTCACGCTCGCCGTCGCCTCCCCCTGGACCTCCGGCATCGCCCCGCTCCTGATGGCCGTGATCGGCTGCGTCGCCGCCGGCCTCCTGGTGCTCTTCGGCACGCTCGCCTTCGTCCACGTCGCCGTGCGCGTCGACCACCGCGCCATGGAGGTGCGCTGCGGCCACATCGGCGTCCCCCGCCGCCGCATCCCGCTCTCCCACGTCGTCGGCGCCGACTTCGCCCCCTTCGTCACCCCCCGCCAGTGGGGCGGCTGGGGCTACCGCTGGCGCCCGGAGATGGGCACGGCGGTCGTCGTCCGCCGCGGAGAGGGCGTCGTCCTGCGCCTCGGTGACGGCCGCACCTTCACGGTGACCGTCGACGACGCCGAGTCCGCCGTCCACGCCATCCGCACCCTCCTCCTCCACCGCACGCCACCGGCGACGCCGACGGGGTCGCCGGGCGGGCTGTGAGCGACGGACCGGGGCGGCTCGCCGAGGTCCGCCCTGCCGGGGCGTTCCGCACCCGTGCCCGGACCCGGACCCCGAGCAGGGGGAACGTACGGGTCGCACCCGCGGGCAGCCCGTCCGCGCCGCCCGCGGCCGTGCGAAGGCCGCGGCCGGAGCCGGTCGGGGCGGCGCCCCGATGGCCCGGCCCGTACTGCTGCGCCGTCCCCCGCGCGCCGTAGACTCCCGCACGTGAGCACCACCATCGCCCCCGCCGACGTGCCCGACACCCCCGCCGTACCGGAGCGGGGCCGTCGGCCCCGCTGGCCCGCGCGGCCCGCCGCGGCCGTGCTCGCCGGGGTGCTGCTCTTCCTCAGCTTTCCGCCGAGGCCGCTGTGGTGGCTCGCCGTGCCCGCCTTCGCGCTGCTCGGCTGGACCCTGCGGGGCCGCCGGCCGCGGGCCGGATTCGGCCTCGGGTACCTGGCCGGTCTCGGCTTCCTGCTGCCGCTGCTCGTGTGGACCGGCGAGGAGGTCGGCCCGGTGCCGTGGCTGGCCCTGGCCGCCGTGGAGGCGCTGTTCGTGGCGGCCGTCGGCCTCGGCGTCAGCGCCGCGTCCCGGCTGCCGGCCTGGCCGGTGTTCGCGGCCGCCGTGTGGATCCTCGGCGAGGCGGCACGCGCGCGCGTGCCGTTCGGCGGATTCCCCTGGGGCAAGATCGCCTTCGGGCAGGCGGACGGCCTCTTCCTGCCGCTCGCCGCGGTCGGCGGCACCCCGGTGGTCGGCTTCGCCGTCGTGCTCTGCGGCTTCGGCCTGTACGAGCTGCTGCGCCGGCTCCGCGCCCGCCGCGCCGGCGACGGCCGGACCGGCCCGCTGGTCGCCGCCGGCCTCACCGCGCTCATGCCCGTCGCGGGAGCGCTCGCCGCGCTGCCGCTGGTGTCCGACGCCCCCGAGGACGGCACGGCGACCGTCGCCGCGGTGCAGGGCAACGTGCCCCGGCTCGGCCTCGACTTCAACGCCCAGCGGCGCGCGGTCCTCGACAACCACGCCAACCGCACCAGGGAGCTGGCCGCCGACGTGAGGGCGGGCCGCGCGCCGCGGCCCGACCTCGTCCTGTGGCCGGAGAACTCCTCCGACATCGACCCGTACGCCAACCCCGACGCCTACCGGGTCATCGACCAGGCGGTACGGGACGTGAACGCGCCGACCGTCATCGGCGCCGTCATCGCCCCCGAGACGGGCAAGCTGCGCAACACCCTGATCGAGTGGGAGCCGGGCAGGGGCCCGGTCGCCGAGTACGACAAGCGGCACGTCCAGCCCTTCGGCGAGTACATCCCGATGCGGTCGTTCGTGCGCATCTTCAACAGCGACGTCGACCGGGTCCGCCGTGACTTCGGCGCGGGCACCGAGGTCGGCGTCTTCGAGCTCGCCGGTACGAAGGTGGGCCTGGCCACCTGTTACGAGGCGGCCTTCGACTGGGCGGTGCGGGACACGGTCACGCACGGCGCCCAGCTGATCAGCGTGCCCAGCAACAACGCCACCTTCGGCCGCAGCGAGATGACCTACCAGCAGCTCGCCATGTCCCGGGTGCGTGCCGTCGAGCACAGCCGCAGCGTGGTCGTGCCGGTCACCAGCGGTGTCAGCGCGGTCATCCGGCCGGACGGCACGATCACGGCGCAGACGAAGCTCTTCACCCCGGACGTGCTGGTGGAGAAGGTGCCGCTGCGCTCCTCGCTGACCCCGGCCACCCGCATGGGCACGCTGCCCGAGGCGCTGCTCGTCGCCGTCGCCGCGGCCGGCCTCGGCTGGTCGGCGGCACGCGCCCTGCGTGCCCGCCGGGCCCGAGGGGCCTGAGCGCCGGCGGCGGGCCGTTCGCGGTCCGAGGCCCCGCCGGGCGCCCGCGGATGATCATCTAGGGTCGAGGCATGGGCACCCCTGACTTCATCCGCGACCTCCGCGCCACCGCCGGCCACCAGCTGCTGTTCCTGCCGGGTGTGTCCGCCGTCGTCTTCGACGACCGCGGGCGCGTCCTGCTCGGCCGGCGGGCCGACACCGGGATGTGGGCGATCGTCGGCGGCATCGTCGAGCCGGGCGAGCAGCCGGCCGCCTGCGCCGTGCGCGAGGTGTACGAGGAGACGGGCGTGCGCTGCGAGGTGGAGCGGGTCGTGCTCGTCCAGACGCTGCGCAAGCCGATCGTGTACCCCAACGGGGACCAGTGCCAGTTCATGGACGTGTCGTTCCGCTGCCGGGCCGTCGGGGGCGAGGCGCGGGTGAACGACGACGAGTCGACGGAGGTCGGCTGGTTCGAGCTGGACGCGCTGCCGGACATGAAGCGTTTCTCGCACTTCCGCATCGAGCGGGCGCTCGCCGACGAACCCACATGGTTCGACACCACGCCCCTGGGCTGAACTGTGTGCCCGGCACACATCGGTCGGGGATGGGGTGCTTCATAAGGTGCGGAGCATGAGCGCCCCCACCACATCAGGGCCCCTCCCGGCCCCGGCCCCCGAGCCCCGGCCCGCACCCGGGTCCGTCACCCTCGACCTCTCCGGGCGCACCGCGCTCGTCACCGGCGCGGCCGGCGGCATCGGCCGCGCCTGCGCCCTGCGGCTCGCCGCCGCCGGAGCCCGGGTCAGAGCGGTCGACCGGGCCGCCGAAGGACTCGACGCCCTGACCCGCGCCGCGCACGGCCTGCCCGGACCGGTCGAGGCCCGGCTGCTCGACCTCACCGACCTGGACGCCGCCGAGGCGGCCGCGGCGGGCGCCGACATCCTCGTGAACAACGCCGGCCTCCAACTGGTCCGCCCCATCGAGGACTTCCCGCCGGACGTCTTCCACACGGTCCTCACCGTGATGCTGGAGGCACCGTTCCGGCTCATCCGGGGCGCCCTGCCGGAGATGTACGCACGCGGCTGGGGCCGCATCGTGAACATCTCCTCCGTCCACGGGCTGCGCGCCTCCCCCTACAAGTCCGCCTATGTGGCCGCCAAACACGGCCTGGAGGGCCTGTCCAAGACCGCGGCCCTCGAAGGCGCCCCGCACGGCGTCACCTGCAACTGCGTCAACCCCGGCTATGTGCGCACGCCCCTCGTCGAGCGCCAGATCGCCGACCAGGCCGCCGCCCACGGCATCCCCGCCGAACGGGTCCTGTCCGAAGTCCTCCTGAAGGACTCCGCGCTCAAGCGCCTGCTCGAACCCGAGGAGGTCGCCGAGGCGGTCCTCTACCTCTGCACCCCGCAGGCGTCCTTCGTCACCGGCGCCTCGCTCACCCTCGACGGCGGCTGGACGGCCCACTGAGCGCCGACGCGCCCGCGCCGCTTGTCCACACAGACGGTTTTCCACAGGGCTGGTGCGAGCCCCCGTACGGCAGGTATCCCTGTGACCATGACCCACGAACAGGCCGTCTACCTGGAGCTCCTCGCCCGCGGCGCCGCACCCGAGGCGTACGACCGCCCCGTGCTGCTCGCCCGCGCGAGCGGCGCGGGGCCCGAGGAGCTGGCCGGCCTGGAGCAGGCCAAGCAGCTCGCACTGCGGGTGCGGGCCGAGCTGGAGGGCCGCAGACGCCGCGAGGCCGAGCTCTCGGCCCTGTTCGAGACCGCCCACGACCTCGCCGGCCTGCGCGACCTCGACGACGTGCTCCGCGCCATCGTCCAGCGCGCCCGCTCCCTGCTCGGCACCGAGGTGGCCTACCTCAGTCTCAACGACCCGGTGCGCGGCGACACGTACATGCGGGTCACCGAGGGCTCGGTCTCGGCCCGGTTCCAGCAGGTCCGGCTCGGCATGGGGGAGGGCCTCGGAGGGCTCGTCGCCCAGACCGCCCGGCCCTACGTCACCGACGACTACTTCCGCGACGAACGCTTCCAGCACACCGAGGCCATCGACAGCGCCGTCGGCGACGAGGGCCTGGTCGCCATCCTCGGCGTGCCCCTCACCCTCGGCAGCCAGGTCATCGGAGTCCTCTTCGCCGCCGACCGCAGGGCCCGGGTCTTCGAACGGGAGCAGGTGGCCCTCCTCGGCTCCTTCGCCGCCCACGCCGCCGTCGCCATCGACACCGCCAACCTGCTCGCCGAGACCCGCTCCGCCCTCGCCGAGCTGGAGCGGGCCAACGACATCATCCGCGAGCACAGCGGCGTCATCGAGCGGGCCTCCGAGGTCCACGACCGGCTCACCGAACTCGTCCTGCGCGGCGGCGGAGTCCACCACGTGGCCGCCGCCGTCTCCGAAGTCCTCGGCGGGACCGTCGAGTTCGTCGAGGAGCGACCCGGGCCCGCCAGGATCTCCGAAGGCCACGCCACCCGGGACGGCGACGACTGGATCGCCGCCGTCTCCGCCGGCGGGGAGACCTTCGGCGCCCTCGTCCTGCGCGAACGGCCCGACCTCGACCCCGTCGACCTGCGCACCCTCGAGCGGGCCGCCCTCGTCACCTCCCTGCTGCTGCTCGCCCGCCGCTCCGCCGGCGAGGCCGAGCAGCGCGTCCGCGGCGAACTCCTCGACGACCTGCTCGACGCACCGGACCGCGACCGGCGCCTGCTGCGCGAGCGCGCCGCCCGGCTCCACACCGACACCGACGCCCCCCACGTGGTGCTCGCCGCCCGCATCGACCGGCCCGACGCCGGGCCCGACCCCGACCCGGGCGGCCGGGAGAGCGCGGACCGCCAACGACTGCGCTCGGCCGCCTCCCACCTGGCCGCCACCCGCCACGGCCTGGCCTCCGCCCGCGACGGCGGCACGGTCCTGCTCCTGCCCCTCGGACCCGGCGAGAGCGCGGCCGAAGTGGCCCGGCAGACCGCGAAACACCTCGGCGGCGCCCTGCGCGAGCCCGTCACCGTCGGTGCCTCCGCCCCCGTCGCCGCACCCCTCGCCCACCCCGACCGGGTGGCCCCCGCCTACCAGGAGGCGCGCCGCTGCCTGGAGGCCCTGCGGCTCCTGCACCGGCAGGGCGAGGGCGCCGCCGCCGAGGACCTCGGCTTCCTCGGCCTGCTGCTCGCCGACACCCGCGACATCGAGGGCTTCGTCGAGCGCACCATCGGCCAGGTCATCGCCTACGACCGCCGGCGCGGCACGGACCTGGTCCGCACCATGGCCGCCTACTTCGCCAGCGGGATGAGCCCCGCCCGTACCAAGGACGACCTCCACGTCCACGTCAACACCGTCGCCCAGCGCATCGAGCGGATAGGCCGGCTCCTCGGCCCCGACTGGCAGTCCCCGGCCCGCGCCCTGGAGATCCAGCTCGCCCTCCGCCTGCACGCCCTCTCGGACGCCGTCATACGCTGACCGGGGCCCCGGCCGACCGCCCACGCCGAGCAGCCCGCCCCGGGACGGTCCGCCCGATCCGTCCCGCACCGCCGAAACCGAGGCCCAGGAGGTCGCCCGATGTCCGGTCGTCCCGCAGACCTGCCGCTCGCCGGCATCACCGTCGTCAGCGTCGAGCAGGCGGTCGCCGCTCCCTTCGCCACCCGCCAGCTGGCCGACCTCGGCGCCCGGGTGATCAAGGTCGAGCGGCCGGGCGACGGCGACTTCGCGCGCCGGTACGACACCACCGTGCACGGCGAGTCGAGCTACTTCGTGTGGCTCAACCGGTCCAAGGAGTCGATCACCCTCGACCTGAAGAGCGACGCGGGCCGCGAGGTGCTGGAGCGGCTGCTCGGCGAGGCGGACGTGTTCGTGCAGAACCTGGCGCCCGGCGCCGCCGCGCGACTGGGCCTCGCCCCCGAGGCCCTCGCCGAGCGCTTCCCCTCGTTGATCGCGGCCGGTCTCTCCGGGTACGGGACGAGCGGGCCGTGGGCCGACCGCAAGGCGTACGACCTCCTCGTCCAGTGCCAGACCGGCCTGGTCTCGCTCACCGGCAACGAGCACGGCACCGCCCGTGCCGGCGTCTCCGTCGCCGACATCGCCGCCGGCATGTACCTCTACAGCGGCATCCTGACCGCCCTGTTCACGCGCGCCACCACCGGCGTCGCGCGTGCCGTCGAGGTCTCCCTGTTCGAGGCGCTCGCCGAGTGGATGCACCAGCCCGCCTACTACACCCGCTACGGCGGCACCCAGCCCCCGCGCATCGGCACCCGCCACGCCACCATCGCCCCCTACGGCGCCTTCACCGCGGCCGACGGCAGGGACGTGCTGTTCTCCATCCAGAACGAGCGCGAGTGGGTCGCCCTGTGCGAGCGGTTCCTGGAGCGGCCCGAGCTGGCCACCGACCCCCGGTTCGCCACCGGCTCCGACCGCGTCGCCCACCGCGAGGAGCTCGACGCCCTGGTGGCCGAGCGGTTCACCCGCGTCGACAGCGCGACGGCGGGCAAGCTCCTCGACGACGCCGGCATCGCCAACGCGGGCGTCAACGACATGACGGAGTTCCTGGCCCACCCCGTCCTCGACGCCCGCGAGCGCTGGCGGGACGTCCGCATACCCGGCGGCCACCACGTCCCGGCCCTGCTGCCGCCGGCCGACCTGTCCGGCACCAGCCCGCGCATGGACGCCGTCCCCGCCGTCGGCGAGCACACCGCCGGCATCCTCACCGAGCTGGGCTACGGGCCGGCGGACGTCGACGCCCTGCGCGCGGGGAACGTCATCTGACCCCGTCCTGACCCCGGTAGAGCGCGGTGAGCAGCTCGATCACCGACTGCGCGGCGGGATGCGGGTCGTCCCGCCACCAGGCCAGCCGCACCGCGACCGGCTCGGCGTCGCGCACCGGCCGGTAGACGACCCCGGGCCGGCGGTACTGACTGGCCGTGGCCTCCGCGCTCATCCCGATCCGGCGGCCCGTCGAGATTGCCGTGAGCCAGTCGTCCACGTCGTACGTCTCCTCCGTCGCCGGCCGGGAGTCGGGCGGCCACAGCTCGGGCGTCGTCGTCCCCGTGCGCCGGTCGACCAGCAGTGTGTGCCCGCTCAGATCCGCGAGCCGCACCGAACGGCGTCGGGCCAGCGGATCGTCCGCGGCCATGGCGCACAGCCGCCGCTCCAGCCCCACGATCGCCGAATCGAAGCGCCGGTCGGCGGGGGGCCTGCGCAGCACGGCCAGATCGCACGAGCCCTCCGCGAGCCCCGCGCTCGGCGAGTTCACGCGGACCAGCCGCAGCTCCGTACCCGGGTGGGCGGCGGCCCAGCGGCGCTGGAACGCCGGCGTGTGCCGCCCGAGCGCGGACCACGCGTACCCGATCCGCAGGACCCGCTCCCCGGACATCGCCTCACGCACCAGCTCGTCCGCCTCCGCCAGCACCCGCCGGGCGTGCCCGACCACCCGCATCCCGGCGCCCGTCGGCGTCACCGAGCGGGAGGTGCGGCGCAACAACCGCACCCCCAGGGCGCGTTCGAGCGAGGCCAGGGTCCGTGAGACCGCGGCCTGGGAGACGCCGAGTGCGAGCGCAGCGTCCGTGAAGGTGCCCTCGTCGACGATCGCGACGAGACACCGCAGCTGCCGCAGTTCCACATCCATACGCCAATCGTATGGATCGCGTACGCCCATGCATTTTGCGCAACCGGGTGCGCCGAGGACGATCGGCCCATGTCCGCAGCCCCCGCCGAAGCCGCCCCGGCCCCCCTCGCCGACATCCCGCACCGCACCTCCCCGGCCGGAGTGGCCGCCATGCTCGGCAGCGGTCTGTCCAACCAGATCGGCGCCGCGACCGGCTCCCTCGCCTTCCCCGTCCTCGGCCCCGTCGGAGTCGTCGCTGTCCGCCAGTACGTGGCCGCGATCGTCCTGCTCGCCATGGCCCGGCCCCGCGTGCGCGACTTCACCCGCCGCCAGTGGCAGCCGGTGATCCTGCTCGCCGTCGTGTTCGGCACCATGAACCTCTCCCTCTACACGGCCATCGACCGCGTCGGCCTCGGACTCGCCGTCACCCTGGAGTTCCTCGGCCCCCTCGCCATCGCCCTCGCCGCCACCCGCCGCCGCGTGGACGCCTGCTGCGCGGTCCTCGCCGCGGCCGGAGTCGTCACCCTCATGCGCCCCCAGCCCACCACCGACTACCTCGGCATGGGCTTCGGCCTCCTCGGCGCCGTCTGCTGGGCCGCCTACATCCTGCTCAACCGCACCGTCGGCAGCCGTATCCCCGGCGCCCAGGGCAGCGCGGCCGCGGCGGCCCTCTCCGCGCTGACCTTCCTGCCCGTCGGCGTCGTCGTCGCACTGCGCCATCCGCCGACCGCCGCCTCCCTCGGGTACGCCGTCGCCGCCGGCGTACTGGCCTCCGCCGTCCCGTACCTCGTGGACCTCTTCACCCTGCGTCACGTCCCGCCGGCTGCCTTCGGGCTCTTCATGAGCGTCAACCCCGTCCTCGCCGCCCTCGTCGGCTGGCTCGGCCTCGGCCAGCGCCTCGGCTGGGCCGACGGGGCCGCGATCGGGGCCGTCGTCACGGCGAACGCGCTCAGCATCCTCGTCTCACACCGCCGGGCGCCGGGCGGCTGATCCCCGCCGGGCCGGCGGAGGCGGACGACCCGGTCGTCCCGCCGGTCGAGGCCGGAGCGCAGCCGGTCATCGACCCGGCGGCCGGCAGACCATCGCGGCCACCCGTGTCGAACTAGGATCGGCGCAACGGGAGTCGGCCTCCCGCGCAGTGACCTTCGGGAGAACGCATGGCGACCGTGATCCGCTACCGCTGCCCGGTGACACCGGACGAGTGCCCCACCTCGACGACCCCCGGCTTCTGCCCCATGCACGAACGGGAACAGCTCGTACCCGCACGGGTCTTCCTGGCCGACGAGGTGGACGAGACGGCGGTGCAGCGCGTCGTGTCCGAGCCGGGCCGCCACCAGGCGGCGCCGCCGCAGGCCCAGGGGCAGGGCACGGGACTGGAGCGGCGCCCGACGCGGGACCGCGGGCCGGCCGAGGCCCCGACCCGGGCCGCCGGGCGGGGGAGCGGCGGCGAGGCCGAGGGCGCCGGGCGGGTGCCCCCGATCGAACCGACGGTGCGTTCCGCACCGGCGCGGCTCGCCCTCGTCCTGGCCGGCACGCTCGTCCCCCTGCGCGGCGAGGGCGAGGCGCCCACCCGGCTCGGCCGCGACGCACCCGAGTGCGCGCATGTGAGCGGACTCGAACGGCTCGACCAGATCTCCCGCGAACACGCCGAGCTGTACTGGGAGTCCGGCCAGCTGTACATCCGCGACACCCGCTCCAGCAACGGCACCTTCGTCGACGGCGAGCGGATCCACGGCCCCACCCGCCTGTGGCCCGGCCGTCACCGACTGAGGCTCGCCCAGGACGTGGACCTGACCGTCGTCGAGATCGACGAGTTCGGGTCCCCCGTCCAGTGACCTGAGTCGGAGACGGGCCCGGCCACCACGCCCTGGTGTGTGCCCGGACCCCGCGGCCTGCCCTCAGCCCGTGGTCACCAGGTCCGTCGGGTCGGTGTTGGCGCCGCAGAGGACCACGCAGACCTTCTCGCCGGGGGACGGGCGGTAGGCGTGGGGGAGGGCCGCGAGGGCGGTGGCGGCGGCGTGTTCGACGACGAGACGATGGTCGTCCCACAGGGTCCGGCGGGCACGGACGATCTCGTCGTCCGGTACCAGGACCGAGCGGACGCCGTCCTGGAGCGCGGCGTGCAGGGCCGTGGCGGAGGCGCGCCGCGCGCCGAGGGCGTCCGCGGCGACCGAGTCGACCGGCACGTCGACCGGAGCTCCGGCCTCCAGGGCGGCGTTGAGCGCCCGGCAGCGTTCCGGCTCGACGGCGACGGTACGGATCCCGTGGTGCCGCGCCGCCGTGGCGACCCCCGCGAACAGGCCGCCCCCGCCGACCGAGACGACCACCGTGTCGAGGTCCGGGATCCGCGCGCGGATCTCCTCCAGGAGGGTGCCGGCTCCGGCGGCGATGAGGGGATGGTCGTACGCGTGCGAGGCCAGCGCCCCGCTCTCCGCCGCGAACGCCTCGCAGGCGGCCAGCGCCTCGGCGTACTCCGAGCCGACGAGCCGGACGTCGGCGCCGTAGCCGAGGAGCCGGTCCACCTTCACCCCGGGCGCCGTCACCGGCAGGAACACCGTGGCCGGTACACCCTGCTCCCGTGCGGCCCAGGCGCAGGCGAGCCCCGCGTTGCCGCCGGAGGCGATGGTCACCCCGGCGGCCGGCAGGGCGCCGGACCGCAGGTGACCCTGGAGGAAGTTCCACGCGCCGCGCGCCTTGAAGGACCCCGTGTGCTGGAGGAACTCCAGGGCGAGGAACAGTTCGTGCCCGGCCGGGCCGGGGCCGGCGGGAGCGACGGCCACGGGCCGCACGTGACCGGTGACGCGTTCGACGGCGCTCTTCACGTCGCCGTAGGAGAGGACCTGCGCGCGGCTGCTCCCGGAAGGATCCATACCGGCGATCATGACACCCGTCGGCCCGGCCCGACCAGCGCTCCCGCCCAGGGCCACCCTGATCGCGTGCCGACGCCCCCCCATGAGTCCGGATCTCGCTCTCACGGTCACCGAATGACCGGCTGGGACGCGAGGGGAGTGCGCGCACGGCTCGTGAGGACGGCGGCAAGGGACCCGCGGGGGGAGCGCTTCGGGGGCGGACACGCACCGGTACGAGCCGGCGCCCCGGCTGCCGGAGGCGGAGATCGGGGCATCCGAGGATCCGACGGCATCGAACTGCCCCGGGAGTACCGGTCCTTCGCCGCAGACGTGGCCAACGGCCCCGCCTGGCACGGGCCCGGGCTGAGGCCGTTCAGCAGCAGAGAGACCCCGACGGGGCGGGTTCGCGCCCGCGAGCACCGACTTTCGCGCCGGGTACGCCGGTTGGCTGCGCGGCCCGTAGGAGCAGCCGAGGCCGGGCGGCTACGGCCCGGACCGGCGGTCGACCGTGCGCAGCGCCCCGCGCAGCGCGGCGAGCTCGTGCTCGTCGAGACCTTCCACGAAGCGGAGCAGTACGGCCGAGGGGTCCTCGCCCGCCCGCAGACCGTCCTCCATCAGCGCCGCCGCGTACGCCTCCCGGGTGGCCGAGGCCCGGTACACCCAGACACGGCCGTCCCGTTCGCGGGTGAGATAGCCCTTGTGGAACAGGATTGTCGTCACCGTGGTGACGGTGGTGTAGGCGACGTCCCGGTGCCGGTTGATGTCGTCGACGATCTCGCGCACGGTCGCGGGGCGGTTCCACCTCCAGAAGCGGTCCATGATCTCCGCTTCCAGATCCCCCAGCCGACGCATGGACCGCCCCTCCTCTTCGCCGGCTCTCCCCGTCGCGAACGTTCCCGGCACGCATAGTAGACGCGCGGCGCACGGTCCCCGCGGGCCCGGCACCCCGGCGTGAACGCGCCATCGCGTGTTCACGCCGCCGGGGGCCCCTGGCCGGGCAGGGGGCGGGCCGGTGAGGATGGGACGCAGGACGCGACAGCCCACGGCACGGGCCCGCGTCCGCACGGCAGGGACCGGGCGGCGCCCTGGAGGGCCGGAACGACGGGTCGACCTCCCCCTCTTCCCGTCGCGCCCGCGGCATCGGCCCGGTCCTGCCGTCCCGCCCGTCGACCTCAGCGGTCCGGATCCCGTCTCCCGTCGGTACGCGTGTGGCGGACGTACCGGTCGAGGAGCTGCGGCAGGTAGTCCGCCTCCGGACCGGCCGCGGTCCGGGGCGCGGACAGGAACGCGATCGCGTCGAGCTCGGGTCCGGCGCCGTCCGCGGACCCGGCGGCCACGAGGGCGGCATGGTGACGCCGCACCAGCGCGGCGGGGACCGGCGGAGCCAGGAAGTGGAAGCCGAGGCTGCCGAAGCGGGGCTGTCGGGTCAGCGCCCACAGGCGCGGCGCGGAGTCCGGCACCCGGAGCCCGAGCTCCTCGGCCAGCTCCCGGACGGCGTGCCGCCGGAGCGTCGCCAGGTCCAACGGCAGCCCGGCCGCGGGCGGTTCCGCCGCGCCGCCGGGCAGCGTCCAGCGGCCGGGCGCCGCGGTGGCGGCGGACCCACGGCCCACGACCAGGCCCTCGTCGGTGGGCAGCAGTACGGTCACGAAGACGGAGCCCGGCACGTCCTCGGCCGGACGGATCTCGCGCAGTGCCCGGTGGCGGTACGTCATCCTGGCCCACCGCACCACGCAGCGCCCCGGCGCGGGCCGGTCGAGGCCCAGGCTCCCGACGAGGGGGCCGTCGAAGGTGGCCGGGTTGCCGGCGATGGTCCGCGCCCAGAGGCGGTCGACCTCGCGCCGCTCCTCCGGGGACAGTGCCGGGAGCGGGCACTCGGTGAAGTCGATCCGCTCGGCGTCGAGGAACTCGACGGGTGCCGCGAGGGACCTCCCACCGCGTCCGTCCCCGGCGCCGGACCGGTGCGCGGCATCGCGCCCGGGGTCGTGTCCGGGCTCGCTCAGGCCACCGCGTCCGGCCTCGCTCAGGCCACCGCGTCCGGCCTCGTTCAGGCCACCGCGTCCGGCCTCCCTCAGGCCACCGTTTCCCATGCCGTCGTCAGTCCTTCCAGCCACGCGGGTGGCAGTTCGGCAGCGTCCCATTCCTCGCGCAGGCTCTCCGGTGTCGTGGTGAGCCGTTCGAGGACCGCGATGCTGGTGGGGGAGTGCAGGAGGGAGTAACGGCCGTGAATGGCGATGGGGCTGCCGGGGCCGAACTCCGCGTACATCCGCTCCACGCGCGCGTGGTGCGTCGAGGCGAACTCCGTGAGCCGGCCCGCGTACCCGGCCCGCCCCCGGGCGCTCATCGTGCCGAGGACGGCCGTGAGGACCTGCTCGGAGACTTCCGGGTCGAGGTCGGACGCCGTGGTGAAGGTGAGGTAGAGCGGCAGCACCACCACCTTCGCCCGCTCCAGTTCCATCCGGCCGACGGGCGGCCGCGGTTCCGTGTCGGCGGCGGACCCGCCCGCGCCCACGACCTGACGCAGGGTCCGTTCGGCGAGGCCGGCGAGGTCGTCGGCCATGGTGCGGGCGCCGTCGAGCCAGCCGGACGCGTACGGCTCGCCCTTCCCGGCGGGCGCGCTACGGGCGAGACCGTCGAGCTCCTCATGGGCCAGGGCCAGGGCTCCGGCTTCGACGAGCCCGATCAACTCCTCGGCGTCACCGGAGTAGACCCCGGCCCGGGCGAGCAGCTGGACGAGGGTCTTCTTGGCGTTGAGGACGTCGGCCGCGTCAAGCCGCTGCCGGCCTTCCTCGGTGGCGTTCATAAGGTCCTCCTTGTCGCATGTGCCGCGCCGCCGTGAGCCTACGTGCCCGCGGCGTGCCCCCGCGGCCGGGCGCACGGGAAAATCCGTCGTCGCGCACGTGGCGACGTCGCCGCCGCCGGGATTCGCCGACGTGTGCCTCGGCAGCGGAGCGCTGACACCGGCTCCCCTTCTGCCCCCTCCGGTCGCCGGACCCCTGACGCGTCCCGCCCCGCCACCGGCGTCACCCGCCCCGGACCTCGGACCGAAGACGTAGGACCCGTCCGGGGCCGGATGGGACGTCAGGCCGACGCGGCCGCTGCGCCCCACTGCGTACGGTGAACGCATGAACATCGACCTCCACGCCTACCTCGACCGCATCGGACTGCGTCTCCGGGCAGACCACCGCCCCACCCTCGACGTGCTGCGGGAGGTGCACCGCGCGCACATCCACGGCATCCCCTTCGAGAACCTCGACCCCGTCCTCGGCCGGGCGCCCTCGCTCGCGCTGCCGGACCTGGAGGCCAAGCTCGTCCGCGGCGAGCGCGGGGGTTACTGCTACGAGCACAACACCCTGCTGGCCGCGGCCCTCACCGCCCTCGGCTTCCGGGTCACGCTGCTCACCGCGCGCGTCCTGGTCGGCGCCGGGCCGGGCGACATCCGGCCCCGTACGCACATGCTGATGCTGACCGACGTGCCGGGCGAGCCCGTGCCGTACGTGACCGACGTCGGCTTCGGCAGTATCGGCTCCCTCCTGGAGCCGATCCCGTTGACCGCAGGCCCGGAGCTGCTCGACGCGCCCCGTCGCCACCGGCTCGTCCACGCGCCGCACGACGGGCCGCTGGAGCTGTGGGTGCTCCAGACGTACCTGCCCGCGGAGGGCGAATGGGAGGACCAGTACTCCTTCACCGTCGAGCCGTTCGAGGCCCCCGACTACGAGGTGATCAACTGGCACATCGCCACCAACCCGCGCTCGCCGTTCGCCCGCGGGGTCTACGCCCAGCGCACCACCGCCGACGCCCATCTGGCCCTCAGCGGACGCCGCCTCACCGAGACCGCCCCCGACGGAACGCTCAAGGAGCGGGACCTGGCGGACGCCGACGAGGTGCTGCGGGTGCTCCGGGACGATTTCGGCATCCGGCTCCCGGAGGGCACGCGCCTGCCGGAGTGACCGCCGGCGTCCGTGCCCGCTACCGAGGTACGGCCACGACCTGGACCTCGTCCTCGTAGACGATCCGCCCCGGGTCGGCCGACTCCACCCGCACGCACGGCACCCCGTGCGCGGCCAGCAGGCGCAGATACCCGGGCACGCGGTCCAGGAGGTGCGTGGCCGAGGCCCTGAACCAGGCGACGGCACCCGGGTTCACCTCGTGGTCGTAGACCGTCGGATCGCTGCGGGAGGGGTCCGGATAGGCGGCGTCGTACCAGTCGTTCGCGGCCCGCCAGAAGCGGTACTGCTCCTCGCTGAGCCGCCCCTCCCGGGCGAGGCCGTTGGCCAGGGCGAACACGCCGGGGAAGTGCCCGCGCGGGCTGCGCACGGTGCCCTGGTAGCGCACGAACAGCGGTGACGAGGTCTGCGGCATCGCAGCAGTATCCCGGACCCGGCGGGACGGCGGTCAGCGTGGCCGTACCCCGCCGGCGGTCGGCGCGGTCGGCGCAGGCAGCGAGGTCGGCGCAGGCAGCGCGGCCGACGCGCTCAGCGGTGGCCGTACGCCTTCGGCAGCCGCATGCCGCGCTCGGCCATCACCCGGCGCAGCCGGTCGGGATGGTCGGTGATGAGGCCGTCGACGCCCATGCCGATCAACGCGTCCATGGTGGCCGGGTCGTCGCAGGTCCACGGCACGACCCTCAGGCCGCGGGCGTGGGCGGCGGCCACCATCCGCGGGGAGACGTAGAAGCGGAAGTCCGGATCGCCGACCGTGCCGTTCTGGGGGAAGCCGTACACGGGGGACAGAGCGGTCAGGCCCGGGACCGTGGCGGCCGCCGCGACGAAGTCGCCCCCGTGGTCGTCGACGTCGATGCCGCCGAGCCAGGGGGAGGCGCCGGGCCGCCCCACCTGGAGGAAGTCGTGGTTGGTCAGCGCCACGAGCGGATACTCCGGCGCGATCCGGTGCATTTCCTTCAGTGCGCCCCAGTCGAAGGACTGGATGGTCACCTGGCGCCCGATCCCGGAGGCGTGGATCTCCTCGTGGACCCGCCGTACGAACAGGCCACGGGGGGCGGTCTGTTCGGGCGCGCCGGCCTCGACCTTGGTCTCGATGTTCAGGGTGACGCCGTGGGCACGGAACTCCTTGACGAGGCCCAGTACGTCCTTGAGCTCGACCATGCGGGCCCCGGCGATCCGCTCCTGCTCCGGGAAGCCGGGCAGCCGGCGGTAGCCGCAGTCCAGCGTGCGGATCCGGTCGAGGGTCAGGTCCTTCACGTACGCGCCGACGTACGGGTACATCGGATCGCCCGGTGTCACCGGGCCGGTGTCCCGGCACTTCTCGGCGCTGACCTTGCGGTCGTGGGTCACGACGACCTTGAGGTCCTTCGTGATCTGGGTGTCCAGTTCGAGGGTCGTCACACCGAGCCGCAGAGCCTTGGCGAAGCCCTCCAAGGTGCTCTCGGTGGTCAGTCCGAGGCCGCCCCGGTGGGCCTGCACGTCGAAGTGGGTCTTCTGGGGCGGCAGCGGGCCGGGGCCGGCCGGGCGGGCGGCGGGGGCCGGGGTGGCGCGGGCCGGCGCCGTCACCAGGGGTGGCGCCATCAGCAGGACCGCCGCCAGCACCGTGACTGCTCGGACGAGGCTCGTGGGGCGCGGAAACACGGGACCTCCCGCTCTCTGAGGCGAACGCGACGCGGCGACCGTAGGACGAGGGTCCCGCCGCCGGAAGGCGGTCGTACGGCCACCGGGTGAACGACGGCGGAACCCGCGCCCCGCCCGCACCGCCCCCCGCCCCGCCCCCGTACGCCCCGCTCCGCCCGCCGCACGCCCCTGACCACGGGAAACGTGGTGCGGAGCGGCTCGAACACCTGGTAGATTGTTCTCCGTCGCCGCGGCCAGCGCCGCGCACGGCACACACCCCGTCCGGGTGGCGGAATGGCAGACGCGCTAGCTTGAGGTGCTAGTGCCCTTTATCGGGCGTGGGGGTTCAAGTCCCCCCTCGGACACCATGGTGACGACGTTCCCCCGTCGTTCCGACTCTTCACGGATCCCGGTGAGCCCCACGGCTCACCGGGATCCGCCGTTTCACGGGCACTTCGCGGATCAGGCGGTGATCCAGTCGCTGGTCGCGATGACCGGCTGGACGCCGTCGCGGTGGACGGTGCCCTCGATCAGGCCGTACATCCGGTCGGCGGCGTAGTAGACCTCGTTGTCGTTCTTCAGGCCGAAGGGCTCGAGGTCGACGAGGAAGTGGTGCTTGTTCGGCAGGTTGAGCCGGACCTCGTTGACGGTCGGGCAGTGGTCGAGGACCCGCTCGGCCATCGCGTTGAGGGTCTGCTGGAGCGAGTAGCTGTAGGTCTCCGCGAAGGCCTCCAGCATGTGGCGCCTGACCTGCGTGTACGAGCGGTCCCAGTCGAAGTCGTCGGCGCCTGCGGCGGCCACCGAGTGGGCCCAGCGGGCGGTCACCTTGGTGGCCAGGATGCGGTCGTACGCCTCCTGGAGGGTCGTGTAGCGGTCCTTGATGAAGCCGTGGAACTCGGAGTTGGTCGAGTTCATGACGGTCAGCTCCTTCAGACCGGAGACGACCTGGAGCTGACCCGTGCTGCCGCTGTACGTGATCTGGGCGGTGCGCACCTCCTGGCCCTTGCGGACGAAGGAGTGCTGCTCGGGGCGGGTGGGGACCGGTATCCGGTCCCACGTGAACTCCTCGACGCGGATCTGCGCCTCGTGGATCACCGGCTGGGAGCTCACGAAGTGCCGGGCCAGCAGGATGCCGAACGCCTCGGGGGACGCGACGCCGTGTTCCTTGGCGAAGGCGTAGACGGTGTTCTTCGTGGTGTCGGTCGGCAGACAGTTGCCGTTGTCGCCGGTGTGGTGGACCGCGCGGAACTCGCCGCGCAGGGCGACGGAGACGTTCAGGTCGCGGATCTCGTGCCAGGCGCCGTCGTTGCCCTGACGGGTGATCTTGACGATGCGGTTCTCGGCCTTGCCGTACTGGTTCTGGGCCAGGACGTGCTTGCTCATGGTGCAGCTCCTGCGGGTACGCGAATACGTGGAAACGTGGTTCCCGTACGCCCGGCGTCCAGCGCGCGCATCGCGCCGCGCTCCCCGCCGTCCGGCCTCGCGCCCCGGGGCCGCCCCGGGACTGACACGCATCCCGGTCCGTAGGTGACGCCACGGATTTGAGCACGGCGACGCCGGGTTCGGCAAGGGGTCGGGTGCTCGGACGGTGCTCGGAGGCCCGGAGCGGAGCGCTCGGACGCGTGCCGGGGTCGAGGAGGCGCCTCACCCCTCGCGGTGCGGAGGGGGCTCGCGGTGGGCAGAGGGCTCGCGCACCGGGTGCTTGCTCAGGATCGAGACCCGGTTGAAGGCGTTGATGGCGATCGCCACCCAGATGACGGCGGAGATCTCCTCGTCGGTGAGGGCGGCGCGGGCCGTCTCGTAGGCCCGTTCCTGGGCGAGCGCGTCGGCGGGGTGGGTGGTGGCCTCGGCCAGGACGAGGGCGGCGCGTTCACGGGCCGTGAAGAGTTCGGTGTCGCGCCAGGCGGGCAGCACGCCGAGGCGCCGGGTCGTGTCGCCGGCGCGGAGCGCCGCCCGGGTGTGCACGTCGAGACAGAAGGCACAGCCGTTCAGCTGGGAGACGCGGAGGTTGACGAGCTCGACCAGGATCCGGTCGAGCCCGGCCTCGGCGGCGGTGGCGCGGACGGCGTCGGCCGTCTGGACCAGGGCGTGGTAGGCCCTGGGGCTCTGCT
Source organism: Streptomyces roseoviridis (assembly GCF_039535235.1). Classification (NCBI taxonomy): domain Bacteria; kingdom Bacillati; phylum Actinomycetota; class Actinomycetes; order Kitasatosporales; family Streptomycetaceae; genus Streptomyces; species Streptomyces roseoviridis. Next base: position 6,813,062 of record NZ_BAAAWU010000001.1, read on the forward strand.
TGTCGACGAACACCCGTCGGCCCGAGGGGGCCTCTACGGCGCCGCCCGCCCTGTGCTCGTCCACGGTGCCCTCGCTCACGTCGCCCTCGCTCACCTTGTGCTCCTCGGTCGGTCCGTGCACGTCACGGACGCGGGAGCTATCATGGCGCACAGTTGTTGAAATTAAAACAATCTTGTCGAGGAGAGGTCAGACATGAGCGCCGTGGACATCGAGGTCGAGGTCCTGTCCGCCCGGGACGTGCCGCTGGGCGGCCCCCGCGCGATGACCGTACGGCGCACCCTGCCGCAGCGCTCGCGGACGCTCATCGGCGCCTGGTGCTTCGCCGACCACTACGGCCCCGACCGGGTCGCCGAGACCGGCGGCATGGACGTGGCCCCGCACCCGCACACCGGACTGCAGACGGTCAGCTGGCTCTTCAGCGGGGAGATCGAACACCGCGACAGCCTGGGCAGCCACGCCCTCGTACGCCCCGGCGAGCTCAACCTGATGACGGGCGGCCACGGCATCAGCCACACCGAGGTCTCCACCCCCGCCACCACGGTCCTGCACGGCGTACAGCTCTGGGTGGCCCTCCCCGACGAGCACCGCCACGCCCCGCGCGACTTCCAGCACCACGCGCCCCGCCAGGTCCGGCTGGACGGCGCGCGGCTGCGGGTGTTCCTGGGCACGCTGGCCGGTGAGACCTCTCCCGTACGCACCTTCACCCCCCTCCTCGGCGCCGAACTCCTCCTCGACCCGGACGCCTCCGTCACCCTCCCCGTGGACCCGGCCTTCGAGCACGGCGTCCTCGTGGACGAGGGCGTCATCAGCCTCGCCGGCACCTCCCTCGACCCGGCCGACCTCGGCTACGTCGCTCCCGGCCGCACCACCCTGACCCTCACCAACACCTCGCCCCGGCCGGCCCGCCTGATCCTCCTCGGCGGGCCGCCGTTCGGCGAGGAGATCGTCATGTGGTGGAACTTCGTCGCCCGCACGGACGAGGAGATCCGCCGGGCCCGCGAGGACTGGATGACGGGCGACCGCTTCGGCGAGGTCAAGGGCTACGACGGCGCTCCGCTGCCGGCCCCGGAGCTCCCCACCACCCCGCTGAAGGCGCGGGGGCGGGTGCGCTGACCTGAGACACGGAAGAGCTACGGGGCCCACTACGCCGCTGTCGCTCCGTCGACGACGCTGCACACCGCCACGTCGGTCACACCCCCACCACTCGATGTGCGAGGGACGCCGACGACGCCCGTGTAGCTCGCCCGGGGCGTGCGCCGACGCGATCCTGCGGGGGCCGCCTCGGGCATGCGCAAGGACGAGGCCGGGCCCGCGAGGCGTCACTGTTGCGCTCGACGTCAGCGTCCAGCTCCGCATGGCAGCGTCAGCGCCGGCGCTCCGGCCCCAGTCGCGCGGGTGGCATCAAGCTGGCGTGAAGGTTGCCGAGGCTCGGCAGTGAACCGTCATGCCGTTCGGTGCGACGATGCCCCCGGACGGCGGACGTGGCCGAGTGAGGAGGGGCGGCATGGGGGGAGCTTCAGGAGTCGGGTCGTCGCGTCGGCGGACGACGGTACGGCATCGTGGCGATCCAAGTGGAACGCGCCCTTATCTCGGGGCCCTGCTACGTACGCAACCCCGAAAAGCTCACGCACGTCGCCGCTGACGTCCCGCTCGCCCTTCCTCTCACCGGCCCGTAGGCAGACCCAGGACTTCCGCCGGTGGACTGTCCCACCGTCGGCTCAGCCGACCGCTTGGGCCTCGCCGCGTGCGTCTCCACGTGCGCTACCGCAGTCCCCGGTCCGTCCCGGGAGGGGCGAACAGCGCTCTCCTGTCACGTGCGCAAGCCGGAAGAGCTGCTCGTGGCCGGGCCGGGAACCCGGTCCGACTGGAGGTCTCCGCCCTCGACGCGTTGGCGCACGGCGGATAGAGGTACTCGTCTTTGGCCACGGAGTGCCTCGCAGGTGGCTCCACCGACGGGGGGAACGCCGAGCGATCGCGGGAGCCGCTGGGCGGTTCGATGGGATCAGCCCACGGAGGCGATCAGGTCGTTGCACGCCTGCTCGCAGCGGCGGCAGGCCTTGGCGCACACACGACAGTGGTCGTGCATGTCGGCGTGCCGCTGGCACTCATCACCGCATGCCTTGCAGGCGACAGCGCACGCCTGGAGGATCGCGCGGGTGATGCCGGCGTCGTAGCCAGTGTGGCGAGAGAGCACCGCGGCGGTGGCGGTGCAGATGTCGGCGCAGTCGGCGTTGGTGCGAATGCACTTGGTCAGGTCGCCCACCGTCTCCTCGGACAGGCAGGAGTCGGAGCAGGCGGTACACGCCTGGGCACAGGCGATGCACTCCTCGATGCAACGGACGAGCTTCTCTCGGTCCACCCCGCCCAGGTCGGCGGGGTAGGTGTCGAGCATGTCTTTGACGGTGGTGGTCATGTCTGCCTCCTGAGGTGCGATACGGGCGGTCCGGGTTTCCGCCTGTCACGCCTAACCTCTGCCACCGGGCCGGAAACGGTTCGGCCTCCAGCGGCCTCCGGTTGGCCGGTCACATAGCTCGTGGCGCGGACGCTGAGGCTGAGACTGCGGGCCGCCTGGGCGGTGACGCAGCCGGCGGGGAAGTACGCGGTGAGGGGGTCGAGGAGGGGTTTCGCGCCGCCGCGGGCCTCCTCGTACGAGTGGACGACACCGCCGGCGCCCGGGTGTGCGCGGCCGACGGCGACCCGGCCGCCGTCGGTGGCGGCGTACGCCTGCTTGGCGAAGTGGGTGAGCACGTCGGGCTCGTCGGCGGGGGCGACGCAGATCAGCCGGACGTCCTTGGTGGTGAGGAGGATGCGGCGGTTGCCGAAGCAGGCGACGAGCGAGGGTTCGACGGTACGGGTGACCGCGTAACCGTCGTCGTAGGGTTCCGGCCCCTGGACGACGGCCACCGCGTGGGCGTGGGACAGGAGCAGTCCGAAACGTTCGGCGCGTTCGGCCAGCCTGCCGAGGTCGCTGCGACCGTAGAGCAGGTCGTCGATGAACTCCCTCCGCGCGGCCTTCTCCTGGCGCATCGCCAGATGCTGGGCCCCCGTTCGTGGCCCTCGGCGAAGGCGTCGACGGCCTGCTCGACGGCGCCCAGGAGGTGCTCGGCCGCGGACCGCGGCAGTCCGGGACGTACCCGCTCTGCCGCAAAGAGGTGCGCCCGGACGAGGGATCGCAGCCCGATCCCGGCCTCCGCGGCGCGCGTTCCCCTCGGGCGCGCAGAGCTTCGCGTTCCTCCCGGGTGAGGCTGCGGCGGGTCGCGCACACCCGAGTCAGGATCTCGGCGTACCCCTCCAGGTACTCCTCGCTCGGTTCTCGCTCCGTCACGGCCCCTCGCGGATTCCCGCCGCGTCTCTGACGAGTCCGCGACACGCGGTGAACAAGAGTGGCATGTGCCTCGGGAGCGCTCGCCACCGGCATTAAGGAGGCGTCAAAGACTGCCTGGTTCCGGCAATGCGGAGCAAGGTGGCGCTGCTTCAGGATGGCTGTCGGAAGGGCACGAACGTCGGTCTGGTGCCGGGAGACGGAAACCGTGACATGTCAGGGGGAGAGCCATGGGGGAGTTCGTGAACACCGCCGTCGGCTTCCCCTCGTTGTCGTTCGGTGCGGCCGTGGTCACCGTGGCGGCGTTCTGGCAGCTGGTGCTGTTCGCCGACGCGCCCCGCCCCTTCTCCGCCCTCTTCCCGCTCGCCCTCCTGCCCCGCCGCCCGAGCCTGCGGCTTTCGCTTCCTCCATCGACACGGGGTTCTTCATGGATGCCATCACCGTGGGCATCGGCGTGCTCGTCGCCGTTGTCCTGCTCGTCACCGTCGCCCTGCTCTTCGTGATCAGCCGGCTGTTCCGCAAGGTGGAGCAGGGCAAGGCACTGATCGTCTCGAAGATGCGAAAGGTCGACGTCACCTTCACCGGGCAGGTCGTCCTGCCCGTCCTGCACAAGGCCGAGGTCATGGACATCTCGGTGAAAACCATCGAGATCTCCCGGACCGGGCGCGACGGCCTGATCTGCCGCGACAACATCCGCGCCGACATCCGCATCTCGTTCTTCGTCCGGGTCAACAAGACGGTCGAGGACGTCATCAAGGTCGCCCAGGCCATCGGCACGTCCCGCGCCAGCGACAAGGCGACGCTTCAGGAGCTGTTCAACGCGAAGTTCTCCGAGGCGCTCAAGACCGTCGGCAAGCAGTTGGACTTCACCGACCTCTACACCAAGCGCGAGGAGCTGCGGTTCCGGATCATCGAGATCATCGGCATCGACCTCAACGGCTACAGCCTGGAGGACGCGGCCATCGACTACCTGGAGCAGACCCCGCTGTCCCAGCTCGACGCCGGCAACATCCTGGACGCCCAGGGCATCCGCAAGATCACCGAACTCACCGCCGCCGAGAACGTCCGCACCAACGAGCTGCGCCAGAACGAGCAGAAGGAGATCACCCGCCAGAACGTCGACGCCCGCGAAGCCATCCTCGAACTCGAGCGGCGCCAGGCGGACGCCGAGATCAAGCAGCAGCGGGAGATCGACACCGTACGGGCCCGGGAGGAGGCCGAGACCGCGAAGGTCGTGGAGGAGGAGCGGCTGCGGGCGCAGAGCGCGTTCCTGCGCACCGAGGAGCAGCTCGGGATCCAGCGGGAGAACCAGGCACGGGAGGTCGCGGTCGCACAGAAGAACCGCGAGCGGGTTATCGCCGTCGAGAACGAGCGGATCGAGAAGGACCGGCTCCTGGAGGTCATCGCCCGGGACCGGGAGACCGAACTCACCCGCATCGCCGCCGAGAAGGAGGTCGAGGCCGAGCGCCGGGACATCGCCGAGGTGATCCGCGAGCGGGTCGCGGTGGACCGTACGGTCGCCGAGCAGGAGGAGTCGATCAAGCGGCTGCGGACCGTCGAGGAGGCCGAGCGCGCCCGGCAGGCCGTCGTCATCGCGGCCGAGGCGGAAGCCCAGGAGAAGCTGGTCAAGGACATCAAGGCCGCCGAGGCGGCCGAACAGGCCGCCCTCCACCGGGCCGCCGAGGAGCTCACCCTCGCCGAGGCACGCACCAGGGCCGCCGACATGGACGCCCGAGCCAGGATCCGCCTCGCCGAGGGTATCCAGGCCGAAGCAGCCGCCGAGGGCCTGGCCGCCGCGCAGGTACGCGAGAAGGAGGCAGACGCGATCCAGAAGACCGGCCGCGCCGAGGCCGAGGCCACCGAGGCCCGCCTGCGCGCCGAGGCCGAGGGGCTGCGGGCCAAGGCGCTCGCCGAGGCCACCGCGATCGGAGAGAAGCTCAAGGCGGAGGCCGAAGGTCTCAACCAGAAGGCCATCGCCGTCGCCGCGTTCGACGAGGCGTCCCGCACCCACGAGGAGTACCGGCTGCGCCTGGAGGCGGAGAAGGACATCCGGCTCGCCGGCCTCGACGTGCAGCGTCAGGTCGCCGAGGCGCAGGCCACCGTGCTCGCCACCGGCCTGGAGAACGCCGACATCAACATCGTCGGCGGCGAGTCGGTCTTCCTCGACCGGCTCGTGCAGTCCATCGCGCTCGGCAAGTCCGTCGACGGCTTCATGGACCACTCCCGGACCGCGCAGGCGCTCGCCGGCCCGTGGCTCGACGGCGAGGGTTCCTTCACCGAGGACCTCACCAAGGTGCTCGGCTCGCTCTCCAGCGCCGACGTGCAGAACCTCAGCGTCTCCGCGCTGCTGGCGAAGGCCATGAAGTCCGGCGTGCTCGACGCGCACGTCCCCGGCCCGGCCACCGCCGCCCCGGCCGAGACCGCCGCGCTGAACGGCGCGGCCACGAACTGACCGCCCCGGGGGGAGCGGTCACAGCGGGTCCGGTGCCGGCATACGGGGGTTGTCGGCACCGGACCCGCATCCATCACGGGACAAGGAGCGGATCGACATGAGCACCGGAATCGACCAGGACACGTACGCGATGCTGCGTGACCGCCTCTCGGCGCAGGCGGCAGAGCTGGCCGGGCGTGCCGAGGCGCTGAACACGGCCCGCGCCACCGCCTTCGGTTCCGGTCGACTCGCTCTCACCGGCACCGGCAGCGTCCGCACCGAGGGCGCCGGGGCACTGCTGGACGTCGCCGCGGTCGGGGACGACGCCCTGTTGTTCGGCTCCCACCCGGCCTACGGGGGGAGCGCCGAGCCGTCGGTCGCCGACGTCTTCACCCTTCACGACCGGGACCTGAACCCGCTGCCCGAGGACGCGGTGCCCGGCCTCCTCGACGACCCCGGCTTCGTACGGGAGTTCTCTGCGCTGCACCGGTACTTCCGGGGCGCGCGCCTGCTCCGGCTGCGGCGCGTGGAGGGCCGGCTCCTCGCCGTCTTCCGGACCGGGCAGAAGACCGACGACATCCGCGTCCTGCGCTGGTCGGTCGGGCCGTCGGGCGAGACGCGGTTCCTCGACGCCCTGGGAGAGCGCGACCACGTCTTTCCGCCCCCGCACGACGTCGACTGGGTGGAGACGACCCGCGACGACCACGTCCAGGGCCGGCACCCGCACGTCTCACTCGGCGAACGCCTCTTCGTCTCCACGGTCAGCGGGGTGCTGACCGTCAAGACGGAGAACGACGCCGAGACAGCCGAGGGCGTGTTCGCCGAGCCGGTCGACGAGCCGCTCCAGGCACTGGCTGACGCCGAGGTCGCGTACGCGGTCGTGGGGGCCTTGACCCTGGTGCGCGTCCGCCCGTACAAGGAGGAGGTCGTCCGCCACCTCGTCTTCAACGCTCTCACCGGGAGCGTGGTCAGGCTCGACGGCATCGGTCAGTCGTGTCTGCGGCTGCCCGGGGACGAGGGAATCGTCTTCCCCGGTGGCTACTGCCTCGCCTCCGGTGCGGTGAAGACCTTCGACACCGATACCTCGGGACTGGTCTTCGACCGGGCGATCCGTTCGCCCGACGGCGAGAACCTCCTCTTCGCCTTCCATACCCGGCCGGAGCGCCGCGGTCTCCTCCTGCCGTACAACCTGATCCGCAAGGAGATCGCCCATCCGGTGTCCTGCCGCGGATACGCGCTGCTCGACGACGGGACGATGGTCGTGCTGCGCGACGAGACCAGCGAGCCCGGCCGCGTCCACCCCGTGCAGATCTGGCGGACCCCGTACGTCTCCGACACGCATGTGCCTCCTGTCGTGGACGGTCCGTTGGCCCGCATCGGCAACGCGGATCTGGTCCGGGGGATCGCCGACTGCCTGTCGATCGTCCGTCAGGCCACCGAGCTGACCCCCGCCGGCGAGGTGTACGAGGCACTCGTCGCCGCCTGCGTGCGCGCGGGCGACGTCCACCACTGGCTGGGCGATCCGGAGACCGGCGACCTGCTCACCCCGCTGACGGAGCTCCGGGCCACCGCAGCGCAGGTCCTCGACGAGTTCGAGACGGTGACCGCGCTCACCCGACAGGCGGCGGAGGCATTCGCGGACTCCGCCCAGCAGGTCGGCCGGCTGGTCCGGCGCGTCCGTGGCGAGGTGCCCGCCACGGCCGGGGAGTGGATCTCCCGGATCACCGAGCTGCGCCAGGCACAGGGTCACCTGCTGACCCTGAAGGACATGCGGTACGCCGACACGGACGGCATCGACGCCCTCGCCGGGGAGGTCGAGGCCGACATCGCCTCGGCGGCCCAGCGGGCCGTCGCCTTCCTCCGGCGTGAGGACGCCTTCGCCGCCCACCACACGGAGGCGGAACGGCTCGCGACAGAAGCCGGCGCCGTCACCACTGTGGCGGGCGCGGGCCCGGTCGCCGAGCGGCTCGACACGCATACCGCCGGGCTGCGGACGCTCAGCGAGGTCATCGCCGGCCTCGACATCGGCGACGCCACCGTCCGCACCTCGATCCTGGAACGGATCGCCGATGTCCTGGGCGCGCTGAACCGCGCCCGGGCCCTCCTCGCGGCCCGCCGCACCGAACTCCTCGACCAGGAGGGGCGGGCGGAGTTCGCCGCCGAGTTCGCCCTGCTCGGCCAGGCCGTCACCGGCGCGCTGGCCGCCGCGGACAGCCCCGACCGCTGCGACGACCAGCTCGGCCGGCTGCTGCTCCAGCTGGAGAACCTGGAGTCCCGCTTCGCCGAGCACGACGGCTTCCTCGGCGAGATCGCCGACAAGCGCGCCGAGCTGTACGACGCGTTCGCCGCGCGCAGGCAGTCCCTCCAGGACGCCCGTGCTCGCCGCGCCGAGCGCCTCGCGGCATCGGCAGGCCGCGTCCTGGACACGATCGCCCGGCGAGCCGCGACGCTGGCCGACCTGGACGAGGTGAACACGTACTTCGCCTCCGACCCCATGGTCGCCAGGATCCGGCGCACCGGCGCCGAGCTGCGGGAACTCGGCGAGGAGGCCCGGGCGGAGGAACTGGAGAGCCGGCTCGGCGCCGCCCGGCAGGAGGCAGGTCGTTCGCTACGGGACCGCAGCGAGCTCTTCGGCGACGGCGGCGCCACGATCCGGCTCGGCCGGCACCGCTTCGCCGTCAACCGGCAGGCCCCGGAGCTGACCCTCGTACCGCACGAGGACACCCTCGCCCTCAGCCTGACCGGAACCGACTACCGCGTGCCGGTCAGCGCCCCGGACTGTGCCGAGACCCGCCCGTTCTGGGACCGGACCCTGCCCTCCGAGTCGCCCGACGTCTACCGCTCGGAATACCTGGCCGCGCGACTCCTCGCCGAGCACGGCGCCGGCACGCTGGCGGGTCAGGACGTGGTCGCGCTCGCGCGACGGGCCGCCGAGGCCGCGTACGACGAGGGGTACGAGCGCGGCGTCCACGACCACGACGCGGCGGTGATCCTGCAGGCCGTCCTCCGGCTGCACGGAAGCGTCGGACTGCTCAGGTACCCGGCTCCGGCACGCGCGGCCGCCCAGGTCTTCTGGGCCCACACCGCCACCGACGAGGCCCGCGACCAGTGGTCCCGCCGGGCCGAGGCCCTGACCCGGGCCCGCGACCTCTTCGGCGCGGAGTCGGCCGTCGACGGCCTGCGGAGCGAGCTGGCCGAGGAGATCGGCGACCCGACGGCCGCCGCCTACCTGGTCGAGGAGCTCGCCGCCGCGCCGACGGGCTTCGCCGTCTCGGACCCGGCGCGGACGCTGCTCGACAAGTTCCGCCGCGCCGTCGGATCATCCGCGTACGACGACGCCCTCGCCTCCCTCACCAAACCGCACGCGCGGCGTCAGCTCGTCGAGGCATGGCTCACCTCCTACGCGTCGGCGTCCGGGGAGCGGCTCGACCAGGGCGTGCTCGCCGAGGCCGTCGCGGTCGAGCTGTGCCCGGAGCTCGACCGCTACGAGGTCGCCGCCCCCCTCACGGAGACGGTCACCGGGCTCCTGGGCACACACCCCCGCCTGGAGGGGCGCGCGCTGGAAGTGCGGCTCGACGAGTTCCTGGCCAGGACGGGGGACTTCGCGGCCACCGACGTGCCGGCCTTCCGTACGTACCGGGAACGCCGGGCTCGGCTTGTCGTCACCGAGCGCGACCGGCTCCGCGTGGACGAGTACCGGCCCCGGGTCATGCCGTCCTTCGTCCGCAACCGGCTCGTCGACGAGGTCTACCTCCCCCTCATCGGCGACAACCTGGCCAAACAGCTCGGCACGACCGGCGCCGGCCGGCGGAGCGACTCCCAGGGCCTGCTGCTGCTCCTCTCTCCGCCCGGCTACGGCAAGACCACACTGATCGAGTACGTCGCCGAACGCCTCGGCCTGCTTCTCGTCAAGGTCGACGGACCCGCCCTCGGACACCGGACGACCTCGCTCGACCCCGCCGAGGCGCCCGACGCGACCGCCCGCCGGGAACTGGAGAAGATCGCCTTCGCCCTGGCGGCGGCCAACAACGTCCTGCTGTACGTCGACGACATCCAGCACACCTCGCCGGAGTTCCTGCAAAAGTTCATCCCGCTCTGCGACGCCACCCGGACCCTGAACGGCCACGACCTGCGCGGCAAGCGCTTCGCCGTCTGCATGGCCGGGAACCCGTACACCGAGTCGGGACAGGCCTTCCGCGTCCCCGACATGCTCGCCAACCGGGCCGACGTGTGGAACCTCGGCGACGTCCTCACCGGCAAGGAGGAGGCCTTCGCGTTCAGCTTCGTGGAGAACGCCCTCACGTCCCACCCCGTCCTGGCGCCCCTGGCGGGCCGTGACCGCTCCGAACTGGAGCTGCTGACCCGGTTGGCGGCAGGCGACCCGACAGCGCGCCGTGACCGGCTCGCCCACCCCTACGCCCCCGCCGAGCTCGACCAGATCATCACCGTCCTCCGCCATCTCCTCAACGCCCGCGACACCGTGCTCGCCGTCAACGCCGAGTACATCTCCTCGGCGGCCACCGCCGACGAGGCCCGTACCGAACCGCCGTTCCGGCTCCAGGGGTCGTACCGCACGATGAACAAGATCGCTGCCCGTATCTCGCCCGCGATGAACGACGCCGAGCTCAGCGCGGTGATCGACGACCACTACACCGCCGAGGCCCAGACCCTCACCGCCGAGGCCGAGGCCAACCTCCTCAAGCTCGCCGCGATCCGCGGCACCCTCACTCCGGCGCAGGCCGCCCGCTGGACGGAAGTGACAGCCGTCCACACACGTACCCGAGCCCTCGGCGGCTCCGCCGATGACCCCCTCGCCCGGGCCGTCTCCGCCCTCGGCCTGCTCGCCGACCGCATCACCGCCGTCGAAGCGGCGATCACCCGCGCCGCTGACCCGCGCCACCTCCTCGCGCGGCCCGCGTCACACCTCGCTGACGTCACCGCTCCCGCCCACCGCCGGAACTGACACACGAAGGGTCGAGACAGCATGGCCAAGCCCTTGCACGCGGCGATCGGGGCGCACCCGGTCCTCTGCCTGATGTGCGGCAGCGACACGTTCCGGAAGCGGGAGGTGCTGCTGAACAGCACGGGTATGGAGTTCTTCAGCATGGCGTGGGCGAACGAGTCGGCGACCGGGCTCATCTGCCGGTCGTGCGGCTACGTGCACCTGTTCGTCAACCCCGCCCTCAGGACGTTCCGGCAGAAGTGAGAACGCTGCGGCCCGTCGGTCTGCTCGTGCAGCGGGCGGAGCAGCCGGACGGAGCGTGCCCTTTCGCAAAACGGGGTAGAAGCGACAAAAGGCACAATTCTTGTTCAGTCCTTCGCGGGGTGCACCCGCCGGGAGAGCGCCATGGATCCATGGCTGGTCTGGTTGATCGCCGCAGGAGTGCTGGTGGTGGCGGAGATCTTCACCCTCACCGCCGCGCTCGGGATCCTCGGCGTCGCCGCGGCGGTCACGGCGGGAACCGCCGCCCTGGGACTCTCGCCGCCCTTGCAGCTCGTGGTCTTCACCGTGCTGGCCGCGACCAGCCTGCTGTTCGTGCGCCCGGTCGCCGCGCGCGCTCTGCGCGGGCCGCAGGCCGGGCGATTCGGTACGGACGCGCTGGTGGGCCGCTCCGCCCACGTCGTGTCGGAGGTGACGGGCCTGGGCGGCAGGGTCCGCATCGGTGGCGAGGAGTGGACCGCCCGCGCCTACGACGAGACGCTGGTGATACCTCCGGGGGCGACCGTCGACGTCATGGAAATCGATGGTGCCACCGCCGTCGTCTATCCCCGGGAGTGAGTCATGGACGTGCCGGGACTGCTCATAGCCGGTCTGATCCTCGCGGCGCTCGCCGTGTTCACCGTGGTGCGGGCGGTACGCATCGTGCCGCAGGCGCGGGCCCGCAACGTCGAACGCCTCGGCCGCTACCGGCGCACCCTGAGGCCGGGCCTCAACCTCGTCATCCCCTACGTCGACCGCGTCTATCCGATGATCGACCTGAGGGAACAGGTGGTCTCGTTCAAGCCGCAGCCGGTCATCACCGAGGACAACCTGGTCGTCGAGATCGACACCGTGCTGTACTTCCAGGTCACCGATCCGCGGGCCGCCGCCTACGAGATAGCCGACTTCCTCCAGGGCGTCGAACAGCTCACCGTCACGACTTTGCGCAACGTCGTGGGCTCGATGGACCTGGAGAAGACCCTGACCTCCCGTGACACCATCAACAACCAGCTCCGCGGTGTGCTGGACGAGGCCACCGGCAAGTGGGGGCTGAGGGTCAACCGCGTGGAGATCAAGGCCATCGACCCTCCGCAGTCCATCAAGGACGCCATGGAGAAGCAGATGCGCGCCGAGCGCGACAAGCGGGCGGCGATCCTGGGAGCGGAGGGGCAGCGCCAGTCGCAGATCCTGACCGCCGAGGGGGACAAGCAGGCCGCCGTGCTCCGGGCGGAAGGCAACCGCACCGCCGAGATCCTCAAGGCCGAGGGGCAGTCCCGGGCCGTCGACGAGGTCTTCCAGGCCGTGCACCGCAACGACCCCGACCCCAAGCTCCTCGCCTACCAGTACATGCAGATGCTGCCCCAGCTCGCCCAGGGTGCGGGCAGCACCTTCTGGGTGATTCCGAGCGAGGTGACCTCCGCGCTCCAAGGGGTGTCCCGCGCCTTCAACGAGGTGCTGCCCCGCTCTCCGGCCACCCGGGAGACGTCGGCGAAGGACAGGGCCGCCGCCCAGGCGGCCGACGACGCGGCGCAGGCCGCGGAAGCCGCTGCCGAGGCGCTTGCCGACGCTGCCGAGGCCGACGCCGACGCCCTTCCCTTCACCGCCGGCCGTCAGGCGCCACGGGGACCGGAGGGCGGGTAGGGGACGGGCGGTGAAGCTGCTGCCTGGGCGACGCTTCCCAATGCCCGATAGGGTGTGAAGAACGCATCAAGAACACGGTGCCGGTGTGCCGGGAAGTCTGGTCGGCGTCAAGGGGCAGTGTGCCCGCTCGCCAACCGCTCCGGAGGCCTTTCCCCCATGGCACGGTCACGCCCGCGCAAGGTGATCCTCGGCCTGCTGCCCTGGTCCGAACGACAGGCGATCACCCAGGCCCTCCGTACGGAGACCGCGGGAGGCATCGCCCTCCTCGCCGCCGCCGTCGTCGCGCTCGCCTGGGCGAACAGCCCGTGGAGCGCGGCCTACGAGTCCGTGCGGGAGTTCCACTTCGGCATCCCCGCCCTTGGCCTGGACCTCTCGGTCGGTCACTGGACGGCCGACGGCCTTCTCGCCGTGTTCTTCCTCGTCGCGGGCATCGAGCTCAAACGCGAGTTCGTCGTCGGCGAGCTGCGGACCCCGGCGACCGCCGCCCTGCCCGTCGTCGCCGCCGTCTGCGGTATGGCCGTCCCCGCCGCCCTCTACGCCCTCACCGCCACCATCGGTGGCGGGAGCCTGGAGGGCTGGGCGGTGCCGATGGCCACGGACATCGCCTTCGCGCTCGCGGTCCTCGCGGTCATCAGCACCCATCTGCCGTCCGCGCTCCGGGCGTTCCTGCTGACCCTCGCCGTCGTCGACGACCTCGGCGCCATCCTCGTCATCGCCGTCTTCTTCACCTCCGACCTCGACTTCCGAGCCCTGGGCGGGGCGTTCGCCGGCCTGGTCCTCTTCTACGTCCTCCAGCGCTTCCGCGTGCGGGGCTGGTGGTGGTACGTGCCCCTCGGCCTCCTGATCTGGGCGCTGATGTACAACTCCGGAATCCACGCCACCGTCGCCGGCGTCGCCATGGGCCTGATCCTGCGCACCACCCGCGACAGGGGTGAGGAACGATCCCCGGCCGCCCGGGTCTCCCACCGCGTGCACCCCTTCTCCGCCGGCGTCGCGGTCCCGCTGTTCGCCCTCTTCGCCGCCGGCGTCAGCGTCTCGGGCAGCGCGCTCGGCCACGTCTTCACCGACCCCGAACCCCTCGGCGTCGTCACAGGCCTCGTGGTCGGCAAGGTCCTCGGCATCTTCCTCGGCACCTACCTCGCCGCCCGCTTCACCCGCGCCGAGCTCAACCCCGACCTCGCCTGGGCCGATGTCCTCGGCCTCGCCACCCTCGCCGGCATCGGATTCACCGTCGCCCTCCTCATCGGCGAACTCGCCTTCCCCGACCCGGCCACCGGCGAACACATCAAGGCCGCCGTCCTGGTCGGCTCCCTCACCGCCGCCGCCCTCGCCGCGCTGCTCCTGCGCCGCCGCAACCGCATCTACAAGGAGCTGTGGGAAGAGGAAGAACGCGACGAGGACGCCGACGGCATCCCCGACATCTACCGGACCGGCAGTACACGGCACTCTCCGCATGAATGAGCAGGGTGCGACGCCGGCCCGGCTCGGTGCGGCCGTCGTACTCGCGTTCCGGATCATCCGGATTGCCGTACGCGAGATGAGGCGGCCTGGCAGCGCCCGTCCGGCGCCGGACCCGAGGCCCTGTCCACGGCTCGGCCATCCGTGCTGAGGTGCGTCACGCGGGACACGTCCACCTCGAGGATCCCTCGGCTCGTCGCGCAGCGCGGCGCGCAGGACGCGGCAACCGATGCGGACGAAAGCTCGCATCCGCCTCTCGGCCACGGCCAGGCGGGCCCGCGCCGCAACTGCCGGGAACCGGCAACGGGCTGAGGTCCTGGCTGCGCGTCAAGGACCTGTCAGGACCGCGTAGGGAACGCGTAAGATCCGTAGCGGTGTGCCGGGAAGTCTGGTCGGCGAACAAGGGACACGTGTCTTCTTCTGCCGATCGGGGGACTTCCTTCATGGTGCTCGTCGCCGTCTTCGGAGCCGCGCTGCTCGTCGCGGTGCTCCTGTCCGGGCTCGCCGCCCGTACGGTCCTGTCGACCTCGCTGCTCTTTCTCGTGGGCGGGGCCCTGGTCAGCGACGGATTCCTCGGGCTGATCCACATCTCGCCCGAGAGCGAGATCGTGGCGGTCACCGCCGACCTCGCCCTCTTCGCCGTGCTGTTCACCGACGGCATGCACGTCTCCTTCGCCAAGCTGCGGGCCAGTTGGCGCAACCCCGCCCGCGCCCTCGGCCTGGGCATGCCGCTGGCCTTCGCCGGCATGGCGCTGGTCACCCACTACCTCGTCGGCCTGGACTGGACGACATCGTTCCTCGTCGGCGCGGTCCTGGCGCCGACCGACCCGGTGTTCGCCTCCGCGATCGTGGGCCGCAAGGAGGTCCCGGCCCGCCTGCGCGAGCTGCTGAACGTCGAGAGCGGCATCAACGACGGCCTCGCCCTGCCCGTCGTCCTGGTCCTCATCGCCGCCGCCGGGCCGACCGCGGCCGCTGCGGAGGCGTCCTACGGAAGCATCGCCCTGGAACTCTGCCTCGGCCTCGGCTTCGGCGTGCTGCTCCCGCTGCTCGTGTGCGGGCTCGTACGCTTCCGGCTCCTGGGCGCGGAGCCCAGGCTCCAGCCGCTGCTTCCGCTGGCCACCGGCATCGTCCTGTACGCGGCCTGCCACCTCACCCACGCCAACCCCTACCTCGCCGCGTTCTCCGCGGGCGCGGTCCTCGCCACCGTCGCGCCGGACTCCCACCAGGCGTTCGAGCCGCTGGGCGAGTCGCTGGCCGAGCTGGCCAAGTTCGCGGCGCTGCTGGTGTTCGGCGCTCTGCTGACGCCGCAGCTGTTCGGAGATCTGTCGTGGGGCGGTTACGTGGCCGCGATCCTCGCCATCGTGCTGATCCGGCCGGGATCACTGCTGCTGTCGTTGTGGGGGACGGGGATCGACCGGCGGGAAAAGCTGGTCGCCGCCTGGTTCGGTCCGAAGGGCTTCGCCTCGGTCGTCTACGGCCTGCTCGTCCTGCAGGCCGGCATCCCTCAGGGGCAGGAGGCGTACACCCTGATCGCCGTCTGCATCGCCTTCTCCATCATCGCCCACAGCAGCACCGACGTCCCCATCGCCCGCCTCTTCCACGTCGACGACCTCATCGACACCGGCGCCGAGCACTCGCCCCGCGCCGTGCCCGAGACGAAGACCGAGCCCCTCCCGCATGCCCGCACGTGACCTCGCCCGGCCCTGCACCCCGCTCCGGGCGGGTACGCCCGTGAGGGCGGCAGCCGCCCTTCTGGTGGGGGAGCGGAGCCCGGTACTCGCCCAGATCTCGGGCGCCAGGCGGAGAACCTGGTCCTGGACCGTTTCTCGGACGCTCCTCCGCACGGGCGTGGCGACGGAAACGGCCGCGACCACTTCGCCGTCGAACCGGGGACGGTGGTGTGGAGGGGTGTGGTGGCGGTATCTCAGGGATCGTGCGATCCCGGGGGCGTTCTCTCGAGATCACCGGTGTGTGTTCACCAGCCGGACGCTCGATGCGGAGGTCGAGACAGGACTGGTCGTCGTCCAGGATCGCTGTCCCGCGCGACAGAGGGCCGACGCGCCCGCGCGAGGGAGATCCCGTGACGTCGCGATCAGCGGCGGGGCCGAGGGGAACAGGGCCGCGTACATCGGCGATAGGGAGGCAATTCGTTGAGCGAGGAACCCGTGTTCGTCCCGAGCAGGTGGGGGACCGGCCGGTACGTCTACAACCACAGAAGCCCAGTGGGCCTCGCGCTGATCGCCCTCACCTCGCTCGTCGCGCTGGGAGTGCTGATCGGTATGCAGGCCGAGTCCACCTGGAGCGAGAGCGAACTCCGCGACGCCGTTCGCGAGGGCGTCCAGGGCCTGGAAGGCAAGCGGCACTACACGAGCCTGGAGAGCGACCACGGCCTGCTGATCACCGAGGCGATGCGGGAGAGCGGCATCGGCCCGGGGCACGGCGTCGACACCCGCCAGGGGGACGGTGGTGGGTACACCGTCAGCACGGAGGACACCGACGGGGAGTACTGCGTCCGCGTCACGTTCACCCTGGACGATCAGCCCCCCGTCGTCCTTCCCGGAGCCGAGGACAGGCCGCCCCCCGGCCCGGGCATGCTTGCCTTCTACCTCTCCCACGCGACCGCGAGCAAGGGGCGCTGCCCCTGATGTGGAGAACTCCTGCCGGGATCCGCGCCGCCCATGCTGACCCCTTGCTGACCCTGAGGCCGGACGCAGGCCGGTGACCTGAGGAAATCTCCGGGCTGTGCGACTTGTGGCGGAACTTCGTCCCCCGCTCACCATGCCCGACGCCGCCCGGCCGGGGTCTGTCCGCCTCCTCATCCCCGTGTGGACGAGTTCCCCGACCGGGCGGGTCCTGACTCAGCGCCAGGTCTGGTTACGGTTGTAGTAGCACTGGATCGTCCGCAGCCCGTACTGGCTGTCGTCCAGGCACTCGCCCGTGGCCTGGCTCTGGAAGGTCACCTGGTCACCGCTCTTGTGCGCGAACCAGCTCTGCTCGCGCGAGGAGTTGCAGGCCCGGGTGGCGAGCGTGACGCCGTCGTCGTAGAGGCACTCGTTGGTCGCGAGGTTCCGGAGCTGACGGGTGCCGTCGTTCCAGACGTGCACGTTCCACTTCTGGTAGACCCCGCCGTTGCAGCCGTAGCCGCGCAGGCCGTACTGCTGGCTGTCGTCGAGGCAGGATCCGGTGGCCATGTTCGCGAACGTCTGGACCACGTCGGTCGCGCCCGTCGTGCGCAGGGCACCGGCTGTGACGGCCGTGTCGGTGTGGGCGGCCGGCCGGGTCACCGGTTGCGCCGACACCGTCGTGGTGCCGGCGGCGAGGAATCCGGCCGCGGCCAGAAGCGTGAGGGTCCCCTTGTGGAAGGAATGCAGACGCATCTCTCTTCTCCTCTCGTCATGCCACCGCGAGCGACTCCGGCGGCCCTTCGTCAAACGGCTCCGCAGCACGCCTGTCGACTTCCGGCGTGGCCGGTTGACGCGGGCTCACCGTAGGTCTGCGATCGGTGGTGAGGCCAAGCTTTCGAGCCCCGTCGAAAGCATCGGAACGAGCGGCGTGGAGTCCGTCTGCGGGCGGTCCATCACAGGGGGCGCGCGCCCGGCTCCAGCAAGGCCATGCCCATCGGCGTCACCGTGTGGAGGACCGCCTTGCCTTCGCGTCGCGTGGTGAGCAGGCCGGCGTTGCGGAGCACGGAGGTGTGGTGGCTCACGGTCGCCGGCGAGATGCCGAGCCGACGTGCCAGATCCGTGGTGCCACGACCGACCGCCACCGCCTCCAGGATCGCGGCGCGTGTACGTCCCAGCAGGTCCTCCAGCGCCTGAGCGGTGGACGCTCCGCCGCCCTCCCACAGCGTGCTGCCCACCAGGGCATCGGTGACGGTCGGGACGGCGAGGACGGGGGCCTCGGCCGGATCCCGTGTGGGCTGCATCAGCTCGGCCCGTCCGGCGGAGAACATCGTGGGGGCGATGACGAGACCGCGTCCGTTCAAATGGACGTCGGCCTCGTGCGGATGCTCCAGTTCGAGGACCGGCGGCCGCCAGCGCAGCATCGGGCCGCAGAGGATCTTCAGCAGCTGCTCGACCCCGCCTTCGATCATCGCGTTCGCATACGCGGCGCGGGCCTCGGCCAGATGCGTGCGCACCCTGACCCAGTGCGGAGCGACGGTCACGCCGTGGCACGCCCGTAAGGCGGCGGTGACGTGGAGCCATGCCTCACGGTCGCCGTCCACCAGGCTGCGGGCCCAGGCGCGGTGCGCGGGAGAGAAGCGGATGTTCTCGAATTCGAGGCGGAGCAGGTTCCGGGGAGCGCCGAGCAGTCGGTCCACCGCCTCCTCGATGTGCACCGAGTCGCCCGCCAGGCTTCTCACGTCGACATCGGGCCCCAGGGACGGCAGCAGCGCGAGGAGGGGACGTGCCCGTTCGTCCAGGCGTCCCCGTACCGAAACCTGCCAGCGCCGGAAGCCGAGGCCGACCTCAGGGGCGTGCAGCAGCTTCACGCTGTCGAGCGTCTCGGCCGCCGCGCCGATCGTCCCGGCCACTCGGATCCGCATCAGGTCCTGGTCCGTGAAGTGGATCCGTTTCACCGAGCATTCCGTTTCCGTGTTCCCGTTCGCACACATCACTCTCGGGCACGGGCCGGTCGCCGCACAACGACCAATCAGGCCAGACGCCACCCGACACCCAAGCCTGCTCGGTGCGTCTTCTCCGTACACGCGCCTTCCGTGCCATCCGGCGCGTTCCTGAGCGTGCCCCGCGCAACCGGGCGCCCCCTGTCGATGCGCTGACCCGCTGCCCCGAGGTCGCTGCCCGGCGCCGGACCTCCGGGGGGCAGGGCGTGCGGGCCGGGCATAGCCTGAGGTTGTCCCGGGTGTCTCGCACGACGGGAGACGTGATGACATTTGTACAGGTCATCGACTGCAGGACCAGCAGAGCCGATGAGTTGAACAGGCTGATGGACGCCTGGGTCGAGGCGACCCAGGGTAAGCGGACCGCCACCCATTCGATCATGGGGCGGGACCGCGCCGACTCCACCCACGTGGTGGAGATCGTCGAATTCCCTTCCTACGAGGAGGCGATGAAGAACTCGAACCTGCCCGAGACCGACCGGATCTTCCGGGAGATGGTCGCCCTGTGTGACGGTGAGCCGTCCTTCACGGACCTCGACGTGATGCGTGACGAGCAGCTCAACAAGATCGTGGTCCGGAGCTTCTTCGAGGAGGTGATCAACGGGAAGAACGTGGACGCCGCGGACGCGATCTGCACCGCCGACTACCGCGAGCACGATCCTTCCCTGTCCTCGTACGACATCGGGCTCGAACAGGCGAAGGCCGAGAACCGGGAGATCATCGCCGCCTTCGAGCCGACGGCGACGATGGAGAGCATGGTCGCCGAGGGCGACCTGGTGTGCGTCCGCGTGTCGTTCAAGGGGCGGCACGTCGGCTCGTACCAGGGCATGGAGGCCACTGGCCGGGAGGTCTCCGGAACGGCGCACGCGAGCTTCCGCTGTGAGGGCGGCAGGATCGCGGAATCCTGGTGGAACTTCGACGACCTCGGACTGATGAAGCAGCTCGGCGTGCTGGAGGACTGACCGGCCGGCTCGTGCCCCGCGGGCACGGCGGCGATCGACCCCGTGGAAGGGGCCGTCCAGCACGCCTGAGATGCCGTGATCACACCGGCCACGGCGGGAGCCTCGCATGGTTCCCGCCGTGGCCGACCCGCTGTGCTCGCCCGGACCGGGGGCGCGCCGACGGTGTCGGGCCCGGATTCCGGGCGTGGGCCCTCGGGGTTTCCTGCTTCCGGCGGGCGGATCAGTCCGTGGACAGCGCTTCGAGGAGGTCGCCGACCTTCGGGTCGGGCAGGGCGCGGGCGACGTCGGCCTGGGCCACGATGCCGACCAGACGGTGGCCGTCGGGAACTCGTCTGCCCCGAGGACGCGGCGGGTAACGCGGCTCCCCGGCCGACCACTCCACAGCGGGAAGCGCGGGCCGGGACGAGCACCCGCCGGAGATGATGGTTGCCGTTTGACAATAATGACCATGAGGCAACAAAGTATCCGAGTCGGACGCACGGGGAAGGACCAGGAATGCTCCGGTGGGCGGAGATCGCTCCGTGTGCTGGTCACCTTCACCGAAAGGCGACGGTGACCGTGGCGCCGCACGGCGTCGTTCAGGCGGTCCGGCCGTCGACGTCGAGGGGGGCGCCGTGTATCTGCGCCGCCGCGGTGGAGCAGAACGCCTCCAGCCCCTCCAGCAGCGCGACGCGCTTGGCGGCGGGCATGCCGGCCAGCACCGTCCGCAGTTCCCGCTCCCGGCGGGCGCGCAGCTCGGCGAGGAAGGCCCGCCCCGGGCCGCTGAGGTGCAGGCGCACCTCGCGTCGGTCCTCCGGGCTCACGACCCGCTCGACCAGTCCCGCGGCCTGCAGCCGGTCGCACAGGCGGCTGGTGGACGGCGGTGTCGAGGCGAGGCTCTCGGCGAGGGTGCGCAGGTTGATGCCGTCGTGGTGCTCCAGGATGTGCAGGGCACGCAGCTGGGACGCGGAGGTGGGTGCGGTCGACGCCCGGCCCCACACGACTTCCAGCAGCTCGACGGCCGTCGTGGTCACACGCGCGACCTCGTCGGGCTCGGGGCGGCGGAAGACGGTCACGGTCACACTCTCGCGGGCACTGGGGTGCCTGTCAGCGTACTAGGCGCACGCCGGGCTGTGGATGCCCGTGAGGCCGATGTGTCCCGTTCGGGGGCCCGACCTCGTGATCGAGGTGCGAGCCTCTGTGGAGAAGGATGGGTGTTATCCCGATTATGGACGGATTCCTGGCCGCTGAGCGCGCGCTGCGCACAGCGGCTCCCGATGCGTTGCTCGATGCCGTACGCGCCGTGCTGGCCGAGCGCTACGGCGCGGAGGATGCCGAACTGTACATGGCCGACTACGGCCTGACGGTGCTTCAGCCGGTGTCCGTGCTCCCGCACGCCCTGGGTGCGGTGCCGCTGAACAACAGCCCGGCCGGCCGCGCTTTCGGTGCGCAGGAGCCGTATCGGGAGGACATCGGCAACGGCCGTGACCGGCTGCATCTGCCGGTCAGCGTCCGGGGTGACCGGCTCGGGGTGCTGTCGGTGACCTTCCCTGAAGGCGGGGCCGCGCGCCGGTGGGAGACGGAGCTCGCGGAGATCGCCGGGGTCCTCGGGCGCGAGGTGGTGGTGGCCGAGCGGGACACCGACCTCTATCTCCAGGCCCGCCGCAAGGACCGGCTGACCCTGGCCGCCGAGATGCAGTGGCAGCTGCTGCCCGGCCGTTCGTGTTCGCGGCCCGAGTACGAGCTGGGGGCCCAGCTGGAGCCGGCGTACGCGATCTTCGGGGACAACTTCGACTGGTCGGCCACCGCCGACCGTCTGATGCTGTACGTCACCAACGGCATGGGGGAGGGGATAGAGGCGGCGTTGCTGACGAACCTGGCCATCAACGCCCTGCGCAACGCGCGGCGTGCCGGCATCTCCATCGCCGACCAGGCGGCCCTGGCCGACCAGGCCGTCTACGCCCACTACCGGGGCCGTTGCCACCTGTCCGTCCTGATGTGCGACTTCGACCTGACCACCGGGCGAGCGAGCGTGGTGGACGCGGGCTCGCCCCAGCTGCTGCGCCTGCGCGACGGGGTGGTGGAGCGCGTCGACTTCGAGGCCCAGCTGCCGCTGGGGATGTTCGAGGAGACGGACTACGTGACCCAGGACTTCCAGGTCGAGCCGGGGGACCGGCTCGTCTTCGTCAGCGACGGCGTGCACGCGGTGGCCTCTCCCCGAGGCGAGGCGTACGGGAACGCGGCTCTCGCCCGCGCCATCCAGTCCACCCGCCTGCTGCCCGCCGCCGAGGTGCCGCGCGCGATCCTGAGGGAGCTGACCGGTCACCGTGGCAGGCCCGCACCGGACGACGACGCCTTGATCGTCTGCCTCGACTGGCGGGGAAGGCACGTCGCCCCCTGAGCGGAGGCCGACATCGCGGTCGCGTGCCGTCCCGCTCCTCGCCCCCGCTATGGTTGCCACGACGCAACCATGACGTGGTCGCTCGCCGGACGACCAGCCCGCCGGGTTGACGGCTGCTGTCGTACACGCCGGCATCCGCCGGACAGCGGCCGCCGGGACGCACGATCCCCACCCGGCGGCGAGCCGGGTGGAAGCCGTCCCCGCGAGGTAGCGTGGAAGCCGTAAGGCGAGAGGGTGTCCCCAGTGAAAACCTTTGATCTGCTTCCGTCCGCCGAAGCCCAACTGCGTGCCGCCGCCCCCCACGCTCTGCTCGCCACGGCCGCCCGCATCCTCACCGAACAGGCGGGAGCCGAAGAGGCGACCGTCCTCCTCGCCGACTACGGCCTGTCCGTCCTGCAGCCGGTCTCCGAGCTGCCGCACACCGCGGCACCGGTCCCGGCCCACGACGGTCCCGCCGGCAGCGCCTTCGTCCAGCAGAGCCCGGTCGTCGAGGTCCTCCGTGACCCGGCCGGTCACCTCGTGCACCTGCCCATCACCGTGCGTGGTGACCGGCTCGGCATCCTCACCGTGCGTCTGCCCGCCGGCAGAGCCGACGCGGACACCGTTCTGAAACTGGGCTCCTTCGCGACGGCCCTGGGGCACGAGCTCCTCACCGCGGACCGTGACACCGACCTCTACATGCAGGCCCGCCGAACGCGCCGCCTCACGCTGGCCGCCGAGATGCAGTGGGAGCTCCTTCCGGGCCGCGGCTGCGCCCGGGACGAGTACACGATCGGAGCGCACCTCGAGCCCGCCTACGCCATCGGGGGCGACAACTTCGACTGGTCGACCAGCGCCGACCACCTCGTCCTCACGGTCACCGACGGCATGGGCCAGGGCATCGAGGCGTCACTGCTGACCAGCCTCACCGTCGGAGCGCTGCGCAACGCGCGCCGCGCCGGCATCGGCCTGGCCGACCAGGCATCGCTCGCCGACCAGGCGGTCTACGCGCAGTACGGCGGCAAGGCCTACGCCTCCACGCTCCTGCTGCGGTTCGACCTGGCCGACGGCACCGTGCACGCCGTCGACGCCGGCTCCCCGCAGCTCTTCCACCAGCGCGACGGCCGCACCGCACGCATCGAACTGGAAGCGCAGCTCCCGCTGGGCATGTTCGAGGAAACGGTCTACACGGAACAGACGTTCCACGTCGAGCCGGGGGACCGCCTCATCGTGGTCAGCAGCGGCGTGCACAACACCCGCTCCGCCACCGGCGACCTCTTCGGGGAGCGCGTCCTGCGGCAGATCCTCGGCGCCACCCGCCCCGAGCCTCCCCACGAGACCGCCCGCGCGGTCGTCTCCGGGCTCGTGGAGCACTTCGGCAGCAGCGAACTGACGTCCGATGCCGCGGTGGTCTGTCTCGACTGGACGGGCCGTCCCCGCTGACCCGGCGCGGTCACGGCCGATCCGTCACCCGGGACGTCCCGTGCCGAGCGGCGAGGAAGGCGCGCAGGCCCCGGGCCAGCGCCTCCCGTTCGGACGATCCCATCCTCGCCACGACGTCGGCGAGCGCCCGGGACCTGTGCGAGACCACCTCGTCCCACATCTGACGGCCGTAGACCGTCAGACTCAGCTGCAGTTCACGCCGTTTCCCGGGGCGCGGTACGCGCTCCAGAAGTCCTGCGGCTGCCAGCCGGTCGCACAACCGGCTGGCAGTCGGCAGCGTGATGTCCATGGCCTCCGCCAGGGCGGTGAGATTGAGACCCGGTGCCGACCGCAGGATCCCCAGGGCCCGTAGCTGGTGCTGCGACAGCCGCAGGCTCGCCTGCCGGCTCGCAGAGGACCACAGGTGCGTCAGCCCCTCGACGGCGTCGGCGATCTCCCGCGCGAGGGACGCCGGACGCTCGCCCGGTTCCCTCGGCGGGTCCGCCTCCTGGTGCGCGCCCGGCCCCGTCACAGCCGCCGGTGGCCCACGAGATCCCCTCCTGGATCGTCGGCCAGCATGATCGTCGTGCTGATGCGCTTGCCCACCGGCTCGCGGCGGATGGCGAAGCTCTGTCCGACCGCCATGACGATCTCCAGGCCGTGCTGCCCGATCCTGGAGGGATCGGCCGCGAGGACGACCGGCAGCGTCGGATTGCTGTCCCACACGGCCACTTCGACCGCGCCGCCCACGACCCGCAGGTCGAGCAGGCACGGACCGGGTGCGTACTTGCGCGCGTTGGTCACCAGCTCACTGACCACCAGCTGTACGACGCTCATCGCGCGCCCGGACACCGGCAGTCCGTGCACGGCCTGCACGTCGGTGAGGAAGCCGCGGGCCAGAGCCCGGGCCACGGCGATCCCGTCATCGCCCTCCAACGCCGCGGAGACCGTCACGACGCTGTCCGACAGCGAGACTCCGCCCTCGCCACCTGCTGTCTTCTCCATGCTGTCCGCCCCGCACTCGTGCCCGTACGTCCCACCCCGTCTACCCCCGAATCGGAACGGCAGACACGTGCGCACGGTTCGGATCCGCGCCGGGATCCGGCATCAGGACATCGGGGCCGTCAGTCGTTCGGCTCCTTGTCGAAGTCCCGGTCGAAGTCCTTCGCGCAGGCGTCTCGTTCGGACTGCGTCTTGGCGTGCTGCACACAGTCGTCGAAGTTCTTGAACTCGTCCGAGTTGAGGACCGAGGCGCCGATGGCCAGGATCACGACGGAGGCGAGCAGGCCCAGCCCGCCGAGAACGGCGCCGACGAGCGACATCGTGCCGCGACCGCCGTCGCCGCGGCGCGCCTTGCGCGCGCCGATGATGCCGAGGACCAGGGCGCCGAGGCCGAGCAGGATGCCGCCGAGAACGGTCCAGAAGAGCAGGACCGCCGCGATGCCGAGGACGAGCGCGGCGATGGCCAGGCCGCTGCTGCGCTTCGCGCCCACGGGCGGGCTGGTCCGCGTGGAGCCGTACGGGCTGTCGGAATGGTCGGAGAAGGACATGCCATCACACTCATCTCTGGTGCCGAGCCAACGAGTTGTCGTCGTGCCGTGTGCCCGCGAGTCGGCGATGAATGCGTGCTGACCCGGGCTTCAGACGGACCGGGAGCCCGGCACGAGGCGCGAGGCCCCGGACGTCGTCGTGGACCGGTGTACGGGTGACCCGCCGGGCGCCGGAGCCGGTCGCCTCAGCGGCACCAGGGCGTGGATGGATTTGCCGCCGGCCGCGGGCGTGACGGTGACGTCCTGGCTGAGTCGCCGGACGATGCGCAGGCCGAACTCGCCGGGGTGCGAGCCTCCCGCGACGGAGACCGTGGCGGGAGGCCATGCCGGATTGCGGTCCGTCACGGTGACCCAGAGACCTTCGTCGGCGAGGGCGAGCCGGAAGGCGCGCACGCCCCCGCCGTGCCGGATCGCGTTGGCGACCAGCTCCGAGGCGACCAGCAGCGCGTCGGTGAGGGCGACGTCCTCGCTCATGGACGGCTGGTCCCGGAAGAACCGCTCGCCGAGAAACCTGCGCACCTCGTCGCGCGCCGCGGCCGCCGTCACGGCGCGCCTCTCTGCCCCGTTCTCCTTCCAGGCGGTGACCGCTTCATCGGTTGTCATGGGTGATGCCCCCGTTCGTCCGAGTTGTCTCCATTTCGTAGATTTGCCCAATGAAGTTCTGTACATGCCGTCTTCGGTGACCGGTTCACCCTCACGGTGAAGTACGAAGCCGGCGGTGGGTGTTGTGGATCCGGGGGGCCGCCTCGGGGGTGACAGAGCCGGATCCGGCCCTCACTCGGTGGTGAGCAGGCCGCGGCGGAGCGAGGCGAGGGCGCGGGAGAGCAGGCGTGAGACGTGCATCTGGCTCACGCCCAGCCGCTCGCCGATCTCGGCCTGGGTGAGCTCGTCGACGAAGCGGAAGTGGAGGATCTGGCGGTCGCGCTCGCCCAGCGCGGTGATGAGAGGAGCGAGGGCGTGGAAGTCCTCGACCCGCTCCATGGCGGGATCCTCGGCTCCGATGAGGTCCGCGAAGGCGTCGTCGCCGTCGGACGTGCCCGACCCGTCGATCGGGGCGTCGAGGGAGGCCGAGGTGTAGCCGTTGGCGGCGATCTTCGCTTCCATGACCTCCTCCTCCGAGAGGTTCATCAGAGCGGCGAGCTCGCTGACCTTGGGCGCGCGCCCCAGGCGGCTGCTGAGTTCGTCGGTCGCCTTGGCCAGTTCGACCCGCGCCTCCTGCAGCCTGCGGGGAACGTGGACCGCCCAGGAGGTGTCCCGGAAGAACCGCTTGATCTCGCCGACGATGTACGGCACCGCGAAGGTCGTGAACTCCACCTCGCGCGACAGGTCGAAGCGGTCGATGGCCTTGATCAGGCCGATCATGCCGACCTGGGTGATGTCCTCCATGTCGCCCCGGCCGCGGAAGCGTCCGGCGGCGTACCGCACGAGCGACATGTTCATCTCGATCAGGGTGTTGCGCGCGTACTGGTACTCCTGCGTGCCCTCTTCGAGCAGCGCGAGCTGTTCGAAGAACAGCTTGGAGAGCGAGCGGGCATCCTTCGGGGCCACCTCCTGCGGCGCCGCGACCTCGGGCAGTGCCCCGACCTTCCCGGTGGCCGTGGCCGTGGCCGTGGCCGTAGCCGTAGTCGCAGCCGTGACCTCGGCCGTAGCCGTGGCCGTTGATGTGGACGCTGCCATCACGCTCATGATCTTCCCTCCCTGGCGCCTGCCGGCCGGTTGCGGCACGGACGATGAGCGCCGCGTACCCCGAAAACCGGAACTCATGTCCCTCTTCCTGGACCGATCTCCGTCGGCGGCCGGCGGCCGGATCGCCGTTCACGGTTCGTCCCCGTGAGAGGGTAGGCTGCCCGTATTTGTCGTACGGCAACGATTACCGTACGAGGGGGGCGGCCTGTCCAGGCCGTGGCGGTGTCCGGCTGACCGGCGGGGCTCCTAGGCGCGTTCAAGAGGAATGGTCATGGCTGAGACGACGGTCGACAACACGCGCGTTCCCCGGACACGCGCTCGGGGAGCGGGCAAGGTGGGGGAGCCGGAGCTGCGGCAGCTGCTCGCCGGCCTGACCGCGGTGCGCGACGGTGACTTCGGCACCCGCCTGCCGGACGACGCGGACGGTCTGCTCGGCGAGATCGCCACGGTGTTCAACGGCATGGTCGACCAGCTCGCCCTCTTCACCTCCGAGGTGACCCGCGTCGCCCGTGAGGTCGGCACGGAGGGCACCCTGGGCGGACAGGCCGAGGTGCCCGGCGTCTCCGGCACCTGGGCCGATCTGACCGACTCGGTGAACGCCATGGCGGGCAACCTCACCACGCAGGTCCGCGACATCGCCCAGGTCGCCACCGCGGTGGCCAGGGGCGATCTGTCGCAGAAGATCGACGTGGACGCCCGCGGCGAGATCCTGGAGCTGAAGAAGACCATCAACACGATGGTCGACCAGCTGTCCGCGTTCGCCGACGAGGTCACGCGCGTGGCCCGCGAGGTGGGCACCGAGGGCAACCTCGGCGGCCAGGCCGACGTGAAGGGCGTCTCGGGCACCTGGCGTGACCTGACCGACTCGGTGAACTTCATGGCGGGCAACCTGACCGCCCAGGTCCGCAACATCGCCCAGGTCACCACGGCGGTGGCCCAGGGCGATCTGTCGCAGAAGATCACGGTGACGGCCCGGGGCGAGATCCTGGAGCTGAAGGAGACCATCAACACGATGGTCGACCAGCTCTCGTCGTTCGCCGACGAGGTGACCCGTATGGCCCGTGAGGTGGGCACCGAGGGGATCCTCGGGGGCCAGGCCGACGTGAAGGGCGTCTCGGGCACCTGGCGTGACCTGACCGACTCGGTGAACTTCATGGCCGGGAACCTGACCGCCCAGGTCCGCTCCATCGCCCAGGTCGCCACGGCCGTGGCGCAGGGTGACCTGTCGCAGAAGATCACGGTGACGGCCCGGGGCGAGATCCTGGAGCTGAAGGAGACCATCAACACGATGGTCGACCAGCTGTCCGCGTTCGCCGACGAGGTGACCCGGGTGGCCCGCGAGGTGGGCACCGAGGGCAATCTCGGCGGCCAGGCCACCGTACGGGGCGCGTCCGGTACGTGGAAGGACCTCACGGACAACGTCAACGTGATGGCGTCCAACCTGACCGGGCAGGTGCGCTCCATCGCCCAGGTCGCCACGGCCGTGGCGCGCGGCGACCTGTCCCGGAAGATCACGGTCGAGGCCAAGGGCGAGGTCGCCGCACTCGCCGCTGTGATCAACACCATGGTCGACACCCTCTCGGCCTTCGCGGACGAGGTGACCCGGGTGGCCCGCGAGGTCGGCACGGAGGGGCGGCTCGGCGGCCAGGCCCGGGTGCCGAACGTGGCCGGCACCTGGAAGGACCTCACCGACAACGTCAACTCCATGGCGAACAACCTGACCGGGCAGGTCCGCAACATCGCCCTCGTCACCACCGCCGTCGCCAACGGCGACCTCTCGAAGAAGATCGACGTCGACGCCCGGGGCGAGATCCTGGAGCTGAAGACCACCATCAACACCATGGTCGACCAGCTGTCCTCGTTCGCCGCCGAGGTCACCCGCGTGGCCCGGGAGGTCGGCAGCGAGGGCCGGCTCGGCGGCCAGGCCGAGGTCGAAGGCGTCTCCGGCACGTGGAAGCGGCTGACCGAGAACGTCAACGAGCTCGCCGGGAACCTGACCCGTCAGGTCCGCGCCATCGCCGAGGTCGCGAGCGCGGTCGCCGAGGGCGACCTGACCCGCTCGATCACCGTCGACGCCTCCGGTGAGGTGGCCGAGCTGAAGGACAACATCAACGCGATGGTCGGCTCCCTGCGGGAGACGACGCGGGCCAACCAGGAACAGGACTGGCTGAAGTCCAGCCTCGCCCTGATCTCCGGCCTGATGCAGGGCCACCGTGACCTGGCCGTCGTCGCCGAGCTCGTGATGGACAGACTCACGCCGCTGGTCTCGGCCCAGTACGGAGCCTTCTACCTGGCCGAGGACACCCCGGACGGCACCGAACTGCGACTCGTCGGCTCCTACGGCCGCCCCACCGACATCACCGGCCACGACCGCTTCAAGCTGGGGGAGTCCCTGGTCGGCCAGGCCGCCCGCAGCCGGCGCACCATCGCCGTGGACGGAGTCCCCGCCGACTACATCGGCATCTCCTGCGGTCTGGGCCGCACCGCACCCGGCAGCCTGATCGTGCTGCCCATCGTGGTGGACGACCAGGTCCTCGGCGTCATCGAACTGGGCTCCTTCACCGCGTTCACGCCCGTCCACCGGGACTTCCTCGAACAGCTCATGGAAACGGTGGGCGTCAACGTCAACACCATCGTCGCCAACGCCCGCACCGACGAACTGCTCGACGAGTCCCAGCGGCTGGCCCTCGAACTCCAGGCCCGCTCCGAGGAACTCCAGGTCCAGAAGCAGGAACTGCAGCGCTCCAACGCCGAGCTGGAGGAGAAGGCGGCGCTGCTCGCGGCCCAGAACAGCGACATCGAGGGCAAGAACCTGGAGATCGAACAGGCGCGGCAGGAACTCGAGGACCGTGCCCAGCAGCTCTCGCTGGCCTCGAAGTACAAGTCGGAGTTCCTCGCCAACATGAGCCACGAGCTGCGCACGCCGCTCAACAGCCTGCTCATCCTCGCCCAGCTGCTCGCCCAGAACCCGACCCGCAACCTCACCGCCAAGCAGGTCGAGTACGCCGGCATCATCCACTCGGCCGGCTCCGACCTGCTGCAGCTGATCAACGACATCCTCGACCTGTCCAAGGTCGAGGCCGGCAAGATGGACATCAACCCCGAGCGCGTCGCCCTGCGGCAGCTGCTGGACTACGTCGAGGCCACCTTCCGGCCCATGACCACCCAGAAGAGCCTGGACTTCACGATCACCACCGCCCCCGGCGTCCCCGTGGACCTGGTCACCGACGACTCCCGGCTGCGGCAGGTCCTGCGGAACCTGATCTCCAACGCGGTCAAGTTCACCGAAGAGGGCAGCGTGGAGCTGCGCATCGAGCGAGCCGCCGAAGCGACCTTGCCCGCCCCGGTCCACCGCGACGGCCCCGTGCTGGCGTTCCGCGTCAAGGACACCGGCATCGGCATCGCCGAGCAGCACCTGGAGGCCATCTTCGGCGCCTTCCAGCAGGCGGACGGCACCACGAGCCGCAAGTACGGCGGTACGGGTCTCGGGCTGTCCATCAGCCGGGAGATCGCGCACCTGCTCGGCGGCGCGCTGACCGCGGAGAGCACCCCCGGCCAGGGCAGCACCTTCACCCTCTACCTGCCCTGCACCCGCCCCGGGTTCCCCCGCGAGACCGACTCGGCCGCGCCCGAGGACACCGGCACGGCGGACGCCCCCGAGGCGGACGCGTCGTCCGACAGCCGCCGGCCCGTCCGTGCGGAGATCGAACCGCGCAAGCCCCGCCGACTGCTCGTGATCGAGGAGCGGCCGCGCGGCCTGCTCTCCCTCGTCGCCGAAAGCGCCGTCGCCGAGCTGACCGGCGGCCACGACCGCGACCCCATCGAACTCGTGGCCGTCGTCGGACCCCAGGAAGCCGCCGGGGCCCTGGCGACCGCACCCGTTCACTGCGTGGTGCTCGAACTCGACAGCGCCGACGGCGAGGCCATGCACTTCCTCGACGCGATGTACGGCGATGCCGCGCTGCGCAGCGTCCCCGTCCTCGCCCACAACAACCGACGCCTCGACGCGGCGTTCGAGTCGGTCCTGCAGGACCGGGCCCGTCAGCGTCCGCTGGAACTGCTGTCCAGCCTGGACGAGCTGCGCGAACGGATCGCCCTGTACCTCTCCGCCGAACAGCCGGGTGACGTCGTGCCCCTGGTCCGCATCGAGGAGGCGCGTCCACAGACCTCCCCGGCCGTGGATGACTCCTTGCACGGCAGGACCGTCCTCGTCGTCGACGACGACGCCCGCAACCTCTACGCGCTCACCGGCATCCTGGAACTGCACGGCATCCAGGTCCTCCACGCGGAGAACGGCCGCAAGGCCATCGAGGCACTCGCCGGCCACCCGGACATCGACCTCATCCTCATGGACGTGATGATGCCGGAGATGGACGGTTACACGGCCACCGCCGAGATCCGGCAGATGCCCGACCACGCCGACCTGCCGATCATCACCGTCACCGCCAAGGCCATGCCGGGCGACCGCGAGAAGAGCCTTGCCTCGGGCGCGAGTGACTACGTCACCAAGCCCGTCGACGCCAACGACCTCATCGCCTGTGTCCGCCGCTGGCTCAACCCGCAGCAGGACGCGCAGGTGATGGCGTGACCGGCTGGGAGAACGTCACGGGTGAGGAAAGCTCCACCGGGGTGGCAGCGGACCCCGGCGGCGCGCGATCCGCGGACGGAACGGACCGTACGGCGGACTCGTTCGACGCCGCCGGAGCCGGAGCCGGAGCCGGAGCCGGAGCCGGAGCCGGAGCCGGAGCCGGAGCCGGGGCCGAAACCCGGGCCGTCGGCGTGGCGACGTCGTCCGGGGGGAGGCAGGCGTCCACGGTCGGCCGTCTGGCGGCCACGGTGGAACGCCTGCGCGCGGAGGTCCGTGCGGCGCACGCCGCCGCCGAGGGCCGGGCCCTGATCGAGCTCGCCAAGGGCGTGATGATCGAGCGACTCGGCTGCGGGCCGGCGCACGCCGCGCGGCAGCTGACCGAACTGGCGCGTCAGGCCGGTGTGTCCCCGCTCGAACTGGCCGCCGACATCGTCAACCAGGCCGCTCGCGACCAGGTCGCCGCGGTCGCGGAGGACTTCGTCCGGCATGCGAACGGACAACCGCACGACCCGGGACCCTCCGTAGCCGTCCGGCTGCGCACCGCCGAGGGCGCCGCCCTCGCCGCGAGCGACACCCAGGCCGTGGCCGAGTCGCTCCTGGAGCACGCCCTCGCCCCGCTGGGAGCGACTGCCGTGGCCGTATGGGCGGCGGGGCTGGAAGCCTCCCTCACCCTCTGCGGCCACGCCGGGTTCAGCGCGGACGAGGCGAACCGGTGGCGGTACGTCCCGCCGGGCGTCGCGACCGTGGCCCGACAGGCCCTCGACGAGCGGCGCACGGTGCGGATCGAGGCCCTGTCCGCGACGGGCCTGCCCACCATCGGCCGTGCCCAGACCCTGGGCGGCGGCCGCATCGCCCTGCCCGCCGGAACCGGAGGCCGTATCCACGGAGTCCTGGAGATCTGCTGGCCCGAGGCGCTCACACCGCACCCCCCGGCCGTCATCCGGCAGATCGAAGCCCTCGCCGAACTCAGCGCGCACACCCTGGAGAACCTTCCGCTCTCCGACGAACAGCCCACCGCCCGCCGGGAGTCGCCCGACGTATCGGAACTCGTCGACCTCTCGGACGGCCTCTACGACCCCGCCCTGGTCCTCACGCCGCACCTGGACCGCGAAGGCCAGCTGACGGACTTCCTCATCCGCCACGCCAACAGCCGGTTCCTCGACCCGGCCGGGCGCCCCCGAAGCGCCGTCCACGGCGCCCTGCTGCTGGAGGCGTACCCGACGGCCGCCGGGGACAGCGAACTGTTCGAGAAGATCGAACGCGTCTACGCCACCGGCGAGCCCTTCCGCGCCCAGCGCATGACGCTCACCGCCCTGGTGGACCAGGTGCCGCTGACCACCGTCGCCGACCTCAGCATCAGCCGGCACGCCGACAGCGTCCTGCTCATCTGGCGCATCGAGGACGAGACGGCCCGGCTGGCCAGCCTCCTCCAGCACGCCCAGCGCCTCGGACGCATCGGCGGCTTCGAGGAGAACCTCGTCACCGGGGACATCACCTGGAACGGGCAGCTCTTCTCCCTCTACGGACGAGCGATCACCGACAACCCGGTGTCCCTCCAGGACCTGGCCGAACACGCGCACGCCGACGACGCCGTGGCCATCGGCCGCTTCCTCCAGGCGGTGCTGCACCATCGCCGCGCGACCTCGACGGCCTTCCGCCTCCAGCGGCCCGACGGGGTCACCCGCCACATCCGGGTCATCGCCGAGCCGGTCCTCGACGCCGACGACCGGCTCCTCGCCGTGCGCGGCGCGTACCAGGACATCTCCTCGCAGCACTGGACCGAGGTCGCCCTCGCGGCCACCCGGGACCAACTCGCCCAGACCGAGCAGGAGTCGGCCGAGCGCAACCGGCTGGCGCTGCAACTCCAGCACGCCATCATGCCCCCGACCCGCGCCCCGCTCGACGCCCCCGGCCTCGATGTCGCCGTGCGCTACCGTCCCGCCGAGGCGGAGTCCCTCGTCGGCGGCGACTGGTACGACACCGTCGTCCTGCCGTCCAAGCGCGTCCTGCTGTGCGTCGGCGACGTCGCCGGCCACGGCATAGAGGCGGCGACCGGCATGGTCGTCCTGCGCAACGCCATGCGCGGTCTCGCCGTCACGGGCGCCGGCCCCGGCCAGCTGCTGTCCTGGCTCAACATCGTGGCGCACCACCTCAGCGAACAGGTCACCGCCACCGCCGTGTGCGGCGTGTACGACCCCGACACCCGCGTCCTGCGCTGGGCCAGGGCGGGCCACCTGCCCCCGGTCCTGGTCCGCGGGCCGGAGGCCGGCACCCTTCCGCTGCTGGGCGGACTGCTCCTGGGCGCGCTCCCCGAGGCGGAGTACGAGGAGGGGGAGGTGCAGCTCGAACTGGGCGACACGCTCCTGATGTACACCGACGGCCTCGTGGAGCGCAGGGACACGGCGGTCCAGGAGTCCCTGGCCCAACTGCTCGCGGCGGCACAGGACTCGGCCCCCTCGCTGGAACGCCGGCTCGACCGACTGCTGCTGCACAGCAAGTCGGACACCGACGACGACACCTGCCTCATCGGCATCAAGGTCTCGTGAACCAGGACGGCCGCCCGCCCGGATGAGGAGGCGGCCCCGCCCCTCTCCGGGGCGGGGCCGCACTTCTGTCCTCCGGGGTCGGCGACCGCCTACTCCTCCGCACCCCCGCTCGCCGCCTGCCCCGCCGACGGAGCTGCGCCCTCGGCGCCGGAATCCTGCTGCCCCACGGCGGCGAGCGCTTCCTCGACGTCCGCGTGGAGGGGGGTCGTCACATGGAGCCCCGTGATCTCGAGAAGCCGGCGGACGGTGGGCGTCGGAGCCACCAGGTGCACGTCCCCACCCCGCTCGCGCGCCTCCCGGACCGCCTTGATCACGACGTTGAGACCCGAGGAGTCCATGAAGCTCAGCGCCGAGAGATCCAGCACGAGATGCCGGCGCCCGTGCAGGAACTGATTGGCGACGTGGTGGTGCAGGAACGTGGCGGTGTCGACATCCATTTCGCCACCCACGGTCAGGATCGCCGTTTCGGCGTCCCACACCTTGACGTCGATGTCCAGGTTCTCTTCATGAACGGGCATAGCTCCTGCTTCCTGCAGACTTGGTCGGTTCGAGCCGAGCGGCGGACCGCCGCCCCGCAGCGCAGACAACCCCACACTGCCCCGATATCTTGTCATCCGACAAATATGAGCGGGATCACCGGCGGCCGGTACGAGCGGGTGTCGGGGCGCTCACCGGACAGCGTGCGGTGCGGGTGGCGTGGGCACCCCGCGACCGCCTCGCTCGGACGCGCGGCCGCGGAGACGCGGAGAACGCGCGACGAGATGCGCACGCCGGTCATCCGGGGTCCCGGCCTGTGCCGCGGCGAGCGGCCCCGTGCGCCACCTGGCGCGCGGGGGCCCGAACGAGACATCCCGCACAACCAGCCAACATAGCGAGCCTTTCGGGGTACGCGCCTCTCAGGCAAGGGGCGACGCCCGCAGACTGTTGTCGTTTGACAACAATAGCTGGAAGGCAACAAGGTAGCCATGTCGGATGTGAGCGGGGAAGGACCACGAATGCTCCGGTGGGCGGAGACCGCTCCGTGTACGGATGGCCGGCGCCAGGGGACGACGGCGGCACCGGTGCCCCCCGGTGGATCAGGCCGTCCGGCTGCCGGAATCCACGGCAGTGCCGTGTATCTGCGTCGCCGCCGTGGAGCAGAACGCCTCCAGTCCCTCCAGCAGCGCGACGCGCTTGGCGGCGGGCATGCCGGCCAGCACCTTCTGCAACTCCTGTTCCCTGCGGGCCCGCAGCTCGGCGAGGAAGACACGGCCTCGGCCGCTCAGGTGCAGGCGCACCTCCCGCCGGTCCTCCGCGCCCATCACCCGCTCGACGAATCCGGCGGCTTGGAGGCGGTCGCACAGCCGGCTCGTCGACGGCGGGGTGGAAGCCAGCGTCTCCGCGAGCGTGCGCAGGTTGATGCCGTCGTGGTGCTCCAGGATGTGCAGCACGCGCAGCTGGGACGCGGAGGTCGGAGCGGTCGACGCCCGGCCCCAGACGACCTCCAGCAGCTCGACGGCCGTCGTGGTCACACGCGCGACCTCATCGGGCTCGGGGCGGCGGCGGAAGGCAGTCACGGTCACACTCTCGCAGGCACTGGGGTGCCTGTCAGCGTACTAGGTGTTGGCGCCGGATACAGATGACTTGGTCGACCGCTGCGGCAGCTTCGCGGGCCCGGGTTCGCGAACCCGTCACACCGGTCGACCGCGGAAGAATGGTGGTATTTCCCTCATGGACAGACTCATCGCCGCTGAGCGCGCGCTGCGCACAGCGGCTCCCGATGCGTTGCTCGACGCCATCCGTGCCGTACTGATCGAGCAGTACGGCGCGGAGGACGTCGAGCTGCTCATGGCCGACTACGGCCTGACGGTGCTTCAGCCGGTCTCCGTGCTCCCGCACACCCTGGAGCCGGTCCCGGCGCACAACAGCCCGGCCGGCCGGGCCTTCGGTTCCCAGGAGCCCCACTGCGAGGAACTGCGCGACGGACGGGCACGCCTCCACCTGCCGGTGTCGGTCCGCGGTGACCGCCTCGGCGTGCTCTCCGTGACGCTGCCCGGGTGCGACACCGCGCGGCAGGACCAGTCCGAACTGGCCGAGATCGCCGGGCTCCTCGGGCGCGAGGTGGTGGTGGCGGAGCGGGACACCGACCTCTATCTCCAGGCCCGCCGCAAGGACCGGCTGACCCTGGCCGCCGAGATGCAGTGGCAGCTGCTGCCCGGCCGTTCGTGTTCGCGGCCCGAGTACGAGCTGGGGGCCCAGCTGGAGCCGGCGTACGCGATCTTCGGCGACAACTTCGACTGGTCGGCCACCGCCGACCGTCTGATGCTGTACGTCACCAACGGCATGGGGGAGGGGATAGAGGCGGCGTTGCTGACGAACCTGGCCATCAACGCCCTGCGCAACGCGCGGCGCGCGGGCATCTCCATCGCCGACCAGGCGGCCCTGGCCGACCAGGCCGTCTACGCCCACTACCACGGGCGCTGCTACCTGTCGGTCCTCATGTTCGACTTCGACCTCGCGACCGGCCGTGCCAAGGTCGTGGACGCGGGCTCCCCCCAGCTGCTGCGCCTGCGCGACGGTGTCGTGGAGCGCGTCGACTTCGAGGCCCAGCTGCCGCTCGGGATGTTCGAGGAGACGGACTACGTGCCCCAGGACTTCCAGGTCGAGCCGGGGGACCGGCTCGTCTTCGTCAGCGACGGCGTGCACGCCGTGGCGTCCCCCAAGGGCGAGACGTACGGGGACCAGGCCCTCGCCCGCGCCATCCAGTCCACCCGCCTGCTGCCCGCCGCCGAGGTGCCGCGCGCGATCCTGAGGGAGCTGACCGGGCACCGTGGCAGGCCCGCACCGGACGACGACGCCCTGATCGTCTGCCTCGACTGGCGGGGAAGGCCGGACGGCGCCGCCGCCTGAGGCGAGGGGTCCCGATTGTGTCGATCGCGTGTTGGTCCCCTCGTGGCCCTCACGCTAACGTTTGTCATGTAGCAATAATCGCTTGACGGCTCGCCGCCCGGCCGGCCGCCAAGGCTCACAGCAGGGAGACGATGCAGGTGGCGGAGTACCACACGGACCCCGAGGCGACACGGACCCTGGCCGCGTTCCTGGCGGGACGCCGGGAGCAGATCGCCCAGCGGTGGGCCGACACCGCCTTGTTCCGTACGGTCTTCACCGTCTCACGGGACGAAGCGGTCGAGGCGTGCAAGGCCGTCGTGGACTCCCTGGCCGACGTGGCGAGCACCGGACGCCTGGAGGACGTCGCCGCGCCCGGGTTCGCCGCCGTCCGGGACCAGCTCGGCCGGATGGCCGTGTCCAGGTCCCAGGCCGGGTTCAGCGCCGCCCAGATCGCCGAAGAGGTGGCGGCCCTGCGCGAGCCGGTGACCGAGCTGCTGCGCGCCGAGCACGACGACGCCTCCGACTCCCACGCCGTGCTCGCGCTGACCGTCCTGATGGGCACCCTCAGGCTGGTGGTCATGCAGACGACGGTCAGCGCCGGCGAGGAACTGATCGCCAGACAGCGCGAGCAACTGCTCGAAGTGGCCACCCCCGTCATCAAGCTGTGGGAGGGCGTCGTCGCCGTGCCGCTGATCGGCACCCTGGACAGCGCCCGCAGCCAGGTCGTGATGGAGAACCTGCTGGAAGCGATCATCGACCAGCGGGCGCGGTACGCCATCCTCGACATCACCGGAGTGGCGACCGTCGACTCGCTCGTGGCCCAGCACCTGATGAAGACCGTCGCGGCGGCGCGGCTGATGGGCGCGGAGTGCATCGTCTCCGGCATCCGCCCGGCCATCGCGCAGACCATCGTCCACCTCGGCATCGACCTCGGGTCGATCCTCACGCGGGCCAGCCTCGCCGACGCCCTGGCGTACGCCCTCACCCAGCAGGGCATCGTCGTCTCCTCGCGCCCGGCCTCCGGAGCGAACGCGCGGTGACCGGCTTCTCCTCCTCCCGCTCCGGGACCGTGCCGGTCCTGGTGCTCGGGGACGTCCTGCTGGTCACCTTGCAGGGCGAGCTGCACGACAGCGTCGCCGAACAGCTCCAGCAGGACCTCGCCCAGAGCATCGCGACCAGCCCGGCGCCGGTGCGCGGCCTGGTGATCGACATCTCCGGAGTCGAGATCGTCGACTCGTTCCTCGGCCGGATCCTGGCCGAGATCGCCTCGACCGCACGCCTGCTGGCCACCCGGACCGTGCTGGCCGGCATGCGGCCCGCCGTCGCGATCACCCTGGTCGAGCTGGGACTCACCCTGCCCGGCCTGACCACGGCCCTGGACGTCGACCGGGCGCTCGCGCTGCTGGGCGACGCCCCGGCGGGCTCCTCACCCGCTCAGCCGGAAGAGGGTGTGTGATGCATGACCCACTCGTCTCGACGGCACGCCTGCCGATCGGCTCGGACGCGGATCTCGCGTGGGTGCGCCAGCAGGTGCGCAAGGCCGCCTCGGGGCTCGGCTTCAGCCTGGTCCAGCAGACCAAGCTGGTCACCGCGGCCAGCGAACTGGCCCGCAACACCCTCGTGCACGGAGGCGGCGGCCACGTGGAGATGACGGTGCTCGACGACGGCGGCCGTCGCGGGCTGCGGCTGTCCTTCGTCGACACCGGCCCCGGCATCCGGGACGTCGAGCTGGCCATGACCGACGGCTACACCTCAGGCGGCGGCCTGGGCCTCGGCCTGAGCGGGGCCAAGCGGCTCGTCCAGGAGTTCACGCTCGACACCCGTCCCGGGGAGGGCACCACCGTCACCGTCACGGACTGGACCTGCGGCGTCCCCTCGCCCCGGACGGGAGCGCCGTGAGCAGGGTCTGGGACGTCCCCGTGCAGGAGAGCACCAGGGTCAGGGACGTACGCGTCGCCGCGGAGGCCGCCTGCGCCGCCCTGGGACTGGACGCGCACGCGGCGGCCGTCGCGGCGCTCGTGGCCACCGAACTCGCCACCAACCTCGTCAAGCACGCCAACGGCGGCCGCGTCGTCATCAACCTGACCGGCCCCTCCGGCGGCCCGGCGCACGCCGACCCCTGCGTACAGATCACCTCCCTCGACCACGGGCCGGGCATCCCCGACGTCGCGGTGGCGCTGGCGGACGGCTACACCACCGCCCTCTCCTCGCTCGGCGCCGGGCTCGGCACGTGCGTGCGCATATCCAGGGAGTTCGACCTGCACAGCCGGCCGGGCCGGGGCACGGTCGCCGTCGCGCGCGTCGGCCGCACCCGGCAGGCGTCCGGCCCGCAGCCGCGGCCGGCCCAGGCCACCGGCGCCCGCGCCGGCGGAATCAACGCCTCCCTCGGCCATGCCGAACAGTCCGGCGACGCCTTCAGCTGGGTCCGCTCGGGACCACGGCTCACCCTCATGCTCGCCGACGGACTCGGCCACGGTCCGAAGGCGGCCGAAGCCTCCACCACCGCCGTCGAGGAACTGGCGAAGAAGGCGGATCTGCCGCCCGCGGACATCCTGCGCCACCTGCACACGGCGCTCCGGCCCACCCGCGGCGCGGCCGTCGCCGTCGCGCAGCTCGACGAGACCACGCGACGACTGTCGTTCGCCGGCGTCGGCAACATCGGCGCCCGCCTGCGCACCGGCGACGGATGGAGGCACCTCATATCCCACCCGGGCATCGTCGGAGCCCACTTCCCCGCCACCGTGCCCGTGCACCGGGCGGACTGGCGCTCGGACAGCCTGCTCGTCCTGCACAGCGACGGCCTGCCCAGCCGATGGGTGCCGCCGCAGGAGCCCCAGCTCCTCGCTCGTGACCCGGCCGTGGTGGCCGCGGTCATCCTGCGGGACGCCGGCAGCGCCGCGCGCCCCCTGCGCGACGACACCAGCGTGGCCGTACTCGCCCCCGACCTCCTGGACGGACGTCCATGACCGACACACTCGGCGTGTGGAAGATCGCGTCGATCGCCGACGCGGCCCGGGCCCGTGCCGCCGTCGACCATGCCGCCACCACCGGAGCAGCCCCGGCCCTCGAACGGGCCCGGCTGCTCGCCTCGCTGACGGAGCGGCTGCGCCGCTGTCTCGCCCACGGCGCCGCGTGGGAACTCCTCCTGGAGTTCCGTCCCGCCGCGACGGAGCCCGGCGGCCGGCTCGACGTCTCGCTGCGGCCGCTCGACCCGTCCGCCCCGCGGCCGGACGACACCCCGCTCGCCTGCCTCCTGACCCGGCCGCCCGCGCACACCGGCCGCCGCGCCGGGACCGCGCTGCCCGAAGCCCTCCTGCGGGCCGACGAGAACACCGCGGCCGTCCTCGGACTCCTTCAGGAGCAGGAGAAGCTGGTCGAGCTGCACCGCGAGGAACTGCACCAGACCAACCAGGGAGTCCTGGCGCTGCACGCCGACCTGGAGGCCGCCGCCCTGGCGCAGAGGGAGCTGCTGCAGGCCGAGCAGAACGCGCGCGCCGAGGCCGAGCGGGCCCGGAGCCTGCTGACCTTCCTCGGGGACGCCAGCGCCGCCATCACGGCCTCCCTCAGCCATGACGCCATCCTGCGCCGGCTCGCCGACCTGCTGGTGCCCGAGTACGCGACCCACCTCGACGTGTGGCTCTTCGAGGAGGAGAGCGACGGCGGGCAGGCCGGGGCCGTACGCGAACACACCGCGGCCGCGGTGGTCGCCGCCCGCACCGGCCGCCCCCAGTACGCCTCCGACCGGCCGCGCGGCCTGCCCGGCATCGGCGACCTGCCGCCCTCCGCGCTGTCCCCGACCCGGCCCGTCCTGGCCATCCCGCTCCGGGCGCGCCGCCTCGTGGGCGTGCTCACGCTCACCGCCCCCGGCGCCGCCGGCTTCGACGCCGACACCTCGGTCATGCTGATCGAACTCGCCCGCCGCGTCGGCGTCGCGCTGGAGAACGCCCGCCGCTACGAGCAGTACCGCGACACCGCCGAGACCCTCCAGCGCGCCCAGCTCACCGACCTGCCCGCCACACCGGGCATGCGCCTGGCGGCCCGCTACCTCCCCGCCAGCCAGGGCATGAACATCGGCGGCGACTGGTACGACGCCTTCCGTCAGCCCGACGGGAGCCTGCTCGCCGTCATAGGGGACGTCACCGGCCACGGGCTGCACGCCGCCGTCGTCATGGGCCAACTCCGCACGGCGCTGCGGGCCTACGCGGTCGAGGACCACAGCCCCGCCGACATCCTCACCAAACTGCACCGGATGCTGCGGCATCTGGAACCCGAGCTGTACGCCACCGCGATCGTCGCCCGTTTCCGGCCGGGCGAAGAACGGGTGGTGTGGGCGTCGGCCGGTCATCCCCCCGCCGTCGTCCGCGGCGCCGACGGCACCGTACGGACCCTGGACGCCAAACCGGGGGTGATGCTGGGCATCCCCGTGCCCTGCACGTACACCGATCACGTCGACGAGCTGACCCCCGGCTCGACGCTCGTGCTGTACACCGA
Organism: Streptomyces roseoviridis; assembly: GCF_039535235.1. Lineage (NCBI taxonomy): Bacteria > Bacillati > Actinomycetota > Actinomycetes > Kitasatosporales > Streptomycetaceae > Streptomyces > Streptomyces roseoviridis. Next base: position 6,854,208 of record NZ_BAAAWU010000001.1, read on the forward strand.
CGGTCTCGTGGAACGGCGGGCCCAGGGCATCGACCCCGGCATCGAGCGACTGGTCCAGGCCGCGGGCACCCTCGGCACGCCCGAACTGGAGCAGGATCCGGACGCCGCCGCCGACGCCCTGCTCAAGCCCCTCCTGTACGACTCCGAGCACGACGACGACGTCTGTCTGCTGCTGTGCCACGTCATGACGGGCGGCGAGCACGACGCGGAGGGCTGAGCGGACCGGTCCGGGCGGGAGCCCGCGAGCGCCGGGCCCCGCTCTCAGCGCTCCGGGGCCTTCGAGCCCGCCGCCCGCGGGTCCTGGGCCGCGAGCAGGCCCCGCATCCCGGTGAGCAGCGCCTCCCGCTCCGTCGGCCCCATGGCGGCCAGCACGGTGCTCAGAGCCTGCGAGCGGCGGGCCGCCACCTCACCGAGGACCTGCCGGCCCTGCCCGGTGAGGTTCAGCTGCACCTCCCGCCGCTTGTGCGGGTGCAGCACCCGCTCCAGCAGACCGGCCGCCTCCAGACGGTCGCACAGCCGGCTGGCGGTCGGCAGCCCTATCTCCATGCCTTCGGCCAGAGCGGTCAGATTGAGCCCCGGCTCCGACTCGAGGAGCCGGAGCGCCCGCAGCTGATGCGGCGACAAGCGCAGGTTCGCCCCGTGGGCGGCTGTGGTCCAGAGGTTCGTGAGACCGTCCACGGCATCGGCGATCTCCCGCGCGAGGGCCAGGGTCTCGACGCCCGTCTCCCTCGCCGGGTCGTCGTCCCCCGAGCCACTGAGCCGAGTCACGAACACATCGCTTTCCGTAATGGCCTGCTCATATCGGTACCACCCTTATTCAAGCGCGGTACCCGAAGAGCCGCCGAGCAAGCACCACCGGCCGGGCCATGGTAGGGCCCGGAGCGGGGAAGAAACCCCTTCCTCGTCGAAGACGGCGGCCGTGCGGAGGCGGCGAGGGGCGGCCTTCGGGCTCCCCTCGCCGCCTCCGTCACCGCACGACCAGCTCGGGGACGACCGTCCGCAGCCGCTCCGCCGACAGCACGCCGTCACGGACGAGGACCGGCACCTCGCCGCTGAGGTCCACGATCGAGGACGAGACCGGGCCGGCCGCGGGACCGCCGTCGAGGTAGACGGCGACCGACTCGCCCAGCATGGCCTCGGCCGCGTCGCAGTCCTGCGGCGAGGGACGGTCGGTCAGGTTGGCGCTGGAGACGGCCAGCGGTCCCGTCGCGGCGAGCAGGTCGAGCGTGAGCGGGTGGTCGGGCATGCGGATCGCGACCGTGCCGGCGGTCTCACCCAGGTCCCAGGCCAGCGAGGCCCGGTGCCTGACCACCAGGGTCAGCCCGCCCGGCCAGAAGGCGTCGATCAACGCCCGGGCGGCGTCGGGGAGTTCCTCGGTCAGGCCGTCCAGGGCTTCGGGAGCGTCCACCAATACCGGAGACGGCTTCTGCCGGCCCCGGCCCTTCGCCGCGAGAAGCCCGGCCACCGCCGCCGGGTCGAAGGCGTCCGCACCGACCCCGTAGACGGTGTCGGTCGGCACGACCACGAGCCGGCCCTGCCGTACGGCGGCGGCCGCCTCCTTCAGACCCTCCGCACGGGCGGACGGGTCGGAGCAGTCGAAGCGGAGTGTCACGGTGCCGGGACTCCCTCCGGGACGTCGCCGCGGGTGGTGACGACGCGGGCGTTGCCTTCGGCGAGGGCGTAGCCGAGTCCGACGACGGCGACCTCGCCTGCGTCGACCTGGCCGGACAGGAGGCGGGAGCGGTCGAGGAGGTGGTCGACGGTGTGGCGGATGTGCTCGTCGATGATGTCGGTGTCGGCGGTCAGGCCGGCGGTGCGGGCGGCCAGGATGCTGGGGGTGACGCGTTCGACGATGTCGCGGACGAAGCCGCTCGCGGCGGAGCCGTCCTCGACGGCCGCGCGGGCCGCGGCGACCGCGCCGCAGGAGTCGTGGCCGAGGACGACGACCAGGCGGGCGCCGAGGACGCTGGTCGCGTACTCGACACTGCCGAGGACTTCCGGCCCGACGACGTGCCCGGCGGTGCGGACCACGAACAGGTCCCCGAGTCCCTGGTCGAAGATGATCTCGGCCGCCAGACGCGAGTCGGAGCAGCCGACGATCACGGCGAACGGCGCCTGCCCCGGAGCCAGCTCCGTACGACGGGCAGCGTCCTGGTTGGGGTGCTCCGGCGTGCCCGACACGAAACGCCGGTTGCCGGAAAGAAGGGCGTCCATGGCGACGGAAGGAGAGGTTCTAGGCATGCGATCACCCTATGCCTTGGCGCCCCGCTCCCACCGTCCGGCCTGCCGGTCCGGCCCCTCCGCGACTCTAGATGAACATGAATATCGTCAGCTACTGTGTGCCCCGCTCGTGCCGGGTGACCTCCGGGACGGGCCTTTCGGCGTTCCGCCGTACCGGGCGGACCAGGAGCGAGGGGGCACGGCGTGGACGAGGGCGCGACGAGGACGGCGACCGCACCGCCGGATCCGGCACCACCCCTGACGGGCCCGCCCGACGGGCGGACCCGTCAGGGCCCCGGGCGCCGGGCCGGCGCGGGCGTCCTCGGGTCCGTGGCCGTCGGGGCCGCGGTGGTCGCGGTGCCGGCCGTGCCGTGGATCGAGCGGCTGTCCGGGCTCGCGGCGCTCGGCGCGTGGCGGACGCTGCTCGTCGCCATCGTGGTCCAGGGCGTGCCCTTCCTCCTCCTCGGCACCGTCGTCTCGGCGGCCATCGGCGCCTTCGTGCCCGCACGGGCCTTCTCCAGGGTCCTGCCCCGCAACCCCGTGCTCGCGGTCCCCGTGGCCGGTGCGGCCGGCGTGGTGCTCCCGGGCTGCGAATGCGCCTCCGTACCGGTCGCGGGAAGTCTGATGCGGCGGGGCGTGGCCCCCGCGGCGGCGCTCACGTTCCTGCTCGCCGCACCCGCCGTCAACCCGGTGGTGCTGGTGTCCACGGCCATCGCGTTCCCCGGCAGCCCGGAGATGGTGGCCGCGCGGTTCGCGGCCTCCCTCGTCACCTCGGTCGTCATGGGCTGGCTGTGGATCCGATGGGGACGCGAGGAGTGGCTGCGGCTGCCCACGGGCCGTGCCGGGCACGCTCCGGGAGCGAGCCGGTTCGCCGCCTTCCGGCACGGACTGCAGCACGACTTCCTGCACGCGGGCGGGTTCCTGGTGGTCGGCGCCATGGCCGCGGCGACCTTCAACGTCCTCGTACCGCCGTCCGTCCTCGACGTCTTCGCGGACTCGCCGTGGCTCGGCGTCCTCGTGGCGGCGCTGCTCGCGGTGCTCCTGTCCGTGTGCTCGGAGGCCGACGCGTTCGTCGCGGCCTCCTTCACCGGTTTCTCGCCCACGGCCCGCCTCGCCTTCATGGTGGTCGGGCCGATGGTCGACATGAAGCTGATCGCCCTGCAGTCGGGGGCCTTCGGGCGGGCGTTCGCGGTGCGTTTCAGCGCCGCCACGTTCGTCGTGGCCGTCCTGTGCTGCGTCGTCGTCGGAGGCGTACTGCTGTGACCGCCAAGCCCCCCACGCGCCCGCGGCGCCGCCGCCCGCTCGGCGAACTCGGCCTGCCGCTCCTGCTGGTGCTGACCGGCGCGAGCCTGTTGCGCGCCACCGTGCGCAGCGATGTCCACCTCCGGTACGTGAAGGAAGGGCTGTGGCCCTACCTCGTCGCCTCCGGGGTCCTGCTGGTCCTCCTCGGCCTCACGGGGCTCGCCGCCGAGGTGACGCGCCGGATGCGCCGGCCGGTGCTGCGGCGAGACGCCTCCGGACACGCGTACTGGCACCATCCGGGCGACGACCACGCCGGAGCGCACCACGGACACGGCGACGGTGACGGTCACGGGCCGGGGGACGGACACGGGCACGGGCACGGCGGTGCCACCCGGGTGGCCTGGCTCCTCGCCGTACCGGCCCTCACCCTGCTGTTCGTCGCCCCGCCCGCGCTCGGCTCGTACACCGCCCAACGGGAAGGGGCGGCGGCCCGCGTCGAGCGGACCGCCTACGAGGAACTGGCGGACGCGCCGACCACTCCGATGGCGTTGGAAGAGTTCATCGGGCGTTCCCTCTACGACTCGATGAGCCTGCGGGGTCGCAAGGTCCGCCTCCTCGGATTCGTCACCGCGGGCACGTCACCGGACACCTGGTTCCTCAACCGCCTGAAGGTCGGATGCTGTGCGGGCGACGCGCGGACGCTGCGCGTCCAGGTGCGGGGCGTGAAGGCACCCGCCGACGACACCTGGGTCGAGGTCACGGGGGTCTGGCGGCCCGGGGAGAGCACCGCGGACGACCCCGTCCCGACCCTGGAGGCCGGCGTCGTCGAGACCGTCCCCGAGCCCCGCAACCCCTACCAGGACGCGCCGCCGGCGGCCGGGTGAGCGCGGCGGCCGGCCGAGGCCCGTCAGGAGGGGGCGGACGCCGCGATGGTCCGGGCCCGCGAGGACGCCGCGACCACGGACGACGCCCGGGTCGTTGCCCGGGCGTCGCTCGGGTGGCACGCGGACGGTCGTTCGGGTGGCCGCTCAGTGGTCTCGCGGTGGTCGCTCAGGTGGTCGCCCCGGTGTCCGCGGCGACGGACCCTCAGGCCGGCGTCAGCCCGACGTGCAGCACGCAGATGTCGTCGCGGCGGACGTCCGGCGAGACGAGGGTCCCCAGGATGCCGTCCAGGACCCGGGCGTCGCCGGAGCACGCCTCCGCGGTGCGGGACAGGCGGGCGAGACCGTCGGTGATGTCCTCGCCGGGCTCTTCGACCAGGCCGTCCGTGTACAGCAGCAGCTGGTCGCCGGGCAGCAGCTGGACCGAGGCCGAGTCGTACCGCGGCGTGGGGACGGCGCCCAGGAGGACGCCGTGCGGAGCGGTGAGGAAGCGGGCCTCTCCATCACGGACGAGCAGCGGCGGGAGATGACCGGCCTGGACCCAGGTGAACCGCGACGAGTCCGGTTCGTAACGGGCCATGACCATGGTGGCGGTGCTGAAGTTCCGCTCGGAACCGTGCAGCAGAAGCGTGTTGAGACGGGCGAGGATCTGCGGGAGCGGCGTGCCGGTGATCGCCATGCCCTTCGCGGTGAAGCGCAGCTGCGCCATCGTGGCCACCGCGTCGAGGCCGTGCCCCGCGACGTCACCGACCACCAGCAGCGCGCTGCCGTCGGAGAGTTCGATGGCGCTGTACCAGTCCCCACCGACGTTGAGCCCCTCCTGCAGCGGCTGGTAGGCGACGTCGACGGTGAGACCGGCCAGGCTCAGGGACTGCTGGGGAAGCGGCAGCAGCGCGTGCTGGAGACGGGCGGCGAGGTCGCGCTCCGCCTCCAGCAGGCTGCGGTGCGCCACCGCGGCCCGCTCGTGCTCCAGCAGCTGCTCCTGGGCCTGCTTGAGAGCCGTGAGGTCCTGGAAGAAGCCGTGCACCTCGACCGGGGTGCCGTGCAGGTCCACGTCGGCCTCGGCCACGATCCGGACGTGCCGCACCTGCCCCTGGGAACCGGTGACGCGGAAGGTGTGGTCGATCGGCGCCCCGTCGCCCAGCAGCAGCCGCACGCTCTCGCCCAGCGCCGGCAGGTCCTCGGCGACGACGTGGCCGGGCAGCTCCTCCAGGGCCATCGGGCCGAGGGCCGGATCCCGGTCGAAGACGGCGTACACCTCGTCGGACCAGGTGACGGCGTTCCGCACCAGGTCCCAGTCCGCCCACCCCATCCGCGCCAGGCGCTGCATGGCCCGGAGTCTTCGCTGGTCCCGCTCGGCGTCGTCCATGCTGACCCAGGAGACGATCAGTCCCGCGTGGCAGGACGCGGCCCGCACGGCGAGGCGCGACCGGCGCGAGACGCCCGCGACGACCTCCTCGTAGTCGAAGGGCTCGCTCTCGTAGCGCAGCCCCGTGTCCAGCGCGGTCAGATACCCCTGCCACAGCTCGCTGCCGACCACGGAGGGATACGTCTCGCGGACGCTGAGGCCCACCAGCTCCCGCCCCTTGCGGGCACCGACGTCGACCGCGTCGGGCGACGCCGCCGTGATCCGGAAGTCCGTCACCTCTCCGCGCGCCCCGTACACGGGCAGGAGGAAGGTGGCCGAACCCGGCAGCGCGTCCAGCACCTCCTGAACCGCGGGCATCGACACGGCGGGCAGGGCCGGGACGCTTTTCTCCACCCGGTCGCGCCGCGGCAGGTACCGGGTGGAGGAGAAGGCGGAGGCACCCGTCTCCGTGTCGAAGCCGCCCCCACGTGTCTGGGGGACGGACGGCAGCTCGCGGTCGGTCATAGGACGAGCATGACACGCCCGGCCACCCTCTCCACCAGCCCCTCGGAACCGCGAACTCCGCACCCTCGCGCCTCACCGGCCCCACGGGCATCGCGGCGCCCCCGCCCGGGGCGGTCCGCGGACCCCTCCCCCGGGCGCCGGGCGGGCCTCTCGCCGCGCCGTGGCCGGTCCGTCCACGCGCAGCGGCCGGCCCGTCTCCGTGCGGGGGACCGCACGGCCCGGACCGGTTCCGCCCGTGGTGCGGCACGGGCTGGGTAGCATGGCGCCGACCTGGGCGGACCTCGTACCGGACGACCGCGCCCGACCCCGCTCCGCGCAGCCTCCGGTCCCGCCCCACGTCGACGGATCGCGACGAGCGCAGCACGATCGAAAGGCAGCACGCCATGACCGAGCAGACCACCCTCCCCGTCGTGCGCCGCGTCGACGACCGGCACCGCTACGAGATCCTCGTCGCCGGGGAGCGCGCCGGGCTCACCGCGTACCGGGACCGCGGGGAGCAGCGTGTGTTCTTCCACACCGAGGTCGACGACGCCTACGCCGGGCAGGGCCTCGCCTCGGTCCTCGTCCGGGAGGCGCTGACCGACGTCCGGGCCTCCGGGAAGCGCGTCGTGCCCGTCTGCCCCTACGTCGCCGCGTTCCTCAAGAAGCACGACGAGTTCGCCGACCTCACCGACCCGGTGACCCCCGAGGTGCTGCAGTGGCTGGACGGCGCACTGGGCCGCTGACGCTCACGGCCGGCGCCGCTCCGCCCGGCCTCGCGGACCGGGCCCTCCACCCGCTCCCGGCCCCTCACCCGCCCCCGGGCCCACCCGCCGCGAGCCGTTCCATCCGTTCGAGTGCGTCCCGTACCGGCGCGACGCCGTCCTCCTGCCGCAGGCGCCCGACGAGGACGGTCGCGCGCCGGCGGTACGCGGGGACGCGGACGGCGACGGCGAGCGCGCCGGCCAGGGACTCCGGACCGGCCGGCCGCGCAGGGGTACGGGGCCGCGCGAGACGCCCGGGGCGGTGAGCCGGTCCGCCCGGAACCGAGCCCGGTGAACGGCGCGACATCGCCTCGGGACCCCGCTGTCATCAGTGTCACGCGCAACACGGCCAGTGTCCCGCCCCGGAAGCCCCGGGGCGGGGGAGGAGCCGTGCGGCGCACCCGCCTCGCGTACGGGCAGGGGAGCGACGGATCAGCCGGCGGCGCCGGGGACCCAGTGGTTGTGCACCCGCATCACCCGTGGGGTGTCCGGCGAGGCCGGCCAGCCCTCCTCGGCGGCGATCGGCATCATCTTCTCGGCGAACGCGTTCATGTGCTGTTCGCTCTCCCAGACGTCGAAGATCTCCAGGCCGTCGTCGGTCGGCACGCACGCGTGGGACACACAGCCGTCGAAGATGCCGGGCATCTGCTGGAGTCTGGCGTTCAGGGCGTCGTACTGGTCCGTGGTGATGCCGGGGACGACGGCGTGGACGAAGATCGCCATGACGGTCTCCCTCGTGCTCTCCAGGCGGGCGGAGCCTCGTGCCGCCCCGTGGCGGCAACCCGCCCTCTGCCAGCACATCACGTCCCGCCCGGTACGGCATCCGATCCGGACCCGGCGCCACCGCCCGAGCGGACTTCGGTCGTGCGGCATGACGGCGACCGGCCCGGTCCTCAGTCGTGCGGCACCACGGCGACCGGCGCCCTGACGTGGTGCAGCACCGCATGGGCCACGCTGCCGAGGTGCGCGCCCAACGCGGAACGGCGGGTGCGCCGTCCCACCACCAGGAGCGCGGCGTCCTCGGCGGCCCGGGCGAGCTCCTGGCCCGCCGAACCGGCCACCACGCGCCCGGTGGCCGCCACGCCCGGGAACCGCTCCCGCCACGGTTCGAGCAGGACGTCGAGCGAGCGCCGGACCTCCGGGGCGGCCGCGTGCCGGGCGTCCGGCGCCCCCGGGGGCACCAGCCGGTCGTGGAGCGACGGCCGCCGTGCGTGGACGAGCCGGAGCTCGCCACCGCGCGCGGCCGCCTCCGCGAAGGCGAACGCCACGACGCCGTCCACGGGGTCCCGCAGGTCGACCCCGACGACGACCGGGCCGGTCCCGCCCACCGCCGAGCCCCCGGTGCGGGTCCCGGCGCGGTCCTGCGGCCCGCCGTCCCGTGACCCGCCGTCCCGCGACTGGCCGGGGCGGTCCCGCGGGCCGGGCGACGAGCCGGGAGCCCGTACCAGGACGACGGGCCGTTCGATCCGGCCCGCGACCGTCATGCCGACCGAGCCGAGGAGATAGCCCGCCACTCCGCCCAGGGCCCGCGAGCCGAGGACCAGCAGCCCGCCGTCCTCCTCCGTGGCCAGGACCAGGCTCGTGACCGGATCCGACGGCAGCAGCTGGGTGGTGACCGAGAGGCCCGGACGGCTCGCGCGCAGGCGGGCCGCCGTGCTCGCGAGGAGTTCCTCGCCCCACGAGGCGACCGGCTCCCGCGACACGAACGGCACGAGCACGTCCGGCGACGGCTCCAGCACGTGCACCAGACGCACCCCGGTGCCGCGCAGCACCGCCTCGTCCGCCGCCCACTCGGCCGCGGCGTCCGCCTGCTCCGTACCGTCCAGGCCGACCACGACCCGTCCCGTTCCCGTCATGTCCCTCACCTCTCCGCCGCCCGTCGCGTCCCGGGCCCGAGCTCCGCCGCCGCGTCCACCACCCCCGGGACCGCGCGGGCGAGCCGCAGCGCACGGTCCGCCGGTACGGAGGCCGGCAGGCTGCCCGTGAGCGTCACCGCGCCGTCCGCCACCCGGACGGTGAGGGCCGCGTCGTCACCCGGGCCCAGGTGGGTGACCAGCTCGTGGCGCACGTCCTCGGCGATCTCGCTGTCCGAGCGCAGACAGGCCCTCAGCAGGTCGCCCCGGCTGACGAAGCCGACCGGGCAGCCGTCCTCGTCGACCACCGGCAGCCGCTTGAGCCGCCCGCGTTCCATCAGCCGGGCCGCTCCCGCGATGCTGGCACCGCGCGGCACCGTCACGGCCGGGGCCGCCATCAGGCGCCCGGCCGTCGGCCCGCCGGGTTCCTCGCCGCCGAGCACGGCGCTCTCCGACACCACGCCGACCACCCGCCCCTCGGGCGAGACGACCGGCACCGTGTGCACGCCCCAGCGCCGCATGGACCGGGCGATCTCCGGAGCCGTGGTGTCGGACCGCACGGACACCACGACGTGACTCATGACGTCGTCGACGGTGCGTGGATGTTTCATGACGGGCCTCCGGCCGCTGCCGCGCCTTCCGGTGCCAGACGCGGTGCCCTCACCTCGAGTGTGTGCCGTCCGGCCCCTCGCGCACCAGGGCCGACAGGGTCACGCCGGGCCCGGGCCCGGGCCCGGGCCCGTGTCCGTGTCCGCGGCCCCGCCCCGGCCCCGCCGCCGGTTCCGGGCGCGCCCCCGGCCGTGGTCGTCGGCGTAGGCGGCGAAGACCCGGCCCGGCGCCCCCTCCGTGCGCAGGAAACGCTCGTCGAGCACCACCGCCAGGTCCTCCAGGGCGGTGCGGAGCACCGACGCGGAGAGGCGCACGTCCGGATGGCGTGCCCTGGCGGCCTGGTCGGCGAGCTCCACGGCGTGGCCGAGCTGGAGCGGCAGCGAGGTGCGCTCGTCCACGTCGTAGAAGTAGTACGACTCGGGGTACTGGAGGAAGTCCACCGTGATCGTGGACAGGGCCGACGCGAGCCCGTCGAGGAGCGCGGCGCCGCCGTCGGAGTCGAGGGCCCGGGCCGTGGCGCGGCTGCGGCGCATGTGGGACAGCCGCAGGGCCAGCGCCCGGCGCCGGGCCAGCGCCGGATAGACGCCGAGGATCCAGGCCACGGTCGCCGACAGCAGCACGAAGCCGACCAGGGCCTCCAGGGGCGCCAGCAGGCGCAGCCAGCCGGAGGTCGGCGCGATGTCCCCGAGTCCCAGCGTGGCGAGGGTGACCAGCGAGACGTAGAGCGCGTCGACCGGGGTCGCGTGCTCGGAGGGCACCAGTTCGGAGGCGTAGGAGAAGTCGTCCGGCATGTGGGGCCAGTAGATGAGCGCCCATCCCACGGACACGGTCAGCGCCCAGACGGCGAGCACGGCCACCATGCCCATGGGGCCCGCGAGGCCGGCCGGCCGCCACCGGAGGCCGCGGCGCGCCGACAGCCGCCACAGCGACATCATGACCAGTCGGCTCAGACCGCCGTGGCGGGTCGGGTGCCAGAGCGTCTGGAAGAGGTCCCGCAGCACGAACAGGACCAGCAGGACCCCGGCGAGTATCGGCAGCCAGCTCATGGGCGCCTCCTTCCCCGGATGGCGTGGCGCTCACCTGCCGTCGATCCCGTCTGCGGGGCGGCCCCTCCGGCCGGAGCCGGGGCGCTCCCGCTCCACGGGGCCGGGCCCGGGGCCGGGGCCACGGCATGTCCGGCCGCGGCATGTCCGTCCGCGGTGCGTCCGCTCCCGGCGGCTCCGGTCACGGCGCGTCCGACGCGGCCGTGCGCGCCTCGACCCGGTGCCGTACGACGGTGGTGAGGGCCGCGAGGCGCGTCGACGGCGTGGGGCGCGGCGCCACCGGCGCCTCGATGCGGCGGGCTTCTTCCGGCAGCAGGGCGACGTCCGCCTCGAAGCGCGCCCGCGCCGCGGCGAGGGTGTCCGGCGGCTCCACCCGCAGGCCCCGGCGCATCACGGTCCGCAGCAACGGCTCGGTGCCCTCGGGCGGTTCCTCGTTCGCCAGACCGATGACGTCCCGCAGCCCGGGACCCCGGAAGACCTGCTTGGGCCCCGGCGCCGTCGCCCGGCCGGCCGACAGCTTCATGACGGGCCGCCCGTCGTACTCCACCAGCTTGTACGCGGCGTCCAGCGACGGCGCGCCGTCCGCCACCCCGACCTTCGTGCCCGTGGCGAAGACGTCGATCGGCGCCCCCTGCCGTACGAGCGCGGCGACCGCGTACTCGTCCAGGCCGCCGCTCGCCACGATCTGCACCTCCGTGAGCCCCGCCCCGTCCAGCACCGCACGGGCGCGGCGGGCCTGCCCGGCCAGGTCGCCGCTGTCGAGCCGGATTCCGCACCCGGGACCGAGGCCGAGCTCGCGCAGGACGCGCGCGGCCGTCGCCACGCCCCGGTCGGTGTCGTACGTGTCGACGAGGAGGGTCACCGGCCCCGGGTGGGCGCGCGCGAAGGCCCGGAACGCCTGCTCCTCGGAGGGGAACGCCTCGACGTACGAGTGCGCCATCGTCCCGGTGCCGGCGATGCCGTACCGCTGGGCGGCCGCCACGTTGCTGGTGCCGGCGAAACCGACCAGCGCGCACAGGCGCGCCGCCTGGAGCCCGGCCTCCGGCCCGTGCGCGCGGCGCAGCGAGAAGTCCACGAGCGGGCGCCCGCCGGCGGCCAGCACGCAGCGGGCCGCCTTGGACGCGACGGCCGTCTGGTGGCAGAGCAGCGACAACAGGCACGTCTCCACCAGCTGGGCCTGCGGCAGGGGAGCGGTGACCTCGACGAGCGGCTCGCCGGCGAGGACGAGACGCCCTTCGGGAACGGCCCGCACCTCGCCGTCGAAGGTCAGCCCCCGCAGCGGCTCCACCTCGGCGACGGGACGGCCGAGGACCCGGGCGAACGCCTCGACGTCCGAGCGGTCCACGAGGAACCGCGCGAGACGGTCGAGCGCCGGTTCGAGCCCCGCGGCCACCAGGAACCCGCGCTCGGGCGGCAGCTCGCGCACGAAGAGGCTGAACGTGGCCGCTGCCCGCATGTCCTCCCGCAGGTACGAGAGCGCCATGGTGACCTCGTACAGGTCGGTGGCGGTCACCTCGGACATGCTTCGAGCATGCGGGGTCGGCCCCCGTTCCGCACGACCGGAGGCGGACACGGGGCCGGAGGCGGGCACGGTGCCGGAGGGGGGGCACTGCGCCGGAGGGGGGTGCGGGCGGCGCCACCGGCGTGCCGGGCGCGCGCGGTCGGGCGAGAGTGGACGGGTGGACGTCGAGGAGGTCACCACCGAGCTGTACGCGCTGCCGCCGACGGAGTTCGTCGCCGCCCGCAACGACCGGGTGGCGCGGGCACGCGAGGAGAAGGACGCCGACGCGGCCCGCCGGATCGCCGCTCTGCGCCGCCCGACGCTGGCCGTCTGGGCCGTGAACCTCCTGGCCCGCGACGAGCCGGAGCAGACCGATCGGCTGCTCGCGCTCGGCGAGACCCTGCGGGAGGCCACCCGCACCCTCGACTCCGCGCAGCTGCGCGAGGCGAGCGGGCAGCAGAACCGGGTGCTCGCCGCCCTGGCCCGGCGGGCCGCCGCCCTGGCCGGTGAGGCCGGGCATCCGGTCGGCGGCGCCGTTCTGGGGGAGGTCGAGCAGATCCTGCGCACCGTCCTCGCCGACCCGGACGTCGCCGAGCGGTGGGCGGCGGGCCGCCTGACCCGGGCCCCGGAGCCGGTGTTCGGTTTCGGCGCGGTCGTTCCCGGGGCCACGGCGCCGTCCTCACGCCCCGCCGCCCCGCCGCCCACGGCCGAGGACAAGGACGAGGAGGACCCGGGCCGAGGCCAGGTCCATGGCCAGGACCATGGCCAGGACAAGAAGGCAAAGCGTGACCGGCCACGGCAACGAGAGCAGGAACGGCAACGAGAGCAGGAACGGCAACGGCAACGGGAACGGGAACGGGCGGAGGAGCGGGAGCGGCAGCGGCGCCTGGAGCGGGCCCGCCGGCGTGCCGCGCAGGCCGAGGAGGAGGCGAAGGACCGCGAGGACGCCGCCCGGAAGGCCGAGCAGGCCGCCGAGGCCGCGGCATACCGGGCCGAGGATGCCGACGCGCACGTCACCGGTCTGGAACGCCGCCTCGCCGAAGCCCGGCGCTCCCGTGAGGACGCCGTCTCGTCCGCCGACGCCACACGGCAGGAGGCCGACGCCGCCCGCGACGCCGCCCACGAGGCCCGGCGTGTGGCGGACGAGGCCGCCGACGCCCTGAGCGAGCTCTCCGAGGGGCCCGGTGGGGGCCTCGAGCGGGCGTAGACCGGTCCCGACGAAGAAATCCGGTGGATCACCGGCGCGGAACCCTCGCGTGTTACTTGTCGGTACGCGATGATGGCGGCCAACCAACCACACGGCGGGGGCTGATGCAGCGGTGACGACTTCCGAGGAACGGACCCGCGGGGAACGGACCAGGGTGCACGCCTTCCGCGACGACGCCCTGGGCGAGCACGACGCCGTCGGCCTCGCGGCGGCGATCCGGCGCGGCGAGGTCGGCGCCGCCGAGGCCGCCCGGGACGCGGCCGAGCGGGTGCGGCAGGTCGAGGCCCGGCTCCACGCCGTCCAGGTGTACGTGGACGCCCCGGCCCCCGGCGCGGGCTTTGGGCCCTTCGCCGGGGTGCCGACCTTCGTGAAGGACAACACCGACCACCGGGGCCTGCCCACCGGCCACGGCAGCGCCGCCTTCACCCCGCGGGCCGCGCGCCGGGACGCGCCGTTCGTCCGGCAGTTCCTGAGCAGCGGCGTCACGGTCCTCGGCAAGACCCGGCTGCCGGAGTTCGGCTTCAGCCCGACCACGGAGTACGACGGCGCCGAACCCGTCCGCAACCCGTGGCACACCGACCACTCGGCGGGCGGCTCCTCCGGCGGCAGCGCCGCGCTCGTCGCCGCCGGGGCGGTGCCCATCGCGCACGCCAACGACGGCGGCGGCTCCATCCGGATCCCGGCCGCCTGCTGCGGGCTCGTCGGCCTCAAGCCGACCCGGGGCCGGGTCGTGCCGAACGCCCAGAGCCGCCGGCTCCCGGTCGACATCGTGTCCGACGGCATCGTGAGCCGCACCGTACGGGACTCGGCCGCCTTCCTCGCCGCCGCCGAGTCCTACCGGCGCAACCCGGAACTGCCGCCCGTCGGCCTCGTCGAGGGGCCCTCGGGCCGCCGGCTGCGCATCGGCTTCCTGACGGACTCGCCGAACGGCGTCCCCACCGACGCCGCCACCAGGGCGGCCGTCACGGAGACCGCCGCCACGCTCGAACGGCTCGGCCACACCGTCCAGCCGGTCGAACTGGCCCTCGACCCCCGCTTCACCCAGGACTTCCTCGTCTACTGGGGACTGCTGTCGTTCCTGCTCGGCGCCACCGGCCGCACCCTCGGCACGGACTTCGACCGGCGCCGGATGGACGGCCTCAGCCAGGGCCTGCGCGAGAGCTACCTCGAACACTGGCACCGCACCCCGGGCGTGCTGCGCCGGCTGAAGCGCACGAAGGTGGCGTACGCGGCGGCCTTCCGGGGACTGGACCTGATCCTGACCCCCGTACTCGCCCACACCACGCCCCGGATCGGACACCTCAGCCCGGCCGTGCCCTACCCGGCGCTGGTCGAACGGATCCTCGCGTACGTGGCGTTCACCCCGATCAACAACGTGGTCGGCACGCCGTCGCTCTCGGTCCCCGCCGCCCGCACGACCGAGGACGGGCTGCCCATCGGCGTCATGCTGTCCGCCCGGCCGGGCGGCGAACGGACCCTCCTGGAGGCCGCGTTCGCCCTGGAGGCGGAACGGCCCTTCCGGCGCATCCAGGACGTGTGACGCCGGCGGGGCCCGGCCCCGCCGACGTCACACGCGCTCGTGCGTCAGCCGGCGGTCGTGTGCCCGATGACGCTCTCCGAGGAGTTGCCGGCGATGGTGGTCTCGGCCGCGTCGCCGCCGCCCGAGCCGGGGCCCTGGTCGGGGGCGAGGAGGCCGAGCAGCGGCAGACGCGGATCGGCCGGGGCGGGAGCGGCCGAGGCAGGGGCGGCGGAGGCGAGTGCGGCGGCGCCGGCGACGGCCGCGGCGCCCAGAACACGGTGCATGATCCTGGTCATGCCCGGCCAACGACGGCGCGCCCCACGGGACACGGCCGACGACGGCGCGCCCCACGGGACACGGCCGACGACGGCGCGGCCCACGGGTTCGGCCGACCACCGCGCGGCCCACGGGACACGGCCGATCACCGCGCGGCCCACGGGTTCGGCCGACCACCGCGCGCCCCGCGCGACGTGGTCAGCGGCGCGCGCCGTCGCCGTCCGCGCCGGCGGCCGCCACCACACCCGGCAGCTGGACCCGCGAACGGATCTGCAGGCGTGCGTAGATGTTCCGCAGATGGTGGTCGATGGTCCGGGGGCTGAGGACGAGCCGGTCGGCGATCTCCTGGTTGGTGGCGCCCTGCGCGGCGAGACGGGCGATCCGCTGCTGCTGCGGGGTGAGTTCCCGCAGCGCCGCCGGCCGGTCCGCCGCGCCCGCCACCTCGCCTCCGGTCGCGCGCAGCTCGGCACGGGTGCGGTCGGCCCAGCCCGTCGCCGCCGCCCGCTCGAACGTGACCAGCGCGTCCCGCAGCGGACCGCGCGCCTCGCTGGGACGGCGGTGACGCCGCAGCCAGCAGCCGTACGCGAGGAGGGTGCGGGCGCGTTCGAAGTCGTTGCCGCAGTCGTCGTGCCGGCGGACCGCCTCCTCGAACCAGTACCCCGCACGCGGTCCTTCCGCGAGGAGGGCCCGGCAGCGGGCGAGCCGCGGCGGCGCCGCACGGTCGAGCCCCTGGGCCGCCCACACCGCGTACTCCTCGGTCGCCGCGCGCGCCTCCGCGTACCGGCCGCAGGCCACGGCCGCCTCCACGAAGCAGGGCACCGCCAGCATCCGCAGCGCGAAGTGTCCGCCCCGCGGGCCGGTGTGGACCAGCGGCACCAGCCGGGCGGCCGCCTGAGCGGCGAGCCCGCGCCCGAGATCCGCCCGCGCCAGCGCCCACTCGGCGAGCGTCGCCGCCTGGAGGAGCCCGTGCGGGCGGGCCGTCGCCAGCGCCCGCCCGGCGTGTTCGGTCACGCCCGGCCCGTCGTCGGTCACCGACGCCACCAGGGCCAGTACGGCGTGCTGATGGGCCGCCACGTTGGCCTGGCCCGTCCGTTCCGCCTCGCCCAGGCCCTCCCGGGCGTGCCGGGCGGCCCGGTCGTAACGGCCGGCCCTGAGTTCGGCGTAGGCGAGGTGCTCCAGGGCGTGCGGCAGCAGGGCGGCCCGGCCCTCGGCCCGGGCCAGCGCGAGTGCCCGCGCGTGGAGCCGGGCCGCCGCCGTCGTGGCACCCAGCACGAGCGCGGCGGACCCGGCCCGCAGCAGCAGCCGCGGTTCGTCCTCGGCGCCGTCCACGGCGACCACCCGGGTCAGCAGGCCCCGGGCCTCGTCCGGCCGCCCGCCGAGCGCCGCGCGCAGCCCCTCGGCGAAGTCCCGCTCCGTGCCCCGCGCACCGACCGCGCCGTCCAGGGCGGTCAGACAGCCGGGGGCGTCCCCCGCCGCCCAGGCGGCCTCCATCGCGAGGAACCGCGCGTCGGCCGCCTCCGCCGGTGCCGCCTCCCGCAGCAGCGTCGCCGCCTGCAGCAGTGCCTCGTACGCGTCCGTCACCGGCCCGCCCGCCAACGCCGCGGTGCCCCAGGCCAGATGGGCTCTGCCCCGCCCGACGCTCGCCGGCTCCGGCGCCGCGGCGGGCGTGGCGGCGGGCGCGGCGGGGCGGGGCTCGGGGACGGGCGAGGGCGCGCGTGGGGCGGGGGGCCGCGGCGGGCCGGTGCGGCGGGCCGGGGACGAGGGCGGTGGCGGGGCGAGGGCGGTGCGGGCGAGGAAGGGGTCGGCGAAACGGAGGGTGTCGTCCGTGCGCCGGAGCAGTCCGTCGGCGATCAGACCGTCCAGCGCGTCGGCCGGGGTACGGGCGGCCCGGGCGGCGGCCAGGACCGTCTCCACCCGGACGGGCGAGGTCCCGCCGGGCAGGGTGGCCACCAGGGCGAGCAGGCGGCGGCCGTCGGCCGGAAGGGAGCCCAGGAGCCCGCCGTACACCTCGTGGAGGACGGCGGCGTCGACCACGGGCACCGGCGGCCGTTCGGCGCCCGAGAGCTGCGCCGGGCTCAGACGCCGTACCGCCGCCGTGAGGACGCCCGGGTGGCCGGCCGTCTCGCGCAGCAGGAGGTCCTCGGCCTCGGGCGCCACGGACACCGGGCTCAGGTCGTGGAGCAGGGCCCGCGCACCGGCCGGGGTCAGGCGGCCGAGGCGGACCGTACCGGCTCGGGGGACCTCGGGCAGCCGGTGGTGCCGGGCGGCCGACACCAGCCAGCCCGTGCCCGGCCGGCCCGCCCGCCCCCGCTCCTGCCAGGCCGAGGCGAGGGCGGCGCGCGAGTGCGCGTCCCACAGGTGCAGGTCGTCCAGACAGACCAGCACCGCGGGCCCCGGGGCGGTGGCCGGCACCAGGCCGGCCACGGCGGCGCCGAGCCCGTCCTCGCCGCGTGCCTGCCGCAGCGCCCGCCGTGCCGCCGAGGCCGTGGGCGCCAGGGCGGTCAGCAGGGCACGCGCCCCGCTCCACGGCACCCGGTGGCCGGGCGCCGCGACCTGGTACGCGGCTCCGGGGAAGTCACCCGCCGCCCGGGCCAGGAGCGCGCTGCGGCCCGTGCCGGGGTCCCCGGTGACGAACAGGACGCCGCCGGTTCCTTCGACGGTACGGGCCGACAGGCGGGCCACGGCGGCCAGTTGGGGCGCCCGGTCGTACAGCGGGGGGCGGCCGGGGGCGGCGGCGGGCGTCGCTCCGTTCACCCCGCCCACGTTACTGGGCCGTAGGGACGGGGGGAAGGTCCCCGGGGCTGGGCGGTCGCCCAGGCCCGGGAGACGCGCTCTGTGATCCCGCACAGCCCGCACGGCCTCCACAGCCCGCACGGCCCCCAGAGACCGCACGGACCGCGCGGACGCGCGAACCGCTCAGGAACCGAGCGGGCAGCTGCCGCGGTACTCCTCGATCGTCAGGCTGGGGCGCGGCAGCGGGCAGAGGAACTGCTCGTAGCGGGTGTCGTCGTCGATGAACCGCTTGAGCCAGGACAGGCTGTACTTCGCGATCGTCGTGTCGGACGTGTTCGGGGTGAAGTGGGTGGCCCCGTTGAGCTCCAGGTACGCCTTGTCGAGCGAGCTCGGCAGGCTCTCGTAGAAGGGCTCGGAGTGCGTGGCGACGGGAGCCACGGTGTCGCCGTCGGCGCCGATGACCAGCGTCGGAGTGGTGATCTCCGGCCAGGTCTTGTCGGTGTTCCAGCCGGTGAGGGGCACGGCCGCCTTCAGGGACGGCCGGCTCTTCGCCGCCTCCAGCGAGCCGCCGCCGCCCATGGAGTGCCCCATCACCCCGAGCCGGCTCGCGTCGACCCGGCCGCGCACGGAGCTGCGCTGCGTCAGGTAGTCCAGCGCCGCGAGGAGTTGCCGCCCCCGGCTGTCGGGCTGGTCGAGCGTGCTGTTGGTGTCGATGGTGAACACCACGAAGCCCTGGGACGCCAGCCGCGGGCCCAGCCAGGCGATGGAGGACTGGGTCGCGGTGAAGCCGGGGGAGATCGCCACCGCGCCGAAGGTGCCGTCGCTGGTGGACGTCGGGTAGTAGATCGTGCCCCCGCCGAAGCCGGTGACCAGGAGGGAGGAGACGCTGGTCTGGGAGACGGCGTACGGGCCGCGCGGCGCCTCGATGCTCGCCGTGGTGGGGGCCGGGCCGCGTTCGTACGGGTTCTCCGCCGTCGCGGCGGCGGTCGTGGTGTCGGCGGCCGTGGCGCCGGGGGCGAGGAGCAGGGCGAGGCAGGCGGAGACCGCGGCCGAGGCCGCGAAAGCGGAAAGGTGTCGTCGCACGACGAGTCGTCCTCTCGTGTCGTGTGGCGACCGCCTCCGACGGGGGCCGGTCGGCGGTCGCGCCCTGGACTGGCCCGGCCACTGTCCAGTCGCCGCGCCCCGCCGGCATCGGCGAAACCACCGGCCCCGCGCCCCGGAGCCCGCCGGACCGGGAGCGGGACGGGTGCCGGCAGCGGCTCGCCGGCGCGCGGCGTCGCGGACCACGGGCCGGTGAGGACGACGTCCGTGCGCGAAGCGGCTCGACGACCGCGCGGCCGTGCGCCCCGACGGCCGGACGGAAGAACCCGGTGCGCCCGGGCGGCCGTTGTCCTGGGGACACGGCCGGCGCGAGGGGGGTGGCTTCGCGGCCTGCCCGCATGACGCACGATGACGCGGCGGCCGCGACGACGGCGGCCCTCTTCGCACCCGGACCGGACCGCTGGGGGATGCGGGGCGGCTCCTGGATGCGGCGGGCCCTAGGCGACCGCCTGTCCGGCACGGACGTTCCGCCGTCCACCGACGCGGCGTTCGCCCCGCTGCGGGCGGCGTTCGACGGAATCGTGGGCGTCGACCTCGACACGGCCGACTCGTCCGTCCACCAGGAGGGGCTACGCCCAGGGCGGATGTCCCGCGGCACGGCCCACCTGGACACAGGGCGCGGACACCTGATGCCGCCGCTGGTGCGGCGTGCCCGGGCCCTGTCGGCGTCCGCCTCACCACCGCCCCGGGGCCGGCCCCCTGACGGCCGGCGACCCGCCGCCGTGCGCGGCGGCGGGTGCCGAGGGCCGGCGGGGCGGACGGACCGTCAGTCGTCGAGGGCGCCGAGGACCTCGCCGAGGTCGACGAACTTGAAGCCGGTGGCGTCGCGTTCGCCGTCCTCCGGGTTGGCGTGACCGTCCTGGACGACCAGCAGCCCGTTCGGGTAACGGCTGCCGAGCGGGGCGTTGAGGGCCGCGGCCCCGTCGCACTCCTCCGAGCCGTCGAGGACGGCGTCGGCGGCCGTCACGCGGAAGCCGCCCTCGTACTCGTTGTCGTCGCCGATCTCGCGGTCGTACGCGGCGAAGGTGTCGTCGCCCTGGCTGGAGGCGAGCAGATAGCCGTCGCCGTCCGGCTCGTGGACCAGGGTCAGCCCCTCGACGTCGGCGGTCAGCCGGTCACCGCCGAAGCCGGGGTCCGCGCCCGGGGCGCACTCCTCGGTCTCCTCGTCGTACGTGCCGGGCACGCCGTACTCGCGGACCTTGTCGACCAGGACCGGGGTGCCGGTCAGGTCGGCCCGCAGGCGCCAGATGCCGACGTCCTCCTGGCCGGCGTAGAGGGTGCCGTTCGCCGGGTCGACCACCATGCCCTCGACCTGGGGCAGCTCGCCCGGCTCGGCGCACGGGGACCAGGAGGTGCCGTTCGGGAGCCGGAAGGAGGAGGGCAGGTCGAGCGTGCGGACCGTGCGGTAGGTGACGGTGCCGGAGGCCGTCGGCAGGATCTCCAGGAGCGCGACGCGGGTCGTCTCGCGACGGCTGACGAGCGCGTAGGAGCGGCCGGTGGACCGGTCGGTCCAGGTGGCGAGGCCGTACGCGGTCCGCTGCTCGTTCACCTCCGCCTGGTCGGCCGAGAAGACCGGGGCGACGGCCGGGTCCGTCACGTCCCTGAGCGGGCCGCCGGGACGGTCCCGGTCGATGCGGTAGAAGCGGAGCCGGTCGTTGCCGCGGTCGCTGGTCACGGCGAGGTCCGCGCGGCCGGTGGAGAGCCGCAGCCCGTGCACCAGGTCGACGTTGTTGAACCGGCCCGGGGCGTCGTCGGCGCCGGGCCCGGCCGGGGCGGCGATCGACTGGACCTCGCGCGCGTCGAGGTCGTACACGCGCAGCCCGCCCTCCTTGGCGGTGGCGACGACGAGGCTGCGGCCCGGGTCGGCGGCGTTGCGCCAGATCGCCGGGTCGTCGGCGTCGGCGTTGCCGCCGTCCTCGTCGTCGTACAGGGCGGCCGTCTCCGCGCGGGCCGTGACGGCGGGCAGGTCGCTCAGCTGCGCGGCCTGCGCCTGCCACGGCGACAGCACGGCGAGCACCGAACCGACAGCCGCGGCGAGGACGCCCGACCTCCGCGTACGGGACTGGGGCACGGGGGAACTCCTTCATGTCGTGAACACGTCGCGCACATGCTTCGGCCGGAGCGTGAAGAGCTCCGGCCGAAACATGACCCGACGGTCGAACGCGACATGAACAGCTCGCCTACGGCGTTCGAGATCTAGGACGTGCCGCCGCGCCGGCCGCTCCGCCCGGCCCGAGCGCCCTGAGCACGCTGTCCACCCTGGGCGCGCTGCCCGCCCTGCGTACGCTGTCCGCTCTGCGTACGCTGACCGCCGCTCTGAGCGGCCTGGGTCCGCTGCCCGTGCTGCGAACCCTGCCCGGCGCGCTCGCGGGTCTCGGTCCCGGCCGCCGCCGGGCGGCCCGCACCGGTCCTGCGGCGGCGGCTCGCCGGCTTGCCCTGACCACCGGCACCGGCGTCGGCGCCGCCCGCGGCACCCTTCCTGCGCGCGGGGCGGGACGAGGACGCCTTCGGCTGGGGCTGCTGCGGGACCTCCAGGACGACCGGCACGCCGGACGGCTCGCGGGCACCCGTGATCGCGGACAGCTCCGGGGCGCTGGAGGTGACCCGGGTGGTGTGCGGCCGGATGCCGGCGTCCGTCATCAGCCGGCTGACGTCCCGCTTCTCGTCGGGCAGCACCAGCGTCACCACACTGCCCGAGCTGCCGGCCCGGGCCGTGCGGCCACCCCGGTGGAGGTAGTCCTTGGGGTCGGTCGGCGGGTCGACGTTCACGACCAGGTCGAGGTCGTCGACGTGTATGCCACGGGCCGCGACGTTCGTCGCCACCAGCGCGGTGACGCGGCCGTCCCGGAACTGCTCCAGGGTCCTGGTCCGCTGCGACTGGGAACGGTCGCCGTGCAGCGCGGCCGCGCGGACGCCGACGGACAGCAGCCGCTTGGCGAGCCGGTCCGCCGCCCGCTTGGTGTCGAGGAAGAGGATCACCCGGCCGTCACGCGCGGCGATCCGCGCGGTCACGGCCTTCTTGTCGGTCTCGTCCGGGACGTGGAGCAGATGGTGCTCCATGTCCGCGACCGCACCCGCGTTCGGGTCCACCGAGTGCACGACGGGGTCGGTCAGGAAGCGCTGCACCAGCTTGTCGACGGTGGCGTCCAGGGTGGCCGAGAACAGCAGACGCTGTCCGTCGGCCGGCACCTGCCGCATGACCTGGGTGATCTGCGGCAGGAAGCCGAGGTCGGCCATCTGGTCGGCCTCGTCGAGCACCGTGACCCGCACGTCGCCGAGCAGACAGTCACCACGGGCCACCAGGTCGTTGAGCCGGCCGGGCGTGGCCACGAGCACGTCCGTGCCGCGACGCAGGGTCGCCGCCTGCTTGGTCACCGAGAGACCGCCGACGACACTGGCGAGCCGCAGGTTCACCGCGGTCGCGTACGGGGCCAGCGAGTCCGCCACCTGCTGCGCGAGTTCCCGCGTGGGCACCAGGACCAGGCCGAGGGGAGCCTTCGGCTCCGCGCGCAGCCCCGCCGTGCGGGCCAGCAGCGCCAGACCGAACGCGAGCGTCTTGCCCGAGCCGGTGCGCCCGCGGCCGAGCACGTCACGGCCGGCGAGCGCGTTGGGCAGGGTGGCGGCCTGGATGGGGAACGGGACGGTCACGCCCTGCGCCGCCAGGGTCTTCGTCAGCGCCACCGGCATGTCGAGCGCGCCGAAGTCGGCGACGGGCGGAAGCGCGGGCGTCGTGGTCTCGGGAATGCGGAACTCCCTCGGCGGTGACGCGGGGCGCGAGGACGATGACGAGCGCCGGTTCGAATTCTGGGGCCTGCGGGACATCCCGATTTTGTCTTCCTTCCTGGAAACAACACGAAACAGGGGTCCGCACCGTCACGGTGCGGACCCCTGTTCAAGCGGACGCGCGTCCGAAGATCAGGCGGGGACGATGTTCTCCGCCTGCGGGCCCTTCTGGCCCTGCGTGACGTCGAAGGTCACCCGCTGGCCCTCCTGGAGCTCACGGAAGCCCTGGGTGGCGATGTTCGAGTAGTGGGCGAAGACGTCGGGGCCGCCGCCGTCCTGCTCGATGAAACCGAAGCCCTTTTCGGCGTTGAACCACTTCACGGTTCCCTGTGCCATGACAATCTCCTCGTGGGTAGGCAGAGGCCCCATCCGGAGAAGCCGGGAAAACAACAATGCGCCTGCAGGAGAAACATTCCCGTCAGGCGCACATGGGTTCATGGGTACCAAAACTGCAACTCCTGAACCCTAACACAGGTCCGGGGGACAGGGGGGTGGGACGCACGAGGCGTACGGGATGCTCGATTTCCAGGCCCTGGGTACCAGTGACGGGAGTAGCGACGGGAAAGGGACGTCCAGGGACGGGACGCGGAACGGAACGGAACGGACCGGACCGGACGACGAAGCGGCCGGCCGATCGACCGGGTCGGCCGGACCGGCCGGAGGAAGAGCGGGTGCACCATGTCCAGCGCCGACCACGACCACCCGGAGCGGGCCGCCGCCGGTGCCCGCACGCTCACCGGCCTGGACGCGCGGGTCACGCGCTGCCGGGCCTGCCCGCGCCTGGTGGCGTGGCGCGAGGAGACCGCCCGCCTGAAACGGCCCGCGTTCCGGGACTGGGACTACTGGGGGCGCCCCGTGCCGGGCTTCGGACCCGCCGATGCGGCGCTCCTCGTCACCGGCCTCGCGCCCGCCGCCCACGGCGGGAACCGCACCGGCCGCATGTTCACCGGCGACCGGGCCGGAGACCTGCTGTACGCCACCCTCCACGAGCTCGGCCTGGCCTCCCAGCCGACCGCGGAGCACCCCGGCGACGGGCTCGAACTGTACGGGGTCAGGGTCACCGCGCCCGTGCACTGCGCACCGCCCGACAACCGCCCCACCCCGGCCGAACGGGACACCTGCCGCCCCTGGCTGACCCGTGAACTGCGCCTCCTGCGGCCCACCGTGCGCGCCGTCGTGGCGCTGGGCGCCTTCGGCTGGCAGGCCACCCTGGCGGCCCTGGCGGAAGCGGGCTGGGAGGTCCCCCGGCCGCGCCCGGCGTTCGGCCACGGTGCGCGCACGATCCTGTCGCCGACACCGACACCGGCACCGCCGGGACCGGCACCGGCACCGCCGGGACCGACACCGGCACCGCCGGAACCGGCGCTCTCGACGGAGGGCGGGGGGAGCGCGGTGACCCTTTTCGGCTGTTACCACGTCAGTCAGCGCAACGTGTTCACCGGTCGCCTCACGCCCGCGATGCTGCGTGAGGTCCTCGCCGAGGCGGCCCGGACGGCCGGCCTTCCCGTGTGACGGCCGGGCAGACCCGGCCCCACGGCCCCCGCGGCGGCCTTCAGCCGGTCAGGGTGGCGTCGATCAGGCCGTAGCCCTCCGCCTCGGCGGGGGTGAGCCAGCGGTCCTCGGCGAAGTCGCGGGCCACCTGCGCGGCGTCCCGGCCGGTGTGCAGGGCGATCAGGTCCGTGATCCGGCTCCTGGTGTAGTGCAGTTCGTCGATCCGCGTGCCCTCGCTGTCCGCGGCGACGGCGTCGACGAAGGACGGCAGGTGCAGCATCATGCGGGTGTGGGGCAGGGCGTAGCGCTTGCCCGGCGTTCCGGCGGCGACGAGGAACTGGGCCATCGAGGCGCAGTAACCGAGCCCGATGGTGATGACGTCGCTCCTGATGTGCTGCATCGTGTCGTAGATCGCCATCCCGGCGGGCAGCGAACCGCCGAGCGAATTGACGTAGAGGGTGACGGGGAGGTCGGCCTCCGCGTCCAGGAGCAGCAGCTGAGCGGTGATGCGGTCCGCGGTCCCGCCGGTGATCGGCTCGGCGATGTGGAGGATGCGGTGGCGCAGCAGCCGCCGGAGCACGGCCTCGGCCTCGGCCTCGGCGGCCACCGGCGTGCCTGCTCCCGGCCCGGCCCCCGCATCGGCTCCCGGCCCGGCCCCTGTGCCGGCTCCCGCAGTGGCTCCGGTCGCGGTTCCGCTCGTGGTCCCGGCCTCGCCGCCGGGGTGGTGGTCGCTCGGGTCCTGGGCGGCAGAAGGCATGCCGGCCTCCGTCGAGGGGTCGTGGCCGTCGTCACCCGGCATGGGTCCCCGGTGCGGGCCCGGCCGTCACGCGTTGCGGCCGAACGGAGCAGCGGTCAGGGCTCGGACGGCGGGAGCCGACGGACGGCGGGGTGGGCCCCGGGCCGGGAGGGGTCTTCGGGCGGCGGCCCGGCCCTCGGCGTGCGGAGCGGGGGCTCAGGACCGGAGCCGGGCCTCGACGCGGCCCTCGACGACGCGCGTCTCGAACGAGGGCTGGGGAGCGGTGGCCGGGCCCGTCACGTTCCAGCCGTCCTCCAGGCGGAAGGTGCTCCCGTGCCAGGGGCAGACCAGGCAGCCGTCCACGAGCTCGCCCTCCGCGAGCGGCCCGGCCATGTGGCTGCACCGCTCCGCCAGCACACGTACCGTTCCGGTGTCCACGCGCACGGCGACCACCGGTACCTCGCCCACGTACGCCCGCCTCGGCCGGCCCGGGGGCAGGTCGGCGAGGGCCGCGACGGGGTGCCAACCGGACGGCACGAGCGCCGGGACCTGCTCGGCGTGGTTGGCGCCGGCCGCCTGCCGGTACGCCAGGTGGCCGCCGATCGCGCCGCCGGTCATGACCGCGGTGAGCCCGCAGAAGCCCCACATCCGGCCGCGCCAGTGGCGTCCCCGGCAGCGGGCGGCCAGGGAGGCGGCGTAGAAGCCGACACCGGTGAGGTTCGCCGCCGCGTGCACCAGGCCCACGCGCATCTGGGGACGGCGCAGCTCCGCCCAGTCGGCCCAGCCCGCGACCGCCGCGGGCGCCGCACCGGCGAGCCCCGCGCCGACCAGCAGCCCCGCCGCCCGCCGCTGCCCCGGCAGCAGGTCGAGGACGGCGGCGGACAGCCACGCGCCGATCGGGAACTGCACCAGCACCGGGTGCGCCGGATGGCCGAGCCCGCGCCCGTGCAGGGCGTCCCGGGCCGGGCCGAGCGGCAGGCCCCGTACGGCGGCACGCACGGCGTCCACCAGCCGGTCGGCCCGCGGCGACTTCTCCAGCCGGTCCATCGCCCTCAGTACGGTGCCGGGCCCCTCGCGCGTGGGCCGGGCCGTCCGCAGGGCGGATCGCAAGGTGTTCATACGGCGCGTCTCACCCGGCTTGCCGTGCCCAAACGGTCCCGCGTCCGGATCCGGGAGCGAAGCTCGGTGCCCCCGGAGCGGGCCTCGGAGAATCCGCGAAAAAAATTCCGGCGGGCATGTCGAGAATCCGCGACGTGCTCCGTCCCCGGGGTGAAGCGCGACCAGAATGGGTCGCACCAGGACCGAGGAGAGACACCATGGCCAAGTACCTGCTGCTCAAGCACTACCGCGGCGCCCCGGCACCGGTCAACGACGTGCCCATGGACCGGTGGACGCCAGAGGAGATCTCCGCGCACATGCGGTACATGAGCGACTTCGCGGCACGGCTGGAGAAGACCGGCGAGTACGTCGACGGCCAGGCGCTCGCCCCCGAAGGAACCTGGGTCCGGTTCGACGGGGAGGGCCGCCCGCCGGTCACCGACGGGCCGTTCGCCGAGACCAAGGACCTCATCGCCGGTTGGATGGTGATCGACGTCGACAGCTACGAACGCGCCGTCGAGCTGGCCGGTGAACTGTCCGCCGCCCCCGGGGCGGGCGGCAAGCCGATCCACGAGTGGCTGGAGGTGCGCCCGTTCCTGGCCGCGTCGCCCTCCACCACGGACTGCCACTGACATGGACGAGGCCCTCCTGCGGAGCCTCACACCCGGTGTGCTCGCCGTCCTCGTCCGCCGCGGAGCCGACTTCGCGGCGGCCGAGGACGCCGTGCAGGACGCCCTGGTGGAGGCGATCCGGGTCTGGCCGGCCGAGCAGCCGCGCGACCCGAAGGGCTGGCTGATCACCGTGGCCTGGCGCCGGTTCCTCGACCAGGCCCGGTCGGACGCCGCCCGCCGCCGGCGGGAGGAGCTCGTCGAGGAGGAGCCGGCGCCCGGGCCGGTGACGTCGGCCGACGACACGCTCCGGCTGTACTTCCTGTGTGCCCACCCGTCGCTGAGCCCGTCGTCCGCGGTCGCGCTCACCCTGCGCGCGGTCGGCGGGCTGACCACCCGGCAGATCGCCCGCGCCTACCTCGTGCCCGAGGCGACCATGGCCCAGCGGATCAGCCGGGCCAAGCGGACCGTCTCCGGCGTGCGCCTCGACCGCCCCGGTGACGTCTCCACCGTGCTGCGGGTGCTCTACCTGGTCTTCAACGAGGGCTATTCCGGCGACGTCGACCTCGCCGCCGAGGCCATCCGGATCACCCGGCAGCTCGCCGCGGTGATCGACCACCCGGAGGTGTCCGGGCTGCTGGCCCTGATGCTGCTCCACCACGCCCGGCGGGCCTCCCGCACCGCCCCCGACGGCAGCCTCGTCCCCCTCGCCGAGCAGGACCGGAGCCGCTGGGACACCGCGTCGATCGCCGAGGGCGTGGAGATCCTCCAGGCCGCCCTCGGCCGCGACCGGCTGGGGGAGTACCAGGCGCAGGCGGCCGTCGCGGCGCTGCACGCCGACGCCCGCACGGCCGAGGAGACCGACTGGGTGCAGATCGTGGAGTGGTACGACGAGCTGGCGCGGCTCACCGACAGCCCGGTCGTACGGCTCAACCGGGCGGTGGCCGTCGGCGAGGCCGACGGACCGCACGCGGGCCTGGCCGCGCTCGCGGCCCTCGACGACCGACTGCCCCGCCACACCGCGGTGGCGGCGTACCTCCACGAACGCGCGGGCGACCTCTCGACCGCGGCCCGGCTGTACGCCGAGGCGGCCCTCAAGGCCCCCGACCTCGCCGAACGCGATCACCTGACGCGCCGGGCCGCCCGGCTCAACCAGCGGCTCGCCGGCGGCGCCGGCTCGTGACGGTCGGGCCCCGCGGCGGGCCGGGTCCGCCGCGTGACGGGCGGTGGCCCGGGCCGGGAAGTCCGGTCAGGGGCGGGTCCGGGACGTGACGTACGGGCCGCGAAGTCTCGGTCGGGCGAGTTCGGTCGGGCGAGTCCGGGACGTGACGTACGGGCCGCGAAGCCCCGGGGGCGGGGAAGCCCGGGGAGGGAAAGCCCCGGGACGTGACGTACGGGCCGTGGTTCGCCGCGCGCGCCCGGCCCGTGCAAGCGGCCGGTGCGTCCGGCCGGCGAATCCGCGCCGGGAATCCGGACCGTCTCCGTGGGCAGACGCACCCCAGGAGCCCGCGCGCCACGACGAGCCGGAGGAGCGCGAGGAGCGCAGGCCCGGCAGGTCGCCGAGGCGGACCACGAGGAGGTCGGAGACCATGGGGGGCGCTGTACGACGCCACTGCGACATCCACGGTCCGCACGCGGCGGCGCAGGCCCGGCGGGAGGTGCACCGCCTGACACAGGAGGCGCTGCTCGCCGGGGACCGGGTCAGCCCGGCCGAGGAGGACGACGCCATGATCGTGGTGAGCGAACTCGTGACCAACGCCGTACGGCACGCGGGCGGCACCTGCTCGCTGGACCTGGCGCTGCGGGCGGACGGCATCGACATCGACGTCAGCGACGGCAGCCCCGAGACGCCCCGGCCCCGGGAGCCCGCCCTGCTGGGGGAGGGCGGATACGGCTGGGGCATCGTCGCCCGGCTCGCCCGGGACCTGTCCGTACGGGGCGGCGCGCACGGCAAGACGATCCACGCCCACGTCGATCCGCCCCGCTGACGCGGGGCCAGGCACGGCGCACACTGGAAGGGCCGGACCGGCCCTGACGCTCCACCCCCGAGGATGGAGAAGCCGATGCCCACGACCGACCCCGAGTCCACCTGGGACGACGGCATCCCGCCTGTCTTCCTGGCCCCCGGCCGGCGGACCTACCGGACGGCGGACGGAAGCGCCCGCGTCCAGCACGAGGTCGTCGGCCCCGCGGGGACGTGGCTGCTGTGCGCGGCCGGAGAGTTCGACAGCGACTCCGTCGGTGCCCTGCACGAGGCGCTCGGCGACGCCCGGCGCGCCGGGGCGGAGCGGATCCTGCTCGACCTCTCACGGGTCACCTTCGGCGACTCCGTCTTCCTCCACGAGCTGCTCAAGGCCCACGACGGGCCGGGCCGGCTCGTCCTCGTCGGCCCGCTCACCGGCCAGGTCCGGCGTCTGTTCGAACTCACCGGCACCCTCCGCCTCTTCCGCCTCGCCCTCGACCGCGGGAGCGCGGGGCTCGGGTGACTCACCCGGTTGTCGCGGTGCTGGTGCGGGCGGGCAGCGCGTCGGATGCACTGGGAACCATGGACAAGCGACCGCTGTACGAGCAGAACCTCACCCGGGCCGTGTGGTGGCGGAGCCGCCACAGCCGCGAGCAGGGGCTGGGGTGCGTCGAGGTGACCCGGCTGGGCGGCGGTGCCGTCGCCCTGCGCGACTCCGAGTTCCCGGAGCGCGGTGATCTGCGCTTCACGGCCGCCGAGTGGGCCGCCTTCTGCGCGGGTGTGCGGGCCGGCGAGTTCGACGTGGACGCGGCCGCGGTCGCGCGAAGCTGACCGTCGAGCGCGCGTCCGGGGCCGTGCCTCGGGCGCGCGCGTGCGCGAGGGGCGCGCCGAACCCCGGTGAGGGCCCGGGGCCCGCTTCCGCAAGCGCGGCCGGGCGCGCTCCCGCGAGGGCGGGCGCCCGGCGCGCTCCCGCGTGCGGGCCCCGGGCTCAGGACCCGTACGCGGGCCGCAGGCCCGGGGCCCGTTGCCTCAGGCGCCTCGTCCACGCCGGCGGCGGGTCATCCGCGCACGCGGCGGGGACGGGCGAGCAGCAGTCCCATCAGCAGCATGGCCAGACCCAGGACGAAGTGCAGCCAGTTGTCGGGGCTGTTGACCGGCACGAAGTTGGCGTCGCTGTCGAGGTCGATCAGCAGGCCGTACAGCCACAGGACCAGGTAGATCAGCCCGCCGCCGACCAGGAAGGTCCGCGCTGTCGGGGCGCTCCGGGACATGGCGATGCCCGCGATGCCGAACAGCAGGTGCACGATGTTGTGCAGGACGGACACCTGGAAGACGCCGAACAGCTCGGCGCCCGAATCGTGCTCGGCGAACTTCATCGCGTCGTAGTCGGTGGTCACGCCCGGGATGAAGCCCAGGACGCCGACCACCAGGAACACGACGCCCACCAGGAGCGCGGCCGTACGCAGCGGCGACGCCGATCCGGCGGCCGGGCGACTCCGAGTCATCATGGCGAATCCTCTCTCTCGGCGAGGCGCCCGGCGACTGCCCGCCCGCCCTGCGTCCATGCATGCGGGGGCGGCCCGGTCCTGGCCGGCGGACGGTCGCTCCGCCTGCTGGATGACCGCACGGGAGGGCCGGTGCGCTGCTGATCGCTTCCGGCCCCCGTGGGGCGAGGCCGGGCGGGGCGACGGGACGACGCCGAAGGGGTGGGGCTTCGGAAGGAAGCCCCACCCCTTCGGCCGGGTGCCGGGACGCCGGGACGTCAGGTGCCGTCGGCTGCCCCGGTCGCTCTGGTGTGGCGTAGGAGTGCCGCGGCCGCCAGGGCGATCACGGCCGCGCCGCACAGCACCGCCAGGGCCTGTGCCCACGCGAACCGGGATCCGAGACTGCTCTGGAGGACGTCGACGGTGCGGGCGCCGGCGAGGACGTGGAGTCCGATGAGACCGACCGTCCCGGCCGCCGAGGCGGCCCAGGCGCTCGCGCTGTCGCGCACCGCGAGCCACACCCCGCAGACCAGGCAGAACACGGTGACCACCACGGCCACCATGGACGCGCTGCCGCCCGAGCGCAGGTCCGCCACATCCGTCGGCAGATGGATCAGACCGCAGGCGAACAGGGCGGCGGCCGCCGGCCAGCGCAGCGCCGAGCGCAGCGCGGGGGAGGGCGCGTGACTGCCCGGTCCGGTCGCGAGGGCGTGATCCAGCGGCGACCTGGCCGACTTCAGGGCTCCCCGCAGACGCTTGGGGGAGTCCTCGGCCACGGGCGCGGGCGCACTGTCCAGGCGGGGCGGGGCGCTCGCGGCGGGTGCGGCCGTCGGCTGGCCCTCGGCGTCGGTGCCGCCGAGGGCACGCCAGCTGCTGGCGTCGGCGCCGATGATGTTGACCAGCTCGACGATGTCCTCGATGGGCCGGCCCACGGCGGCGGCACGCAGGGTGGTCTCCGCCTGGTGCATGTCGTAGCCCGACTCGTTGAGCAGGGCCACCAGTTGGCGCACCTCGTCGAGGGGACGGGAGACGGCGGCGGCACGGAGCGCCACGTCGGCGGGGCTGGACAGCTCGCCGGTCTCCGTGAGGCGGGCGACCAGCGCCGCCACCTCCGGCACCGGCCGTTCGGTCGCCGCCGCCCACAGGAGGGTGCGGATCGCCTCCTCGCCGTTCTCGGCGGAGGCCGCTGCCGAGGCCGCCGCCGAGACCGCCGCCGGGGCTTCCGCGGACGCCTCGGCCGGGGCCGCCGCCACGGGGTCCGCCGGGACCGTTTCCGGAGCGTCCGCCCACGCGCCGGCCGGGGTCTCGGCCGGCGGGTCGGCGGGGACCGCCGCCGGAACCGCCGCGGGGGCTGTGGCCGGGGGCTCGGCCGGTTCGGCCGGGGGTTCGGCCGGGACCGGTGACGGGGCCTCCGCCCACGGGTCGGCGGGAGCCGCCGCCGGGGGCTCGGCCGGTTCGGCCGGGGGTTCGGCCCGGACCGGTGCCGGAGGTGCCGGCCACGCGTCCGCCGGGACCGCCGCCGATGCCTGCGGCACGGCGCCGGCCGGGGTGCCGGTCGGCGCGCCCGCGACGTGCGGTGGGGCGAAGGGCGGCTTGGCGTCGGAGTGCCGCTCGGGCGCGGCTATGGGCTGCGAGTCGAGGACGGGCGGCGCGGTGCGATCCGGGAGACGGCCCGCGAGAGGTGGGAGGTCGGGCCCTGGGGTGGTGTCCCGGGTCCCCGCGTCGTCGTCCGCCACATTGCTTTCGAAGGGGTCGGGGGTCATGATGCGGTGCTCCATTCGTGGACACCGGTGAGGCGGTCCACCGTGTTGGATCATGACGCGCAGAGGAGCGCGTTCATCACCACTAGGGGGCAGGCGCCCGAGCTGCGCCATCCGGGACCGCCCTCGCTTGGGCCGACGGAGCGAATAATCACCCTCCTGACCTGCGCGGGCCCTCGACGCCGAGGGGCCGCGCGAAGGAATGCCGTGGTCCTCGCCCGGACCGGCGCGCGTCCATGGCGTCACCCGGCCGCCACTGGTGCACTGCTGGCACCAAGTGGTGCCACTCGGTGGCGCCATACGGTTCGCGGGGGAGGGTGGTGCCAGAGTGACCCGGCAGCATTCTCCGGGTGTTTTTGCAGGTCGGAGGGGGCGGGCGAGAAGTTCACCCGCGACGTGCGCCGAGCGGGCTTGCGGATGGCGCCATAGTGGTGCCATGATGACGTCATGGACCTCACCCCGTATGTCGACACTCTCCGCCGCGAACTCGCGGTCGCCGCCGAAGCCGGTGGCGAGGAAGCGCGCGAGCTGGCCGAGCGGCTGACCGCTCCTCTGGAGTCGGCGGCGCGGCTGACGATGCTCAACGTGTTGTCCGCCGCGACGGACGAGATCACCCGTGAGCTCGCGCCCGGTTCGGTCGACGTACGGCTGCGCGGGCTCGACCCCGACTTCGTGGTGACACCGCCGCCCGGTGGCGGCACCGACCCGCTGGAGCCGGACACGCGCGCCGAGCCGCCGGCGGTCCCGGCGCTCACCAAGGACGAGGAGGGCGGCACCGCCCGCGTGAACCTGCGCCTGCCGGCCCACCTCAAGGCCAGGGCCGAGGAAGCGGCGAGCATCGAGGGCCTGTCGGTCAACGCCTGGCTGGTGCGCGCCGTGGCGGCCGCCGTCGAGGGCGGCACCCGCCCCCGTACGGCCGAGAAGCCCAGGACCGTCGGACAGAGCATCACCGGCTGGGTGCGCTAGCGCCGCGCCCGGCCGGGGCCGCACCGGCACCGCCTCGACCGCGGCGCTCGACCCGCGGCCCTCACGGCGCCGCACACCCGCCGCGCGTCACCCCCCCATCACGTCCCACCAGCGGGGACGCCCCCAAGACCCAGGAGGACGGGACAGCCATGCCTACATTCGACACTCCCGAAGCGATCTCGGCCACGGCACGCGTGGAGGCCGGTTCCATCCAGTTCGTCGCGGGCGACCGCACCGACACCGTCGTCGAGGTGCACCCGCGCAATCCGAAGAAGGACCTGGACGTGCGGACCGCCGGCCAGACCGAGGTCTCGTACGCCGGCGGACTGCTCACCATCAGGACGCCCAAGACCAGCCTGTTCGGCCGTACGGGTGTGGTCGACGTGACGGTCGAACTGCCCGCGGGCTCGCGGATCGAGCTCACCGGCGCCTGGACCCAGGTGCTCGGCGAGGGTCCGCTCGGTGAGGTCCGGGTGAAGACCTCGTCCGGCGACGCCCGTTTCGACACCACCGGCCCCCTGCACCTCACCGCCTCGCACGGCTCGATCACCGTGGACCGGGTCGAGGGCCCGGCCGAGATCACCACCAGCTCCGGCAGCGTGCGCGTCGGTCTCCTCGACGGCCCCGCCGTCCTGAAGAACTCGCACGGCACCACGACCGTCGGCGCCGTCACCGGCGAACTGCGGGTGAGCGGCGCCCACGGCGACATCGAGATCGGCCGCGCCGAGGACTCGGTCACCGCGACCACCGCCCACGGCGCCCTGCGCCTCGGTGAAGTGGCCTCCGGGAACGTCCAGTTGGAGACCAGCTACGGAGCCATCGAGGTCGGCGTCCGCCAGGGCACCGCCGCCTGGCTCGACGTCAGCGCGGGCACCGGACAGGTGCGCAACGGGCTCGATGCCACCGAGGCCCCGGAGGCGACCGAGGAGACCGTACGGGTCCGCGCCCGCACCCGGCACGGCAACATCGACATCCGCCGCGCCAAGGTCTGAGCCCTCGCCCTCCGGGCCCGACCGCCCTCCTCCTCGCCCTCGGGGACCGACCGCCCCCTCCTCATCCCTCTCTCCTTCGCCGCCTGCCGCCCCCAGTCCCTGCCATCTCACCTCCGAACGGGAGGACTCCATGCCTTCTTCTGTCATGTCCATGTCGAACGCAGTGGCCGAACACCCGGCGCCGGTCGCCGTCTCGGCCGTCGGCCTGCGCAAGTCCTACGGTGACAAGACCGTCCTCGACGGCGTCGACCTGCGGATCCCGGCCGGATCCGTGTTCGCCCTGCTCGGCCCGAACGGCGCCGGCAAGACCACCGCCGTCAAGATCCTCTCCACCCTCATCGCCGCCGACGGCGGCCAGGCCCAGGTCGCGGGCCACGACCTCGACCACGACCCGCAGGCGGTGCGGGCCGCGATCGGCGTCACCGGACAGTTCTCCGCCGTGGACGGCCTCATCACCGGCGAGGAGAACATGCTCCTCATGGCCGACCTGCACCACCTGTCGAAGCGCGAGGGACGGCGGGTCGCCGCCGAGCTGCTCGAACGCTTCGACCTCACCGCAGCGGCGAAGAAGCCCGCCTCCACCTATTCGGGCGGCATGAAGCGCCGGCTCGACATCGCCATGACGCTGGTGGGCGGTCCGCGGATCATCTTCCTCGACGAACCGACGACCGGCCTCGACCCGCGCTCCCGCCACACCATGTGGGGCATCATCCGCGAACTGGTCGCCGACGGCGTGACGGTCTTCCTCACCACCCAGTACCTGGAGGAGGCCGACCAGCTCGCCGACCGCATCGCGGTCCTGAACAACGGCCGGATCGCCGCCGAGGGCACTCCCGGCGAACTCAAGCGCCTCGTCCCGGGCGGCCACGTCCGGCTCCGCTTCGCCGACCCGGCCGCCTACCGGTCCGCCGCCGCCGCACTGGCAGAGGCCGCGCGCGACGACGAGGCGCTGACGCTGCAGCTCCCCAGCGACGGCAGCCAGCGCGAACTGCGCGCGATCCTCGACTGGCTGGACTCCACGGGCGTCGAGGCGGACGAACTCACCGTGCACACCCCCGACCTCGACGACGTCTTCTTCGCCCTCACCGGCTCCCAGCAGCCCCAGCCCCAGCCTCAGCCCCAGCCCCAACGGCCCCACCCGACCGGCCGGTCCGACCGGCCCGGCCCCTTTGACCAGCCGAAGGAGACCGTGCGATGAGCTCCCTGTCCCTCGCCGTGCGCGACTCGTCCACCATGCTGCGCCGCAACCTCCTGCACGCCCGGCGCTATCCCTCCCTCACCCTGAACCTGCTGCTCACCCCGATCGCACTCCTGCTGCTGTTCGTCTACGTCTTCGGCGACGTGATGAGCGCGGGCATCGGCGGCGGGGCGGACCGCTCCGCGTACATCGCCTATCTCGTACCGGGCCTCGTGCTGATGACCATCAGCAGCACCACCATCGGCACCGCGGTCTCCGTCTCCAACGACATGACCGAGGGCATCGTCGCCCGCTTCCGCACCATGGCGATCCACCGCGGTTCCGTGCTCATCGGACACGTCGTCGGCAGCGTGGTCCAGTCGGTCATCAGCGTGGTGCTCGTCGGAGCCGTCGCCGTCGGCATCGGCTTCCGCTCCACCGACGCCACCGCCCTGGAGTGGATCGCGGCCTTCGGGCTCCTCGCCGCGTTCGCCCTGGCCCTCACCTGGATCGCGGTCGGCATGGGCATGGTCAGTCCCAACGCCGAGGCCGCCAGCAACAACGCGCTGCCGATGGTGTTCCTCCCGCTCATCTCCAGCACCTTCGTGCCCGTCGACGCGATGCCGGGCTGGTTCCAGCCGATCGCCGCGTACCAGCCCTTCACCCCCGCCATCGAGACCCTGCGCGGACTGCTCCTCGGCACGGAGATCGGCCACAACGGATGGCTCGCGGCCGGCTGGTGCCTGGGGCTGACCGTGCTCGGCTTCCTCTGGTCGAAGGCGGTCTTCGACCGCGACCCGAGGTAACCGCCGACGGCGGCCGCCAGGGCGGCGTACTCCGGCCTCAGGTCGGCGTACGCCGCCCCGCCCGCGTTCACCGTCACGGGGACCGGGGCTGCGTCAGACGGACGTACGACGGGGCACAGCGGGCGGGGACCGGAGGGCGACGGAGGGGAGTTCCCTGCGCGTTCTCGCCGTGGACGGGGCGCCGCGGCCATCGGACGCGGCAGGCCACGCACCGGCCGACGGCCCCGGGGCCCGTTCGCCCCGGCATCCGCTACCCGTACGGAGGAGTGTGCCGCCGGAGCGGGAGCCACCCCCGGGGTTACGGTCGACGGCATGGATGGTGATCGCCGGAGCGGCTGGGCGCGGTGTCTGCTCGCGGGAGCGGTGTTCGCGGTGTGCATGGCCGGCACGACGTTGCCGACGCCGCTCTACCCGCTCTACGAGGAGAAGTTCGGCTTCTCCGAGCTGACCGTGACGGTCGTCTACGCGGTGTACGCATTCGGGGTCATCGCCGTCCTGCTCCTCGCCGGCAACGCCTCGGACACCGTCGGCAGGCGTCCGGCTCTGCTGTGGGGACTCGGCTTCGCGGCGGCGAGCGCCGGCTGCTTCCTCGCCGCCGACGCCCTCGGCTGGCTCTACGCGGGCCGGCTGCTGTCGGGTCTGTCGGCGGGGCTGTTCACCGGGGCGGCCACCGCGTACGTCATGGAGCTCGCCCCGCCGGGCGGCGCTCCCCGGGCGACGTTCGTGGCGACGGCCGCCAACATGGGCGGCCTGGGCTGCGGGCCCCTGCTGGCGGGTCTGCTCGCCGAGTACGCTCCCCAACCGCTGCGCCTGGCCTTCGTGGTCCACCTGGTGCTGGTGGCGGCCTCGGTCCTCGTCCTGCTGCGCCTCCCGGAGACGGTGGCGGCGCCTGACCGCCGGCCCCTGACCGCCGTACGCCCCCGGCGCCCGGCGCTTCCTCCGCGGGCCAGGGCCGTGTTCGTGCCGGCGGCGATCGCGTCCTTCGTGGGCTTCGCCCTGTTCGGCGTGTTCACCTCGGTCAGCCCCGCCTTCCTGGCGCGCTTCCTCCACGTCGACAACCACGCCGTCAGCGGCCTGGTGGTCGCCCTGGCCTTCTTCGCCTCGACGGCCGGCCAACTGGCCGTCGACCGCGTCGGGGTGAGGCGCTCCCTGCCCCTCGGCTGCGCCGTCCTCTTCGCCGGTCTGCTCCTCCTGGCGGCCGCCCTCCACACCGACCTCCTCGCCCTCGTCGTCCTGTCCGCCCTCGTCGGCGGCGTCGGACAGGGCCTCGCCTTCCGCGCGGCCCTCGGCGGCGTCGCCGCGGCCGCGCCGGCAGACCGGCGGGCCGCCGTCATCTCGACCCTCTTCGTCGTCGCGTACACGGGCATCTCGATCCCGGTGATCGGCGTCGGGCTGCTGGCCGGTCCCCTCGGCCTCGAAGGGGCGGGCCAGGTGTTCATCGCCTGCATGCTCCTCCTCGTCGCCGCGGCCGCCGTCTACCTCCTGCGACGACCGGTGCCGGCGCGGCGCGACTGAACGGCCCGACCGCCTCCCGCCTCCCGCCGCCCGCCCGTTCGCCGAGGGCCCGCGGGCTCGTAGGGGGTGGCGGTCCCGGTCCTGTCCGGCGACGCTCGCCCAGGGGAAGGCGGACGGCCGGGGAGACCCCGTCAGCCGGAAGTGAAGAGGCCGCCGGGTACGTCGTCCAGCACGAAGCCGTTGTCGAGGCGGACCCGGACCGTCACGCGGGGGCCCTGCTCCTGGAAGGCGCGCCACTCCGTCTCCAGAGAGGCGACCTCCTGCTTCAGCCGCTCCCGGCTGGCCGGAGGCATCTGGGGGCCGTAGTCGTCGAGCAGCGACTTGAGCCGGACGTACTCGCGCACCTCCTGGGGCTGCTCCCGCTCGCTCACGCGCTCCACGAGGCCCTCGACGCCGGCCGCCAGCGCCAGCGAACCGGCGACGGCCTCCTTCTCCGCGGGGGACCCTTCGGCCAGGGTGACCGATCCGGTCAGCACGAGGTCGGTCACCAGCCTCACCCGTCGGCCCGTGGTGAGCGTCATCGGCGCTGCCCTTCTTCCGGTCGGTCGCTCGGGCCACCAGGGTAGTGCGCTGTCGTGCCCGCTCCCGGGCACCGGGGAGCGCACCCGGCCGCCTCCGGTCGGCCGGTACCGGGTCGCCAGGCAGCCTACGCCGAACCCCCACGGGATATGCCACGTACAACTCGAGGATGGCCGGAAACGATTCTTCGGTGGTGGACGTGGATGTCGGAGCAAGTGTTTCCTGCATGCGGCGGGGGTCACTTGACACTCGTCAGAAACATGAACTAGAACCTCCTAGGCTCGATCTTCAGTGCCGAGAGTCGTCCATGTCCTTGACGATTTCTTGATCACCGGACAGAGCCGCTCGTCCCCGAGAATCACGCATGAGTCAGGGCCGGAAACGCTTTACGCCGACATGTGACGGACGACGCTTCCCGAGCGTCCGCGGCGCCGCTTTCCGGCCGATGGTGAGGCCCGCTCCCCGGAGCGGTGAGTGACACGACCCGTGAGTTGAGGCGTAGAACAAGGGGGAAGAACGCAGATGCTGACCAGAGCGGTGCACCGAGGATCCACACCCCGGACCTGTGCGGCGCCGACGGGCGGCTGTAGACCGGCGCGGCCGTAGACCATCCCCTTGTTCGCGCTGTTCGCGGTGCGGGATCTCGGTACGAGCGTGGTAGCGCCGGAGCGTGGTCTGTTCCGGTGCCGTCGGCGCACGGCCGGGCGCAGGTCACCGGTACGGCGATCAGACGGTTGGAACTCGGTACGGCGACGATCTCGACCGCGCCGAGGGAGGCTTCCAGCTACCCCCACGGAGGCGGAACACGATGACCATTCGAGTACTCATCTGCGACGAACTGCCGGTTATCGGGGACGGTTTACGCACCCTTCTCGACGCCGTTCCCGACATCGACGTGATCGGCACCACCGACAACGGTATGGAGGCCATCGTCCTCGTACGGACCGCGCGGCCCGATGTCGTGGTCACCGATCTCCATCTCCGCACCATTTCCGGCCTGGAAATGATCCGCAGGCTCGGCAAAGAGGAAAATCCGCCGAACATCGTGGTGTTCACCCGGATCTCCGATGCCGACAAGACCGTCAGCGACGTCCTGCACGCCGGCGCGAGCTGTCTGCTCGGCAAGGACGCGAGCCCCCAGGACCTGGTCACCGCGATCCGTGCGGCTGCCGCCGGACGGACGGTGCTCGCGCCGGACATCGCCCACCGCCTGGTCACCTGGTTCCGCGAGCAGCCGGACACCCCCGACTGCGCACCGCACCCCGAAGTGACCGAACTGACCCCGCGCGAGCGGGAGGTGACCCAGATGGTGGCCCGGGGCATGTCCACCGAGGAGGTGGCCCGCGCGCTGACCATCGGAGTCGCCACCGTCCGCACCCACCTCTACCGCGTGCGCACCAAACTCGGCGTCCGCGACCGCGCCCAGCTGGTGTCCCTGGCCTTCCGGTCCGGGCTCATCTAGGGCCTACCTTCCGGACCGTGCC
The DNA here is from genome assembly GCF_039535235.1 of Streptomyces roseoviridis. Classification (NCBI taxonomy): domain Bacteria; kingdom Bacillati; phylum Actinomycetota; class Actinomycetes; order Kitasatosporales; family Streptomycetaceae; genus Streptomyces; species Streptomyces roseoviridis. The sequence continues at coordinate 6,893,391 of NZ_BAAAWU010000001.1, forward strand.
GGGCTCGCGACGCCCGGCACGCACGCTCTCCCCCGTAGCCCTCCGGGCACGGGAGGTGCCCCCGTCGTCGGTCGCCGATGCTCCGCATGGACGCCCTCCTCCGCCTCGCGATCGCACGCACCAAACGCCGCTCCCTGGTCCGGCCTGATCCGAAAGAAAGGCCGTCGTGCCCGGCGGGCACGCGGCGTCGCGATCACGGAAGCACTGCCCCCGAAGCCCCCGGCGTCCGTCGCCGGGGGCCGTGCCCAGGGATGGGGGCCCGCTTCAGGCCGGCTCGCCCCTACCGGCCGGGACGGGCCGTCGTGCCGCGTGCCGGGCCCGGTCGAGGCGGGCGGCGCCGACGAGGCGCCACAGGGCGGCCGGCTCGCCGTAGCGGACCGACTCGGCCGCGGCCAGCCGGAAGTACCGGTGCAGCCCCAGCTCCGTCGTCATCGCCCGGACGCCACAGCTCTGCATGGACGAGCGCACCACCTCGCGCGCGGTCTCGGCGGCCATCGCCAGCGCCACGAGCGGCGCGGTGCCGTCCTCGTCCTGCCCCGAGCCGGGCCCGGAGCCGAGACCGGGCCCCACCCCCGGGCCGCAGTCGATCAGCCAGGCCCCCCGGTACACCGCCGCCCTGGTCGCCCGCAGGGACACCATGGCCCGCGCCAGCGGGAAGGCCACCGCGGGCAGATCCCGCAGGCGGGTGTCGAACTGCCGCCGGACACCGGCGTAGCGCACCGCGACCTGGTGCGCGCCGTCGGCGATCCCCAGCAGATAGGCCGCCTGCCGCAGCCGCGCGCGGGCCAGCGGGCCGGCGGGGGAGTCGTCGAGCGGCGCCACCACGTCCGCCGCCGTCACCGGCGTCCCCTCGAAGCGGACGGCAGGCGGCCAGCAGCCCGGCTCCACGCGGACGCCCGGCGCGCCCGCGGGCACCGCGACGAGCACCGGCCCGTCACCGGTCCTGGTGACCACGAGGAGCGTCGCCGCGGCGGCGTCGTCGACGGTGACCGTGCCGGTCAGCGCCCAGCCGCCCGGCCGGGGGGCCGCGGTGACGCCGCCGCCGACGGGCAGTGCCTCGAAGCCGGCCGCCGCCGCGCCCGCCGGGCCGCCCACGTCGGCCGCCAGGGCGTCACCCCGGTAGGCGTTGCCGCACGCGGCCCGGCCGAGTTCCTCGCTGACGAGCACTCCGGCCGTGAGCCCGAGGTCGAGTCCTCCGGCCGCGACGGACCGTTCGAAATCGGCCGCCTCCAGTTCGTCGAGCACCGCACGGGCGGGGCCACGGGCTCCGTCGGTCACCGGCGCGCCGTGCACCTCGGGCCGTACGGGAACGCCGGCCAGGGACGTGCGCACGGCCTCGCGCAACCGGACGAGCAGCGGATCGGGGGTCAGGTCCATCTCAGCGCTTCTCCTGTCCGATGGAGTCGAACGCGGTGGCCATGATCTGCAGCATCACCTCGGAGGTGCCCGCCGAGAGCGTGAGCCCCGGCGCCTCCCGGTGGGCGGAGTCCAGCGTCACGGCCGCCCGCGTGCGGCGGGCCCGCTGACCGGGGCCGGGGATGTCGACGGCCCACGCCGCGATCGTCTGGGCGAGTTCGCTGCTGTGGTACTTGGCGACGGCCGCCGCGACCGGATCGACCCGGTCGGCCGCGAGCCCGGTGAGCACCTCCCACGCCAGGGCGTGGTCGGCGACGAGCGCCCCCTCCCAGCGGCCGATCCGTTCGAGGTGGGCCTCGTGCGCGGCGTCCGGGTCGCGGTCGACCAGCGCCTCCAGGGCGGCCTCCAGCCAGTGTTCCGCCTTGAGGTGGTAGTCCAGGCCGGTGCGCTCGATGGCCAGCGCCTCGTTGAGCAGCGGCCAACCCTGGTCGCGCGGGCCGAGCAGGTCGTCGCCGGACACCGGCACCGCGTCCAGGTCGACGCGGTGGAACTGCTCGTCGTTGGCGCTGGCGATCACCGACACGGTCACCCCGGGAGCGTCCATGTCGACCAGGAACAGACTGATGCCCTGGTACTTCCCGGCTCCCGGCGACGTACGGGCCGCACACAGGCCGAGGTCGACGAAGCGCGACTTGAGGCTGAACACCTTGGTGCCGGTGATCCGGTAGCCGTCGCCGTCCGGCTCGGCCACCGTCCGCAGCGCGCCCAGGTCCGAGCCGGCGTCCGGTTCGGTGTAGAGCACCGAACCGAAGCGCTCGCCGCGGGCCAGCGCCGGCAGATGCCGTCGCTTCTGCTCGTCGCTGCCCGCCATGAGCAGGAACTGGCCGATGATCTGGATGGTGTTGACGTGCAGCGTGTCCGGCACGCCCGCGCGCACCAGTTCCTCGGCCACGATCGCGGCGTCGGTGAGCGGACGGCCGGCTCCGCCGTACTCGGCGGGCCAGTGGACGGCGAGCAGCCCCAGCTTGCCGAGCAGACGGTACAGCGGCCGCTGGTCCGGCTCGACGCCGTCCGCGCAGGTGGCCTCGGCAGCCGCCGCCCGCACCGCGGGGGAGCGCAGCGCCTGCCGTACGTCCGCCCGGAACCGCTGTTGTTCCTCGGTGAATCCGAACCGCATGTGCGTCTCCTCAGGGGGCGAGCGTCTCTTCGATCGCGGCGACGACCCGGCTCAGCGCCGGCTGCGTGAACACGGTGTAGTGGTCGCCGGGCAGGTCGCCGGCCCGGAAGGGGCCCGTGCTCACCGCCCGCCACTCCGCTTCCAACGCGTCGCGGGGCGTGGTGGCGAGGACGGTGACCGGCCCCGCGTACGGGCCCGGCGGGCGGTAGGTCTGCAAGGCCAGCGCGCAGGCCCGGAAGACGGTAAAGCGGCGCTCCAACTCCTCGTCGGACAGGTCGAGTTCGACGTCGAGGGAGGTCAGCGTCTTGCGGATGTCGAGCGGTTCGGCCGCGGAGTCGTCGTCGAGGACCGCACGCACCGACGGGCCGTCGTGGCCCGCGAGCCTGGCCACGTCGTGCACGAACCGGCGCCGCACCGTCCGCTCGTCGAGCGGCTCGGTGTCCTCCTCGTACGAGGCGTCGATCAGCACCACCGGGGGCCGGGCTCTGGTGTCCCGCTCCAGCTGCCGGGCCACCTCGAAGGCGAGCACACCGCCGTAGGACCAGCCGGCCAGGCAGTACGACTCCGGCGGGCCGGCCGCGGCCAGGGCCCGCGCGATCCGGCTCGCGGCGGCCTCCATGCCGTCCTCGGGAGCCACGGCCGCGTCGCGGGGATCGGCGGCGAAGCCGGCCACGCCGATGCCGTCGCGCAGCGCCCGGACCAGCGGAATGTAGCAGAACAGCTCACCGCCCGACGGGTGCAGCAGGACCAGCCGCGCCGGCTCGGGCCCCCGCATCGGCACCGGGGCCCGGCCGTCGTCCGCCGCCCCCGCGGGTGGCTCCGCCGTGACCGTGCGGCGGTCCGCGAGGAGCCGGTCGAGCGAGTCGGGCGCGTCGCCGTCACCGGTCCGCGCGGCGCGGACCGTGTCGACCGTGGCGGCCAGGTGGGCGACGGTGGGGGAGACGAAGAAGTCGCCGAGCGCGATCTCCACCCCGAACCTGCGGTGGATCGCCGACATCAGCTGGGCGGCCTGGAGACTGTTGCCGCCCGCCTGGAAGAAGTCGTCGTGCACCCCGAGGCGGTCGTTGCGCAGCAGCGGCGCCAGCACCTCCCGCAGCAGCACCCGCTCGGTCGCCGTCCGCGGCTCCTCGCCCCCGCCCTCGCCCGCCGTCCTCGGGTCCGGCGCGGGCAGCCGGCGCCAGTCCACCTTGCCGCTGCTGGTGAGGGGGAGTTCGTCGAGGACGACGAAGTACGAGGGGATCATGTACGAGGGCAGCAGCGTGCCGAGGTGTTCCCGCACCGACGGCAGCCGCTGCTCGTCGATCCCCGTGACGTAACCGACGAGGTGCTTGTCACCGCCGCCGTCCGTCCACGGCCGCACGGTGACCGGCCCGATGCCGGGGACGCCGGCGAGCGCCGACTCGACCTCGCCGAGCTCGATCCGCAGCCCGCGGATCTTCACCTGCTGGTCGAGCCGGCCGAGGAAGACGAGCCGTCCGTCCGGCAGCCGCTTCACCAGGTCGCCGGTCCGGTAGAGCCGGCCGCCCGGCGCCGTGCCGAACGGGTCGGGGACGAACTTCTCGGCGGTCAGCTCGTCCCGGCCGAGATAGCCGCGTGCCAGACCCGCACCGCCGATCACCAGCTCGCCCGGCACCCCGACCGGTACCTGACGCAAGGAGCGGTCGAGGACGTGCGCCACGTGGTTGGCCATCGGCAGGCCGATCGGCGGCGTGGTGTCCCAGGTGCCCGGGCACTCCTCGACGATCATCGTCACGGTGCACTCGGTGGGGCCGTACCCGTTGAACAGCCGCCTGCCCGGGTTCCACCGGTTCACCAGCTCGCCGCTGAACGCCTCGCCGCCCACGAACGCGATCCGCAGATCGGTGAACCGCTCCGGCGCCAGCAGTGGCATCACGGTCGGCGGCAGGTCGATGACGGTGATGCCGGCCCGCTCCATCAGCGCCTGGAGCCGGTCGATGGACAGCCGCTCGTCCTCGGTGGCCAGACACAGCCGGGCACCGGTCAGCAGCGCCGAGAACGTCTCGAAGACGGACACGTCGAAGGTCATCGACGCGAAGCCGAGCACCCGGTCGGCCGGCGTCAGCTCGAACAGTTCCCGCGTGGAGTCGACGAAGTTGACCACCCCGCGGTGTTCCAGCAGCACGCCCTTCGGCCGGCCGGTGCTGCCCGAGGTGTAGATGACGTACGCGACGTCACCGGGCCCCGCCGCGAGCGGCGGATCGCCGTCGGGCAGCGCCGCCAGCTCGGTGCGCACCTCGTCCAGGACCACCACGGGCGCGGTGACCGCGCTCACCGCCCCGGCGGCCTCGGCGTGCGCGAGCACCGCGCCCACCCCCGCGTCGGCGGCGATCTCCGCGACCCGCGCGGGCGGGTGCGTCGGATCGAGCGGTACGTAGGCGGCGCCGGTCTTGAGCACCGCGAGCACCGCCGCCGGCAGGTCCGCGTTCCTGCGCAGACACAGACCGATCCTCGTGCCGGGACCGGCGCCTCGCCCGCGCAGCAGGGCGGCGAGCCGGTTCGCGCGGGAGTTGAGCTCGGCGTAGCTGGTCGCGGTGTCCGTGACGACGACCGCCACGCTGTCCGGCGCCTCCCGCACGCGCGCCTCGAACTGCTCCACGATCGTGGTCTCGCGCACCGGCCGCACCGGCCCGCGGCTGACCTCGGCCAGGAACTCCCGGTCCGCCGGGCTCAGCAGCTCCGCGGCGGACAGCGGCGCGTCCGGTGCGGCGGTCAGGGTGCTCAGCAGCCGGTCGTAGTGGCGGGCGAACCGGGCGACGCTCCCGGCGTCGAAGAGGGCCGTCGCGAACTCGACGTCCAGGGCCGCGTCGGCGCCCGCGGCGCCCGGCTCCACCACGTGCCAGCTCATGTCGAACGGGGACGCGGCGGGCGCGACCGTCTCCCGGGAGGTCACGAGGCCGGGCAGGCCGGGCGCGCCGACGGCTTCCCGCCGCGAGAACAGGATCTGGAAGAGCGGCGCGCGCGAGGGGTCCCGGCCCGGGTCCACCGCCTCGACCAGCCGGTCGAACGGCAGGCCGCCGTGCGCCCGCGCGTCCCGGGTGACCCGCGCGACCCGACGGACCAGCGTACGGAAGCTCGGGTCGCCGGAGACGTCCCCGCGCAGCACCACCGGGCTGGTGAACGGGCCGACGACCGACGACAGGGCGGCGGGCCGCCCGCTGTCATCCGGCGTGCCGATCACCAGGTCGTCCAGGCCGGAGTAGCGGTGCAGGAAGGTGAAGAACGCGGCGGCCAGGACGTCGAACGGGGTCGCGTCCTCCTGCCGGGCCAGCTCCCGGGCCCGCTCCAGGGCCTCGCGCCCGAGCGGGAAGCGGCCGGTCCGGGCGGCCGGGGCGAGCGTGTCGCCCCGCGGCCGGTCGGTCGGGAACTCGAGGACCTCGGCGCCGGCGAGGACCTCACGCCAGTACGCGGCCGGCCCGTCGAGCCCGCCGGCGGGTGCGTCGTGCTGCCACACCGCGAGGTCCGGGTACTGCACGGGCAGCTCCGACAGCCGTGGCTGCCCGCCGTCGCGCGACGTCCGGTAGCACTCGGCCAGTTCCCCGGCGAGGACCGTGAGCGAACCGTCGTCGCACACCAGCGGGTGCGCGGCGAACAGGAACAGGTGGTCGTCCGGAGCCACCCTGACCAGCACCGCCCGCCACAGCGGCGCCCTCGCCACGTCGAAGGGCTCACCGGCCCGCTCGGCCACCAGGGCCCGCGCGGCGGCGAGACGCTCCCCGGGGCCGTCGCCGGGGGCCTCGATCACCGGCAGGCTTGCCCGGACGCCCGGCACGACCTCCTGCACCGGGCCGCCCTCGCGCTCGACGACCGCGGTGCGCAGCGCCTCGTGCCGGGCCGTCACCGCGCCCAGCGCCGTACGCAACGCGTCGGTGTCCAGGGCGCCTCGGAGCCGCAGGCACAGCGTCGCCGGCGAGGCGGCGCCGGGTGCCGCGCGATCGAGGAACCACACGGTCCGCTGCGCGTGCGACAGCGGAGCCGGACCCGTGTTCCCGCGCGGCGTGGGACCCCGCCGGGCCGCGTCCTCCGCCCGCTCCTTCAGCCGCGTGAGGAACCGGTCGCGGCGCTCCGGGGGCAGCACGGCCAGACGCCGGCTCAGGTCGGTCATCCGAGACTCCTTTCGGCGAGCGGCACGGAGGTCACCTGGTCGGCGGAGCGCTGCCGCGGCACCTGCGCCAGCTCCGCGATGGCGGCGGACAGCACGTCGACGCCGCGCAGATAGTCCGAGAGCACGATGTGTTCGGTGTCGGCGTGATCCAGCCTGCTGTCGCCCGGACCGTAGGTCGCCATCGGGATGTCCCACACCTCGGCGAGGGTGTTCATGTCCGAGGTGGCCGTCTTCACCACCAGCCGGGGCTGGGCGTGCAGCCGCCGGATGCCGGAGACCAGCGCGCGGACCGCCGGGTTGGACCGGTCCGCGCGGCAGGCCGCCACCGAGTTCAGCACTTCGAGACGGCCGGCCGGCAGCCGCTCCCGCAGCGCGGCGACCAGCCCGTCCACGTCGAAGCCCGGCGGGGTGCGCACGCTGAGGTCGGCCGTCGCCGAGGTGAGGTCGCCGTTGAGCTGGCAGAGCGTGGCGCCCGGCTGGGCGAAGACGCCGTGGCCCGCGTCCGGCCCGAGCAGCTCGACCAGCGCGTCCCAGCAGGCGACGGCCAGTTCGGACGCCTTCGGCGTCGGGTTGCTCGGATGCGTGGCGGGCACCTTGACGCTGTAGCGCAGGTCGAGCTTGCCCTTGTAGCCGATGACGACGCTGGACCAGCCGCTCGGCTCGCCGACGATCAGCGCGTCCGGCCGGTCGTGGGTGGAGCGGATCGCCATGGCCCCGCGGGAACAGGGCGTCTCCTCCTCGACGACACCGATCACGACGATCCGGCCGCGGAAGTCCACGGCACCGGCCGCCGCGCAGATCATCGCCGCGAGCGGTCCCTTGGCGTCCACCGCGCCGCGGCCGTAGAGCCTGCCGTCCTCGGACCGGACCGGGACGTGGCCCGGGACGGTGTCCATGTGCCCGAGCAGCATCAGCGTCGGGCCCTCTCCGCGCTCGATCACGCCGATGACGTTGCCCACCACGTCGATGTGCGCCTCGAAGCCCAGGTCCGCCATCGCCTCGGCCAGGAAGTCGGCCAGCGCGCGTTCCTGGTAGGACGAGGACGGGATCTCCAGCATGCCGCGCAGCAGTCCGACCGCGCTCGTCTCGGTGACCTGCCCGGACGAAGTGAAAGCCCAGTTCATCGTTGCGCTCGCTCCCGTAGGTGTTCGACGATGCGGTCCGCGACGTCGACCCGGTCGCCGAACGCGGATTGGAAGCCGGAGAACTCCACCCGGTGGTTGACCTCCAGGACCAGGAGCCGGCCGTCGCGGTCCTCGATCAGGTCGACACCGGCGATGTCGGCGCCGACGGCCGAGGCGGCCTCGACCGACAGCTTGGTGATCTCGGGGGACGCCTCGCACGGCCGGGTCCGCGCGCCGAGCGCCACGTTGGTGCGCCAGAACTCGCCGGTCCGGTAGACCGCGCCCAGCAGCTCACCGCCGACCACGACGGCCCTGATGTCCCGGCCGGGCTTGTCGATCAGCTCCTGTACGTATCCCAGGTGCGACTGCGGGCCGGGCAGCGCGCCGACGTACTCGAACACGCCCTCCGCGGCGGCCCGGTCGGGCAGCCGGACCACCAGCCGGCCCCAGGAACCGACCAGGGGTTTGACCAGCGCCGGATAGCCGATGTGGTCCAGCGCGTCCAGCGCGGCCTGCGGGGTGAGACCGAGCGCGGTGCGCGGGGTCGGCAGCCCGGCCGCCTCGAGGGCCAGGGTGGTGCGCCACTTGTCGCCGCACACCTCGGTCGCGTCCGCGCTGTTGACCACCTCCACGCCCGCCGCGGCCAGGCAGCGGGCCGCGTACGCCGCACGGGTCTGGCCGATCTCGCGGTTCAGCACGTGCGTCCACGGCATCGGGCGCCGGCCGGCCGTGAACCACTGCCCGCGCGTGTCGACGTGGTCGAAGGGGACACCGCGCCGGTCGAGTGCGTCGAACAGCCGTTTCTCGTCCGCGCCGACCCTGCTGGCGAGTACGGCGATCCTGCCGTCCCCCGGGTGCTCTGGTGTCGATGACACGTGACCTCCGTCGTAGGACCACCGGTTGACCGGACGGCGCAACCGGTCTGCCGCGTCGCACGGACGTTACGGCGGGCCGGCGGCGGGCGCGTCCGCGACAAGCTCATCCGGGGCGACGCATCGCGTTTACTTTCGGCCCGCACGGCTGCGCATCTCGCTTACCCGGCCGGGGCGCCGCCCGTGCCACTCTTGACGGGATTCCGAACGCCGGACGCAATAGTTCACCGCACGCTTTCCGCACGCTTTACGCCCGGTTGTACGCCGACCGCGCCATAGGGAAAGGAAAACCGTGGACCACATATCAGAGCGGATACCGGTGCTCGCGCTGTGGAGCGCACCACGCAGTCGTTCCACGGCATTCGCCCGGATGATGGCGGAGCGCGGCGACCGCGTCGTCGTGCACGAACCGTTCTCGCAGGTGGTCGATTTCGGTGAGGTGAAGGTCGGCGACCGGGTCGCCCGCGGCGAGCGGGACGTCCTCGCGGCGCTGCGCGACATGGCCGCGCGCACACCGGTCTTCTTCAAGGACACCACGGACTTCCACTATCCGGCGCTGCTCGCCGACCGGGACTTTCTGGCGGCCGCGACGCACACCTTCATCATCCGGCACCCGGCCGAGGCCATCGCCTCGCACCATGCGCTCAATCCGGACCTCGGCCGGGACGAGATCGGCTTCGCCCGGCTGCACGAGATCTTCACGGCCGTACGGGACGCCACCGGCACCACCCCGGTCGTCGTCGACTCCGACGACCTGCTCGACCGGCCCGCCGACACCGTGCGGGCGTACTGCTCAGCGGTGGGCATCCCCTTCCTCCCGGACGCGCTGAGCTGGCAGCCCGGCATGCGGTCGGAATGGGAGGCGACCAGCCGCTGGCACGAGTCGACCAGCCGGACCGCCGGCTTCACCCGCGGCTCGGGCCGCGGCGCCGAGACGGTCGAGGCGAATCCGGTGCTGCGGGCCTACCGCGACTACCACCTGCCGTACTACGAGGAACTGCGCGCGGCCGCGATCGGCCCCTGACCGCCTCTTCCGTCATTCCGGGAAATCGCGATGCGGCCCGGAAGTGCGAACCAGAATCCTGGCTCGGCATTCATACACGGCATTCCAGTGAGGGGGATCACTTGACGGGCATGCCGGCGCCCTCCGCCATCGATCGGCTCTGCGATACGGTCGATATTTCCGCTCAACTCGACAACACGGCCATTTCCGCGGCGACGAACACCAAAGCGGGGGCCTTCAACGTGTGGGGCAACTCGTTCGCCGCCGAGTACCTGCCCGCGGGCGGAAGTCTCGTCCACGTGGCGGGGGTTCCCTTCCGCTTCCCCCCGGTCTGCGACGGGCCGGACAACATCCGCTGCGCGGGACAGTTCCTTCCGCTGCCCGAGGGCCGTTACGACTGGATCCACGTGCTCGCGGCGTCCGAACGGCGCTGCGAGGACACCGTCGAACTGCACTTCTCCGACGGCTCGGTCGACGCCGAGGCCCTGCGGGTCTCCGACTTCTGGTCGGCGCCCGCCTGGTTCGGGGAGGTCAGGGCCTTCGAGAGCCTGGTCATGCACTATCCGCACCATGTGCAGCGGGACGTCTCCGCCGTGATGTGGGCGCAGCGGGTGCCGGTCACCCGGCGCGCCGCCCTCGCCGGCGTCCGGCTGCCCCGCAACGTCGCGGTGCACGTCTTCGCGCTCACCCTCCAGCGGACGGAGGCCGCGGCATGACCAGTGACGTGACGGCACGCACGTACATGATCGTCGGACCGGAACCGCAGTGGTGGTACCGCGACCTGATCAGCTGTCTGCAGGCCACCTTCGGCACCCTGGTGGCCCGGGCGGGCGCCGACCCGCTGGCCGTGCTCGGCGCGGGCTGGCGGTTCCTGCACCTGCCGGGCGACGTCCGGTCCGAGGAGTTCTACTACCCCTGCCTTCCCGACGCGTCCGGCGGCACCGACCTCGGCGCCGCCCTGGCCCCGCACCACGAGCTGCACGCCCGCTGGTGGCAGCCCGCCGACGAGGACGACGTGTGGCGCGAGATGCGCGCGTCGCTGGCCGACGACCGGTCGGTGATCGCCGCCGTCGACAACTTCCACCTGCCGTTCCGGCCCGCGTACGGCGACGTGCACGCCGCCCACCTCGTGATCGTCTACGGCCTGGACGAGGTCCGCGGACTGGTCCACGTCTCCGACGCGATGCCGCCCGCCTTCCGTGGCGCCGTCCCGATCGAGGCGTTCCTGCGCAGCTGGGGCTCGGCCAACCCGACCGACGTCCAGGACGCGTTCTTCAGCGACTCGCGGATCGGCCGGCGCTGCCTCGACGTCCGGCTCGACGCCCCGCCCCCGCCCCTGACCCCCGAACTGCTCGGCGGCTTCCTGCGCACCGACGTCGAGGGCTTCACCACGGCCGGCCCCGACCGCACCGGTCTCGCCGGCTTCGACGCCTTCGCGGCCGAACTCGTCGACCGCTGCCGCGCCGGTGACGCCGGCGCGCTGCGCGAGCTGTACCCCTTCGGCTGGGGCATGCAGGCGCAGGCATCCCTCCACGGCGAACTGCTGCGCCGCTGCGGCCACGAGTGGGGCGACCCGGAGCTGGCCGGGGCCGGGCGGGCGGTCGAGGCCGTCGCGCACGCGTGGACCGGGCTGCGGATCACCGGCGCGCACGGTCTCGACGACGCCTCGGCGGCCGCGGCCGACATCGCGCACCACACCACCGTGCTGCGCGGCACCTACGCGCGTGCGGTCGACGCCGTCGGCGCCGTGGCCGCACGCCTGTGACCGCGCACGGCGCCCCGACCACCGTGACCATGTCGAGAGGACTGTGATGAGCAAGCTGGCAGCGTTCGGCGGTTCGCCGGCCGTGCCCAGGGACCGGCGCCACGTGGACTGGCCGCTGGTCGAGGACGAGGACCGCAAGGCCGTCATCGACGCGCTCGACGGCGCCAGACTGGTGTCGAACTCGGACGGCGCGAACCCCGTGTCCACCCTGGAGGAGCGCTGGGCGCGGCGGTTCGGCCACGACCACTGTGTGGCGGTCTCCACCGGCACCGCCGCACTGTCCCTCGCGCTCGCGGCGCTCGGCGTCGGGCCGGGCGACGAGGTGATCGTGCCCGCGCTCAGCTTCATCGCCACCGGGCTCGCGCCGTTGCACCAGATGGCCGTGCCCGTGTTCGCCGACGTCGACCCGGTCACCTTCAACATCGACCCGGACGACGTGGAGCGCCGGATCACCGACCGGACCCGGGCGATCATCCCGGTCCATCTGCACGGCGCGCCCGCCGACATGGACCGCATCACGGCCATCGCCCGCAGGCACGGCCTCGCCGTGGTCGAGGACGCCGCCCAGGCCCCCGGCGCGACCCACCGCGGCCGCCCCGTCGGCTCCCTCGGCGACGCCGGCGCCTTCAGCCTCCAGGCCACCAAGAACATCCCCACCTGCGGCGAGGGCGGTCTGCTCGTGACCGGCAGCGCCGAGCTGGCCGAAGCGGTGCGCAAGGGCCGCCAGTTCGGCGAGGTCATCGAGGCCGGCCGGGACCGCGACTACATCAGTTACGGCCTGGGCTGGAACCACAAGATGAACGCCCTCCAGGCCGCGTTCACCGACGCCCAGCTCGCCCGGTTCGACGACTACGAGCGGGCCCGGCAGCGCAATGTCGCCGAATTCCTCGGGCGGCTCGCCGAACTGCCCGGCCTGCGCGTGCCCACCGCGCTCCCTGGCACCACCCACGCCTGGCACATCCTGCGCTTCCGGTTCGACGCGGCCGCGCTCGGCCTGGACGGGGTACGGCCCGAGGCCCTGCGCGCCGCCCTGCGACGGCTGCTGCGCGCCGAGGGCGTGCCGATGTCGCAGTACCAGCTGATGCCGCTGCCCGACCAGAAGGTCTTCGTCGACCGGGTCGGCTTCGGCAAGGGCTACCCGTGGACCGTGACCGACGCGCCCGCGCCGGAGCCGGGGGAGGGCTACCCGGTGGCCCGCGCGGTCATCGCCGACTCCCTGACGCTGCAGAAACGTCACCTCCACCCGGGCTCGGGCGACCTGCTCCGCGCCTACGCCGACGCCTTCGAGAAGGTGTGGTCCCACACCGACATGGTGGCCACCCTCGCGGGAGCCGCCTCATGACCGCCACCCAGGCGACCGCGCTCGACACGCTGGAAGAGGTCGCCGCGCGCATCCGCTCGCACGTCGTCGACATGTGCGCGGGACCGGAGGGCGGCCACCTCGGCGGCGCCTTCTCCAGCGTCGAGGTGCTCACCGCCCTGTACTTCTCCGTGCTCGACGTGGACCCCCGGCGGCCCGACGACCCGGAGCGCGACCGCTTCCTGCTCAGCAAGGGCCACGCCGCCGTCGCCCTCTACGCGACGCTGGCCGAACGCGGCTTCTTCCCGGTCGGGGAACTCTCCGGATACGGGCGCCCCGGCAGCCGGCTGATGGGCCACCCGGTACGAGCCGTGCCCGGCGTGGAGCTGCCGACCGGCTCGCTCGGCCACGGCCTCGCGCTCGCCTGCGGCTTCGCCCTCGCCCACCGCTCCGCGGGCCGGGACGCGCGCAGCTTCGTCCTGCTCGGCGACGGCGAACTCCAGGAGGGCTCCGTGTGGGAGGCGGCCATCGCCGCCGCGTCCCTGCGGCTCGACCGCCTGGTCGCCGTGGTCGACCGCAACGGCCTGCAACTGACCGGCGCCACCGACCGGATCGCCCCGATGGAACCGCTGGCCGACCGCTGGCGCAGCTTCGGCTGGGCGGTCCGCGAGGTGGACGGCCACGACGCGGCCGCGCTCGCCGACCACCTGGCCGCCGCACCCTGGGAGCCGGGCAGGCCCAGCGTCCTGATCGCCCGCACGGTCAAGGGCCACGGCCTGCCCTTCCTCGCCGGACGGGCCGCCAGCCACTACGTGACCCTCTCCCCGCGCAACCACGCGCGGGCGAGGGCCGCCCTGCGGACCACGGAGACCGCCGGATGAGCCGCGCGACCCGTGAGGCGTACCGGGACACCCTGCTGCCGATGCTCGAACGGCACCCCGAACTGATCTGCCTGGACAGCGACACCGGGCTGTTCAGCGCGGACCACGCGGTGGCGGCCGGCGAGCAGTACGTCAACCTCGGCATCGCCGAGCACAACCTGATGGGCATGGCCGCCGGGCTCGCCGCGTGCGGGCGGATCCCCTTCGTCAACACGATGGCCGCCTTCGCCGCGTCCCGCGCACTCGAGGCGATCAAGATCGACATCGCCTACAACCGGCTGCCGGTCCGCATCATGGCCACCCACGGCGGACTCGCCGCCGGCCACCTCGGCCCGACCCACCAGGCCCTCGAAGACCTCGCCGTGCTCCGGGTGCTGCCGGGGATGACCGTGGTGGTCCCCGCCGACGCCGCCGCCACGGAGGCGTTCGTCGAGCAGAGCCTGGACGTGTCCGGCCCCCTCTACGTCCGGCTCGGCCGCAAGGCGACGCCGGCGCTGCCCGAGGCCCCGCCCCCGGTCATCGGCACGGCGCAGACGCTGCGGGAGGGCGGGGACGTGGTGCTCGCCGCGTGCGGCCCGTACCCCGTGCTCGCCTGCCTCGCCGCGGCGGACGACCTGGCCGGGCACGGCATCGAGGCCACCGTCCTCAACGTGCACACCCTGCGGCCCTTCGACACCGAGACGCTGACGGCCGCGGCCCGCCCGGCCCGGCTCGTCGTCACCGTCGAGGAGCACTGGCGCAGCGGCGGCCTCGGCGGAGCCGTCGCCGAGGCGCTCGCGGAGCAGACGGCACCCACCAGGGTGCTGCGCCTCGGCATGCCGGACCGGTTCGTCGACACGGTCGGCAACCAGGAACACCTCGTCACGCACTACGACCTGACCGCGGAGCGGGTGGTGAGGACGGTCCGTACCGCCCTCGACACGGCCGCCCTCTCCGGCACGACCCGCTGAACACGAAAGGACACCTTCACATGACCACAACGCAGGCCTGCCCGGAGTGCGAGGACGCGGTGCAGATCAGCGACTCCGTACGGCTCAACGAGATCGTCGAGTGCGCGGGCTGCCGCAGCGAACTGGAGATCGTGGCGCTGAGCCCGGCGGTGCTCGCCCTCGCGCCCGAGGTCGAAGAGGACTGGGGGGAGTAGCCGTGCCCGCACACGCCACGTTCACCGGAGGCCCCTCGTGATCCGCGTCGCGGTGGTCGGCGCGGCCGGCTACATCGGCGGCGAACTGCTGCGGCTGCTCATCGGCCACCCCGAGGTCGAGGTGGCCGGCGCGGTCTCGTCCCGGTTCCCCGGCAAGCGGGTCGACGGCGTGCACCCGAACCTGCGGTCCGCCACCGACCTGCTGTTCTGCACGGCCGACGAGGTGGAGGACTGCGACGCGGTCTTCCTCGCCACGCCGCACCGGGCGGCCATGACGCAGATGGACCGCTGGATCGGACGGGCCAAGCAGGTCTTCGACCTCACCGGCGACTTCCGGCTCGACGACCCCGAGGTCTTCGAGCGCTACTACGGGGTCGAGCACGCCGCCCCGCACCTGCTCGGCGACTTCGTGCCCGGCATCCCCGAGCTGTACCGGGACCGCCTGGGCAGCGCCGACCTGGTCAGCGTGCCCGGCTGCATGGCGGTGGCCGGCGTGCTCTCGCTGTACCCGCTCGTGGCCCGGGACCTGATCGAGCCGAAGGCCCAGATCGACGCCCGCACCGGTTCCAGCGGCTCCGGCGCCACCGCGGGCCAGGCCAACCTGCACGCCGAACGCAGCGGCGCCATGCGGGTGTTCGCACCCACCGGGCACCGCCACGAGGCCGAGATCTCCCGGCACCTCGGCGTCGAGGCCGCCATGACCGCGACCGGGGTCGAGGCGGTGCGCGGCGTGCAGACCCTCTGCCACGCCACGCTGCGCCCCGGCGTGGACGAGGCGGCGGTGCGCAGGGCCTTCCGCGAGCAGTACCAGGACGAACCCTTCGTCCGCCTGGTGGCCCAGAAGCGCGGCACCTTCCGCTACCCCGAGCCGAAGATCCTGCTCGGCTCGAACTTCTGCGACGTCGGCTACGCCGTCGACGCCGAGACCGGCCGGCTGGTGACCATCGCCGCCCTCGACAACCTCGTCAAAGGCGGCGCGGGCAACGCGGTCCAGTGCCTGAACATCCGCATGGGCTGGCCGGAGGACCTCGGCCTGTCCTTCACCGGCCTGCATCCCGCCTGAGCCCGGGAGAACGGGAGAAACCGTGACCACCAGACCGCTGACCGTCGTCAAGTGCGGCGGCAATCCGGCCGTCGACGCCGAGGGCATCTGTGCCGACGTCGCCAAGCTCGTCGGCGAGGGACAGTCCGTCCTCCTGGTGCACGGAGGCTCCGGGGAGATCGCCCGGCTGGCCGGCAGGCTCGGTGTCCCGCAGCGGACCCTGGTCGCCCCCGACCGGGTGACCACCAGGTACACCGACCCGGCCACCCTGGAGGTGGTCGTCCTCGCCCTGGCCGGATCGGTCAAGCCGAGGATGGTCGCCGAGCTGACCCGGCTCGGGGTGCCCGCGGTCGGTCTCACCGGCCTGGACGGCGGGATGCTGCGGGCCCGCCGCAAGGCCGCCGTCCGGGCCGTCGTGGACGGCCGGACCGTCCTGGTCCGCGACAACCTCAGCGGCCGGCTCACCGGCGTGCGCACCGGCCCGGCCGAGGCCCTGCTCGCCGCCGGCTTCGTGCCGGTGGTCTCACCGCCCGCGATCGACGAGCACGACCGGCCGGTGAACGTCGACGCCGACCGCGCCGCGGCGGCCCTCGCCGCCGCGCTCGGCGCCGAACGGCTGGTGCTGCTGACCGGCGCGCCCGGCGTGCTCGCCGACCCCGACGACCCCACCAGCGTGATGCCCGTCTGCGAGGTGCCGCGGACCGGCGCGCCGGGCCGGTTCGCCGGCGGCGGCATGGCCCTCAAGCTCGTCGCCGCACGCGAGGCGCTGGCGGGCGGAGTGGCCTGCGTCCGCATCGCGGACGGACGGGTCCCCCACCCGGTCAGCCGGGCCCTGGCCGGCAGTGGCACCACCGTAACCATGACCGACGCAGGGCGGGTCACCGCCGGCCCGCGCGAAAGGGAGCACCGAACATGACCGAACCGAACGGCGAACCGGCCGTGTGGCAGGGCGGCACGGTCTGGCTGACCGGACTGCCGAGCGCGGGAAAGACCACCCTCGCCCTCGGCCTCGCCGAGCGACTGCGGACCGAAGGACACCGGGTCCAGGTGCTCGACGGCGACGAAGTCCGCCCCGTCCTCTCCGCGGAACTCGGCTTCTCCAAGGAGGACCGGGACACCAACGTACGGCGGATCGGCTACGTGGCCGGACTGCTCGCCGCCCACGGCGTCACCGTGCTGGTGCCGGTCATCGCCCCGTACGCGGTCTCCCGCGAGGCGGTGCGGCGACGGCACGCGGAGGACGGGGTCCCGTACCTGGAGGTGCACGTGGCGACCGGACCGGAGACCTGCGCGGACCGGGACGTGAAGGGCCTCTACGCCCGGCAGGCGGCCGGCGGACTGAGAGGACTCACCGGAGTGGACGACCCCTACGAGGCACCGGTCGACCCCGACCTGCGCCTCGCCACCGAGGACCGGACGGTCGAGGAGTCCGTCCGGGACCTGCGTGCGCTGCTCACCGCACGCGGGCTGTCGTGACCGCCGTCGCGGGGGCCGCGGTGAACGACCGGGCCGGGGACACCGGCCCGCGGCCCGCACCGGCGGTGACCCCCCTCACCCACCTGGAGATGCTGGAGGCCGAGGCCGCGCACATCTTCCGCGAGGTGGCGGGCGAGTTCGACCGGGCCACGCTGCTGTTCTCGGGCGGCAAGGACTCGATCGTCATGCTGCACGTGGCGCTCAAGGCGTTCGCCCCGGCACCGCTGCCGTTCTCGCTGCTGCACGTCGACACCGGCCACAACTTCCCCGAGGTGCTCGCCTACCGGGACCGGATCGTCGAGAAGCACGGCCTGCGACTCGACGTCGCCTCCGTGCAGGACTACATCGACAAGGGCACGCTCCGCGAGCGTCCCGACGGCACCCGCAACCCGCTGCAGACCCTGCCGCTCCTCGACGCCATCCGGGACGGCCGCTTCGGCGCGGTGTTCGGCGGCGGCCGGCGCGACGAGGAGAAGGCGCGCGCCAAGGAGCGCGTCTTCAGCCTGCGGGACCAGTTCGGCGCCTGGGACCCGCGCCGGCAGCGGCCCGAACTGTGGCAGCTGTACAACGGGCACCACGAACCGGGGGAGCACGTCCGGGTGTTCCCGCTGTCGAACTGGACCGAACTCGACGTCTGGCAGTACATCGAGCACGAGGGCATCGACCTGCCCGAGATCTACTTCGCGCACCGCAGGAAGGTGTTCCGCCGCGACGGTATGTGGCTGACGCCCGGCGACTGGGGCGGGCCCCGGGACGACGAGCCGCTGTGCGAACGGCTGATCCGCTACCGCACGGTCGGCGACATGTCCTGCACCGGCGCCGTCGACTCCTCCGCGGCGACCGTCGGGGCGGTGATCGCCGAGATCACGGCGAGCCGGGTGACCGAACGCGGCGCGAGCCGGGCCGACGACCGCCTGTCCGAGGCTGCCATGGAGGACCGCAAGCGAGAAGGGTACTTCTAGACATGTCAACGGACATCGCGCGAGCGCGGCAACGGGCCGGCGCCGCCCCGCGCCGGTCGGGCGGCCTGCTGCGCCTGGCCACCTGCGGATCGGTCGACGACGGCAAGTCCACCCTGGTCGGCCGGCTGCTCTACGACACCAAGTCCGTCCTCGCCGACCAGCTGGCCGCCATCGAGGAGGCGTCCCGCCGCCGCGGACAGGACGACCCCGACCTGGCCCTCCTCACCGACGGACTGCGGGCGGAACGGGAGCAGGGCATCACGATCGACGTGGCCTACCGCTACTTCGCGACGCCCCGCCGGCGGTTCATCCTCGCGGACACCCCGGGTCACGTGCAGTACACCCGCAACATGGTGACCGGCGCCTCCACCGCCGACCTGGCGGTGATCCTCGTCGACGCCCGCAAGGGCGTGGTCGAACAGACCATGCGGCACGCGGCGATCACGGCCCTGCTGCGCGTCCCCCACGTCGTCCTCGCGGTCAACAAGATGGACGCCGTCGCCTACGACGAGTCCGTCTTCACCGCGATCGTCGACGAGTTCACCGCGCGTGCGGGCGAGCTCGGCCTCAACGGCGCCGTCGCCATCCCCATGTCGGCGCTGGCCGGCGACAACGTGGTCGAACCGTCGAGCGCCATGGACTGGTACACCGGCGACACGCTCCTCGCCCACCTGGAGCACGTACCGCTCGGAGCGGATCCGACCGGGAAGCCGCTGCGGCTGCCGGTGCAGTACGTGATCCGGCAGCCCTCCGGCGACCGGCGCACGGTGGAACGCTGGCTGGCCGGACAGCTCGCCTCCGGCCTGCTCAGGGTCGGCGACCCCGTCGTCGTGCAGCCCGCCGGCGCCACCAGCACGGTCGTCGCGCTCAGCGTGCTCGGCAGGGAGAGCGACATCGCCTGGGCCCCGCAGTCCGTCGCCGTCCGCCTCGCCGACGACATCGACGTCGCCCGCGGCGAGGTCCTCACCGCCGGTGCTGCCCCTCGGCCGCAACGGCGCCTCACCGCCACCGTCTGCCACCTCGACGACCGCCCGCTGCGCGCCGGGCAGCGGGTGCTGCTCAAGCACACCACCCGCACCGTCCCGGCCCTCGTGGAGAGCGTCACCTACCGCACCGACATCGCCGTCGCCCGCCGGCTGCCGTGCCAGGACGGACTGGCCGGCAACGACATCGGCGGCGTACGGATCCTCACCGCCGAGCCGCTCGCCGTCGACGACTACGCCGACAACCGGCGCACCGGCTCGTTCCTGCTCATCGATCCGCAGGACGGGGCGACCCTCAGCGCCGGCATGGTCGACGCGGGGGCCGACCACCAGCCGGACCACTGACCCACCGCCGAAAGGGTGAAGCAGGCCATGAACACGACCGCCGACGCCACCTCCACTCCCGACCACATCGCCCTCACCGAACGCTGGAGCGCCCACAACTACCACCCGCTGCCGGTGGTGCTCACCCACGGGGAGGGCGCCTGGGTCACCGCTCAGGACGGCCGGCGCCACCTCGACTTCGTCGCCGGGTACTCGGCGCTCAACTTCGGCCACCGCCACCCCGACATCGTCGCCGCCGCCAAGGCGCAGCTCGACCGCCTCACCCTGACCGGCCGGTCCTTCCACAACGACCAGTTCGGAGTGTTCTGCCGCGAACTGGCCGAGCTGACCGGCACCGAGTCGGTGCTGCCCGCCAACACCGGCGCGGAGGCGGTCGAGTCGGCCGTGAAGGTCGCCAGGAAGTGGGCGTACCAGGTCAAGGGCGTGCCGGACGGTGCCGCCGAGATCGTGGTCGCCGGCTCCAACTTCCACGGCCGCACCACCACCATGGTCTCGATCTCCACCGACGCCCTCGCCCGCAAGGACTTCGGCCCGTTCACCCCCGGCTTCCGCGTCGTGCCGTTCGGCGACATCGACGCCCTGCGCGCGGCCGTCGGCCCGAACACGGCGGCGGTCCTCCTCGAACCGGTCCAGGGCGAGGCGGGCGTGGTCGTCCCGCCCAAGGGCTACCTCAGCGAGGTCCGCCAGCTGTGCGACGACAGCCGCACCCTGTTCGTCGCCGACGAGGTGCAGTGCGGCATGGCCCGTACCGGCGCCACCCTCGCCCTGGACCACGACGGCGTCCGCGCGGACCTCTACGCCCTCGGCAAGTCCCTCGGCGGCGGACTCATGCCCGTGTCCGCCGTGGTCGGCCGCGCCGACGTCCTCGGCGTCCTGGCACCCGGCGAGCACGGCTCCACCTTCGGCGGCAATCCGCTGGCCTGTGCCGTCGGCCGCGCCGTCGTCCGGCTGCTCGCCACCGGCGAGTTCCAGGAGCGCTCGCGCGAACTCGGCACGTACCTCCACGCCCGGCTCCGCGAACTCGACGGCGTCGCCGAGGTCCGCGGCCGCGGCCTGTGGGCCGGCGTGCAGATCGCCGAGGGCCGCACCACCGGCGTCGACGTGTCCCGGGCGCTGCTCGAGCGCGGTCTGCTGTGCAAGGAGAACAACGGCCACCTCCGGGTGGCACCGCCGCTGGTGATCACCCGGGAGGAGATCGACTTCGGCGTCGAGGCGATCGCCGGGGTCCTCGGATGACCCGGTCCGCCCGCCCCTGTGCGCGATAGTCTGCCGAAGTCCGACCGTCTCGACCCCACGGGGACGGGCCCGAGGCCGCCGCGCCTTCCGTGCGATCCCCGCACGGACCTGCCGGACCGTCCCCCTTCGTCGTGACGCCCCTTCCGACTCCCGGCGAGCCCGCCGGTCGGAACGTGAGAGAAGGAGCCACTGTGTCCCTCGACGTCGAACCCACCGGACGGCCCCGCGTCCTGGTCGTCGGCGGCAAGCCCAAGCTTGTCCGCAAGGCCCGGGAGCTCGGTCTGGACGTGGTTCACGCCCAGTACCCGGACGCCTACGACCGCGGCCACTGGCCGTACGTCGACCAGGCCCTGCTGGTCGACTACGGCGACATCGACCGGCTCCTGCCCCTGGCCAGGGCGCTGCACGCCACGTATCCGTTCCAGGCCGCCGTGGCGCTGTTCGAACTCGGACTGCTCCCGGCGGCGCGGATCAACGAGGAGCTCGGCCTCGACGGCGAGTCCGTCGACACCGTCGAACTGCTCCTGGACAAGTGGCGGATGCGCCGGCACCTGGCGGCCAAGGGCATCAGCCCGGTGGCCTCCGCGATCGGGCGCTCCGCCCAGGACCTCCGGGACTTCGTCGCGGCCCACGGCCTGCCGGTCATCGTCAAGCCGGTCCGCGAGTCGGGCAGCGTCGGCGTGTTCTGCGTCCGCGACGACGCCGAGGTGGACGCCGTCGCCGAACGGTACCGGTCCCTCGACGACAAGGCGTGGGCCCCGGGCGACCTGGCCTTCGCCGACTCCTTCCGGGAGTTCCTGATGGAGGAGTACCTGGACGGCCCCGAGATCAGCGTGGAGTCGCTGAGCTTCGACGGCCGGCACGTGGTCGTCGGGATCACCGACAAGGCGGCGTTCGGCGGCGGTTCCGGCTTCGTCGAGCTCGGCCTCTCGCAGCCCAGTGTCCACCCGGACGAAACGCTCGACGAGGTACGGCAGTTGGTGGCCGACTTCCTCGACGCCGTGGGGCTGCGCAACGGCCCCGCGCACACCGAGATCCGGCTCACCCCACGCGGCCCGCGGATCATCGAGTCGCACAACCGCATCGGCGGGTACGGCGTCAACGAGATGGTCGAGGTCGCCTACGGCGTCGACATGGAGCGCTACACGCTCGGCATCCGGTTCGGCAAGGTGGAGCCGCTGACCGGGTCGCCCGCACCGCGGGCCGGGGTCGCCCTCCGGGCCCTCACGCCCGAGCCGGGCCGGGTCGTGGAGGTGACCGGCGTCGACGCCGTGCGCGCCGACCCGGCGTTCGTCGACCTCCATGTGAAGCTGCGGCCCGGCGACGTGGTCAACCCGCTGACCTGGAACGAGGACATCGGCGGCTACGTCATCGCCCGCGGCACCGACGCCGCCGACGCGATCGCCCACAGCAAGCGGCTGGCCGAGGCCGTCCACGTACGCACCGAGCCGGTCGCATGAGCACCGCGACACCCGACCAGCCGGACGTCGACGAGCCGACGTTCCGGCAGACCTTACGCCGCTTACCCGTCCGGGTCTGGATCATCAGCCTGGGCATCCTGGTCAACCAGGTCGGCAACTTCCTGCCCGTCTTCATCGTCCTCTACCTGACCGAACGCGGCTATTCCGCCGGAGCGGCGGGTCTGGTGCTCGGCATCTCCGGCCTCGGCAAGGTGCTCGGCAACGCCGTCGGCGGCTATCTCGCCGACAAGATCGGCCGGCGCTGGACCATCGTGCTCTCCGCCGTCACCACCGCCGGGCTCACGACGGTCGTGCCCTTCCTGGAGGCACTGCCGCTGATCGTCACGGTGGTCGGCCTCATCGGCGTGACCTCGCAGATCTACCGGCCCGCCGCGGCCGCGGTGCTGGTCGACGCCGTGTCGACCAACCAGCAACGGCTCGCCGCCTTCGGGGTGTTCCGCTTCGCGATGAACGTCGGCGCGGCCCTCGGCGGGGTCATCGGCGGCGTGCTGGCCAGCACCTCCTACGTCGAGCTGTTCCTGGTGAACGCCGCCGCCTGCCTGCTGTTCGGCGTGGTCGTGGCCCTGCTGCTGAGGGACGCGCCCAAGACCGTCGACGGCGAGGAGCACGGGGGCGAGAAGGCGGAGCAGGCCGTCGGCTACCGGCAGGCGTTCGCCGACCGCACCCTGGTCCGCTTCCTGCTGATGACCGTGTTCTGCGAGTTCGTCTACATCCAGTCCACCGTCGGACTGCCCCTGCACGTCAACGAGGTGGGGCTGACCGAGCGCGACTTCGGCCTCCTCATCGGGCTCAACGGCCTGCTGGTGCTGGCGCTCGAACTGCCCATCACCGGCGCGATCTCCCGCTACCGGCCGGAGTACGTCCTCGCCATCGGCAACCTGATCACCGGTGTCGGTCTCGCGCTGACCGGGTTCACCACCGGCATGGTGATGCTCGCCGCGACGGTCCTGCTGTGGACCTTCGGCGAGATGCTCACCAGCTCCGTCGCCATGGCCTACCTGGGCAGCCTGGCTCCGCCGCACATGGTCGGGCGCTACCAGGGCCTGCACGGGGTCGCGTACACCATCGGCACGGGCGCGGGACCGCTGATCGGCGGCGCTCTGTACGCGTTCGGCCCCTGGGCGCTGTGGCTCCTGGTCGGCGTGGCCGGGGTGCTGGCCGCCCAGCTCTCCCTGCCGCGCCGCCGCTCGGCGCCCGCGGAGGGGAAGCCGGCTCCCTGACGCCCCGACGCTCCGCCGCCCTGACGCCACGAGGCGTCGACGGCGTTTTTCTGACGGTCCGCAACGGACAGGAGAGAACTCGTGAGTGACTTCGCAGGACTCGTCGCGATCGTGACCGGCGGCGCCTCGGGCATCGGCCTCGCCACGGCGAAACTGCTCCACAGCAGGGGCGCCCGGGTCGCCGCCCTCGACCTCAAGCCGGACGGACTCCCGGACGGCATCGTGGGCATCGAGGCCGACGTCACCGACGACGCCCGGGTCGCGGCCGCCGTGGACGCCGTCGTCGAGCGGTTCGGCCGGCTCGACGTGGTGGTGAACAACGCCGGGATCGGCGCGATCGGGGACGTCGCCGCGAACGACGACGACGAGTGGATGCGCGTCCTCGACGTCAACGTGGTCGGCATGGTCAGGGTCGCCCGGCACGCCCTGCCCCACCTGCGGCGCTCGCCCGCCGCGGCGATCGTCAACACCTGCTCGGTGGTGGCGTGGGCCGGTGTGGAGCAGCGGGTGCTGTACTCCGCCAGCAAGGGCGCGGTCTACGCGCTGACGCTGGCCATGGCGGCGGACCACGTCCGCGAGGGCATCCGGGTCAACTGCGTCGCTCCCGGCTCGGCGGACACGCCGTGGATCGCCCGGTCGCTCCGTCACACCGAGGACCCGGCCGCCGCCCGGGCCGCGCTCGACGCCTTCCAGCCGACGGGCCGTCTGGTGTCGGCCGACGAGGTGGCGGGCGCGATCGCGTACCTGGCGAGCCCGCTGTCGGGCGGGACGGTGGGCACGGTCCTCGCCGTGGACAACGGCATGCACGGTCTGCGCCTGCGTCCGCAGCCCCCGCGGTAGGCGCGCGGGGCCGGTGCGTACGACGGGGCGGGGGCCCGGCTCTTCGGAGCCGGGCCCCCGCCCCCGTGTGCTGTCAGGCGCCCACGCCGAGCACGGCCAGGTTCAGCGCGCGCATGTCGGGGACGGGCGGGAGCTCGTGCGGCTCCTCGCCCCGGCCCTCGTACAGCGCCGGGACCGGGCGCAGACCGTCGACGCCGCCGGCGGCCCAGGGCGCGTCCGTCGGGGGGAGGGACAGCACCATGCGGCGGCCGTCGGGGAGGTCCGTGGTGACGGGGGTCGCTGCGTGCGACTGCATGGGCGGCTCTTCTCTGTGAAGTGGTGCATGCGTCGGCGGTGATCGCCCTCGTCCTGTGGGACGCGTCACCGCGGCGGCAGGTTCCTTCACCCCCCGCAACTTGAGAAGTATGTCCCTTTTAGTGCCGCCTTGGGGCGTGAAGCAGGCCACTCTCCGTCATGTTTTCCGCATGGTTCCCGTGGCTCAGGGCAGGGGGCCCGATCGCCGGGCGACCGGCAGGGGGAACTCGAGGAACGGAAGGCAAAACCCGACGTGACGGCAGCACAGCAGACCATCCATGTGGGTGGAGAGTGGCGCGCGGCCCTGTCCGGCGCCACGCGCGAGATCATCGACCCCGTCGACGCGACCACCTTCGCGGTCGTCGCGGAAGGCGGCGTCCCCGACACGGACGACGCCGTGGCCGCGGCGCGTGCCGCGTTCGACGACGGCACCTGGCCGCGTACGCCGGTCGCCGAGCGGGCCGCCCTGCTGCGGCGCGTCGCCGACCTCCTCCAGCGGGACCGCGAGCGGATCGGCGCCCTGGAGAGCCAGGACGCCGGCAAGACGCTGGAAGAGGGCCGCATCGACGTCGACTGCGTCCGCGACGCCTTCCGCTACTTCGCCGACCTCGTCGAGAGCGACAGCGACGGACGGGTCGTCGACGCCGGGTCCGACGAGATCCACAGCGTCGTCGTGCACGAGCCGGTCGGCGTCTGCGCCCTCATCACGCCCTGGAACTACCCGTTGCTCCAGGCCAGCTGGAAGATCGCCCCCGCCCTCGCCGCCGGCAACACCTTCGTGATCAAGCCCAGCGAGATCACCCCGCTCAGCACCGTCGTGCTGATCGAACTGCTCCTGGAGGCCGGACTGCCGCTCGGCGCGGCCAACATCGTCACCGGCCCCGGCGACACCGTCGGCGCCCGCCTCGCCGAGCACCCCGATGTCGACCTCGTCTCCTTCACGGGCGGCCTCGTCAGCGGCACCAAGGTCGCCAGGGCGGCCGCCGACAGCGTGAAGAAGGTCGCCCTCGAACTGGGCGGCAAGAACCCCAACGTCGTCTTCGCCGACGCCTGTTCCACCCCCGAAGGCTTCGACACCGCCGTCGACCAGGCCCTCAACGCCGCCTTCCTGCACAGCGGCCAGGTCTGCTCGGCCGGCTCCCGGCTCATCGTCGAGGAGTCCCTCCGCGAGCGCTTCGTCGCCGAACTCGCCCGCCGCGCCGCCCTGATCCGGCTCGGCCGCGGCACCGACGAGGGCGTCGAGTGCGGACCGCTGGTCTCCGCCGCCCAGCTCGCGAGGACCGAGGAGTACGTCGCCTCCGCCCTCGGCGAGGGCGCCGTCCTGCGCGCCGGCGGCGAGAAGCCGGCCGGCCCCGGCTACTTCTACCGCCCCACCGTCCTCGACCGCTGCCACCGCCGCATGCGGGTCGTCCGCGAGGAGGTCTTCGGCCCGGTCCTCACCGTCGAGACCTTCCGCACCGAGGACGAGGCCGTCGCCCTCGCCAACGACACCGAGTTCGGCCTCGCCGGAGCGGTGTGGACCTCCGACGACGAGCGGGCCCGCCGGGTCGCCGCCCGGCTGCGCCACGGCACCGTCTGGATCAACGACTTCCACCCCTACCTGCCGCAGGCGGAATGGGGCGGCTTCGGCAAGTCGGGCATCGGCCGCGAGCTCGGCCCCGGCGGTCTCGCCGAGTACCGCGAGGCCAAGCACATCTACCAGAACCTCGCCCCGCGCCCCGTGCGCTGGTTCGCGGGCGAGACGCAGAAGGACCAGGCATGAACGACCAGCACCTGTACGACTACGTCGTCGTCGGCGGCGGCACCGCCGGCTCGGTGATCGCCTCCCGGCTGACCGAGAACCCCGACGTCAGCGTCGCCGTCATCGAGGGCGGCCCCAGCGACGTGGGCCGCGACGACGTCCTCACCCTGCGCCGCTGGATGGGCCTGCTCGGCGGGGAGCTGGACTACGACTACCCCACCACCGAACAGCCCCGCGGCAACTCCCACATCCGGCACAGCCGCGCGCGGGTGCTCGGCGGCTGCTCCTCGCACAACACCCTCATCGCCTTCAAGCCCCTGCCCTCCGACTGGGACGAGTGGGCCGAGGCCGGTGCCGAGGGCTGGGACGCGGCGGCCATGGACCCGTACTTCGCCCGGCTGCGCAACAACATCGTCCCCGTCGACGAGGCCGACCGCAACGCCATCGCCCGCGACTTCGTCGACGCCGCCCAGGCCGCGCTCGGCGTCCCGCGCGTCGAGGGCTTCAACAAGCAGCCCTTCCACGAGGGCGTCGGCTTCTTCGACCTCGCCTACCACCCCGAGAACAACAAGCGGTCCTCAGCCTCCGTCGCCTATCTCCACCCCTTCCTGGACCGGCCCAACCTCCACATCGCCCTGGAGACCTGGGCGTTCCGCCTGGAGTTCGAGGGCACCCGCGCCACCGGCGTGCACGTCCGCACCAAGGACGGCGAGGAACACGTCGTACGCGCCCGGCGCGAGGTCCTGGTGTGCGCCGGCGCCGTGGACACCCCCCGCCTGCTGCTCCACTCCGGCATCGGGCCCCGCGCCGACCTGGAGAAGCTGGGCATCCCCGTCGTGCACGACCTGCCGGGCGTGGGGGAGAACCTGCTCGACCACCCCGAGTCGGTCATCGTGTGGGAGACGCACGGCCCGATCCCGGAGAACTCCGCCATGGACTCCGACGCCGGACTCTTCGTCCGCCGCGACCCGCAGTCCGAGGGACCGGACCTGATGTTCCACTTCTACCAGATCCCCTTCACCGACAACCCCGAGCGGATCGGCTACGAACGCCCCGCGCACGGAGTGTCGATGACGCCCAACATCCCCAAGCCGCGCAGCCGCGGCCGGCTCTACCTGACGAGCGCCGACCCCGAGGACAAGCCCGCCCTCGACTTCCGCTACTTCACCGACGAGGACGACTACGACGGCCGCACCCTCGTCGACGGCATCCGCATCGCCCGCGAGATCGCCGCGAGCGAGCCGCTGGCCGGCTGGCTCAAGCGCGAGGTGTGTCCCGGCCCCGAGGTGACCTCCGACGAGGAACTCAGCGCCTACGCCCGCCAGGTCGCGCACACCGTCTACCACCCCGCCGGCACCTGCAAGATGGGCGCCGCCGACGACGAGCTCGCCGTCGTCACACCCGACCTGAGGATCCGGGGCCTCGACGGCATCCGGATCGCCGACGCGTCCGTCTTTCCGACCATGACCGCCGTCAACCCCATGATCGGCGTGCTCATGGTCGGCGAGAAATGCGCCGACCTGCTGGGAGGCACGACCCGATGAACACACCGCACTCCATGACCCCGCCGCCCACCGCCGCCGGCCCCGTCTTCTCCGTACGGAACCTGTGGAAGGTCTTCGGCCCCAAGGCCGAGCGCGTGCCCGCCGACCCGGAGCTCGGCGCCCTCGACGCCGCCGGGCTGCGCGAACGCACCGGCTGCACCGCCGCCGTGCGCGACGTCTCCTTCGACGTCCGCAAGGGCGAGGTCTTCGTGGTCATGGGCCTGTCGGGCTCCGGCAAGTCGACCCTCGTCCGCTGTCTGACCCGGCTCATCGAGCCGACCTCGGGCACCGTCGCCATCGACGGCGAGGACGTGCTGTCCATGGACACCGGCCGGCTGCGCGAACTGCGCCGCCACCGGGCGGCGATGGTGTTCCAGCACTTCGGACTGCTGCCGCACCGCACGGTCCTCGACAACGTCGCCTACGGCCTGGAGATCCAGGGCGTCGGACGCGCCGAACGGCGCGAACGCGCCGCCGAGTTCGTCAGCAAGGTCGGCCTGGACGGCATGGAGCACCGCACCCCGGGCCAGCTGTCCGGCGGCCAGCAGCAGCGCGTCGGCCTGGCCCGCGCCCTCGCCGTCGACCCCGAGGTCCTGCTGTTCGACGAGCCGTTCAGCGCCCTCGACCCGCTCATCCGCCGGGACATGCAGGAGGAGGTCGTCCGCCTGCACCGGGAGGAGGGCCGCACCATGGTCTTCATCACGCACGACCTGAGCGAGGCGCTGAAGCTCGGCGACCGCATCGCCCTGATGCGCGACGGGCGGATCGTGCAGCTCGGCACGCCGGAGGAGATCGTGGGCGCTCCCGCCGACGACTACGTACGGGACTTCGTCCGGGACGTGCCGCGCGAGCAGGTGCTGACCGTCCGCTCGGCGATGCGCCCCGCCCTCGCGGACGAACGCGAGACGGGACCCGCGCTCGCCCCCGGCGCCACCGTCCACGAGGCCATCGAGGCCGTGGCCCGGACCGGCCAGAACGCCCGGGTCGTCGAGGGCGGCCGGTGCCTCGGCGTGGTCGACCACGCGGGACTCCTGGGTGTGGTCGCCGGGGTACCGGCGGCGACGGCGAAGGCGGTGGCCTGATGTACTCCCACACCACCTGGCCCCCGCCGTGCGGCCGCACGACCGGCGACGCCGGGCGGTGGCGCCGATGACCGTCACCGCCACCCCCGCCTCCTCCGGCCGCCGGACACCCCCCGGTGCCGCCGGGTCCGCCGACGCCCGAACGGCCACCGCCGACGCCCGGAAGGCCACCGAGAGCACCGAGGGCACGAACGGCACCACCCGCCCCACCGGCATCCGCCTCGCCGCGGCGCACGCGCTCACGCGCCACCGCGGCCTGCTGATCGGCGCCGGCACCGCCGCGGCGCTCCTCCTCGGAGCCGCCCTGCTCGGCACCGGCTCCTGGCCGGCGTCCCTCGCCGTCGACCTGTCCGGACCGCTCGGGCGCGCCAGCGACTGGATCATCGACAACCGTGACAGCCACCCGCTGTTCCTCTACTTCCTCGGCCACGTCAGCAACCTCGTGGTCGTGTCCGTCCGCGCCGTGTACCTGGTGCTGCTCGCCCTCGGCTGGGCCGGCGTCACCGCCGCCGCCGGCCTCGTGGCCTGGCGGGTCGCGGGCGTCCGGCTCGCGCTGACCTCCGTCGCCGCCTTCGCCGTGTGCGGACTGCTCGGCATGTGGGTGCCCACCATGCAGACGCTCGCCCTGATGGTGGTCGCCGTCGCCGCCTCCGTCCTGCTCGGCGGCCTGCTCGGGCTCGCCGCCGGCCTGTCCGACCGCATGCACCGCGTCCTGCGCCCGGTCCTCGACACCATGCAGGTGCTGCCGGCGTTCGCGTATCTGCTGCCCGTCGTCCTGGTCTTCGGCATCGGCGTGCCCGCGGCCGTCCTCGCGACCGTCGTCTACGCCGCCCCGCCCATGGCCCGGCTCACCGCGCTCGGCCTGCGCGGCGCGGACGCCGGCGTCATGGAGGCCGCCGCGTCCCTCGGCGCCACCGGCCGGCAGCGGCTGCTCACCGCCCGGCTGCCGCTGGCCCGCAAGGAACTCCTCCTCGGCGTCAACCAGTCCATCATGATGGCCCTCGGCATGGCCGTGATCGCCTCCGTCATCGGCGCGGGCGGCCTCGGCGACCGCGTCTACCAGGCGCTCGCGTCCGTCGACGTCGGCGCCGCGCTCGCGGCCGGCGTGCCGATCGTGCTGCTCGCCGTCGTCCTCGACCGGGTCACCGCCGCGGCGGGCGGGCGGATCGGCGCCGCCCCGCGCCGCCGCGCCGGACTCGTCCGGGCCGCCGGCCTCCTCGGCGTCGCCGCCGTCGCCGTCGCCGGGCGCCTCGCCGACCGGCTCGCCTGGCCCGACGCGTGGACGGCGGACGTCGCCGAGCCCGTCAACCGGGCCGTCGACTGGATGACCGGCCACCTCTACACCGGTGTGCCCCTCGTCGGCGGCACCGCCGACTGGGCCGGCCGCTTCACCACCTGGGTCCTCAACCCGCTGCGGGACGCGCTGCAGTGGCTGCCCTGGTGGACGGTCCTGCTGGCCGTCGGCGCCCTCGCCCTGCTCATCGGCACCTGGCGCACCGCCGCCACCGCCGTCCTCGCGATGGCCGCGATCGGTGTCCTCGGTGTCTGGGACCCGGCGCTCGACACGCTGTCCCAGGTCCTGGCCGCCGTCGCCGTCACGCTGCTGCTCGGCTTCGCCCTCGGTGTCGCCGCCGCCCGCAGCACCCGGCTCGGGCGGGCCCTGCGACCGGTGCTCGACGTCTTCCAGACGCTGCCGCAGTTCGTCTACCTCATCCCCGTGGTCGCCCTGTTCGGCGTGGGCCGCGCCCCGGCGGTCGCCGCCGCCGTGGTCTACGCGCTGCCCGCGGTCGTGCGGATCACGGCCCAGGGCGTGCGCGCGGTGGACCCGGCCGCGATGGAGTCCTCGCGCTCGCTCGGCGCGACCGGCCGCCAGCAGCTCTTCCAGGTCCAGCTTCCGCTCGCCCGGCCCGCCCTGCTGCTCGCCGCCAACCAGGGCGTGGTCCTGGTCCTCGCCGTCGTCGTCATCGGCGGTCTGGTGGGCGGTGGCGCGCTCGGCTACGACGCGGTCTTCGGCCTCGCCCAGGGCGACCTGGCGACCGGCCTGGTCGCCGGTGCCGCGATCGTCTGCCTCGGCCTGATGCTCGACCGCGTCACCCAGCCGACGGAACGCGCACTCGCCGGAAAGGGGGCCTGAGATGGCCCGCACACGCCTCGCGGCACTCCTTGCCGCGGCCGCCCTGACGGCCGGGCTCACCGGCTGCGGCGCCGCCGACATGACCCGCCAGTCCTCCCCGTACGCCGACGCGAAGGGCGCCCGCACGGTGACCCTGTCCGTCCAGTCGTGGGTGGGCGCGCAGGCCAACGTCGCCGTCGCCCGCCACCTGCTGGAGCACGAGCTCGGCTACCGGGTCGACACCGTCCAGATCGACGAGGTCCCCGCCTGGGACGCCCTCAGTCAGGGCCGGGTGGACGCCATCCTGGAGGACTGGGGCCACCCGGAACAGGAGAAGCGGTACGTCGACGACAAGGGGACCATCGCGCGGGGCGGTGACCTCGGGGTGACCGGCCACATCGGCTGGTTCGTGCCGACGTACTTCGCCGAGCAGCACCCGGACGTCACCGACTGGAAGAACCTGAACAAGTACGCCGACGCCTTCCGCACCGCGGAGAGCGGCGGCAAGGGCCAGCTCATGGACGGCTCCCCCTCCTACGTCACCAACGACAAGGCGCTCGTGGAGAACCTGGACCTGGACTACCAGGTGGTGTTCGCGGGCTCCGAGGCGGCGCAGATCACCCAGATCAAGCAGTTCGCCAAGGAGAAGAAGCCGTTCCTGACCTACTGGTACAAGCCCCAGTGGCTGTTCGAGAAGGTCCCCATGACGGAGGTGAAGCTGCCCGCCTACACGGAGGGCTGCGACGCCGACCCGGCGAAGGTGGCGTGCGCCTATCCGCACACCCCGTTGCAGAAGTTCCTCAACGCCCGTTTCGCGGAGGGCGGCGGCGACGCGGCGGCCTTCCTGAAGAAGTTCCGCTGGACGACCGAGATGCAGAACGACGTCGCCCTGATGATCGCGGAGCAGAAGCTGTCGCCGGAGGAGGCGGCCGACCGCTGGGTGAAGGCCAACGAGGCCACCTGGCGGACCTGGCTCCCGTCCTGACACGGGTGCCACCGCTGCGGCTCCCCGCCTGACACGGGTGCGGCGGCCCGGACCGCGCGCCCGGACCGCCGCACCCGTCGTGGCGGGTGCCCGCCTCACTTCGACACGACGAAGTCCAGGGCGAAGCCCGACGCGGTCGTCCAGTAGGTGACGAGCTGGCCGTCGTCCGCGTACAGGGTGCTGACCGGCATCGGCACCTCGACCGGCTCGCCCAGGCGACTGCCCGGCTTGCCGCCCTGCAGGGTGAGGCTGATGCTCTTCGCCTCGTACTCGTCCCGGGCGCCCCCGCTGACCAGCAGGGCCGCATGGGCCTCGTCCCCCGGGGCGAGGGCGACCGGCTTCCCCGGGTCCGGGTCGCTGTCCTTGATCACCGGGACCGTGGTCCGCGCCTCCGCACCGAGCCGCACGAGGGGATGGCGGTACAGCTCGCACGTCGTGTCGCCCGTGTTCTGGACGGTGATCAGGAGGTGCCTGGCCTCCTTGCTGTCCGCGGGCTCCTTCACGGCGGAGACCGCGAGGTGCTCCGTCGTGCAGGCGGCGCCGTTGCCGGCGCCGGTGCCGTTGCCACCGGTCCCGCCGGAGCCGTCCGAGGTGGCGCTCGGCTTCGGCGAGGCCGTCGCGTCCGGCGTGGCCGGCGCCGATCCGCCCGGCCTCGCCGAACTCGACGCGCTCGCCCGGTCCGACGGCGCGGCCGTGGCCGCGTCCCCGGCCGCGTCCGGCCCGCAGGCGGTGGCCCCGAGCAGCGCGGCGATCACCGCGGCCCCGACGGCCCAGGACTTCCCGGCAGGAGTGTGCGTGTTCATGATGTTTCCCCCGTGGTCGGCCGCGAGCGGCCCCTCTCGACTCGTGCTCTCCCTCAGGGTCTGCGTTCGAGCGTCCTCCGCGACACCCCCGCCCGGAGAGCTGTTACCCAGGAGGTACAGGGAAGGGTCGATTCCGACTCGCTCGGCGCGGTGCCGGGCCGCGACCGCCCCCCACGCCCGCCGGGCGCGGGCTTCACACAGTGTTCACGCGGACCCGGAATGTCCCCACCGCCGCGGCGGGTTGCGGCGTACATGACTCTCGGCGTAACGCTCAGCTCGACCTCCCGGCAGCTCCCCGTCGACGACACCGTGCGGCTCGCACGCGAGGCGCGGGACGCAGGGCTGCACTCCGCGTGGTTCGGCCAGTCCTTCGCGTACGACTCGCCCACGCTGGCCGCGATCGTGGGCCGCGAGGTGCCGGGCCTGCACGTGGGGACCGCCGCGATCCCGATATTCGGCCGGCATCCGCTGCTCGTCTCCAGCCAGGCCCAGACGGCCCAGGCCGCCACCGGCGGGCGCTATCACCTCGGGCTCGGCCTCGGCACCCGGCACCTCACCGAGACCGGACTCGGCCTTCCGTACCAGCGGCCCATCGGGCTGCTCAGGGAGTTCCTCACCGCCCTGCGGCCCCTCCTCGAAACGGGCGAGGCCGACTTCCACGGCGAGCTCCTGACGGCGACGACGCCCTACTCGGCGGCGGTCCCGGGGGCCCGGCCGCCGGTGCCGGTGCTCGTCGCCGCCATGGGGCCGCAGGCGCTGCGGGTCAGCGGCGAACTCGCCGACGGCATCCTGCCGTTCCTCGCCGGCCCGCGTGCGCTCGCCGAGCACATCGTCCCGGCCGTGACGGCCGCGGCGGAGGCGGCCGGCCGCCCCGCGCCCCGGATCGTGGCCCTCGTCCCCGGCGCCGTCACCTCCGATGCCGAGGGCGTACGGCGGCACGCGGCCGAGGCACTCGCGCTCTACGAGCGGATCCCCTCCTACCGGCGCGTCATCGAGCTCTCCGGCGCCGAGCGCGCCGCCGACCTGGCCGTCCTCGGCGACGAGGAGACCGTCGCCGCCGAGGTACGGCGCTATTTCGAGGCGGGGGCGACGGAGGTCGTCCTCACCGCGACAGACCTGAGCGGCGAGGCGGACCGCAGCCGCACCTGGAAGCTGCTCGGCGAACTGTCACGGAGCTGAGCCGCGCCCCTCGCCCCACCGGCGGCCCGTCAGTGTCCCCCCTCGGCCTCGAAGGTGCGCAGCAGGTCGGCGGCGACGCTCACGGCGATGGTCGCCGGTTCCTTGCCGGTGACGTCGGCCAGCCCGATCGGGGTCTTGATCCGGTCGACGGCGGCCTCGTCGTGCCCGCCCTCGGTGAGCAGGCGGCGGCGGAACCGCACCCACTTGGCCGCCGAGCCGATCAGGCCGACGGAGCCGAGCCCGGGCGTGCGCAGGGCGGCGTCGCACAGCGCCGCGTCCTCGGCATGATCGTGAGTCATGATCAGGACGTGGGTGCCGGGCGGCAGTTCCTCGAGCACCTCCTCGGGCAGCAGCGGCGTGTGGTGCACGTGCACCTGCGACACCGCGTCCGCGAGGACGGCGAGCCGCTCCTCGGTGAGGATGTCGGAGCGGCTGTCGATCAGATGGAGGTCGAGGTCCTGACGGGCCAGGATGCGGGCCAGTTCGAGCCCGACGTGCCCGACTCCGAAGATCGCCACCGCCCGTACCACCGGCAGCGGTTCGAGCAGCACCGAGACCGTGCCGCCACAGCACTGCACACCGTGCCGGTTGGTCACCTTGTCGTTCAGGGCGAAGTCGATCAGCTCCGGCTCGGCCTTGGCGGCGTCGATCATCTCCCGGGCCCGGTCGATGGCCACGGCCTCGACGTTGCCGCCCCCGATCGAGCCCCAGGTCCCGGTCCGTCCCACCACGAGTTTCGCCCCCGCGTCGCGCGGGGCGTGGCCCCGCACGGTCGCGACGGTCACGAGCACGCCGGGCTCCCGGCGCGCCCGCAACCGCGCGACCGCGGTGACCCACGTCATGTCAGGCACCGATCGCCGCTTCTGCGCCGGCCCGGAACCCGCCGGCGGCCGGGCCGCCGTCGACCCGCCCGGCGTCGACCCGCCCGCTCCCGGCGGCCGGCCCGTCCGCGGCGCCGCTCCGGCGGGCCGCCTGGACCGCCCAGTACACGGCCTCCGGGGTGGCGGGCGAGGCCAGCTCGACACCGGTCCCGTCCGGCCCGAACGCCGCGGCGGCCTGCCGCAGGGCCTCGCGCACCGAGAACGCCAGCATGAACGGAGGCTCGCCGACCGCCTTCGACCCGTACACGGCACCCTCCTCGGTGGCGTCCTCGAGCAGCGTGACGTGGAACTCCTCCGGCATCTCCGAGAAGCTCGGCAGCTTGTACGTGCTCGCGGCCTGCGTCAGGAGCCGCCCCCTGCCGGGCCCGTCACCGGCGTCCCAGCGCAGGTCCTCGAGCGTCAGCCAGCCCGCGCCCTGCACGAATCCGCCCTCGATCTGGCCGATGTCGATCAACGGAGAGAGGCTGTCGCCGACGTCGTGCACGATATCGACCCGCCGGACGCGGTACGCGCCGGTGAAGCCGTCCACCTCCACCTCGGCCGCCGCGGCGCCGTGCGCGAAGTACTTGAACGGCGAGCCCCGGAACGCCTTGGCGTCCCAGTGCAGCCCCTCCGTCCGGTAGAAACCGGCCGCCGACAGCTGCACCCGCTGGAGGTAGGCGGTGCGCACCAGGTCGTCCCAGGCCAGCTCCCTGTCGCTGCCCAGCGTCCGCGCGACGCCCTCCACGATGCGTACGTCCGAGGCGTGGGACCCGAGCTGCGTGGCGGCCACCCGCAGCAGCCGCTCGCGCAACTGCTCGCAGGCGTTCTTCACCGCCGCGCCGTTGAGGTCCGCCCCTGCGCTGGCGGCGGTGGCGGAGGTGTTGGGCACCTTGTCCGTACGGGTGGGGGCGAGCCGCACCTTGTGCAGCGGGATGCCGAGCGTGGTCGCCGCCACCTGGAGCATCTTGGTGTGCAGGCCCTGGCCCATCTCCGTACCGCCGTGGTTGATCAGGACGGAGCCGTCCTTGTAGATCAGCACCAGCGCCCCGCCCTGGTTGAAGGCGGTGAGGTTGAAGGAGATCCCGAACTTCAGCGCCGTCAGGGCGAGTCCCCGCTTGGTGTGCGGGTGCGCGGCGTTGAACGCGGCGATCTCGCGCGCCCGGTCGGCGAAGCCGGCCCGTTCCTTGACCTGCTCCCAGACGGCGGTGATCCGTTCCGGCCGCACGACCGGCTGCCCGTACGGCGTCGTCTGGCCCTGCCCCTTCCGGTAGAAGTTGCGTTCCCGCAGCTCCGTCGGGTCGAGGCCGAGCAGCGGCGCGCACCGGCCCATGATGTCCTCGATGATCAGCATTCCCTGCGGACCGCCGAAGCCGCGGAAGGCGGTGTTGGAGACCTTGTTGGTCCTGGCGATGCGGCCGGCGACGCGGGCGTTCGGGATCCAGTAGGTGTTGTCGATGTGGCACAGCGCGCGGGCCACCACCGGCTCGGACAGGTCCAGGCTCCAGCCGCCGTCCGCGGTCAGGGTGGCGTCGAGGGCCTGGATGCGGCCGTCGGCGTCGAAGCCGATCCGCCAGGAGGCGTGGAAGCCGTGCCGCTTGCCGGACATGGTCAGGTCCTGGGTGCGGTTCAGCCGCACCCGGACCGGCCGGCCGGTCAGCTTCGCGCCGAGCGCGGCGACGGCGGCGAAGCCGTGCGGCTGCATCTCCTTGCCGCCGAAGCCGCCTCCCATCCGCAGGCACTGCACGGTCACCTCGTGACTGTGCAGGCCGAGGACGTGCGCGACGATCTCCTGGGTCTCCGAGGGATGCTGGGTGCTGCTGTGGACGAAGACCTGCTCGCCCTCGTCGACGTAGGCCAGCGCCGCGTGCGTCTCCAGGTAGAAGTGCTCCTGGTCGGAGAACTGGAGCTCACCGGTGAAGACGTGGGCGGAGTCGGCGAAGCCGGCCTCGACGTCACCGGTCTCCATCACGGGCCGGGCGCCGTGGAAGCTGCCGGCCTCGATCGCCTCGGTCAGGGTGATCAGCGAGGGCAGTTCGTCGAGTTCGACCTCGACGGCGGCCGCGCCGAGCCGGGCCGCCTCGAGCGTCTCGCCGAGCACCCAGGCGACCGCGTGGCCGTGGAACATGACCTCGTCGGGGAACAGCGGTTCGTCGTGCTTCATCCCGGCGTCGTTGACCCCGGGCACGTCGGCGCCGGTCAGCACGCGGACCACGCCGGGCACGGCGAGCGCGGCCCCGGTGCGCAGCGCGGTGATCCGGCCGTGGGCCCGCATGACCTGGACCGGGTAGGCGTGCAGCACGTCCTTGGTCCGGTGGACCAGGTCGTCGGTGTACAGCGCGGTGCCGGTGACGTGCAGGGCGGCACTCTCGTGCGGCATCGGCACGCCGACGACCGCCTTCTCGGGGCGCTCGGACAGTTGACTCATGACGACACCGCCTCGGTGGTCTGTGCGTACAGCTTCAGCAGGCTCTGGCCGAGCATCGCGGAGCGGTACGCGGCGCTCGCGCGGTGGTCGCTCATCGGGGTCCCCTCGGTGCGCAGCAACGCGGCCGCGGCCTCGACGGCCGGTGCCGTCCACGGCCCGCCCTCCAGGGCCGCCTCGGCGGCGAGGGCGCGGATCGGCGTGGCGGCCACGCCGCCCAGGCCGATGCGGGCCTTGCGGACGACGCCGTCCTCGACGTCGAGCGCGAAGGCGACCGCCACGCTGGAGATGTCGTCGAAGCGCCGCTTGGCGATCTTGTGGAAGGCCGTGACCGGCGACAGGGGCAGCGGGACGCGCACGGCGCGGATCAGCTCGCCGGGCCGGCGCACGCTCTGCCGGTAACCGGTGAAGTACTCCGCGAGCGGGACCTCGCGCTCACCGTCGGCGTCGGCGAGCACCACCGACGCCTCCAGAGCGAGCAGCACCGGCGGGCTGTCCCCGATGGGGGAGCCGGTGCCGAGGTTGCCGCCGAGGGTGGCACCGTTGCGGATGAGCCGGGAGGCGAACTGCGGGAACAGTTCGGCGAGGAGCGGTACGGAACCGTCGAGACGGCGCTCGATCTCGGTGAGGGTCAGCGCCGCCCCGATCTCGATCGCGTCGGACTCGACGCGCAGTTCCCGCAGTTCGGGCAGCCGGTCGACGGCGACCACGCAATCCGCCCGGCGGGCGCGGATGTTCACCTCCACGCCCCAGTCGGTCGATCCGGCGACCACCACGGCGTCGGGCCGGTCGCGCAGCAGCCGCAGCGTCTCGGCGAGGGTGTTCTTCCGCAGGAACTCCCTCCCCTCGCGCACGTATGCGGTGGCCACGGGCGCGGGCGGGTCCTGTTCGCGCCGCAGCGCGAGCGGGTCGTCACCGGAGGGCGCGCCGACGGCGAACGCGGCGTCGCGGATGGGGCGGTAGCCGGTGCAGCGGCACAGGTTGCCGCTGAGGGCGTGGAGGTCGAAGCCGTTGGGCCCGTGCTCGGCGTCGGCGTCGGCTCCGTCGGCCGGGCCGGTCTCCGGGTGGGCGCAGCGGTCGGGCCGGTAGTACTCGGCGGCCATGCTGCACACGAACCCCGGTGTGCAGTAACCGCATTGGGAACCGCCGCGGACCGCCATCTCCTCCTGCACCGGGTGCAGCGCGGGGGCGGTGCCGGGCTCCCCGGGGGTGGCGAGGCCCTCGGCGGTGACGAGCTCCTGGCCGTCCAGTGCCGCGACCGGGACCAGACAGGCGTTGACCGCCACCCAGTCGGTGGGCTTGTCCACCCCCGGACGGGCCACCAGGACCGAGCAGGCGCCGCACTCGCCCTCGGCGCAGCCCTCCTTGGTGCCGGTGAGACCGCGCTCGCGCAGGAAGTCGAGGACGGTGGTGTGGGGCGCCGCCGGAGCGATCGGCGCTTCCTTCCCGTTGACCGTGATCCGTGCCTCTACCATGACGGGCCCTCGTTTCGGGGCAGGATCGATCGATGCATCATGTTCGCCAATGTCAGGCAGCTTTCTGTGCTCAGAGGCGCCACGTCACAGAAGTGGGGCGCGAAAGCGGCACGCGTCAGCGACGTGCCGTGAGGAGATGAGGAAGAAGCCGGAGCGTGCCGCCGCGAGGGGCACAGGAGGACGGCGTCTCAGCAGCCGTGCGCGATGCGACCCGGAATCCAGACCGTGCTGTGGGCGAGGCGACTCAGATCGGAGTGGGTGTACATCCGCAGGTCGCCTCCTCTCGGCCGTCTCGGGTCGGTGTAGGCCGCAAGCTAGTGGCTGGCGCGAGGGAGGTCAAGGGGCCGCCGGCCGGATCAGACCGGCTGGAGCCGGGTGTGCAGCAGGCAGAACTCGTTGCCCTCCGGGTCGGCCAGGACGTGCCAGTTCTCCTCGCCCGTCTGGCCGACGTCGGCGGGCCTCGCGCCCAGGGCGAGGAGCCGCTCCAGCTCGGCGTCCTGGTCGCGGTCGGTGGCGTTGACGTCGATGTGCAGGGGCAGCCTGCCGGTGCGCGGGTTGCTGCTGGGGCTGAGGACCAGCGTGGGCTGCGGCCCGCCGAACCCGGCGCCGGGCGGCCCGATCTCGATGCTGCCGTCCTCACGGCCGAGCTCGACGTAGCCGAGGACCTCGCTCCAGAACGCGGCGAGCCGGTCGGGGTCGGCGCAGTGGAGGACCAGCTCACTGATGCGGCATGCCATGCCCGCCAGTGTAGGAAGCCGGCCCGGACGGAAGCGGAGGCCACGCCGACGGGACCCGCGCCGCCGTTCCCCGCCTGGCCCCCGGCCGCATGCCGCGGCCCCCGTGTCCGCCGAGGATGGGCCCATGGACGTCACCGAGGTACTTCTGCCGGGCGTGGGGCTGCGGTACGAGTTCACGAGCCACCGCGGGGACCGGGTCGGGGTCGTGGCCCACCGCACGGGCGACTTCGACGTGGTCGTCTACCGGGAGGAGGACCCGGACGAGGGGCGGCCGGTGCTCCGGCTCAACGGAGAGGAGGCCGACGCGGTCGCCGAGATCCTGGGCGCCCCGCGGATCACGGAGCGCTTCGCGGACCTGACGAAGGAGGTCCCCGGACTGCTGTCCGAGCCGGTCGAGGTGGCCCCGGGCAGCGCGTACGACGGCCGCCCGCTCGGCGACACCCGGGCGCGCACCCGCACGGGGGCGTCGGTCGTCGCGATCGTGCGCGGCCGGGACGTGATCGCCTCGCCCGCCCCCCGGGAGCTCCTGCGCGGCGGGGACGTGCTGGTCGTGATCGGCACCGACGAGGGCATCGCGGGCGTGGAACAGATCATCCGGGGCTGAGCGGCGTGCGCACCCCGGTCGCCCTGCTCCTGGAGCTGGGTGTGATCCTCGCGGTCCTGAGCGTGCTCGGCACGCTGGCGCGCCGCCTCACCCTGTCGCCCGTCCCGCTCTACCTGCTCGCCGGCCTCGCCATCGGGGAGGGCGGTGTGGCGCCCGTGCCGGCGGCCGGTGACTTCGTCGAGACCGGCGCCGCGATCGGCGTCGTCCTGCTGCTGCTCGCCCTGGGGCTCGAGTTCTCGCTGCCCGAGTTCGCCGTGGGCGTCCGACGCCATGTGCCGTCCGCCCTGGTCGACCTCGGGCTGAACTCCGTGCCCGGGGCCGTCGCGGGCTGGCTCCTGGGCATGGACGGCATCGGGATCCTCGCCCTGGCCGGCGCCACGTACATCTCCTCCTCCGGGATCGTGGCCCGGCTGCTGTCCGATCTGCGGCGGCTGGGCAACCGCGAGACCCCGGCGGTGCTGTCGGTGCTGGTCATGGAGGACTGCGCCATGGCCGTCTACCTGCCGGTGCTCGCCGTCCTCGCCTCGGGCGGCAGGTGGTGGCAGGCGGTGCTCGGCGTGCTCGTCGCCCTCGGCGCGGTCGTCCTCGCGTTCACGGTCTCCTACCGGTGGGGCCACCACGTCGGCAGGCTCGTCGCCCACCCGGACGCCGAGCAACTGCTCCTGCGGGTCCTGGGCCTCACGCTCATCGTCGCCGCCCTGGCCGAGGCCGTGCACGCCTCCGCCGCGGTCGGCGCCTTCCTGGTCGGCCTCACCTTGACGGGCGAGACGGCGACGCGTACCCGCGCGGTTCTCGGGCCGCTGCGGGACCTGTTCGCGGCGGTGTTCTTCCTGGCCATCGGGCTGTCCGTCGACCCGGGCGACCTCCTGCCCGTCCTGCCCGCCGCGCTGGCGCTCGCCGCCGTCACGGCCGTCACCAAGGTCGCCACCGGCCACGTCGCCGCCGCCCGCGACGGGGTCGGCCGCAGAGGGCGGCTGCGCGCGGGGACCGTGCTCATCGCCCGCGGCGAGTTCTCCCTGGTGATCGTCGGTCTCGTCGGGACCCTGCACGACGGACTCGGTCCGCTGGTCACCGCGTACGTCTTCGTGCTCGCCCTCGCGGGCCCCCTCCTGACCCGGTTCGCCGGGGCCCTTCCCCTGCGCGGCACGCGGCCGCCCGGTCCTCCGCCCGGCACGGCGCGGCAGGAGACGTGACCCGCTGCCCGCCCCGTTCCCGTACAGACATCGCCGGACGGCCCGGCTCGGGAGGCGTGACCGCGCACCCGGGGCGCCCTGGTCGCCCTCTGGTGCGCGCGTGCGAACGAAGGAGACGGCGTGCGAGTCCTCCTCGCCGCGCCGTACGGCGCCGGCCTCGTGATCGACACCTCCCTGCGCGTGTCGAACGCCAGGGCGGAGACGGAACCGGGGTGGACGCCGCGCTGCCCACCGACCGCGAAGGCGTGGCCGCGCCACCGGCCCGGCCGGGGCCGCGCGGGACGGCCGGGCGTCGTTCACTCGCACGTGTGGTCCGGGCCGGATCCTCGCCACCAGGAGCAGCCGCCGCACGTTGGGCTGGTGCGACCCGCTTGCAGTGACGGTTCTGCACGCTGGACCTGCGGTCATGCACCGCACGGCGCACGGCGGCGTCGCGTGCGAAGGACATCGGCCGGATGACGGGTGGAGCGGACGTGTGGGCTGGATCCGAGGGGGACGGCGCCCTGTTCGAGGGGCGTCACGGCGGGCTCGTGGGGCGCGAAGCGGAACTGGCCGCACTCGAACGGGCGCTGGCCGGAAGCCGGCTGGTCACCGTCGTGGGCGCGGCCGGGGTCGGCAAGAGCCGCCTGGCGATGGCGGCCGCCGGCCGCCGCGACCTGGCGCCGTGGTCGGGGACGGTGAAGGTCCGCTGGCACGACGGCGTCCCGGTGGACCCGAGCGCCCTGGCCGCACGGATCCTGCGGGCCCTGGGCTCCGCCGCCGACGAGCGACCCGGCCGGCCCGCCCCCGTAGCGCTTCCCGCCCCGCCGCCCCCGGCCGGCGGACCGCTGCTCGTCCTCGACGACGTCGACCCGGTGCACGCCGAATGCACGAGACTGGTGCAGTCCCTGTTGATGCGCCTGCCCGCCCTGCGGGTCCTGGTCACCGCACGCCGTCCGCTGGGGCTCGGCGACGAGCACGTGCTGCGCCTCGCACCCCTGCCCGCCGCCGACCCCGCCGACACCACGGGACCGTCGCCGGCGGCCGAGCTGTTCCTCGCCCGCGCCGCCGGCCGGCCGGACGCGGCCACCGAACTCGGCGCGGTCGAACAGGTGTGCCGCCTCGTGGAGGGCGTGCCCCTGGCGATCGAACTGGCCGCCGCCCAGCTCGGCGACACCACCCTGAGCGAGCTGACCGCACGACTGGAGAGCGGCCTGTGCTGGCTGACCGGCGCCGGCTCACCGGTCAACCGGCACCGGTCGGTCCGCTCGTCGATCGGAGCCGTACACGCCCTGTGCGAGCCCCCCGTCCGCACGGTCTGGCGCTGTCTGAGCGTCTTCGCCGGGGCCTTCACGGAGACCGCCGCCGCGTTCGTCTGCGAAGGACTCGGCGTCGACCCGGACGCCGTGCCTCCCGCCCTGGCCGCACTGGCGGCGACGGGCGTCCTCCAGCCCGACGGCGAGACCGGCACCGCACGCGAAGTGCGCCACCGGATGACCCGGGCCGCCCGGGACTTCGGCCGCGAACGCCTCACCGCCGCCGGGGAGACCACCGTGGCCCGCGACCGCCACGCCCGGCACTGCCGGAGCGTGGCCGTGGTCGCCGAGACCCTGTGGAACAGCGGTCTGCAACGTCAGGCCGCCCGGCTCGTCCTCGACGAACACCCCGACCTGCTGGC
This sequence comes from Streptomyces roseoviridis, assembly GCF_039535235.1. NCBI lineage: Bacteria > Bacillati > Actinomycetota > Actinomycetes > Kitasatosporales > Streptomycetaceae > Streptomyces > Streptomyces roseoviridis. Next base: position 6,936,413 of record NZ_BAAAWU010000001.1, read on the forward strand.
CCTCGTGCGCCGCGCCACCCGCCACCCCGCCCTCGCCGAGGCCGCCGCGGACAGCGTGCTGCACCTGTGGTTCTGGTGGGCGGCCCACGGCCACGCCCGGGAAGGCGCCGCACACCTCCTGCGCCTGCTGCCCCTCCTGCCCACCGAAGGGGCCGCGAAGGCCCGGGCCCAGTGGCTCGCCGCATGGCTCAGCACCGCCGCCGACCCGGCCACCGCCGGCCGGCTCCTCGACGCCGCCTGGCCGACCGCCGTCCTCGCCGGTGACGACGCCCTCGTCGGCCGCATCTCGCACGCCCACGGCACCCTCGCCTGGCAGCGGCACGACCTCCACACGGCCGCCGAGCACTACCGCCACGCCGCCGCCACCATCCCCGAACACGCCCCCGCCGGGCCCCCGGCCGCCGTCAGCCTCGCGGCCCTGGCCATCGTCCAGACCCACACCGACACCGACGCCGCCTTGCGGACCGCACGGCGCGCGCTCGCCCGGCCGACCGCCCGCGACGACACCTGGGCCAGGGCCCTCGCCCACTACGCCCGCGCCCTCGCCGACCACCGGGCCGGCCGCACCGGCCGGGCCCGCCACCGCGCCCGCCGCGCCCTCGCCCACCTCGACCCCCGCCTGGACGCGCCCCAGGCCCACCGCGCCCTGCGACGCCTCCTCGACGACGTCGACCACCCCGGCCGCACCGGCCCCGACGCCGCACGACGGCTCCGGCCGCCGTCCCTGCCGACCCAGCGCTCGACGGCCGCCGAGGACCCCGTCCACCGATAATGGTGTCGTGATCGACAAAACCCTGCGCGTGGTGCTGGCCGAGGACTCCGTCGTGCTCCGGGACGGCATGACCGAGCTGCTCGGCGCCCGTGGCTGCGAGGTGGTGGCGGCCGTCGGGACGGCACCCGCGCTGCTCGCCGCGGTCGCCGAACACCGGCCCGACGTGGCCGTGATCGACATCCGGATGCCTCCCACGCACACCGACGAAGGCATCCGCGCCGCCGTCGAGATCCGGGCGACGACGCCCGGGACCGGCATCCTCGTCTTCTCCCAGCACGTGGAGACCGCGTGGGCGTCCCGGCTGCTCGCGGACGGCGCCGCGGGCGTCGGATACCTCCTGAAGGAACGGGTCGCCCGCACCTCGGAGTTCGTCGACGCCCTGCACCGGGTCGCCGGCGGGGGAGCGGCGCTCGACCCCGAGGTGGTCACCCAGCTCATGCGCGGCGGACGGCGCCGCCCGGTGGACGCCCTCACCCCGCGCGAACGCGAGGTGCTGGAGCTGATGGCGCAGGGCCGTTCCAACCGCTCCATCGCCGCCGCCCTGGTCGTGTCGGAGCGGGCGGTGGAGAAACACGTCGCCGCGGTGTTCGGCAAGTTCGGGCTGGTGGCGACGGAAGCCGACAACCGGCGGGTGAAGGCCGTCCTCACCTACCTCGCCGAGAGCGGTACCTGACGAGACGTCACAGTGTCACCGGGAGCTCCGCGGTGACCACGGTGGGGCCGCCGGGCGGACTGTCGACCGTGAGGACGCCGTCCACGGCCGCGAGCCGCTCGGCCAGGCCCGCCAGACCGGTGCCGGTACCGGTGCCGGTCCCGGCGCCGCGGTGGCCGGTGCCGGCGGCCCCGCCGGGGCCCGTGCCCACGGCCGCCCCGCCGCGCCCGTCGTCGCGTACGACCAGGCGGACCCTGCCGTCGGCGGCGGTCACCGTGAGCGCGGCCGCGGAGGCACCGCTGTGCTTGGCGACATTGGTGAGCAGCTCGGCGGCGCAGAAGTAGACGGCCCGCTCGATCGCCGGATCCGGACGTCCGGTCAGGTCGAGCCGGACCGCGACCGGCACGGACGACGTGGCGGTGAGCCCCGGCAGCGCTTCGTGCAGGCCGCCGTCCAGGGCGGCCGGGTGAATGCCCCGGGTGAGCCGCCGCAGCTCGGTGATGGTGTCGTCGGTCTGCCCGCGGGCGCGGTCGAGCAGGGTGCGCAGCCGCCCCAGGTCCGGGGCGGTCGCGGGCGCCAGCGCGTCCTCGGCCAGCGAGAGGGTGATCGCCAGGGCGACCAGGCGGGCCTGGGTGCCGTCGTGCAGGTCGCGCTCCAGGCGGCGCAGCCGGTCGGTGCTCTCCGCGAGCAGGGACGCGCGGGCGCTCTCCAGCTCCCGTACCCGCCGCTGGACGCGGGCCGGGCCGAGCAGCAGCCGCGCCAGCCACCGGTTCACCCGGCTCAGCATCCGTACGGCTGGGGGGACACAGGCCAGGAGCAGCAGCCCGAGCAGGACGGCGGCGACGTCCGGCAGGCCGGCCGGACGCGGCCCCGGCTGCAACAGCCGTACCCACAGGGGGAAGCCGACCAGCCAGCCACAGCCGAGCGGGAGGACCACGGCGGACGCGGCGCCGAGGAGACCGAGCGGCAGCCGCAGCACCAGGTAGAGCAACGCCCGCCAGGCCACCGGATCGGCCAGCACGGTACGCCCGCGCGCGATCGCGCCGGCCGGGCGCGGCAACGGTGCCGGCTCCTCGACGCACTCGCCGAGCAGCCGCCCGACCAGGCGCCGGTGCACCGCCCCCAGCCCACGGGCGCCCAGAAGGCCGACGACGAGGAACGGCAGCCCCAGCACGGTGAGCGAGAGCAACGTCCCCGCGTACAGCACCGCCAGCGCGTAGACGCCCCCGAGCAGGGCGAACGGCAGCCCGGCAACGGCAAAGGCCCACTCCCCGGCACGGAGGGAGCGAACGTGCGACCGGACGCGGCTGCGGGTGCGAACGCTGGTGCGTGCGCGGGTGCGGGCGCCGGTGCGAAGGGGCGCCCCGCCCCTGCCCGCCCGCGCGTCGCCCGGCCTCGCCCCCCGACTCCCCTTCGCGTCAGTCACGGCCGCCGCCCGCCGACTCCGCCGCCGGGCCGCGTACGGCGAACAGACCGGTAACCAGGATGGCCGGGACGGTCAGGGCCGCCGCCCCCGCCAGGGTCCACCAGCAGGCCGCCATCGGGACCGAGGGGAGCGCGGAGCCGGTCGCCGCCGTGCTGAAGGCGGCGCCCGCGGCGGCGGCGACCGTCGCGCCGAGGAGGACACCGACCGCCGTCGTGAGGACCGCTTCCGCGGTGAGCATGCGCAGCAGCTGGGAGCGGGTCGCGCCGACGAGGCGGAGGAGGGCGAACTCCCGGCGGCGCTCGGCGGTCACGGCGACGAGGGTGTTCAGGGTGGACACGGCGGCGAAGCAGAGCAGCAGCGCCAGTTCGGCCTGCCGGAGCCAGACGTCCGTCGCGGAGGCGGCGCTCGTCGTCGCGGCAGGGGAGTGCCGGGCGGTGCTTGTCATGATCGACATGGTGCCCGAAAGCCCGACGAGGAGAGCGACCGGGACCACGGCGGACGACAACCGCCGCGCGTAGCCCCGCAGGTGGGCGTCGGCCAGCCACCCGACGCCGGGCGCCAGGGCCCGTACGGGCGCGCCCAGCACGGCCGACAGCACACGGGCCGCGAACGGCCCGGTCAGGGCGACGGCGACGAGCAGCACCAGCGAGCCGAACAGCGCCGCCTGCCCCGCCTTGTCCAGTTCGTGGGGCGGTCTGGTGGCGGCGAGGCGCAGCAGGAGGACGCCGCCCGCAAGGACGCCGATCCCGGCGAGCAGCCGCGGCACACCCGTGCGCGCGTGCTCGGTCGCGCTCGCGGTGAGGGCGGCGGCCGGGGAGATACGGGAGATCCGCCGGGCCGCGAGGGCTGTCGCGGCCAGACCGACGACGAGGGCCGCCACGAGAGCGACCAACATCGGGACCGGCGACCACGGCACCCGCAGGCCGGGCGCCGCCATCCCCCGCTCCTGGAGCGCGGCGAGGAACCACCGGGCCGCCGCCGCGCCGGCGAGCCACGCCGGTACGGCGACCAGCAGCGTGGTCGCCACGACCTGTCCGCGCACCAGCCGCCGGGTCTGCCGGGGCGTCGCCGCGACGGTGCGCAGCAGGGCGAGCTCGCGGTGCTGCTGCCGCAGGGTGAAACCCAGGGCGTTCACGACGACGAAGAACGCGACCAGCACGGCGATCTCGCCGAAGGCACCGGCGATCACCACCAAGCCGGGCCCGTCGGCCGCCTCCCGCACGGACGCCGGGGCGGCGAGGGCGGCGGCGAGCAGCGAACCGAACAGCGTCACGGCGGCCATGGCCAGGAACAGCGCCGCCGCCAGACCGGCGAAGGCGGCCGGACGCCGGCGCATCTGCCCCAGGGCCAACGACGGACCGCGGACGATCGACACCATCGCGCTCACCCGCCCAGCCGGCTCAGGCGCTCGCCGACCATCGCGGCGGTGGGCCGGTCGAGCTCGTCGACCACCATGCCGTCGGCCAGCAGCAGCACCCGGTCCGCGTACCCGGCGGCGACGGGATCGTGGGTCACCATCACACAGGTCCGGCCGTCCCGGTCCACCCCGTCCCGCAGCAGGGCGAGGATCTCGCGGCCGGTGTTCCGGTCGAGCGCGCCGGTCGGCTCGTCGGCGAACACCACCTGGGGGCGGGCGACCAGCGCCCGGGCGATCGCCACCCGCTGCTGCTGCCCCCCGGACAGCTGCCCCGGCCGGTGCCGCTCGCGGCCCGCCAGCCCCACCCGGGCGAGGGCGTCGAGCACCCGCGCCCGGTCGGGGCGCCGCCCGGCGAGCCGGCCGGGCAGCTCGACGTTCTGCGCGACCGTCATCGCCGGCATGAGGTTGAACGCCTGGAAGACGAACCCGATCCGGGTGCGCCGCAGTTCGGCCAGCCGCCGCTCCGGAAGCCGCGACACCTCCGTGTCACCCCACCAGACCGACCCCCGCGTGGGGCGGTCCATCCCGGCCAGGCAGTGCAGCAAGGTCGTCTTGCCCGATCCGGAGGGCCCCATCACCGCCGTGAACGTCCCCGGCGCGAGCGCCACCGACACCCCCCTCAGCGCCCGTACGGCGGCCGCACCCCGCCCGTACTCGCGGTGCAGCCCCTCCGCCCGCGCCGCGGTCCCCGTACCGTTCTCGATCATCGTCTCAGCCATGCCCCCATCCTCGGAGCGCCGCGGCCGCCGATCGATGGTGCCGCCACCCGAACCGGGGGTTCGGAAAACCGCACCCCCGGCGTCTCGCGGCGAGGCGGTGGGGGAGGAGCAGGGAGGAGGCGAGGGGGGCGGGACGGGCGCCCAGGGCGCGGGCCGGAACTCTCCGGGGCCCCCGGGGAGTGTCCGGTCGAGCGGGCCGGGGCGCCGTGGCACAGTGGGCCCATGTGCGGTCGCTACGCCTCCACCCGTGGGCCCGAGGACCTGACCCGCCTGTTCGGGGTCACCGACTGGCGCCCCGAGGAGACACTGGAGCCCAGCTGGAACGTCGCCCCCACCGACCAGGTCTACGCGGTCCTCGAACGCGCCGCCCGGGACGACGGCGACGAGGTGCGCCGCGAGCTGCGGGCGCTGCGGTGGGGACTGGTGCCCTCGTGGGCGAAGGACCCGAAGATCGGCTCCCGGCTGATCAACGCGCGCGTGGAGACCGTGCACGAGAAGCCCGCCTTCCGCAGCGCCTTCGCCAGGCGGCGCTGCCTGCTGCCGGCCGACGGTTTCTACGAATGGGATCCCGTCGAGGACCAGGCGACGGGCAGGACGCGCAAACAGCCGTACTTCATCCACCCCAGCGACGGTCAGCCGATGGCCATGGCCGGACTGTACGAGTTCTGGCGCGCCCCGCACGTCACGCAGGACGACGATCCCGACGCCTGGCTCGTGACCTGCACGATCCTCACCACCGAGGCCACCGACGCGGCCGGCCGCGTCCACCCCCGCATGCCCCTCGCGCTCCGGCCGGACCACTACGACGCCTGGCTCGACCCCCGCCACCAGGACACCGACGACCTGCGCGCCCTGCTCGTCCCGCCGGGGGACGGCCGGCTCGACGCCCGTCCCGTCTCCCCGGCGGTCAACAGCGTCCGCAACAACGGGCCCCACCTCCTGGACGCGGTCGACCGGCCGTGACCGCCGGCCGGCCCCGCGAGGGCCGTCCGGCCGGGGCGTTTACGAAAGGCCGGGACGGGACAGGCGCGGATGCACGCCCGAGCGCCCGGCAGCCGGACCGCCACGGCGCCGACCGACCGTCCGAATCCCGGGCACCGCCCGGGAAGACCTGAGAGGTGACCATGAACGCCCTCGCCACCGCGCCCGTTCTCGCATCGGCCGGCTCCAACGCCGTTCTCTTCGCCGTCGTCATCGGAGTCGTGGTCGTGGCGCTGCTCATCGGAGCGTTCTGGTGGGGCAGCCGTCGCGTCGCCCGCAGGCGCCGGCCGGTCGGCGACCCGACGCGGGCGCAGCGCGCGGGCGGCGACTCGTGGACGACCCCGGACGACCGCGACGCCCGGTGACACGACCGCGGTCGAACTCGGCCGCGGCCGCACTCGGCCACGGCGGAGCGCTCCTGCCCCGGCCGCCCGTAGCGCCCCACGCCGCGACGCCCTGCCGACGGTCCGGCGACGGGGGCCCCGCGCCCGTTGTCAGTGGCCCTGCGTAATCTCGCTCGCATACGCAGCCGAGGGGCATCGGGCCCCTGTTCCGTGCTGCGCTGACGAGTGGTGGAACGGGCGGAGGGGCGCGGCTGATGGCGTGGCTGGATGCGGGCGAGGGGTACGAGATCACCCTCGACGAGGGCGGGCGTGTGGTCGCGCGCCGCACCGGGGGACGGCAGTTGAAAACCGTGCCGAAGGCGCTGCGGGACCGGCCCGAGGTCGACAGGCTGCGCCGGCTCTCCGAGTGGCTGGACCGGCACGCGCACGCGTGCGTGGCCCAGGTGGACGCCTGGATGGTGTCCTCGCTGCCGGTGCCCACCGCGCTGATCGCCCGGGTGTGGCCGGACGAGGCGTGGCGTTCCGCACTGCGGGACATGGCCGTGGTGGGCGACGACCCGGACGAGGTCGGCTTCCTGCGCGACGTCCACGCGGACGGCGGCCTCAAGGTCGTCGATCTCGACGGCGAGACCGTACGGCTCGCGCCGCGCACCGTCACCCTGCCGCACCCGGTGCTCCTGCCGGACCTGGAGGACGTCCGGGAGTTCGCGGCCGAACTCGGCATCACCCAGCGGGTCGAGCAGATCCACCGTGCCACCTGGACCCGCCCGGCGACCCCTCACCCCAGGACGGCGACCGAGGTACGGGACTACGCCGGCGGGAAGTTCGCCTCCCGCTTCGGCCTCGCCGCCCGCGCCACCTCCCTCGGCTACCGGGTGTCCGGCGGCTACGCCACCTGCAAGGTCCGCGACGGCGGCCGCGGCACCGAGGCGTCCGTCTGGATCGGCGAACCGTACTGGGACGGGGAGTCGGAGACCGGCGCGCTCAGCTGGCACGACGAGGACGGCCGCGCGGTGCGGCTCGACGAGGTGGGACCGGTCGCCTGGTCCGAAGGAATGCGCATGGCCGCCGCGCTCTACGCCGGCCGCACGATCGAAAAGGGTGGGGACGCGTGACCGGCACGACCGCTACGGACAACAGGGAACTCCTCGACGCCGGGGCGGTGCTCCCGGCCGACGCCGACGGGGCGGGCCCGACGGCGGTCGAGCTGACCGCACGCACCTACCGCCATCCGGCGCTCGGCGAGGACCGGGTCGTGGTCCGCCTCGCCGCGGCCGAACTCGGTGCCGCCGAGGACCTCGCCGCGGGCTTCCTCGGCCTCGAACCCGCCGCGGAACCCACCGTGGTCGGGCTCGGCCGGCGCCAGGAACTCGGCTTCCCCGAGTGGGTCCTCGTCCACCACCCGGAGGACGGGCACCACGCGCTCGCGGTCGTGCCCGAGCTGGACCGGCTCGCCCGGCAGGCCAGGACCAAGCCCAAGGCCGCCCTCGACGCCTGCCTCGAACTGGGCGGCCGGCTCGCCTCCTCCGTCCCCCACTTCCTCCCCGTCTTCTACGAGCAGGCCGCCCGGGTCTTCCTCGCCGTGGAGAACACCACCTACGCGGGACAGCTCTTCGGCCGGGCCCGCACCAGCGAGGCCCAGCACGGCCTGACCGTCGACGAGGACCGCCTCGACGCCGTCTTCCTCGAATTCGCCCTCGCCGGCGCACTGCCCGTGAAGGTCCTCACCGGATACGGCAAGGAGCTCGCGGCGCGCCTCACGCCCGTGGAGGCGTACGAGCGCTTCCGCCGGCTCTGCGTGCGCCGCACCGCGGGCGGGCTCGCCCCCCTCCGCCCAGGCGGCCGTCGAACTGCGGCGCCTGGCCCGCGCCGCCGGCCTGCCCGGCACCGAGTCCGAGCAGGACTACCTCGCCGAACTGCTGCCCCTCCCGGCCACGTTGAGGGCGGCCGCCGGCTGGTGGAAGGCACACCGCACCGCCCTGATCGCCCTGGCCCGCCGCGTCCCGGCGGTCCGCGGCACCCTGCTCACCCTCACCCCGCCCACGGACGACGGCGAGATGAGCGACCTGTGGCTCGGGATCCTCACGGAGTCCGGCGCGGACGCCGGACTGGTCGACGCCGGCCTGCCCGCCGAACAGCAGTGCGCCGACGGCGCCGCGGGCTGGCTGGAGCGCTTCCACGCCGCCCGGCACGGCGGCTGGGGCGGGCGGCCGACGCCGCCGGCCCTGCTCGACCTCGTCGCCCGCGCCGCCGGCCGGCTCCGCGCCGACCTGGCGGCCCGCCCCGACGACCGGGGGGCCCTGAGGATCGGCGTCGAGGACGCCAATCTGCTCGACCTGCTGCTCGCCCTGGACATCCCCGTCGCCGACCCCGATCCCGAGACCGGGCGCCACCACCGCGGCGGCCTCAACCTGTCCGACTGGGTCCGCTCGGAACAGCCCCGCGACCTGGCGGCGATCGCCGCCGACCCGCGCTTTCACCCCGCCTTCGACAAGGGCGCGAACAGCTACCGGGGCGGCAGCCACGGCGAGGAGGTCATGCGCCGCCTCGCCGCCTCGGCCGGCGGCCGGCGGATGCTCACCCGATGGGTGCGCGAGGTCGCCCGCGCGTCCGTCGCCGCCGGACTGCCCGGCCTGCCCGACGCCCTCGCGACGCTGTCGTGGCTGCCCCGCGAAGCTCTCGCCCTCGCACCCGAGGAGGTCACCGCGGCGGCCGGCGCCGACCTCGGCGAGACGCTCGCCCGGACCCTGCGCGGCGGCCTGTGGGAGGAACTGCACTGGCCCGCCTGGGAACAGGCCCTCGCCGAGCTGGCACCGGCCCCCGCCTCCGTCCAGAACCTGACCGTCGTCGAGGCGTGGCCCCACCTCGTGGTGGCCAACGCCCAGCAGGTCCGCGTCGTCGACGCCGACTCCACCGTCCTCGTCCACGACCTGCGCGTGCCGGCCTCCGTGCACCGCACCGGCTTCCACTACGTCGACGGCGCCCTGCTGGTCTTCTGGCGGGCCTACGGCGGCGCGGTCCAGGGCTACTGGCACACCGCGCCCGACCGCGTGTTCTCCCTGGAGGGCAGCGCCGACCACTGGAACCTGCGCTCCGGCCAGATCAGCCTCCCGCTGCCCGGCGGCGGCCGCACCACCGGACGCGGCGTCCTGTACGCCGGCGACACCCGCCTGCCCCAGGAGGCCCTCCTCCTCTCGGACGGAACCTCCTACTGGACCTGGGACAACGGCGAGCGCCACGGCGACGGCGGCTGGATCGAGTACGACCCCGCCGAAGGCACCTACGGCCGGCGCTCCGAGCCCGGCTTCCTCGCCGACGCCCTGCGCCCCCACGCGTCCGGCGCCCGGCTCGCCGCCTTCTCCTCCTGGCTCCGCCCGGCTCCCGTGGTGGCGGGCTCCGCCCTCGGCGCCCCCGCCGACGGCCTGCTCGGCTGGCGCGTCGTACGGCTCCCCGGCAACGGCTGGCACGCCGGCGACACCACGGGACGCGAGGTCACCCTGCCCGAAGGGGCCGAGATGCCGCTCGCCGCCCTGACGTTCCCCGGTGACGAGCGCCCCCGCGCCGTGACCCGGGAATGGCGCACCCTCTCGCTCAGCGACCCGGACGGCGTCGTCACGACGACCACCGACTCGGGAGGCGACGAGCTCTTCCCCACCGCCGCTTCGGCCCTGCCGCCGCTGCACTTCCTCTACGCGCTGCGGGCCCGCGACCCCCACGGTTCGGCCGCGCTGCGCTCCGCCGACGCCGCCACCGCCGGAGCCCTGCTGAAGGCGGCCGTCGCGGCCGAGCGGGCGACGGACCTCCCGGAACTGGTGACGACCGCCCTGCCGGAGCTCACGGCACCCGGACTCGTCGCCGGCGTGGTGAAGGTGCTCCGCTTCGCCGTCCGGCAGCAGCAGTCCCTGGACGCCGTCGCCGCCCGCCTCCACGCCGGGGCCGAGCCCGCCGAGCAGCGCGTCGAGGGACCGTCCGACCGGGTGATCGCCCAGGCCCTCGGCGGCCTCGAGGGCTCCCGCCACTACCGGTGGGGCGCCGAGGCCGACGTGACCCACCGCTATCTGACGCAGCTGGCCGCGGCCGGCGCCGACACCGCCGCCCCGGCCGTGCCCGGACGCCTCCACTTCGACGTGCCCCCGCTGCCCTACTCGGGGCTGTCCTTCACCCCGCTCCTCCACCAGCCGGCCGCCGTCGCCTACCGGGCCGTCGCCCCCGGTACGCGGGACGAGCACCACGACGCCCTGCTCACCCTGCTCGCCCGGATCGACGCCCTCGGCCTGGCCTCCACCACCGGATCGGCCGGCCACTGGCGCCGGGTCCTGCTCCACCTGGACCCGCCGCACCTGTCCACCCCCGACGGCCACAGCCGCGACGTCTCCCACCGCAGCGTGATGCCGCTCGGCGGCGGAGCGGTCCTCGGCATCACCGAGCACACCGAAAGCGTCCCCGACGGACGGGACTTCGGCGCCCTCCTGTACGACCCGAGCGGACGCTTCGAGGTCCCCGGCCCCTACACGGTGCGCGGCACCTTCCCGGTCGGCGACCCGGCCCGCGAGGCCGACTGGCTCACCGCCTTCCTCACCGAGGCGCGGGCACGCGGCGGCGTCCCCTTCCAGCCCGAGGCCGCCGAGGAGTTCGGCCGGCTCACCGGAGCCTCCCGGGCGCTGGCCCGGCTCGTCCTCGCCGGCATGCCGGGCATCGACCACTGGGAGAACAACTTCCTGCCCGCCGAGCTGCGCAAGACCCTCGAACTGAAGGTCACCGAAGCGGCGCACGCCCGGGACGAACTGAGGGCCCTGGCCGTCGAGGTACGGCAGGAGATCGTGGCGGCGCTGCTGCCCGCCGACCCGGCACGGCTGTGGACCGAGGGCCCCGACGTCACCGCCGCGGCCGAGGTGTGGAACGCCCGCGTCGGCCGTCGCGTCCAGGTGCCCGACTGGCTCACCGCCGAGGCGGCCCGCGCCGCACGGGGCGGCTGGCCCGCCCACCGGGCGCTGCCCGCACTCCTCGACCCGGCGGCCTCGCCGGAGCTCGGCACCGACGTCGCCTGGCGGATCGTGAACGACCGCCCCCAGCCCGCGACTCCCGCCGATGCCCCCTTCACCAGCGAGGTCCTCACGGGCGCCATGAGCCTGACCGCCTGGATGGCGCACCGGCTCCCGGCCGGTGACCCGCTGCGCGCGACGCTGCCCGCCGCCCTCACCGCCGTACGGCAGCGGCTGGCCGCTCCCGAACTGCTCCTCGCCGCGGGCCACTACACCAGCCTCGCGGAGTTCCGGAAGGCCGCCGGCAACCCCACGGAGACGGCACCCGACCACGAACGCTACGGGGCGGTGCTGATGGCGACCCACGACGGCCAGCCGCTGCCGGCCCTGCGGACCTCCCTGCTGGACTCCACCGGCTCCGACCCGTACCTGGCCGCGCTGCGCGGCCCGGACCAGCATCCGACCACGGTCGAGACGGCGCTGCGCCGTGCCCACGACCCCGCGTTCGCACGGCTCCTCGCCGACCCCGGCGCGCCCGCGGCCGGCGAGACCGGCCCGGACGGCACCTGGTGGCCGCAGGACCCCTCCCGCTCCGTACCCTCGCTCGTCACCGAGGCCGCCGCGGCGCACGGCCTGAGCGCCGACGCCGCCACGCTGTACCTGATGCTCCTGGCGCTGCCCGACCCGACGGACCGCAACACCGCCCGATGGACGGGCTGGAAGCCGGCCCGGCTGAAGGCGGCGCGGGCCGAACTCGCCGCCACCGACCTGGTGGTGCCGGCCGTACGGGCCCGCGCGGGACGCTCCCTGTTCCTGCCGGGCGCCTGGGCGGAGCAGTCGGCGCCGGTCCTGCCCGTCGAGCTGTGGAAGCTGGCGATGTACGGACCGCTCGCGGGCCACCGGCCCGCCCTGGGCACGCTCGTGCCGGTCGAACCGGTCGCCGAGCTGTACGCCCGGGCCTGGCAGCGGATCCTCGACGGCGACCTCCCGCGCTTCGAGGAACTCAAGGTGAAGCGCACCCGCCGCCGCCGCTGAGCACCGGCCCAGGGCCGGGGGCCCGGAACTCCCGGCTCCCGGCCCCCGGGGGACGCCGCACCCCCGCGGCGCCGCACCGCCGCCGGCGGTGAGCGGCGCCGCGGGGGCCCGGCGAAGCGACCGCGCCGCACCGCCGCCTTGCCGGGCGCGGGCGCCGCGGCACGCGACCGTGCCCACCGCCCACCGCCCGGCGGGTGGCGGTCGGCGCGGCGCGCCCCACCCGAACCGCCCCGTCCACCCCCTCACGTACCCACCCCCTTCCGTCTCCGCCAGACCGCCGAGCACCGTCCCGAGAGAAGCGACGCATGACCGTCACCGAACAGCCCGCCCCCGCCCGCCAGGTCCGCCCCGCCGAGGAACGCCACGCCGCCGAACTCGCCTTCCTCGCCGCCCAGGACCCCGGCCCCCGCCCGCCCGGCTGGGCACTCACCCCGCGCGCCGTCGTCACCTTCGTCTGCGGCAGCGACGGCGTGGAACTCGCCCTGCCCAAGCGCCGCGCGGGCCTCCCCGCCAAGCTGGCGATCACCCCCAAGTTCGTCGGCGAACGGGCCCTGGTGGAGCGCTGCGTCGTGACCCTCGCGGGGGAGCGCGGCCTGCTGCTCACCGGCGAGCCCGGAACCGCCAAGTCCATGCTGTCCGAGCTGCTCGCCGCCGCCGTCTGCGGCACCAGCGCCCTCACCGTCCAGGGCACCGCCGGCACCACCGAGGACGCCTTCCGCTACGGATGGAACTACGCCCTCCTCCTGGCCCAGGGACCGACCCCGCAGGCCCTCGTCGACTCTCCCGTGCTGTCCGCCATGCGCACCGGACGCGTGGTGCGGATCGAGGAGATCACCCGCTGCCTGCCCGAGGTCCAGGACGCGCTGGTCTCCCTCCTGTCGGACCGCCGCCTCACCGTCCCCGAACTCACCTCCACCGAGGACGCCGTCGTCAGCGCCGCACCCGGATTCACCGTCATCGCCACCGCCAACCTCCGCGACCGGGGCGTCTCCGAGATGTCCGCCGCCCTCAAGCGCCGCTTCAACTTCGAGACCGTGGACCCGATCGCCGACGCCGACGCCGAAGCGGTGCTCATCCGCCGCCAGGCCGTCGCGGCCGTCCAGCGGGCCGGAGCGGACTTCGCCGTCGACGACGCCGTCCTGGACGCCCTCGTCACCGTCTTCCGCGACCTGCGCTCCGGCCGCTCCACCGAGGGCTGGGACGTCGAACGGCCCGGCACCGTCATGTCCACCGCCGAAGCCGTCCAGGTCGCCGCCTCCCTCGGGCTCGCCGCCGCCTACCTGCCCGGCGGCGACGTGCTCGACCTGCTCCCCGGCCACCTCCTCGGCGTGGTCCGCAAGGACGACCCGGCCGACCACGCCCGGCTCCTCGGCTACTGGGACGGCCCCGTCCGCCGCCGCGCGGAGACCGGCTCCGCCATGTGGCGCCGCCTCTGGGACCTGCGCGGGAGCCTGCGTTGACCCACGCCGACACCCAGGTGCCCGCCGGCGACCCCCGTACCGCCGTGGACGCGCTCGCCGCGTCGAGGACCCCGTACCTGCTGGGAGTGCGCCACCACAGCCCGGCACTCGCCGCGGTGGTGCCCGCGCTGCTCGACGAGGCGGGCGCCGAGGTCGTCTGCGTGGAACTCCCCGCCGACTTCCAGCCCTGGCTGGAGCACCTCGCCGACCCGGAGACCGTCGCCCCCGTCGCCCTGGCCGGCACCGGCGAGGGCGGCCGGCTGTCCTTCTACCCCTTCGCCGACTTCTCGCCCGAGCTCGCCGCCGTGCGGTGGGCCCGGGCCCGGGGCGCCGAGGTCGTCTGCTGCGACCTGCCGCTGGCCGACCCCGGCTGGACCCTGCCCGCCGCCCGCCCGGACGAGGACGAGCCCGCACGGCGCTCCTTCGCCGCCGCCCTCGCCGCCGCGGGCACCGGCCGGGACGGCGACGACCTGTGGGACCGTGCCGTCGAGGTGCTCGCACCCGGCTGCACCCCCGAGGCGGTGCGCCGCGCGGCCCTCGGCGTCGGCTGGGCCCTGCGCACCGACGCCGCCGTCCCCGCCACGGACCTCGCCCGCGAGGCCCACATGCGCCGGATCCTCGCATCCGCCGCCGACGGCGGCCGCCGCGTCGCCGCCGTGATCGGCGCTTTCCACGCCCCCGCGCTCGTCCTGAACGACACGACGCCAGGCGACGCGCCGTTGACGGCCGGAGGGGACCCGGAGCGGCCCGGGACCGGCCGGGGCCGTGGCGGGACGGCGGCGGCCGAGGCGGCCGTGACCTCCTTCGTGCCGTACTCCTTCGACCTGCTCGACTCCCGCTCCGGCTACCCGGCCGGCATCCGCGACCCGCGCTGGCAGCAGGCCGTGTTCGAGGCGGGCGGCGTCCCCGACCGGCTCCGCGCCGCGGCCTCCGTCGCCCTGACCGGGTTGTGCCGGGAGCTGCGCCGCGCGGGCCACACCGCCGGTACGGGCGAGGCCACCGAGGCGCTGCGGCTCGCCTGCGACCTGGCCGCGCTGCGCGGACTGCCCGCCCCCGGGCGCGGCGAACTGCTGGAGGCCGTCACCACCGTCCTCGGCCAGGGCGAACCCCTCGGCCGCGGCCGGGCCCTGGCGCGCGCCCTGGAAGCCGTGTTCGTCGGTACCGCACGCGGCCGGATCACCCCGCACGCTCCGCGCTCCGGTCTCGGCCCCTGCGTGGAGGAGGAACTCGCCCGGCTGCGGCTGCCCGGCCCGGAGGATCCCGGCCCCCGCGAGGTACGCCTCGATCCGCTGCGCTCGCCCCTGGACGCCCGCAGGGAAGTGCTCCTCCAACGCCTGTCCGTCATCGGAGCGTCGTACGGCGAGCCCGTGGCCGTCGCCGCCACCGGCGACGGCACGGCGCTCGGCACCAAGTGGCGCCTGTCCTGGACGCCTTCGGTGCCCGCGCGCCTCGACCTCGCCGGGGCCCGCGGCGTCACCGCCGCCCAGGCCGCCGCCGGTACGCTCCGCGAGACCGCGCGCCGCGAGGCCGCCGACGGAGGCCCGACCCCGCCGCAGATCCTCGCCGGGCTCTCCGCCGCCGCACGCTGCGACCTGCCCGACCTCGTCGACGCCCGGCTCCGGGAGGCGGCCGCCGTGCTGCCCGGCACCGCGAACCTGCCCGACCTCCTGACCGCCATGGACCTGCTCGAAGGCATGCGCCGCGGCCACTACCCCGGGACGACGCCGGACGCCCGCACCACCGCCGGCGAGCTCATCGGCGAACTCCTCGAAGCCGCCGTCCGCGCGCTTCCGGGCCTCGCGGGGAGCGACGCCCCGGCGGACGCCGCGTCCCTGGTGGCACTGGCGGACCGCGCGGCGGCCCGGCAGCTCGGCCTGCGGATGGACCACGCGCTCGCCGACCTCGCCGCCGACGCCTCCCCGCTCGTCCAGGGCGCCGCCCTCGCGGTCCGCGTGATGCTCGACCTCGACCCGGCCGCCGGGCTCGGCGAGCGCGTGGCCGGATGGATCGACGGCGCCACCGGACCCGACACCCGCCGCGCCCTCGGCAAGCGGCTCACCGGCCTGCTCACCGCCGCCGGGCCCCTGCTCCAGGCGTCCCCGGACGCCCTCGCCCCGCTGCTCGACCGCGTCGACACCCTGACGGACGAGGGCTTCCTCGACCGACTCCCGGCCCTGCGCGGCGGCTTCGACGCACTCGCCCCGGCCGCCCGCGACCGGATGCTGACCACCGTCACCGAGCGGCTCGGCGACCGGCCCGACCTCTCCCTCGACGCTCCGCCCGAGCTGGTCGCGCTGTGGGCGGCGGCCGACGCGGCCGGCCTGGCCGCCCTGAAGGCCATGGCCCCCGCCCTCACCGTCCCCGGAGCCGGAGCCGGAGCCGGAGCCGAACCCGGAGCCGAACCCGGAGCCGGAGCCGGACCCGAACCCGAAGCCGGAACCACAGCCGAATCTGAACCCGAACCCGAAGCCGGCCCCGCGCCCGCCGGTCGTACGACAGCCCCCGCGTCCCCCCAGGCCGCCGCCCCCGCCCGCAGGCTCGACCCGGCCGACCGGTGGCGCCTGCTCCTCGGCCGCCACCAGGACCGGTTGAGCCCCCGCGCCCGCCGGTACGCGCACGCGCTGGACGAGCTCTACGGCCGCGGCCGCGGCGAGGGCGCCGAGGACCTGGAGGGCGGAGCGGCCGGGCAGGGCGGCGGCCAGGAGACGTCGTTCCCCACCGCCCGCGAATGGTCCGCGGAGCTGGAGGCGCTCTTCGGCAGCGACGTCCGCGAAGAGGTCCTCGCCGACGCCGCCGACACCGGGCGCCACGACGTCCTCACCCAGCTGGACCCGGCGACCGTCCGGCCGTCGGTGGAACTGCTCAGCTCGGTCCTGTCGCTCGCCGGCGGCATGCCCGAGGCCCGGCTCGCCCGGCTGCGGCCCCTGGTCAAGCGGCTCGTCGACGAGCTCGCCCGGGAACTGGCCACCCGCGTGCGCCCCGCGCTCTCGGGACTGGCCACCCCGCGCCCGACCGGCCGCCCCGGCGGCCGCCTCGACCTCGCCCGCACCCTGCGCGCCAATCTGGTCCACACCCGCCGTACCGCCGACGGGCGGATACGGATCGTCCCCGAGCGCCCGGTGTTCAGCACCCGCTCCCGCAAGGAGGCCGACTGGCGGCTGATCCTCGTGGTCGACGTCTCCGGCTCCATGGAGGCGTCCGTCATCTGGTCGGCGCTGACCGCCGCGGTCCTGGGCGGCGTTCCGACCCTGTCCACCCATTTCCTGGCCTTCTCCACCCAGGTGGTGGACCTGACCGACCGGGTCGACGACCCGCTGTCCCTGCTCCTGGAGGTGCGCGTCGGCGGCGGCACGCACATCGCGGCGGGCCTCGCGCACGCCCGGTCGCTCGTCACCGTGCCCAGCCGCACCCTCGTCGTCGTGGTCAGCGACTTCGAGGAGGGCGCACCGCTCGCCGGTCTCCTCGGCGAGGTCCGCGCACTGGCCTCCTCGGGAGCGCACCTGCTCGGCTGCGCGGCCCTCGACGACGGCGGGAAGCCCCGCTACTCGGTGCCGGTGGCCCGCCGGCTCGCCGCCGCGGGCATGCCCGTGGCCGCCCTCAGCCCCCTCGCCCTCGCCCGCTGGGTCGGCGACCGCCTCCGTGGAGAAGCCCGTTGAGCACCGCACTCCTGCCGCCCGTCGCCCCCGAGGTCCTCGCCGAGGCCGTCGAGCAGCTCACCGCGCGGCTCCGCAGGAAACTCGACGCGGCCGTCGCCGAGTGCGGCGAACGTGCCGTGCCGGGCCCCGACGGCACCGTCGAGGTCCGTTTCGGCGAGGACACCCTGGTCACCCTGCGGCCCGGCCCCTCCGGTACGGTCACCGCACCCGAACAGGCCGTCTGCACCTGCCTGTTGGCCCCCCGCTGTCTGCACCGGGCCGCCGTGCTCGGCGCCGCGCCCCTGGCGGACCCGGAGACGCACGCCCCCGAGGGCCCGACGGCCACCGGCACCGACGGTCCCGACCACCCGGGCCACGACGGTCCCGACCACCCGGGCCACCCCGGCGGGGCGACGGGAAGCGCCGTACCCCCCGCTCCGGCCCCGACCGGACGGGCCGGCGCCGAGCCCGCCACCTCCGGCCCGCCCCCCGCCGCCCCCGCCGACCCCGAGCCCGCCCCCGCGCTCACTCCGGCGCAGGTACGGGCCGGTGCCGCCCTGTGGCAGGCCGCCGCCGGCGCCCTGTCGGCGGGGGTCACGGCGGGCGGTTCGGTCGTCCAGGCCGAACTCCTGCGCGCCGCCCACACCGCGCGCCTGGCCGGGCTGCCGGGTGCCGAGGCCGCCGCCCTCAGGGTCGTACGGGGGCTGCGGTCCGCCCGTGAGCGCGACCCGGGCCAGCGGCTCGGGGACCTCACCGCCGCCTTCCGCGAACTGCTCGCGGCCGCCGCCCTGCTCGCCGCCGGCAGCGCCGGGTCCGGCGCCGCGGGAGGCGGCCGCCGCGCGTACGGGCAGGGCGGCAGCCTGCGCGTGCACGGCCTGTGCCGCGAACCGGTGTTGTCCGCCACCGGATACGGGGGAGTGGCCACCCACCTCGTCGGTTCCGACGGCGTCTTCTACACCCTCTCCGACGTGCGACCGGGCGGCCTCGCCCGCGCCCAGGGGGCCGGATCGGCCTCCGTGGCCCTCGGAGGCGCCGTCCTCGACCACGCCGGTCTGGCGCGCGGTGGCCTGCTGATCGCCGGTGCAACGGTGTCCGCCGACGGGCGACTCGGCGCCGGCCGGGGCGTCCGCGCCACCCCGCTGCGCGGAGTGGACTGGTCGGAGGAGCCCGCGGCGGCCGTCTTCGCCCGCCCCGTGCACGAGGCGATGGCGGAGGCACTCGACACCGGCACGACCGGCACGACCGGCACGACCGGCACGGCGCTGCTCGGCTGCGACGTCGAGGTGCTCGGTGCGCGGGAGGACCACCTGCTGGTCCGGGTCCGGGGAGGCGGGCCGCTGGTGCGCCTCGCCGCCGCCCATCCGCACCCCGAACTGCCCTACGCCGCCAACCTGCGCCGGATCGGCGCGTACCCCGGCCTCGCCCTGCGCGTCCTGGGCCGGCCCGACCCGGACCGGGCGGCGACGCTCCGGCCGCTGGCGGTCGGTCCGGTGCCGGACGAGCCCCGCACCCTGCGGCTCCCGGAGGACCGGCGGGGCCGAGTCGACCTGGGGTACGAACGGCTCCAGGGGGACCACTTCCCGCGCGAGGCCCCGGACGACGTGCCCGACGACCTGGCGGCCGCGGGGCCGGACCCGCTGGCCGAGGCACCGCTGTGGCGGATCCGCCGGCTCCTGGAGAGCGGCGTCGCGGGCGGGCGGCGCGCCATCGCCGAAGCCGCTCGCGGCACCGACCGCGCCGCGTCCGCCACCCCGCTGCGCAGGGCGGGACTGGTCGCGGCCGCGGAGCTCGCCGAGGCCCTGACGGCGGAGGCCGACCGTCGCCCCCGGGACGCGTTCGGCCGGCTCGTCGACGCCTCCGCGGACGGCTACGCCCGCGCCTGGCTCGCCTCCGCCGTCCACCTGGCGGCCGCCGAGAGGTCTCTGGTGGCCGCCACCTGGTCCTGATCCGTGCGCCCCGCCCGCCCGCCCGCGTGCCGGCCGGGGCCCGGCGCCGGAGGGGGCGGGCTCGTGCGCCGGGGCGCGGCCCGCCGCGGCTCCGGCGCCGCGGGCGGAGCCGGGATCAGTGGCCGAGGGCCTTCTTCAGCTGCTGCTTGTTCATCGTGGAGCGGCCTTCGATGCCGCGCTTCTTCGCCTCCTCGTACAGCTCGTCCCTGGTGCGCTCGGACGACCCGCCACCACCGCCACGGGACTTCTCGCCCCCGCGCTGCGAAGCGGACTTGCCCTGCGTGGAACTGCGGCTCGCCGTCTTGCTCTCACCGGAGCGGGCGCGTTCCTTGTTCACCGTGCGGGAGGCCATCTCCTTCGCGCGGCCCTCGGACATCCCGCGCTTCTCGCCGGACTCCTTGATGTGCTCGTACTGCCGCTCCCGCTTGGGGCTGGATCCTCGGGGCATGACGACCTCCTGGTTCGACTGCGATGTCACGGTCATGGTGCGGCTGCCCCGTCCGCGCCGCATCTCACCTGAGACCGCCCGTGCTTCCCCGAGGGGCGATGCGGCTCCCGCCGCACGGCGGCCGGAGCGGCGTACGCAAGGGCCCGGCCGCCGCGGCGGCCCCCGGCCGGTCCCGCGCCCGCCCGTACGCCCAGCGGATGGAACCGGCGGGCCGGGTGAGTGAACGGAAGACGGGACGCCGCCGAGGACACCCGGCTGACCGGTCGCCACCCCGCCACCGGTCGGCGGGTGCCGGCGGCGATGCGGCGACCGGTCGGTGGGTGACGGCCGGTGAGCTGCTGCCGGGCGGTCAGCGGGTGTCGGGCGGTCAGCCGGTGCCGGCCGGACCGGGCCGTACGGCGGTGCCGAGGATGTGGGCGGCGGTCGGCAGGGGGACGCGGGCCCGGGGGAAGGCGAAGCGGTCGATCGTGCCGAGGGTGAAACCGGCGCTGACGAGGGCCGTCCGGGTGTCGCGCCCGGTGTGGCAGCCGCCCGCCAGCCGGGGCCAGACGGTGGCGTCGAGGGCGCGCTGGACGCGTCGCATCATGGCGGATTCGGCCCGCACGTGTTCGAGGAACCGGAGCTGTCCGCCGGGCCGGATCACCCGGTGGAGTTCGGCGAGCGCCAGGCCGGGGGCGGCGACGGAGCAGAGGACCAGGCACACCACGGCCGCGTCGAACGACGCGTCGGGAAAGGGCAGGCGCTCGGCCCTGGCGGCCTCGACCTCGACCGGGACGGGAGCGCGGCGGGCCTCGTCCCGCGCCAGCCGGCGGAGGTTCGGCTCCGGCTCGACGGCGACGAGCCGGGTGACCCCGGGCGGGTAGTGCCGGAAGTTCAGCCCGTTGCCCGCGCCGACCTCGATCACCTCGCCCGCCAGGCCGTCCAGGAGCCGCCGGCGGTGCTCGCCCATGCCCGCCTTCTCCAGGGCGGGACCCGCCCAGCCGGCGTACAGCCGGGCGAAGAGCGGATGCGGCTTGATCAGTGGTGTCATGGCGACCGTCTCCTCGACGAGAGCCCTCCGGGGTCCATGATGCGGGAGGGGCGCGCGCCCCGGCGCCGTCGGCGGAGCCGGCCCGCTCAGGTGCTCCTCGGAGGCAGCCGGTGCAGGGCGACCTCACCGAGGGCGCCGTTCGCGACGTCCACGGTCATGTACGTGCAGTGGGGCTGGCGGCGGCGGTCGGTGGGGGAGCCGGGGTTGAGCAGGCGCAGTCCGCCGGGGGCCGTGGAGTCCCAGGGGATGTGGCTGTGGCCGAACACCAGGACGTCGAGGTCTCCGAAGCGCCGGGCGCAGCGCTGCTCCCGGCCCGCCGCGGCCCCCGTCTCGTGCACCACCCCGAAGCGCAGCCCGGCCAGTTCCGCCCGGGCGACCTCGGGGAGTCTCCGCCTCAGGGCGGGTCCGTCGTTGTTGCCGTACACGCCGATGAGGCGGCGGGCGCGCCCTTCCAGCAGGTCGAGGACGGCCTCGTCGGTCCAGTCCCCGGCGTGGAGGACGACGTCGGCCCGGTCGACGGCCGCGAGGAGCTCCTCCGGAAGGCGTCTGGCGCGGGACGGGAGATGGGTGTCCGACGTGAGCAGCAGCCGCATGACGCCACCCTAGGACGTGGCGGGTCGGTGTGCGCGCGTCCCGGGCGTGTTCCCCCGGCGCCGCTCGCGGGAGCCACCGGTTGGGGCCGGGCGGGGCGAGGAGCGGGCGGCCGAAGCGGTGGGGCCGGGGCCGGGCGGGGCGAGGGGCGGGCGGCCGAAGAGGTGCGGGGACGGGGGCGGCGGTCCGGCGCGGGCGGCCGAAGCGTGAAGGGGCGGGGTCAGCGGTCAGCGCGAGCGGCCGAGCGATCCGGGGCCGGGGGCGACGGTCAGGGGCGGGCCAGCGGGCCCCAGGGGCCCTTCTGCCGGGCGACCTCCTCTTCCGCCTGGGCGATGACCCGCTCGTCGACCCAGCCGACGGGCCGCACGTCCCGGACCAGCGGCTCGTTGTCGGGGCCACGGCCGACCTCCCTGCCGTGCAGCAGCCAGGGCCGGACCCGGCCGTCCCTGACCCGGGGCAGGTGCGAGTAGTCGTACAAGCGGCGCGCCGCCCAGGTGCGCAGGGAGCGGTCGCCCCACCAGTCCTCGACGTCCAGCGGGTTCGCGGAGAGGCCGGGCAGTTCCACCCCGGTCAGCCCGTCCCGGCTCGTCGGCGTGGACAGGTCCGTCTGCGGGCCGAGGGACCACCGGATGTACAGAGGGCGCCGCGTACCGATCAGCTCGGTCAGCTCGTCCAGTGACCGGACGGTCGTCATCGTGGCCGGGGCGTGCGTCTCGTGCATGCCGGGCCCCTACCCGGTCCTGCCTGCGGCAAGCCCGCGGCGACGGCACGGGGCGAGGAGGGCGCGGGCGGCGTGAGCGGCGGAGACGGGGCGGACGCGAGACCGGGGCGGCGCGACTGAACGGCGGCCGGAGGGGTAGCGGCGCGGAGTCGGTACGGCGCGACGGATGCGAGGAGTCACGGCATGGTCACCGGATCGGACACGGAGCGGCTGCGGCGCGCCGCCCTCGGCGCGGTGAGCGGTCTCGTCGAGCGCACGGCAGCCCGGCGCTCCGCTCCCGCCCTTCACCCCCACGGCGTCACCGCCCCGGCGACGCTCCGGATACGGCCCCGTGAGGGCCCGGTCTGGGGCGTGCCGTGGCTCGACCGGGACGGCAGCCACCCGGTCCGGATGCGGTGGTCACGCGCTCTCGGCCTGCCCGGGAACCTGCCCGACGCCCTGGGCATCGCGCTGCGCGTCCCGGACGCGGGCGGCCCGGGGCTCCCGCTGGACCTGCTGTTCACCAGCAGCGGCAGCGGGCCGCGCTCCCGGCACCTGCCGCTGCCGCGACGCGACGCGCTCGCGGGTCCCTACTCCTCCCTCCTGTCGTACCGGGTCGGCGCCCGCACCCTCCTGCTGACGCTGTGGCCCGGTGAGGAGCGGACGGGACTTCCGGCCGGTCTCGAAGGGCTGCGCCGATCTCTCGCCGAGGGCCCGGTGGTCCTCACGCTGTGCGCGTCCGTGCCCGGCCGCCCGGCGCTGCGGCCCCTGGGCACGCTGACCACCGGGGCGCCGCAGGCCCCGGTGCCCCAGGAGACGGAGGCGTACGACCCGTACCGGCACCGCCTACCGGATCTGCGGCCGACCGCGCGTCTGAGCCGCCTGCGTGAGGCCGCCTACGCCGCCTCGCGGGCGGGCAGGGGCGCCGCCGTCGCGTTCGGGCGGGGCGAGGCCGTGCCCGAGGAGCCCGCCGGCGGGCGGGGGAACCCCTGAGGGACCCCGCCTCGGCCCGGTGAGCGTCCGGGTCGGACCGTCCCCGTCCTGCGGTGGTCCCTGCCCGCCCCGCGGCCGACCGGGACCAGGAGAAGGCAGGAGCACCCTGGAGGGGCCCTCGCGCCGACCTGCCGGGGCCCCGCGCACTGCCCCTCCCGGAACAGGCGCCGGCCCGGCGCGTCCCTGCCCGGCGCTCCAACGGGACCCCCGTGCCCGCCCCGCGGCCGCCCGGCCGCCCGGGCTCTGCCCCCATGGCCTCATCGGAGCAGAAGATCGGAGCAGAAGCGGGGGAGTGAAGACCCAGACGCCCGACGACCCGGACGGGTCCGTCAGATCGACCTCGCGTGCGGGCCGGCCATCTGGCCGAGGCGCTCGCGCTGTTCCGCGACTGGCGACGGCGGACGGCCGCCGGACGAGGTGACGCCCGAAGCACCCCCAGGGCCCGGGCCCCCGGGAGCACCCCCAGGGGTCCGGGCCGCCCGGGAGCGCGGCCCCGGCGCCCCTCGCGATCCCGCCGGGGTGCCGCCGCGGCGGCAGCGCAAAACCGCCTCCTGCGACGGCTCGCGGACCGCGTTCGCCGGGCCGGATCAGGAGGGCGTCCCTCCGGTGGCGCCCCGCCGTGTCGAAGTGGAAGCGGAGCCCCCGCAAGGGCTCTGACCTGCTGTGTTGCGAGCGTGCGCCACGCGTTCGCGGAGATCGTTCAATTCCCCTCAACTTCCGTTGTGGCAACACCAGTTCGGAGGTAGAGTCCCCGTTCGTCGGGCACGGACAGGCGCTTTCAAGCATTTTTGGGGCGGTCGAAGTCGATGCAGTGCGAGACCCTGGGAACCACCCCGGACCTCATCGCGGCCTTCACGGAAGCCGCTCTTCGCAACCCGGAGCGCGCGGCACTCGTCCACGAAGGGCGGATCCTCACCTACCGTCGGCTGTACGAGCTCGTGGACGGCCTCGCGGGGCGGATCGGCCGGCTCGGGCAGCGGCCCGGAACCATCGCCGTGCCCGCGACGCACACCCCGGAGACCGTCGTCGCGCTGCTCGGCGTACTGGCGGCCGGCGGGGTCTACTGCCCCGTCGATCCGGCCTTTCCGCCGTCACGGCAGCAGGACATGACGTCCGCCGCCGGCTGCCGGGCCGTCCTCGGTACCGCCACGGCCCTCGCCGCCGGACTCGGTCTGCCGGTCGTCGACTTCCCCGGCGAAGCGGCCGCACAGCCGGCTTCGACGACGGCGACCGGTGGCCCCGGGCAGCACGTGGATCCCGAAGCACCCGCGTACGTCCTCTTCACCTCGGGCTCCACGGGCCGCCCCAAGCCGGTCGTGACACCGCGCCGGGCGATCTCGGCCTCCGTGCGCTCGCTCCGCGACCTCTTCGCCCTGACCGAAGAGGACCGGGTGCTCCAGTTCGCCTCGCTCAACTGGGACACCTCGCTGGAGGAGATCCTCCCGACGCTGACCACGGGAGCCGCCCTGGTCTTCGACCGCGAGGCGCACTCCGGATCCTTCCCGCGCTTCCTGCGGATGGTGGAGCGCGAACGCGTCACCGTGCTCGACCTGCCCACCGCCTTCTGGCACGAACTGGTGCTCCACCTCGCCGAGGAGGGCACGGCCCTTCCCGGCAGCATCCGGCTGGTGGTCATCGGCGGGGAGGCCGTCAGCCCCGCCCGGCTGGCCGACTGGAGCCGCCTCGACACGAGCCGGATCCGCCTGGTCAACACCTACGGTTGCACCGAGACCACCCTGATCACCCACGCCGTCGACCTGCACGGACCTGGCGCCCCGGCCCCCGGCTGGGACTGGGACGGCGGCGCCAGGGCGCCGATCGGACGGGCCCTGCCCCACGTCGTGGAGGACATCGGCGACCGGGACGAGCTGCTGATCGGCGGCCCCGCGACGGCCCTCGGCTACCTCGGGATGCCCCGTGCCACCGAGGAGGCGTACGCGGTCGTGGGCGGCGAACGCCGGTTCCGCACCGGGGACCGGGTCGGCCGGACGCCCGACGGCCTCCTCACCCACGAGGGCCGGCTCGACGACGAGCTCAAGATCCGGGGCATCCGCGTCGACCCGGGAGAGGTGGAGGCGCACCTCGCCGGCCACCCCGCGGTGAACGCGGTGGCCGTCACCGGCGCCACCACCGCCGGCCGCGCCGCCCTGGTCGCCTATGTGGTGCCCCGGCCGGACACCCGGACGCGGGACCTCGGCACCGAACTGCGCTCCTATCTGCACGAGCGGGTGCCCGCCCACCTCGTGCCGAGCCGGATCACTCTCGTCCCCCAGCTCCTGCTGACCACGAGCGGCAAGGTCGACAGGAAAGCCTCGCACCAGCGATACGCAACCGTGAACAGGTCAAAGGAGACCGTTGATGAGCGTTGACACCACTGCCTCCGCCGCCGGCGAACCGCCGACCGGCCCAGGCGCCCCCACCGGCTCCCGCGCCGGTGCCGACACCGAGGGCGTGGTGGCGATGTTCCGGCGCGTCCTGGAGACCGAGGACGTCGCGGCGGACTCCGACTTCTTCCTCCTCGGCGGCGACTCGCTGGTCGCCACCCGGGTGCTCAGCGCCGTCGCCCGCACCCACGGCGTGGAACTGACCTTCGAGGACTTCGTCGGCGCCCCGACTCCCAGACGGCTCGCCGAGAAGATCGCGGCCGCCCGGTGACGGCCCGCGACGCCTCCCCGGCCACCGGCGCCTCCCCGCGCACCGGCGGCGTCAGGAGCGCCGTGGTCGTCGGTGCCGGGTTCGCCGGACTGACGGCCGCGACCGAACTGGCCGTCGGCGGGGTCGACGTGACCGTGCTGGAGGCCCGCGACCAGGTGGGCGGCAGGGCCCGCGGGATCCAGGTCTGTGCCGACGGCTGGGTGGACGCGGGCGCCGCCTACCTGGGGGACCGCCACACGGAGCTCCACGCGCTGCTGGCCGCCCTCGACCTCAAGACCACGCCCACCACCATGCGCGGAGCCAGCCGCTTCGCCCTCGGGGCCGAGGAGACCACCCGCGACGGCCGGTTCCCCCCGCTCAACGCCGTGGCGCTCGGCGACCTCTTCGAGCGGCTCGACGAACTCACCGCGGCCGTGCGGCCCGACGCCCCCTGGCTCACCCCCGGTGCCGAGGAGCTGGACGCCCTCACCGCCGGGGCATGGGCCGAACGCCACCTCGCCCATCCCGACGCCCGGCTCTTCTTCCCGCTGTTCCTGGGCGAGATGATGGCAGCCGACCCGGCCCGGGTGTCCATGCTCCACGTCGCCTTCTACCTGCGGTCGGGCGGCGGGCTGCGCTACCTCAACGCCTTCGAGGGCGGCGCCCAGCAGGACCGCGTCGACCGAGGGGCCCACCAGGTGTGCGAGCGGCTGGCCGCGCGCCTGGGGCCCCGGGTGCGGCTTCGGGAGCCGGTCCACGCCGTGCACCAGGACGACGACGGCGTCACGGTCCACAGCACGGGCGGGGCACACCGGGCCGACGTCGCCGTCATGGCCCTGCCGCCCCTCCTCGCCGACGCCGTCGACCACCGGCCCGAGCCGCCCGCCCGCCGGGCGAGCGACCGCACCGCGCGGGGCTGCGCGGTCAAGGTCCACCTGGTGTACCCGGCACCCGTCTGGCGGGAGCACGGCCTCTCGGGCTGGTCGGTGAACGCCGAAGGGCCGCTGCTGTCCACCGTCGACGACTCGCCGGCCGGAGCGGACGTCGGCGTCCTCACCGGCTTCGTCACGGGCGCCGAGGCCCATCGCTTCGCGGAGCTCGATCCGCGCGCACAGCGCTCGGCGGCGCTCCGGCAGGCCGCCCGGCTCTTCCCGATGCTCCCCGAACCCGTCGGCTTCCACGTGACGGACTGGGTCAACGAGCCCTACAGCAAGGGCTGTTACGCATCCCTCTTCGGCCCCGGCGACTGGATGCGGCACGGCCCCACCCTGACCGCACCGCACGGGCGCGTGCACTGGGCCGGCACGGAGACCAGCACCGAGTTCTTCGGACTCCTGGAGGGAGCCGTCCGCTCCGGCCGCCGGGCGGCGGCCGAGATCCTCGCCCGCCCCTGACGCGCGGCGCGGGCCGCCGGCCGGCCCGCGCCACCGGCGCCCCTCGCCGGCCGGTGCGGCCGCCGGGCGCACCCCGCCGGTCACCGCCCCGCCCCGTCGACGCCGTCGTCCGGAACACCGCCCGTCCACCCCCCTGAGCCGCCCCCTACCGAGCACGACGCGCCACCACGCTCCACGACGCCCCAGCACGCTCCGCCCCACGCCCGCCCGGCAACCCGCGTGCCCGCCCCGGCCCGTACCGCGTGCCTCACGACCACCCCGGCAAGGCAGCCGAACCACACGTTCCGCCGAGCACAGCAAGCCTTCGACCAGTCGCCGGGCCCCGGCCCCACAGGGCCCGTCCCGGCGACCCGTAACGGGAGACCCTCATGAGCGACCACACGTCCATCGCCCCTCTCGAAGCCAGACAGCGTCTGATGGCCGAGCCCACGCTCGGAGCCGGCAACTTCCTCGACCACGCCATCGCCGTCAACCCGCACCGCGCCGTCCCGTACGCGTACACCCACCGCGTCGACCACCGGGGCGCCGTCGAACTGCGCGGCCACAGCCTGCTCGACCTCGCCGCCCTTCGCGACCGCTACGCGAAGTGGTACTGGGCCAACGGCGTCCGGCCCGGCGACCCGGTCGGCGTGGTGGTCGGCGAGGGCATGGAGCCCCTGCTGCACTTCCTCGCGCTCTCCGCGCTGGGAGCCGTCCCCGCCCTCGTCAACGACGCCATGCGGCACGAGGTGATGGTGCGCTACCTGAACCACGTCGGCGCCGTCGGCGTGGTCGCGGACGACCCCACCCGCCTCGCCGCCGCCTACCGCGAGACCCCGCACCGCCGGCCCGGCTTCATCGCCATGGCCGCCGAACTCCACGTCTTCGACGCCGGGTCGGCCGAGCTCCCCGAGGTCTATCCGTACCGGCACGCCGCCGACGACGTGGTCGCGCTCATCCACTCCTCCGGGACCACCGGCACACCGAAGTCCACCAAGCTGGCGCACCGCCAGTTCTGGGAGGGCAAGCAGCCGCGCATGGTGCGCTTCCCCGCCGAGGACTACGACCGGCTGATGTCGCTGATGCCGCACACCCACGCGGGCGGCCTCAGCTACTTCCTCACCGCCACCCTGCTCGGCCTGCCGACCGTGGTCATGTCCGACTGGCGGCGCACCGTCGTCGAGCCGGTGATGGAGGCGTTCCAGCCCACCATGGTCGCCTCCTTCCCCCGCACCTTCGTGGAACTGGCCACCGGAGAACTCCCGGTCGAGGGCGCCGCGAAGGTGCACTCATGGTTCAACACCGGCGACAGCGCCCACTACGGACACATCCGCCGGCTCGTGCAGCTCGGCGAGCGGCCGGCAGGGCTGATCAGGCCCTGGCTGCTGCCCCGGGAGAAGGAGGAGCAGCCGGCCCTGCCCGGCTCGCAGTTCGTCGACGGCCTCGGCTCCTCCGAGATGGGCATGGCCCTGTTCGGGCAGATGACCACACCGGAGACCGAGCGCGACGACCGCTGCGTCGGCAAGCCCCTCGACGTGGTCGAGAAGGCCGCCGTGCTCGACGAGAACGGCGAGGAGGTCCCCGACGGCACGGTCGGGATGCTCGGGGTGATCACGCCCTCGCGGACCCCCGGTTACTGGAACGACGACCGGCTCACCCGCACGTTCGAACTGAACGGCTACTGGCTCACCGGCGACGTGGCCCGCCGCGACGCCGAGGGCAGGTTCTACCACCTCGACCGGACGGTGGACGTCATCGACACCGCGGACGGGCCGGCGTACAGCCTCCCCATCGAAGAGGTCCTCCTCGCCGACTGCGCCGCGCTGGTGCAGGACTGCTCGGTGGTCGGCGTCCCCGCCGGCCCGGGGCGCGGACAGCTGCCGCTCGCCGTCGTCCGCCTGCAGGCCGAGGCCGCCGGGAGCACGGCGGAGGAGGTGCGCGAGGCCGCCAACAAGGCCCTCGCCGCCGCCGGTCTGACCCCGCTGGCCGCGGTGAGCATCGCGCGCACGCCGGAGGACTTCCCGCTCGGCCCCACCGGCAAGGTCCTCAAGCGAGAGCTCCGGACCCGCTTCGCCACGGCCCTGACCGGCCGGTAGGCGGGACCTCGGATGATCCGGCAGCCGTACCAGTACGCGCGGAGCCCGCTGACCGAGCCGGACTGGCGCCGGCTGCCGGGCTGGCGCCGTGTCACGGAGCGCGAATGGCGCGACGCCCAGTGGCAGCGCGCCCACTGCGTGAAGAACCCCCGCCAGCTCAAGGCCGTCACCGGCGGCCTGCTCACCGACCGCTTCTTCACCGACCTCGCCGCCGACCAGGCGCAGTTCGCCACCATGGCGATGCTGCTCACCCCGCAGATGCTCAACACCATGGCGCCCCGGGCCGCCCTCGAACCCGAGGCGTTCACCGAGGCGTTCCTCGCCGACCCGGTCCGTCGGTACATGCTGCCGGTGCGCTCGGACCGGCACCCGACGTGGCCGAGCCACCCCAAGGCGGGACGGGACTCGCTGCACGAAGCCGACATGTGGGTGGTGGAGGGCCTCACCCACCGCTATCCGAACAAGGTCCTGGCCGAACTGGTCGCCACCTGCCCGCAGTACTGCGGGCACTGCACCAGGATGGACCTGGTCGGCACCTCCACCCCCCAGATCACCAAGGCCCGGCTCGCGCTCCGCCCCCGCGACCGGCAGGAGCAGATGCTGGACTACCTCAAGCGCACCCCGGCCGTGCGCGACGTGGTGGTGTCCGGCGGAGACGTCGCCAACGTGCCCTGGCCGCAGCTGGAGGCCTTCCTCATGCGGCTCCTCGACCTGGGGTCGGTACGGGACATCCGCCTGGCCAGCAAGGCCGTCGTCGGCCTGCCCCAGCACTGGCTGCGGCCCGAGGTGACCGAGGGGGTGGGGCGGGTCGCCGCCGTCGCCGCGCGGCGCGCGGTCAACCTGGCGGTGCACACCCACGCCAACCACGCGCAGTCCGTCACCCCGCTGGTCGCCGAGGCCACCCGCGCCCTCCTCGACGCGGGCGTCCGGGACGTCCGCAACCAGGGGGTGCTGATGCGCGGCGTCAACGCCACCCCCGAGGACCTGCTGGACCTGTGCTTCGCCCTCCAGGGCGAGGCGGGCATCCTCCCGTACTACTTCTACCTCTGCGACGTCGTCCCGCACGCCGAGCACTGGCGGACCCCCCTCCACCAGGCCCAGCGGCTCCAGGAGGCGATCATGGGCTACCTCCCCGGCTACGCCACCCCGCGGATCGTGTGCGACGTACCGCACGTCGGCAAGCGCTGGGTGCACCAGGCCGTCGCGTACGACCGCGAACGCGGCATCTCGTACTGGACGAAGAACTACCGCACCGAGCTCGAGGTCCGGCAGTCGCCCGACGCGGACCTCACCGCTGCGCTGGCCCGCCGCCACCCGTACTACGACCCGCTGGACACCCTTCCGGAGTCCGGCCGCCGCTGGTGGGCGGAGCGAGCCCCCGCCCAGGACGGACCGGCCGGCGTCCCGCACCCCCGCCCCGCCGCACCCCCCGAGGACACCGCGTGAACCCCTCCCAAGCGCCCGCCACCGGCCCGCTGCGCCGGATGTGCTGGATCTTCCCCGACCGGGAGTCGACCCGGATGGCCGGGACATGGCACGCCATGTTCTGGGACCTGTACGCCGAGGTCGCCGAGGACCTGGGCCTGAGCTGGACCCGGCATTCCCCCGACGCCGTGACGGTGGACTGCACGGACCCCCAACGCCCCCGCGTCTACGTCGACGACGAACCGGTCACGCCCCGCGACACCCTCTTCATCACCGCGCTCTACTCGCTGCCCTACCAGCAGATGGACGTCTTCAACCAGTACGCCCTCTGCACGGTGCTGCAACAAGCCGGGTTCTACCTGCCGTTCCCGCCCGAGACCTCCCTCATCGGCAACGACAAGCTGGCCACCCTGCTCCACCTCGGCGGCTCCCCGATCCCCCCGATCCCGACCGTCCGCATCGGCACGGGACGCGACGTGAGCAGGCACCTGTACGAGGTGGCCCTCGCGAACATGACGTATCCGGCGATCGTCAAACCGGCCGGCTGGTGCGGCGGAGGCGGCATCAACCTCGCCCGGAGCGCGGGCGACATCCGGGGCCTGGCCAGCCTCGCCCAGGGCGGCGACACCACCCTCGTGATCCAGCCCTACCTCGGCGACGACACCGTCGACCACCGGGTGTACGTCATCGACGGCGCCGCCCACACGGTCCTGAGGCGGACCCCGGAACCCGGCTCCGCGGTCTCCAACGCCAGCCACGGCGGCACGCTCGAGTTCACCCCCGTCCCGGAGGAACTCGAGAAGGCCACCGCCTACTTCGCCCAGCGGCTGCGCCTCCCCTTCTTCTGCGTCGACTTCCTCCACGACGGCCGGCGGTTCTGGTTCTCCGAGCTGGAGCCCGACGGCGTCATCCCCCGCGTCCCCACGGACCCGGACCGCACGATCCAACGGGACGTCGTGCGGGCCCGGTTCACCGCCTACCGGGACGCCCACGCGCGGCACCTCGCCGCCGCCGGGACCTCCGGCGGAGCCGACGCCGACGACCTGGCGCCCCTGTCCACCTCACCGACGGAAACGAGCTGACCACCATGTTCTCGCTCACCCCCGAGGCGGCCGAGCCGCGGCTCGCGGTCGCCCGCGGAACACTGGAACGCCTGCGGCAGGTGCCGGAGCTGGCCCTCCGCTACCGCGACTGCCCGGACCCCGGCACCCTCGACGGCATCGCCGCGCTCCCGCCGCTGCTCAAGGACGACCTCAACCTGGCCCTCGCACACCTGCGGCCGCGCGCCGAGCACGGCGCCACCTGGCTCTTCCAGAGCGGCGGCAGCACCGGCGCCCCCAAACTCGGCCACGCCCCCACCGGCTTCTACATGTCCGGCGTCCACGCCCACTGGCAGCCGCTCGACCGCGACGACGTCTTCGTCAACGCCTGGGGCGCCGGCCGCATGTGGGGCGCCCACTTCCTGGCGGCCGCCCTGGCCGACCTGTCCGGCTGCCAGGTCATCGCGGTCGGCTCCGTCGCCCAGGACGAGTACGCCGAGTGGCTGGCCTTCTTCAAGACGCGCGAGGTGACGGCGATCGGCGGCACACCGAGCGTGCTGCGCCTCTGGTTCGCCCACGCCCGCGCCGCCGGCCTGGAACTGCCGCACCTGCGCAAGGTGCTCTGGCTCGGCGAGGCATGGCAGCCGCAGCTGGAGGAGGACATGGCCGCCGTCGCGCCGGCGGCACGGCGCTGGGGCATGTTCGGCAGCACCGAGACCTGGGTGGTCGGCACCAACACGCCCGACTGCCCCGCGGACCTCTTCCACACCCTGCCCGACCAGCTGGTCCACGTGGGCGAGGACCAGCTCCTGGACTTCACCACCCTCAACCCCGAGATGCTCAACCCGGTGCTGCGCTACCGCACCGGCGACGCGGGACGGCTGGAGCCCTGCCCCTGCGGCCGGCCCGGACGCGCCATGCGGGTGCTCGGCCGCCGCGACAGCGTGGTCCAGGTCCGGGGCCTCGGCCTGCACGTCGACGAGGTCATCACCCGCGTCGAACGGGAGCCGGGCGTCTCGCGCGCCCAGGTGGTGATCACCGAAGCCGGCGGACGCGCCGCCGGCGTGGACGTGCTGCTGCTCACCGCCCCCGGCGCGGACGTCGACGCCGAGCGGCTGCGCAAGGAGATCCTGTCCGGGACCTTCACCCTCAGCACGGCCTTCCAACACGATCCGGAGAACTTCCGCGTGCGCCCCGTCACGGAGCTGATCAGCAACGACCGGACCGGGAAGACCGCCCACCTCGTGGTGCGGGAGGGACGGTGAGGTCCTGGCGGCCGGTGTCCCTCGGCCCCGAGTTCAACCGCTTCTGGATCGGCCAGTCGGTCAGCACCGTCGGCGACCGCATCACCGTCTTCGTCGTGCCGACCCTGATGATCTTCGTCCTGGACGCCTCCGCCTTCCAGGTCGGCATCGTGGCCATGGCCCAGTACCTGGGCATCCCGCTGCTCGGCCCGCTCGCCGGCATGCTGGTCGACCGGTGGGACAACCGCCGCACCCTGCTCGTCTGCGACGGCGCCCGGCTGGCGGCGGTCGCGGTCATCCCCCTGGCGTACTGGCAGGGCTGGCTGTCGACCCCGCTGCTGTTCGCCTGCGTGGCCGTGATCAGCGGCGCCACCATCTTCTTCACCGTCGGCTACCTGGTCGCCGTGCCCGCCGTCGTACCCAAGGAGCACCTGGTACGCGCCTACTCCCGGCTGGAAGGCAGCCGCTCGGTCTCCGAGGTCTCCGGCCCCTCCCTGGCGGCCGGCCTCTACGGCGCGCTCGGCGTGGCCGCGCTGATCGTCGACGCCGCCAGCTACCTCGTCTCCGCCCTGTGCCTGCGGTCCATGCGGCCCTGGGGCGAGCGGACCGTCGTCGAGGGATCGGTCTGGCAGCGGCTGACGTCCGGCTTCCGGCTGAACTGGGCCGACCCGGTGCTGCGCCGCGTGGTGGTGGCGGCCGTGACGCTCAACTGCGGCGGACCCGTCTTCGTCACCGTGCTCCCCATCCTCGCCTACCAGGGACTCGGCGTCTCGGTCGGAGTCTTCGGCGCCGCCATGTCCGTGGCGGCGGTGGGCGCCCTGGTCGGCGCGGCCGTCGCGCCGAAGGCCGGCGAACGGCTCGGGACCGGCCGGATGCTGGCCTGGTCGCTGCTGCTGCACTGCCTGGTGGGCCTCGGCGTGCTGGCGGCACCCGCCCTCCCGGCCGGCGCGGTGATCGCCGTGACCATGGGCTGCTACGGCTTCTTCATGTCCTGCATCAACGTGTGCAGCGCCCCCATCCGGCAGTCCCGGATGTCCGCGCACCACCAGGGCGTGATGCACGCGGCCTTCCGGACCGCCACCTGGGGCGTGATCCCGCTGGCCGCCCTGGCCGGCGGCCTCGCGGTCAGCCTCCTGACCGGTCCGCTCGGCATCCTGGACGCGGCCCGCGTCACCATGGCCGGCGGCACGCTCCTCGCCGCCTGCTCCTTCCTGCCGGCGCTGCGGATCCAGCGCCTGATGGACGCGGCCGAGCGGCCGAAGCCACCGGAGGCGGACGGCGGAACCGCCGCACCGGCCCTCGCCGAGGGCACCTCGTGACCGCGGCCGGCGGGACGCCCGCCGCGGAAGGGGCAGGACGCGAGACACCGAGGGTGGTCCTGGTGACCGGGACCTCCTCCGGCATCGGTCTCGCCACGGCTGTCGCCGCCGCCAGGGCCGGCTTCGCCACGGTCGCCACCCTGCGCGATCCCGCCCGGGCCGGAGCCCTGCGGGAGGCGGCGGACCGGGCCGACGTCGCGCTGGACGTCCGCGGGCTCGACGTCACCGACCCGGACTCCGTCGCCCACTGCGTCGACGCCGTACAGCAGACGTACGGGCGGCTCGACGCCGTGGTCAACAACGCCGGCGTCTCCAACTTCGACCCCACCCTGGAGATGTCCACCACCGAGGCCCTGCGGGCCAACCTGGAGGTGAACTTCTTCGGCGTGGTCGAGGTGAGCCGGGCCGCGATGCCCCTGCTCCGCGCCTCCCGCGGCCGCCTCCTCACCATCGGCAGCGTCCACGGGATCGTCGGCCAGCCCTTCAACGAGGCATACTGCGCCGCGAAGTTCGCCGTCGAGGGGTTCATGGAGAGCCTGGCCCCGGTCGCGGAGGCGCACGGCGTGAAGGTGTCCGTGGTGGTCCCCGGCTTCGTCCGGGGCACCCGGTTCGGGATCTTCCCCGACATCAACCGCAAGACCATCGAGGCCGCCTCCGGCCCCTATGCCGGCACCTTCGCCGACTACATCCACTGGGTCACCCACCAGGGGTGGGAGGGCGCCGGGCAGGACGCGGCCGACGTGGCGGACGTCGTGATACGGACCCTGCTCGCCGAGCGGCCGGCCTTCCGCGTCCCCACCGACGCCTGGGCCGCCGCCTACCTGGAGAACAAGCTGACCGACCGCGACGGGTCCGTCGTGCGGGAACTCGCCCGCACCTGGATCGGACGCGGGCCGGAACCCGACGACACAGAGCAGGAGAGGTAGTGCCCGCCAAATCCCTTCAGGAACTGGTCGACTTCGTCCGCACCCACTCGCCCTTCTACGCGGAGGCGTACCGCGACGTGCCGCGCACGGTCGCGCACCTCTCCCAGCTCCCCGTCATCGACCACGCGGAGTTCTGGGCGGCGAACACCTGGCCCGACAACCGGGTGCTGACCGGCCCCCTGACCGACGCCGGCGTCTACAAGACCGGGGGCACCACCGGCGTCCCCAAGCTGTCGGTCTGGTCGCGGTCGGAGCACGCCGACTCGGTCACCGCGTTCGGCGCCGGCATCGTGCAGGCCGGACTGAAGCCCGGACACCGGGTCGCCAACCTCTTCTGGGCCGGCGAACTGTACGGCGGGATGCTGTACATCGAGCACGCCCTGCACGCGGCGCCGGTGGAGAACGTCCGCCTGCCGGTCGGGGCCGGTGCCCCCAACGAGTTCGTCGCCGACCTGATCGGCGACTTCGGTGTGAACGTCCTGGCCGGTGTCCCGATGAAGCTGGCCGCCGTCGCCGAGTGCCTCGTCCGCCGCGGCCGGACCGCCGACTCGGTGGAACTGCTGCTCTTCGGCGGCGACCTGCTCTTCACCGATCTGCGGCCGATCCTGCTGCGGGCCTTCCCCAAGGCGGCCATCGCCTCGGTCGGTTACGCCTCCATCGACGCGGGGCTCGTCGGGCAGCCCGTACCCGGCGAGGACGTACGGGTGCACGAGGCGTTCCCGCACCGCACCGTCGTGGAACTCGTCGACGAGGCCACCGGCGAGCAGATCACCACACCGGGAGTGCCGGGACGGGTCCTCGTCACCAATCTGTTCCGCACCCTCATGCCGGTCATCCGGTTCCCGACGGGCGACCGCGGCGAGTGGGCCGACCCGGAGTGCCGGCGGTTCCGTCTGCTCGGCCGCTCCATGGAGGGCGGACGCGTCGGCACGGTCTCGATGCCGATCGAGGACGTCCGCGCCGTCCTCGTGGAGGCGGACCCGGACCGGTACATCGCCGGCATGCAGATGGTCCAGCGCCGCTGGGACGGACGCGACGGACTGATCCTGCGCCTCGGATACGTCGAGGAGCCCCCGCCCGGCCTGAGCGCCCGGCTCGTCGAGGCGGTCTACGCGGCCCGGCCCCTCTTCCCGGCGGAGGTCGCGGACGGCGCCATCCACGAGCTCGGCATCGAGTGGGTGCCGCGCTCCGAACTGGTCGTCAACCCCCGCACCGGCAAGCTCCAGCAGGTCGTGGACGAGCGACCGGCCACCTGACCGGGGCGCCGCCCGGCGCGTGCCCGCCCGAGGGGACCGGGCAGGCGCCGGGCGACCGGCCCCGCGGTCTCCCGCCCCGCGGCCCCCGGTCTCCCGGCCCCCCGGTCTCCCGGCCCCTGGTCTCCCGGCTCGCGGGTCCTTCCGCCCCGCGGCCCGCCGTCAGCCGTTCCCCGGTCGTCTCCCGGCCCCGCCGTCAGTCGCTGCGCGGCCGCGCTCCGCCGGCGAGCATCACGCTCTGCCCGCGGAACTCCGCGACCACCGTTCCGTCCGTCCGGCGGACCGTCACGTCGTAGATCCCGCTGCGTCCCGACCGCGTCCGCTCCACGGCCTCGGCGAGCAGCTCGTCGTCCACCGCGGCCGGCAGCAGAAAGGTGACCTGCGCCGACTGCGCCACGGTGACCGGCCCGTAGCCGTTGCAGGCGTACGCGAACGCGGCATCGGCGAAGAGGAACAGGAACCCTCCGTGGGCCATGCCATGGCCGTTCACCATGTCCTCGCCCACCCGCATGCGCATCACCGCCCGCCCCGGCGCGACCTCCTCCAGGGCGATGCCCAGCGACCGGCAGGTGCGGTCCCGCTCGTACAGCTCCGCGATCCCGTCCGGGGCGCCCTCCGGCACCCCCGTCCCCACACCCACGCCTCGCCCCTCCCTGATGACCGGACCGGCCGGGCCCGGGCGCTCCGCGTCCGCATTAGACCGACGAACGCCGAGGACTGTCAACGACGGGCGTGACTGGCCCCCCGTGACCAGCCCCCCGTGATCTGGGGCGGAGATCCGATTCGCGGTCTTCTCGTCCCATGAGGGGTGGATGGGCGAAACGTGGGCAAGTGCGGGCGGGAGGGAGAAATGGATGCTTCGATCGACCAGGAGGAGCCTTGAGTGACTTCCGAGAATCGAGCCGTGGCCAGGACAGCAGCACGGCGGCGGTAGCGCAGACGGCCCAGGACAAGGCGGGCGAGGGTGCCGCCCTGGTCGGCGGGAAGGCCGCCGAGGTGGGTGGCACGGCCAAGGAACAGGCGGCCAACGTCGTCGGCGAGGCCACCGCCCAAGCCCGGAGCCTCGTCGACGACCTGCGGGGCCAGCTCCAGGGGCAGGCGCAGACCCAGACCGGGCGTCTGGCGGAGAACGTGCGCCGGCTCGCGCAGGAGCTGCGGGAGATGAGCGAGGGCGGCAAGCCCGACTCCACCGTGGCGGGCGTGGCCCGTCAGCTGGCCGACGGAGGCGAACAGGCCGCCGCGCGCATCGAGCAGCGCGGCCCGGACGGGCTGGTGGGCGACCTGCAGGACTTCGCCCGCCGCCGCCCGGGAGCCTTCCTGGCGGGCGCCGCCGTGGCCGGGTTCCTGGTGGGCCGGGCCGGCAAGGGAGTGAGTGCCGCCTCCTCCGCCGACAGCGGCAGCGGCGGCAGCAGCGGCGCGGGCAGCGGCTCCGCCGCGGGGGAGCGCACCGCCGTAGGCGTCGCCCCACCCGCCCGCTCCGGCATGCCCGTCGGCTACAAGGACCCGGCCGACACCTACGGCCAGTCGCAGCCCCCGCACGTGGTGCCGAATCCGCCGTCCTACCCGCCGTCGGGCGGTGGGCAGCCGTACGGCGGCTCGCCGCGCCCGGCAGAGGGGATGTGACCCGTGGCCACCGCATACCAGGAGCGGCCGACCCGTCACGCACCGCCGCCGCCGGCGGCGGCTGCGGAGCCGTCGATCGGTGATCTGGTCGCTGAGATCGGCCAGGACCTGTCCGGACTGGTCCGCACCGAGATCGAACTGGCGAAGGCCGAGCTGAAACAGGAGTCGGCGAAGGCCGGCAAGGCGGCCGGAATGCTGGGCGGTGCGGGCTACGCCGGTCACATGGTGATGCTGTTCGGCAGCCTCACGGCCGTGTTCGCCCTGGCCCACGTCCTCGACATCGCGTGGGCCGCACTGATCGTCACCGCCCTGTGGGCCGCCGTCGGCGCGGCGCTCTACGTCAGCGGACGTGCCGGCTGGCGCAACGTCCATCTCAAGCCCGAAAAGGCCGTGGAATCGCTGAAGGAGGATGCACGATGGGCCCGACACCCGACGAGCTGAGGACCGACGCGGAGTACCGGCGCGCGCACCTGGCGCACAACGTCGACGCTCTGGCCGAGAGGATGGCCCCGCGCAGGGTGGCACGGCGCAAGGTCGATTCGGTGCGCCACCGGGTCAGTGGAGTGAAGGAGCGTGTCATGGGTACGGCGCAGGGCACGGCCCACGGAGCGTCCGAAAGCCTGAGTCAGGCCACGGACAGCATGACGGCGACCGCCAAGGAGGTCGGCACCACCGTGAGCGAGACCGTCCAGCAGGCGCCGTCGCAGGTGAAGCGACAGACCCAGGGCAGCCCGCTGGGCGCCGGACTGATCGCCTTCGGCGCCGGCATGCTGGCCGCCGCTCTCCTCCCGACCACGGAGGCGGAGGAACGCGCGGGACAGAAGCTGCGCGAGCACTCCGGTGAGCTGCTGGAACCCGTCAAGCAGACAGTCACCGAAGCGGCCCAGGAGGTCAGGGAAGAGCTGCGGGAGCCGGCCGCCCAGGCCGTGGAATCGGTCAAGGGCACCGCCCAGGAAGCGGCGGAGACGACCAGGGACCACGCGCGGAGCGCCGGCCAGGAGACCGCCCAGGGCCTGCGCCAGGTCGGCCAGGACGCCGCCGACGAAGTGCGCCGCACCCCCGGCACCCCCGGGCCTGCGGCACCCTGACCCCCTCGGTCCAGGCACCTTCGCCGTCACACGGGCGGGCCCTTCGAGGGCCCGCCCGTTTCCGCGTCCGCGGGACCTCCGGTCCGACGGGCCGGTGTCCCGCCGCGTACGCCGGTGACACGAAGTGAGCCGGGCTGGGGCGGTATCTGGACAATCCCCGTGCGGCCCGCCCGGCACCGCACGTCGGCGGCCTGCGTTCCCGTGGCGGGCACGGACCGGATCCGGCCGGGACGCTTCGCAGTGCGCCCCCCGTGCGCCCGGTAACCCGTTCCTCCCGGAGCGTCAAGGGCAGAGGGGTGGGGGTGACTGATCGCGTCGCGCACCCCGGGCACGGCGCAGGACCGAAGGGCTGGGAATGATACGAGTGACGGTGGTCTACGAGGCACAGCTCCTGCGCACCGCGCTCGAGGAACTGCTGCGGTCCAGCGGCATCCATGTGGTCGCCTCGCTGCCCCGGTGGTCGCAGGCACCGGCCGCCGAACAGCCGGAGGCGGACGTGTACGTCGCCGACGCCGAGTGTCTGCCGCCCTCCCTCGTACCCGCGACCGCCTGCTTACCCTCGTCCGGTGCCGGCACGGCGGGCCGCTCGGCGCTCCTGGCCCTCGTCCCGGGGCAGCGCCCGGGGGTGCTGAGACGGGCCCACGCGGCAGGAGCGGCCGGCTTTGTCGACAAGGACAGCCCCAAGGGCCGGCTGGTGGAGGCCGTGCACCGGGTGGCCAGAGGAGAACGCTTCATCGACGAGACGCTGGCGCTCGGATTCCTCCAGGCCGCGGAGATGCCCCTGACCCGGCGCGAGCTGAGCGTCCTGTCGCTGGCCGCCAACGGGGCGCCGGTCTCCGAGATCGCCGCGACGCTGTTCCTGTCCAAGGGAACGGTCCGCAACTACATGGCGAGCGTCATCCGCAAGGTCGGCGCCCGCAACCGCGTGGACGCCATCCGGATCGCCCAGGGCGCCGGGTGGACCTGACCCGCCGCCGCGTGAGTTCACCGCGGCTCACCGCTCGGTCCCGCCCCAGTGCCCCATGAGGTCGCGGTAGAGAGCCGAACGCTCCAGCAGCTCCGCGTGCGTGCCGCACTCGGCACGGGCGCCGTCGAGGACGAGGACGCGGTCGGCCCGGAGCGCGGACGACAGCCGGTGGGCGACGACGACCAGGGTCCCGGGCCGGGCCCGCAAGGCGTGCTCGGCCGTGGCCTCCGCGACGGGATCCAGGTGGCAGGTCGCCTCGTCCAGCAACAACAGCGGAGCGGACGCCAGATGGGCCCGTGCCAGGGCGATCAGCTGGCGTTCGCCCAGGGACAGCGTCTCGGGCGTCAGCGTGCCGTCGAGACCGCCGACCCGGTCGACGAGCGGCCCCAGGGCCAGCGCGTCCACCGCGCCGTCGACGTCGGACCGGCCGGCGCCGGGCCGCAGATAGCGCAGGTTGTCCCGCAGGGTTCCCGTGAAGACGTACGCCTCCTGCGGGAGCAGCACGCGCAGGGACGCGAGCTCCTGCGGCCGGCAGCCGCCGATCGCGCGGCCGAAGAGCCGTAC
This sequence comes from Streptomyces roseoviridis, assembly GCF_039535235.1. Taxonomy (NCBI): domain Bacteria; kingdom Bacillati; phylum Actinomycetota; class Actinomycetes; order Kitasatosporales; family Streptomycetaceae; genus Streptomyces; species Streptomyces roseoviridis. Next base: position 6,977,096 of record NZ_BAAAWU010000001.1, read on the forward strand.
CTCCCCCCGCTCGGGCGTCAGCAGACCCGCCATCGCGTGCAGGAGGGTCGACTTGCCGATGCCGCTCGGACCGACGACCGCGAGGTGTTCCCCCCGTTCGACGGTCAGTTCCAGATCGTCCAGTACGGCGCGGGCCCCGGGTCCGTACGCGGCCCGCACACGGTGCAGCTCCAGCGCCGCGCTCGCCCGGCCCGTACGGCGGGGACCGGTCGTGGGGGCGGCCGGGGGAGGGGCCGCGGGAGGCGCGGCGGGCAACGGCCGGGTGAGCCGGTCCAGGATGACGAACAACCGCGCGCCCGCCGCGCCCAGCACGGCCACCAGCGTGTGCAGGGCCGGGAGCAGCGCCTGGAGGACGTAGGTGAGCGCGCCCACCATGGCGCCCGCCGTGACGCCCTGGCGCAGCAGCCACGGGGCCGCGGCGAGCAGCAGGAACACCGGAAGCTGCCCGGCCGTCGCGACCGAGAGCGTGCGGACGGCCGCCCAGCGGGCCAGGGCACGCTGGGCGGCCGCGGCCTCCTCGACGGCACGGCGGTTCTCGGCGGCGGTCGCCTCCTGGGCGCCGCAGGCGACGACGTCGCGCAGGGCGGTACGGGTCGTCCCGGCGCGCCGGCCGACGGCCTCGTCGGCGTCGAGGTAGCGGTGCTGGGCCCGTGCCATGGGCCGTAGCGACGCCGTGAACAGGGCGAGGCCCAGCACCAGGGGAGGGAGCACGACGAGCAGGAACTGCGGCGCGAGCGACAGCAGGCCGGCGAGGGCTCCCACGGCGACGAAGACGAAGGAGCGGGCCGCGAGCACGAGTCCGGCGAAGCTGTCCCGGGCGATCTCGGTCTGGCTCGTCAGCCGGGACACCGCGGTGGCGTCCGCGCCACGGCCCGCGGCGGTGGCCGAGTGCAGGGCCCGTACGACCGACCCCCGTACGAGGTCGTCACGCAAGGTCTCCGTGAGGTGGGGGAGTTGAGCGAAGACGCCCCGGACGACGGGAGCGCCGAGGAGGATGGCCACGGCGGCCCCTGCCAGCCAGAGCAGTCCGGTGGCGGGAGAGCCCTTCAGGAAGCCGTCGTCGAGGGAGCGGGCCACGCAGTAGCCGCCGAGGAACGTCTTCGCGGATTCGGCGGCCGACCACGCCGCCAGTCTCACGAGGACACCCTTGCGGCGGAGCAGGAGGGACCGGATCGGCGCCGTGGCGCGCCGGGCCGTGGCCGCCTCCCCGACGGCCGTCTCTCCGCCGACCGCCTCCCCGTCGGCCGTCTCCCCGTCGGCCGTTGCCGAATCCGACGCCGGAGCGACTGCCGAGGACGGCCCGGCCGGATCCTTGGCCCGCCCCGTGCGCGGCGCCGCGGTCATGTGCGCACCTCCGCTCCCGTCGGCGGCGCCGACGTCTTCCCCTCGGCTGCCCCCGCTTCCCCCTCAGGTGCCAAGGCGACCGCTTCGGGCTTCACCGCTGCCCCTTCCGCCGTCACCGCTTCCGACTCGCCTACGGCAGAGCCACATTCCGCCGTCGCCGCTTCCGACCCTCGTACGACGGCGCGGACTTCCACCGTCACCGCTTCCGGCTCCCGTACGCCGGCGCCGACTTCCGCCGTCGCCGCTTCCCCTTCCGCTTCGGAGGTCGCAGCGTCGGCTTCCGCTGCCACCGCTTCCGCCTCGGGCGCCACGGCGTCCCCCTCGCCCGCAGGCGTCGACGCCTCCGCCGTGAACACCGCGCGGTACTCCGGGTCCTCCCACAACAGCCGGTGAGGTCCGGTCCTCCGCACGCGGCCCGCCTCCATCCAGACCACCCGGTCCGCCCGGGCGGCGGTGGACACCCGGTGGGCGACGATCAGTCTGGTGCACGGTCGTGGTGACGCGGCGAGGGCCCGTTCCACCTGCCGTTCGGTGGCCGTGTCGAGGCTGGACGTCGCGTCGTCGAGGATCATCAGACGCCCGTCGCTGACGAACGCCCGTGCCAGGCCGAGGCGTTGGGCCTCTCCGCCGGACAGCGGGGCCTCGTCCACCGGGGTCTCGTAGCCCCGGGGCAACAGCCGGACGAAGGCGTCGGCGCAGACGGCCCTCGCGGCCTCTTCGACCCTCTCCGGCGTGGCGGGGCCCTGCGCGGGCCCGGTCCCGGCGGCCAGCGCCGCGCCGATCGTGACGGTGGCGCCGCCGTCGAAGACGGGACGTGCGAAGGCGTACGCGGTGGCTCCGCGCAGCTCCGCGGCGGTCAGGTCGGCCAGGTCGACGCCGTCCAGCAGGACGCGTCCGGCATCGGGATCGGTCAGCCTGCCCGCGACGGCCGCCAGAGTGGACTTGCCCGCACCCGAGCGGCCCACGACGGCCACCGTCGACCCGCCGTCGACGGCGAGCGTCACGTCCTCGATCAGGGGGACGCCCCCGCGCACCACCCGCACCCCCCGCAGCTCCAGATCGCCGGGCCCGTCGGCCGGCAGGACGGCGCAGCCGTGGGCCATCGGCTCCAGACGGGCGAGTTCGGCGGTGCGGCGGCACGCGCCGCGGGCCCGGACCAGGGTGCCGAGGGGCGCCGCGACGCCTCCGATCCCGGCGGCGAGCGCCGCGTACCGGGACGCGGCGAGCAGTTCGCCCACGCTGACGTCGCCGGCGGCGAGACCGGCCCCCGCCACTGCGACGACGGCCGTGGTGAGCAGCGGGAGCAGGACTCCGCTCCGGGCCACGGCACGGCCGTGGACGAGCCACATGCGCGAGCCGTGCAGGGCCAGTTCCGGCAGCGGGGCGAGGATGCGTTCCTCCTCGCGGCGGGCCGTGTGGGCGGCGGCGATGGTCCGGGCGCCGCCCAGCGCTTCGGCCAGCCGGGCGGCCATGGCGCCCTGCGCCTGCTGGTACCGGCCGACCGAGTCGGAGGACTGGCTGGCGAACGCGCGCAGGAGCAACAGGAGCAGCGGCAGACCGGCGGCGAAGACCACCGCGGTCCACGGGTGGATGAGCGCCAGGGCGACGAGCGCTCCGGCCGGCACGAGGACGGAGGACACCAGGGTCGCGAGGGCCGCCGGGGCGGTGCCGCTGTCGGTGGCGTTGACGCACAGCCGGGCGGCGACGTCGCCGCCGGAGTGGGGCGCCGCCCGGTGGGGGGCGGTGCCGAGCAGGCCGGTCAGTGCGCGCAGTCGGATCCAGGCGGTGGCGCGGGCGTTGGCGAGCTGTGTCAGGAGCACGGCGCCGGTCTCCGCGAGGATCTCCGCGGCGAGCAGTGCGGCGGTCCACGCGAGCCACGTCTCCGCGCCGGGCCCGTGGCGCAGCAGCAGGTCCAGGGTTCTGCCGGCGAACGCGGGGACGGCGAGCGAGCAGGCGGCGCCGGCGACGGAGCAGAGCAGCAGGGCCGCGGTGAAGCCCGCGGTGTGCCGTACGGCGCCGATGAGCAGCCGGTCGGAACCGGTCGGCGAGGCCATCCGATCCCCTCTCTCTTCTCTTCTCGTACGGGGAGCTTCCCCGCTCGACGGAAGCCCCCGGCGAGGCCGCCGACGAGGTCCGCCCCGACGGCCGGTGCCCCGGGAGCAGAGCTCCAGGGGCACCGTGACCCCGCACCGGCGTTCAGGGGGCCGGGCGGGAAGCCGCGTCGGGTCAGTTACAGGTCGTCACGCTGAGGCTGCTGTCGCCGCAGAGCAGGAGGCTGGCGCGGCTGCCGCTCTCGACGTCGCCGATGGCCTCGTCCTTGGGGGTCTCCAGCGACTGAAGGTCGAACAGGTTCATGATCGTTTCCTTTCGTATGGGGACGGTGGTGCGTGGACGACCCCGTCATGGGGCCGGTTCGTGGGGCCGCGGAAGCGGCGGGAGGAACGGCAGGTGCGCCGGGCGGTCGTCCAGCGCCGCCGCGAGGGCCAGCAGGACGCCGGCACTGCCGGTGGAGAGGTCCATGGAGAGGCGCATCATCTGCTCTCCGGGGAAGGCGAGGTGGCCTCGGTAGGTCATGGCGTGCCAGGTGAGGCATCCGACCTGGCGGCGCACGTCCTGCCGCGTCGTACCGGGTCCGCCGGCGTTCGTGCGGGAGAGGTGGAGCACCATCCCGGCGACGCCGCGGAAGAGGCCCGGCTGGGCGTAGAAGGTGGCCTGCGCCGCCCGTACGATGTCGCGGCGGGCCCGGTCCAGGTCGTCGTCGCGCCGGTGGAGCAGATAGTCGTCGATCACCGTGCCGATGCCGACGCTGCCCGCGCCGAGGTAGGGCATCGTGCGCCAGCCCTCGTCGACCTGCAGGGTTCCCGACGCCCCGCGGACGCAGCGGGAGAGGTCGTCGTGGAGCGCCTCGGCGGCGAGGTCGAGCAGCGCGGTGTCCCGAGTGCGTTCGTAGAGCCGTACGAACAGCAGGGCCCGTCCGGCACCGCCGTGCAACAGCCCCGTGCGCACCGTCCCCGGCGCCGCCCCCGCCGCCGTCGTCCGGGGGGACGTCCGCGGCGGGCGGGCCGTCAGCTCGGCGCATCGCAGGGCCGCCGCGTGCAGGCCGCTCTCACCGGTGGCGGTCGCCAGGGCGTCCAGGGCGAGGCCGATGCCGGCCGTCCCTCCGTGCAGGTCGGGGGCGAGGGCCTCGTGGTCCTGTTCGAGGACGAGCGAGGCCAGTTCGAGCGCGGCATCCGTGTGCCCGAGCCGGTCGAGGGTCCACGCGACGCCGGTGAGCCCGTCGTAGAAGCCGAGCGGCGTACCGGAGTCGGGTCGCTTGGCGTACCGCAGCAGTCTCTCCTCGGCCTCCGGACATCGGGGGCCCCCGCTCTCGCGCAGGGCGTGGAGCACTCCGGCGGTGCCGTACCCCACGGACATGCCCCCGCCGGCGGTGGCGAACTGGGCGATGTCGCCGGGAAAGAACCGGTCCTCCCGATCGGGCGTCGCCGACGCGAGGACGGCGCGCACCAGGGAGTCACGGGCGGCAGGCCAGTCCCCGGGCTCCACGGGCAGGAACCGGGGGCCGTCCGGGCGCCGGTCGGGCACTCGGGCGCCGTCGCCGGGCCGGACCCGGGAGCTGTCTGGGCGCCGGTCGGGCACTCGGGCGCCGTCGCCGGGCCGGACCCGGGAGCCGTCCGGGCGCCGGTCGGGCGCCTGCGCGCCGCCGCCGGGCGGGTTCCCGGACGGCTCGCGGGTGATCTCCCGCACCGCCTCGTCCAGGAACCCGGGGGGCACCGGGAACCGCGCCGCGGCGGCCTCCGCCAGGTGCGCGGCCTTGCCCCGGTCCACGGCCAGCAGACTCGTGAGGGGGATGAACAGGGCGATCCGGAGGCACGCGAGGGCGTACCGGTCCACGTCGAAGCCCCGCCGGTCGGCCGGTGCCACGAACGCCGGGTTGGCGACGGTCTGACGGCCGCCCTCGGCAGCGGGCTTGGCCGCTTCGAAGTCCAGCAGCACCACCGACGACTCGTCCTCGGACACCATGATGTTGAACAGGTGCAGGTCGTTGAAGACGACTCCCCGTGCGTGGACCTCGGCCACGGCCCGCTCGACGAGCCCGTGGATCCGCAGCGCCCACTCCGTGTACGCGGCGAGCCTCTCCGCCGGCGGATCGGCCTCCATCAGCGGATGCCGCCGGGCGAAGAAGGTGTTGAGCGGCTTGCCCTCCACGAACTCCAGCGCGAGGAAGTGGTGGTCACCGACCGTGAAGCTGTCGAGGACCTCCGGCGTGCAGGCGAGCCCGGAGAGCTTCTCCAGCGCTTCGCGCTCGCGGCGCAGCCGGGTGACGGCGTCCGCCCCGTCCGCGGCGAGGCCGGCGTACGGACGCGCCTCCTTCAGGACGACCCGTCGGCCCGTCGACCGGTGCCGGGCCTCGTACACGCCGCCGCCGTTGGAGAAGTGCAGCGCCTTCTCGATCTCGTAGGGCATGTCCTCCACCGTCACCGCGGCCCGCGCCGCGAGGTGCGGGAGCAGGAAGGCGGGCGGGGTCACCCAGTCGGGCACGTGGAAGACGGGACCGCGCCGATCGGGTACGAGCGTGCCGGATCCGTCCTCCAGGGCCGGCCGCAACTCCCCGTGCTCGTCGTAGCAGTGGCGGCGGGTGAAGCTTCCGTACCGCAGGTGCACGGGGCCCCGGCCCCACCGCAGGTCGCTCAGGATGTACGGACCGGCCTCGCCGTCCAGCAGTGCGGCCAGGTCGGTGGCCACGCGCTCGCACGCGTGGTCGTCGGCCGGGTAGACGGTGATGAACTTGCCGCTGGCCGAGCGGTCCGCGTACTTGGCGTTGCGCTGGTGGAGCAGATAGCGGCTGGGGACGAACTTGAAGGCGACGTCCCGCTCCAGGCAGTACTCCCGGACCGTGGCGAGGACCGCCTCCGCGTTGCCGAGACCGGCCGAGACGTGGATCTTCCAGCCCTGCGAAGGGAGCGGGCGGTCCAGCGGACGCAGAGCGAGCCAGTCGCCCGTCCGGTGCGAGGTCCAGCCCTCGGGTACGGGGAGGGTGGCGGCCCGGTAGAGGGAGCCGGTCTCGGCCTCGCCGAAGACGAGGCGGTGCGGCGCGTCGTAGAAGTGACGGTCGGCGTCGCAGAACACCGCGTACCCCTTGTTCACTGCGCACTCCCTCGGTCGGTGACGGACACGACGCTGTCATGTCCCCCACCGGCCCCGACAGTCGCCGCTGTCACCTTCCGCATGTGCGGAACGCACGGGTAACAAGGGTCCCGCGCACGCCCCTCCCGCGCGGGCACGGGGTCTCAGGACAGCAGGTCCAGCAGCGCGGCGCCGGTGTCCGTGAGCCGGAGGCGGACCTCGCGCCCGTGGCGGGTACGGCGCAGCAGGCCCGCACGGGCGAGCTGACCGCAGTGGTACGTGGCCGTGCTCACCGTGACGTGGGCCTGCCGGGCCGTCTCCGAGACGGACGGCCCGCGGCGGGCGGCCCGGAGGATCGCGGCCCGGACCGGACCGAGCACCGTCTCCAGCGGATCGGAGACCCTCCGCGGCTGCGTGTCCGCGCCCTCGGTGAGCTGCCCCAGCCCGGGAAGGGGGTAGCCGATCCAGATCAGGTCCGGGTCCTCGGCGCTGTAGGCGCAGGCGGAGAACCCCGAGGCGAGCGGCGCCAGGACCAGGCGGCGGCCGCGGTCCGAGAGATGCGAGGGGCAGGCGTGGGGGAGTTCCAGGAGGCCGTCGGCGTAACGGACCGACGCGCCCAGGGTGTTGAGCAGCGGGGCGAGACCGCCCGTCACGGAGGCGACCCCGACGCGTTCCGCCTCGCGCAGGAGCAGCCCGTCCGCCCGTCGCCACAAGGGGCAGAAGGCGGACCACACCGAGTGCGCGAGCCGCCGGTAGGCGTCGAGGAAGCGGCGGGGCCGGTCGGCGATCCGCCGCCAGTGTTCCGGGACGGCGTCGCCGAACCGGCGGGCGATCTCCTGTTGCAGCACCTCGGCGTCGAGGGCGTCCAGCTCCTCCTCGACGCCCCTCGGGTGCGGACCGGGCGCGGCGTCGCGCACGCCCCGTGTCAGGGAGAGGCTGTCGGGCAGCCACGGGACGCCCGAGGTGAACACGGCCCGCAGCTCGGCCCCGTCATCGGGCCGCGCCGACTGGCGGACGATCCGGTTCCATGACTGCGGCATGCCCTGAGGACGGTCGCCGAAGGCACCGGCGAGAACGGAGAACAGCGTCGTCCCCGGATGCCGGCTGACCGACAGATGCACATGCTCGAGACGTCCGATCGGAACGCTCGCCGTCCTCGACATACAGCCCCCCGCCGCACCGCCGTACCCGCTTCGAGGTCGCGATCGTATCCGTGTGCGGGAGGAGGCGGCGCACGGCAGGGGGCTTCGACACGCCGCCGAAGCCCCCCGTCGTGCCGTGCGGTCAGGGCGGCTCAGGTCACGGGCTGCCCGTCCACGCCACGTACAGGTCGTAGGTGATCTCGCCCGCGCTCCTGCACTCGTAGACGAACCAGTACTTGTTGCGGACCCCGTTCTGGCCCGCGTTGTTGCACTGGTACCACGCGATGTCGCGGGTGTAGCCGTGGAAGGTGCGGTGGTACACCAGGTTGTACGCGGCGGCCGAGGCCCCGTTCGTCGCGGAGCCCGTGGCGCTGGTGGAGCCCGCGGCGCCGGTGGCGGCGCCGACGGCCGTGGGCGGGGCCGACGTCTGCGCCGCCGCCGTGCCGGCGAGCCCGGCGATCGACAGCAGACCCGCCGCCAGGGCACCCGCGGCCCGGACCGAATTCCTTCGTGACAAGGTCACATACCTTTCTTCTGCCCGGATGCCCCCGCATCCGGATCCGACGACGGCCGGTGCCGGGCCTTCTCGACGAGGCCCCCGCACGACGACGCATGCGACGCCGCACCGGCTCCCCGGCCCGGAGCACCGGCCGGTACGACCACTCTGTCCGGGCGGGCCGGCCCGTCCCAGCCTTTCGAAATCCCTCGAAACGACAGGCCGCGCGGGGTGTGCGCCCACCGGGCGACCGAGCACCGGGGCGTTTGTCACCGCATCGCCCGCAGGGGCGTCGCGTCCCCCTTGGGCGACCGCGGCACGGCGAAAGCCGCCATGACCCGGGCGGCGAGGTGCGACCACCTGGCCCGTTCGGGTGACCGGACGGTGTGCCGCTCAAGGGCGGCTGCCGACCGAGGGGCAGGCTCGGGGGCCGTGGTACACGAGCCCCGGACGGATGCCTGATGAGTGCCTTGGACGCGGCAGCCCCGCGCGCGCGGGAGGGCCGGCACGCGGCCTGGCTGGAGCTGTTCTTCGACCTCGTGTTCGTGGCCTTCGCGGCGCAGCTCTCGCACGGGCTGCACGGCGACCCCGGGCTGCCGGAGTTCGCCGTCTTCCTCGGGCTGTACTTCCCGCCGTGGTGGATGTGGTGCAACCTGATGGTCTCGGCGAACCTCTTCGAGGACGACAGCGCCCGCCGCCGTTTCCTGATGCTCTTCGCGATGCTGTGCCTGGCCGCGATGGCCGCCGCGGTGCCCGAGGCCGACAGCACCCGTGGAGCGGTGTACGCCCTCGGGTACGCGGGCACGCGACTGGTCCTGCTCGGGCTCTGGTGGCCCGCGACCCGCTTCCCCGAGCCGCATCGGGTCCCGCGCTGGCGGCCTTTGAGCTACTGCCTGGCGTCCGGGCTGCTGTGGGCCGCGTCGGCGGCCGTCCCGTCCCCCTGGCAGTACGTCGTCTGGGCCGTGCTGATCGCCGCCGAGATGGCGCTGCTGCTCACCGCTCGCGGTCGCGGCGTTCCCGGCCGGCTGAACGCCGGGCACCTCGTGGAGCGGATCGGGCTGTTCGTCATCATCGTGTTCGGCGAGTCGGTGCTGTCCCTGATCACCTCGACGGACCACGTGTGGACGGCCGACGCCGGAGTCGTGGCGGTGCTGGGGTTCGTCCTGCTGGCCGCGCTCTGGTGGTCGTACTTCGACTTCGGCTCGACCGCGGCCGAGCAGGTGCTCGGCCGTGCCGAAGGGGTGCGGGCCTACCTGATGGCCCGGGACATCGGTGGCTTCCTGCACTACTTCGTCACCGCCGGCATCCTGTGCATGGCCGCCGGACTGGCCACCGCCGTCGAGGAGTCGGGCCACGCCCACCTGGCCGGGGGCCCCGCATGGGCCCTGGCCGGAGGTCTGGCCCTGTACCACGCCGCCCACGCGGCCATCGCGCTGCGCTTCGGCAGGAGCCCGGTCGCCGTGGCGGTCTGGGCGGTGCCGGGCATCGGCGTACCGGTGGCGGTGGCCCTCGCCCACCAGGTCCTCGCGCCCTGGCTGGTGGTCCTGCTGCTCGCGGCCGAGGCCATCGCTCACCTGCTGTACGCCCGCACCAAGGCAGCCCGCCTGCGGCCTCCGGCCGCCTCGTCGACGGACGATCCGAGGGCGGCGAGCTAAGGGGTGCCGGAGCCTCCGGTCGCCGCGGAGAAGACCGTGACGACCGCCTCCGGAGACGGCGGCGGCCCGGTCCTGGAACACTCGGGGCCGTCCCGGGAGGCGGCCGCACCGCCCAGAACCCCGTCGAGGAGGGGGCTGGACGCGGCATGGGGCGGGGGAGTGCGAGGTCAGTAGCCGTAGATCATCTTGTAGGCGACCTCGGGGAGGAACTGTCCCGCCGAAGACCCGGCCCCGACGCCGCAGTTGCCGTCGGACTCACCCGGTGCCTTGATCCACAGGAGCATCTCGGCGCCGCCGCCCAGCTGGGTGGGGGTGCCGATGCGGCGGCCGGCGGCGTTGCACCACTCGCCGTTGGAGCCGTTGCCGTTCCGGCTGGTGTCGACGACGAACGGCTTGGTGTAGCCGTAGCGGGCGGCCAGCTCGCTGTTGACGGCGTTGCCGTACGCGGTGTTCTGGGCGGTGGTGTAGTAGTTGGAGACGTTGAGGGAGAAGCCGTGGGCCTGTCGCAGGCCCGCTTCGTGGAGGCGCTGGGCCATCGCCGCCGCGCCGATCCAGCCGGGGTTGCCCGCGTCGAGGTAGACCCACGTGTGGGGCGCCTGGCGGTTGAACTCGGCGAGGGCGCCGCTGATCATGCCCTGGCGCTCGCGGATCTGGGTCTGGTTCAGGCACCCGTAATCCGCGAGGGCGTCGGGCTCGAGGATGACCACGGCCGGGCGGCCCGCGATACCGCCGGCGAACTGCGCTATCCAGGTCGCGTAGGCGGACGGCGAGGCCGCGCCGCCTCCGGAGTGCCCGCCGCAGGAGTCGCGGAGGTAGATGTTGTAGGCGACCAGGACCGGCAGCTTGTCCGAGCGGTCCGCCGCTCCCGCGTAGGCGCCGGTGGCGGTGCCGATGGTGCCGCTCCAGGCGCCGAACCAGCGCGCCGTCGGGGTGTTGGCGATGGACGCGTTGATCGCGGGCGCCCGGCCGTCACCGGGATGGGCGGCGACCCACTGCTTGGCGCCGGAGTTCGGGTCCACGTAGAACCCGCTCGTCATGGTGGTCGGGTCGGCCGCGTGGGCGGACGGCGCGGCGGTGAGCGCCAGCGGCAGCGCGAGGAAGGCTGCGGCGAGGGCGCGGATGCGGCGGCGCATGGCTGTACCTCGGTTTCTCGGAGGGGTCCACGGAGGCGCTGGGAGCGCTCCCATCGGAAGGCGCTCCCAGCGGGCACTCTCTGGTTCTCGGGCGATGGCCGGTATCGTGTGACCCGCCTGTCGCCCTGTCAAGTGCTCCCACACGGGCGCACTTCAGGTGGGGACCTCCGCGAGCGGCGCGGTCGGTCGGCGCCGCCTCGGCGTCACCGACGACGTCGCCGCCCTCGGTGGTGGAGGCTCCCTGTGCCGCGGCGGGTCAGCCGCGGGTCCAACGCTGGTTGCCGCCGCCCGAGCAGGAGTAGAGCTGGATCGGGGTGCCGTTGGCGGTGCCGTTGGCGGCGGCGTCGAGGCAGAGGCCGGACTGGACTCCGACGAGGGAACCGTCGGAGTTGAAGCGCCACTTCTGGTTGTCGCCACCCCAGCAGCCGTAGATCTGGACCTTGGTGCCGTTGCCGGTGCCGGCGGCGTCCAGGCACTTGTCGCCGTAGACCCTGAGCTCACCGGCGGCGGTGTACGTCCACTGCTGGTTGGTGGCGCTGTGGCAGTCCCACAGCTGGAGCTGGGTGCCGTCGGTGGTGCTGCTGTTCGGCACGTCCAGGCAGCGGCCGGAGGCGACGCCCTTGATCTGTCCGCCGCCGGTGGGGGGCGGGGTGGTGGAGCCGCCGTTGAGGGCGTTGAGGACGGCGGTGTACGCGGGCTTCTTGCTGCCGTCGTTGTTGAAGAGCAGCGGCGTGTCGCCCGCCCGCCAGGAGTCCATGTCGCGCACGCCCCAGACGGTGATGCCGAGGCAGCGCGGGACGGCCAGGCAGTCGTTGGTCACGGCGGCGTAGGTCGAGGCCGAGGCGCCCTGGATGTCGAGTTCCGTGACGGCCACGTCGACGCCGAGTGCGGCGAAGTTCTGCAGGGTGGTGCGGAAGTTGCTGTTGTAGGGGCTGCCGCTGTTGAAGTGCGCCTGGAAGCCGACGCAGTCGATCGGGACGCCGCGCTGCTTGAAGTCCCGGACCATGGCGTACATGGCCTGGGTCTTGGCCCAGGTCCAGTTCTCCACGTTGTAGTCGTTGTAGCAGAGCTTGGCGGCCGGGTCGGCGGCGCGCGCGGTGCGGAAGGCGACCTCGATCCAGTCGTTGCCGGTGCGCTGCAGGTTGGAGTCGCGCCGGGCTCCCGAGCTGCCGTCGGCGAAGGCCTCGTTCACGACGTCCCACTGGGCGATCTTGCCCTTGTAGTGGGCCATCACGCCGTTGATGTGGTTCGTCATCGCCTGGCGCAGGGCGCTGCCGCTGAGGTTCTGCATCCAGCCGGGCTGCTGTGAGTGCCAGGCCAGGGTGTGACCGCGCACCTGCTTGCCGTTCTGCACGGCCCAGTTGTAGACGCGGTCGGCGGCGGTGAAGTCGAAGCGGCCCTGCTGGGGCTCGGTCGCGTCGATCTTCATCTCGTTCTCGGCCGTCACCGAGTTGAACTCGCGGTTGGCGATCGTCGTGTACGCCGAGTCGCCGAGCCTGCCGGAGGCGATGGCGGTGCCGAAGTAGCGGCCGCTCTGGGCCGCCGCACGGCCGAGCGTGCTTTCGGCGGCGTGCGAGGCCGGCGGCGCCACCAGTACGGCGGCCGGACCGAGGACGCCGACGATCAGGGCCGTACAGAGACCGCCGATTTTCCGGCGGAGGGCGGTGGGGGGAATTGCGTTTAAGCGCATGACGGAGCCTCCGGGGTGGGGCGGAATTCACGGAAGGATGAAAGCGCGGCGGAATGGAATCCGCGTGAACGGCGCACGCGTCCCTGGATGGAGGACGCTCGGATTCAGTGTGAAAACCTGGCGGAGGCATGTCAATGCTTTCGAAAGGCTTTCGGAAATCCGTCCCTTTCAAGGGATTCGGGAAGTGGCTTTGTGTCCGTGCGGGGGAATCGAAAGATTTTCGCAGCCGAGTGGGCCGTCGATGGGAACGGCGGTCCCTCCGGGGAGAGGCACCGCCATCGACAGGTAGGTCATTCCGGCCGGCTCGGGTACGTGATGTCGAACCTCGTGAAGTGGGCTTGACCGGTCGACGGGCGGCCGTTGGAGGTGGCGTAGAGCCCGAGCTGGACGCTGGTGAACAGCGGGGCGAGGAAGGCGGCGTCGACGGTCGTGAGGTCCTGCCAGGCACCGTCGGGCGTCGCGTGGGCGAAGGTGTGGCTGAAGCCGCGGACGCGCACGCCCAGGCGCACCGGGCCCGCGGGGACGGGACAGCCGGCCAGCACTTCGTTCCCGCGGCGGAGGCTGAGCCCTTCCGCGGTGCGGAGGAAGAGCAGATGGGCGTCGTCGTCTCGGACCACGGCGAGGCCGGCCTCTTCGTCCGGTGCGGCGGGGGTGAAGTGCAGTTCGGTGGAGACGTCGCAGTCGGGCTGTTCCTGGGGGCGGACCAGCAGGGAGGGGACGGTGCGCTCGCCGAGGCGTTCGGGACGGAGCCGGAGACGGAGCCCGTCGCCGGTGGCCCAGAACGCCGCGCGGGGAGTGCGCAGGGTGCTCCAGTCGGCCGAGAGGGTGGCGAAGTCGTCGTGGAGGGGCCGGCGAGGGCCGGTGTGGACGACGGGGGAGAAGACCGGCCAGCCGTCGTCCCAGGAGACCCGGCTGAGGAAGGTCTCGCGGCCGAGGGCCGAACCCGGGCGGACGCCCAGGAGGACGGCCCGCCAGTCGCCGTACGGGGTCTGGACGAGGTCGGCGTGACCGGTGCAGGTGACAGGGCCCGTGGCGGGCGGGAGCAGCGGGTTGCCGGGGGCGCCCTCGTAGGGGCCGGTCACGCGGTCGGCTCGGGCTGCCACGACGCTGTGGTCGACGTCGGTGCCGCCCTCCGCGGTGAGGAGGAGATAGCTGCCGTCGATCTTGTACAGGTGCGGGGCCTCCGCCCATCGGGCGCCGGGGTGGCTTCCCGACCACAGGACGTGCTCGGGTCCCGTGAGCCGTCGTTCGCGGGGAAGGTATTCGCGCATCCAGATCTCGGTGTGGCCGGCGGCCTCGTCCCGTACGCGGGTGGCGGTGAACCAGGCCCGGCCGTCACCGCCGTCGACCTCGTCGTCGAAGAACAGCGACGGGTCGAAGCCCTCGCCCTCCAGCCAGTGCGGTTCCGACCACGGCCCCGCCGGGTCGGTGGCCGTGACGACGAAATGGCCGGGGCCGTCCATCAGCGTGCAGACGAGATGGAAGACCCCGTCATGGTGGCGGATCGTCGGCGCGAACAGGCCCCGTGAGGGCGCGCACCCGTCGAGGTCGAGCTGGGACGGCCGGTCGAGCGCGGAGCCGAGGCGCCGCCAGTTCACCAGGTCGCGGCTGTGGAACACGGGAAGGCCCGGGAACCATTCGAAGCTGGACGTGACCAGGTAGTAGTCCGCCCCCACCCGGCAGACGGACGGGTCGGGCCGGAAGCCCGGCAGCACGGGATCACCGAACGAAGCGCCGCTGCGGGCCGTCATGACACGGGAACGATCTCGACCGGCACGGACAGCACCCGGTCGGTCCCCGGGTGGCGTACGGGGCCGTGCAGGGTGAAGGACCCCTGGAGCGGAAGGTCGCCGCTGGACCGTCCGACGGCCACGCGGATCTCCCCGGGCTCCACTCTTCTGCGCAGGTCGATCCCGGTGAAGGAGGTCCGGTCGGCGTGGACGGAGAAGGTGACCCGGGCGGCCGTCCCCGGCTCCAGCTCGACCCTGCCGAATCCGGCGAGCCACCGCTGCGGCCGGACGACGGACGCCACCGGGTCCGAGAGGTACAGCTGGACCACCTCGGTCCCGGTCACCTCGCCGACGTTGCGGACGGTGGCCGAGACGGCGACCGTCCCGTCCGTCGCCGCGACGGGGTCCACCGAGAGCTCCGAGTAGTCGAAGCTGGTCCAGCTCAGCCCGTGTCCGAAGGGGAACAGCGGGGTCGGGTCCACCGAGCTCCAGTCGGTGTGTCCGCCGAGCCGGGGGCGCAGATAGGTGCCGGGCTGGCCGCCGGTGTGGCGGGGGACGGAGACGGGCAGCCGCCCGGACGGTTCCGCGGCCCCGCTGATGATCCGGGCGAGCGCCGTCCCGCCCTCCTCGCCGGGGAAGAAGGTCTGCACCACCGCCGACGCCCGTTCGGCCAGCGCACCGAGCGCATAGGGCCGCCCCGAGACGAGGACGAGGACGGTGGGCACCCCGGAGTCCAGGACGGCGGCGGCGAGCGCGGCCTGGTCACCGGGCAGGTCGAGGGTCTCGGCGTCGCAGCCCTCTCCGGAGGTGCCCCGGCCGAACATGCCGGCCCGGTCCCCGAGCACCAGCACGTTCACGTCCGGGTCGTCCGGTGTGACCGTGAACCCGGCAGCGGTGAGCGCCTCTCCCAGCGTCGGGATGTCCAGCCCGAGGTCACCGGGCAGCGCGACGTGGTTGGGGAAGGAGTAGCAGCCGAGGAAGACCTGGGGGTCGTCGGCGTACGGCCCGCTGATCGCGACCCGGCACGGCCGCAGCGGCAGGGTGCCGTCGTTGGCGAGCAGCACGGTGGACCGCTCGGCCAGGAGCCGGGCGAGGGCCCGGTTCTCCGGCGGGTCCAGGGGGACGGGCTCGGGTCTGACCGGTTCCCAGTCGGGGTCGAGCAGACCGAGCTCGGCCTTCTGCAGCAGGACCCGTTCCGCGGCCCGGTCGACGACCTCCTCGGCCAGGGCTCCCGACCGCACGAGCGCGGTCAGCGGCTCCCCGTAGCAGCGGGCCGTGGGCAGCTCGACGTCGATCCCGGCGGTGAGCGCGAGCGCGCCGGCCGCGCCACGCGATCCGGCGACCCCGTGCCGCGTCTGCAGGAAGGAGACGGCGTAGTAGTCGGCGACCACCACACCGCCGAACCCGAGTTCACCTCTGAGCAGGTCGGTCAGAACCGTTGCGTCGGCGGCGACCGGGACGCCGTCCACGTCGGTGTAACTGTTCATCACCGACCGGGCCCCTCCCTCCCGCAGCGCCCGTACGAAGGGTTCGACCAGCACGTCGGCGAACTCGCGCGGCCCCGAGGCCACCGGGGCCATGTTCCGGCCGCCGCGCGAGGCCGAGTACCCGGCGAAGTGCTTGAGCGTGGCCACGATCCCGGCGCCTTCCAACCCCTGCACATAGGCGGTGCCGATCGCTCCGACGAGATACGGGTCCTCGCCGATGCACTCCTCGGTCCTGCCCCACCGGTAGTCGCGGACCACGTCGAGGACCGGAGCCAGCCCCTGGTGGACGCCGACCCGCCGCATCCCGGCGCCGATGGCGGCGGCCATCTGCCGCACCAGCCCGGGATCGAAGGACGCGCCCCAGGCGAGCGGCCCGGGGAAGACCGTCGCCCCGAAAGTCATGAACCCGGTCAGGCACTCCTCGTGGGCGACCGCCGGGATGCCGAACCGGCCGGACGCGGTCACCTGACGCTGGAGCGAGGCCAGCCGCTCCATCCCCGCCTCCGCGGTGATCGGCGCGGTGCCGTACACGCGGGTGAGCTGGCCGAGCCCGTGGGCGACGACGTCGTCGAATCCGGGCGAGGGCTCGCCGGAATCGTCCTCCATCGGCGCGACAGGCGCTCCCGGATCCGAGGGAAGGGCCCAGAAGCCGGTCAGTTGCCCCGCCTTCTCCTCCACCGTCATCCGTTCCAGCAGATCGGCCACTCTCTCGGACGCGGGGAGGAGGGGGTCACGCCAGGGCTCGGTCAAGGGGTTCTCCTAGTGACGGGGCGGGGCGGTGGAGAGCCGGACCTTGAGCTCGGTCGAGAGCTCCATCCGGGGGCTGACCAGGGGCTGGTCCTCCAGAAGCTGGAACAGGGTGCGGGCGGCGAGCCGGCCCATCTCCTCCAGCGGCTGGCGGACCGTCGTCAGGGGAGGTGACAGCCATTCACCCATCGGCAGGTCGTCGAAGCCGACCACGCTGAGGTCCTGCGGGATGCGCAGGCCGACCTGACGAGCGGCCTCGTAGACGCCCATCGCCTGCTGGTCGCTACTGGCGAAGACGGCGGTCGGCGGCTCGGGGAGGGCGAGCAGTTCCTGGGCGCGCCGGAACCCGCCCTCGTGCTGGAAGTCGCCGAACCGGACCAGGTCGCGGTCGAATTCGATCCCGGCCCGCTCCAGCGCGGCCCGGTACCCGTCGATGCGGGCCTGGCTGCAGAGCATCTCCTTGCGCCCGCCGATCACGGCGATCCGGCGGTGTCCGAGCTCCAGCAGGTGTTCGGTGGCGGCGAGGCCGCCCGCCCAGTTGGTCGCGCCGATGCTCGGAACTCCGTTGCCCGGCAGGTCGATCGGGTCGATGACGACGAGTGCCACCCCGGCCCGTTCGACCTGGTCGCGCTGGGCCTGGGTGACCGAGGCGGTGACGAGGATGACGCCGTCGCTGTGGTGCAGGACGGGCAGCGCGGCCCAGCTCGACGGCGTGGCCTCGCCCGGCGGGACGAGCGACACGACGGTGCCGACGCTCCGCTGGGCGCACTCGGCCTCGACGCCGCGCAGGATCTCCACCGCCCACGCGCTGTCCAGGCCGCCGATGATCAGGTCGACGAGGCCCGACCTGCGGGCCCGGCCCTGCCGGCCGGGGGACAGGTAGTTGTGGGACCGCAGCAGGGTCTCGATCCGTTCGCGTGTCGCGGGTGCGACGTCGGAGCGGCCGTTGATCACCTTGGACACGGTGGCCTGCGAGACCCCTGCCTCCGCGGCGATGACGGCCAGGGTCGGACGCTGCTCGCTCAACTTCTCTCCTCTGCCCGGACGGCGTGGTCCGGTGACAGGTACCGCAAACTTTTCGAAGAGTTTCCGGTCGTCCCGATCGGCTTGTCAACCCCCAACAGGGCTGCGCTTTTTAGTTGGTTCGGTGAGAAGTCTTGACCGGGCAGCCCCGCGTTCCTAGTTTGTGGCAGCGCAGAAATCGAGAGAGTTGCGAAATGTTTTCGAGAACGCACCGGCATCCCCCACCTCGGAGGTCCCATGGCCAGCACCCTCCCGAGCCGACGGCGCTTCCTGGCGCTCTCGGCCCTGACCGCACTGTCCGTCCCGCTGGCCGCGGCCTGCGGCGCTGACGACTCCGACGGCGATCCGGCGGCCGACGGCAAGGTGACCTTCGCGTGGTGGAACATCGCCACCACCGAACCGGGCAAGTCCCTCTTCCCGCAGATCGCCTCGGCGTTCATGGCCGCCCACCCGAACATCGGGATCGAGACGACCTCGCTGGAGAACGAGGCGTTCAAGTCCAAACTGACCGCCACCACCGCGTCCGGCCAGCTCCCCGACGTCTTCCAGACCTGGGGCGGCGGCGTGCTGCGGCAGCAGGTCGACGCGGGTCTCGTCGAGGACCTCACCGACGCGTTGGGCTGGTCGTCCGAGCTGACCCCGGTGTCCTTGCAGCCGTATCAGGTCGAGGGCCGGACCTACGCGGTTCCCTACGACATCGGCATGGTCGGCTTCTGGTACAACAAGAAGCTCTTCGCCCGGGCCGGGATCACGGCGCCGCCGGCCACCTGGGCCGCGTTCCTCGACGTCGTCAGGAAGCTCAAGGCGGCGGGCGTCACGCCGATCGCCCTCGCGGGCAAGGAGAAATGGCCCGGCCACTACTACTGGGCCTACCTCGCGATGCGCGTCGCCGGCCTCCCCGCCCTGCAACGAGCCGCGACCACCAAGGACTTCACCGGTCCCGGCTTCGTCCGGGCCGGTACCCACCTCAAGGAGCTGGTCGACCTCCAGCCGTTCCAGACGGCCTTCCTCGGCGCCGGCTACGGCAGCCCCGGCGGCCAGGCCGCCACCATGGGCAACGGCAAGGCCGCCATGGAGCTGATGGGGCAGTGGGCACCGTCGGTGCAGCAGGACGCGGGCGCCGGCCTCGGAGCGGACCTGGGCTTCTTCCCCTTCCCGACGGTCGACGGCGGAGTGGGCCGGGCCACCGAAGTGTTCGGCGGCGGCGGCGGTTTCGCACTGCGCAAGGGCGCCCCGAAGGAGGCGCTGGACTTCCTGAGGTTCTTCGTCCTGGACAACCAGTCCAAGCTGCTGGCCTCGAACGGGTACCTGCCGGTGGTCAAGGGAGCGGAACGCCGGCTCACCGACGCCAACAAGAAGGTGGTGGCCGACAGCCTGGTCAAGGCGACGGGCTTCCAGCTCTTCCTCGACCAGGCGTACCCGCCGGCGGTCGGCCAGGAGGTCAACGACAGCGTCGCCGACCTCATCGCGGGAAAGAAGACGCCCGAGCAGGTCACCCGGTCGATCACCGAGGCTGCGAAGGGTGCCTAGCTCCGTGGCCACCCCGACCCAGGACCCGACCGAGGACCCGACCGAGGAGCGGACGGAGCACACCGTACCGGTGCGCCGCTCGCCCGCCCCGGCCCGGTCGCTCCCGCGCGGGCTCGGAAGCTGGGCGTCGGTCGCCTGGTTCCTCGCCCCGGCGCTGGTCCTCTTCCTCGTCTTCGTCCTCGCCCCGATCGCCGTGGCCGTCCACACCAGCTTCTACAAATGGGGCGGGATCGGCCCCCTCGGCGACTTCGTCGGCCTCGAGAACTACGCCAGGCTGTTCGCCGATCAGGTCTTCCTCGGCGACATGGGGCGCGGGCTGTACCTGATCGTCCTTTCGGTCACGGTGCAGCTGCCGTTCGCGCTGTTCACCGCGGTCCTGCTCAACCAGAAGCTGCGCGGCCGGGCCGTCTACCGGATGCTGTTCTTCGCGCCGTACATCCTGTCCGAGGTGGTCACGGCGGTCCTCTTCACGATGATCTTCCTGCCCGGCGCCGGCATGGCCGACCACCTCGCCGCCGCCCTCGGCCTGGAGGGCCTCCAGGGCAAGTGGCTCGCCGACCCGTCGACGGTCATGCCGACCCTCTTCGTGGTCATGACCTGGAAGTACTTCGGCTTCCACATGATGCTCTTCCTCGCCGGGCTGCAGAGCATCCCGCGCGAGGTCCTCGACGCCGCCTCCATCGACGGCGCCGGCGCCTGGCAGCGCTTCCGGCACGTGACGCTGCCGCTGCTCGGACCGACGGTCCGGATCAGCGTCTTCCTCTCGATCATCGGGGCCATCCAGCTCTTCGACCTCGTCTGGGTCATGACCGCGGGCGGGCCCAACCACTCCTCCGAGACGATGGCGATCTCGATGTTCCAGTTCGGGTTCAAGCGCTACCAGGTCGGCTACGCCAGTGCGATCAGCGTGGTGCTGTTCATGATCAGCCTGGTCTTCTCCCTCTTCTACCAGCGTTACGTGCTGCGCCGTGACCTGAACGGGGCCGTCACCACGGGAGGTGCCCGATGAACGCCCGCAAGGCGGCACGCGGCCTGTCGCTGCACGCCGTGATCTGGCTGATCGGCGCGTTCGTCGCCGTACCGCTGATCTACGCGGTGATCTCCGGGTTCAAGAGCACCGGCGAGCTGACGACCAATCCGTTCGGGCTTCCGCGGCACTGGAAGACCGCCAACTACACCGGCATCCTCGGCGAGGAGATGTTCTGGCGGCAGATCGCCAACAGCGCGGGCATCGCGATCGGCACGGCCTTCTGCACGGTGGCCGCCTCCGCCATGGCGGCGTACGTACTGGCCCGCTACGCCTTCCGGGGCAGGGAGCTGTTCTACACGCTGTTCACCATCGGGCTGATGTTCCCGTTCGCGGTGGCCGTCCTGCCGCTGTTCCTGCTGCTGCGCACCTTCGGCCTGCTCGACAACCCGCTCGGAGTGATCCTCCCGCAGGCCGCTTTCGGGCTCCCCATGACGATCATCATTCTGCGCGGCTTCTTCCGGACCGTCCCGGCGGAGGTCGAGGAGGCCGCCGTCATGGACGGCTGCGGCAAGTTCCGCTTCTTCTGGAAGATCCTGCTGCCGATGGCCCGCCCGGCGCTCGGCACGGTCTCGGTGCTCGCGATCGTCGCGAGCTGGAACAACTTCTTCCTGCCGCTGCTGGTGTTCAACGACCCGACATGGCAGACGATCCCGGTCGGCGTCCAGCAGTTCCAGGGCCAGTACTCGACCGACTACGCGCTCGTCCTCGCCTACATCGTGCTCGCCATGGTCCCCGCCCTCGCCTTCTACGCGGTCGCCGAACGGCAGCTGATCGGCGGCCTCACCGCGGGCGCCACCAAGGGCTGACCCGTTCCGCGTGACCTCCACCCCCGAGGAGACGTACGTCGTGAAACGCCTGACCGCACTGGCCGTCGTCCTTGTGTCAGCACTCACCCCGCAGGCCGCGGCCATCCCCGCGCCACCCGCGGCCGAACCCGCGCGAACCGCCGCCGCACGGCCGGTCGCCGCCCCCGCGCGACCCGCCGTCGACTTCCGCACCGACCTCCAGCCCATCGACGGATTCGGCTTCTCGATGGCCTTCCAGCGGGCCGACCTGCTGCACGGCGCGCGCGGCCTCAGCCCGGCCAAGCGGCGGGAGGTGCTCGACCTGCTGCTCAGCAAGGACAAGGGGGCGGGCCTCTCGATCCTGCGCCTGGGCATCGGATCGTCGACCGACAGGGTCTACGACCACATGCCGACGATCCTGCCGGCCGACCCCGGCGGGCCGGACGCCACACCGGCGTACGTCTGGGACGGCTGGGACGGCGGCCAGGTCTGGCTCGCCAAAGAGGCCAAGGCATACGGCGTGAAACGCTTCTTCGCCGACGCCTGGAGCGCCCCGGCCTTCATGAAGACCAACGGAAGCGAGAACGACGGCGGCGAGCTCCTCCCCGAATGGCGACAGGCGTACGCGAACTACCTCGTCCAGTACGCGAAGTTCTACCGCCAGGAAGGCATCGCGATCACCGACCTGGGGTTCACCAACGAACCCGACTGGACGGCGACGTACGCCTCCATGCGGTTCAGCCCCCGGCAGGCCGTCGACTTCCTCAAGGTGCTCGGGCCGACCGTCCGCGCGTCCGGACTGAAGACCGGGATCGTCTGCTGCGACGCCGCGGGCTGGGACCGGCAGGTCGCCTACACCGAGGCCGTCGAGGCGGACCCCGGGGCCGACGCGGCCGTGCGGACCATCACCGGACACCGCTACAGCGGTCCCACCGATCTCCCGCAGCCGACCGACAAGCGCGTGTGGATGTCGGAATGGTCGCCGGACGGCTCCACCTGGAACGAGCACTGGGACGACGGCAGCGGCTACGACGGTCTCGCCGTCGCGGCCGACATCCACCACACGCTCACCACGGGCAACGCCAGCGCCTACGTCTACTGGACCGGCGCGTCCCTCGGCGCGACCAGGGGGCTCATCCAGCTCGCCGACCCCGGTGACGACTACCGGGTGTCGAAGCGCTACTGGGCGCTGGCCGCCTTCAGCCGGTTCATCCGCCCCGGCGCCGTCCGCGTGCCGGCCACGCACCCCGACCCGGCCCTGCGGGTCACGGCCTTCCGCAACACCGACGGCAGCCGCGTGATCGAGGTCCTCAACACCGCGACCACCGAACGGTCCGCCGCGTTCTCGCTCCGCGGCGGGCACGACCGGCACCCCGACGGCTACGTCACCGACGAGACCCGCTCGATCGCCCCGGCCGACATCGTCTCCACGCACGGCACGACCCTCACGGCGAAGCTCGCCCCGCGCGCGCTCACCACGATCGTCCTCGACTGAAACGCCCACCCCACGAGGAGTCAGTCATGCCCAGGACCCGCATTCCCAACGCCTCCCGCATTCCGACCGCCTCCCGCTTTCCGACCGCGTCGCGGATTCCCGCCGCGTCGCGCATCCTCACCGCCCTGGCCGCCGCCGCCTGCCTCACGGCCGGCCTCGCCGCCGCACCGGCGCCCGCGGCCGCGGAGCCCCGCCCCCGCACGCTCGGCGAACTGGCCAAGAAGCACCACAAGTACTTCGGCTCCGCCACCGACAACCCCGAATTCACCGACGCGGCCTATCTGAAGCTCCTCGGCAGCGAATTCGGGCAGACCACCCCCGGCAACGCCATGAAGTGGTACGCCACCGAACCCGAGCGCGGCGTCTTCGACTTCACCGCCGCCGACGAGGTCGTCGCCTTCGCCAAGGCCCACCGCCAGAAGGTCCGCGGCCACACCCTCGTCTGGCACAGCCAGCTCCCCGCCTGGCTCACCGAGCGCACCTGGACCGCCGACGAGCTGCGCGCCGTCCTCAAGCACCACATCCAGACCGTGGTCCGGCACTACAAGGGCAAGGTCATCCACTGGGACGTCGTCAACGAGGCCCTCAACGAGGACGGCACCTACCGAGAGACGCTCTTTTACAAGACACTCGGCCCCGGCTACATCGCCGACGCCCTGCGCTGGGCCCACGAGGCCGACCGGCACGCCAAGCTGTACCTCAACGACTACAACGTCGACGGGATCGGCCCCAAGAGCGACGCCTACCACGCCCTGATCAAGCAGCTGAAGGCGGACGGCGTCCCGGTGGAGGGCTTCGGCATCCAGGGCCATCTGGCGCTCCAGTACGGCTTCCCCGCCGACGTCCGGCAGAACATCCAGCGCTTCGCGGACCTCGGGGTCGAGGTGGCGATCACCGAACTCGACATTCGGATGAACCTCCCCGCGACCCAGGAGAAGCTCGCCACCCAGGCCACCTGGTACGCGGACTACGTCAGGGCCTGCCTGGCGGTCGAGAAGTGCGTCGGCATCACCCTCTGGGACTACACGGACAAGTACTCGTGGATCCCCTCCGTCTTCCCCGGCGAGGGCGCGGCGCTGCCGTACGACGAGGACCTGCGGCCCAAGCCCGCCTACCACGCGATCAAGGCGGTGCTGGGCGGATGATCAGGACGGCGATCGTCGGTACGGGCGGGATAGCGGGCGTCTGCCACGTCCCCGCCGTCCGGGCCCAGGCGCACCGGGCCGTGCTCGTGGCGGCCGTCGACGTGGACGCCGCGCGCGCCGAGGCGTTCGCGGCCGAACACGGCATTCCCGCCGTCTACACCGACCTGCGCACGATGCTCGCGGAGCAGCGGCCGGACGTCGTGCACCTGTGCACACCGCCGTTCCTGCACGCCGACCAGGCGGTGGCCTGCCTGGAGTCGGAGGCGTGGGTGTGGTGCGAGAAGCCGGTGGCGCTGTCGCTGGCCGAGCTCGACCGGATCCGTGCCGCCGAGGGGCCCGCCGTTGCGGGCGCGGTCTTCCAGCACAGGTACGGCACGGGGGTCCGGTACCTGCGCGAGAGGATCGCGGCCGGGACGCTGGGCCGTCCCCTGGTCGCGCAGTGCGTCACGGCGTGGTACCGCGACGACGCCTACTACGGCGTGCCGTGGCGCGGCACGTGGGAGAACGAGGGCGGCGGCCCGACGCTGGGCCACGGCATCCACCAGATGGACCTGATGCTCGCGGTGCTCGGCGCATGGGCCGAGGTACGCGCGATGGCCGGCCGCCTGGAGCGCGCCGTCCAGACCGAGGACGTGTCCGCGGCCCTGGTCCGGTTCGAGAACGGAGCCATCGCCACGGTCGTCAACAGCGTCCTGTCCCCGCGCGAGGAGAGCTACCTGCGGTTCGACCTCACCGATGCCACCGTCGAGCTGCGTCACCTGTACGGCTACTCCAACGCGGACTGGACGTTCACCACCAGGTCGGCCGGCGTGACGTGGGACCCCCCGGACGATCTGCCCAGCTCGCACACCGCCCAGCTCGCGGCGTTCCTGGACGACTACGAAGCGGGGATCCGGCCCGACCTCGGCAGATCCACCATGGAACTGGTGACCGCCCTGTACAAGGCCGCGATCACCGGACTGCCGGTCCGGCGCGGAGAGATCGACCCGGCCGACCCGTTCTACGGCTCGCTCCACGGAGGGCGCCCGGAGGTCTTCCGATGACCTTCGAACTCCTCGAGGACGAGGACTCGCTGATCGTCCGCACGCGCGGCGTCGACCTCTTCCGGTACGTACACCGGCCGGTCATGGACCCCTTCGAGGCGCCGAAACCGTACCTCCATCCGGTGCGCACCCTCGCCGGCGACGTGGTCACCGGATACCGGCCGCACGACCACCGCTGGCACAAGGGCCTCCAGATGACGGCGTCGTGGCTCTCGGGGCAGAACTTCTGGGGCGGCGGCACCTATCTGCGCGGCCGGGGCTACGTGGACCTGCCGAACCTCGGCACGATGCGCAGCCTCTCCGTATCCGCCGGCACGGGCCGGGGCCGGGCCGCCATCACCCAGGACCTGGCCTGGTACACGATGGCGGGGGAGCACTGGATCGACGAGCGTCGCACGCTGACCGCCCACGACGTCGAGGCCGACTCCTGGACCCTGGACGTCACCACCGCGCTGACCAACGTCCACGACACCGATCTGGTCTTCGGCAGCCCCGGCACCCAGGGCAGGGAACTCGCCGGGTACTCCGGTCTGTTCTGGCGCGGTCCGCGCGACTTCACCGGCGGCGACGTGATCGGTCCCGCGATGGGCGAGAAGGGCGACTGGCTGGCCTTCATCGGCGCGCACGACGAGGTCGACCGCTCTTCCACACTGCTGTTCCTGGACGATCCGGACGCACCCTGCCACTGGTTCGTCCGCACCGAGCCCATCCCCGCCGTCAACCCGTCCCTGGCCTTCGACGAGGAGCTGCCGCTGGCCCCGGGCGAGACCCTGTCGCGCCGGTACCGGATCGTCGTCGCCGACGGGGCGTGGACCTCCGGGCGCCTGGCCCGCCATGTCGCGGACCACCCGTGGTGACCCCGCTCCCCGGCGGCGTGGGGATCTCCGGGCTGACCGTGTACGACTGGGAGGCCGCCGACGGCCTGTGCGGCGGCACGCCCCACATGCACCTCGTCTGCTCCGAGGCGTACGTCGTCACCGGCGGAACGGGCAGCGTCCAGACCCTCACCGCCTCCGGTTTCGCCGACACCCCGCTGCGGCCCGGCGACGTCGTCTGGTTCACCCCCGGCACGATCCACCGCCTCGTCAACGACGGCGGCCTGCGGCTCGTGGTGCTCATGCAGAACGGCGGCCTCCCCGAGGCCGGTGACGCCGTCTTCACCTTCCCCGCTCCCGTGCTGGCCGATCCCCACGCCTATCAGGCCGCGGCCACCCTGACCGGAGACCGGGCCTCGGCAGCGCGCCGCCGCCGCGATCTGGCCCTCGACGGCTTCCTGGACCTGCGCGACGGCGGGCTGCGGCAATTCCACAGCGCGGCCCACCGCCTGAAGAGCGGGCTCCTGGACGACTGGCGGACCCGCTGGCGTGCCGGCCCGCTGGCCGCGGCCGAAGAGACCGGCCGTCTGCTGGACCGGCTGAAGGCCGGAGACCTGTCCCACCTCGGCCACGGCGCAGTGTCGCGCCTGGAGCGTCCGCGGCACCCCGTCTTCGGCATGTGCGGCCTGCTCGACCCCTATCCCGTACCCGACCCCCACCTCCGTCCCCCGAAGGAGCTCCTGTGACGCGGTTTCGTCATCCACCCCTGGCCCTGAGTCTCGTCCTCGCGGTCCTGTCGTCCTTACTGCTCGGGGCCGCCCTCGTCGGTGCCCCGCCCGCCGCCGCGGCGACCGTGGACCCCCAGACCTCCTATGTGCTGGTCAACCGCACCAGCGGCAAGGCCCTGGACGTCTACAACCTGGCCACCTCCGACGGCGCCCGCATCACCCAGTGGACCAGGAACGACCAGAACCAGCAGCTGTGGCAGTTCGTCGACGCCGGCGGCGGCTACTACCGCATCACGTCCCGGCACTCCGGAAAGGTGCTGAACGTCCAGAACGGGTCCACCGCCAACGGCGGGCCGGTCGTCCAGTGGACCGACCTGAACGCCACCCACCAGCAGTGGCGGCTGGCCGACAGTCCCGGCGGCTACGTGAGGCTGATCGCCCGCCACAGCGGCAAGGCCCTCGAAGTCCAGGGCGGCTCCACCGCCGACGGCGCGAACATCGTCCAGTACGACGACTGGGGCGGCGGCAACCAGCAGTGGCAGCTCGTCCCGGTCGGCACCGGCGGCCCTGGCGCGTGCGACCTTCCGTCGACGTACCGCTGGACCTCGACGGGCGTGCTGGCGCAGCCCAGGCCGGGGTGGGTCTCGCTCAAGGACTTCACCGTCGTCCCCTTCAACGGCAAGCAGCTCGTGTACGCGACCACGCACGACACCGGGACGAGCTGGGGTTCGATGAACTTCACCCCCTTCACCAACTGGTCGGAGATGGCCTCGGCCGGTCAGAACGCGATGCCGCATTCCGCGGTCGCGCCCACGCTCTTCTACTTCGCTCCGAAGAACGTCTGGGTGCTCGCGTACCAGTGGGGCGGAACCGCCTTCTCCTACCGGACGTCGAGCGACCCCACCAACCCGAACGGCTGGTCGGCGCCGAAGGAGCTCTTCAACGGAACGATCACCGGCTCCTCGACGGGCCCCATCGACCAGACGCTCATCGCCGACGGGACGAACATGTACCTGTTCTTCGCCGGTGACAACGGCAAGATCTACCGGGCGAGCATGCCGATCGGGAACTTCCCCGGCACGTTCGGCACGAGCTCCACGGTGGTCATGAGCGACACGACGAACAACCTGTTCGAAGCCCCGCAGGTGTACAAGCTCAAGGACCGGAACCGCTACCTCATGATCGTCGAGGCGATCGGCTCGCAGGGCCGCTACTTCCGCTCGTTCACGGCCACCGCTCTGAACGGCTCGTGGACGCCCCAGGCCGCGACCGAGACCAACCCCTTCGCGGGCAAGGCCAACAGCGGCGCCACCTGGACCGACGACATCAGCCACGGCGAACTGCTCCGCACCGGCCCCGACCAGACCATGACCGTCGATCCCTGCAACCTGCAGTTCCTCTACCAAGGACGCAGCCCCAGCTCCGACGGCGTCGACTACGGCCTCCTGCCCTACCGGCCGGGACTGCTGACCCTGCGGCGCTGACGGCGTGACACGGATCCGGCTCCGATGTCGAGCCGGCGTGCGGGCTCGGCGGACGGCCGAGCCCGCACGGCCGCGCCCGAGCGGCTGCCGAAACGCGAGGAGACCGGTGACGGCGCCCTCGGCGGCCGGACGCCCCCGCGGCAGGGACCGCTTTCCGAGCCGTGGCGCGATCCGCGTCGTCGGCACGTTCCGCGAGTGGTGGGCGATGCAGGGGAGGGCCGCGAAGCGGGTCGGCGGGGCCTGGACCGCGGCCGTGCTCGACGCGGACACGGACGCGGAGACGCCCTGGATCGCGACCCAGGGCGTTCCCGGACCCGACCTGCACGCCGTCGTGGCCGAGCAGCACGGGCCGTTGCCCGAGCACTCGGTGCGGGCCTTGGGCAACCGGCTCGCGCTCGCCCTGCAAGGCATCCACGAGGCACCGCGCCCGCGGAGCTCGCCGACAGCAAGCAGCCGCCGGGCTGCTCCAGAAGCACCCCCTCCCTGACGTTCCGGGCGAGCGAGGAGGAGGGAAGACGGAAGCCGTCCTCCGGGCCCCTCCTCCGCGCCGACACACCCCTCTGGGAAGCCCGGCGCTGGGTGGGAGAACTGACCGCCGCGGGCACCTGACGAGTTCGTCGACGAGCCGTTTCCGTCGCTGCGGCTGAAGACGCGACGGGTGCGCTGACCTGGGCTCATCGCGTCAGGTCCGAGCCTCGATCGAGGAGCGCTCGGTCATGACCCGGCTTTCGGCGTGCCACCGGGAGGGGCGGTGTCGCGACGCCTCCAGCGCTGTGCCCCCGGGTGGGAAGGGCTTCAGGCCGCCGCCGGCGCAAGACGGTCGCGCGGGCTGTCGGTGGCGCCCCGGCCGAGGGCTCAGGCCGCGGCAGTCCGGGACGGTGAGTGGGCGAGAGGCTCCGCGCGGCGGTAGCGGGGAGCGTGTCGACGGCGTTGCGGGGTCATGAAATCCAGCCACGGGTTTCGGCCACCGCAGGTCAGCTGACGGGGACACGAAGGACAGCAAAAGGCCAGGTCGTCGGGGCCGTGTGCGGGACCGCCCAGGTTCGGGGCCGGGAGGGGGCAGGGGTTGACCGGGGGTGGGGGCACTGCCACGCTCCGGGACATGTCCGCGAACGAACTTCTCGTACCGCGGCTCCACACCCCCGGCCCCTGTGACGCGCCGGGCGCGTGTCCGGGCCGCTGTCAGGCCTGAGCACGGCCTGATCCGGGCGCTCGTCCCGGCTACCGGGGCCACGGCCGACAGGCCGCGCCGTACCCGAGGCGGCGTCGCGACGCATCCGCCGCACGGGGCGACCTCCGCACCCCCTTCCTGCACCACCCGTCCGCCCGCGCACCGCGGCGGGCCGCTCACCCGTAGCACTGTCCCCCTTCGCCCTCCCAGGGAGCTCCCATGACCACCGCTACCACCACCCTGCCCACGATCACCAAGATCGGCGGCCGCATCGGCGCCGAAATCGGCGGCGTCCGCCTCGGCGGCGACCTCCCCGAGGAGACCGTCGCCGAGGTCCGGGCCGCGCTGCTCGCCCACAAGGTCATCTTCTTCCGCGGCCAGGACCACCTCGACGAGGCCGCGCACGAGGCCTTCGCCCAGCTGCTCGGCACGCCCGTCGCGCACCCCACCGTCCCCTCCGTCGACGGGCGTTACGCCCTCGGCATCGACTCCCACCACGGTGCCCGTGCCAACCAGTGGCACACCGACGTCACCTTCGTCCCCGCCTACCCCGCCTTCTCCATCCTCCGCGCCGTCACCGTCCCCCCGTACGGCGGCAACACCCTCTGGGCCAACACGGCCACCGCCTACGCCGGTCTCCCCGAGCCCCTGCGCGCCCTCGCCGACAGCCTGCGCGCGCTTCACTCCAACGAGTACGACTACGCCGCCGTCCGTCCCGACGCGCTGCCCGAAGCGCTGGCGCAGTACCGCGAGGTGTTCACCTCCACCTCGTTCCTCACCGAGCACCCGGTGGTCCGGGTGCACCCCGAGACCGGGGAACGCTCCCTGCTGCTCGGCAACTTCGTGCAGCGCATCGCCGGGCTCACCGGCCGCGACTCGCGCGCCCTGCTGGACCTCTTCCAGGCGCACATCGAGCGCCCCGAGAACACCGTGCGCTGGCAGTGGCGGGCCGGTGACGTCGCGATCTGGGACAACCGCGCCACCCAGCACTACGGCGTGGACGACTCCGACGAGCACGAGCGCACCCTGCGCCGCGTCACGGTCGACGGGGACGTCCCGGTCGGGCCCGACGGGGCGCCGTCCCGACTGATCAGCCCCGAGACCGTGCCGGCCCCTGCCTTCGGCATCGCCTCCGGAGCCTCGACCGCCGCCTGACCGTCCCCCCAAGGAGCCCCCGTGCCCAGCCTGCTCGCCATCACCGGCAGCCCCTCCGCCCACTCCCGAACCGCCGTCGTCTCCGACCACGTGCTGCGCCGCCTGGCGCACTCCGGTTTCGAGACCGCGCACCTCTCCGTACGCGACCTGCCCGCCGCCGACCTGCTCGCCGCCCGCCGCGACGAGCCGGCCGTCCGCCGGGCGCTCGAAGCCGTCGCCGAGGCCGACGGCCTGGTCATCGCGACCCCCGTCTACAAGGCCTCGTACACCGGCCTGCTCAAGGTCTTCCTCGACCTGCTCCCGCAGGACGGGCTCGCCGGGAAGACGATCCTTCCCCTGGCCACCGGCGGCAGCCTCGCCCACGTCCTGACCATCGACTACGCCCTGCGCCCCGTGCTCGCCGCGCTCGGCGCCCGGCACGTCACGGCGGGCCGGTTCGTCCTGGACTCCTCCGTCGAGCGCGGCGACGGCCCCGACCGGCTGCGCCCGGAGACGGAACTGAACCTCTACCAGGCCGTCGACGAGTTCGCCGCCGCGCTGCGCTCCGCCCCCGCCGCAGCGCTCACCGCCACCCCGTAACCCCGTACCGACAAGGAACCGTCATGGCCGCAGCCTTCACCTCGACCCCCACCTCACGTCGCCAGTTCCTCACCCTGCTCGGCATCTCGGCGGCCGCGGTGAGCTGCGGCACAGCCACCACCGGCGGCGGACCGGGCTCCGGCTCGCAGATCAAGACCCTGAAGTACCAGGGAGCGGTCGGCGCGGTCACGCTTCCGGAACTCGCCGCGGACCTCGGGTACTTCGGTGACGTCCGCCTCGAATGGGTCGGCAACACCACCAGCGGTCCGCAGGACATCCAGTCCGCCGCCACCGGTCAGACGCACTTCGGCAGTGCCTTCAACGGCGCGGTCATCAAGCTCGCCGCGGGCAACGCGCCCATCAAGGCCGTCATCTCGTCCTACGGCTCCGACCGGCAGTCCTACGCCGGCTACTACGTCCTGGAGGACAGCCCGATCCGCTCGGCCCGCGACCTGATCGGCAAGAAGGTCGGGATGAACACCCTGGGCGCGCACTACCAGGCGCTGCTGGATCTCTACCTGAGCCGCAACGGCCTCTCCAAGGCCGACGCGGAGCAGGTCGAGCCCCTGGTGGTGCCGCCGGTCAACACCGAGCAGGCGCTCCGCCAGAAGCAGATCGAGGTCGGCGTGCTCACCGGAATCCTGCGCGACAAGGCCGTCGCCGGCGGCGGCATCCGCCCGCTGTTCACGGACGTCGAGCTCCTCGGGCCGTTCAGCGCGGGCACGTACATCATGACCGAGCGCTTCATCAAGCAGAATCCGGACACCGTACGGACCTTCACGACCGGCGTGGCCAAGGCCATCGAGTGGTCCCGCACCACCCCGCGCGACAAGGTCGTCGCGCGGATGACGCAGATCGTCGAGAAGCGCGGCCGCAACGAGGACACCGCCGCCCTGCGGTACTGGCGCTCCTACGGGATCGCCGAGCCGGGGGGCCGGATACCCGACAAGGCGTTCCAGCTCTGGCTCGACTGGCTCGGTGAGCGGGGCGAGATCGAGAAGGGGCGCCTCAAGCCGTCCGACCTCTACACCAACGAGTTCAACGGTTTCGGAAGGGGCTGACCGTCATGGCGAAGATCGTGTTCGAGGCGGTGACGAAGACCTTCCCGGCGAAGGGAAGGAGGAGCAAGGAGGAGTTCACCGCACTCGACGGCATCGACCTGGAGATCCCCGCCGGCGAGTTCGTGGTCGTGGTGGGCCCCAGCGGCTGCGGAAAGTCCACTCTTCTGGACCTCCTCGGCGGCCTGTCCCGGCCCACGTCCGGCCGGATCCTGCTCGACGGCGAACCGGTCACCGGGCCCGGCCTCGACCGGGGCATCGTCTTCCAGCAGTACGCGCTGCTGCCCTGGCGGACGGCGCTCGGCAACGTCGAATTCGGCCTGGAGGCGACCGGTGTACCGAGACGTCAACGAAGCGACCGAGCGCGGGAGTTCCTCGCACTGGTCGGCCTCGCCGGATTCGAGGACCGGCACCCGCACGAGCTCTCCGGCGGCATGCGCCAGCGCGTCGCGATCGCCCGCTCCCTGGCGTACGACCCGGACGTCCTGCTGATGGACGAGCCGTTCGCCGCGCTCGACGCCCAGACCAGGGAGTCCCTCCAGGACGAGCTGCGCCGCATCTGGCAGCGCACGGGCAAGACGGTCGTCTTCATCACGCACGGCATCGAGGAGGCGGTCTACCTCGGCCAGAAGGTGGCCGTCATGACCTCCCGCCCCGGGCGCGTGAAGGAGGTCGTCCCCATCTCTTTCGGGGAGGCCCGCACCGCCGGACTCCAGGGCGAGGACCTGCGGTCCAGCCCGGAGTTCGCCCGCTACCGCCACGAGATCTGGACCCTGCTCCACGACGAGGTGGCGCGCGCTCAGCAACTGGAGAAGGAGGAGGCCGCCGTATGACCACCGACACCACCAGCGTCGCGAGCACCCCCGGCGCAGACGTCCTGGGCCGGCCCGAGGAGGACGCTCGCACTCCCGCCGCGCCCGCGGTCCCGGCCGCCGGCCGGGGTGCCGCCGCCCCGACGGTGGGCGACCCGACGGCCGGCGACCCGGGCACGACCTCACCCGCGGCCCCGGCTCCTCTCGCGGCCTCGGTTCCTCTCGCGGCCCCGGTTGCTCCCACGGCCCCGGCTCTTTCCTCGGCCCCGGTGGCGCGGCGGCTCGTCAGGGCACTGGCGCGGGGGCTGAAGGCCGTCGGACTGCGCTCGGCCGCCCTGCTCGCCCTGCTCGCTGTGTGGGATGTCGCACCCCGCTCGGCCTCGTCGACGCCACCTTCCTGCCGCCCGTCAGCGCGGTCGGCGGGCCTGGTGGAGCTGCTGGCAACGGCAGCTCGCCACACGGCTCGGCCAGCCTGACCCGATCCTTCGGCGCATTCGGATCGCCGTCGCCGTCGCCGTCCCCGCACCGCCTACACAGGATACGAGGCTAGTACGCGGACAGGAGATAGAGGACGCGCTAATCGAGTGTTACGTTAAAACCGCCGCGACATAGAGCACTGCTGAAGAGTCATGTTTGTAGATAGGAAGTAGAGATATAGGGGTGAATAGTTTATAAATAGTGAGGATAGACATGAGTGTGGAAGTTAATGAGTGTAAAGATAGAACGAGATAGAAGAAACAGATGCAGTGGGCGCTCGATGAACCTGTCGACCCCGAGGCTCTTCCAGAAGGTGATCCTCCCGGCCTCGGTGCCGGCCGTCTTCACCGGCATCCGGCTCGCCGGGGCCGTGTCCATCCTCGTCCTCGTCGCCGCCGAGATGATCGGCGCCAAGGCGGGCCTCGGCTACCTGATCAACGCCTCGCAGTTCAACTTCGCGATCCCGCAGATGTACGCGGGCATCATCACGATCTCCGCCGTCGGGGTGGCCTTCAACCAGTTGCTGGTCACGGTCGAGCGCCGTCTCAGCCTCTGGCGGGTCCCCGCCTGAGCCGCCCGCCGCACCGCGCCGCATCAAACGCCGCATCGCCGCATCGCGTCGCACCGCGTCGCACCGCACCGCGCCCGCCGGACAGCCACGCCCCGGGCGCACGCCCGGACTCGCCCCGGCAGCCACCGTCCCGCCACCGTCCCGCCACCGAGACCCCAGGACCGGACATGACCGCATCCCGCACCCTCCACCTCAACGCGTTCCTCATGAACGCCGGACACCACGACGCCGCCTGGCGCCACCCCGACAGCAGCCCCGAACGCATCACCGACGTGCGGTACTTCCAGGAGCTGGCCCGCACCGCCGAGCGCGGAAAGCTCGACTCGATCTTCTTCGCCGACGGGGTCGCGCTGTGGGGCAAGGCCCGCCACAACGCCCTCGGCGGCTTCGAGCCGCTCACCCTGCTCTCCGCGATCGCCACCGTCACCGAGCACATCGGACTGATCGCCACCGTCTCCACCACCTTCAACGAGCCCTACAACCTGGCCCGGAAGTTCGCCTCCCTCGACCACATCAGCGGCGGCCGTGCCGGCTGGAACATCGTCACCTCCGGGACCGTCGACGAGGCCCGCAACTTCAACCGCGACGATCACCTGGAGCACGCACGCCGCTACGAACGGGCCCGCGAGTTCCTCGACGTCGCCACCAAGCTCTGGGACAGCTGGGAGGACGACGCGATCGTCCTCGACAAGGAACGCGGCATCTACGCCGACACCGACAGGCTCCACCCCGCCGCCCACCGCGGGGAGCACTTCGGAGTCGCCGGGCCGCTCAACGTACCGCGCTCCCCGCAGGGGTACCCGCTGCTCGTGCAGGCCGGGTCCTCCGAGGACGGCAAGGAGTTCGCCGCCCAGTACGCCGAGGCCGTCTTCACCGCCCAGCAGACCCTCGCCGACGGCCAGACCTTCTACAAGGACCTCAAGTCCCGGCTCGCCCGGTACGGCCGGGCCGAGGGCGACCTGCTCGTCCTGCCCGGCATCGCCCCCGTCATCGGGTCCACCGAGGCCGAGGCGAAGGCCCTCGAACAGCAGCTCACCGACCTCCAGGTCCCCGAGTACGGCCTCGCCCAGCTCTCCGGCATGCTGAACGTGGACCTCACCGGCCTGCCTCTGGACGGCCCGCTGCCCGACCTCCCCGAGGAGCGGGACATCAACGGCAACAAGAGCCGCTTCACCCTCGTCGCCGAGCTCGCCCGCCGCGACGGGCTCAGCCTGCGCGAACTGATCGCCCGCCTCGGGGCCGGCCGCGGTCACCGCACCTTCGCCGGCACCCCCGAGCAGATCGCTGACCAGCTGGAGGAGTGGTTCACGCGGGGGGCCGCCGACGGCTTCAACATCATGCCCCCCGTCCTTCCGGCCGGCCTGACCGACTTCGTCGACCACGTCGTGCCGATCCTCCAGCGCCGTGGCCTCTTCCGCACTGAGTACACCGGGCGCACGCTCCGCGAGAACTACGGCCTGCCGCGTCCGGCCAACCGCTACGCGCGGAACGGCGCATAGGCGAGCCGGGGACCGGCCCGTCACGGAAGCCGTTCGTCGATCCGGCCGTCGCCGTGCCCCGTCGAGTGACAGCTCGACGGGGCACCAGGCTGCCAAGTGGCCGGCCACGGAGGACGAAGCATTCTGCTTCGCTGCATCGCCCGCCTGGACCAGGTCATGCCGGTACTCGGTGAAGCGGACGCGCCCGAGTACTGGCACCGCCTGTACGAGGTGGCTCGACTTGTCGCGGGCTCCCCACGCGTAGCCACCACATGAGATGACCTCTTGGAGGGTGCCTCACGTGGTGAGGCAATAAGCCTCTCGATCGCGAGTGATGGCTGCCCTGACGTGACCAGCTGAGGCCGCTCACGCCCAGGAAATGAGTATGTGGCCGCGTGGCATGAGCCGATCATGTGAGCATGAGCGATCAGCTGACGATCAGCACCTTGACCTTGCGGCACAGGATCCCGGAGGACTGGGCGGCGGACCCCTGGGCCGAAGTGCGGCCCCTGATCGACGGCGTGGACGTCCTGAGAGAAGTCCACCCGGAAGGGCTGGCACCCAGCTGTCGGCACTGGACAGGCCCGGCCGAAACCTGGCCGCTGGCGATCACGCGGGAACCGCGCAGGATCATGATCACCGAACCGACGTGCACCGCCAGCTGCTGCGGCGCCTTGTACGTCACCGTGCGCCGCGAGGGCGATCGGGTGGTCTGGGACGCCTGGGAGAACACCAGCGACATCACCGCCCTGCCCGCGGACATCACCTTTGACGCCGCCCAGTACGAAGCCGAACTCGCGCGGGCCGCGGCGGACCGTAGCTGGGAAGAACCGGTAGACACTATCGCCCGGCTACTCGAGCAGACCCTTGCAGCCAGCGGCTGGTTCGAACGGTGGGGCTGCGTCCTCACGGGCGTCTGGCCACGACGCGAGGAGCCCGACGCCCCC
The DNA here is from genome assembly GCF_039535235.1 of Streptomyces roseoviridis. Classification (NCBI taxonomy): domain Bacteria; kingdom Bacillati; phylum Actinomycetota; class Actinomycetes; order Kitasatosporales; family Streptomycetaceae; genus Streptomyces; species Streptomyces roseoviridis. The sequence goes on from NZ_BAAAWU010000001.1 coordinate 7,012,970, forward strand.
GAGGAACTCACCAGTCCCCAGGGGGTCGATGTCGAGTTCGACCACCTCGAGGCACGGGGAGAGCGTGCGTCTTCCTACGCGTACGAGTTCTTCATCACCCACGATCAGCCCCTGGACGAGCAGGTGCGGCAACTTGCAGCCCGCGTTCTGGCAGACGATCCGCGGAAGACTGCTGAGCTTCGAGGAGGCTGAGGACCAGGTGCTTCGCCTCCGACGTTTCCTGGAGTCCCGATTCCCGTCCCGCACCGCCTCCTTGACGCGGCCGCGGCGGCCCGGCGCTGGACACCGACGCCCCGTACGGCGGCCGGCGGCCGCCCGCCTGGCGGCTCGGCGCTGGGCCTCCTGGGCCCCACTGACCGGATAGTGAGCCGCCCTCGGTCCACGTGGTGGGCGCCCAGGTGGCGGATCTCGGTGCCACGGTCATCGAAGTCGCAGGTCAGAGCGGTTTCCACGGGGCGTCGGATGGCGCAATACTGCGGCAACACCACCGGAGGGGGTCTCCCGGTACGTTCCCTGCCATGCCAGCCGAACCCACCCCCGCAGCCCGCCCGGTCGCCGCCGCGCGCCGTCGACGGCTGCGTGCGGACCGGGCCCGGCAGCTCGCCGACGTACTCCGCCACCAGATCCTCGCGGGCGGCTTCCCCGGCGGGATCCTGCCGCTCGAGGACGCCCTCGCCGCCGACTACCGGGTCAGCCGCAACACCGTGCGGCAGGCCCTGGACCTGCTGCGAGGGGAGCGCATCGTCGACCGCCAGCCCGGCGTCGGCACCGTGGTGGTGTGCGAGAAGTACCCGCACGGCTTGGACCGGCTCCAGGGCCTGGCCGAGACGCTCCACGAGCACGGCCGGGTCACCAACGAGGTCCGCACCGTCGGGCCGGTCACGGCTCCCGGCCCGGTGGCCCACCGGCTCGGCCTGCCCGAGCACACCGACGTGCTGTGCATCGAGCGGCTGCGCCGCCTGAACGGCCTGCCGCTGTCCCTCGACCTGTCCTACCTGCCCATGGACGTGGGCGGTGAACTGCTCGGCTGCGACCTCGAGAACACGGACGTCTTCCGGCTCCTGGAGTCGCTGACCGGCGGCCCGCTGGGACATGCCGAGATCACCCTGGAGGCCGTGAACGCCGACGCGCACTCCGCGGCGGTGCTCCAAGCCCCTCGCGGAGCGGCCGTACTGATGCTGGAGCGGCTGACCCATCTGCCCGACGGACGTCCGGTGGACCTGGAGTTCATCCGCTTCCGCGGTGATCGCATCACCATGAGCGGCGTGCTGCGCCGCTCGCCCTGACCCTTCCCCCGGGGACGTGGCGGACCCCGCGTCCTTCCCCCGTGTCCCCGTTTCCCCTTCCCCTCCCGGGCCTTGGAGACAGCCATGCCTCTTGTTCCGCAGCGCGCGGACGTACCCGTGACCATCGACGAGTCCAAGTGCATCGACGGCTGCACGCTCTGCGTCGACATGTGCCCGCTCGACTCGCTCGCGATCCGCGAGGACAACGGCAAGGCGTACATGCACGTGGACGAGTGCTGGTACTGCGGCCCGTGCGCGGCACGCTGCCCCACCGGCGCGGTGACCGTCAACATGCCCTACTTGCTCCGGTGAAAGGCCGCATCCCCATGACCACCAGGAAGAACCGCCTCCTGCCCCTGCTCCCGACCGCGCTGCTGCTCTCGCTGACCACCGCCTGCGGGGGCGCGGCGGGCGCCGACGGCGACGGCGACCCGTCGACCGTCACGGTGACCGTCGGGTACCAGTCCAAGACCATCAACACCGTCACCGCCGGCACCCTGCTGCGGTCCCTCGGCTACTTCGAGGAAGAGCTCGCGGCCCGGGGGAAGAAGGACGGCGTCACCTACCGGGTCGAGTGGCAGGACTACGCCACCGGTGCCCCCATCACCGCCCAGATGACGGCCGGGAAGATCGACATCGGGTCGATGGGCGACTTCCCGCTGCTGATCAACGCGGCCCGCGGCAAGGAGCTCAAGCAGCCCACGCGGCTGGTCGCGGTCACCGGCTACAACCTCCGCGGCGGCCTGAACACCGTGGTCACCCGCCCCGGCTCGCCCCTGCGGTCGCTGGCCGACCTGCGCGGCAAGAAGGTGTCCACCAGCGTCGGCTCCGCCGCGGACGGCACTTTGGTGAGGGCCCTCCAGCAGGCGGGCGTCGATCCGGACAAGGACGTACGCAAGCTCAACCAGCAGCCCAGCGTGGGGGCCTCGGCACTGGCGTCGGGCAGCGTCGACGCACTCTCCCAGTTCGTCGCCTGGCCGGGGAAGCTCGCCTTCGAGGGCAAGGCCACGGCCCTGTACGACGGGGCGCAGCTGAACCTGCCGACCTTCCACGGGGTCACCGTCCGGGAGGAGTTCGCCAAGGAGCGGGCCGGGATCCTGGACGACTTCCTCCGGGCGCAGCGGCGGGCCACCGACCATCTGCGCGCCCACCCGGTCGCCGCCGCCGAGTCGGTGGCGAAGGCCACCGGGCTGCCGGCGGAGGTGGTCTACCTGTACAACGGCGCACACGGCATCGCGACCTTCGATCCGGAGCTCCGACCGGAGCTGATCGCCGCGCTGAAGGCGGACGTGCCGGTGCTGAAGGCCGCCGGACTGGTGCGTGACGTCGACGTGGACGGCTTCGTCGACCCGGCGCCACTGAAGCGGGCCGTCACGTCCCCCGCGTATCCGGTGAGCGCCGCCGCCAAGCCCGAGCTGTGGCTGAAGGGCGCGAACACCACCCGGGTCTTCGAGAGCCCCGAGGAGCTGTTGAAGGCCGTCAAGGGAACGGACGTGCGGGCCGCCTACGTCCCGGACGCGCTGACCGGCACCCGCTGGTTCGCCGACAGGGCGGTGTGGGTCGCCGACGGGGCTCGGCTGCGCGCGTTCGTCACCCGGGCCAGCGCCGAGAAGTACGCCGGCGGGCGCCCCGGGGCCAGGGTCATCGGATACGCGGAGGCCCTGGAGCTGGCGTCATGAGGGCGGGCCGCTGGCTGGTGCGCGTGGCCTCGCTGGCCGCCGCCCTGGGACTGTGGCAGGTGCTGACGACTCTGGACGCCACGCTGTGGCTGCGGTTCGAGCTGTTCCCCACGGTCGGTGAGGTGGCGTCCGCCTTCACCGACCGGGTCGGCACCGGCGCCTACTGGCAGGACCTGGGCCACAGCCTGCGCCGGATCCTGGTCGGCTTCGCGCTGGCCGCGGTGATGGGGGTGGCGGTGGGCACGGCCGTCGCCCGGTCCCGGTGGGCCGCCGACCTGCTGGGGCCGCTGGTGGAGGTGGTGCGGCCGGTGCCGGCCATCGCGCTGGTGCCCGTCGCCATCCTGCTGCTGCCCACCAACGAACAGGGCATCGTGTTCATCACCTTCACCGCCGCCTTCTTCCCCGTCGTGGTGTCGACCCGGCACGCGGTCCGCGCGCTCACACCGGTCTGGGAGGAGGCCGTGCTCACCATGGGCGCCGGCCGGGCGCGGGTGCTGTTCTCGGTGGTGCTCCCGGGCGCCCTGCCGGGGATCTTCGGCGGCCTGTCGGTGGGCATCGGCGTCTCGTGGATCTGTGTGATCTCCGCCGAGATGATCTCCGGTGAGTACGGGGTGGCTACCGCACCTGGCAGGACTACACCATCGTCGACTATCCCGGGGTGTTCGTCGGGATGGCCACCATCGGCGCCCTCGGCTGGCTCACCTCGACCGCGGTCGAACTGCTGGGCCGCCGCGCGACCTCCTGGCTGCCCCGGCCCGCCTCGGGGCAGCCCACCGCCCCGCGCGGCGCCCCGCGCGGGTCCGGCCGCGCCCCCTCGGCCACCGGCGCGGGCGGTACGTCCGCCGGTACCGCCGCCGATACGGCCACCGGGGTGGGCGCCGGCGCAGAACTCCCTGCGCCCGCCCCCGCCGGTACGGCCACCGATACCGCCACCGGTACGGCCACCGGCGTGGACGCCAGCGCAGAGCCCTCCGCCCCCTACCCGGCGGCGAACCACGCCGCCGGCCGGAAGGAGCCGGTCCGATGAGCACCGCGACCACGTCCCCCGTGACCGTACCGGCGGGTGCCGCACTCGCCCTGACCGACGTACGGCTCGGCCACCCGGACGGCGCCGCCGTCCCCGGCACCGTCACGCTGCGGATCGCTCCGGGGGAACTGCTGGCCGTCGTAGGGCCCTCCGGCTGCGGCAAGTCCACGCTGCTGCGCACGCTCGCCGGGCTCCTGCCCCCGCTGGGCGGGCGGGTGACCCAGGACGGCGAGCCGGTCGTCCGGCCCGGCGCCGACCGGGCGCTCGTCTTCCAGCACGACGCCCTGCTGCCGTGGCGTACCGTCCGCGCGAACGTGGAACTGCCGCTGGCGATCCGCCGGGTCCCCCGGGGCGAGCGGCGGCGGGTGGCGGCCGACTGGCTGGAGCGGGTCGGCCTGGCCGGGCACGCCCACAAGCTGCCGTACCAGCTGTCCGGCGGACAGCGCCAGCGGGTGCAGCTGGCGCGCGCCCTGGCCGGACGGCCCCGCGCCGTCCTGATGGACGAACCCTTCGGCGCGCTCGACGCGCACACCCGCGCCGGGATGCAGGACCTGCTGGTCGACATCCTGCGGGGCACCGGCGCGACCGTCGTGTTCGTCACCCATGACGTGGACGAGGCCCTCCACCTGGGCGACCGCGTCCTGCTCCTGGGCTCCGGCCGGGTGCTGGACGTACCGCACCCGCGCCGCCGCGACGCCCAGCACGCCCCCGAGACCGCCGCTGTGCGCCGCCGCGTCCTCGCATCCCTCTGACAGCCGTCCGAAAGCTGACAGCCATCCGAAAGGCATCCGACGTGGACACCCTGGTGGACACCCCCCTGGCCATCCCCGACCTCGCCGAGGCCACCGAACTGACCTGCGACGTCCTCGTCATCGGCGGCGGCACCGCCGGCACCATGGCCGCGCTGACCGCGGCCGGGCTCGGCGCCGACGTGCTGCTGCTGGAGAAGGCGCACGTCAGGCACTCCGGCGCGCTCGCCATGGGAATGGACGGGGTCAACAACGCCATCATCCCGGGCCGGGCCGAGCCCGACGAGTACGTCGCCGAGATCACCCGCGCCAACGACGGCGTCGTCGACCAGTCCACCGTCCGGCAGACCGCGACCCGCGGCTTCGCGATGGTCCAGCGCCTGGAGTCGTACGGGGTGAAGTTCGAGAAGGACGAGCACGGCGAGTACGCGGTCCGCCAGGTGCACCGGTCCGGCTCGTACGTCCTGCCGATGCCGGAGGGCAAGGACGTCAAGAAGGTGCTCTACCGGCAGCTGCGACGGCGCGAGATGCGCGAGCGCATCCGTATCGAGAACCGCGTCATGCCGGTCCGGGTGCTCACCCACCCGGACGACGGCCGCGCCATCGGCGCCGCCGGGTTCCACACCCGCACCGGCGCGTTCGTCACCGTGCGCGCGGGGGCGGTGATCCTCGCCACCGGCGCGTGCGGCCGGCTGGGGCTGCCCGCCTCCGGTTATCTGTACGGGACGTACGAGAACCCCACCAACGCGGGTGACGGCTACGCCATGGCCTACCACGCGGGGGCCGCGCTCACCGGCATCGAGTGCTTCCAGATCAACCCGCTGATCAAGGACTACAACGGGCCCGCCTGCGCGTACGTCGCCAATCCGTTCGGCGGCTACCAGGTGAACCGGCACGGCGAGCGGTTCGTGGAGTCGGACTACTGGTCGGGGCAGATGATGTCCGAGTTCGCGGCCGAACTCGCCTCCGACCGCGGCCCGGTCTACCTCAAGCTCAGCCACCTGCCCGAGGAGACCATCACCGCCGTCGAGTCGATCCTGCACACGACGGAACGGCCCACCCGCGGCACCTTCCACCAGGGCCGCGGCCATGACTACCGCACCCACGACATCGAGATGCACATCTCCGAGATCGGGCTGTGCGGCGGGCACTCCGCCTCCGGAGTACGGGTGGACGCGCACGCCCGCACCACCGTGCCCCGGCTGTACGCGGCCGGCGACCTGGCCTGCGTACCGCACAACTACATGATCGGGGCATTCGTCTTCGGTGACCTGGCCGGCGAGGACGCCGCGCAATACCGTGCCTACGAGGGGGAGTTGCCCCGGGACCAGCTGGCCGCGGCCCACGACCTCGTCTACCGGCCGCTGCGCAGTCCGGACGGCCCCCCGCAGCCACAGGTGGAGTACAAGCTGCGGCGGTTCGTCAACGACTACGTGGCGCCGCCCAAGAGCGGGGCGAAGCTGTCGCTGGCGGTGGAGGCGTTCACCCGGATGTCCGAGGAGATCGCCGGGATGGGGGCGCGCACCCCGCACGAGCTGATGCGGTGCGCGGAGGTCACCTTCATCCGGGACTGCGCGGAGATGGCCGCCCGGGCCTCGCTGGCCCGCACCGAGTCCCGGTGGGGCCTGTACCACGAGCGGCTCGACCACCCGGGGCGGGACGACGAGGGCTGGCTGCACCACCTCGACCTGCGCAAGTCCGCGTCGGGGGCGATGGAGTTCACCGCGCGGCCCGTCGAGCCGTATGCGGTCCCCGTGCCGGAGTACGCGCCCGCCGCGGGGCCGGAGCGGCACCTGGGCGAGGTCACGCTGGTGCCGGTGACCACGGGCGGCCCGCGGGACGCCGCTCCCAGCGCCCGGCCGGCCGCGCCCGCGACGCCGACGGCGTCCGGGGCACCGGCCGGGACCCTGGAGACGCCCGAGGCGCCGGCCGGGGCGTCGGCGCCCAGCCCCGCACTCCTCCGCCTGCTGTCCCTGGCCGAGGAGTCCCCCGACCTGGAGGCGCTCCGCCCCTACCTCGGCGACACGGACCCGGCCGTACGGGCGGCCGCCGTGGCCGCGCTCGGGGAGACGGTGCCGGCCGGTGCCGGACCCGCGCTCGCCGAGCGCCTGCGGGACACCGCGCCGCGGGTCCGGGGAGCCGCCGCGGCCGCGCTGCGCGAACTCGTCGAGGTCCTGCCCGCGGAGGCCGGACTGGGGGCCGGGCTGCGCGAGGCGCTGGACGTCGCCGACGGAACCGTCCGGGCGGCCGCGCTCGACGTGCTGCGCTCCTTGCGCCTTGGTGACGCCGGGGTGTACGCCGCCGCGCTCGACGACACCGACATCGAGGTGCGCATCTCCGCCGTCCGGGCCCTGGTCTCGGTGGACGCGGTCGCGGAGCTCGCGGTGGCCGCCGCCGACCCCGCCCGCGAGGTCCGCGTGGCGGTCGCCCGGGGTCTCGCGGCCGTGCGCACCCCGGCTCCCGACCCGCTCGACCCGCTGCTGAAGGACCCGGACCCGCTCGTCCGGGGCGCCGCGCTGGCCGCGCTGGCCGCCACCGGCTGCCCGCCCCGGTACGCCGCGCTGGCCGCGGCCGCCCTGGACGACCCGGCCTGGCAGGTCCGGGCGGGCGCCGCGACCGCCCTCCGCGCGGCCCCGCCCGGACAGGCCGTCGCCCCCCTCACCGGTGCCCTGGCCGACCCCAACGCGGACGTCCGCAAGGCCGCCGTCCTCTCCCTCCTTCCCCACCGCGACGCACCCGGGGCCCGCGCGGCCCTCGCCACGGCCACCTCCGACCCGGACGCCGACGTCCGCGCCTACGCGTCCCGCCGCGACTCGTGATCCGGGCCGGCCCTTCTTCGGCGCTCTCGCCCAGGTGAAGGCCGGGATCGCGTGACCGACCGCCGACCGCCGACCGCCGACCGCCGATCACCGGACGGCGTCCGGCGTCCGGCGGCCGGCGGTCGGGCCCGAGGTTGCGCCGGTACGGGGGCGACGGCCCGCCCCCGTACCGTTCCTATCCGCGCGTCTCCTATCCGCGCGTCGCGGGCGGCCAGCCGTGTCCCCAGCCGCCCTGCACCATCGTCTGGAAGGCCCATCCTTCCCCGGTGCGGACCAGGAGGTCGGCATAGTGCATGCGCTGCTCGCGGCCCTCGTAGGTCAGGGACGCCTCGGTCTCGACGACCACGAGGTTCTCGCTGATGAAGCGGGGGGTGCGCGTGGACGTGAGGCCGAGGCTGGCCGTGCCCGCGCCGATGGCCTGCCGCATCGCCTCCACGTACTCCTCGCGCGTCCACTGCCGTACCGCGGCGCGCCCGCCGGGCACGTCGGTGGCCAGGTTCATGGGGAACACCGCCAGGTCCGCCAGGTCCTCGATCGCGCCGCGTTCGGCCAGGGCGTCGTAGTCGGCGAACCAGGCGTGGACGCTGCGCAGTTCTTCGGCGGTCGGCTGGTACATGTGATCTGCTCCTTGTCGGGGGTGCTGGACGGGGGTCGTTCGGGTGTCGGCACGGGGCGCCGCCGGGGCGCTCCCGGCGGGGCGGGTCACCGGGCCCAGGGCAGTGCGCGGGTTCCCTCCGTGCCCGGCACGGAGGCGACGCCGTCGGCACGCATCGCGACGTGGGCCTCGGCGTCCGTTGGGGCGTGGACCCGGCGGACCGGGCCGGGCGGCAGGATCACGGTCCGGCCGGCGGTGACCCGCTCGGTGCGGCCGCCGCAGGTCACCTCCAGCGTGCCCGCGGTGACCGTCCACACCTGTTCGCGGCTGACGGAGTGCTCGGGGCCGGTGGCTCCGGCCGTCATGGCGACGGTCCAGGTGCTGAGTTGCGTGCTGCCCCGGCTGGGGCCGCCAGGCCGGTCATGGTGGCGTTCGGGGAGACGGTGACGTGGTCGGCCGAGGGAGTGATCACCCGTGCCACGACGGCCCCGTCTCCGTCGGTGCGGTGGTCCTCGTCAGCCCGCGTGACGAGCCGCACGAGCAGCCCGCGGGGTCCGGTCGACCGGTCGGGGCGCTCGCCCCGGCCCTCGCCGTCCGGGAGCGCGGCGCCGGCGACCGCCGCCGGACGGGCCTCTCCGGAGGCCGGGCCGGTGACCGTGAACACGAGCGCCGGCTCCACCGCCTCCCCGTCCGTCCGCGCGACGGCGGGCCGGCCGTTGTCCGGTCCGCGCAGGACGATGTCGACGGTGGCGTCCTGGCCGATCAGGAAGGCCGATTCGTCGTCGGCCGCGGTCGTCCGGTGGCCGAGGCGGGTGCGGAGGAAGTCCCGGGACGCGTCCGCGTCCGCGTCGGCGACGGTCAGGGTGAGGGTGGCGGTGAGGACGTGCACGGATGCTCCTGGACGAAGGATGACGAGTGAGGTGGCGGGACCGACGGCTCCGTCGGGGCCCGCTGGTCCGGGTGGGCGGGGGAGTCGTGCCGCCGTCCCCGGTCGCTGCCGGTGCCGTCCGGGCCCCTCGGGGCCCCGGCCGGCGGGACGGGCCGCCCCGACGAGGAACCGCCGGACCGGACCGGAGACGGCGCCGGGACGACGCACGACCTCCCGTGGACGAGTCGGGAGCGCCCCGTCCCGCCGGTACGGAGAGGACGGGGGCGCGGTACGGAGCGGACCGGGCGCGGTACGGATCAGGCCGCGGGTACATCGAGCTGGAACTCCCGCGTGCGCCGGTACGAGCGGAAGCCCAGCGTGCGGTTGACGGCCAGCATGTGGACGTTGTCCTCGGCGTTGTCCGTCTCGATCTCGGTCACTTCGGGGTACGCGGCGCGCAGCCGGCGCGCCATGGCCGCCTTGAGCCACAGCCCCAGGCCGTGTCCACGGTGCACGGGCACGACGGCGGTGTCGTACTGCTGGACCCGCGGCGGCACCCCCCGGGGCACCAGGACCTCCGTGTAACCGGCCATCGTGCCGTCGTCGTGGACGGCGGCGACGGTCAGCAGGGTGTCCCCCCGCTCCGCGACCACCGCGGCCATGGCGCGGACGCGTTCGGCGTCCCACGCGACCCTGCCGTAGTCCAGATCTCCGACGGGCATGTCGTTCATCGCGTTCTTGGCCGCGGCGAAGGCCGTGGCGAGACCGTCGGGAACCGTTCCCGTCCAGCCGGTCAGCCGGTAACCGGGGTGCGCGGCCTCGGCGATCCGGCCGAGGGCGGCCTCGTCGACGCCGTCCAGGCGCAGGACCAGGTGGTCCAGGGTCAGCACGGGGCGGAACCCCCGCCCCGCGGCGAAGGCATCGCCCGGACCGTCGGCCGCCGCCTCGGCGATCAGGCGCCGCCGCTCCTCGGCACGGCAGGCGGCCGTGGCCGCCGCCAGCAGGAGGGATCCGGTGCCGCGGCGCCGGTGCGCGGGGTGGACCCGCAGCTCCAGCTCGGCCAGGTGCCGTTGCCCGGGGTCGGTGAACAGCCGCAGACCCGCGATGCCGACCGCGGCACCGTCCCGGCCGGTGGCCAGCCAGGTCAGGCGGCGGCTGCTCAGAGCGGCCCCGGTCAGCCGGGCCCGGGTCTGCGCGGGGTCGGGGACCGGTGCACCGGGCAGGTCGTGGGCGGTCGAGGCCGCGACGACCTCGTGCCACGCGTGGACTTCGGCGTCCGAGACGCGGTGCAGCGGGCGGACGTGGACCGATGGGGACGGCGACGTGGTGTCCCGTCCCGCCGGCGGTCCGGCGGTGTGGAGTGTTCGCATGCCGGCAACCCTGCCGGTCGATCTTGATACATTCCCGATGCTTCTTCGATGCGTGCGGGGGCGACCACAGGAGTGACGGCATGCGGTTCACGATCCTCGGCCCGGTGGAGGTCGCTCCGGACGGCGGTGCGCCTCGCCTGGCGCCCCGCCACCGTGCCGTGCTGGCCTACCTCTTGCTGCACGCCGGCGTCCCGGTCGGCACCGACCGCCTGGTCGAGGCGGTGTGGGGGCCGTTGCCGCCGGATTCCGCCCGCGCCCAGATCCAGACCACGATCGCCGCGATCCGGCGGACGCTGCGCGCCTCGGGGGCCGACGGGATGCTGGTGACGCGGCCGAGCGGGTACGTGCTCACCCCGGCGTCCGGACAACTCGACCTGGACGTGTTCACCGGCCTGCTCGCCCGCGCGTCCGACGCCCCGCAGGACGCGGACGACACCGCGGACCGCATCCGTGCCGCCCTGGCGCTCTGGCGGGGAGAGCCCCTGGGCGGCATCACCGCCCATTACGTCCCCGGCGCCCGCGCACGGCTGGTCGGACAGCTGCTGTCGGCCGTCGAACGCCTCGCCGAGCTGGAACTGGCCCGGGGGCGGCACGAGGCACTCATCGACGAACTCTCCGCCCACGCGGCGGCCCACCCCCTGCGGGAGCGTCTCCGTCGCCAGCTCATGCTCGCCCTGCACCGCGCAGGCCGCCAGACCGACGCCCTGGAGGCGGCACGCACCTACCGGGCCGCCCTGGCCGAACAGCAGGGACTCGACCCCGGCCCCGCGTTCGACAGGCTCGAACGGGACATCCTGCGGAACGACCCGGCCCTGCGGCCGCCGGCCCCCGCACCCGCGCGGCCGCGAGCCGGTGACTTCCTCCCGTACGACCTCCCGGACTTCACGGGACGCGAGGACGAGCTCGACGGGCTGGTCCGCCTGTGCCCGGACGAGCGCGGAGCCGCGGTGACGATGGTGGCGATCAACGGGATGGCCGGCGTCGGCAAGACCACGCTGGCGGTGCGCGCGGCGCACCGCCTCGCGCACCGCTACCCGGACGGCCGGCTCTTCCTCGACCTCCAGGCGCACACCGCCGGCCGCGCACCGCTCGACGCCGCGGACGCACTGGCGGCGCTCCTCGGGCAACTCGGTGTCCCGCCCCGGAACATACCCGCGCCGGTCCCCGAGCGCGCCGCGCTGTGGCGATCCGAACTCTCCGGCCGCCGTGTGCTCCTGGTGCTCGACAACGCCCCCGGCGCCGAGTGGATACGCCCCCTGCTGCCCGGATCCTCCCGCTCCCTCGTCCTCATCACCAGCCGCCGGCGCCTGACCGACCTGGACGGGGCGCACACGCTCGCGCTCGACGTGCTGCCCGCCGCCGACGCCGAGGAGCTGTTCGTGGCGATCGTCGGGGAACGGGCGGCCCGCGAACCCGGCGCCGTCCTGGACGTCCTGCGGTCCTGCGGGTTCCTCCCGCTGGCCGTCCGCATTGCCGCGGCCCGCCTGAGCCACCGCCCCCGCTGGACCGTCGCCCACCTCGCCGACCGGCTCCGCGACCACCGTCGCAGACTCTCCGAACTGGCCACCCCGGAGCGGGGAGTGGCCGCCGCGTTCGCGCTGTCCTACCAGCAGCTGGCCGCGGACCAGCAACGCATGTTCCGGCTCCTGGGACTGCAGCCGGGCCGCGACATCGGTCCCGAGGCGGCGGCCGCGCTGGCCGGTCTCCCGCCCGACCGGGCCGAGACGCTCCTGGAAGACCTCCTGGACGCCCACGTCCTCACCCAGCACCGGCCCGGCCGCTACACCTTCCACGACCTCCTGCGCGGACATGCCCTCGCCACCGCCGCCACCGAAGAGACCCCCGAAAGCCGGCGGGAGGCCCTCGACCGGCTGTTCCACCACCATCTCCACACGGCGAGCGAGGCCGTCGACCACCTCTACCCCGAGGGAAGGAACCGCAGGCCCCGCGTCCCGGCGCCGAAGAACCCGGGCCCGACCCCACGGGACGAGAGCGAGGCGACCACCTGGCTGGACGGCGAACGCGAGAACCTCGTGGCGGCCGGCCGGTACGCAGCCGAACACGGCCGGCCCGCGCACACCAGCCGGCTGTCCGCCACACTGCACCGCTACCTGCTCGGCCACGGCCACCAGGCCGACGCCCTGGCCCTCCACGAGCTGGCGCTGCGAGCCGCGCACCACACCGGTGACACCGCCGCCGAAGCGCGCACCCTCATCGATCTCGGTGAGGTGCACTTCTGGTGGCACGGCGCCCACGAGCGGGCGGTCGAGCACTACGAGCGGGCCCTGGAGCTGGCGCGCGCCGCCGGCGACCGGGAACCCGAGGCCCGAGCGCTGCGCAACCTCGGCTTCGTCGCCACGCGGCGGCGCGCGTACGAACGGGCCCAGGACCTCTGCACGCGGTCCCTCGCACTCTTCCGCGCCCTCGGCGACCGCGCAGGTGAAGCCGGATGCCTGACCGACCTCGGCATCGTCCACGGACGCCGGGGACGGCTCGACGACGCCGACGACCACCACCGGCAGGCACTGCGCGTGTACCGCGAGGCGGGATCCCGCATCGGCGAGACCATCGTGCTGAACAACATCGGGCTGCTCTACCAACGGCAGGGCCGCTTCGACGAGGCCCGGCGACACCACCACCGAGCCCTGGAGCTGAGCCGCGTGTTCTCCTTCCCGGGAGACGAGGCCGAGTCGCTCAACGCCCTGGCCGAAGCATCCCGGTCCCTGGGTGACCTCCCCCGGGCAGTGGTCGAACACGACGCCGCGCTCGTCCTCGCCCGCGAATGCGGCTACCGCTCCGAGCAGGCCCGGGCACACGACGGCCTGGCCCACGTCCACCGCGATCTCGGGCACGTCGACCTCGCCCATGTCCACGCCCGACAGGCCCTCGACCTGTACACCGCCCTCGCCGTCCCCGAGGCGGACGAGATCCGCACCCTCCTCGGCGGGCTGCCTCCGACCGCCGGTTCGACATGAGGTCCCCCCGGGGGTGACGGGGTGGTGCATGTGCCGGTCGAGGGGGAAGGAGAGCTCACAACCCTTTGGAGGCTGACGTGGCTGGTGACCGGATGGGGCTGGCGCAGGTGCTGGCGGCCGCCGAGGCCGCCGCTCCGGTGGACTCGCTGGACGTGGTGGCGCGCAATCTGCGGGAGCGGTTCGGCGCCCGGTACGTGTCGTTCCTGTTCGTCGACGTCGTCGGCCGACGCCTGCTGCGGGTGCACGACACCGCCACCCAGCAGCAGGAGGACCGTGCTGAGCAGGTCCCCCTGGCCGGCAGCGGCGTCTACGACGAGGTCCTGCGCAGCCAGCGCCTGCTCCGGGCACCGGACGGCGCGGAGAGGCAGCGGGTGCTCGCACCGGTCACCAACCGCGGCGACGCCATCGGCGTCCTGGAACTCTTCCTCACCGACGCCACCCCGGACGTGCTGGACCAGATCCAGGAGGCCGCACACGCGCTGGCGTACGTCATCGTCACCGACCGGCGCTTCACCGACCTCTACCACTGGGGCAACCGCACCACCAAAGTGAGCCTGTCCGCGGAGATCCAGCGCCAGCTCCTGCCCACCGCCTCCGCCTGCGAAGCTCCCCAGTTCACCCTCGCCGGCGCCCTGGTGCCCGCCTCCGACATCGCCGGTGACACCTACGACTACAGCCTCGACGCCCACACCCTGCATCTGTCGATCACCGACGCGATGGGGCACGACGTCAGCGCATCCCTGATGGCCACCCTCCTGGTCAACGCCTCCCGCGGCGCCCGCCGCGCCGGCGAGGACCTCGCCGAACAGGCCCGCCGAGTCCACCAGGCACTCCTCGCCCACGGCCACCACAGCATCGCCACCGGCCAGCTCCTGCGCATCGCCCTCGACGGCACCGGCGCCCAGCTCGTCAACGCCGGCCACCCCTGGCCGCTGCGGCTGCGTGACGGCGCCGTCAGCGAACTCAGCCTGGCCGTGAACCTGCCCTTCGGCGTCGTCACCCAAGGCGCCTACCAGGTCCAGCACCTCGACCTGCGACCCGGTGACCGCCTGCTGCTCCACACGGACGGCATGCAGGAACGCGACGCGGAAACCGTCGACCTGCCCGGCCTCCTGCGCAAGACCGCCGACGAACACCCCCGCGAAGTGGTACGCACGCTGGTCGGCGCGGTCAGCGACGCCTATGAAGGCCGTCCGCCCCGGGACGACGCCACCGTCCTGTGCCTGGACTGGCACGGCCCCACCCCGCCCGCAACGCCGTGAGCGTGCCGACCACGGTCCGCGCCGACCAACCAAGCGGGCGATCGGGGCCACGGAGGTGATCAAGGAGCTGATACGCCGGTCCCTCGACCACCCTCCGCCCGGCCCGTCCCGCCGGCCCCGCTTCCGGCGACTGCCGGCGGGCCGGCGCCGCCCCCGCCGGGCGGAAGGGGTCGGCTACCTCAGTGGTCGCCCCTGGAGGTCAGCCAGCTGACGGCCAACAACCGCCACTGATCCGCGATCACCCATGGCTTGCCGGGCTCAACCAGGACGCGGGGTGTCGGCACGGGTGCTGACCTGGGGTTTCGGGTGAGCACCGAACCAGCACGGGAGCCAGAACCTCACCGCCAGAACCGGGCGCACTGGTCAGACCAGGCACCCCCCGTATCGAGACCGCTCGACCGATCCCGTGGCGCAGTCCGACCTGGCATGGTGGCGGCCCGCACCTCCGCCCCCGAACTATGGTGTCCCACCACATACGCGTCTGACCTGTGTCTTCCTACGGTGTGGCGACACGAAACAGTCCCCGTCACCCGCTCGGAAGTGGTGCACACGGCCGCCGCAACACACGCTCCCACGCCCCTCGGACCCTCATTTCGCCCGCGCCGGGGCGGGCGATCACCAGCCGGAGGGCTTGGTGGGGCCCAGGACGCGGGTGACGGTGACCTCGATGACGACCCGGTGGGAGTTGACCCGTGGGGTCTCGTACCGCTCGGTGCCGGCGCTCGGCGTCGGCGACGGAGGCCGGGTCGTCCTTGACCAAGGCGGTCCCTTCGAGGATGGACCAGCGCCGACCTTCGGCCTGACTGATGGTGACGCGGGCTTCGGTGCCAGCGGCCGGGGCGGCGCGGATGTACGGACCTTCTTGTTGCCGCTGTCGGTGATGACCCGGGCGATCCGCGTCTCGTGGTCGTACGTCACGCCGACAGGAGTGGTGTGCGGGGAACCGTCGGGCCGGAGAGTGGTCAGGAAGCCGTGTGGCAGAGGGGAGGGCCAGGCACGCTCGTATCCGTGGTGAATCTCATTCGTCCTGTGCTTATGGGTGAACAGGTCAATCACATGGCATGCCCTCTTCTGCCGTGATGGCGACGGCTCGCGGGATCATGCGGGAAGACGGCGGGTCCATCGGCACCGGGGAGACGGTGCTCGACGCGGCGAAGAAGACCAGCGTGCGCTGCCGCCGTGCGACGCGGCGGGTGGGCACGGCCCACTGGGCGGCATAGCGAGCGCGGTGAAGGGAGCGGCCACCCGACGTCGGCAGCTCAGCACCTGCCCGTAAGACTTCGCCGGCCGGTCCGCCGGTCGGTCAGGGGAGGCGGCTGGGCTGTGCGAGGCGGTCGGCGAGATAGTGCTGGAACTGCCACAGGGGGCGCTCCAGGTGTGAGAAGCGTCCGCCCGATGGCCCCGGATCGGTGGCGAGCCCTCGTTGCACGCCCCGGATGGCCACCGCGTCCTCACTCTGGATCGTTTCCAGCTGCTGACGTGAGGCGATGACGTAGGCGTCGAATCCCGGATTCGCCCGGGCCTCCGGCGGCACGAGCACCGTGAAATGGGCGTCATGCGTTTCCGGTCCGGTGGGAATCCACCGCGCGAACGTCACACTGTCCGGCAGGAGGGCCAGCACCAGGTGCGGGAAGACGCCTGCGATCGTCATGCCGGACAGTTCCCGCTCCCCGAGGCCGGGGATCAAGGTACCCGCCGCACCGGTCGCGACCTTCAGAGCGTCAGCGGCGAAGGGCGTGTACGTGGTGAACCAGCGTCCGTCGCAGTCGTCGACGAGGGTGTCCTTGCCCGGCAGGACCGGATCGAGGGTCGCCACGTGGCTCCCCATGTGGTGGTAGTTCTCCGAGCCGTTCTCCAGCGCCACCTTCCAGTTCGCCGCCACGCCCTCCCACACGGCGGTGTAGGCCACGACGAGGTCCGGCAGCCGGTAGGCGGACAGCTTGGCCGTCAGCTCCTCGAGCTGCGGGCCCAGCGCCGAAGCGTCGGGATCGGCACAGATCATGATCAGTCCGTTCCACACCTCCAGGCGGTAGCGGGGCAGCCGGCACGCCGCACGGTCGAAATCGACCCTGCTCATCAGGGGCGCCCCGGCCAGCTGCCCGGCGTACTCGCCGTTCAGCCGGTACGTCCAGGTGTGATACGGGCACGTCAGCCGCTTCAGGGACCCCTGCTCGGGTGCGGTTTCCGGGGGGAGGACATCCATGAAGCGGTGCCGGCACACCCGGGACAGCGCGTGCAGCCCCCCGTCCTCGTCCCGTGTGATGACCACGGGTTCGCCCAGCACGTCGGTGCGCAGGTAGTCACCGGGCCGTGCGACCTGGCTCACGTGCCCGGCGCACACCCAGTCGGAGCGGAAGACGTGCTCCCTCTCCAGGCGGTAGAAGTCCTCGCTGGTGTAGGCCCGTGCCGGAAGCGTCTCGCCGCGCTCCAGCGGGAGTGCCGCCAGGCGCGTCAGCTCCTCCAGGAGGAAATCGAGTTCGAGTCCTCGGTGCGGCATGGTGCCACCACCCTTCATCGGTTCCCTCCAGCGTGCGCCGAGGCCCGTGGGCAGCGAATCACCGCCAGGGTCGATACTCGCGTAGTCCTTTCGATGCAGACGCCCGGTTGACGAAGTTGATCCACTTTTCGAACAGCCACTACGCTCCCGATCAGGAACACGGCTACGGCCGGTAGGACCGTGGACGCTGCGGGGGTGGTGGCATGGGGGCCTCGGGGAGCTGGTGCTGTGGCCGGTGCCGGACATGAGCGCACTGCCGTCCGGACGACTGCTGGGGCGCGACGACTCCCTGCGTGCGGTACGGGCCCGTATCGAGCGCGCGGTCGCCGGACACGGTGGCGTGCTGCTGATCACCGGCGAGGCGGGCATCGGCAAGACGTCGCTCGCCGGCCGCGCGGTCCAGGAGGCGCGGGGCGTGGGCCTGGCCGTCCTGCGCGGAGCGTGCTGGGACGCCGACGGCACTCCCGGGTACTGGCCGTGGACGCAGGTAGTCCGCAGCCTGCGCCGATCCGCGCGGACGGAAACGTGGGAGGCCGCATCGGAAGCGGCCGGCGCGGCCTGGGAGGTCCTGCTCGGGGGCAGCGGAGCCGAGGACGCGGATCAGTTCCAGCTGTTCGACGCGGTCACCACCCTGCTGGTCACCGCCGCTCAGCACCAGCCCGTGCTGGTTGCGCTGGAGGACGTGCACTGGGCCGACCCGGCGTCGGTGGCGTTGCTGGAATTCGCCGCCCAGCACCTGTCGCTGGAACGGGTCCTGATCCTGGCCACGTGCAGGGACGTGGAGATCGAGCGACCAGACCACCCGTCGCGCGATCGGCTGCGCTCGCTCATGACCCGGGCCACGACGCTCACGCTCCCGGGTCTGGGAGCGGCGGACGTCGCCGAACTGATGCACCGCACTGCGGGGAGGACACCGGACGACGCCCTGGTCACCGAGGTCCTGCGCCGCACCGGAGGCAACCCCTTCTTCGTCCAGGAGACCGCTCGCCTGTGGGCCGGTGGCCACGAGGTGACGGCGGTCTCGCCAGGTCTGCACGCCTCGCTCCAGCAGCGGCTACGGCTGCTGGACCAACCGGTAGCCACCTGCCTCGGCGCCGCGTCCGTACTGGGGCGACGCTTCCGCACCGACATCCTGGCCCGCGTCCTGGGCACTCCGCCGACGGAAGTACGCCGTTGGCTGGCCCAGGCCACCGACGCCCAGCTGGTCGAGCGGGAGTGCTCGGGAGAGGTCGTCTTCAAGCACGACCTGGTCCGCGAGACCCTGTACGGAGACCTGGACGCACAGCGGGCCCGCAGGCTCCACGCCGCCGCCGTACACGCGCTGCGCGACACGGCGGCCGCCTCGATGGAGGTGATGCTCCCCGGGGAGCTGGCCCGCCACGCCCACCTCGCCTTCGAGGAACTGGACCGGGATGAGGCGGTGGACCTGATGCTGTCCGCGGCGCGGCACGCGGAGCACCGTTTGGCACACGAGGAGGCGGTGGGCCACTACGGGCGCGCCCTGGACCGCCTCGCCGACGCGGACCCCGCCCGGCGCGTGCTGATCGGCCTCGACCTCGGGCTCGCCCTCCAGCTGACCGGCGAGCAGGAGCGCTCGTGGCGGGTGTTCGCGGACGCCGCCGCGCTGGCGAGAGGTCTCGGTCGGCCGCTGCTGATGGGACGCGTCGCGCTGACGCTCTACGGCGCCGACGGACGCGGCGACACGACGTCGCTGAAGCCGCGCGCCCTTCACTGGGCGCACGAGCAGCTCATCGCTTCGGACATGACGACGGCTTCGACGGCCACGATGGCCGAAGGACGATGTGGCGCTGGGGACGACGACGTCCTGCCGGTGTCGAACCGCACGGAACTCCAGCTCTCGGAGTCCCTCTTGGCTCGCAGCGTCGCGGCGGCGGTGGTCGCCACGGCCCGCGAGGCGGGTGACGACGACGCTCTGCACGTCGGACTGTGGGCACGCATGCAGGCGGAGTGGGGTCCACAGGCCGCGGGCGGCCGGCGCGAGCTGGCTGCCGAGCTCGTTGCGGTGTCCCGGCGCCGTGGCGACCGTTGGACCGAGCATGTGGCGATGTCCATGCGGTGGGTCGCGGGGCTCGAGGCGGGTGACCCGCGGTTCCTCGACGACTTCCACGCCATGGTGGCCGTGGCCGCATCCGATGGCTCCCCCCGCTTGCGGCTGACCTCTGTCATCGACCGCAGCGTCGTGCTCGCCATGGCGGGTCGGTTCGACGAGGCGGAGGAGTTGCTGGAGGAGTCCGAGTCCCTGAGCGCGACCGGCCCCAACTACCACCGGCACTTCCTCGCCCACCACCGGTGGGCCCTGCTCGTCCTGCGGGGTGACTTCGCCCAGGCGAGGCTGTCACTTGACGCCTTACGCGGCCGTCAGCACCCGTACGTGGACCTCCTGGAGGCCCTTACCGAGCTGGAGGCCGGGGAACACCTGCGCGAACCTGCTTCCCGGCCCGGCTCCGGAGCCGACGGCGACACGGCGCTGCACCGCGCCCTGACCCCGTTGTGGCTGCGCTACCAGGCGCAGGCGGCCGTCGCCTCTGGTGATCCGGCGTGGTGCGACGACGCCCGCGCCGCGCTTGCCCCGTATGAAGGCCAGTGGCTGGTTTCCCTTCTGGGATGGGACATCGGCGGCCCGGCGACGCTGTGGCTGGGCATGCTCGACGCCGCCCGCCGACGGTGGGACTGCGCGATCCGCCGGCTCACCGCGGCCCTGGAATCGGCCGAGCGGCTGCACGCACCGCCCTGGGCGCTGCGGGCTCGGATCGAACTGGCCTGCGCGCTCGCGGAGCGGGGCACCGACGGTGACCATGATCTCGCCGCTCTCATCAGGGAGGCGACGTCGCAGGCGCAGCGCCTGGCCATGCCCCACCTGCTCACGCGGATCGAGCATCTCACCGCGCTCCCGTCCCAGAGCCGCCCGGCCGTCCCGTCGTGCGAGTTCCGCCGCAACGGTGAGGTGTGGCGCCTGACGTTCGAGGGCCGCACCGTGCACCTGCCCGACGCGAAGGGCCTGCGGGACCTGCACGTCCTGCTGAGCCTCCCCGGCCAGGACATCGCCGCCGTCCGCCTGCTGAACCCGGACGACGACTCCGTGGCCACCGCACACGGACTGGGCGCCGACGAGGTCCTGGACGAGGAGGCCCGACGGTGCTACCGCCGTCACCTGGAGCGGCTGGAGACGGAGATCGACCGCGCCGTGGAGCGGGGCGACGACGCACGCGCGGCCGCGTACGACCGGGAACGCGCCGCCCTGCTGGACGAACTACGTCGTCACGCGGGCCTCGCAGGCCGCCCACGCCGACTGGGAGACCCGCGTGAACGCGCCCGCAAGAACGTCACCGCCCGCATCCGCGACACCCTGCGCAGACTGGACGACCAGCACCCGGCCCTCGCCGCTCACCTGCGCCGCACGATCTCCACCGGCACGCTGTGCCGCTACACCCCCGACCAGGAGATCCGCTGGCACCTGTGAAGAAGGGCCTCACAGCGGTTGCCAGTCGTGCCAGGTGCTGCCGGGCTGGTGTTGCCAGCGGTGATGGACGCCGCCGGGGTTGTTGGCGACGATTTCCAGGCGGCCGTCGCGGTTGCGCAGGGCCTGGATGAAGTAGCCGCCGCCTCCGAAGTCCTGCCAGGTGCGCCAGGTTCCGGACTGGTCAACCTGGTAGTTGTGCTGGAGGAGGTCGTCGTTCATGGCGAACACCTCGATCCGCCCGTCGTGGGATTCCACCACGGCGAGTCGTGCCCCGGCGGGGCCGCCGAGTGGCTGCCACTCGTGCCAGTCCCCGCCCGGCGTGTTCTGCCAGCGGTGGTGCACACCGGAGGAGTTGGTGGCGAACACCTCCAGTCGGCCGTCGTGGTTCTTGCCCAGGGCGAGATGTTCGCCGCCGAGGCCGAAGTCGACCCACTGCCGCCACGTCCCGGACAGGTCGGTCTGGCAGGTGTGCCGGAAGATGTCGTCGTTCATGGCGAACACCTCAAGGCGTCCGTCCGACGCCGGCGCCACCGCCAGCCGTGCATCCGCGGGGCCGCCGAGGGGACTCCAGTCGTGCCAGGTGCCGCCCGGTGTGTTGTGCCAGCGGTGGTGTACGCCGGAGGAGTTGGTGGCGAACACTTCCAGTCGGCCGTCGTGGTTGCGGCCCACGGCCAGGTGCTCGCCCCCGCCGCCGAAGGTGTACCAGTCGGCCCACTCTCCCGACGCTTTGGCCTGGTAGCGGTGCACGAACGTCTCTCGGTTCATGGCGAACAGCTCCAGTCGGCCGTCCGGCGCCGCGGACAGCGTGATCGTCGCCGACGCCGGGCCCCCGAACGGCCGCCAGCCCGACCAGGCGCCACCCACCTCTACCTGGAAGGTGTGGTAGATCTGGTCGACCGCCGCGTGGAACACCTCCGCGCGACCGTCCGCCGACAGGCCCACCGCCAGCCGCTGCCGCCGATCCGGCACCTCGGGAGCGTTCCACCAGCTGGTTTCTTTGCGGGCACCTGCCCAGGAGAAGCTGAAGTGGATGTGGTCGGTGTGGGGGTTGGCGCCGCGGTAGGGCTGCCAGCCGGCGTCGGGCCGGTTGGCCATCCAGATGCGCCGGTTCCAGATCATGTACATGATGCCGAAGCGGCGGGCGAGGGCGTGGGGATTGCCGTACCGGTCGGTGGCGTGGAGCCAGTCGATCAGGTCGTCGGCCATGTGACCCTGACCGTTGACGTTCACGCCCCAGTCCCAGGCGCGGCCCTCCTTGTGTTCGCTCTGGCCTCCGCTGCCGCAGGCCCTGCTGATCCCCATGCTGGTCGTGCCGGGGTAGGCGGCGAGCACCAGGTCGCGGAAGGCGAGCAGACCGGGTTTCGCGCCGGGGTCGCAGTCGCGTTGTGGGTCGTAGGGCGCGTAGGGGTCGATGTCGGGGCCGAAATCGGGTGTCGTCGGCGCCATGTCGGTCTCCTTCGGGCTGGTTCCCTCGCCCGCTGCGAGGGTCCGTACCCCTGGTGCGCGTGATCGCAACGCGCGGACCGTCAGACGCGATCACGCGCCTCTTCCACGACCGGACCGTGCGGCTGGGGCGCGAGCTACAGCCGATCAGGTCACCACCGGCGCGTCCGCGCGCCGGGCCCACGGCCACGAGGAAGGCTTCCGTCGTGACGAACCTCAGAACCTCCCGTCGGGCGTACGCCGTGATGACGGTGTGCGCCGCCCTGACGCTCTCCCCGATGATGTCCGCCCCCTTCGCCTCCGCCGCGCGCCCCGCCTCTTCGGCTGCCGACGCCCGGCACACCGCTCCGGTCGGCGCCGCAGTCGGCGAGACGGTGCGCACAGGGGCAGGGCTGGTGCGCGGGACCCGGTCGGGCGAGCACCGGATCTTCCGGGGCATCCCCTACGCGGGCGCCCCCACGGGACCTCACCGGTGGGCCCCGCCTCGCCCCGTGCAGCCTTGGAAGGGGGTCCGGGACGCGACGAAGCCCGGCCCGCTGTGCCCGCAGGTACCCTCCCCGTACGCGCCGATCTCCAGCACGGAGGAGGACTGCCTGGTCCTCGACGTCACCACACCACCGGCAGCCGACAGGCGGCGGCCCGCGCCCGTGCTCGTATGGATCCACGGGGACGGTGCCGTGGGCGGCGGCTCCTTCTTCGACGGGCGCCGGCTGGCCGAGCGGGGACTGGTGGTCGTCAGCCTCAACTACCGTCTCGGCGTCTTCGGCGGCCTGGCCCTGCCCGGACTGGAAGGGGCCGGCACCTTCGGCCTCCAGGACCAGCAGGCGGCGCTGAGGTGGGTACGGGACAATGCGCGAGCCTTCGGCGGTGACCCCGGCAATGTCACCGTGGCGGGGGTGTCCTTCGGTGCGTCCGCCATCGCCGGCCACCTGACGTCTCCCGCGTCCAAGGGCCTCTTCCACCGGGCCATCATGGCGAGCGGTGAGGGCATGATGGACATGCCGGCCGGTGCGATGGGCCCTGATGTGCCGGGATACCCGTGGTACGTCTGGCGCACGGGGCGTGAGATGGAGGACATCACGACCGAGATGACCTCGTCCCTGGGCTGCCACGACGACCGACCGGCCCGCACCCTCGCCTGCCTGCGCGCCCTGCCGGTGAAGACGATCCTCAAGGTGCCGTACATCATGAACGCCTTCCAGGCATTCGGTTACGGCAACGGCACGCTGCCCCAGCTGCCACCCACGGCCCTGCGCGCGGGACGCTTCCACCATGTACCCGTGCTGTCGGGGGCGACCCTCGACGAGCACCGCGTCTTCGTCGGGATGACGTACGACGCGGTGGGCAGACCGTTCACCGAGGCCGACTACGACCGCGCGCTGAACACCGCCTTCGGTGCGCCGCTCGCCCGGCGGGTACGGGATGAGTACCCCACGACGGCCTTCCCGTCCCCCGCACTGGCGTGGGCCACCGTGATCACCGACCGCATGTGGGCGCGCGGCACCCAGGCCATGCACGACACCTTGAGTCGGCACGTGCCGCTGTACGCGTACGAGTTCGCCGACCGGAAGGCGCCGATGTTCCTGCCGCTGCCAGGTGACTTCGACTTCGGCGCCTTCCACTCGGGGGACATCCCGTACCTGTTCGAGGACGAGGCGGCCGAGCCGCTCTTCACCCCGGCACAGCGGCGCCTGTCAGCGACGATGACCGGCTACTGGGCCGCTTTCGCCCGCACCGGCGCACCTCGCGGTCCCGGGCTGCCCCTCTGGCACCCCCACCGCCTGGAGGGTGTGGGCCGGCCGTACACCCAGTCGCTGGCGCCGCAGCGTATCGGCCCTGTCGACTACCACCGCACGCACAACCTCGGTTTCTGGAACCGCATGCCCTGACACGGCTCGGCGCAACCGCTCGTGGACGGCACCCGTGCCTTGCGCACGAGCAGCAGCACCTCCCACCAGGTCACCGCGTCCGCGGCTGGACAGGTCCTCACGCCCGGCGGCGCTCACCGCTGCGCGCACACGCCGACCAGCCGGCGCTGGTGCCCGCACCGTCACCTGGCCGAACGTCGACCAGTTCGAGGACCTCTACACGCTTCCGTGCCGCTCCGGCCGACCGGGTCGCCTTCCTCGACCGTCTCCGACCCGGCAGCAGGCCGCGCGTGCCGTCTGCGGGCCGCGGGAGGGGCTGGACGTCACGCCGCGCGTCCGGCCGGCTTGCCGCGGCTGGCGCAGCGGATGCCTGCGGAGTCCCATGGCCGAGTGGCCGGGGCATTGCGACCACCGCGTCACGCTCGAGACGTACGCGCACATCATGCCCGACGCACCGGAGAGGCTGCGGAGCGTCGGGGACTCCGTCTTCACCAGGGAGACCGAGCTGACCCTGCCCCTGGGGTTCGACGCGCGTGCCGCGGTTGCCTGACGCCGGTCGACGAGACGTGAGGCCGACAGCCGCCGACGAGGGACGGCCGGCTTCTGACTCTGCTCTTTCTCGGGAAACAGCGAGGTGAAGTCAGCACCGAACCAGCACGGGACATGAGTGGCGCTGGAGGCCGGCTTGGGACGGTAGCACGCGCGTCGAGCCCACCCAGGGAATCGTCCGCGACCGACGGACCTGTGTACGGGCGCAGTTCAGGGCGTACGACGCGTCCGCGCCGCTGGCGACCCGCGAGGACGGAGGTCGTGACGACGACAAGACGGCAAGGGGCCGGCCCCAGTGCGGGCCGGCCCCTTGTCGGTGTCCGGGGAGCGGTTGCGGACTAGAAGCCCTTCACCACCCAGTCCTGGACGTTCGGGGTGGGGCTGCCCTGGGTCCACAGGGTCAGCCAGACGCCGTTGCCCAGGGAGTTGCCCTTCGGTGTGATGGCCTTGCCGTAGGCGTTGACGGCGCTGCCGTCGGCCGACGGGGAGAACCGCTGGACGTCACTGGCGGGATTGCATGTCCACAGGGTCAGCAGCGCACCGTTGGTGTTCGCGCCGTTGGCCTCGGGAGTGATGCACTTGCCGCTGGTCTTGTGGACGATCAGGCCGTTCTCGTACTTCCACCGCTGGGCGTCCGACCCCGTGCAGCTCCACACCGTGATCGGGGTGCCGTTGGCGGTGCCGTTGCCCTGGGGCGTCGCGCAGACGGAGCCCGCCACGTGGAAGTTGGTGAGCCAGCTCCAGCCGTCGACGGGCTTGCCGGCGTCAGGCTGGACGTTGAACACGACCCTGCGCGGTCCGCTGGAGTCCACCAGTGCCTCGTTGGCGCCCCAGAGCCGCTTGGCGAGGGGGTCCCAGGACAGGCCCTGGGTCAGCCACGGCGCCTGGGTGAGGACGTGCGGCGCCTCGCCGGGCTTGGCCACGTGGATGCAGGAGTAGCCGCCCGGCCAGTACGTGGGGCAGGTGCCGCTCATGTAGTAGGTGGTGCCGTCCGTGGCCGTGCCCTGGATACCCCACACGGGGGAGGTGTAGCCCGTGGTCTCCGAGGCGACCGTGGTGGGAAGGCCGGTGCCGAGGGACGACAGCGGCCAGCGGACGATGCGGGCGCCCGCGCCGTTCCTGTTCTCCACCGAGACCAGGGCCGGCGTCGCGCCGGAGCGGTCGACGCTCAGACTGCTGAGGCACAGCTCGTTGTTGACGGACGGACCGCAGGCGCGGGGGGTATTGTTGACCCAGGCCGTGGAGACGTTGTCGACCGCGGCGGTGCTGACGGTGCTGTAGCGGGCGACGAGCGGCATCGCCCAGAGGTGGAAGCGGGCGGAGGTCTTGCCCGCTTCCAGGCGGGTGAAGGCGGTCGTGGTGTCGTTCATGCGCCACATGCGCGTCAGGTCGAAGACCTGGAGTTCCGCGCCGTTGGCGACGAACAGCCGGTTGCCGTACCAGGCGACGCCGTCCGAGTGCGAGGTGTACTCGAGCGGCTTGAAGTTGCCATTGACCGGCTCCACGAGCGCGATGTGCCCGTACTTGACCTGGCCGCCGGCCGACTCCGCGATCGTGACCCTCGCGTAGTCCTCGACGGTCTTCGGATCGCGGCTCTCCATGTAGGTGCCGTGGTACCAGGAGGTGACGGTGAGGGAGCGGCCCGCATACAGCCCGTCGGCGGTGGCGGCATGCGACCCCGAGAAGCCCTGCGGCATCCAGCCACCGCCGCCGTCAGCGTAGTTGGACCGGTCGTCGGCGTCGTCCCAGCAGAACCCGTCGGGCTTGAGGGCGCCGTTCAGAGCGGTGGCGTGACACAGGCCCGGACGCCCCGTACGTGTACCCAGGACATCGGTGACGGACGCCGTGGCGACACCGGCGGCCTCGGCGGAGTTGATGAGACCCGTCTTGTCCCCGTCCACGCGGGTGAGCTTGAAGTTCGCGGCGAACGGGTCAAGGCCGGAGGCGGCCTGGGCGGGCTGGGTCGGAATCAGGACGGAGGCAGCCACGGCCGCACCGAGCGCGAGCTGGGCGAGCCGACCTCTTCGTCCGAACATGAGTTTCATTCTTTCAGTTAACCAGCGCGAGCCCTCAAGATCATTTTCTTCACGAGGTCTCCACGCAGGTCACAGAGTCGCCCCAGGTGCCCCCCCACCGGGCGAGGTGGTTCGTCGTAACGGGTGGCCAGCTCGCGCTGCGCTCCGTCTAGAGGCCCATCCGGGCGAGAGGCGCCGGCGACCAGGGGCGCGACTGGACGAAGGCCGGGCCGTCCCGCTGCCCGCCTACATCGCAGCCAAGGTCAGGGGAGCACATCAGGCTGCACGGCACCTTGCGCGGGGAAGAGGGCCGAACCGGCTCTAGGTTCTGTCGTCAAATGTCACGCCCACATCAGGAGTGACGCGAGGGCGACGGCTGCTTTGTAGGATTCGGCGGTCTTGTCGTAGCGGGTGGCGATGCCGCGCCACTGCTTGAGGCGGTTGAAGCACCTTTCCACTACGTTGCGGTGCTTGTAGATCTCGCGGTCGAAGGCCGGCGGGCGGCCACCCCGGCTGCCGCGCCTGGCCCGGTTGCGGACCTGGTCGGCTCGCTCGGGAATCGTGTGCGGGATGCCGCGGCGCCGCAGCCAGGTCCGGATCGCCTTCGAGCTGTAGCCCTTGTCGCCCAGGACGTGATCGGGCCGGACGCGGGGCCGCCCCGGTCCGGTGCGGGGCACCCGGATCGCCTCCATCACCGCGGTGAACCGGGTGCAGTCGTTGGTGTTGCCGCCCGTGACGACGAAGCCGAGTGGGCGGCCGCGGCCGTCACAGGCCAGGTGGATCTTGCTGGTCAGCCCGCCCCTGGACCGCCCGAGGGCCAGGTCGCGGAGCCCCCTTTTCGGGCCCCGGCCGCGTGCTGGTGGGCCCGGACGACCGTGGAGTCGACCGACACCAGCCACTCGACGTCGCCCGCCGCGTCCGCTTTCGCCTGCGCGGCCCGCAGCATCCGGTCGAACGTCCCGTCCATCGCCCACCTGCGGAAACGGGTGTGCAGCGTCGCCCACGGACCATAGCGCTCGGGCACATCCCGCCAGGCGACACCGGTGCGGAACTTCCACACGATCCCGTTCAGGATCCTGCGGTCGTCCAGCCGCTTCCGCCCCCGCAACGACTCGGGCAGCAACGGCCGGACGAACTCCCACTCGGCATCCGACAGTTCATGGCGACGTATCACGACACCATGATCCACCAACGGTGATCATTTGAAGACACCGCCTAGGGGCGATTCATGTACGCGCTCATCGATCGTCTCTGGCGTGGCGCCAAGAGGAATGCCGGCATCACGCGGAAGATCACGCCGCACTGGCTGCGGCACTTCTTCGCCTCCGTTGGTCTGTCGATGGGTGTGCCTGTGTCGGACGTGGCGGAGTGGCTGGGCCACCGCCCCGCCCTGGCCGTCGCGGTACGCGGCCGGGGCGGAGCTGTCGCGTCCGGGTCGGATCACAGTCCGCCGGTGACACGATCAGTTGGGCGTACCGGCCAGGTCGCCCTTCACGACGCCGGGCGTGGCGTTCGAGCTGAGCCAGGTGCCGAGGGCGGCCTGGGTGGTGTCGCCGTTGGCGCTCTTGTAGAGGGCGGCGATGCCGGCGACGTGCGGGGTGGGGTGGCCATGGTGGTGCCGTTGAAGGTGGCCGTGGTGTTGTTCGGCTGGGTGGAGAGGATCGCCGAGCCGGCGGCGTAGAGGTCGACGCACGCGCCGATGGAGGAGTAGGAGGCGCGGGCGTCGGTGCGGTCGGTGGCGCCGACGGCGGTGGTCTGCGTCAGGCCGCGGGGGAGGCGGTCGCAGGAATCGGCGCCGGTGTTGCCGCCGGAGGTCGATCCTCGTCGGCGTGGCGCCCAGCACAGGGTCGACCCGTCGCTACGAAGGACTGCCCGGCGCCTTCTGGCGGGCCGCTGTCCTGCTGGAGGAGTGCGTAATCCTGCGCCCTCCATCCAGCCGCAGTGCACTGCTCGGCACGCACTCGTCCTCGCGTACGTGAAATTCCACGCCCTGACCGTGGACACCAAGTTGGAGCCCTGGCGAGACCTGATGATGGACATCAGCCTGCTGAGCCTGGACAGCTTCGCCGTCACCGACCGCCTGCTTTTGGCAGACCCTGTAGTGGTGTGGGATGGGTCGTAGCCTGCGTCGGTGTGAAAGAAGCGACGCGGCGATGATGTGCGGGTGTTCTTCGAAGATCTCAGCGAGTACGAATACCAGGACGAGGATACGTTCACGGACAGGGAGTCGGGCTTCTACGCGCTCTGGTATCGCCCGGCGTACACCCGTCTGAGCATCGGGTGGCTGGAAGCCGGCAAGCCGTACTCGACTGGAACGGTCCCCGCGGTGTTCGTGGAGAAGCTGAAGGCTCTTCAGGAGGTCCAGTGGATGAATGTCTGCCTTGGGGTGCACGAGTGCGACCTGTGTCCCGAGGAAGGGGCTCCGGAAGGGACCGGGGAGGTTAGGATACCGGGCGAGCCTGGGGTCGCTTACGCCGCTCCGTTCCTGATCACGCACTACGTCACTGATCACGGTTACCGACCGCCGCAGGTCTTCGTCGACGCCGTTCTCGCCGTCGATCTCGACGCATGGACCGCCGCGCGATGGCCCAGTGTCCCCTTCCCGTGGGTCCCGAATGACGCTGAACGCATGCTGGAGTAGAGCGGAGCGCGTCGTCGGCTACACCGGCGCGGCCGCGCAGCGGCGGGCGCTGGCCGTACGACCGCTGGACGGTCCTCGGCAGAGCATCCCCGCG
Source organism: Streptomyces roseoviridis (assembly GCF_039535235.1). NCBI lineage: Bacteria > Bacillati > Actinomycetota > Actinomycetes > Kitasatosporales > Streptomycetaceae > Streptomyces > Streptomyces roseoviridis. The sequence goes on from NZ_BAAAWU010000001.1 coordinate 7,042,188, forward strand.
CGTGCGGGGAGCAGTCACGCCGCCTGCGGGGACCCTGCCGCAGCTCGGGGCCATCCCTCATCGGGTCGGTGCGGCCGAAGGACCTGCAGGCGCGGCTGAAGTGAATGGTCGAAGACCGTGGCTACGCGGAGTCGACTGCGATCAACCGGTAGGAGACCCTCGCCAGCGTCTTCAGCTTCGCCGTCGCCAATGAGTACATAACCAAGAACCCGTGCCAGCACGTGCGCACGAGCAGGCGGCGGGCGAAGCGCAGGGCGAAGAAGAGGATCCCGCTGACTGCGCTGGCGGACATCGAGGCGATCGAGCGGAACCTGCCCGGGCCGTACAAGCTGCTGGTGTGGCTGATGGCCGGCTGTGGACTGTGGATCGGCGGGGCGAGTGCCGTGACGCTGCAGCAGTTCGACTTCGAGGCGGGTGTGCTCTACGTGGACCGGCAGGTCACGCAGGACGGTGAGAGCGAGAAGCCGAGGACGGCTCGGCAGAAGGCGATCACCAAGGGGCGGGGGCGGGCTCACCGTGTCCGGCACCTGAAGTAGCGCGACATGGACGAGGGGCGGGCCGTCCCGCTGCCCGCCTACATAGCCGACAAGGTGAAGGAACACATCAGGGTGTACGGCGCCTTCCGGGTGGAGGAAGGGCCGAACCGGCTCTGGCGTGCAGCTAGGAAGGCCGCTGGCATCGTCAGGAAGATCACGCCGCACTGGCTGCGGCACTTCTTCGCCTCCGCCGGCCTTTCCAAGGGCGTGCCCGTGTCGGACATGGCCGAGTGGCTGGGCCACCGCGACCCGCGCATCACGCTCGAGACGTTTGCGCACGTCATGCCCGACGCGCCGGAACGGCTGAGGAACCTCATGGACTCTCTCTTCACCCGACAGGCCGAGCTGACCCTGCTCTTGGAGTTCGACGCACTCGTCACAGCCGCATGACATCAGCCGAGAGACGTGAGGCCGGCAGCCCTCATGAGGGCTGCCGGCCTCACGCGTCTGATCCCATCGCCATCACCATCGCTATCCGATCCGTGCCCGAATGCCCGAGTTCAACGCTCCGTAGTCAGCAGCAAACCAGCACGGGACGGGTCGGCAGGGGTGCTGACGTGGGGTTTTGGGTCAGCACCAAACCAGCACGGGAGCCAGAACGCCACCGTCAAACAGGGCACAAACTGCCGCATCTGACAGCCGCCTGTGGCGGCGTAAACCGCTATCCGGAGTGCCTACGACCGCCTCCATCCCGCCCCTCATGGTGCCCGCCCGCACCCCCGCACCCCGAACTATGGTGTCCCACCACATACGCCGGTGACCTGCACCTTCCTACGGTGTGGCGACACGAACACGTCCCCGTCACCCGCTCGGAAGTGGTGCACATGGCCGCCGCAACACACGCTCCCACGCCTCCCGGACCCCTCAAGCGGATCGTCGCCGCAAGTCTGATCGGCACCACCATCGAGTGGTACGACTTCTTCCTGTACGGTTCGGCCGCCGCGCTGGTCTTCAACAAGCTGTTCTTTCCCGAGTCGGATCCGCTGGTCGGGACGCTCCTGTCCTTCCTGACCTATGCCGTCGGGTTCGCCGCGCGGCCGCTCGGGGCGCTGGTGTTCGGGCACTACGGTGACCGGCTCGGGCGCAAGAAGCTGCTGGTGCTGAGCCTGCTGCTGATGGGCGGGGCGACCTTCGCCATCGGGCTGCTGCCGACCCACGCCACCGTGGGGTCCGCCGCGCCGCTGCTGCTGACCGCGCTGCGGCTGGTGCAGGGGTTCGCGCTCGGCGGGGAGTGGGGCGGGGCCGTGCTGCTCGTCTCGGAGCACGGGGACGCCAGACGGCGCGGGTTCTGGGCCTCGTGGCCGCAGACCGGGGCGCCCGCCGGGCAGTTGCTCGCGACCGGGGTGCTCTCCGCGCTGACCGCGCTGCTGTCCGAGTCCGCCTTCCTCTCGTGGGGCTGGCGGATCCCGTTCCTGCTCTCCGGCGTGCTGGTGATCGTCGGCCTGTGGATCCGGCTCTCCGTCGACGAGTCGCCCGTCTTCAAGGCCGCGCTCGCCGCCGCCGAGGAACGCAAGGCCGCCACCGCCGGCCAGGTCGAGAAGATGCCGCTGGTGGCCGTGCTCCGGCACCACTGGCGTGACGTGCTCGTCGCCATGGGCGCCCGTATGGCCGAGAACATCTCGTACTACGTCATCACCGCGTTCATCCTGGTCTACGCGACCACCCAGGTCGGGCTCAGCAAGCAGAACGCCCTCAACGCGGTCCTCATCGGCTCCGCCGTCCACTTCGCCGTCATCCCGCTCTGGGGCGCCCTCTCCGACCGGCTCGGGCGCCGCCCCGTCTATCTCGTCGGGGCCGTCGGCGTCGGACTGTGGATGTTCCCCTTCTTCGCCCTGATCGACCGGGGCACCTTCGGCAGCCTGCTGCTCGCCGTCACCGTCGGCCTCGTCCTGCACGGCGCCATGTACGCCCCCCAGGCCGCCTTCTTCTCCGAGATGTTCGCGACCCGGATGCGTTACTCCGGGGCCTCCATCGGCGCCCAGTTCTCCTCCGTCGCCGCCGGCGCCCCCGCCCCCCTGATCGCCACCGCGCTGCTCGACGACTACGGCAGCTCGACCCCCATCGCCCTGTACGTGATCGCCGCCGCGCTGCTCACGGTCGTCGCCGTCGCCTGTGCCCGCGAGACCCGCAACCGCGACCTGACCGACCTCGACGACTCCGGCGACGCGGCCGGAGCCGACGGCGCCGGCCGGGAGGCGCCCGCCGCCACCCCGTCCCGTTGACGCATGCGAAGGGCCCCTCCCGAACCGGGAGGGGCCCTTCGCATGCATGCGTCAACGGGACTGCTTCTCGCAGGTGACCTTGTCCCGCGGCGTGTAGTGCGTGCCGAAGGTCTCGCGCTTCACCTCGGTGCCGCCGTTCTTGAAGACCCGGTCGACCTTGATGTCGAAGCCCTCCAGCGGCTCCTGCACCTCGCACTTGTCGCCGGTGCCCTTGCGCTCCGCCGGTGGCGTGATGTTCGTGCGCGGGCCCGCGACCGCCTCGACCGAGTCGTACTTCTTCGTGCCGAGGAAGCTCACCGTGACCGACGAGTCCGTCGAACTCGCCTTGATGTAGATCGGCTTGCCCGAGTCGTTGCGGAACCTCAGGTCCAGCGTGCCCCAGGCCACCGTCGCCTCACGGCCGGCCGGGTAGCGCTCGATGTAGAAGGAGTGGGCGCCGTGCTCGACGGGCTTGACCCCGGCGAAGAACAGCGCGTTGTAGACGGTGGTCGCGACCGCCGACACACCGCCGCCCGGCGCCTTCTGGTACTGCCCGTCCATGATCATCGTGCCGTCGACGAAGCCGTTGGCCTCGGTGCGCTCGCCCACCGTCCGGTTGAAGCTCCACACCTCGCCCGGCTTGACCAGCGAGCCGTTGATCAGCTCGACCGCCCGGCCGATGTTGGTGGTGCGGTACGGTGCTTTCGGGAAGTTCACGGTGAACGTGGACATCTGCTCCGTGATCCCGAGCGCCGCCACGTTCTTCGCCGTCAGCTCCGGCTCGGTCTCCGTGGTGGCGACCGGGCCGGTACGGGCGGCGTCGCCCACCTCGGTGAGCAGCGGTTCCACCGCCCGGCCGAGGGCGTCGGCCGACACCTCGCGGCCCGGCCGGCCGTCCCGCTCCACGACGACCTTGCCGTCCCGCACGCCGAGGCTCGCCTCGACCGGGCCACCGGTGAACGTGTGCAGCGGACGGGCCACGTCGGGGTCGCGCAGCAGCCCCCGCGAGTCGAGCGACGGAGTGAGCCGGCCGCCCTCGGTCGTCACCTTCAGGTGGTCGGCGAGGGTGACCGCCGGGATCGTCAGCCGGTTGCCGGCCGCGGTCAGCGTGACCGGGCCCGACAGCGCGGGCGTCGCGAACTCCTTCACGAAGCGGTCGACCTCGGCCTGCCCCACCGTCGGCTTGGTGACGGCGACGGGCAGCGCCACGGGCGCCGAGCCGCCGGAGCCCGCCCCGACACCCGCGCCGGTGCCCAGGCCGCTTCCGATCCCGGCGGCGGTTCCGGCACCGGGATACGCGGCGCGCAGGGCGTCCACGGCCCGGTCGACGTCCAGCTTCCGGCCGTCCTGCGCCGGGGTCACCACCGTCCTGCCCTTCTTGAAGGCCACGGCGCCCTCGCGCACGGTCCGGTCGTGCTTCTCGGCGACGTGGCGGACCGCCTCCCGCGCCTTCGTGGCATCGAAGGAGACGACGGGCTCGATGTCCCTGCTGCCGGAGGAGAAGAGCCGGCCGATCACGGTGACCGGGTCGCGCGAGGGGTCGGCCGCCCGCTCCGCGGTGGCCGCGACGTCGACGGTGAGCCCCGCCCGGGCGGGATCGAGGGCCGTGGTCGCGTCACCGACCTTCACCCGCATCGGGTCCTTCCAGGCGGCGGGGGCCGCGGAGGTCAGGCGGACGGCTGCCTCCGAGCGGCTCAGGCCGCCGATGTCGACCCCGCTCACCCGGGTTCCCTCGGAGATGTCGTCCCCGGTGGCGACGAGGCCCGCCACGTACAGTCCGCCGGCGACGGCCGCGACCACGCCGGTCGCGATCGCCGCCTTGCGTATGTGGCCGCGGCGCCCGTCGGGGCCCGCGGCGGCGTGGTCGGTCGTGGAGCGGCGCACACACCCTCCCGGTGCGGTATGGAGTCAGGGGTATCCCTCGACGGTACGCCGAATGGGGGCAAAAGATCCATATGATCCGATTTACCGGGCGGTGACTCTCCTCTCATCCCGCCCGGATCACCCCGCCGAACGGCGCTCTAAGGTGGATCGGTGCACCCGACCCCCTCCGGCACGACCGGCCCCCAGTCCGTCGAGCGGGCCCTCGCCCTCCTCGACGCCGTCGCTGACGCCGACCGGCCCGTCGCAGCGAAGGCCCTGGCCCGGACACTCGGCTGCGCCCTGTCGACCGTCTACCACCTCACCGGGCCGCTGGTCGCCCGCGGGCACCTCGTCCGCACACCCGAGGGGTACGCCCCCGGCCCGCGCATCCCGGCGCTCCACCGCTCCTACCAGCGACATCACGGCCTCGAGGGCGGTGTCGCCGAACTCCTCGGCCGGCTGCGCCGCGCCTGCGGCGCCGAGGCGTACTTCACCGCCTACCAGGGCGGCCGGATCACCGTCGTCGACACCACCGCGCCCCTGACCGACACCGCCCACCCCTTCGCGCCCGGACCCGAGGCCCGCGCCCACGCGACCGCCCACGGCAAGGCGCTGCTCGCCGGGCTGCCCCGGCCGCTGCGCCGGCGCTACCTGGACGAACACGGCATGGCCCGCTTCACCGAGCGCACCATCACCAGCCCCGAGCGCTTCGAGGCGGAGCTGGCCCGGGTGCGCGACCGGGGCTTCGCCGTCTCCGTGGGCGAGGCGGATCCCGCGTACACCTGTCTGGCCACGGTCCTGCCGGGTCCCGGCCGGGCCGACGGCGTCCTGCACGCGCTGTCGGTGTCGCTCCCCACCGCCGACTTCCGGCGCCGTCACGGCGAGGTACGCACCGCCCTGGCCCGGGCCGTGCCGCTGTTCACGGCCGGTGACCCGCCGCCCGTCGCCCCGCCACCGCCCGGTTGGCCGACCGGTTGGCCAACCGGCTGACCCGTGCCCGGACCGCCGGTCGGCCGGCCCCTCCCGCCCGCCGCTGTTCGACCGACCGACCCGTGCCGCCCGCCGCCGCCGCTGATCGCCCGACGGACCCGTGCCGTCCCACGGCCGTTCGACCGTCCTCTCGACTGGCGGGCCGGCTGTCCCGTGCCGTCCGGCCACCGCTCGACCGACCGCCCGGCCCCTCCCGCCCGTCGCCGTGCGACCGACCGCCCGACCGAAGGCTGACCCCACCGGCCGCGTCCCCTCCCGCCCCGTCGTCGCCCGGTTGCCCCCCCGCTCCCGTTTTCCGGCCCTGCCGGAATCCCCGCCCCCGCCGCTGGACCGGTCCGCGCGCGGCGGAGCAGCGTAGGGGCATGATCTTCATCGCCGTACGTTTCACCGTCCGTCCCGAGTACGCCGACACCTGGCTCGACCGGGTCGCCGACTTCACCCATGCCACGCGCGAGGAGCCCGGCAACCTCTTCTTCGACTGGTCCCGGAGCGTCGAGGACCCGAACCGGTACGTCCTCCTGGAGGCGTTCGCCGACGCCGAGGCCGGCGCCGCCCACGTGGCGTCCGAGCACTTCCGGGCCGGTCTGGAGGCCATGGGCGCCGCCATCGCCGCCACCCCCGAGATCATCAACGTCGAGGTGCCGCGGCAGGGCTGGGACGCCATGGCGGAACTCGCCCGCTGAACCGCCACACCGGCCCCCACCGCCCCACCGGCCCCCACCCCCCACCGGCCCTGCCGGTCCGCCCACCGCGACGGGGCCGTGAGATGCACGGCCCCGGCGCACCCGGGAGACTGCGCTCATCGGTGGCCTGGAGACGGCCGCGCTCATCGGACGGAACGGCTCGGCCGACTGGTGGCGCGTGCCGCGCTTCGACGGCCCGCGCCGCCGGTTCATCCGCTCCGGGGCCAGGGCCTGGATCGCCACCGACCGCGCCTGCGGCTCGTCCGCGTCGCCGGACCGCTCGGCTCCGTCCGCCGCAGGCAGGCCCTGCGCGCGGAACGCCGAAGAGGTGTGCCGGCTCGGCTGGCGCGAGGAGCAGCAGTCCTTCACGCAGTACTGAGGAGCAGACGGCAGCCGCCGCGTCGACGCCACCGCCCTGCTCATCCCGCGCCTCGCACTTCCTGCCGCCGCACGACCCCCAGCGTCCTCGGCACCGTCCGCGCCACGGCCGGACTCCAGGACCACGGGTTCCTGCGACGCGACGGCGAGGCCACCGACGGCGAGGTGCACGAGGTCGACGGCCTCGACGGCGCCGAGGCGCCTTCCTGGCCTGCACCTTCTGGTACGCCGATGGCCCGGCCCGGCCCTGACCGACGGCCCGGCCCGGCCCTGACCAGCTGCCCGGCCCGGCCCTGACCGGCCGCCCGGCGGAGGCCCGTACCGTCCTCGAACGCGTCCTGGCCGTCCGCAATGACCTCGGGTGCTCGCCGAGGAGCGGGGTCCGGCCACGGACCGCCGGCTCGGCGACACCCCCGGCCCTCAGTCACGTCGCCTCATCACGTCCGTCTTCCCCCTGGACCCGCCTTCCCTCTGGACCCGCCTTCCCCCTGGACCGCACCCGCCGACGGCCCGCACCCCGGACGCCGTGCCGCCCTCGCCCTGGCCGGGGCCGCAGCCCCGCCGTTGACCTGCGTCGTTCGGGTGCCTCCAGCGGGCGCCCGGGGCGGCGGCGGGGTCGAATCGAGCCATGGCACTCTTCGACAGGCCCCGTACCGGCGGCTCCCCGCGGAGCAGCGCCGCCGGCGGCACCTGGTGGTACGCCGCCATCGCCGCCGAGGCCCCGGGTTCCTTCACCGCCCGGGTCCGCATACGGATGCGGCGCATCAGCCTCGCCGCCGTCCTCCTGTTCACCGTCGCCTACGCCGGACTCGTGCTCACCGCCACCGGCCGGCGCTGGGGCGACGCCGTCACCGCCGGGCGGCTCACCGATCCGGCCGTGGCCCGCGTCCTGAGGGAACATCCCTCGATCCAGGGCCTCGCCACCCTCTCCCTCGTCCTCGCCGTCCTGCTGCTCGCCGCCGTCGGCATCGTGCGCAGGCGGTACGGGCGCACCGGCGCCGCCCTCGGCACCCTGGCCGCGACCGTGGCCCTCGCGGAACTCCTCCAGCGGTACGCGCCCGGCCCCCACCTCGTCGACGCCTCGGGCACCGCCGTCGACAGCGGTTTCCCCAGCAGCCCCACGGTGATCGCCACCGGCGCCGCCCTCGGCCTCGTCCTCGTCGTCCCGCACCGGCTGCGCAGCGCCACCGTCGGCCTCGCCGCCCTGTGGGCCGCTGCCCTCGGCGCGTACGGCATCGCCTCCGGCCGCCACCGCCCCGGCGACGTCATCGCCGCCGACCTGCTCGTGCTCGCCGCCTTCGCCGCGCTGCTCGCCCTGCTCGCCCGCCAGGGGAAGGTCCGGCCCGCCTCCCGCGGCGGCGCCCTGCCCCCGCAGCGGCTGCTCGTCCTCCTCCCGCTCGCCGCCCTCGCCATCGGCGGGCTCGCAGCGGGCGGCCACCTCCTCGGCGAGTGCCTGCCCCCCGGCACCGGCCCGCTCCCGGTCGAGCTGCCGCGCACCGCGCACCGCTGCGGCCAGGCCCTCGCCGCCGGCACCGGCGCCGCCGTCGCCCTCGTCCTGCTCGCCCTGTTCCGCCGCGTCGACCTCGACCCGAGGCCGGTCCCGTACCGCCCGGCCCGCGCGGACCCCGAGGAGACCCGTCCCGAGGAGAGCTTTCCCGAGGACCCCTTTCCCGCGGAGCGCGATCACGAGATATCTTGATGTCGAGCAATCTTGCAGACGCAGACGCAGACGTGGAGCGGAGCACACCCGGTGACTGACTCGACCATCATCTACACGCACACTGACGAGGCGCCCGCCCTGGCGACGTACTCGTTCCTGCCCGTGATCCAGGCCTACGCCTCGACCGCCGGGATCAACGTCGAGACGCGTGACATCTCCCTGGCCGGGCGCATCATCGCCAGCTTCCCCGAGCGTCTCGAAGAGGGCCAGCGCATCGCCGACGCCCTCGCCGAGCTGGGCGAGCTGGCCAAGACGCCGCAGGCCAACATCATCAAGCTGCCGAACATCTCGGCCTCGATCCCGCAGCTGAAGGCCGCCGTTGCCGAGCTGCAGGCCCAGGGCTACGCCCTGCCGGACTACCCGGACGACCCGCGCACCGACGAGGAGCGCGACATCCGCGCCCGCTACGACAAGGTCAAGGGCTCCGCCGTCAACCCGGTCCTGCGCGAGGGCAACTCCGACCGCCGCGCCCCGGCCTCGGTCAAGAACTACGCCAAGGCCCACCCGCACCGCATGGGCGCCTGGACCCCCGAGTCCAAGACCAACGTCGCCACCATGGGCCAGAACGACTTCCGCTCCACCGAGAAGTCCGCCGTCATGGCCGAGAACGGCTCCCTGCGCATCGAGCACGTCGCCGCCGACGGCACCACCACGGTGCTCCGCGACTCCGTCCCGGTCCTCGCCGGCGAGGTCGTCGACGCCTCCGTCATGCGCGCCGCCGCCCTGCGCACCTTCCTCTCCGAGCAGGTCGCCCGCGCCAAGGCCGAGGGCGTCCTGTTCTCCGTGCACCTCAAGGCCACGATGATGAAGGTCTCCGACCCGATCATCTTCGGCCACGTCGTGCGCGCCTTCTTCCCGCAGACCTTCGCCAAGTACGGCGAGGTGCTGGCCGGCGCGGGCCTGTCCCCGAACGACGGCCTCGGCGCCGTCCTCAAGGGCCTGGAGTCCATCCCGCACGGCCTCGGCGAGGAGATCAAGGCCTCCTTCGACGCCGAGCTCGCCGAGGGCCCGGCCCTCGCCATGGTCGACTCCGACAAGGGCATCACCAACCTGCACGTGCCGTCCGACGTCATCGTCGACGCCTCCATGCCGGCCATGATCCGTACCTCCGGCCACATGTGGGGCCCGGACGGCCAGGAGGCCGACACCCTCGCCGTCCTCCCGGACAGCTCCTACTCCGGCGTCTACCAGGCCGTCATCGACGACTGCCGCGCCCACGGCGTCTTCGACCCGTCGACCATGGGCTCCGTCCCGAACGTCGGCCTCATGGCGCAGAAGGCCGAGGAGTACGGCTCCCACGACAAGACCTTCGAGATCGCGGCGGCCGGCACCGTCCGCCTCGTCGACGCCGACGGCAACGTCGTCCTGGAGCAGGAGGTCGCCGAGGGCGACATCTTCCGCGCCTGCCAGACCAAGGACCTCCCCATCCAGGACTGGGTCAAGCTCGCCGTCACCCGCGCCCGCGCCACCGGCGCCCCGGCCGTCTTCTGGCTGGACGAGACCCGCGCCCACGACGCCCAGCTGATCGCCAAGGTCAACGAGTACCTCCCGCAGCACGACACCGAGGGCCTGGAGATCAAGATCCTGTCCCCGGTCGAGGCGACCAAGTTCTCCCTGGAGCGCCTCCGTCGCGGCGAGGACACCATCTCGGTCACCGGCAACGTCCTGCGCGACTACCTGACCGACCTCTTCCCGATCCTGGAGCTGGGCACCAGCGCCAAGATGCTCTCCGTCGTCCCGCTGATGGCGGGTGGCGGCCTGTTCGAGACCGGCGCCGGCGGCTCCGCCCCGAAGCACGTCCAGCAGCTCGTCAAGGAGAACTACCTCCGCTGGGACAGCCTCGGCGAGTTCTTCGCCCTGGCCGCCTCCTTCGAGCACCTGGCCACCACCACCGGCAACGCCCGCGCCCAGGTCCTCGCCGACACGCTCGACCGCGCCACCGGCACGTTCCTCAACGAGGACAAGTCGCCGACCCGTCGCCTCGGCGGCATCGACAACCGCGGCAGCCACTTCTACCTGGCCCTCTACTGGGCCCAGGAGCTGGCGAAGCAGACCGACGACGCGGAGCTGGCCAAGTCCTTCGCCCCGCTCGCCGAGAAGCTGACCGCCGACGAGCAGAAGATCGTCGACGAGCTGATCGCCGTCCAGGGCTCCCCGGCCGAGATCGGCGGCTACTACCAGCCCGACCCGGCCAAGGCCGCGGCCGTGATGCGCCCGTCCGCCACGTTCAACGAGGCCATCGCGTCCCTCGCCTGACGCGACGGGGGCCCCTCCCGAGGGGCCCCCGCACCGCCCCGGCCGGACACCCGTCCGGCCGGGGCGGACCTGTCGGTGGCGCATCCGCCGTCCGGGTGTGAGTCTGGATGGATGAGCTGGGCATCATGGACGACCGCCGGTGTGTACACCGGGCGTGGCGGGGTGCTGACCCAAGAGGCCGGTGTCGTCACGGGCGATCTGACCGTGCACACCACCTATGCCGACGGCGAGGCACGTGTGGCCGTGCAGTACAGCGGCGCCTCCGACTGGTTCACCATGTCGGGAAGTCCGGTTCCCTGCGGATCGGAGGAGGAGAGCCGCGACCTGCACGACGCCGTCGTGGAGGCCGTGCGCGTGGGGGGCGGGGCCACCGTGCCGAGCGTGCCCTACCTCTCGGGCTAGGCCTCCCGGCTGCTCCCGCGGGTCTCCTCGACGCCCCAGGACGGACCCGAGGAGAGCCGGACCATGCACGACGACGAGCAGCGCACCGCCGATCTGGTCGAGGCGGCTCGGGCGGGTGACGCGCGCGCCCGGGACGCGCTCGTACGCGGCTGCCTGCCGCTCGTCTACAACATCGTCGGCCGCGCCCTCGACGGCCACGCCGACGTCGACGACGTCGTCCAGGACACGATGGTCCGCGCCCTCGACGGCCTCACCGGACTGCGCGACCCGGCCCGGTTCCGCTCCTGGCTCGTCGCCATCGCCATGAACCGGATACGGCACCGCTGGCAGCAACGCCGGCACGCGCCGCGGCCCGGCCTCGACCACGCCGCCGCGCTCCCGGACCCGGCCGGCGACTTCACCGGCCTCACCATCCTGCGCCTCGGACTCACCGGGCAGCGGCGCGAGGTGGCCGAGGCCACCCGTTGGCTCGACGAGGACGACCGGGAACTGCTCTCCCTGTGGTGGCTGGAGGCCGCCGGCGAACTCACCCGTGCCGAACTCGCCGCCGCCCTCGGCGTGCCGCCGCGGCACGCCGCCGTCCGCGTCCAGCGCATGAAGGCCCGCCTGGAGACCGGCCGCGCCGTCGTGCGGGCCCTCGCCGCCCTCCCGCGCTGCCCCGGACTCGCCGCGACGACCACCGCCTGGAACGGCCGCCCCTCCCCGCTCTGGCGCAAACGCCTGGCCCGCCATCTGGACACCTGCCCCCGCTGCACCACCGCCCGCACCGACCTGACCCCGCCCGAGGGCCTCCTCGCGGGCCTGGCCCTCGTTCCCCCGCTCATGGCGTGGGCGGGGCAGGGAGCCGGGGGAGCGGCCGTGGAGACGGTCGCGTGGGCGGGCGAGCCGGGGACCCAGGCATGGCCTGGCGGCCCGCAGGCGCCCACGGGCGGGGCCGGGCAGGACGAGGCGGCGACGCTCCCGCCCGACACCTGGCCGGGGCACGGCGGCTCCGACGGGCCGCCTGACGGCGGGGCCGCCGCCGGCACCGCCGCCACACCCTATGGCGCGGCACGGGTGTGGGGAGCCGCAGCGGTGGTCGTCGGGGTGCTCGGGGCGCTCGTCCTGCTGGTGCCGGAGGACCCGGTCGAGCGGAGCCGGCTGCGCGAGCGCGTCGCCACCGCGCCCACCGGCGCGGCACCGTCCACCACCGCGCCCACCACCGCGCCCGCGCCGGCGCCGACACCCTCGCCGCGGCCCGCCCGGAGCCGGACTCCGGAGCCGAGCCGCGAGGAACGGGTGACCCTCCTGGTCAACCGGCACCGCGCCGAGGCGGGATGCGGCCCGCTGCGCTCCGACCCGGAGCTCGTCGCGGTGGCCCGCGCGTACGGCGCGGTCATGGTGGAGCGGGACCACTACGGGCACCACGGCCCCGACGGGACGGACCCCGGCACCCGGATGGCGGACGGCGGCTACGCCTGGAGCGCCTGGGCGGAGAACCTGGCCCGCGGGCAGTCCGAGCCCGAGTCCGTCGTGGCGGACTGGATGGCCGACCCGCCGCACCGGGCCAACCTGCTGGACTGCCGGTTCCGGGACACCGGCGTCGCCGCCGTGCGCGGGCCCGGCGGCACGGTCTGGGTGCAGGAACTCGCCGCCCCGCTCGGCTGACCGGGCGGGGCGAGGCCGGATCCGGCGGCCGGCCGCCGGTGCTTCCGCGTCCGGCGCCTCAGCGTCTCGTCGCGAAGTCCTGCACCCACCAGGGGCCGCCCCCGGAGAGGTTCACGCCCACGCCCACGTCCTCGAACGCGCAGTTGAGGATGTTCTTGCGGTGGGCGTCGCTGTCCATCCACTCCGCCACCGCCTCGGCGGGCGTCCGCGGCCCGCGGTGGATGTTCTCGCCCCACGACGACCACCTGTAGCCGGCCGCGGTGATCCGGTCGCCCGCGTTCTGCCCGTTCTGGCTGTCGTGGGCGTAGTGGCCCCGGGCCGCCATGTCGTCGGCGTGGCCCTGAGCCGCCTCCCGGAGTCTCGGATCGGACCGCAGCGGATCGCATCCCGCCCGCCTCCGCTCGATGTTGGCGAGCGTGACCACCTGGCCGACGTACCGCGCCACCGTGTCGGCGGCCCGTGGCTCCGCCGGAGGGGTGCCCGCGCCGGCCGGCGTGCCGGAGGTGACCACGTACACCCCGGTTATCACCGTGACCGCCGCCGCCACCGTGCCGGCCACGGTGAGCGCCGTGCGGAACGACGGCCTCCGCCGGTCGTCACCGCCTCCTCCGCGGGGCCTCGCCCAGGGCCGCTTCCGCCGATTCGCTTCGTACGCCTCGTGCTGCATGGAGCTCCTCTCCTCGGGGCCGCCGGCCCTCCGGCGCGGCGAGATGACTATCCGGCCCCGGAGAGCGCGACACTCCTCGTCAATCCTGTGCGTCAACCTCGTGCGGCACCACCGCGACCGGGCAGGGCGCCAGGTGCAGTGCCGCGTGCGCCACCGAACCGATCCGCGCGCCGAGTGCGCCGCGCTGCGCCCGCCGGCCCACCACGAGCAGTTGCGCGCCACCGGCCCCGGAGAGCAGCACCTGCCCGGCGCTGCCCAGCTCCACGTGCTCGGTCACCGGGACCTCCGGGTAGCGCTCCCGCCACGGGGCGAGCGCCTCGCGCAGCGCCTTCTCCTCGTACGGGACGAGCCCGCCGGCCTCGTCCGCGAGGCGCAGGGAGGCCGGGCTGTACGCGAAGAGCGGCGGCAGGCTCCAGGCCCGCACGGCCCGGACCGGCGCCCCGCGGGCCACGGCCGTCTCGAAGGCGAAGCGCAGGGCGGGCGCGCTGTCCTCGGGGCTGCCGTGCTGGCCCACGAGGACCTCTCCGACGGGCGGTTCGGCCGGTGCGCCGTCGCGGGCGCGGACCGCCACCACCGGCACGGTGGACCCGGCGATGACCTGCTGTCCGTAGGAGCCGAGCAGGAAGCCGGTCACGGCGCCGTGACCGCGTGACCCGACCGCGAGCAACTCGGCCCGGCGTACGGTGCCGAGGAGGGCGGCCACCGGTGTGTCGCCGATGACCTCGGCGCTCAGGCCGACTTCCGGATAGCGGTCGGCGAGCGTCGACTCGGCCTCGCGCAGCACGTCGCGGGCGGCCTGCTGCTGGGCCGTGGGGTCCTGGAGCAGCGGCAGGTCGAGCGGTTCCCAGCGCCAGGCGTGCACCAGGCGCAGCGGCAGCCCGCGGTGCCCCGCCTCGCGTGCGGCCCAGTCGGCCGCCGCGAGGCTCTCCGGGGAACCGTCCACTCCCGCGACGATCTCACGACTCATCAGACTGCCTCCGTCGGTGCGGCATCGGGCCCGGTGTGCCGGCCCCGCCGGGCGTCGCCCTGCCGGGATGCGGGCCTCGGACGTCGGCCCCGCCGGGTGTCGGCCGGGCCGGGTGGCGGCGCCCCGGGTGTCGGCCGGACCCGGGTGTCGCCCCTGCCGGGCGTCGGGCCTTCGGTGCCGGGACCCGGTGCCGGGCCCGCCGGGCGGCAGGCCCTCTGGAGTGCCTCGCCTCCCGCCGGTGGCGCTGGGGCCGTCGCGGGGCAGGCCCGGACGGCCCTTCCACCGTAGCCGTACGGGCCGAGTCGCCGCAGGGCACGGAGGCTCCGACTAGACCGGCAGGGTGAGTCCGGCGCGGGTGCCGTTGAGGTAGTGGTCGCCGATGTCGCGGAGCCGGTGGTCGGGCGCCACCGGCGCGGTCAGGGTCCGGGCGTTGCGCCAGAAGCGGTCGAGACCGGGACCGCTGCCGTGGGGGCCGGGCACCGCCGCGGGGTCCGTCAGCTCCAGGACGCGGGTGGTGATGTCCAGTGCCGCCCGGCCGACGACCGTCTCCGCCGCGGCGACGAGGACGGCGATGTCGGTCCCGTCCTCGACGTCGAGGGCCCGTCCCGCGAGCAGGCGGTCTTCCAGGGCGGCCGTGGCGCGGTCGACGACCGCGGCGGCGGCGTGCGCGGCCGTGGCCGACTCCCCGTACGCGAGCAGGAGGAACGGATCGTCGCCGCTCGCGGCCCGGGTGGCCCGGCTGACGTCACGGGCCTCGGCCAACGCTCCCTCGGCGATGCCGAGCGCGACGTGGACCAGCAGTAACCGCAGGGCGATCGGCGCCGGGGCGGTCGGACACGGGGCGAGAGCGAGCTCGTCCTGGGGGAGCGCGCCGAGGACGTCGCCGGCGGCTATCGGCACCTGGTCGAACGTGACGGTGCCCGCGCCGGAGAGGCGCTGGCCCACCCGTTCGGCGTGCGGCTCCGTGAACACGGCCGGATGCGCCGGGTCCACGAGGACGAGCAGGGGTTCGCCCGTCTGCGTACAGCGGGCGGGGACGACCAGCCGGTCGGCGACCGTCACGCCGGAGGCGAAGGCGCGGCGCCCGTCGAGGACGTAGGCGCCGCCGCCGGCCGGCGTGAGAACCGGCCCGGACGTCGCCACGACCGGCCCGGACGGCGCCACGACCGGCCCGGACGGCGGGAGAATCGATTCGCTGCGTCGGTTCTGTCGGTTGTGTCGGTTCGACGTGCTCGACCCGCTCGACTCACTCGACCCGCTCCGCCCGTTCGGGGCGGCGGGGCCGGTGGCGTCGGTCCGCGTGCCCGGCGGCTCGATCGCGCCCGCGAGCAGCCACCGCTCCTCGGCGGCGCGGGTCCCGAGGTCGAACGGGCCGGCCGCGGGGCCGAGGAAGCGCGTCGTCCACGCCAGGACGCAGTGGTGGGCGAGGAGTTCGCCGATCGAGCCGTCGGCCGCGGAGATCTCCCGGATCACCCCGCAGGCGGTGCGCCAGCCGGCGCCGCGCCCGCCGGGGCCCGGCGGGGTGAGCAGGGCGGGCAGTCCGGCCTCCTGGAGCCGGGCGACCTCGTCGAGCGGGGCCTTGCCTGCCCGGTCCCGGACCAGGGCGTCCACGGCGAGGTCGTCCGCGAGCTCGCGTACGACGCGGGGCCACATCTCGTCGTCGGCCGGGCGGTCCGCCGACCGGCCGACCGGGCCTCGGACCTGGCCGGAGGTGGGGCGCTGAGCTGGCTTCTTCGGCGTTCTCACGGCACCTCGCATCTTTCCCAGTATCCCCATTGGAATAGTAGGGATAGTGGCAGAGGGGTGCGGGCCTCCCCAAGGGGCGTCCACATGGCGGACCTTGAGTGCCCGACAGGCGGAACGGGAAGCCGGGGGAGGGGACGGGACCGACGGATGGGCGCCGCCGGTCAGGGGTTGGTCCAGGCCTCCGGGTCCTCGGCGAGCGCCACGATCTCCGGCGGCAGCTTCGCCGTGGCCACCTCGGCCAGCGAGACCCCGTCGAGCACATGGCGTACGTTCGCCCGCAGCGCGACCCACAGGGTGAGCAGGGACTCGGCCGGGCCGGTGTACGACAGCTCCGGCGGCCGGACGCCCCGGACCGACACCAACGGCCCCTCCACGCAGCGGATCACGTCGGCCACCGAGATCTCCTCGGCCGGCCTCGCCAGCCAGTACCCGCCGTTCCCGCCGCGCTGGCTCTGCACCAGGCCGCCCTTGCGCATGTCGCCCAGGATGCCCTCCAGGAACTTGTGGGAGATCCCCTGGCAGTCGGCGATGACCTCGGCCTTCACCGGCCCGGACTCCCGGGCCGACGCGAGCTGGAGGGCGGCCCGCACCGCGTAGTCGGCCCTGGCTGAAATGCGCATACGCGCATTATGCATTCGCGCCCCGTCCGCGCCCTTGACGAGGGGCGCCGCCGATCCCACACTCGGGGACGGGAAACCGAGCGAACAGGTAGGGAACCATGGGAGCCGCCATCACCGCCGCACCGGACACGGCCCCCGCCCTCCGGCTGCCGCGCTCCCTGCCGCTCACCTCCCGCCGCCACATCGACCTGCTGCGGGTCTGCAGCGCGGCCTGACGCCGCGTCCCGCCGTCGTACGGCTCGGGCGACGATCCGGCCGTCCGGCACGTCGTACGGCTCCGGCGACCGTCCCGCCGTCCGGCTCGGCGTACGGCTCCGGCGACGATCCAGCCGTCCGGCTCCGCCGTGCGCCACGCTCCCGTCCTGCGGGTGGGGCGAGCCGCGCGACCCGTCCCGTCCCGACCAGCCTCTCGTACGGCTCCGTCCGGACGAGCCCCCGCCCCGCGGCTCCACCCGCACTCTTCCCATACCTCTGCTGCCTCCGGGCGTACGGCGTCTCGCCACCGTACCGATCCGCGAGCCGGCACCGAGCACCCAGGGAGAACCATGTCCGTCGTCACCTCCGTCGTCCCGGCCGCCGTCGGCGCCGCCCCCGCGTTCCGCGGCCGCATCGGCCGTGACGTGCGCAGCGGCCACTACCCCGTCCCGCACCGGTACCGCCTCCATCTGGCACCCGCCGACCCCGGATGTCTGGCCGTGGCCGTGACCCACAGCCTGCTCGGCCTCGACGACACGCTCCCGCTGGCCGTCCTGCCCGCCCTCCCCGACACGCCCGACGGCGGCTACGCCCGCTTGCGTCCGCTGTACGAGGCCAGCGCCCACCTCTACCGGGGCCCGGCCGCCGCACCCGTCCTCAGCGACGGCTGGACCGGCCGGATCGTCTCCACCCACGTGCCCGACATCCTGCGCGACCTGGCCCTGCGCTTCGGCGGCGACGGGCCCGAACTCCTCCCCGAGGACCGGCAGGACGAGATCCGGGCCCTCGCCGACCTGTGTGAACGCAGCGTCAACGGCGCCGCCCAGCGTGCCGGCGAGCTCGGCCTCGACGACACCGCCGCCCACGAGGACCCGCTCACGGTGCTCTTCGCGGCGCTCGGCTCCTTGGAGCGGCGTCTCGACCGTCGTCCGTACGTCCTCGGCGACGCGCCCACGGCCCGCCGACGTCACCGTCTGGGTCACCCTCGTCCAGCTGGACACCGTCCACCGCTGGCACCTGGACGCCGCCGCCATGGAGCGGGTCGCCGGGTACACCGCGCTGTGGGCCTACGCCGGACGGCTCGCCGCGCACCCCGCGTTCGGCCGCCACCTCGACGTCGACGCCCTGCTCGCCCGGCACCGGGCCCACTGCCGGGGCCGGGAGGCCGCGGGTGCCGCCATGCGGATCGTGGACTGGTCCGCCGCACGCGGCTGACCGGGGACGGCCGGCGCCCCCGACCCGACCGCAGGGCCGGACGTGACCACGGCTCAGGTGACGGCCACCGCTCGGGTCACGGTTCAGCCGAACCGGCGGCCCGTCAGCGGATCCGTGGCGTCCCCGCCACCCGCGCGGACGCCGCGCAGAAACGCCTCCAGGGCCTCCACCGAGGACCTGGACGGCGTCCATTCCAGCTCCCGCCGCGCCCGCTCCGTGGCCATCACCGGCAGCCGGAGCACCGCGTCGAAGAGATCCGGCGACGCCGGAGCCACCCGCATCCGCCAGGCCGCCGAGAGCACCCCGCGGACAGCGGCGGCGGGCACCTTCACCGGCCGCGCGTCGAGCAGCGCGGCCAGCGTGCCCACGTCCACCACCGGGTCCGCCGCCAGATTGAACGCTCCGCGCACCTCCCGCAGCAGCGCCGACCGGTAGGCCTCCACCGCGTCGTCCGTGTGCAGGGCCTGGAAACGCAGCCCCGCGAGTTCGGGGACGAGCGGAATCAACTCCGGACGGAACAGCTGACCGGGCAGCCAGCGACCCGCGAAGATCCGCCGCTGCTCGCTCGCCGACTCCTCCTTGAACATGAAGCCCGGCCGCATCCGCACCACCCTGGTCGTCGGGTGGTCGCGCTCGAACGTGTCCAGCAGCCGTTCCACGTACGCCTTCTCACGGGTGTACGCGGCACCCGGCCAGCCGTGGGTCGGCCAGGACTCCGACACCGGCGCGCCGTTCCCCGGCCCGGGGGAGTAGGCACCGACCGACGAGCCGTACACCAGGACCGGGACCCGCGCCGCCCCGACCGCCTCGAAGAGCCGCACCGAGCCGAGCACATTGCTCCGCCAGGTCGTCACCGGATCGTGTGTCGGCTGGAAGCGCCACGCCAGGTGGACCACCGCGTCGGCGTCCGCCACGTACTGGGCGAGCCGCGCCTCGTCGCCGTCCAGCGACAGGTCCACCTCCGCCCACTCGGTCTTCTCCAGGGTCAGACCGGGCCTGCGACGCGCCAGGCCGAGCACGGACGCGACCCTGGGCTCCCGCGCCAGGGCGCGGACCAGGCTCGTCCCGACGTTGCCCGTGGCACCGGTGACGACGACGCGCATCCGCTCACTGGGGTTCATGTCTCGACGATCCGCCATCACCGCCCCTGCCGCACGCGGGGAGAGCCGGGCCGGACACGGAGCGTAGCGCTGTGGGTCGCGCTTGTGAGCATGTGCACCCACCATGGTGGCACCGGGGGGCCAGGCCATGACCAGGAGGAACGCATGCTGCTCCCCGACCGCAACACGATCGCCCGCCTGCTGCGGAACTTCCGCGCCCAGGAACGACACGTCCTGGCCAGGCCGCACGATCTGGCGGCCCGCAGGAGGTTCGAGGACACCGCGTACACGCTGTGCGTCCTCATGGGGGAGCGGACGGCCCGCCAGGCCGTCCTGGCCGCCGAACGCTACACCGCCGAACCGGCCGGCGCCCGCGTCCAGGTGTGCGGTTCGTCGCGCACCGGCGGGGTACCCGCCGAATAGGGTCCCCGACGACCCTCCGCGGGCGGTGCCGGGAAGGCCGCCGCCCCGCGGTGGGAACCGGGACACGGAAGCCGGAACGGCGGCCGAGGCCGATGCCGAGGGCGGAGCCCCGAGGCGCGGGCCGTGGCGGGAAGGTGGGCCGGGAGGTGCCGGACATGGACGGCGGGGCGCGGCTCTCGCCGCGCGAGCGGCGGATCCTCGCGGAGATCGAACACGACCTGGGCGCGGACGGATCCCTCGCCCGCACTCTCGTCGCCGGCCGGCCACGGGCGGAGACCGGACGGCGTGCCGTCCCGGTCGCCGTGGCCGTCCTCGGCCCCGCGACGGCGGTCCTCCTCGTGGCCGCCGTCGCCACCGGTTCGCCCGCCCTGCTCTGGTCCTTCGCGGCCGCCTGGGTGCTGACCGCGGTCGGAGCGCTGCACCTGCTGCTGCGCTGGTCCGGCCGTCGGCTGGCGCGGGCCCGGCAGGGCGGGCACCACGCGTTCGACGAAGCCGGTCACGGGGACGTCACCTGAGGCCGTCCTGCCCGGCGGGTGCCGGTCCGGGGCGCGGAAAGCGGGCCCGTACGGCATCGACGCAGAGGTCCCGGGAGGTCGGCCCGCCGAAGCGCAGCCGGTCGTAGGGCGCGAAGTCCGGTACCAGGGCGTCCAGTTCGTCGACCAGGGCGTGCAGCGCCACCGACCACAGGGGCGAGTCCGGCCGAGGATCCCGGACGGCCGCGGTGATCGCCCCGGTCAGTTCGGCCTTGCGGCGGATCGTCTCCGGGGTGACCCGGGGGAGACAGACGTAGCGGCCGCTGAGACACGCCCCCCACTCCTCGGCGCCCTCGACCGGATCCGCCCAGTGCGCCGTGAACCACGCCCGCAGCCGTTCCGGTCCCTCCCCGCCCGCCGCCGACTCGACTCCCCCGGCGCCGTGGACGCCGTCGATCCCGTCGGCCGTGTCTCCCAGGTCGAAGAGGTCGTGCGGGACCAACTCCGTGCCGTTCGAGCGCAGGTATCCCGGCAGCGGCAGAAAGCCCTCCAGCATCCGCCGCCGCACGCGGGCGACGCCCCGGCCCCGCGCGGCGCACAGGTCCTCCAACGGCGTGAACCGCGCGCTGACATAGGTGTCGTCCGCGGCCGTCATCGGATGGTCGCCGTTGACCTCCCGGAAACGACGCGCGAGCTCTTCCGCGTACGGACCCCTGCTCATGACCACTCCCTCCGGACACCGCCCGGGGACCTCCCGGGCGGTGTCCGGGCAGGTGAGGCACCGGACCCTGCGGTGCCCGCCGAACCGTGCCGGACAGACGGCCGCCTCAGTTGCCGCGCGCGCCGAACCGACGCCAGAGCCACAGCGACAGGGCCGCGCCGAGGGCCGAGCCGACCAGGGCGAGCGGCAGCCCGGCGGCGGTGCCCGACGGCGCGGCGCCCTTCGGGGTGTCGCGCGCCACCGGTCCACCGGGGGCGGCACCGGTACCGGCACGGGCGGCGGCCCCCGTGCCGGCCACCGTGCCCGGACCGGCCGTGACCGAAGCCGTGGCACCCGCGCCCGCACGCGTGGTCGCCCTGGCGCCCGCCTTCGGACCCCCTTCCTCGCCCGCCTCGGGGCCGGCCTGCGCGGGGGCCTGGGCCCGTACGGGGGACGTGGCACGGGCGCCGGCCGGTGCCGTGTCCTGGGATCTCCGGTGGTCGCGGCGGGGTTCGAGCGAGCCGACCGGCTGGACCATGTGCCCGGCGTCGAAGCCCCAGTCGAGCAGCGCCCGGGCCTCCTCGTACACGGCGCGGCCGCCGCCCCGCTGCGGGTTCATCACCGACACCACCAGGGTGCGGGCGCCCCGCCGGGCCGCCGCGATCAGGGTGTTGCCGGCCCCGCTGGTGTAGCCGTTCTTCACGCCGATCAGCCCGGGGTAGGGCGCCACGCCGCCCGCGCCGGTCAGCAGCCGGTTGGTGTTGGCGATGCCGTACGACCACGAGCCGGCCGGAAAGTCCGCGTACGGGGTCGAGCAGTAGCGCGTGAAGTGCGGATCGCGCACCCCGGCCCGCCCGAAGACCGCCAGGTCGTACGCGGAGGACACCTGGCCGGGCGCGTCGTAGCCGTCGGGGGAGACCACCCGCGTGTCGCGGGCGCCCAGGGCGCGCGCCTTCTGCTGCATCTGCCGGGCCGTCGCCTCCCAGCCGCCGTTCATCGCCGCCAGCACCCGTACCGCGTCGTTCCCGGAACTGAGGAAGACTCCGTTCCACAGGTCCGACACCTTGTACGTGTAGCCCTCCTTCACCCCGACGAGGCTGCTGCCCGCCCCGATGCCGGTGAGCTCGTCGTCGGTGACGGTGTGGCGTACGCCCGGGTCGTGGCGGGGCAGCGCCGTGAGCGCGAACAGCGCCTTCAGGGTGCTGGCCGGCGGCAGCCGTCGGTGGGCGTTGCGGGCCGCGAGGACCTCTCCCGTGGCCACGTCGGCCACCACCCAGGACAGGGCCGTCACGGACGGCAGCTCCGGAGCGCCCCGCAGCGGCTGCACCTGGGTTCCGGCACGGTCGAGCCGGGCGGGATCGACGAAGTGCCGGGCGGGCGGGGTCGGCTCCGCGACGGCGGCGGCCGTGGCCGTGGGCGCCGGCAGGGCGAGCAGCAGAGCCGCGGCACCGGCGGCTGCGTGGCGGACGGCAGGCATGACGATCATTCAGCCACCGTAGGAACGCGGTCACCCGGGCGCAGATCGAAGTGCGCCGACCGGCGTAGCCTCCGCGCCGACCGGCGTAGCGCCCCGCGCCGACCGGCGTAGCCGCCGTGCGGGGTGACGGAGCGTCGCCCCCGCCCGTCCGTCGGCGCGGGAGCCCGCGGCCTCGCGGAGCAGCAGGACGGCGGCCGGACGCCAGCCGGGCGGGTGGCCCCGCGGGCGCGCCGACGGGAGGTTCGGACGTGTCCGAGGTCTCCGGCGGCGCGACCGGACGACCGTAGGATCTGACCGTTGGTGCACGTTCGCGTTCGTTCGGGACCCGATTCGGCCTGCTTCCGTAGTGAGGAGTGCCCTCCCTTGAACACACCGCACACCGCCCCTCCGAGCGTCCCCCCGTCGATCCCTCCAGTCGGCGGCCAGGCCCGGGCGCCGCACCGGCTGGATCCGGCCGGTGGCTGCCCGCACGAGGACAACGCCCGGCTGCTCGCCCGGGGCGCGGTGGCCCCCGTGCTGCTCCCCGGCGATGTGCCGGGCATGGTGGTGCTCGGCCACGACGCCCTGCGCGACTTCCTCGGTCATCCGGAAGTCGCCAAGAGCGCCCGGCACTTCACCGCCCTCGCCGAGGGCCGGATACCCGAGGGCTGGCCGCTGCGGACCTTCGCTACCGTGCCGGGCATGACCACCGCCGACGACGCCGACCACCGGCGGCTGCGCTCCCTCGTCGGCAGGACCTTCACCCCCCGCCGGATCGAGCGGCTCCGCCCCCGTGTCGCCGCCCTCGCCGCCACCCTCCTCGACGGCCTCGCCGACGCCGCCCGCGCGGGCGGCGGCGTCGCCGACCTGCGCCGCCACTACGCCCTGCCCCTGCCGCTCGGAGTCATCTGCGAACTCCTCGGCGTCGCCGACCGGCACCAGGACCGACTCCACGACCTCTCCAGCCGGGTCGTCGCCACCGACACCGGCCCGGAAGAAGCCGTCGCCGCCAACCGCGAGCTGCTCGAACTCCTCGGCACCCTCGCCGCCGACAAGGCCCGCGACCCCGGAGACGACCTCACCAGCGCCCTCATCGCCGCCTGCGACGAGGGCGGCGACCGGCTCAGCCGGGCGGAACTCCTCGGCACCCTGCTCCTGCTGATCGTCGCGGGCCACGAGACCACCCTGAACCTCGTCACCAACGCCGTACGCGCCCTGTGCACGCACCGGGACCAGCTCGCCCACGTCAGGGAAGGGCGTGCCGACTGGGCGGACGTGGTGGAGGAGACGTTGCGCTGGGACAGCCCGGTCAGCTACTTCCCGTTCCGCTACCCCGTCCGGGATCTCACCGTCGACGGCACGCTCATCCCCAAGGGCACCCCCGTGCTCGCGGGCTACTCGGCGGCGGGCCGCGACACCACGGTCCACGGCCCGGACGCCGACCGCTTCGACGTGACGCGCACCCCGGCCGCCCAGCACCTCTCGCTCGGCCACGGCCCCCACTACTGTCTGGGCGCCCCGCTCGCCCGGCTGGAGGCCACGCTCGCCCTGGAGGCCCTCTTCACCCGCTTCCCGGAGCTCGACCTCGCGGTCCCGGAAGCCGAACTGCCCCGGCACTCCGGGTTCGTCGGCAACAGCGTCCGCGCCCTTCCCGTCCGTCTGGGCGCCTGACCCCCGCCTTCCCGTCCGTCCGGGCGCCTGACCCTCCGCGGGCCGGGCAGCGGGGCGTCGCCGTGGGCCGGGCGCCGCGGGCCGGGCGCCGCCTCACCCGGCCCTTCCCCGCTCGGCGGCGGGGGAGGCCCGCAGCGACGCCACGAGGCGCAGCAGATGCGCCTCGTTCCCCGCGAGCCCCGCCGCCCGCAGCGCCGCGTCCGCCTCCGCCATCGGATGCGTCAGCATCGCCGCCGCGTACGGTTCGAGCCTCGGGTCGGCGAGAACGGCCTGGGTGGATTCCAGCAGGCGCAGATACGCCTGGGCCGCGGCGCGCTCGCGGCCGGTGGTCGTCGTCATGTCGGGCTCCCTCTCGACGATGTGAGCTTGGCTCACCCACCCTCTCGCACGGGTCTGACAACGGGGGTGATCCCGCCTCGGGGCGGGCCCGTTTCAAGCCCCGGCCGGCCCCGCGGCACCGCCCCCGCCGTCCATCCGCGCGGCGAGCCGCTCCAGGAACACGCGCTGACCCGCCACCAGGAGCGGCAGGGCCTCCGGCAGCGGGAACCAGCCGACCCGGTCGATCTCCGGGAACTCCCTCAGGACGCCGGAACCCCTCGGCCACTCCAGGGTGAACGTCCCCGGCACCACGAGCTCCGGGTCCAGGTCCGCCTCCACCGCCCAGACGGTGACGCGCTTTCCGTTCGTCTGCCGGGCCTCGCCCAACGCCCACCACTCGCCCTCCGGGGCCGGAAGCCCGAGTTCCTCCTCGAACTCCCGCCGCGCGGCGGCCTCGGGCTCCTCGTCGGGCTCGTACTCACCCTTGGGGATCGACCACGCCGCCTGAGAACGCGACGACCAGAAGGGGCCGCCCATGTGACCGATGAGCACCTCCGGGGGCCCGTCGGGCGTCCGGCGGAAGAGGAGGAGACCAGCACTGCGCTTCTCGGACATGCCGCCCAGTGTGGCCGATGCCGAGCCACCCCACACCGCCACCCCACACCGCCACACCTCCGCGCCACACCCGGACGGCGGCCCCGGGAGCGGCAGACCGGCCGACCGGCGGACAGCCAGCCATCAGACCGGCAGGCCCACAGACCGGGCAGGCCCACAGTCCGGCAGGCCCACAGTCCGGCAGGCCGACAGACCGGCCCGGCCGGCCCGACCGGTTCAGGAGCCCCGCCCGCCCCGGGACCCGCCCCGGGACTCCGTCCGACCCGCCTCCAGACGCACCGTCACCGCCCCGCCCGCCGGGTCCGCCGCCCCGGCCCAGGTGGCCGGGTGACGGAGGGAACGGTGTGGTGCGAGGAACGCGGGAATCCGCTGCCGGTGGAGCAGGCGGTCGTCCTGGGTCACCGTCAGGGTGGGGTGGACCAGGCGGGTGGCGGGCCGCAGCGACAGGACGGGCGCGGGACCGGACGCGCCGCTCGGGGACAGGCGGCCGGGGGTGACCCAGCGCAGGGAACCCGCGGGCAGCAGCGCGGGGCCGGGATCGGGCCAGGCGGCGCCCGCGAGGTGCGCGAGGACGGCGGAGGCGACGGCCCGGCCCTCCGCCGCGGCCACGACCGCCGGTTCGACGCCCCGCAGCAGGTTGCCGGCCGCGAAGACCCCCGGCACGCGGGTGCGCAGGGCCGGGTCGACCGACGGACCTCGGGTGGCCGCGTCGAGCGGGACGCCTCCCGAGCGGGCCAGCTCGTGGTCGGGCAGCCAGTCGCCGGTGAACACCACGGTGTCGCAGCGCAGCAGCCCCGCGCGGCCGTCGGCGGCACGCACCACGACCCCCGAGAGCCGTCCCCGGCCCACGAGTTCGCGCACCGTCGCCCCGCGCAGCACCGGGCACGGCAGGCGCGGCCCGTCCGCACGGTCGGAGACCACCGCCACCACCGCGACGCCGGCCCGGCGCAGCGTGCCGACCGCGTGGCGCGCGACCGGCTCGGAGCCGACCACCACCGCCCGCCGGCCGATCCGCTCCCCGCGCAGCCCGAACAGCTCGACCGACTGCTGGAGTTCGCCCGTGCTCAGCACACCGGCCGGGCGGGAGCCCGGCACCAGGCGGGCGCTGCGCGGCCGCTCGCGCGCCCCGGTGGCCAGCACGACCGCCCGCGCCGTGATCCGTTCCAGGCCCGTCGGCGCGGTGACCTCCAGCACCAGGGGGTGTCCCGCCGGTCCCGCCGGTCCCGCCGGACCCGTGGCGCCCCGCGCCGTGCCGCGCCGCTCGGTCGTCGGCGGCCGGTGCCCCCCGGCCGGTCCCGCCAGGGGACCCTCCGTCGTACGCTCCCGCACCGCGCCGTCGCCCGCGCCGGGCTGCCCCCGGCCCGGCCCCAGCGGCAGGGCACCCCCGAGCGCTCCGGCCCAGCCGGTCGCGCCGGCCCCGGTCCGTACGACCGCCCCGGCCCGCACGGCCTCGGCCACCGCCCGCCGGGCGTACTCGGGGCCGGTGTACGGCCCGAAGCCGGCCCGCCCGCAGTGCCGGGGCGCTCCGCCCGCCGCTTCCTCGCGTTCCAGGACCTCGACCCGGCCCGCGCCCGCCGCCGCGAGGCGAGCCGCGGCGGCGAGACCGGCAGGGCCGCCCCCGACCACCAGGACGTCGACCGTACGGTTCACCGCGTCCCCTCCTCGAACAGCGCCCGCACCGCCGCCCCGCACGAGAAGCCCTGGCAGCGCCCCGCCCTGGCCCGGGTCCTGCGCCGCAGCCCGTCCAGGGAGGCGGGCGGCACCGTGGAGGCGAGCGCGTCGCGGATCTCGCCGCGCGTGACGCGCTCGCAGTGGCAGACCACCCGTCCGTACGCCGGGTCGCGGGCGATCCGCTCGGCGTCCTGGTACGGGCGGGGGGACGCCTCCCCGAGGTTCGGCATCCGCACGGGGGCGAGCGGCCGCTCGGCGCCGAGCTCCAGGCCCGCGTCGGCGAGGAGTTCGACGGTGTGCCGGCCGAGGGCGAGCGAGGCGGTCAGCCCGGTGGAGCGGATCCCGCCGACCGTGACGTACCGCAGCTCGGGATGGGCGGCGATCCGGTAGTCCTCGGTGCCGGTGGCGGCCCGCAGGCCCGCGTAGACGGCGGTGACCTCCTCGTCGAGGAGCGCGGGCAGGATCCGCCGGCCCTGCGCGCGCAGCGCGGCGAGCCCCTCCGCCGTCGAACCCGTGGCCGTCCGGTCGTCCAGGTCCTCGGCGGTCGGTCCGAGCAGCACGTTCCCGAACACCGTCGGCGCGATCAGCACGCCCTTGCCGAGCGGGCCGGGCACCGGCAGCAGGATGTGCCGGACCAGCGCCCGCGCGAACGGGTCGAAGACGACCAGCTGGCCCCGCCGCGGGGTGACGGTGAAGTCGTGGCGCCCGACCAGCGCGTCGAAGGCGTCCGCGTACAGGCCGCAGGCGTTGACCAGGAAGCGGGTGCGCAGCACCCCGCGCCGGGTGATCAGCCGGTGCGGGACGCCGGGACCGCCGGGGCGGACCTTCTCCACCCGGCAGTCCAGGTGCAGGTCCACACCGGAGCGGACGGCCTGGGTGGCGTACGCGAGCGGAGTGGACCAGGGGTCGACGACCGACTCGCCCGGCACGTCCAGCGCGCCGAGCGCGCCGGGCCCCAGGTGCGGTTCGCGGGCCCGCAGCTCGGCCGCGGACACCGGGCGGGTCCCGTGGTGCCCGTTGCGCGCGGCCTTGTCGGCGAGGCGGGGGAGCGCGGCGAGCTGTTCCTCGTCCCAGGCGACGAGCAGGGCGCCGACGGGCTCGACGGCGATCCCGGCCTCGTCGGCGTACGCGGCGAGCATCCGCCCGCCCTCCCGCACGAGGCGGGCCTCCAGGGAGCCGGGCACCGCGTCGAAACCGGTGTGCAGGATCGCCGTGTTGGCCTTGGAGCTGCCCTCCCCGACGTCACCGCTCGCCTCCACGAGCGCCACGCGCAGCCGGTACCGGGCCAGTTCCCGCGCGATGGCGCACCCCACGACGCCCGCGCCGACGACGGTCACGTCGTACGCGTCCCCGGGCGCCGACGTGTCCGGCAGCACCCCGCACCGGGTGACGCTCACGCCCCGCGCCCCAGGTCGGACCCGGGCGATGCGGGGGAAGCGTGCGGGCCGTCCGGGTCCGAGCCCCCCGAGCCCTCCGTGCTGTCCGGGGTGCCCGTGCCCCCGTTCCCCTCGTCCCGGCCGGCCAGCAGCGTCGCCACGGCCGCGCGGAAGCGGTCTCGGCGCTCGGCGGCCTCGGCCGCGCCGATGCGGGGCTCGTAGACGGCCGACGGCTTCCACGGCGGCACGGCCTCGTGGACGGCGAGGCCCGGTTCGTGGCCGAGCCGCGCGACCGCGGCCACGCCGAGGGCGGTGGCGTCGGGGAGGGCGGAGACCTCCACGGGGCGCTGGAGCAGATCGGCCTGGGTCTGCATGAGCAGCGCCGACCGGGTCAGGCCGCCGTCCACCCGCAGTGTGGTCAGCGGCCCGCCCAGGTCGGCCGCGGCGGCACCGGCGAGCTCCGCGACCTGGGCGGCGATGCCCTCGCAGAGCGCCCGGACCAGCTGTCCGGGACCGGTGTCGAGACCGAGCCCGGTGAGCGCGCCGCGCACGTCGCCGCGCCACCAGGGGGCGGCGAGTCCGGCGAGGGACGGTACGAAGGTGACGCCGCCCGCGTCGGGGACGGCACCCCCGACGGAGTCGAGCTCTTCGGCGCCCGCGATCACCCCGAGGTCGGTGAGCCAGCGCACGGCGGACGCCGCGGTGTACACCTGCCCGTCCAGGCAGTAGCTCGTGCGGCCGGCGAGCCGCCAGGCGACGCAGGCCACCAGGCCGGAGTCGCCGCGGCGCGGGGCGGAACCGGTCTGGGCGAGCAGGAACGCCCCGGTGCCGTACGTGCACTTCGCGGCGCCCGGGGCGGTGACGTCCTGGGCGAGGAGCGCGGCCTGCTGGTCGACGAGGAGGCCGGTCAGGGGGAGCGGCGGGCCGAAGGCGGTGGTGGTGCCGACGGGCGTGTCGCAGTCCACCACGCGGGGCAGCCGCTCGCCCGCGAGGCCGTAGACGTCGAGGGCCGTGTCGGACCAGGCGACGGTGTCCAGATCGAGCAGCCCGGTACGGCCCGCGGTGGCCGCGTCGGTGACGTACGCGCCCGTCAGCCGGTGCACGAGCCAGGCGTCGCTCGTCGTGACGACCCCCGCGCCGGTGAGGTTGCGACGGATCCAGGCCATCTTGGGCGCGGCGAAGTAGGGATCGAGGGGCAAGCCGGTGATTCGTGTCAACTCGGCGGCGTGTGGCGCGAGTTCCTCGCACAGCGCGGCGGACCGGCGGTCCTGCCAGACGAGGGCGTCGGTGAGCGGGTCACCCGTCGAGGGGTCCCAGGCGAGGACCGTCTCGCCCTGGTTGGCGAGGCCCACCAGGGCGGCCGGCTCCCCGGCCTCGGCGAGGGCCGCCCGGCCGGCCGTGACCACGGAGTCGTACAGCTCACGGGGGTCGACCTCGACCAGCCCGCCGGGCAGCGCGCGCGGGCGCACCGGCGCGAAGCCGCTGCCGATCACCCCGCGCCGGGGGCACACCACGAGGGCCTTGGTGCCCGAGGTGCCCTGGTCGACGGCGAGTACCGGGCCCGTCATGTGTGCGTCTCCCTGCCGGTCGTGGGGTGGTCCGAGGTCCTTGATCGCTTGCGATCGTGGAACCGGTCAGCCTGATGCAGCCGCGGCGCTCCGTCAAGACGGTGAAGGGGAAGCCGTCAGATGAGGGCGACTTGCTGACATTCATTCAAATTCGGTCGCTGGCTGAATAGTTACGGTCACGGAGAAAAGTGGATCGGTCACGTCCGGCAACCTCTATAGTGATCGCCGATCAACGGCCGGGACGGCCAAGGGGACTGACCACCCCCTCCCTCCATCTCACCGAGGAACGATGTCTCCCACCCTCCACCCCGCGTCGCCCACCTCCCGCACCGCGACCTGATGGCCGGGCACGGTTTCCGGCCCGTCTACCATCCGGCGGGACACGACCACGCCCTGCGCGGCGCCGTCCAGGAGCTGCGCACCGGCCGCTGGGTGGTCATGGCCCGATTGCTCGAGGAGACCTCCGGCTGGACCGCCTGGACCCGCCGCACCCAGGTGCTCGCGGCCGTCGCCGCCGGCACCGACGTCGTCGAGACCTGGCGCGCCGAGCAGCCGGACTCCTCCGCCGCCGCCGTGATGCACGCGCGGGTCGCCGTCGAACGGGCCGTACGCGCCCACCGCACCGCCCACCCGCGCACCCGGGAACTCTGGCAGGAGGCGTGGACCGCCTGCCTCCAGGCCGCCGACCACGCACCCGCCGACCCCGTGCCGTGGGTGTGCCGGCTGGCCCTCTCCGTGCTCGACGCCCAGCAGCGCATGGAGGAGCACCGCCTGGCCCCGCCCGCGCCCATGCTGCCGCCCGGCCCGTGGGGGCTGCTCGCCGAGGCCGACAAGCGGGACCCGCAGAACCGCGAGGCGCACCACCGGATGCTGCAGTTCCTCTACGCCCGGCGCCCCGGACCGCTCTCCGAGGCCGTCAACTACGCCCAGTGGGCGGCCACGTCCGCGTCCGTCGGATCCGCCCTGCACGTCCTGCCGCTCTACGTCCGCGTCGAGCGCTACCGGCGGGAGCGGGGCCACGAGCGGGCCCTGGACCTCCACTGGGTGGCCGAGGACGCGGTGCGCGACGCCGTCCGCGCCATGGACGGCTGGTTCCTCTTCTGCGCCACCGACGAGGCCAGCCTGCTCGACCTCAACCATCTGGCCCACGCCCTGCACGGCGCCCTCAGGTTCGCCGACGCGGCCCGGGTCTTCGAGGCGCTCGGCCCGTACTGGACCCCGCAGCCCTGGTCCTACCGCACCGCCCATCCCGACGAGCGGGGACCCGCCGAGGAGGTCTTCCTGCGGGCGCGCGCCCGCAGCCTGGGCGGCGCGGACACCCGTACCGGTCCCTGACCGCCCCCCCCGCCACGCCGGGCTCGCCTCCCCGCACCCCGTCCCGCCCCGAACCAACCCCCCCAGGATCCCTCGGGCCCGGACCCCCTGCGCCCTGATCCGTACGTCCCCGATCCCGTACGTCCCCGATCCCGTACGTCCCGTCCCCCTTCCCCCGGAGGAACGACCGATGTCCCGCACCGCTCCCACCGACGCGATACGCAAGCCGCCACCGGCACCCCGGGACGAGGAGGCCCGGCTCAGAGAGCTGGGCTACCAGCCCGTCCTCGCCCGCCGGATGGGCGGCTTCGGCAACTTCGCCATCAGCTTCTCCGTCATCTCCATCCTCTCCGGGTGCATGACGCTCTACGGCTTCGGCCTGGGCACCGGCGGACCCGCCGTCATGCTCTGGGGTTGGGCCGGCGTCGGTCTCTTCGTCCTGTGCGTCGGCCTGGCGCTCGCCGAGGTCACCAGCGCCTACCCGACCTCCGGGGCGCTCTACTACATGGCCGACCGGCTCGGCGGCCGCCGCTGGGGGTGGTACACCGGCTGGCTGAACCTCCTCGGACTGCTCGGCGCCATCGCCGGCATCGACTACGGCGCCGCCCTGTTCACCGGAGCCTTCCTCAACCTGCAGTGGGGCATCGTCCCCACGCCGGGGTCCACCTTCCTGATCTTCCTGGCGATCCTGCTGCTGCACGCCGTGCTCAACCTGAACGGCGTCCGCCTGGTGAGCGTGCTCAACTCCGTCAGCGTCTGGTGGCACCTGGGCGGCGTGGCCGTCATCGTCGGCGCCCTGACCCTCATCCCCGACCACCACCAGTCGGCGAGCTTCGTCTTCACGGAGTTCGTCAACGACACCGGCTGGAGCAACCCCCTCTACGTGGCGGCGATCGGCCTGCTGCTCGCGCAGTACACCTTCTCCGGGTACGACGCCTCCGCCCACCTGTCGGAGGAGACCGCCAACGCCTCCGTCGCCGCCGCCAAGGGCATCGTCCGTTCCATCTGGGTCTCCTGGATCGCGGGCTTCGCGCTGCTCGCCGGGCTCACCTTCGCCATCCAGGACTACGCGGGCACCCAGGCCAGCGCCACCGGCGTGCCGCCCGCCCAGATCCTCCTGGACGCGCTGGGCGCCGGTGGCGCCAAGGCCCTGCTGCTCGTGGTGATCGTGGCCCAGCTCTTCTGCGGCAACGCCGAGGTGGCCGCCGCCAGCCGGATGGTCTTCGCCTTCAGCCGCGACAACGCCCTGCCCGGTTCCGCCCTGTGGCGCCGGGTCAGCAGCCGCACCCACACCCCGGTCCCGGCCGTCTGGCTGTCCGTGGCCGTCGCCGCCCTGCTCGCCGTGCCGTCGCTGTACTCGGCCACCGCCTACGGGGCCGTCACCGCCATCAACGTCATCGGCATCACCCCCGCCTACGCCATCCCGATCCTGCTGCGACTGCGCGCGGGCCGGAACTTCGTCCCCGGCCCCTGGAACCTGGGCCGCTGGAGCCGGCCGATCGGCTGGATCGCCGTCGGCTGGGTGGCCGTCGTCACCGTGCTGTTCTGCCTGCCGCAGCGCGCGCCGGTCACGGTCGACACCATGAACTACGCGGTGATCGCGCTGGCCGTGGTGCTGCTCCTCGCCAGTGTCTGGTGGTACGTCGCCCGCCGCTCGTACGGCACGCCCCAGTCGTACGGGAACGCCCGCGAGGAGGCGGAGCTTTCGGAGGGGATCGTCTAGTACGGGGCGGGGACCCTGCCGCAGGGCACCCACCGGGGCACCGGGGCGCGGGGGGCACCAGGGCACCGGAACGCCGGAACGCCGGAACGCCGGGGCACCGGGACGCCCTGCGGGCGAGGGCCCCGGCGGCGGGGCCCGCTCTCAGTCGCCGAACTCGTAGGTCCAGGCGGCCGCGCGGGCCGCGAAGTCGATGTCCGTGACCTCCAGGGCGTGCCCGTGCTGGTCGCTCACCACACGGTGCACGCTCAGCCGGGCACCGGCACCGGCCGGTTCGGCGGCCGCTGCCGCTCCGTCCCCCGGGAAGCCGGGAGCGGGCTCGGCGGGACGGGCCGGAACGCCGATGGTCTCCCGGTGGGTGGTGCGCAGGCCCGCCTGGTGCATCCAGTGGTAGAGCAGGCGCAGGTCGGGCTGCCGGTACCGCTCGGTGCTCGGCCGGTAGCGGGCGAGCTGCGGTATCTCGGTCAGCGCGGGCCGGGAGAACCAGGTGACCGAGCGCTGCAGGCCGGCGCCGGCCGGGGTGAGCACCACATGGCGGTGCACGAGGGTCGGCTCGCCGGGGGCCAGGGAGAGCCGGCCGGCCAGGGCGGCCGGCGGCGCCTCCCAGGAGAGCTGGGCGCGGACCAGGGAGTCGGCGGCCCTCGGCCCGCCGGGGAAGGTCCGCCGCACCGGCACCGGCGCCGGGACGGACGGCTCCGGTTCTGCGGCGGCGGCGAAGGTGCCGCGCCGGTCGGTGACGACCAGGCGTTGCTCGCGCAGGAGTTGGAGCGCGCTGCGGACGGTCTGCCGGTTCACGTGGTAGCGCAGCGCCAGATGCCGTTCGGAGGGCAGCCGGCTGCCGGGGGAGATGCGGCGCTGGGTGAGGTCGTCCCGCAGTGCGCAGGCGACCCGCAGATAGAGCGGGAGCGTCGCCTTCGGACCGTACTCGGGAACGGACTCGGCCATGTCTCGGACCCTCTCTGTCGTGCATGCTCAGTCGCGCATGGTTCAACCGTTGCTGGGCGTGACCGCCCGAGCCGTGTGCGTGACCAATTCCTATCATTGGTCTAAACCATTACGGAAGTCCCGTCGGTGAGAGTGGCCGAAACACGCAGCGCCCCTTGTAATGGATCGCACCGGAACGGTGCTGGCAGTGACGGTGGAAGAGGCGGGTGAGGCCGGATGACGACGCCGTCGGAACGGGCCGACAAGGGCAAGGCCGCCCGCAAGCGCGCCCCCCGCTCCTCGCACGGCCGCTGGATACCCTCCTCGCAGCGCCCCGACCCGATCGGCGTCCTGGAGCGGCAGGCCGCCGACCGGGTGCCCGAACTCGTGCCCGTCCGCTACGGCCGGATGGCCCTCTCGCCCTTCGCCTTCCTGCGCGGTGCCGCCGCCGTCATGGCCGCCGACCTCGGCGCCCAGCGCCACACGGGCCTCACCGTCCAGCTCTGCGGCGACGCCCATCTGCTCAACTTCGGCGTCTACGCGTCACCCGAACGGACGCTGCTCTTCGACGTCAACGACTTCGACGAGACCCTCCCCGGGCCCTTCGAGTGGGACGTCAAGCGGCTCGCCGCCTCCGTCGCCGTCGCCGCCCTGCAGAACGGCGCCGCGAGGGCCAAGGCGCACCGCGTCGCCCTGGTCGCCACCGAGTCGTACCGCGTGGCCATGCGCCGGCTGGCCGGGCTCGGGGAACTGGACGTCTGGTACGAGCGGATCGCCGCCGACGACGTGGCCGGCCTGCTGCGCGGCGCGCACCGGGCCCGCTTCCAGG
This sequence comes from Streptomyces roseoviridis, assembly GCF_039535235.1. NCBI lineage: Bacteria > Bacillati > Actinomycetota > Actinomycetes > Kitasatosporales > Streptomycetaceae > Streptomyces > Streptomyces roseoviridis. Next base: position 7,076,432 of record NZ_BAAAWU010000001.1, read on the forward strand.
ACCGGCTCGACCGGGCCCGCCGGCGCACCAGTCTCCAGGCCCTCGGCAAGCTCACCGTCAAGGACGCCTCGGGCCGGCGCATCGTCGACGACCCGCCGCTGCTCGTACGGCCCCCGGAGGTCGACCGGGTCACGCTCGGCAAGATCTTCAGCGACTACCGCAGCTCGCTCGCCGAGGAACGCAGGCTGCTGCTCGACCGCTTCCGCTTCGTCGACGCCGCCCGCAAGGTCGTCGGCGTCGGCAGCGTCGGCACCCGCTGCTTCGTCGTCCTCCTGGAGGGCCGTGACGACGGCGACCCGCTCTTCCTCCAGGTCAAGGAGGCCCGGCCCTCGGTGCTGGAGCCGTACCTCGCACCCAGCCCGTACACCCACCAGGGCCGCCGGGTGGTCTGCGGCCAGCGGCTCGTCCAGGCCGCCGGCGACATCTTCCTCGGCTGGATGACCGGACCCGAACAACGTCACTTCTACTGGCGCCAGTTGCGCGACATGAAGGGCTCGGCCGACGTCGAGACCATGTCCCCGGCGATGCTCCGCGCATACGCCCGCCTGTGCGGGCGGGCCCTCGCCCGGGCCCACGCCCGCTCCGGCGACCGCATCGCCATCGCCGGCTACCTCGGGTCCTCCGACGTCTTCGACCGGGCGATCGCCGACTTCGCCCTGCGCTACGCGGCCCAGAACGCGGACGACTACGCGGCGCTGACGGCGGCCATCGCGGCCGGGATGGTCCCGGCGGACCCCGGCGTCTGAACCCGCCCCCCCGTACGGGGACCCGCGCCCCGTCGCCGTAGGGGGGCGGAGCTGCGCTCGGCACCCGTACGGGGGGGCGGAGTGGCGCCCGCACCCGCACGGGGGCGGAGTTGCGCCGCACGGCGGAAGGTGTTGAGCCCGGCACCCGTACGGGGGGGCGGTGTTGCGCCCGGCACCCGTACGGGGGGGCGGAGTTGGGCCCGCACCCGCACGGCGGACGGAGCTGTGCCCGGCACCCGTACGGGGGGCGGTGTTGAGCCCGGCACCCGTACGGGGGGGCGGTGTTGCGCCCGGCACCCGCACGGCGGACGGAGCTGTGCCCGGGACGGAGCTGTGCCCGGCACCCGGTTCGGGGACGCGCCCGACCCCGAACCGGGGCACTCGGGCCCGGCGCCCGTCCGGGAGCCGCGCCGGAAGCGTCCACCTCCTGCCGCTTCCGCCGCCGCCTCGGCCCGGGGCCCGCGCCTGCGGGCCCCCGACCCCCACCGCTCCGGGGCTACGCCCCGTGACGCCGCAGCGGAGGCCCGGCCGGTGTCTCCCGGACCGGGCCGAAGAGGACCGCGCGGGCCACCCGCGGCGCGAACAGCGCCGTCAGCGGCGCCGTCAGGGTCAGCGCCGCACGGAACGGCGCCCCCACCACCGGATCGCCCGCGGCCCGCTCCTGCACCCGGCGCAGATACCAGCCCGTCACCTTGTCGAGGGCCCCGGCCCGGGCCGCGTCCCCCTCGGCGCCCGGCATCTTCTTGTCGGCGCCGGCCGAGATGTCCCAGGCCTGCTTCGAGGCGTCCAGCAGCGCCCGCTGCACCCGCCGGGTGGTCGGGGTGCGCTTCGGGTCCGCCAGGGCCTCGCGCAGCGCCACGGCGCTCATCGCCGCGACCGCCATGCCCTGCCCGTAGATCGGGTTGAAGGCGCACAGGGCGTCACCGGTGGCGAGGAAGCCGGCCGGGCGGCGGCCCGGACGGTCGTACCGCCGCCGGATGTTGGCGGTCTTGCGGAAGCCGTAGACCGGCGACATCGGCTCGGCCTTCGCGATCCAGTCGCCGATCACCGGGTGCGGCAGCTTGCGCGCGTACTTCTCGAACAGCGCCTCGTCGGTGGGCGGCTGGTCGTCCCGGAGCCCGGAGAGCGTGACCAGGTGGCGGCCGTCGCCGAGCGGCAGGACCACTCCGGCGTACACCTGCGAGGGGTTGGGCACCACGTAGTAGCCGAGGGCGTCGACGGCCGGGTCGTCGGCGGGGGAGCGGTAGACCCGCGTGGCGTAGGCCAGGCCGGTGTCGAGGGTCTCCTCGTGCGGGGGCTCCGCGCCGATCCCGGCCAGCCAGTCGGAGGCCCGGGTCGAGCGGCCGGAGGCGTCCACGACCAGGTCGGCCTCCAGGGCGCGGGGCTCCTTGGGCGCGCCGGCGCCGCGCTCGCGCAGCAGCACCCCGCGCACGCGGGAGGAGTCGCCGAGCAGCCCCACCGCCTCGTGCCCCCCGACGAGTTCGATCCGCGGATCGGCGAAGACCCGCTTGCGCACCAGCCATTCGAGCTGGTCGCGCGGGCCGGTGTAGAAGTGCGCCGTGGCCGGCGTGCGGGCGAACCACTTGCCGCTCTGCCACTGGACCATGTCCTGCGGCACGCCGACCTTGGGTGCGCCGAGCGCGTGCAGCTCGTCCGTGAAGCCGGGCAGCAGGTCGTCGAGCGCCCGCTGTCCGCCCTCGATCAGTACGTGGAGGTGCCGCCCCTGCGGGACGCCCGGGCGGGCGTCCGCCTCCTCGGGGTAGCGGTCGCGCTCGACGACCGTGACCCGTTCGGCGTGCTCGCTCAGCACCCGCGCGGCCAGCAGGCCCGCGAGACTCCCCCCGACGACCACCGCATGACGTGTCCTGCGGGGCCCCAACTCGTCGGCCATGCTCGCCCTTTCGCGTGGCGGACCCACACCCCCGTGGATCCTCGTGGTCTAGGACTGACCAGTATCCACGCCGGGGCGCGGCACGTCGCGGGCGCCGAGGCGCAGGTGCTCGATGTGGTACACGGCTTCGTCGAGGAGCTGGGCGACGTGGTTGTCGTAGAGGCTGTACTCGATCCGGCGGCCCTGGCGGACGCCGGTCACCAGGCCCAGGGCGCGCAGCAGGCGCAGCTGGTGGGAGACCGCGGACTGTTCCATCTCGACGGCGGCGGCGAGTTCGGTCACGCCGCAGGGGCCCTGGCGGAGGCGGGTGAGGATCATCAGCCGGGACGGGGTGGCGAGTGCCTGGAGGGTCTCGGCGATGGTGGCCGCGGACTCCGCGTCGAGGTGCGCCGCCGCGGTCGCCTGGCCTGTCACTCCGTGTCCCATGTGCTCATCGTAGCGGCGACTGCCGGTCAATGAATGAAGAGCTCTTCATGTATTCCGCTATGGTGATGGGAGGCGCGGCCCCCGCATGCCCGCGCCTCCGTCCCCTGTCCCGAAAGGCTGTGCCCCATGGCTTCCCCGGCACTCCGCACCCCCGCGGCGCCCTCGCGCCCGGCCCCGCCGCCCCCGGCGCGCCGGGCCCGCGTCAGCGACCTGCCCGAGGTCCGCTGGGCCGCCCTCGCCGCCCTCGCCTTCCTGTGCGCCTTCCCGCTCGACCTGGCCGGCGCCCCCGGCTGGGCCTGGGGGCCGCTCTATGCCGTCTGCTATGCCGCCGGCGGCTGGGAACCCGGACTCGCCGGGCTGAAGGCGCTGCGCGAGCGGACCCTCGACGTCGACCTCCTCATGGTCGTCGCCGCCCTGGGCGCCGCCGCCATCGGCCAGTTCCTCGACGGCGGCCTGCTCATCGTCATCTTCGCCGTCTCCGGCGCCCTCGAAGCCCTCGCCACCCGCCGCACCGCCGACTCCGTCCGCGGACTGATGGACCTCGCCCCGGCGAGCGCCGTCCGCCTCACCGCGACCGGCGAGCAGACCGTGGCGGCGGCCACCCTCGCGGTCGGCGACACCGTCCTCGTACGCCCCGGGGAACGGCTGCCCGCCGACGGCACCGTCCTGGCCGGCACGAGCGACGTCGACCAGGCCACCATCACCGGCGAAGCGCTGCCCGCCCCCAAGGCGCCCGGCGACGAGGTGTGGGCCGGCACCCTCAACGGCGCCGGAGCGCTCCGCGTACGCGTCGACAAGGAACCCGGCGCCACCGTCCTGGCCCGCATCGTCGCCCTCGTCGAGGAGGCGAGCGCCACCAAGGCACCCACCCAGCTCTTCATCGAGAAGATCGAACAGCGCTACTCGGTCGGCGTGGTGGCGGCCACCCTCGCCCTCTTCACCGTCCCCCTCGCCTTCGGCGCCGACTTCACCGAGACCCTCCTGCGGGCCATGACCTTCATGATCGTGGCCTCGCCCTGCGCGGTCGTGCTCGCCACCATGCCGCCGCTACTGTCCGCCATCGCCACCGCCGGACGCCACGGCGTGCTCGTCAAGTCCGCCGTCGTCATGGAACGCCTCGGGACCGTCGACCGCGTCGCCCTCGACAAGACCGGCACCCTCACCGAGGGCACGCCGCGCGTCACCGCCGTGCACGGCGACCCCGGCACCCTCGCCCTGGCCGCCGCGGCGGAGCTCCCGAGCGAACACCCGCTCGCCCACGCCGTCGTGGCCGAGGCCCGCGCCCGCGGCCTCGTCATCCCGGAGGTGACCGACTTCGCCTCGGTGCCGGGTACGGGCGTACGGGCGCGGGTCCTCGGCCGGGAGGTGACGGTCCGCCGGGCGGCCGGCGAGCACACCGACACCGCGGTCGAGGTCTTGGTGGACGGGGAACGGGCCGCCGTGCTCGAGTTCTCCGACCGGCTGCGCGACGGCGCCCCGGAAGCCGTCGCCGCCCTGACCCGCCTCACCGGCAGCGCTCCCGCCCTGCTGACCGGCGACAACACGGGCGCGGCCGCCCGGGTGGCGCACGAGACCGGCATCGCCGACGTACGCGGCGGCCTTCTCCCGCAGGACAAGGTGGACGCCGTACGGGAGTGGGAGGCCGCCGGCCGCCGGGTCCTGATGGTCGGCGACGGCGTCAACGACGCGCCCGCCCTCGCCGCCGCCCACACGGGCGTGGCCATGGGACGGGCGGGCTCCGACCTCGCCCTGGAGACGGCGGACGCCGTCGTCGTCCGCGACGAACTCGCCGCCCTGCCCGCCGTCGTGGCGCTCTCCCGCCGGGCCCGCCGCCTCGTCGTCCAGAACCTGGTGATCGCCGGCACGTGCATCGGCGCCCTGGTCGTCTGGGACCTGGCCGGCCACCTGCCCCTGCCCCTCGGCGTCGCCGGGCACGAGGGCTCCACCGTCCTCGTCGGCCTCAACGGGCTGCGCCTCCTGCGGGACGCGGCCTGGCGCCGGGCGGCGGCGGAGTAGGGCGGCGGATGAGTGGGGGCCGGGCGGCGGCGGAGGGCCGCGGATCAGCGCGGCGGGGGAGGGGGCGGATCGGGGCGGCGGGGGAGGCTGGGACAGCGGCGGATCAGGGTCCGGCCGGCTCCTCCTGGCCGCCCAGCTCCTCCAGCGCGTGCGTCAGCCACTGCACCCAGAACCGCTCCAGATCGATACCGCCGCGCAGGACGAGGTGCCGCAGCCGGTCCGGTTCCGTCGCGCGGCGCTCCGGCGGGAAGTCCCGCTCCTCGATCTCCAGGTACTCGTCCAACTGTCGCCGGTGCAACCCGAGGTGGCGCTCGAGTTCGGCCCGCAGGCCCCGGCCGCCCACCACGGCCGCGGCGCGCATCCGCAGCAGCAGGGCCGAACGCATCGGCTTGGGATCCTCGCTGGTTCCCACCCAGGCCGCCAGCTCGGCGCGGCCGGCCGGGAGCACCTCGTACTCCTTCTTCTGCCCGCGTGCGGGGACGGGAGCGGGCAGGGCACGGATGTGCCCCGCCTGCTCCAGCTTCCCGAGCTCGCGGTAGATCTGCTGGTGCGTCGACGACCAGAAGTAGCCGATCGACCGGTCGAACCGGCGGGTCAGTTCGAGACCGGAGGACGGCTTCTCGAGCAGCGCCGTGAGGATCGCGTGCGAGAGGGACATGGACGCATCCTAGGTTCGGCCGGCCGGGGCGCTCATGGGGTCCGCCGGCTCACAGGGCGGCGGCGAGCCGCGTGCCCTGGTCGATGGCCCGCTTGGCGTCCAGCTCGGCGGCCACGTCCGCCCCGCCGATCAGGTGCGCCGTGCGGCCCGCGGCGACCAGCTCCTCGTACAGGCCGCGGCGCGGCTCCTGGCCGGTGCACAGCACCACCGTGTCCACCGGGAGCAGCTGCGGCTCGCCGTCGACGGTCAGGTGCAGGCCCTCGTCGTCGATGCGCTCGTAGGAGGCTCCCGCCACCATGGTGACGCCGCGGTGCTTCAGCTCGGTGCGGTGGATCCAGCCGGTCGTCTTGCCGAGGCCCGCGCCCACCTTGGTGGTCTTGCGCTGGAGCAGGTGGACCTGGCGCGGCGGCCGGGGCCGCTCCGGGGTGCGCAGACCGCCCCGGGAGGCGTAGGAGGTGTCGACGCCCCACTGCCGGAAGTACGTCTCCGGATCCTGGCTCGCGCCCTCGCCTCCGTCCGTGAGGAACTCGGCCACGTCGAAGCCGATGCCGCCCGCGCCGAGGATGGCGACCCGCTCGCCGACGTGGACGCGGTCGCGCAGCACGTCCAGGTAGCCGACCACGCTCGGGTGGTCGACGCCCTCGATGGCGGGGGTGCGGGGGGTCACTCCGGTGGCGACGACGACCTCGTCGTAGCCCTCCAGATCGGCCGGCGTGACCAGGATGTTCAGGCGGACCTCGACCCCGCGCTCGGCCAGCTGGACACGGAAGTAGCGCAGCGTCTCGTCGAACTCCTCCTTGCCCGGCACCTGCTTGGCGACGTTGAGCTGGCCGCCGATCTCCGACCCGGCGTCGAAGAGGGTGACGGTGTGGCCGCGTTCGGCCGCCGCGACGGCGCAGGCGAGCCCGGCCGGGCCGGCGCCGACGACCGCGACGCGCTTGGCCAGACGGGTGGGGGAGAGGACCAGTTCGGTCTCGTGGCAGGCCCTGGGGTTCACGAGACAGGAGGTGATCTTCAGGCTGAAAGTGTGGTCGAGGCACGCCTGGTTGCAGCCGATGCAGGTGTTGATGGTCTCGGCGCGGCCGGCGGCGGCCTTCGCCACGAACGCGGGGTCGGCGAGGAAGGGGCGGGCCATGGAGACCATGTCGGCGCGGCCCTCGGCGAGGATCGCCTCGGCGACCTCGGGGGTGTTGATGCGGTTGCTGGTGACCAGCGGCACCGACACCGCGCCCATCAGCCGCTTCGTCACCCAGGTGTAGGCGCCGCGCGGCACGGAGGTGGCGATGGTGGGGATGCGGGCCTCGTGCCAGCCGATGCCGGTGTTGATGATCGTGGCGCCGGCCGCCTCGATCTCCTTGGCGAGGGCGACGACCTCCTCCAGGGTGGATCCGCCCGGGACCAGGTCGAGCATGGAGAGCCGGTAGATCAGGATGAAGTCCTCGCCGACCCGCTCGCGGATCCGGCGGACGATCTCCAGCGGGAAGCGCACCCGGTTCTCGTAGCTGCCGCCCCAGCGGTCGGTGCGCTGGTTCGTGGCCGAGGCGATGAACTCGTTGATCAGGTAGCCCTCGGACCCCATCACCTCGACGCCGTCGTAGCCGGCCTCCTTGGCGAGCTCGGCGCACCGGGCGTAGTCCTCGACCGTCTGCTCCACCTCGGCGTCGGTGAGCTCGTTCGGCGGGAACGGACTGATCGGCGCCTGGATCGGGCTCGGGGCGACCAGCGCCGGGTGGTAGGCGTAGCGGCCGAAGTGCAGGATCTGCATCGCGATCCGGCCGCCCTCGGCGTGCACGGCGTCGGTGATCACGCGGTGCTCGGCCACCTCCTCGGCGCAGGTCAGCTTCGCCCCGCCGTCCCAAGGGCGGCCCGCCTCGTTGGGCGAGATGCCGCCAGTCACGATCAGCCCGACGCCGCCGCGGGCGCGCTCCGCGTAGAAGGCGGCCATCCGCTCGAATCCGTGCTCGGCCTCCTCGAGACCGACGTGCATGGAACCCATGAGCACCCGGTTGGGCAGGGTGGTGAACCCGAGGTCCAGCGGGCTGAGCAGGTGCGGGTACGGGGTGTGCGGGGCCATCGGGGCGCCTCCTCGCGCGGGGGTCGTCACCGTTTGTTGTAGACGACGCGCCACGGTTTGTGCAACAAGTTGCACAACGTGGTGGGTGCGATGTGCCGGACACCACAACCAGGGGCCGCCCGGTGCCCCCGGGCGGCCCCTCGACGTGGCGGGAGCGCCGACCTCACTCCTTGCGGTACGCGTACGCCTCCGCGGCCGCCGCCGCCACCGCGTCGAGATCGCCGCCGGCCGACGCCGTCACCAGCGCCGCCACCGCCCCCTCCACGAACGGGGCGTCCACCAGACGTGCGCCCTCCGGCAGCTCGTCGCCCTCCGCGAGGAGGGCCTTCACCGTCAGCACCGCGCTGCCGAGATCCACCAGGAGCGCCACGCCGGCGCCCCCGTCGACCGCCCTCGCCGCCTCGGCGATCAGCTCGGCACTGGTGCCCAGGCCGCCGTCCGGGGTGCCGCCCGCCGCCCGCACCGGCGCGGTGTCCCCGCCGCCCGCCAGACCCCGGGCCAGCTCGGCCACCGCCGTGGCCACCGCCGCGCTGTGCGAGACCAGCACGATCCCCACCCGGGCCGTCATGCCGTCACCTCCGCGAGCGCCGCGACGAGCAGCGCCGACGACGTCGCACCGGGATCCTGGTGGCCGACGGACCGCTCGCCCAGATAGCTCGCCCGGCCCTTGCGCGCCCGCAGCGGTACGGTCCCGAGCGCACCGGCCTCCGCGGCCTCGCGGGCCGCCGCGAACGAGGTGGCCAGCCCCTCTGCCGCCGGCACCAGCGCGTCCAGCATCGTCTTGTCGCCCGGCTGCGCCCCGCCCAGCTGCGCCACCGCCGCCACCCCCGCCGTCAGGGCCTCGGCGAGGGCCGCGCGGGACACCCGCTCCGCGTCGCCCAGCGCCTTCCCGGTGCGCCGCAGCAGCGTTCCGTACAAGGGCCCGGACGCCCCGCCCACCGTGGAGATCAGCTGTCGTCCGGCGGCGGTGAGCACCGCGCCCGGCGTCGCCTGCGGGTCCTTCTCCAGGGCCGCCGTGACGGCCGCGAAGCCCCGCTTCAGATTGGCGCCGTGGTCGGCGTCCCCGATCGCCGAGTCCAGTTCCGTCAGCCGGTCCGCCTCCCGGTCCACGGCGGCGGCCGCCGCGGCCATCCAGTCCCGGAAGACCTCGGCCCCGTACTCCGTCGCGTCCGTCTCCGTCGTCACGTCGCCCACTCCGCTCTCGCCCACTCCGCTCTCGCCCACTCCGGCCTCGCCCACTCCGGCCTCCTCCGGCCCGGCCTCACCCGGCCCGGCCTCACCCGGTCGATTCCGGTCCGGTGCGCTGTCGCCCACGCGCCGCTCACCGGCCCCAGCGCAGGGCCGGCGTCCGCACCGGCGCGTCCCACAGGCGCAGCAGCTCCTCGTCCGCCTCGCACAGCGTCACCGAGCAGCCCGCCATGTCCAGCGAGGTCACGTAGTTGCCGACCAGGGTCCGGGCGACCGGCACCCCGCGCTCGCCGAGGACCCTCTGCACCTCGGCGGTGAACCCGTACAGTTCGAGCAGCGGTGTCGCCCCCATCCCGTTCACCAGGGCGAGCACCGGACCCCTCGGACGTAGATCGTCCAGGACCGCGTCGACGGCGAAGTCCGCGATCTCCCCGGAGGTCATCATCGGGCGCCGCTCCCGGCCCGGCTCGCCGTGGATGCCGATGCCCAACTCCAGTTCACCGTCCGGCAGTGCGAAGGTGGGCGAGCCCTTCGCGGGAGTGGTGCAGGCACTCAGCGCCACCCCGAAGCTCCGGGACCGCTCGTTCACCCGCCGGGCGACCGCCTCGACCCGCTCCAGCGGCGCGCCCTCCTCGGCCGCCGCCCCCGCGATCTTCTCCACGAACAGGGTGGCCCCGGTGCCGCGCCGCCCCGCCGTGTACAGGCTGTCGGTCACGGCCACGTCGTCGTCGACGAGCACCTTCGCCACCTGGATGCCCTCGTCCTCCGCCAGCTCGGCGGCCATCTCGAAGTTGAGCACGTCGCCCGTGTAGTTCTTCACCACGAACAGCACACCCGCACCGCTGTCCACCGCGGCCGCCGCCCGCACCATCTGGTCCGGGACCGGAGAGGTGAACACCTCGCCGGGGCAGGCCGCCGCGAGCATCCCCGGGCCGACGAAACCGGCGTGCAGCGGCTCGTGGCCCGAACCGCCGCCCGACACCAGGGCCACCTGACCGGCCACCGGCGCGTCCCGCCGCAGCACGACCCGGTTCTCCACGTCCACCGTCAGCTCGGGATGCACGGCGGCCATCCCGCGCAGCGCGTCGGCGACCACGGTCTCCGGAACATTGATCAACATGCGCATGAGCACCTCCAGGTGAGGTCGTGCGGCACGGCCGGCCCGGCCGGGCGCGGCCGCCCCAGCAGTATCGGTGGCGAACCGGCCGCCCGCCCAGACGGCGGCGATCACCGCGTGGCGCCACCGCGGCGGCGGCGGGATCCTGAAGGGAGAGGGGCCGCGCGGCGGTTCCGCGTGGCCGCGGGCACGAGGAGGCGGACCATGACACGACACCTGGAGTGGAAGGTCGGCGTGGACCTGGTCGAGGAGGGCGGCAGGACCAGGGCGGAGGCGCGCCTGGACACCGGTACGTCGACCCTCACCGGTCACGGCACCGCGCGCTGCAACCCGGCGGACGCGGACGTGCCGGTGATCGGTGACGAACTCGCCGCGGGCAGGGCCATGAAGGATCTGGCCGGACAGCTGATGAGGGAGGCCAACCGGGAGATGGAGGCCGCCGGCGCCGACACCGTGCCGCGGCGCACCGGACCCGGATACGGCTGGCCGGAGGCGGTCGAGTAGCCGGCCGCCCCTCCCCTCGACCCGCCGCCGGGGCGGGAAGAGGTGCGCCCGGCCGCTGTCTGATCACCCGGCCGACGGGCGGCCCGCGGGGCGGGCCCGGCGCGTCCGGCCCGCAGGGCGCGACCCGTTCCGTCCGGCCCGCAGGGCGCGACCCGTTCCGTCCGGCCGCAGGGCCCGTCGGTGCCGCTCGCGCCCGGTGGGTCCGGCGCGTCCGCGGGCCGTCGCGAGCCGTCGCGGTCCGTCCGCCGGCCGTCAGGGTCCGGCCCGTTCGCCGCGCGTCACCGGACGGGCGCTCGCGCGGGGGCGTCGGGGCCCTCGGGCCGCTCCTCGCCGTCGGGCCGGTGGCCGGCCCCGCCCGCGTCCCGGTCCCCGCCCTGGGGCCGGGACGGTTCCCCGGCCTTCTCCTCGCCCGGCTCCTCGTCCTCGTACACCAGCCGGTCGACGACCTCCACCACGCCGTCCACGTCCTCGCAGAGCCGTACGAAGATCGGCGCGAGACCGCGGCGCGGCAGCCTGCCGCTCAGCGTCACCCGGCCCTCGGCCACGTCGATGTGGAGGGAGGCGGGGGAGAGGCCCAGGATGCGGGTGACGACGTCCTCCAGGATCTCCTCCTGGATGGCGCGGTCACGGCGCAGGAAGAGCTGGATCAGATCGCTGCGGCTGAGGACACCGATCAGACGTCCGTCCGCGTCCACCACGGGCAGCCGCTTCACCCGGTGCCGCTCCATGAGCCGCGCCGCCTCCACCGCCGTCCAGGACGGGCGGGCGACGACCACCGGACTCGACATCATGGCCTCCGCGGTGCTGGGGCCGTCCTTGTCGGTGTGCCGCCGCAGCAGGTCCGCCTCGGAGACGACGCCCACCGGCCGGTTGTCCTCGTCGACCACGGGCACGGCGGTGATGCCGTACTCGTCGAGCAGCCGCGCGATCTCCTTGAACGGAGTGCCCGGCTGGACCGCGACCGCGGTCGGTGTCATGAGGTCGGCGACACTGCGGTGCCTCATCGTTGGTCCGTCCCTTCTCGGCTCCTTCGTTCATGATCCCTCACGCGGGAGGGCCGGGGACCCGAGGACCGCGGGGCAGGGCGCCGGTGAGGCCCGGTCCAGCGGCGCGGACGTGGCCGGCACCGGCGGGCGGGCACGCCGCGCGGGCGGGGATCCACCAGGTCAGGCACCCTCACCCCCGCCGCGCGCCCCCGTACGGCGCACCGGGCGCCTTGTGGCGTCGTCGATCCCGGAAGACCCGCACGAGGTACGCGCGTCGAGCGCCGCCGCGCCCGGAGACGGCTGCCCGACCGTACGAGGAGGGGCCGCACGAGGAGGGGCCCGTACGAGGAGGGGTGCGGCTCCCGCAGGAGGTACGGGCCGGAGCCCGCCGTCGACGGCCAAGCGGCCGACCACACGGCTCCCGCGAGGCGTACGGGCGGGGGTCTCGCCCTGCGGGCCCGGGGTGTGCTCGGCGGGGCGGCGCCTTGGCGGGCCGTGGCGTCGGGCACGACCCCGTACCCCGTCGGCGGGGCCCGCCGTCAGGGCCACCAGGAGCCGGGCGACACGGCTCGCACCGTCGTGCCACCGCGGCACGCGCGGGGCAGCAGCACCCGCGCCGCGCCCCCGTACGGGCGCCGGTTCGGGTCACTCCGGGCCGAGGACCTCGCGCAGCGCGGCCACCGCGTGGTCGCGGTGCTCGTCGAGCCAGCGCACCGCCGCGGCCTCGTCCGCCTCGGTCACGGCCGAGATGACCGCCCGGTGCTCGTGGACGGCCGCCTCCCGGTGGGGGTCCTGGGCGTAGTACAGGGCGCGGTAGGCGTCGGTCGCGTCCCACAGCGTGGCGATCAGCCGCACCAGGCGAGGCATGCCGGAGGCCTCCACCAGCGCGAAGTGGAAGCGGCGGTTGGCCTCGGCCATGGCCGTCACGTCGCCCGCCCCGGCGGCCCGCTCCACGTCCGCCTGGCTTCGCTCCAGCGCGTCGATCAGACCGTCCGGCATGCGCCGCAGGGCCGCGCGGACCGCCTCCGTCTCCAGGAGCCGCCGGATGCGGTAGATCTCCTCCAGGTCCGCCAGGGACAACTCGGCGACGTAGTAGCCCCGGTGGACGTGGTGCACCACCAGGCCGTCGGCCTCCAGCGTCTTCAGAGCCTCGCGCAGCGGGACCCGGCTCACGTCGAGGCGGGCCGCCAGGGTGTCCTGCCGGATCGGGTCGCCCGGCCGCAACTCCCCGGTGGTGATGGAGCGGCGCAACTCCTCCAGGACGAACTGCTGGGCCGTCCGTGGCCGCCGACGCTCCACCGTGCCGCTCATGGCTGTGCCCCTTCCCTCGACTGCGTGCCGTTCATCTTCCTACGCACCGGTGACGGGCGGTCGCGGCCTGTGGACAACCCGAGTTCCGCCAGGACCTCGGCGGTGTGCTCGCCCAGGCGCGGCGGCGCGGCGCGGTAGACCGCCGGGGTGGTGCCGAAGGCGATCGGGTGGGCGACCTGCCCGGGGCCGGCGTCCTCGGCCGGGACGCGCGGCCGCAGGCCCAGGCGGTCGGCGAGCGCGAAGGCGCCGGCGAGGTCGTTGATGGGGCCGCAGGGCACCCCGGCCGCGGTCAGGTCGTCGAACCAGGCGTCGGCGGTGCGCCGCGCGAGGGGCCCGGACAGTTCCGCGACCAGTTCCTCCCGGTGCGCGACCCGGGCGGTGTTGGTGGCGAAGCGGGGGTCGTCGGCGAGCCCGGGGCTGCCGATCCGCTCGCACAGGGCGCGGAACTGACGGTCGTTGCCGACGGCGAGCACCAGGGGACGGTCGCTCGCCTCGAACACCTCGTACGGGGTGATGCTGGGGTGCCGGTTGCCGAGGGCGCGCGGGATGACGCCCGCGGCGAGGTGGGCCGCCGCCTGGTTGGTCAGCGCGGACAGCAGCGAGCCGAGGAGGGACACCTCCAGACGCTGGCCCTCGCCGGTGCGTTCGCGGTGGCGGAGCGCGGCGAGCACGCCCATGCCCGCATGGAGGCCGGTGATGACGTCGACCAGGGCGACGCCCGCCTTGGTGCCCGGCCCCCCGGGCTCACCGGTGACGCTCATGAGGCCGCCCATGGCCTGCACGAGCAGGTCGTAGCCGGGCAGCGCGGCGCCCTCGGCCGAGCCGAAGCCGGTCACGGAGCAGTAGACGAGACCCGGATTGGTGGCCCGCACCCGCTCGTAGCCGAGGCCGAGCCGGTCCATGGTGCCGGGCCGGAAGTTCTCCACGAGCACGTCGGCCCGGTCCACGATCGCCCGGGCCGTCTCCAGGTCGGCCGGGTCGGCCAGATCGAGAGCCACCGAACGCTTGTTGCGGTTCACGCCCAGGAAGTAGGTGGCCTGCCCGTCGGCGAACGGCGGCCCCCACGCGCGGGTGTCGTCGCCCGAGCCGGGGCGCTCGATCTTCACGACCTCGGCGCCGAGGTCGGCGAGGAGCATCGTCATGTACGGCCCGGCCAGCACCCGGCCGAAGTCCGCGACGACGATCCCGGACAGGGCGCCGGCCGGGCCCGCCTCCGGCTGCTGCGCGTCCATGCCGCTCTCCTTCGTGGTGAGGCGTCGACCGCGACACGGCGATCGAGGGGCGTCGACCGCGGGGCGCCGGGGGCGCGTCGGCGATCGGATCCAAGCGGACCGTACGCACCGGAGATCGGATATTCAATACTGGATCCAATATCCAATCTGGGGCTACGCTTCGGCTCGCCGCGTTGCCACAGTCGCCAGGAGGCCGTTCGTGAAGTCGTCGCCGCAGCCGTCGCGTTCGTCGCAGTCCGCGCCCGTCCACCCGCTCGATCTGCTCGCGATCGACGGGCTGCTCACCGACGAGGAGCGGGAGATCCGCCGCACCGTCCGTGCCCTGGCCGACCGCGAACTGCGCCCGCACGTCGCCGAGTGGTTCGAGCGCGGCGCCATCCCCGCCCGCGAGCTCGCCCGCACCCTGGGCGGCCTCGGGGTCCTCGGCATGCACCTGGAGGGCTACGGCTGCGCCGGCACCGGCTCCGTGGCGTACGGCCTGGCCTGCATGGAACTGGAGGCCGTCGACTCCGGCCTGCGCTCCCTGGTGTCGGTGCAGGGCTCGCTCGCCATGTACGCGATCTGGAAGTTCGGCTCCGAGGAGCAGAAGCAGCGCTGGCTGCCCAAGATGGCGGCCGGCGAGTACATCGGCTGCTTCGGCCTGACCGAGCCGGACGCCGGATCCGACCCCGGCGCCATGCGCACCCACGCCAAGCGCGACGGCTCCGACTGGATCCTCAACGGCACCAAGATGTGGATCACCAACGGCTCCGTCGCCGACGTGGCCGTCGTCTGGGCCCGCACCGAGGACGGCGTCCGCGGCTTCGTCGTGCCGACGGACACCCCCGGCTTCAGCGCGCCGGAGATCAAGCAGAAGCTCTCCCTGCGCGCCAGCGTCACCAGCGAACTCGTCCTGGAGGACGTCCGGCTGCCCGCCGACGCGATGCTCCCGGAGGCCCGCGGCCTGTCCGGCCCGCTCGGCTGCCTCAACGAGGCCCGCTTCGGCATCGTCTTCGGCGCCCTCGGCGCCGCCCGCGACTGCCTGGAGACGGCGATCTCCTACGCCGCCGACCGCACGGTCTTCGCCCGGCCGCTGTCCTCCTACCAGCTGACGCAGCAGAAGCTCGCCGACATGGCCCTGGAACTCGGCAAGGGCATGCTGCTCGCGCTCCACCTCGGCCGCCTCAAGGACGCCGGCACCCTGACCCCCGAACAGATCAGCGTGGGCAAGCTCAACAACGTGCGCGAGGCCATCGCCGTCGCCCGCGAGTGCCGCACCGTCCTGGGGGCCAACGGCATCACCCTGGAGTACCCGGTGATGCGCCACGCCAACAACCTGGAGTCGGTCCTCACGTACGAGGGCACCAGCGAGGTGCACTCCCTGGTCATCGGCAAGGCGCTCACCGGCGAGCAGGCCTTCCGCTGACCCGCCTCGGCTGACGGTCGTCGACCGCACGACCGCCGACGGAACGGCCGACCGCACGGCCGTCGACCGCACGGCCGGCGACGGAAGGGCCGCCGACCGCAGGGCCGGCGGCCGACCGTCGTACCGTCTTCACCCGGCGGTCACCCGGTCCACGAAGGCGTTCAGGTTGCCCATCATCCGGTCGATCTGCTCGTCCGGGCTCAGCGACTCCTGGTGGCGCGGGCCGCGCAGCTTGGGCTGCCGCTTGCCGCGGACGTACAGCGGGCAGGCGAGGTCGGCGCACACGTACGTGCCGACCGTGTTGCCCTCGCGGCCGCGCGCGCCGGCCAGCGGCGCCGCCAGGAGGGTCACGCCCGAGGAGGCGTGGGAGGTCAGGCAGATCTGGCACATGCTGGACTTCACGGCGCTGGTGCGGCCGACCGCGGGCACCCGCAGGGTGATGCCCACCGGGCCCTGCGGGCGCGGGACGACGAGATGGGCCCGCAGCGGCGCGCCCGGGTCGACCCAGCCCAGGAAGTCCAGGTCCTCCCAGGGCAGCTCGGCGAAGTCGAGCGGAAGCTTCATGCGGGACGCGTCACCCTTCGAGCAGTTGACGAAGGACGCGCGGATCTGTTTGTCGGTCAATGGTTCCACTGTTCCGACCGTACACAGCACCGTTGCCCGGGGCATCCGATTATCGGTGCGCGTCGTCCCGGCGGGGCCGTGACCGAGGCCCCCCCGTCCGTGCTCAGGCGACCCAGTCGGGCAGGCCGGGGTCGGAGATCCGCGCGGGAGCCCCTTCCAGGGCGGCGGCGAGCCGCTCGGCCGCCGTCTCGTACACCTCGGCCGGCAGGGCGTACGGGATGCGCAGCCGGTGCTCGTGCGTGCCCGGGTCCACCCCGAAGCGGGCCCCGCCCTCCACCCGCACCCCGTGCCGCAGGGCGCGGGCCGCGAGCTGGGAGGCGACGGGCCGGCCCAGGTCGATCCACAGGCACAGCCCGCCCGGCGGCAGTGTCCAGTGCCACTCCGGCAGGTGCCGGGCGAGCGCCGTCACGAGGGCCTCGCGGCGCCGCCGCAGCTCCGCCGCACGCCCCGGCAGCAACGGGTCGATCCGGCCCATCAGGGCGACGGCGACCAACTGGTCGAGCACCGACCCGGCCAGGTCGTGGGTGATCCGGACCCGGGCGAGCTCGGTCACCACCCGCGAGGACGCGCGCACCCAGCCGACCCGCAGCCCGCCCCAGCAGCTCTTGCTGAGCGAGCCGACGCTGATGATCTGCTCCCCGGTGCCGGGGCCGGCCGAGGCCGCGAAGGGACGGGGTGCCGGCACGTCCAGGGCGATGTCGGACAGGGTCTCGTCCACCACCAGCCACGTCCCCGTGGCCCGCGCCGCCCGTGCCACCTCGCCCCGCTGCTCCTCGGGCATCAGGCGCCCGGTCGGATTATGGAAGTCGGGGATGAGATAGGCGAGGCGCGGCGCGGTCTGCCGCAGTGCCGCGTCGATGAGTCCGGTGTCCCAGCCGGTCTCCGTCACCGGCACGGGCGTGATCCGCAGCCGCTGTCCGCGCATGGCGTCCAGGGCATTGGTGTACGAGGGGCTCTCGGCGAGCACCCGGTCACCGGGCCCGCCGAGCAGGGCGAGAGCCAGCGCGAGGGCCTGCTGCGCGCCCGTCGTCACGAGGATCTGCTCGGGCCGGGTGGGCAGCCCACGGGCCGTGTACCGGTGCGCGATGCCCGCGCGCAGTTCCGGGAGCCCGTACGGGTGGTAGCCCTGGGCGGCCGCGTAGCGGGGCAGTTCGGCGGCGGCCTCGGTCAGCGCCAGGGCCAGGACGTCGGCGGGTGCCTCGGGCGCGGCGAGCGCGAGGTCGATGACCGAGTCCGTGTCCCCGTGGATCGCGGCGGGTCCGGCCGCCGGCTGGCCCTCGGGCAGCGCCGTCCAGGTGCCGGCGCCCTGCCGGCTGTGCGCGTAGCCGCTCTCCCGCAGCAGGTCGTAGGCGGAGGTGACGGTCGTCCGGCTGACGCCGAGCGCCATGGCCAGTTCGCGCTCGGCGGGCAGCCGCATCCTGAGCGCGACCCGGCCGTCGAGCAGCGTCTCCCGCACCGCCCGGGCCAGTTCGCGGTAGCCGAAGCGGCCCTCGGCCGGGGGCGTCAGCAGCGCCGCCAGCTGTCGGCCGCTCAGCATGCGGTCCGACACGGAGACCACGGTACGGACCACTCGACCCTCTGCCATGCCAATCACTCCTTATTGGCTGTGCCGACCAGGCCAATAAGGCTACAGACTGCGGACATTGGCCTGGTGGCCAGGGGAGAGGAGCAGGGAGATGTCCGGATACCTGACTGATCGTGACGAGAGGATGTGGCAGCGGCGCGCCGAGGAGAGGGTCGCCGCGCCGTTGGATATCGGATATTGGATCCGGACGTTGAGGGCTGGATCCCCTGTCGAGACGCCGAGGTCCCGCCAAGAAAGCCGGGCCCTGCGGATCGGATATTGGATCCGGTCGCTGCGGTCGCCGCGGCACACTCCCCGCACCTCACAGGCGCCACAGCCCTCGCGCACGCGGCCCGCTCAGCCGGCCCCGCCGGTCCCGCCGGTCCGGCCGGCCCGGCGGCGCCGAGGAGCGCCTGCGTGAGCGGGATCGCCGTCGGCGTCAGCGGCTTCCTCGCCGAGGCCCGGGTGCTGCGGCGGCACGCCCGTACCGCCGCACGCCCCGCGTCGCTCTGCGCGCCGCCTTCTCAGATCAGCGGCTGACCGTCGGGCCGGCCCGGTGCGGACGGCCGCAAGGGGGCCGCGCCCGGGGCGGTGTCCGTCGACGTGTCCGTGGACGCGGCGGGCTGTGAGGACCCGTTCGGCGTCAGGTCCGTGGCCGGCTGGGACTCGGGTCCCGAGGTCGTCGTCGCCGGTGCCGGCGGTGACTCCGGCTCCGTGGGCGGGGAAGGGGAATCGGACGGCGTCGTGGGGGTCTTGGGCACGAGCGGCGAAGGGCACGGCGAGGGCGTGACGCCGTCGACGGGCGCCGGCGCCTCCGGACCGGTGACCGACACGCACGGCACCGGCGAGGACGGCGACGTGGGCGGGGAGGTCGAGGGCGACGTCGGCGGGGAGGTCGTCGGACGCGGCGGGGGAGTGGTGTGCTTGTCCCGGTGGCCCGTGTCGCCCGGCTCGCGCGCGATCCAGCGGTCCGTGCGCGGGTCGTGGATCACGAAGACCTTGATCACCGTCACGGACGGCTGGACGACCACGACGTTGCTCGTCCGGTAACCGGGCCAGGCCGGTCCGACCTGCTTCGGCTCCTTCTGGGCGATCGGCGGCGTCAGCGGGTTGCCGCACGCGCAGCGCACCCGCGGCACGCCGTGGTCGTCCACCATCACCGCCGTACCGCCCTGGAGCACCGCCTGGTACGGGACCGGGGAGCCGTCGCGGAAGCCGTGGTTGGTCACCCGGGTGTCCACGCGCAGCTGGACCGGCGTCAACGACCGCAGGTAACCGGGGACTTCGGTCGCCCGGATGCCGAGCACCGACGCGAAGGCGGCGTTCTTGGCGGGCTCGTCGGACAGGAAGCGGATCTGCTGCTCGACGTCACAGCTCGCGATCCGGTGCGTGCCCCCGTACAGGCCGGGCGTCGCGCCCGACACGCCCCGCGTGGCGTTGGCGTCCGCGCCCGACCGCTCGGGCAGCGGCGGAGGGGAGGCGGACGCGCCCTCGGCGCGGGCCGTGGACCGGGTGAAGGGATCGGGGCCGCTCGCCGAGGCGTTCTGGAGGAAGACCTCGCCGCCGCCGGCGCCCGCCTGGTTCCCGTCCCCGTCGCCGCCCCGCTGGGTGAGGACCACGACGAGCGCGACGGCCGCCACGATGATCGCGGTCAGCGAGGCCACCTTGGGGACCGAGCGCCACCACGGGCCGCCGCCCCCGCCCCCGGGGCCGTCGCTCCGGGTGGAGCCGCCGCCACCCCCGCCGGCGCCTCCGCCCCCGCCCGAACCGCCGCGCGGCGGGCCGGGAGGCGGCGGGGGGCCGGACGGGCCGGGGCGCGTGGACGGGCCCGAGAGGGGCCCCGAAGGGGGTCCGGTGGGAGGGACCGAGGGCCGGTCGGACGGCGGGTGGGAAGTCACGTTTTTCCCTTTCTTCCGTTCCGCGCCCATTGTGTGCTCCGACCAGGTGCCGTCCGCAAGCGGACCGCACCCGCCGGTACTAGCGTGGGCAGGGTGAGCAACCGGCTCCCCACCCGGCCCGGCCGGGCCGTTCCCACCGAGGACCACGTCCGGCTCGCCCGCCATCTGGCGGCGGCCCTCGCCGCCGTCGTCGCGGGCTTCCTCGCGATGGGCGTCACCGCCGCCCTCGGCCTGTGGGCCGCGGGCGCGACCGACCTGCCGGGCGGCGCCGGTGCCTTCGTCGCCGTCCTCGCGGCCGTCGTCGTCATGGCCACGGGCGGGCAGATCGGGCTCTCCGGCGACGCCGGGGCCCTCGCCGGCACCCAGGCCGAACTCACCGCCATGCCGCTCACCGTCACCCTGGTGGGCGCCATGGTCACCGGAAGCGTGTTCCTGCGCCCCCTGCGCCACCACGCCGTCGCCCGCGCCGGAGACCTCCTCACCCTGGCCGTGCCCACCGTCGTCCTCTGGCTGGCCGCGCTCGGCGGCGTCTGCGCCCTGGCCCGCCGCGACTTCCCGCTCACCCTCGGCGGCGGCACCACCGAGGAGACCGGCGATCTCGGCGACCTGTTCGGGGACCTCCTCGACGCGGCGAACCCCAGCGTCGGCTTCCGCCCCGACGTCGGCCCCACGCTCTTCTACGGCCTGCTGTGGATCCTCGGCGTCCTCGTCGTCGCCCTGCTCGTCTCCCGGCGCACACCGCTGCCGCC
Organism: Streptomyces roseoviridis; assembly: GCF_039535235.1. Lineage (NCBI taxonomy): Bacteria > Bacillati > Actinomycetota > Actinomycetes > Kitasatosporales > Streptomycetaceae > Streptomyces > Streptomyces roseoviridis. Next base: position 7,096,821 of record NZ_BAAAWU010000001.1, read on the forward strand.
CCGCCTCGTCCGCCACCACCAGGCCGTCCGGCCCGCCGCCTCCGCGATGCTGCTCCTGCTCCTCGCGTACGTGGCCGTCGGCCTCGTCATCGGCCTGGTCGTCGCCGCCACCAAGGGGCACGCCGCGGAAACCCTCGCCGTGCTGCTGCTCGGCCTGCCCAACGTCAGCTGGCTCGCCCTCGGCATCGGCATCGGCGGTTCCTGGGAGGGCAGGGCCGAGGGCCCCTTCGGCCTCCCCATGCCCCAGATCCTCGACGCCGTACTGCGCGGCGGCGACGGCGGCCGCGAACTGTCGCGGGTCGACCTCTCCTCCCTCGCCGCGCAGGACGGACGCGCCTGGTGGCTCCTCCCGATCGCCGCCGTGCTCGTCCTCGCCGCCGCCTTCGTCATGGCCGCCCGCTCGCCCGCCCGCGTCCCGCCCTGGCGGCACGCCCTCCACCTTGGCATCGCCCTCGCCGTCACCCTGCTGGTCGTCACCCCCCTCACCCTCGTCGAGGCCCGCTTCGGCCTGTCGATCCTCGGCATCGGCGACCTGGAGGCGCTCGGCGCCGACGTGTTCCTGCGCCCCCACATCTGGCGGACCGTCGGCCTCGGCCTCCTCTGGGGCCTCGTGGCCGGCCTCCTCGGAGCCCTGCTCGCCACCCGCGTGCACCGCCGCGGCGAGGTGCCGGACAACGGCGCACCCGCCGACCGGACCGAAGCCGGTCCCGGGACCGGCCCCGGGACCGGCCCCGGCAGGGACGACTGACGAGGGACCCGGGCCTCCCGGTCCTCGGAGCGGGGCGAGTGCGACGGCTGCCCGGCTGCCCGGCTGCCCGGCGGTCCGACGGCTCGGCGACGCCGCTCGCCGGCGACCGCGGACACCGTCTCCTCGCCCCAGCGCGATCCGGGTGCCGCCCGAGCTCCCCACGCCGTCCGGAACGACGCCGTCCGGAACGACGCCGACGGCACGGGCCGACGGCACGGGCCGACTGCGCGGCCGACCGCGTGGGCCCGAGCCACCGCGACACCGGCGGCTTCGACGCGACCGAGCCCGGCCCGGGACCACGGGCGGCGGGGGCGGAACCCCCGACCGCACCCGGCACCCGGAACTACGCCATCCCGCGGAAGACCGGCCGCGCCCATGACGGCGGTTCGGGCGGTGGCCCAGTCGGCCAGGGGCCGCTGCCGCTGCCCGGAACCTCGGCCGCCCGTGCGCCGCGTACGCCCCGCTCCAGGGCCGCCCGCAGCTCGGCGACGAACTCCAGGCACGTCCCGTAGCGCTCCTCCGGCACCTTCGCCAGGGCCTTGGCCAGCACCGCGTCCGCCGCCTCCGGCAGTCCCGCGCGCTCCTGCGACAGCGGGGGCGGCGGATCGTACTGGTGCGCCCACAGCAGTGCCATGTCGTCGTCCCTGCGGAACGGCGGCACCCCGGTCAGCGTCTCGAAGACCACGCACGCCAGGCTGTAGACGTCGCACCGGCCGTCCACCGGCTTGCCCGAGATCTGCTCGGGCGCCACGTAGTCGAGGGTTCCCACGAACTGCCCCACCGTCGTGAACCCGGTCAGCGACAGCGACTTCTTCGTCAGGCCGAAGTCCGTGAGGTACACGTGCTCCGGATGGTCCCGGTCGGTGCCCTCCGCCACCAGGATGTTGCCGGGCTTCACGTCCCGGTGCACCAGGTCGTGCGCGTGCGCCGCGTCCAGCGCGGACGCCACCTGCACCGCGATCCGCCCCGCCGCCACCGGTTCCAGGGCGCCCTCCCGGTCCAGCAGCGCCCGCAGATCCTGACCCGGCACGTACCGCATCGCGATGTAGAGCACGCCCTCCGTCTCGCCGGCCTCGAACACCGGCACGATGTGCGGGTGGTCGATGGCCGCCGCCACCCGCGACTCGTGCGCGAAACGCCGGCGGAAGGTGTCGTTGCGGGCCAGCTCGGGGGCGAGCAGCTTCAGCGCCACGACCCGGTCCAGCCGCAGGTCACGCGCCCGGTAGACGACCGCCATGCCGCCGCGCCCGACCTCGTCCTCCACCAGGTAGCCGGCGATCCGCTGACCGATCAGCCCGGCGTCCCGGCCGGCCGGAAGGCCGTGGTCGAGGCCGTGGTCGACGCCGGGCCCAGGGCCGGAGCCGTGGGCCGGGCCCGAGCCGGGCCTGCGGCCAGGCCCGCCGTCAGGACCGCGGTCAGGCCCAGGCCCCGGCTCAGGCCCAGGCCCCGGCCCAGGCCCAGGACCCGTCCCCGACTCCGCCGGCTCACCCGGCCCGGTCATCGGTCCTCACCCGCTCGCCCGGTCCCGTCACCGGCCCTCACCCCGGCCGTCCGCGCCCCACTCCACCACCTGCGTCTCCCCGGCACCGTCCTCCTCCGGCGGCCGGGACACCAGCTGCGTGGGCTCGTGCGGCACCTCGCCCGGCGGCGCCGCGGCCACCGCCGAGGGGCGCAGGGAGGCCGCGTACGTGCTCAGGCCCGTGCCGTCGCAGTACACCCACCGCTCGTGCTCGGCGTCGTACAGCCACAGCGACTCGCCGTCGACGACCATCCCGACCCGCAGTCCCCGGGTGCGCCGCCGGAACGTCTCGCCGTCCGTCCGCCCCGCCGCCAGCTCCTCCGCGGCGCGCCGGTAGCGGCCGAGGGCGTCCTCCACCCGGGCGATCAGCGGACGCGGGTCGGCGGTGCGGGAGGACGGCCGGCCCGCGGCGGGCGGATCGGCCGGTACGGAGACGAGCAGCCGGGCGTCGACCCACGCGGACCAGCCGTTGGAGCACAGCACCTGGCCCCAGTCGCCGACCCGCTCCACCAGCTGCACCGGAAGGAAGGCGTCCAGCGGCTCCGTCGGCAGCGCGGGATCCGGTGCCTCCCACGCGGGCAGCCCCTCGCGCGGCACGACGTGCGTGGGCCGGAAGTCCGGCAGGTACGCCGACACGTACTCGGTGGCCATGGGTGCCTCCCTCCGCTCTCGCCGGCCCGCTCGCCCGCCGCTCACTTCCGCATCACGACGGGCTCGTGCCGCCGCAGCAGCCTGGCCACGACGAGGCCCAGCACGACGCAGAGCGCGAGCAGCATCCCCATGTCGAAGAGCCAGGCGCCGAGCGTGTGGTCCATCAGCGGATCGGCGGTCTTCTCGCCCGGAACGGTCGCGCCGATGTCGACGGTCGCGCCCATCGCCGCGAACGCCCACCGCGACGGCACCAGCCAGGCCAGCTGCTCCAGGACGGGCGTGCCGCTCACGTTGAGCAGCGCGCCGCAGAACACGACCTGGACGATCGCGAGGAGCACCAGCAGCGGCATCGTCACCTCCTCCTTGCGCACCAGGGCGGAGACGAACAGGCCGAGCATCATCGCGGTGAAGGCCAGCAGGGCGACGGCGAGGGTCAGCTCCACGAGCGGGGGCATCAGCACGCCCTTGCCGCCGGGCGCGCCGAGCGGGACGCCGATCAGCGCGACCAGGGTCAGCACGACCGACTGGACGACCGTGATCAGACCGAGGACCACCACCTTGGACATCAGATACGCCGAACGCGACAGGCCGACGGCTCTCTCCCGGCGGTAGATGGTGCGCTCCTTGACCAGCTCCCGCACCGCGTTCGCCGCCCCGGTCAGCACCCCGCCGACGCAGAGGATCAGCAGCACGTTCAGGGTGGACTCCGGACCGAGCCGTCCCTCGGACAGGGCGCGCGCCATCGCGCCCATGACGAACGGCAGCGCGATCATGATGGCAAGGAACGTCCGGTCGGCGGCGAGGGCCGCCGCGTACCGCCGGACGAGGGTACGGAGCTGGGACCCCCAGCTCTGCGCCTTCGGCGGTGGCGGCGGGGCCGCCTCCGGCGGCGCTCCGGGAACGGCGGCGAGGCCCGGCCGGACGGTCGCCTCCTCGATGTACCGGCGGTGGAAGGGAGAGCCCCGGTAGCGGCCCGCCCAGTCGCGGTCGCGGTCGTTCTCGAAGGACTCGAACGCCTCCGGCCACTGGGCGAAGCCGAAGAAGTCCAGGGCGTCGGCGGGCGGACCGTAGTACGCCACCCGGCCGCCCGGCGCGAGGACGAGGAGCCGGTCGCACACGTCGAGACTGAGCACGCTGTGGGTGACGACGATGACCGTGCGGCCGTCGTCGGCGAGCCCGCGCAGCATGTGCATCACCGAGCGGTCCATGCCCGGGTCGAGCCCGGACGTCGGCTCGTCGAGGAAGAGCAGCGACGGCTTGGTGAGCAGTTCGAGCGCCACGCTGACCCGCTTGCGCTGCCCGCCGGAGAGGCTGTGGATCGGCTGGGCGGCCCGTTCCTCCAGCCCGAGTTCGCCGATCACCTCGTCCACCCGGGCGCGCCGTTCGTCGGCCGCGGTGTCCTCGGGGAAGCGCAGCTCGGCGGCATAGCCGAGGGCCCGGCGGACGGTGAGCTGGAGGTGCAGGATGTCGTCCTGCGGGACGAGCCCGATGCGCTGGCGCAGTTCCGCGTAGTCCCGGTAGAGGTCCCGGCCGTCGTACAGGACCGTGCCCCGGTCCGCGGGCCGCTGGCCGGTGAGGGCACCGAGCAGGGTGGACTTGCCGGCGCCGGACGGGCCGACGACGGCGAGCAGGCACTTCTGCCCCACGGGGAAGGACACGCCGTCGAGGAGGGTCTTGCGCCCGTGGTCCACGGTGACGGCCAGCTCCTGCACGTCGAGGGAGACCTCGCCGGTGTCGGTGAACTCGACCAGGTTCCCGCCGATCAGGCAGAACGCGCAGTGGCCGATGCCGACGATGTCCTCACCGGTGACTCGCGCCTCGACGACGGGACGGCCGTTGAGGAAGGTGCCGTTGTGGCTGCCGAGGTCGTGGATCCAGTAGGTGCCGTCGGGGTGGGCCCGCAGCTCGGCGTGGCGGCGCGAGACGGTGAGGTCGTCGACGACGAGGTCGTTGTCGGGCGCGCGGCCGATCCGGACGGCATGGGCGGGCAGCGGCCGCACGGACGTCGGCTGCCGGAACGTGCCGGTGCGGGCGGGATGCGCGACGGACGACGGACGCGGCGGAGGTGCCGCCGCCGGGGGTGCCGCGGGGGCCTCGTCCGGCAGGGGCGAGGGGGCGGGCTCCGGTCGTACGGGCCGGGGCCGCGCGGACGGCGGGGGCTCGGGCGCGGGCGGTGCGGGTGCGGCAGGGGCCGACTCGGGTCGTACGGGCGCGGGGGACGCCTGCTCCGGTCGTACGGGGCCGGGGGACGCCTGCTCGGGTCGTACGGGGCCGGGGGACGCCCGGTCCTGGGGCGCCGACCCGGGGCGTACGGGCTCCGCCGGGGCGGACCGGCCGGGAGCGGCGGACGGGGTCGGCGCACGGGCCGGAAGCAGCACCGCCATCGGCCCTTCGGTGGGGTGGCCGAAACGGAGCACGGTGCCGGGGCCGACGGGGCCGAGGGCGACGCGGCGGTCGTCGGCGAAGGTCCCGTTCGTGCTGCCCTCGTCCTCGAGCGTCCAGTGGTCCCCCACCGCCCGCAGCACGGCGTGGTGCCAGGACACCCGGGCGTCGGACAGGACGAAATCGCTGGTGGGGTCGCGTCCGATGCGATAGACGCGGCTCGGGTTCATCACGGTCGCGTCTCCGTCGAGCTCGAGCACCAGCTCGGGCGCGGCGGGCGCGAGGGGCCGCTCTCCCATGCGTGAATCCTAACGTCGATGGCCCGCCCGCGCCCGGGATGGCCGCCGGTATCGTGGGCCGCCGACCCACCCGGAAACGCCTCCCCGGCGATGGACGCGAAGGAGGAGCCACCCGTGCCGAAAGGTGTCACCGGGCGCCGACCCCGTACCCGCGCGGCCCTGCTGAAGGCGGCCCTGGAGGTCTTCGCCGAGCACGGGTTCCACGCCGCCTCCATCGAGCAGATCTGCGAACGCGCCGGATTCACGCGCGGCGCGTACTACTCGAACTTCGCCGGCAAGGAGGAGCTCTTCCTGGCCCTCTTCGACGAACACGGCGAACGGATCGTGCGCCGCCTCGCCGAGGCGATCGACGCGCTCGGGCCCGAGGACTACACCCTGGAGCGGCTCGCCGACCTGGCCTCGCGCATCGAGCCGGAGGAGCGGGACTGGTACCTGGTGAGCACCGAGTTCACCCTGCACGCCATCCGCGACCCGCAGGCCGCCTGGGTGCTGGCCCGGCACGACGCCCGGCTGCGCGCCGAGATCGCCCGCGGCCTGGAGCTGGTCCTCCGCCGCGCCGGGCGCGAACTGACCGTGGACGCCGACCGGTTCGCCCGCCTCGTCGTCGCCCTGCGCGAGGGTGGTCTGGCCCAGAGCTACGTCGAACCGGACGCCTTGCCCCCGGGCAGCCTCGAACGCGACTTCCTGGCGCCGCTGCTGGAGGCGGCCACCCGCCCGGTCGACTGAGCCAGGCGACGCGGGCCGGGAGAACGGGGCGGGCCGGGAGAACGGGGTGAGCCGGGAGGGCGGGGAAGCCGGGAGGGCGGGGCGAGGGCGCGGGAGGCGGCCGGAGCGGTCGGCCGGTGTTCCGCCGGCCGGCGGGCGGAGAGCAGGTTGCCGAGGATCAGCCTCGGACGACCGGGGTGGCGGCCGGGGCCCCGAAGCGCGCCAGCAGGTGCCACACCCGCTTGACGTGCTGCCGGTCGTAGCGTCCTGATTCGGCCGCCTCCTGGACGATCCGCGGATCCAGCCGGCCGTCCACGGCCAGCTCGGCGCCCAGCTCCACGAACTCGGGCCCCCGGTACTCCGGATGCCGTCGCAGTTCCGCGACCGAGAGCCGGAAGCCCTCGTGCCATTCCACCGGACAGGGCAGCGCGCGGGCCGCGGCCTCCACCTCCGTACCGCGGAAGGACGGGTCGAGGACCAGCGCCTCCACGTCCCGGCCGATCTCCACCGGTCCGTGGACCTGCGCCTCGACGTAGTCGTCGAGGGCGTCCGCCTCGGCGTCGGCGAGGGCGAGCGCCACCAGGCCCGCACGCTCCGCCACGCCGAAGTCCTTCGGCTCCAGGACGCTGTCCGGATAGCAGAAGGTGGTGCGGGCGAGCGTGGCACCGGTCAGCCGCAGGTGCGCGGAGCCGAAGCGCGGCGCGGCGCCGTAAGGGCGGCGACGGTGGTCGAGCGCGCCGTACACGGGCCGCTCGTGCGCCGGGGCGTCGTCGTACGCGCCCCCGAAGATCCGGCTCTCCCAGCGCCACCGGTCGCCGTCGGGACGCGCGGTGAGCCCGCCGTTGCTGGTGCCGGTGACGAACTGAGAGCGGTAGACCCCTTCCTCGGCGAGGCGTTCGAAGAAGGTGGGATGGAAGTTGAGCGTCACCCTCAGCGTGGGGTCGAGGGGTTCGCCCGTGGCGAGGGCGGCGACGTGGGCGAGGGCGCGGCGCGGTCGTGGCAGAAGATCCATCGGGGCAGTCTGCCCGAGCGCCGGGCCTTGCGGCCCGTGGTTTTCGGTGGTTACGGTCGGTGCGGCAGCGCATGGAAAGCGCTTGCTCGACGGAGCCGGACGAGAGCGGGACCAGGGAGTGCACCACGTGTCCAGGAGCGGGGCGACCAGGCCGGACGGGCCGGACGGGCCGGACGGGCCGGGCGGTCCGGATGGGTCCAGCGGGTCGGATGGCCGGAGCAGGCCGGCCGGGCCGGTCGGGCCGGTCGGGCCGCGGAGCGTGCTCGTCTACACCCGCACCGCTGGCTACCGCCACGACTCGATCCCCGCCGCGGCGACCGCCCTCACCGAACTCGCCGCCGACGCCGGGCTGTCGGCCCAGACCACCGAGGATCCCGCCGCCTTCACCGCGGACCGTCTCGCCCGCTGCGCCGCCGTCGTCCTCGTCTCGACCACCGGGACCGTGCTCACCGATGCGGGCCGCGCCGCCTTCGAGACGTACGTACGCGGCGGGGGCGGCCTCCTCGCCGTGCACGCCGCGGCCAACGCCGAGCCCGACTGGCCGTTCTACGGTGAACTCCTCGGCACCCGCTTCGACGGCCACCCCGAGATCCAGCCGGGCACCGTCCGCGTCGACGCCCACGACCACCCGGCGACGGCCTCCCTGCCGGAGTGCTGGGAGTGGACCGACGAGTGGTACAACTTCACGGCCAACCCCCGGGCCACCGGCGTCCGCGTCCTCGCCCGCGCCGACGAGACCCGCTACAGCGGCGGCACCATGGGCGCCGACCACCCCCTGGTCTGGTGCCGCGACGCCGCCCCCGGCCACGGCCGCGTCCTCTTCACCGCCCTCGGCCACGCCGCGGAGTCCTACGCCGACCCGGCCTTCCGCACCCACCTGGCGGGCGCCCTGCGCTGGGTCACGGGCGGCTGACCCCGCCCACGTCCCCTGTCTGCCCACGCCCCACGTCCCCTGTCTGCCCGCGTTGCCCCTCCGGCCCGTTGCCCCTCCGGCCCGTCGCGCCTCCGGCCCGTCGCCCCTCCGCCCGCGTTTCCCGCCGCCCCGTCACCCCACCGCACCCGCCCCGATTGCGCCCGTGGCCCCGTCGGGAAAGGTTGCCCGTGGGGGAGGAGGCCAGGAGGAGACGACATGGGCATCGCCACGGTCAACCCGGCGACCGGCGAGACACTGCGCACCTACGAGGCTCACGGCCCCGCGGAGGTCGAGCGGCGGGTCTCCGCCGCGCACGAGGCGTACCGTCAGTACCGCGCCACCCCCTTCGCCGAGCGCGCCCGGCTCATGCGGGCCGCCGCGTCACTGCTCGACGAGGACGCCGAGGACATCGCGCGGACCATGACCACCGAGATGGGCAAGCCGATCGTCGCCGCCCGCGCCGAGGCCGCCAAGTGCGCCAAGGCGATGCGCTGGTACGCCGACCACGCCGAGGCGCTGCTCGCCGACGAGCACCCCTCCGAGCACGACGTCCTCGACTCCGGCGCCGACCTCGCCCGGGTCCACTACCGTCCGCTCGGCACGATCCTCGCCGTGATGCCGTGGAACTTCCCGCTGTGGCAGGTGATCCGCTTCGCCGCGCCCGCGCTCATGGCCGGCAACACCGGACTCCTCAAGCACGCCTCCAACGTGCCCCAGACCGCCCTCTACCTCGGCGACCTGTTCCGCCGCGCCGGTTTCCCCGAGGGCTGCTTCCAGACCCTGCTGATCGGCTCGGGTGCCGTCGAGGGCATCCTGCGCGACCCCCGCGTCGCCGCCGCGACCCTCACCGGCAGCGAGCCGGCCGGCCGTTCCGTGGCCGCGATCGCCGGTGACGAGGTCAAGAAGACCGTCCTGGAGCTCGGCGGCAGCGACCCGTACATCGTCATGCCCTCCGCCGACCTCCCCCGGGCCGTGAAGACGGCCGTCACCGCGCGCGTGCAGAACAACGGCCAGTCCTGCATCGCCGCCAAGCGGTTCATCGTCCACCAGGACGTCTACGACGACTTCGCCGAACGCTTCACCGCCGCCATGAACTCCCTCTCCGTCGGCGACCCCCTCGACGACGACACCGACGTCGGCCCGCTGGCCACCGAACAGGGCCGTGCCGACCTGGAGGCCCTCGTCGACGACGCCGTGGCCGCCGGTGCCACCGTCCTGTGCGGCGGGAGCCGCCCCGACGGGCTGTCGCGCGGCTGGTTCTACCGGCCCACCGTCCTGACCGGCATCACCCCCGAGATGCGCGTCCACCGCGAGGAGACCTTCGGCCCCGTCGCCACCCTCTACCCGGTCGCCGACATCGAGGAGGCCGTCGCCGTCGCCAACGACTCGCCGTTCGGCCTCAGTTCGAACGTCTGGACCCGGAGCGACGAGGACATCGCCTTCTTCGTACGGGACCTGGAGGCCGGCGGCGTCTTCGTCAACGGCATGACCGCCTCCCACCCCGCCCTGCCCTTCGGCGGAGTGAAGCGTTCGGGGTACGGGCGCGAGCTCTCGGGCCACGGCATCCGCGAGTTCTGCAACGCCACCACGGTCTGGCAGCGCGCCTGACGCGCGCCTCCGAAGGGGGCGGCGCCCCGGGCGTCCACGGGACCCCGGGCGTCCACGGGACCCCGGGCGTCCATGGAACCCCGGGCGTCCACGGGACCCCGGGCACCCCTCAGGCGCTCTCCCGCCGCTCACCCCTCGTCCACCGGGACAGCTCGTCCACCGGCCAGGTGTTGATGACCCGCTCCGCGGGCACCCCGCACTCCTCGGCCCGCGCGCAGCCGTGGATCTGCCATTCCAGCTGGCCCGGGGCGTGCGCGTCCGTGTCCACCGCGAAGTACACGCCGGCCTCCACCGCGAGCCGCAGCAGCCTGAGGGGCGGATCGAGGCGTTCGGGACGGCTGTTGATCTCCACCGCCGTGCCCGACTCGGCGCAGGCCGCGAACACCCGCTCGGCGTCGAACTCGGACTCCGGACGCAGCCGCCCGCCGCTCACCAGCCGCCCGGTGCAGTGACCGAGCACGTCCATCAGCGGATTGCGCACCGCCCGCTCCATGCGGCGGGTCATCGCCGCCGCGTCCATCCGCAGCTTCGAGTGGACCGAGCCGACCACCACGTCCAGCCGGTCGAGGAGTTCGGGTTCCTGGTCCAGCGAGCCGTCCGGCAGGATGTCGCACTCGATCCCGGTGAGCATCCGGAACGGCGCCCATTCCTCGTTCAGCCGCGCCACCACGTCCAGTTGCTCCCGCAGCCGGTCGGGGGAGAGCCCGCGCGCCACCTTCAGCGTCGGCGAATGGTCCGTCAGGACCACCCACTCGTGGCCGAGCCGGGCCGCCGCCCGGCCCATGTCCTCGATGGTGCTGCCGCCGTCCGACCAGTCCGAGTGGACGTGGCAGTCGCCGCGCAGCGCCGCCCGCAGCGCCTCGCCCCCGCGCGCCTCGGGCACCGGGATCTCCTTCTCCAGGCGCTCCAGGTACTCCGGCACCCGCCCGGCCAGCGCCTCCCGCACCACCGCCGCCGTCTTCGGGCCGATCCCCTTCACCGACTCCAGCGTGCCCGCCTTCGCCCGCCGCGCCACCTCCTCGGCGCCCAGCGCGGTCACCGCCGCCGAGGCGGTACGGAACGCGCGGGCCCGGTACGCGGGCGCCTGCGAGCGTTCCAGCAGGAAGGCGATCCGCTCCAGCGCCGCCACCGGGTCCATCGGCCGTACCGCCCTTCGTTCACTCCTCCGGGCCCGTACGCCCGGAGCTCGTACCACCGGAACCGGAGCCGGCCTCGGAACCGGAATCGGTCCCCGTCCCGGAATCGGTCCCCGCCCCGGAACCGGAGCCGACCTCGGTTCCGAAGCCGAGACCGGAGCCGAGACCGGAACCGGCATCGGACCCCGTCCCGGAACCGGAAGCCGGCTTCGCCGGGCCGTCGGCGCCCCCCTCCCGCGCGTCCCGCCCGCCGCGCCCGTTCCCCGACGCGGCAGCGCCTGACGCAGCGGCCCCGCCCGCCGCCGACGCCCTCGCCGTCCCGCCCGGTGAGGTCTGCGCCCCGGGCGGTCCGATCTCGCACCACACCGCCTTGCCCTCGCCGCGCGGCTCCACGCCCCACCGCGAGGCGATCGCGTCCATCAGGAGCAGCCCGCGCCCCGAGGTCGCCGCCTCGCCCGGAGTGCGCCGCCGCGGCCACGCGCTCGAACGGTCCTGCACCGACAGACGCACCCGCCGCACCGGCTCCGGCAGCACCTCCAGGGTCAGCACCGCACCGCCCTCGGTGTGCAACAGCACGTTGACCAGCAACTCGCCCGTCAACAGCTCGGCGTCGTCGGCGAGTTCCGGCATGCCCCAATCCACGAGCGCCTGCCCCACCGCCGCCCGCGCGTCCGACAGGCCCTGCGGATCGGCCTGGTGGATGTACTGGTGGATGCGCGGCGCCTTCGGGGTGCCCGGGTCGGGGCTGCGCCGCAGCACCAGCAGCGCCACGTCGTCGCCGGAACCCCACCGCTCCCACAGCCGCTCCGACAGGTGGTCCGCGAGCGCCTCCGCCTGCGGAGGGCCGCTGCTCACCGCCTCCGCGAGCGCGTCCAGTCCCGTCTCGATGTCCGTGTCCGGCTGCTCCACCAGACCGTCCGTGTACAGCACCAGCGTCTCGCCCGGCACCAGGTCGAGCCGCGTCTCGGGGAACTCCTCGTCCCCGAAGACCGTCGCCAGACCCAACGGCAGACCGCCCCGCAGCTTCGGCCGGCCCACCCGCCCGTCCGTGTGCCGGATCAACGGCCCCAGATGCCCCGCCCGCACCACGCGCACCGTGCCGCCGGTCAGGTCGACCTGGGCGTAGGTGCAGGTCGCGAAGCGGTTGGTGTCGAGCTCCGCGAGAAAGCGGGAGGCGCGGGCGAGGACCGTCGAGGGGGCGTGCCCCTCACCCGCGTACGCCCGGAGCGCGATCCGCAGCTGGCCCATGATCGCCGCGGCGTGCGTGTCGTGGCCCTGCACGTCGCCCACGACCACCCCGACCCGCCCGCGCGGCAGCGGGATCACGTCGTACCAGTCACCGCCGACCTGCCGCCCGCTCCACGCCGCGTGGTAGCGCACCGCGATCTCGCCACCGGTGATCTCCGGGATCCGCCGCGGCAGCATCGTGGCCTGCAGCCCGGTCGCCAGCTCCCGCTCCTCGTCGAAGAGGATCGCCCGTTGCAGCGACTGCGCCACGATCGCCGCGAGGCCGAGCAGCAGATTGCGCTCGTCGGTGTTGAAGGTGCTGCGCCGCCGGTAGAAGAGCGCCATCCCGCCCAGCGAGCGGGCCTGCGCCACCAGCGGCAGGTAACAGGCCGAGCGGAACGGCATCCGGCCCACGTACGGAGCGAGCTCGGGAAAGTCCTGGCCCAGCGTCGGAAACGACGGCACGAAACGCGGCCGCCCGCTCAGCACCGTCTCGGCCAGGGGCAGCCCCCGGTCCAGACGGCGGCTGCGGAAGTCGTCGAAGATCTCCAGGGACTCGCCGCTCAGCGCGATGAGGTTGAGGGAGCCGTTCTCCACCAGACCGAGGGCCAGGCCCTCGGCGCCGAGCCGCGCCAGACCCCCGGGGCCGGTCAGCGCCGCCGTCACGTCGTCCACGGTCACCGCCCGCGACAGGGCGTGCGTCGTCCGCTCCACGATCGTCGTCTGCACCTCGCGGCGCTTCTCCAGGTCGAGCACGAACTCCGAGTGCGTGACCTCGGTCGTCGCGTCCCGCACGATGCCCACGATCCGGTGCGCCATGCCGCCGCCCCGGCGCAGGATCCGCGCCTGCACATGCGTCCATTGGGGTGTACCGTCGGCCCGTTCGAACCGGACGTGCGCCGTGTAGGAGGAACTGCCGCCGGTGATCGCGTCCCGGATCACCCGTTCGAGCCGGGTCCGCTCGTCGGGGTCCAGATCGCGTACGAGCGTCGCCGGCCGTCCGTCGAACTCGGCCGGGGCGAGCCCGAAGACCAGCAGGCCCGCGTCGTCGACGTCGATGGTGCCGGTGTCGAGGTCCCAGTCGAAGCTGCCGGTGCGGTTCATGGCGAGGCGCTCGGTCGGCCCGATCTCGCCGCCGCGCGTGTTCCGCTCGTCATCGGTCATCTTCCTTATTGTCGAACCCGCACACCCCGCACGCCATGGCGGCGACACGGCCACACGGGCGGATTCGGCAGAATGGGCCGGTGCAGCCGCCCTACCGCATCCTCGGACCCGCCCAGGCCCGCCGCGCCGACGGCTCGGACGCCGTACTGGCCGGCGCCCGGCTCAGGGCCCTGTTCACGGCGCTCGCCGCGGCCGGCGGCCGGCCGACCGGTACGGAGGCCCTGATCGCCCAGCTGTGGGCCGAGGACGCCGCCGAGGGGCGGGGCCGGGACCGGGTCGCCGCGCTCCAGGCGCTGGTGGGCCGGCTGCGCCGGGCCGTCGGGCACGAAGCCGTCGCATCGGTGCCCGGCGGCTACCGGCTGGTCACCGCACCCGACGGGATCGACCTGTTCCGCTTCGAGGAGCTCGCCGACGAAGGCGCACGGGAGCTGGACGCCGGCCGGCCCGAACGAGCCGCGCGGCTGCTGGACGAGGCCCTGGGCCTGTGGCGCGGCGCCGCCCTCGCGGACCTGCCCGGCCACGACCACGACCCGCTCGCCGTACGGGCCGGCCAGCGCCGCACCCGGGCCCGCCGCGACCGGCTCGCCGCCGACCTCGCCCTCGGCCGCGCCGAGGACACCCTCGTCCCGCTCGCCGCCCTCACCGCCGAGCACCCCCTCGACGAACCCCTCCGTGCCCTCCACCTCCGCGCCCTGCGCGCCGCCGGGCGCCCCGCCGAAGCCCTCGCCGCCTACGAGGCCGCCCGCCGCGCCCTCGCCGACCGCCTCGGCACCGACCCGGGGCCCGAACTCAAGCAGCTGTACGAGGAGTTGCTGACCGCCGAGGAGCCACCCGCGGCCCTCCGCCGTACGCTGCCCGCCCCGCTGACCTCGTTCCTGGGCCGTGACGGCGAACTGCGGGACCTCGAAAGCGCCTTGGAGAACGGCCGGCTCGTCACCCTGACCGGCCCCGGCGGCGTGGGCAAGACCCGCCTCGCCCTGGCGGCCGCGTCCGCCCGCACCGAGACCCGGCTCGCCGAACTCGCCGCCGTGCGCGACCCGTCCGACGTCCCCGCCGCCGTCCTCACCGCCCTCGGCGCCCGCGAGACCCACCTCTGGCGCGGCGGCCCCGCCCGCGACCCCCTCGCCACCCTCGTCGACCACTGCGCGCGCCGCACGCTCCTGGTGGTGCTGGACAACTGTGAGCATGTGGTGGGGGCGGCGGCCGGGTTGGTGGAGGTGTTGCTGGCGCGGTGTCCGGGGGTGACGGTGCTGGCGACGAGCCGTGAGCCGTTGGGGGTGCCGGGGGAGGTGGTGCGTCCGGTGGGGCCGTTGCCGCTGGGGACGGCGGTGCGGTTGTTCGGGGAGCGGGGTGCGGCGGTGCGGCCGGGGTTCCGGGTGGCGGACGATCCGGGTGCGGCGGAGGAGATCGCGCGGCGGCTGGACGGTCTGCCGCTGGCGATCGAGCTGGCGGCGGCGCGGTTGCGGATGCTGACGCCTCGGCAGATCGCCGACCGGCTCGACGACCGGTTTCGGCTGCTGACCTCGGGTGCTCGTACGGTGTTGCCGCGTCAGCAGACGTTGCGGGCGGTGGTGGACTGGTCCTGGGAGTTGTTGACGGAGGGCGAGCGGGCGGTGCTGCGGCGTCTGTCGGTGTTCGCGGGCGGGTGCGGTCTGGAGGCGGCGGAGGCGGTGTGCGGGGGGCCGGGGCAGGGGCCGGAGGTGCTGGACCTGCTCGGGGCGCTGGTGGACAAGTCGCTGGTGGTGGCCGCTCCGACGGAGTCGGGGATGCGTTATCGGCTGCTGGAGACGGTCGCCGAGTACGCGGGGGAGCGGCTGGACGAGGCGGGGGAGCGGGCGGAGGTCGAGCGGCGGCACCTGACGTACTACCGCGAGCTCGCCCGGCTCGGCGACGCGGAACTCCGCGGGCCGGGGCAGGCGGCGGCGATGGCCCGCCTGGAGACCGAGCACGACAACGTGCGCGGTGCGCTGCGGACCGCCGTGCGGGTGCGGGACGAGCAGGAGACGTTGTGTCTCGTGCACGCCATGAGCTGGTTCTGGCAACTGCGCAACCACCTGCACGACGCGCGGACCTGGCTGCGCGAGGCGACCCTGCTCGGACCGGACCCCTTCGCCGGGGCGGCGCCGAGGGCGGAGCCGTTCGCGGGGCGGTGCGGGGACGTGCCGCCGCCCTGGACCGGCGAGAGGCTCCGGGAGGCCCGGCGCGGCGGACGCCTGCTGGCCCTCGCGGCCGAGGGCGGGGACGGTGCCACCGCGCTGGAGCGGCCCGAGACCCGCGCCCGCCTCGACGCCGTCATCGCCGCGTACCGGCCCGGACTGCCGCAGACCGCCCGGCACCCCGGCACGATGTGGTTCTTCGCCCAGTTGATGACCGGCCGGTTCGCCGACCTCGACGAGACCCTCGCCGCCCTCGTGGCCGCCGCCCGCGACCACGGGGACGACTGGGACCTCGCCTTCGCCCTGCTGCTCCGCGCCAGGCTCCTCGGCGGGCAGGCGCGGGACGCGGAGGAGGCGCTGGAACGGTTCGAGGCACTCCAGGACTCGTGGGGGACCGCCGAGGCCCTCGCCGCGCGCGGCGAGACGTACGAGCGGGCCGGCCGCACGGCCGAGGCCGCCGCCGACTTCGCACGGGCCATGACCGCCGCCGCCCGGCTCGGCGCCCGCTCCCAGGTCCCGGTCTTCAAGGCGCTGCTCGCCGCCCTGCGGCTGCGCACCCCGGCGGTCGCCGACGACCCGGCGGCCCGCGCCGACGCCGAACGCCTCCTCGCCGAGGCCGCCGCGGAGTCCGGCGCATCCGGCACCGAGGCCGTGAGCACACCCCGTCTGCTGCTCACCCAGCACTACGGGAACACCGGCCGCACCTCCCTGGCCCGCACGCAGGTCCGCCTCATGGAGGACGAGTGCGGCGAGCTCACCCCCGGCCTCTTCCACGGCATGCTCGCCGGGCTCCACGCCTGGCTCGACTGCCTGGACGGCGCCTTCGACGACGCCGCCGCCCGGGTCGCCCGCGCGGTCCGGGACATGGAGACCCTCGCCCACCTCGTCGCCCCCCACCTGATCGTCACGCAGTTCGCCACCGCCGCGTGGGCCCGCGCGGGGACCGGCGCGGCGGCGGAGGGCGCACGGCTGCTCGGCGCGTACGACGCCCATCGCGGCACTCCCACCGGCGCCGGCATCCGCCCCCTCGCCGCCCCGACCGAAACCGCCCTGCGCGCCCACGCCGAACGGGCCCTGCGCGCGGCCCTCGCCCCGGAGACCTTCACCGCCCGCTACGAGGAAGGCGCGACCCTCAGCGTGCGGCAGGCCGCCACCCTCGTCCGGGAGGCGGTGGCGGGCCGGCCGGAGTGACCCGGCACCTTCGGCGGCCTCCGTTCCGGAACCGGTGACGCGGCAACGCGGCGGCGCGGTGACACGTCACCGGCTTGTGGTCGCGGGCCGCCGTTGCGGACCTCGGGCTGGTCGGCTCTGGCTTCCTGTGCCGTCGTGCCGTGGCTGGGGCACCGGTCTCCGGGCGGGGGCTCGGGTGTGCGGAGTCTGGGCTCGTGGTCGCCGTGGCCTTCTGTGCCGTTGTGCCGTGGCGGGGTCACCGGTCTCCGGGCGGGGGCTCGGGTGTGCGGACCTTGGGCTCGTGGTCGCCGTGGCCTTCTGTGCCGTTGTGCCGTGGCGGGGTCACCGGCCTCCGGGCCGGGCCCGGGTGTGCGGACCCTGGGCTCCTGGCCGCGGTGCCCTTCTGCGCCGTCGTGCCGTGGCGCGGTCACCGGCCTCCGGGCGCAGGCCGGCCTTTCGAGCACCGGGGTCCGGCTGTCACCGAGCCGAGCCGCGCCGTGGCCCGGCGTGGCCTCGGGTCACTCGGGCCGCGCCGTGGCCCGGCGTGACCTCCGGTCACTCGGGGCCCGCGTCACCCTGACCCCTTCCGCAGCTCCAGCCGCTCGTGTGCCTCCGCCAGGTCCTCCGCCGTCGGGGCGTCGTCCTGGGTGAGGCTGCGGCGCCAGTAGCCGGCGAAGTCGACGGACCGGCGGTCGACCGCCCGCTCCTCCACGAGGTGACGGCGCAGGGCGCGCACCGTTGCGGCCTCCCCGGCCAGCCACACGTACGGCGCACCGGCCGCGAACCGGCCCGCCTCGGCCCGCACGGCCGCGATCAGGGCTTCCTCGCCGGCCGCTCCCTCCCCGTACACCCAGCGCACCCTCAGGTCCCCGGCCGTCGGCAGCGGCTGTCGTTCCGCCGCGTCGGCGACCAGGACGACAGCGACCGCGGGCCGCCCCGTCGGCAGCGCCTCGGCGACCGTGGCCAGGGCGGGCAGCGCGCAGGCGTCCGCCACGAGGAGCGCCCGGTCGCCCGCGCCCGGGTCGACGGGCACGGCGAAGTGGTCCGACGGACCGAACATCCCCAGCACGTCCCCGGGGCGCGCCCCGCGCGCCCACCGCGTCGCCGGCCCTTCCTCGCCGCCGTGCAGCAGGAAGTCGATGTCGACGGTCCCGGCGGCCGGGTCGTGCGCCCGCACGGTGTAGCTGCGCATCCAGGGGCGCCGCTCCTCCGGGATCGCCCCGTACGCCGCGTACCAGCGCATCACGTCGCCGTCCCGGCCCGGGTCGGGCAGGACGGGCTCGTCCTGTCCGGGCCGGGGGAAGAACAGCTTCACCTGCGCGTCGGGCCGGGCGAGGGCCGCGCCGTTCGGCGACGGGTCGCCGAGGGTGACCCGGACCATGCGCGGGGTGAGGCGCCGGACAGCCGTGACGCGGACACGGCGCAGGGGCAAGGGCTGGGGCTCGATCTGGGGCTGGGGCTGGGACGGAGGGGTCATCGGGCGGGCTCCTGGTTCACCGGCGGATGTCTGATGCGTCCGCCAGCCTCCCCGGCCGCGTCGACACGCCACCGACACCGCTCCGACACGCACCGACCCGGCGGCGCCGCCCGCCACGCGGCCTGCGGACACCGCGCCGACCTGGCGGCGCCCCGCACCCCGCGCCCCGCACCCCGCACCCCGCACCCCACGCCCCGCACCCCGCCCACCCCGCACCCCACGCCCCGCCCACCGCGCGGTCCGCGCCCTGCGCGCCGTCGCCTGACCGTCGCCCGGATGCGGGACGGGGAGCGGGCCACGAGAATGGCCAGTGCCTGCGAAACACGAGGAGGCGGCATGAACGGTGACACCGACAAGACGTCCCGGGGGGACATCCCGACGCCCGACAGGCTGCTGCACGCCGGGTCGGAGGGTGAGTTCACGGCCGAGGACCTGGTCCTCGCGTCCGGTCGCGACGTGAATCCGAAGAATCTCGCCTGGGCCGAGCGGCGCATGGCGGAGAAGGGCCGAGCCTCCCTCGACGAACTGCTGCCCTGAGCGGCGAAGCCGCTCCCTCCCGAGGGACGGTCCGCCCTCGCGGGCGGCGCGGACGGGCCCGTACGCCACCGGTCGGCGCACGGGCCTTCCGCATTTATGGAACACGTTCTACCGTGGCGCCGCACCGCGCGCAGCATCGGAGCGCCGAGCCACGGGAGACGCCATGCACCTCCAGTACACGCCCGCCCAGCACCGACTGCGCGCCGAACTGCGCGCCTACTTCGCCGGGCTCACCGGCCTCGCCCCCGAGGACGTCCACGCGCGCTCCGCCGACCCCGCCGCCCAGAAGGGCTTCTACCGCGAGACCGTGCGCCGGCTCGGCGCCGACGGCTGGCTGGGCGTGGGCTGGCCCACCGAGTACGGCGGGCGCGGGCTGACCCCCATGGAACAGTTCATCTTCTTCGACGAGGCCGCCCAGGCCGGCGTACCGCTGCCGCTGATGGCCCTCAACACCGTCGGACCGACGATCATGCGGTTCGGTACCGAGGAGCAGAAGGCGTACTTCCTGCCGAAGATCCTCTCCGGCGAGATCGACTTCGCCATCGGCTACAGCGAGCCCGACGCCGGCACCGACCTCGCCGCCCTGAAGACCCGCGCCGTCCGCGAGGGCGACGAGACCACCGGCCACTACACGGTGAACGGACAGAAGATCTGGACCACCAACGGCGACACCGCCGACTGGGTGTGGCTCGCCGTCCGCACGGACCCCGCCGCCCCGCCGCACAAGGGCATCACCATGCTGCTCGTGCCGACCGACGACCCCGGCTACTCCTGCACCCTCATCCACACCCTCGCCTCCCACGACACCACCGCGAGCCACTACGAGAACGTCCGCGTGCCCTGCTCCCACCGCGTCGGCGACGAGAACGAGGGCTGGCGGCTGATCACCAACCAGCTCAACCACGAACGCGTCACCCTCGCCGCCCACGGCACCATGGCCATCCGCGCCCTGCACGACGTCCAGCGCTGGGCCGCCGGCACCAAACTGGCCGACGGCCGCCGCGTCCTCGACCTCGGCTGGGTCCGCCGCACCCTGGCCCGCACCCACGCCCGGCTCGACGCCATGAAACTCCTCAACTGGCAGATGGTGAACGCCGTCCAGAACGGCACCCTCACGCCCCAGGACGCCTCCGCCGTCAAGGTGTACGGATCCGAGGCCCGCCGCGACGCGTATGCCTGGCTCATGGAGGTCACCGGCTCGGCGGGTGCCCTCAAGGAGGGCTCGGCCGGTGCCGTCCTGCACGGCGAACTCGAACGCGGCTACCGCTCGGCCGTCATCTTCACCTTCGGCGGCGGCAACAACGAGATCCAGCGCGAGATCATCTCCTGGATCGGCCTCGGCATGCCCCGGGTCCGCCGCTGATCGTGCTCGTCCTCGTCACCGTCCTCGGCACCGCCCTTGCCGCCGCCCTCGTCACCGTCCTCGTCGCGGCCCCCGCGCGGGTCAGGCGAGCGGGTGGCCCGCCGGGTCCGTGTGGGACGCCTGGCTGGAGAACTTGTTCAGGAAGACGTCGTACCGCCCGTCGGGCCGCTGGGTGAGGGTGGCGCCGTCCTGCCAGATCCCGTTCTCCTGCCACCACGGGGAGCCGGCCGGATCGCCCTGGTTCTGGTGCACGTTGTGCATGCCGAGGTCGCCCTCGGCGTCGTCGGTGAACGGCTCGCCGAAGACGAGGATGCGCCGGCCCACCACCAGGAGGGGCTCCAGCGCGGCGGCGGCGTCGATGTTGGAGCCGGCGTGCCAGGGCCGCGAGCCGAACAGGTCCAGGAGCTCCTGCACCCACGACGGCGGCCGGCGCTGGAACAGCACGCCCGAGCGGTCCACGAGCGCCGGGTGGCGCAGGAAGTCCGTAGTGACTTTCCGTCACAGAACCCTTACCCGATGCAGTCGAACGGGTGGAGGTCGCCGGTCGCTCCGTCCTGCCGCCGGCTCCCGCGCGCGAACGGCCCGAGGCCCGTGTCCCCACGGGCGAAGGGGAGTGGCACACTGGCGCGGTTCGATCATCAGGGAAGCCGTCATCCTCCCGAGGAGCCCCGCCGTTGAGCATCACCATCCCAGGACAGATAGACATCGCCGGCCCGGTGGGCAAGCTGCTCCACCGGCGCCGGCTGCAGAACGACACCGTCATGCAGTCGTTCGGCATCGACCCCGTCTCCGGCGACATCTTCGTGCTCCAGATCATGGAGGGCGGGATCCGGCTGTCCGACGAGGCCGCCGCCGTCGACTACCCCACCCGCAAGGCCCGCGGCGACCTGTGCCTGAGCCGGCTCACCCGAGGCGGCGCCCTCACCGGCCACATGTACCTGCGGGGATTCGGACACGGCGTCAACCTCGGCGTGGAGAACCGCGGCGGAACGGTCTGGCTGTGGACCGAGACCGCGTCCGTGCCCAACAGCAAGAACGAGGGCTACGGCACCGCCGTCACCAGCTTCGCCTACCGCAACGGCGACGTCGTCGACCACGGCACCGCGCGCCACACCCCGCCGTACACCCCCGACCCGGCCGCCCGCTTCGTCACCCCCACCATCGACCACAGCGCCAGCGAGCTCGTGGTGCGCTACGCCCTCGGCGGCGTCACGTCCTACGCGCGCTACGACCTGGCCCGGGCGGCGGCGGGGGAGTGGCAGGCCCTCCAGACGCTCAGCCCGGTCGTCCCCGCGGCCGGCACCGACTTCCAGGGATACGCCTCCCACGCGGGCGTGCTCTACACGCTCAAGGGCCAGAGCCTCGAAGCCGCGCCGCTGCCCGGCAACACGCACATCACCGCCTTCGAGTGGGCCTCCGGCAACCAGCTCGACCACCAGCACATCACCGCCGGCCCCGGCCTGGTCTGGCGCGAGGCCGAGGGCATGACCGTCGCCGTCCACGACGGCGTCCCGCACCTCCACTTCGGCTTCGCCTGCGAGGACCCCGGCCCGCGCACCTGCACGATCATGTCCCTGTCCGCGACCCCCGAGACCGACGGCGTGAAGGTCCTCACGGACTGGCGGCCGATCGCCCTCGCCGCCGGAGTGACGGCCGATCAGCACGCGCCCCGCGGCCGCCTCATCAGCCTCGCCGGCACCACGACCCTCCAGCTCTCCGGCGGAGTCAGGGGCAGCTTCACCACCGACACGGTCATCGGCACCCTGCCCGACTCCCTCACCCCGAGCGTGGTCGCCCGCGCCACCGTGCCGCGCGACAACACCGCCGGCGGCCCCGGCGTCGCCCGGGTCGAAGCCGGGACGGACCGCGCACTGCGCCTCTACGGCGGACGTTCCACCGACCCGATCACCTGGGCCCAGCTCGACGCCTTCAGCGCCGTCTGGCGCTGACGCCAACCCTCCCGCCCCCCAAGGAGCCGAACACCCATGTCCCACAACCGCCGCAGCGTCCTCGGCGCGGCCCTCGCCCTGCCCGCCGCCCTCACCGTCGGCGGCCTCGTCACCGCCGCCCCGGCCGCGGCCGCCGGAGTCGACGCCGGTGCCTGGACCCCGCTCGTCCTGGAGCCCGGGATCACCCCGGCCGCGGGCGCGACCCCCGAGGTCCGGCTCGTCACCATCGCCGGCACCTCGTTCCTCCAGGCCCGGGGTCTGGTCACGTGCAGCCTGGCCTCCGACGCGAAGATCGGCAGGCTGCCGGACGGCTTCACCGCGCCGACGGCCTTCGTACGGGCCGTCGCGCCCCGCAACAACAGCCAGGGCGTCAACGCCTGCCGCCTGGAGATCAACCCGTCCGGGTCGGTGAGCGTCTACGGCGGCAACGCCGGGAACCCGATCACCTGGATCCAGTTCGACTCGGTGCAGACGGTCTGGCACTGACCCGGTGACGGCGCGGCCGGACCGGGGGACGCCGCTCCGGCGCCACCCGATCCGGTACGAGCCGTCCGGGCCGGTCGCCTCCCGGCCGGTGACGCGCTCCCGCCCACGCTCCCGTACGGCCGGCCCTCCGGCCCGCGCGCGAGGACACGGATCGGCCCGGACCCGACCCGGGCCGTACGGACCGCGCGCCACGGCCGCCATACTGGACGGGCCGGGGAGGGAGCGGCACGGGACCAGGGCAGACGGGGGCGACAGCACGCGATGGCGGACACGGACACCAGGCTGGTCCAGGGCCGGTACCGGCTGCACGAGGTGATCGGCCGCGGCGGCATGGGTGAGGTGTGGCGGGCCACCGACGAGTCGCTCGGCCGGCGCGTCGCCGTCAAGTGCCTGCGGCCGCTCGGCCAGCAACGGGACCCGGCCAATCTGGCCGTGCTGCGCGAACGCTTCCGGCGCGAGGCCCGCGTCGCCGCCTCCCTGCAGCACCGCGGCATCACCGTCGTCCACGACTTCGGCGAGTCCGACGGCGTGCTCTTCCTCGTCATGGAGCTCCTCGACGGCCGCAACCTAAGCCAGCTGCTCGCCGACAACCGCAAGCGGCCCCTCCCCGTCGCCGAGGTCGTCGACATCGCCGAGCAGGTCGCCGACGCCCTCGCCTACACCCACCGCCAGGGCGTGGTGCACCGCGACCTCAAGCCGGCGAACATCGTGCGGCTCGCCGACGGGCCCGTGAAGATCTGCGACTTCGGGATAGCGCGACTCGGCGCCGACATCGGGTTCACCTCCCGCCTCACCGGCACCGGCATCGCCATGGGCACCCCGCACTACATGAGCCCGGAACAGATCGGTGGCGGCGAGGTCGACCACCGCAGCGACCTGTACTCCCTGGGCTGCGTGCTGTACGAGCTGGCCACCGGCGTCCCGCCGTTCGACCTGGGCGACACCTGGTCCATCCTCATCGGCCACCGCGACACCACGCCCCTTCCGCTGCGCAGCCACCGCGCCGAACTCCCCGACTACCTCGACCTGGTCGTCCTCGACCTGCTGGCCAAGACCCCCGACGGCCGCCCCGCCGACGCGGCCGTGCTCCGCGACCGCCTCGCCTCGGGCCGCGCCACGGCATCCGCCGTCCTCCCGGTCCAGGTGACGCCGGTCGCGCCGGCCGCCCTGCCCCCGCTCCCCGCCTGGGCCCGTGCCATGGGCACCGGCCGCGCCGCCGCGACCACCTTCGCGGGGCGCGCGACGCCGCCGTACGACCCGACCACGGTCCTGACGGGCGAGTGGACACGCGCGGCGCGCCCCACAACCGCCGGCGGGCGACCCGACGAGG
Organism: Streptomyces roseoviridis; assembly: GCF_039535235.1. Taxonomy (NCBI): domain Bacteria; kingdom Bacillati; phylum Actinomycetota; class Actinomycetes; order Kitasatosporales; family Streptomycetaceae; genus Streptomyces; species Streptomyces roseoviridis. Next base: position 7,120,653 of record NZ_BAAAWU010000001.1, read on the forward strand.
CCGGCCCCCCGCTCCAGACCGGCGCCCCGCTCCAGACCGGCGCCCCGCTCCAGGCCGGCGCCCTGCTCCAGGGCCACGGCCCCGCGCAGGCCCTGGCGACCGGCCCTGGCGACGCCCAGGCCCCGCCGTCCCCCCAGGCCCCGCCGTCCGGCCAGGATCCGTCGTCCGGCCAGACCCTCGGCCCGCGCCACCCCCAGGCCCCCGGGCACCACGAGCCCCACCACTCGCACCGGCCTCACCGGCCGTCCGAGCCGGCCGCCTCCGCCACCGAGCTCGTCGCCGTGCTGGCCGGGCGGCACCGGGCCGGGCTCGGGCTCGGACGGCTCGGGCGGTGGGAGGAGGCGGCCGAGCTGCTGCGTACGGTGGCGCGGGAGCGCGCGCACGTCCTCGGCGCCGACCACCCCGACACCCTCGCCAGCGGCTACGAACTCGCCTTCGCCCTGGCCCGGCTCGGCCGGCCTGCCGAGGCCCTGCGCCAGTTCGGCACGGTCGCCGAGGGACGGGCCAGGACGTTGGGCACCGACCACCCCGAGACCCTCGCCGCACGCCAGGAGACGGCGTACGTGCTCGGTGGCCTCGGCCGTCACGCCGAGGCCCACGCGGTGTACGAGGCGGTGCTCGCGGCCCGCGAACGGACCATGGGCCAGGAGCACCCCGACACCCTGCGCTGCCGCCACAATCTCGCCTTCACGCTGGGGCGGATCGGCCGGCTCGCGGAGGCGTACGCGACCGCCTGCGAGGTCGCGGACGCCCGCGCCCGGGTGCTCGGTGCCGAGCACCCCGACACGCTGGCCACCCGTCACGAGGTGGGGCACGCGCTCGGCCGGCTCGGGCGCTGGTCCGACGCGCTCGGGCACTACCGGGAGATCGCCGGGATCCGCGGCACCGTCCTCGGACCCGACCACCCCGACACGCTCGCGGCCCGTTACGAGGCGGGCATCTGCCTGGGCCGCCTCGGCCGCGCCGAGGAGGCCGCCGCGCTCTACCGGGAGCTCGTCGCGGCCCGCACCAGGACCGCGGGGCCGGAGGACCCCGAGACCCTGCGCGCCCGTCACGGCCTCGGCGTGAACCTCGGCCGCCTCGGCCGCTGGGACGAGGCCCTCGCCGAGGCGCGCGCGGTCTGCGCCGCCCGCACCCGCGTGCTCGGCGCCGACCACTCCGACACCCTGGTCAGCCGCCGCGAGACCGCCATCGCGCTGGGCTGGCTCGGCCGTTGGGAGGAGGCCCTCGCCGAGTACGGCAGGGTGACCGAGGCCCGCACCCGCCTGCTGGGACCCGACCACCCGGACACCCGGTCCGCCCGCGCCGACGAGGCCCACTGCCGCGAACGCCTCGGCGGCGGGTAGCGCACGCCGGGGCACCGTACGGTCAGAGCTTCCCGGCCACCTGGACGAACCGGCGCCCGCCGAGCACCCGCGCGAACGCGGCCAGGAAGCCGGGCGCCGGGGCCGGCCAGTCCCAGAACGCGAAGCCCAGGTGGCCGAAGGCGAAGAAGTCCTCGTCCCACTCCCAGGCGGTCAGGTCGCCCGCCCGGCCGCACGTGCCGCAGTCGGCCGTGGCCGCGCCCGTGCGCTCCCATGCCCGGATGGAGGCGGCGAACGGATCGAAGGCGCCCTCGACCGCCGTCCCGTCGTCACCGAAGAAGCGGGTCCGTGCCGCACAGTGCGGGCAGACCGCGTACGCGCAGAAGAACGTGCAGCCGTGGAACACCGTCCGTCCGACGTGGACCGCGACCCCGCCGGCCGCCTCGTGGCGCGGATCCTCCGCCGCCCGCGACCACCGCGGTCCCGGCAGATGCCCGTACGCGGCGAAGAAGACGCAGTCCTCGCTGCGCCCGGCGCGCACGATCCCCTCCGAGACGAGCCAGCCGAGGCCGCGCGCGGCGAGCCCCTCCGCCTCCTCCGCCGTGACGTCCGGGACGACCAGCGTCCGGTAGTGGTTCCCCATGTCCCGACGGTAGGGCACACCACTGACACTCCTTCAGGCGCGCCCACCGGCACCACCGCGGACGCGCGCCACCGACACCGCCGCGGACGCGCGCCATCGACACCGCCGCAGGCATCCGACCCGCCCGCCCGGCCCTCTGGTGGGACCGGCGCCGGGGTGCTAGCAAGAGGCATGACCGCACCGGAGAGCTCCTACGACGCCGTCATCGTCGGCGGCGGACACAACGGCCTCGTCGCCGCCGCCTACCTCGCCCGCGCCGGGCGCCGGGTCCTCGTCCTCGAACGGCTCGGCACCACCGGCGGGGCGGCCGTCTCCACCCGGCCCTTCGCCGGTGTGGACGTCCGCCTGTCCCGCTACTCGTACCTCGTCTCGCTCCTCCCGGAGAAGATCGTCCGCGACCTCGGGCTGCGCTTCGCCGTGCGGAAACGGTCCGTCTCCTCGTACACGCCCTACCACGCCCCCTCCGGCGACTCCGGTCTGCTCGTCGGCGGCGACGCCGGCCGCACCCGCGCCTCCTTCGCCGCGCTCACCGGCTCCGACCGCGAGTACGAGGCGTGGCAGTCCTTCTACGGCCGCACCGCGCGGGCCGCGCGCCGCATCTTCCCCACCCTCACCGCGCCGCTGCCGAGCCGTGCCGGACTGCGCGCCCGGGTCGACGACGACGAGACCTGGCGGATGCTGTTCGAGCAGCCCCTCGGCGTCGCCGTCGAGAAGCACTTCGCCGACGACCTGGTCCGCGGCGTCGTCCTGACCGATGCCCTCATCGGCACCTTCGCCGACGCCCACGACCCCTCCCTGCTCCAGAACCGCTGCTTCCTCTACCACGTCATCGGCGGCGGCACCGGCGACTGGGACGTCCCCGTCGGCGGCATGGGCGCCCTCACCGACGCCCTCGCCGACGCCGCGCGCACCGCCGGCGCCACGATCCTCACCGGCCACGAGGCCACCCGGATCGACACCGACGGCACCCGCGCCGAGGTCGCGTACCGCACCGCCGACCGCGAGGGCGTCGTCGCGGCGGAGCACGTCCTCGTGAACGCCTCCCCGCAGGCCCTCGCCGGCCTCCTCGGCGAAGCTGCCCCGCCGGCCGCCGAGGGCGCCCAGCTCAAGGTGAACATGGTCCTCACCCGGCTGCCGGCGCTCCGCGACCGCGCCGTCGACCCGCGCGAGGCGTTCTCCGGCACCTTCCACATCGCCGAGGGATACGGGCAGCTGGCCGCGGCACACGCCGAGGCCGCCGCCGGACGGCTGCCCACCGCGCCGCCCTCCGAGATCTACTGCCACACCCTCACCGACCCGAGCATCCTCGGCCCCGACGCCGCCGCCCGCGGCTACCAGACCCTCACCCTCTTCGGGCTGCACGCCCCCGCCCGGCTGTTCGCCACCGACCCCGACGGCACCCGCGACGCCCTCCTGGAGGCGACCCTCGCCCAGCTCGACGCCTGCCTCGCCGAGCCGATCGCCGACTGTCTGGCCCTCGACGCCGACGGCCGGCCCTGCGTCGAGGCGAAGAGCCCGCTCGACCTCGAACGCGAACTGCGTCTGCCCGGCGGCCACATCTTCCACCGCGACCTCTCCTTCCCCTACGCGGAGGAAGGGGGCGGCCGGTGGGGCGTCGAGACCGCGCACGCCAACGTCCTGCTGTGCGGGGCCGGCGCCGTACGGGGCGGCGGGGTGAGCGGCGTGCCCGGCCACAACGCGGCCATGTCGGTGCTGGAACGGGCGGCGGGTTGACGCCCCGCCCGCCCCCCGCCAGCGGCGTGAAGCTGATCTGCGAGGCCGCTTAAGAAAACCTCGATGGACCGGGAGCCCGACGTACGGAAGATTCTCCTCCAGGGATCTTGGGCGCTTCGCCGTGCCCTGACCCGTACATCACAAGGACGCGTACGTCGGGAGCCGTGACATTGAAGGCACTGGTCAAGCAGAAGGCGGAGCCGGGACTCTGGCTCACGGACGTGCCCGAGCCGGAGACCGGCCCCGGTGACGTCCTGATCAAGGTCAAGCGGACCGGGATCTGCGGCACCGACCTGCACATCCGCTCCTGGGACGGCTGGGCCCAGAAGACCATCGGCACCCCGCTGACCATCGGCCACGAGTTCGTCGGCGAGGTCGTCGAGACCGGCCGCGACGTCACCGACGTCTCCGTCGGCGACCTGGTCAGCGGAGAGGGCCACCTCGTCTGCGGCAAGTGCCGCAACTGTCTGGCCGGCCGGCGCCACCTGTGCCGCGCCACCATCGGCCTGGGCGTGGGCCGCGACGGCGCCTTCGCCGAGTACGTCGTGCTGCCCGCCTCCAACGTGTGGGTCCACCGCGTCCCCGTCGACCTCGACGTCGCCGCGATCTTCGACCCCTTCGGCAACGCCGTCCACACCGCGCTCTCCTTCCCGCTCGTCGGCGAGGACGTCCTCGTCACCGGCGCGGGCCCGATCGGCATCATGGCCGCGGCCGTCGCCAAGCACGCCGGCGCCCGCCACGTCGTCATCACCGACGTCAGTGAGGAGCGCCTCGACCTGGCCCGCAAGACCGGCGTCTCGCTCGCGCTCAACGTCGCCGAGCAGACCATCGCCGACGGCCAGCGCATCCTCGGCCTCAAGGAGGGCTTCGACGTCGGCCTGGAGATGTCCGGCAACCCGCACGCGATGCGCGACATGGTCGCCAACATGACCAACGGCGGCAAGATCGCCATGCTCGGCCTGCCCAGCGAGGACTTCTCCGTCGACTGGGCGAAGATCGTCACCTCCATGATCACCATCAAGGGCATCTACGGCCGCGAGATGTTCGAGACCTGGTACGCCATGTCGGTGCTCCTGGAAGGCGGCCTCGACCTCGCCCCGGTGATCACCGGCCGCTACGACTACCGCGACTTCGACGCGGCCTTCGACGACGCCGCTTCCGGCAAGAGCGGCAAGATCATCCTCGACTGGACCGCCGCATAGGGGCTCGGTTCCCCTCCGGGCGCCTTCAGCGTGCGTCGACGGCCGATCGTGCTCGGTCCCCCCGTTCCTCGGGACCTTTGCGCGTTCTCCCTTTCGACGCCCGCGGCGCCCTTCGGCTCACTCGCCCTGCTGCCCGCCCGACTTCCGAAGGAACCCCTCTCATGTTCGACTCCGTACGCGACGACCTGCGCGCCACGCTCGAAGACATCCGGCAGGCCGGGCTGCACAAGCCCGAGAGGGTCATCGGCACCCCCCAGTCCGCGACCGTGGCCGTCACCTCCGGCGGCCGTCCCGGCGAGGTGCTGAACTTCTGCGCCAACAACTACCTGGGCCTCGCCGACCACCCCGAGGTCGTCGCCGCCGCCCACGAGGCCCTGGACCGCTGGGGCTACGGCATGGCGTCCGTCCGCTTCATCTGCGGCACCCAGGAGGTCCACAAGGAGCTCGAGGCGCGCCTGTCGGCCTTCCTCGGCCAGGAGGACACGATCCTCTACTCCTCCTGCTTCGACGCCAACGGCGGCGTCTTCGAGACCCTCCTCGGCCCCGAGGACGCGGTCGTCTCCGACGCCCTCAACCACGCCTCCATCATCGACGGCATCCGCCTCTCCAAGGCCCGCCGCTTCCGCTACGCCAACCGCGACATGGCCGACCTGGAGCAGCAGCTCAAGGAGGCGACCGAGGGCGGCGCCCGGCGCAAGCTGATCGTCACCGACGGCGTGTTCTCCATGGACGGCTACGTCGCCCCGCTCGACGAGATCTGCGACCTGGCCGAGCGCTACGACGCCATGGTGATGGTCGACGACTCGCACGCCGTCGGATTCGTCGGCCCCGGCGGCCGCGGCACCCCCGAGCTGCACGGCGTCATGGACCGCGTCGACATCATCACCGGCACCCTCGGCAAGGCCCTCGGCGGCGCCTCCGGCGGCTACGTCGCCGCCCGCGCCGAGATCGTCGCCCTGCTGCGCCAGCGCTCGCGCCCGTACCTCTTCTCCAACACCCTCGCCCCGGTGATCGCCGCCGCCTCCCTCAAGGTCCTCGACCTGCTGGAGTCCGCCGGTGACCTGCGCGAGCGGCTGAACGCCAACACGGCGCTGTTCCGCCGCCGGATGACCGACGAGGGCTTCGACATCCTCCCCGGCGACCACGCCATCGCCCCCGTGATGATCGGCGACGCCGCCGAGGCGGGCCGGATGGCCGAGCTGCTCCTGGAGCGCGGCGTGTACGTGATCGGCTTCTCGTACCCGGTCGTGCCGCAGGGCCAGGCCCGCATCCGCGTGCAGCTGTCCGCCGCGCACTCCACGGACGACGTCAACCGGGCGGTGGACGCGTTCGTCGACGCGCGCGCCGCCCTGCGAGACTAGGGGCATGATCGAAGCGCGGCGGCTGCACATCCTCCGGGCGGTGGCCGACCACCGCACCGTCACGGCGGCTGCCGCCGCGCTCTATCTCACCCCGTCCGCCGTCTCCCAGCAGCTCGCCGCCCTGGAGCAGGAGACCGGCCACCGCCTGGTGGAGCGCGGCGCGCGCGGGGCCCGGCTCACCCCCGCGGGCGAGATCCTGCTGAGCCACGCCAACGCCGTCCTGGCCCAGCTGGAGCGCGCGGAGGCCGAGCTCGCCGCGTACGGCTCGGGCGAGGCCGGCACGGTCACGGTGGCGGCCTTCGCCACCGGCATCGGCCTCGTCGTCGCGCCCGCCATCGGTGCCCTCGCCCGCACCGCGCCCGGCATCCGGGTCCGCGTGCGGGACGCCGAGGGCGACGAGAGCCTCCTGATGGTGCTGGACCGGCAGGTCGACATGGCCGTCGCCGTCGAGTACCGGGGTGCGCCCGGCGAGGACGACGCCCGGCTCACCCGGGTCCCGCTCTACGCGGAGCCCTTCGACGCCGTCCTCCCGCCGGACCACACGCTCGCCGCCCGGGAGCGGATCGCGCTCGCGGACCTCGCCAAGGACCCGTGGATCGGCCAGTCCGCCGGCAACCCCTGCCACGACGTGACCGTCCTGGCCTGCGAGTACGCCGGTTTCGCGCCGCGCCTCGAGCACGCGTCCGACGACTTCCGCGCCGTCGTCGCCCTCGCGTCGGCCGGCGCCGGGGTGGCCCTGGTGCCCCGCTCCGCGCTGCGGGGCACCGATCTCACCGGGGTGTTCGTCCGCCCGGTGGACGGCGTCGCCCCCACCCGCCGGGTCTTCGCGGCGGTCCGGCGCGGAGCCGAGGACCATCCGCTGATCCGGCCGGTCCTCGACGCGCTGCGGGACGCGGCCGCGTCGGGGGCCTGAGGCCGCCGGATCCCGGCGGCCCCGGTCTCGCCCCATCGTGATCGACCCGAGCCGGGGCTTCCCGTCGCCCTCCGCCACGGTGAGGCACGTTCTCGACGGCGACGGTGACGGCGACGGCGACGGTGACGGCGACGGATACAGCAGCGGCGACGGTGACGGCGACGGATACGGCAGCGGCGACGGCGCCGGCAAGGTCACCGCGCACGGGCGACGTGCCGGACGCCCGCCTTCGCGTCCGTCGCAGCCCCGGTGAGATCTCCCCGGCGGGCGTGCCTCATGGGGTCATCCCGCGCGCGGTGCGGCCCGACCTCCCACCGTGGCGTCAGTCGGCCGACCGGACCCAGCCCCTGGCCTCCACGCGCGCCCCGTCCGCGGGCCGCACCTCGTCGAACAGCGGCCGTCCCGTCGCGTCGAGGACCCGCAGCGCGTCCACGTACACGCCCCGGCCCACGTACCGCCGGTCGGTCGCGTACCGCCAGCGCAGCCGTACGGGCCCGGCGGCCGGACCGGGGGGCAGGGCGGCCCGGACGGTGTGCCAGGCCCGGCCGGACCAGCCGCTCGCCGTGCCCGAGGGGTGCGCCCGGGGCTCCTGGCCGGGGCGGGCGGCCGTGAACGGCACCGCCGTCCAGCTCGCCCCGCCGTCCGTCGACACCTCCAGGGCCGCGCCGTCCGCGCCCGGTTCGGTGTCCCACCACAGGGCGCACTCCAGGCGGGCCGCCCCGGTGAGGTCCGGCAGGGTGAGCGTGGCGGTGGTGGCGCTCGCCATGCCGGAGAACCAGGCGGTGCGTCCCCGGGCCGGGCGGACGGGCACGGCGCGGGCCAGGGCGTCGGCGGCGGCGACGCGGGGCGCGGAGCCGGAGCGCCAGCTTCGCACGGGGTGCACGGAGTTGCCGAGGACGACGAGGAAGGCGTCGGTGCCGGGGTCGAGGACGAGGCTGGTGCCGGTGAAGCCGGTGTGCCCGGCGGTGCGGGGGGTGGCCAGGGCGCCCATGTACCAGTGCTGGTAGAGCTCGAAGCCGAGGCCGTGCTCGTCACCGGGGAAGGCGGTGTTGAAGTCGGTGAACATCAGCTCCACGGAGGCGGGGGAGAGGATGCGGGCGGCACCGTACGCCCCGCCGTTGAGCAGGGTGCGGGCGAGGACGGCCAGGTCCCAGGCGCAGGAGAACACCCCGGCGTGTCCGGCGACCCCGCCCATGCCGTAGGCGTTCTCGTCGTGCACTTCTCCCCACACCATGCCGCGGTCAAGGCCCGACCACGGCTTGCGGGCGTCCTCCGTGGCGGCGATGTCCGGCCGCCAGGAGAGCGGGGGATTGAAACGCGTGCGGTGCATCCCGAGCGGAGCGGTGATCTCGGTCCGGAGTAGCTGATCCAGAGTGCGACCGGTGATCTCCTCCAGGATCAGCTGGAGGGTGATGAGGTTGAGGTCGGAGTAGAGGTAGACGGTGCCGGGCGGGTGCGCCGGCACCTCGTTCCACAGCAGCCGCAGCTGCCCCTCCCGGGTCGGCTCCTTGTAGAGCGGGATCCAGGAACGGAACCCGGAGGTGTGGGTGAGCAGCTGACGGACCGTGATGTCCTGCTTGCCGCCGCCCCCGAACTCCGGCAGATACGCCGTGACCCGTTCCTCCAGGGCCAGCGCCCCGCGCTCGATCTGCTGCACCGCCAGGATCGAGGTGAAGAGCTTGGACACCGACGCGAGGTCGAAGACGGTGTCCTCGCGCATCGGGATCCGCTCGTCCTCGGGAAGTTCGACGCCGGTGTCGGTCTTCTCGTCGTACGCCGCGTAGCGCACGGCCATGCCGATCGGCCGGTGCAGCGCCACGGTCCCGCCGCGTCCGGCGAGCAGCACGGCGCCCGCGTACCAGGGATGGACGGGGGACGGGCGCAGGAAGGATTCGGCGTCGGCGACAAGGCGGTCCAGGTGCTCGGGCAGCAGTCCGGCCCGCTCGGCCGAGCCGTGCCGCAGCGTCGTCCGCCGCACCCCGCCGCCCTGACCGGCACCCGCGCCCGCACCGCCGCCGTCCGCGCCGCCCTCCCCGGGGCCGTGGGCGCTCGCTCCCGGCACCGCACCGATCATCAGCGCACCTCCCAGGGCGAGGACACCGCCGCCGAACACCCTGCGGCTCAGACCCCGTCCGTCGCTCCTCGACTCCTCCGTCATGTCCACCCTCTCACCGCTCCCTGAAAGAAAACTTCGGCCGCTCCGGCAAGATCTGAAACTTTCCTACTGGAGGGGGGCGGATCGCGGAAGCGCGCGGCACGGCAAAGAATCTGACACTGCATCAGAAATTCTCTTCCCTCGGCACGACCGCTGCGGCATCCTGCCGCCCATGAAGACGGAGCTGAGTCGCACCCTGGGGATCGAACACGCCATCTTCGGCTTCACGCCCTTCCCCGCGGTGGCCGCCGCCATCACCAGGGCCGGCGGGTTCGGCGTGCTCGGCGCGGTGCGCTACACCGCCCCCGACGACCTCGCCCGCGACCTCGACTGGATGCAGGACCACACCGACGGGCTGCCCTACGGCCTCGACGTCGTCATGCCGGCCAGGAAGGTCGAAGGGGTGACCGAGGCCGACGTCGAGGCCATGATCCCCGAGGAACACCGCGAGTTCGTCCGGGCCACCCTCGCCAAGCACCACGTCCCCGCACTCGCCGACGGCGAGGCCTCCGGCTGGCGCATCACCGGCTGGATGGAACAGGTCGCCCGCGGCCAGCTCGACGTCGCCTTCGACTACCCCGTCAAGCTGCTCGCCAACGCACTCGGCTCCCCGCCCGCCGACGTCGTCGCCCGCGCCCACGACCACGGCGTCCTCGTCGCCGCCCTCGCCGGAAGCGCCCGGCACGCCCGCCACCACGCCGACGCCGGAATCGACGTCGTCGTCGCCCAGGGCTACGAGGCCGGCGGCCACACCGGCGAGATCGCCTCCATGGTCCTCACGCCCGAGGTCGTCGAGGCCGTCTCCCCGCTGCCCGTCCTCGCCGCCGGCGGCATCGGCAGCGGCGAGCAGATCGCCGCCGGACTCGCCCTCGGCGCCCAGGGCGTCTGGCTCGGCTCCCTCTGGCTCACCACCACGGAGGCCGAACTCCACTCCCGCGCGCTCACCGAGAAGCTGCTCGCCGCCGGCTCGGGCGACACCGTCCGCTCCCGCGCCCTGACCGGCAAACCCGCCCGCCAACTGCGCACCGAGTGGACCGACGCCTGGGACGACCCGGCCGGACCCGGACCCCTGCCCATGCCGCTCCAGGGCCTGCTCGTCGCCGAGGCCGTCTCCCGGATCCAGAAGTACGAGGTGGCGCCCCTGCTCGGCACCCCCGTCGGCCAGATCGTCGGCCGGATGAACTCCGAACGCAGCGTCCAGCAGGTCTTCGACGAGCTCACGCGCGGTTTCGAGAGGGCGGTCACCCGGATCAACCGCATCGCCGGAAGGAGCGCGCGGTGACCGGGGCGCTCACGGGCTTCTGGGCCCAGGCCGCCGCCGACCCGAACCGCACCGTCCTGATCGCACCCGACGGCGAGGAGTGGACCGCCGGACGCCTGCTCGCCGACGCCAACCGCCTCGTCCACGGCCTGCGCGCCGCCGGCCTGGAGCGCGGCGACGCCTTCGCCGTCGTCCTGCCGAACGGCACCGCCTTCCTCACCGCCTATCTCGCCGCCGTCCAGGCCGGCTTCTACCTCGTCCCCGTCAACCACCACCTCGTGGGCCCCGAGATCGCCTGGATCGTGACCGACTCCGGCGCCAAGGTCCTCCTCGCCCACGAGCGCTTCGCGGCGGCCGCGACGGCCGCCGCCGACGAGGCGGGCCTCGCCCCCAGCCGGCGCTACGCCGTCGGCGAGCTCCCCGGCTCCCGGGTCCCCGGCTTCCGCCCGTACGACGAACTCCTCGACGGCCGCCCCGACTCGGCCCCCGACGGCCGCACCCTCGGCTGGGTCATGAACTACACCTCCGGCACCACCGGCCGGCCCCGCGGCATCCGCCGCCCCCTGCCCGGCAGGCTCCCCGAGGAGACCCCCCTCGGCGGTTTCCTCGGCATCTTCGGCATCCGCCCCTTCGACGGCAACGTCCACCTGGTCTGCTCGCCGCTCTACCACACGGCCGTCCTCCAGTTCGCCGCCGCCGCCCTGCACATCGGGCATCCGCTCGTCGTCATGGACAGGTGGACGCCCGAGGAGATGCTGCGGCTCATCGACACCCACCGCTGCACCCACACGCACATGGTGCCCACCCAGTTCCACCGGCTGCTCGCCCTGCCCGAGGAGACCAGGAACCGCTACGACGTCTCCTCCCTGCGCCACGCCATCCACGGCGCCGCGCCCTGCCCCGAGCACGTCAAGCGGGCCATGATCGAGTGGTGGGGCCACTGTGTGGAGGAGTACTACGCGGCCAGCGAGGGCGGCGGCGCGTTCGCCACCGCCGAGGACTGGCTGAAGAAGCCCGGCACCGTCGGCCGCGCCTGGCCCATCAGCGAGCTCGCCGTCTTCGACGACGACGGCAACCGGCTGCCGCCCGGCCGCCTCGGCACCGTCTACATGAAGATGAGCACCGGAGGGTTCCGCTACCACAAGGACGAGGCCAAGACCGCCTCGAACCGCATCGGCGACTTCTTCACCGTCGGCGACCTCGGCCTCCTCGACGAGGACGGCTACCTCTTCCTCCGCGACCGCAAGATCGACATGATCATCTCCGGCGGGGTCAACATCTACCCCGCCGAGATCGAGGCCGCCCTGCTCGCCCACCCCGCCGTCGCCGACGCCGCCGCCTTCGGCATCCCGCACCCCGACCGGGGCGAGGAGGTCAAGGCCGTCGTCGAACCGGCCGAGGGCCACGAGCCCGGCCCCGAGCTCGCCGCCGCCGTCCTGGCCCACTGCGCCGGCCGGCTGGCCTCGTACAAGCGCCCCAGATCCGTCGACTTCGTCCCCCACATGCCCCGCGACCCCAACGGCAAGCTCTACAAGCGCCGCCTGCGCGACCCGTACTGGGAGGGCCGCGAACGGCCGCTGTGACGCACCGTCACCCGCGCTCCGACGGCGCGGGCGCGCACACGCGGTGCCCGGCACACCAAGGGTGTTGCTCCCGATATGGCAGGATTCAGGGCATGAGTTCGAGTGCGGCAGGACTGACACGACAGTGGACCACCTGGGGACCGGTCGTCGCGGCCGTCGGCCTCGCGTTCGGCTGGGGCCGCGATCTGCCGGGCTTCGCCGTCGGCCTCATCGCGGTCTGCCTCTTCGCCGCCGTGCTGGCCGCCGTCCACCACGCCGAGGTCGTCGCCCACCGCGTCGGCGAACCCTACGGATCCCTCGTGCTCGCCGTGGCCGTCACCGTCATCGAGGTCGGACTCATCGTCACCCTGATGGCCGGCGGCGGCGACAAGGTCGCCACCTACGCCCGGGACACCGTCTTCGCCGCCGTCATGATCACCTGCAACGGCATCGTCGGCCTCTCCCTCCTCGTCGCCGCGCTGCGCAACCGCGTCGCCGTCTTCAACGCCGAAGGCTCCGGCGGCGCGCTCGCCACGGTCTGCACCCTCGCGACCATGACCCTGGTCCTGCCGACGTTCACCACCAGCCACTCCGGCCCCGAGTTCTCCCCGGCCCAGCTGGCCTTCGCCGCCGTCGCCTCGCTCTGCCTCTACGGGGTCTTCGTCGCCGTCCAGACGGTCCGCCACCGCGACTACTTCCTGCCGGTGCCCCGGCCTGCCGCGGCGGACGGCAACCTGGCGGAGTCCGAGGACGAGCACGCCGAGCCGCCGACCGCCCGCGAGACCTGGATCAGCCTCGGCCTGCTCGTGCTCGCCCTCGTCGCCGTCGTCGGCAACGCCAAGCTGGTCTCGCCCACCATCGAGAACGGCGTCGAGTCCGCCGGACTGCCCAACGCCGTCGTCGGCGTCGTCATCGCCCTCATGGTGCTGCTGCCCGAGACCCTCGCCGCCGTCCGCGCGGCCCGCAGGGACCGGATGCAGACCAGCATGAACCTGGCCTACGGTTCCGCCATCGCCAGCATCGGCCTCACGATCCCCTCGATCGCCCTCGCCTCTATCTGGCTCTCCGGCCCCCTGGTCCTCGGTCTGGGCGCCCTCCACATGGTGCTGCTCGTGCTCACCGCCGCGGTGAGCGCCCTGACCGTGGTGCCCGGGCGGGCCACGCTCCTCCAGGGCGGCGTCCACCTCTCGATCTTCGCCGCCTTCGTGTTCCTGTCGTTCAGTCCCTGACGGACCGGTCCCGTACGCGGTCAGTTCCCGTCGCGGACCACCACGACCCGCAGCTCCGGCGAGCGCAGGATGTCCTTCTCGCAGAACCGGGAGGTCACCCAGCGCTCGCCCGCGTACAGACGCGTCTGGTCGGCGTGGTGCGGCGAGTTCGGGTTCGAGGACTGGGAGTACGTCAGCAGGGTGCGGGCCACCGGGCAGCGGCCGCCGTCCCAGCCCACCGCCTGCACATGGCTGGTGCCGTGCGCCACCTCCGTGTAGCCGCCGCCCGCCGGGTTCCACACGGGCTCGGTCTTGTTCCAGACGCCCAGCGCCTCGGTGCCGCCGCCCACCGGGATCCGCTCCCCGTTCCGCACCACGAACTGGTGCTCCCCGAGCGGGGCGTCCAGGGCGATCCCGGCCGCCCGGAGCTCCGCCACCGCGGCCCTCAGGGCCGTGGCGAAGGCGGGCGAGCCCGTGTCCAGGGTGCGCGGGGTGCGCACCGGGTCGGCCGCGGAGAACGGCACCTTCCACTGGTCGGCCGGCTTCACGGACGCCGTGAACTTCCGCCAGAACCGGTCGAAGAGCAGCGCGCCCCGGCTGCCGGTGTCCATCGTGCGGTCCCAGGCCCCGATGGCCCGGCACGCCTCCGGGTCGTCGGCGAGCACGGCCGCGCAGGCGCGGGCCGTGTCGGCGGCCGCCATGTCACCGGCCGGCGCGCGGTTCGCGAACTGCTGGCGCTGCAGGTCGGCCACCGTCAGCCCGCCCCGCCCGGCCAGGGCCGCCACGTCCTCGATGCCGCCGCGGGTGCGCAGCGACCGCGGGGTGCCGATGGTGCCGAAGATCCGCTCGTAGCCGGTGACCGGCCGGTCCGCGTGGGTGAGCCAGGCGCTGTCGTTGGAGTTCGCCACGTACGGGGCGTCCCGCAGCACCGGCATCCGCGCGGGCCCGAACACCCCCGGCTGCACGGCGTCCGGGTCGGAGCCGAGCGCGCAGTCGCCGCGCGAGCCGTCGAGCACCGCGATGCCCGACGCCGGGTAGGTGGCGCGGCCGAGCGGGGTGGAGCAGCGCCGGTCCAGTTCGTCGGTGATCCTCGGCAGCACCTGCGCCTGGGTGAACAGGGTGTGCCCGGTGGAGTCGGCGGCGATGGTGTTCACCCACGGCAGGCCCTGGGTGCGGCGCAGCGCGTCGGCCATGTCGCGCACCGAGCGGGACTTCGCGAAGCCGAGCGCGGTGTCGGAGCCGCGCAGGTTCACCGCGTTCGGGTCGCCCAGCGCGAAGGCCGTCGTCGCGGTCCACGGCAGCGGCAGCTGCGCGCCGAGCCCGGTGACGACCGGCCCGTACCGGGTCCACCACTGGGTACGGGTGACGGGGGCGCCGTCCTTGACCGGGACCGTGACCGTGCGCGGGGTCATCCGCTCGGGCCTGCCGTCGACCAGGTACGCGGTGGGATCGGCCGGGTCGAGGGTGAGCTGGTGCAGGTTGAACGGGACGCCGGTGGCGACGGTGTGGCTCCAGGCGACCTTGTCGTTGAAGCCGATGTTGACGACGGTGGTGCCGAGCAGCGAGGCACCAGAGGCGTTCAGCTCGCCGGGGATGGTCTGCTGCGACTGCCAGAAGCGCCGGCCGCCGTGCCAAGGGTAGTGCGGGTTGCCGAGCAGCAGCCCCCTTCCGTTGGCGGTGGTGGAGCCTTGGAACGCGACCGCGTTGGAACCCATGGTGGCGTTCTCGGCGGCGAGCAGCGCACGGGCCGCCTCCGCCGTACGGGCCGGGTCGGGCCCGCCGGACCCGGCCGTTTCCGAGCCGGCCGCTCCGGACCCTGCCGCTCCCGAGCCGGCCGCTCCGGACCCTGCCGTTCCGGAGCCGGTCGCTCCGGACCTGTCCGCCGGGGCCGCCGGGTTGGCGGGGGCCGGCGGACGGGCCGCGACGATGCCGTCCACCGCCCGGCCCTGGCCGCCGAGGACGGAGACCGCCCAGCCGCGCCGCGCCACGTCCAGCGCCGTCACCGGCCGCACCCAGTCGGCGCCCTGGCACGCCGGATCGGTGACCCGGTTCTTGCGCAGCCAGGCGTTGTAACCGGCGGCCCAGCCCCGCATCAGCTCCTTCAGCTGCCGGCTCGGCCCGGCCGGGGCGGGCAGGTCGAGCACCGCCTCGACCGTCCCCGCCTCCTTCACCCCGCGGAAGAACAGGTCGCTGGACAGGTTCCTCGTCGCCGACGACAGCGAACCGTCGGGTGCCGCGTCCGGCCCGAAGTGCCGGGAGCGCTCGCCGTTCACCGTCACGAAACCGTCGGCGAGGACACAGACCTGGTCGGCGGCCTGCGCCCAGCCGGTGCCGAAGCCGAGGCTCGCGTAGTCCTTGCCGACGATGTGCGGGATGCCGTACTCGGTGTACCGGATGACGGCCGACAGGCCCCGGTCCGAGGGGCGGTGGGTCCGGTCGGCCGGGTCCGCCACGGCCGCGGCCGGCAGCGAGGCGGCGACCGCGGCGAGGACGGCGCCGACGAGCGCCGGCCGCCTCAGCCGGGCGGGGAAGAAGGTGCGGAAGTGCAACGTGCCTCCCAACGAGCAAGCCTGTCATGCGGGTTGGGGTCATGCACTCAGCTGAGCGCTTGCTTTGTCAACATGCCGTTCGGTATCCGGGGCCCGCACGGATCCGGCGCGGTGCCCGCACGGGATCCGGCGTGGGGCCCGCACGGGATCCGGCGCGCGTCGGCCCGGCACGGGCCGGGTACTTGACCGCCCGCCCGGCCCCGCGGAGGATCACCAGCCATGGACCGCGTACCGCGCAGACTGCTCACCCGTACCGTCGACGGCGTGCTGCGCATGAGCGCCCAGCGCGTCCCTGACCGGATCGCCGTGCGGTATGCGGACCGGACCTGGACCTACGCCGAACTCGACGCCGCCGTCACGACCGCCGCGGCCGTCCTGCGCGAGCGCTGGGGCCTCGAGGAGTACGCCCGCGTGGCGACGTACGGGCACAACTCCGACGCCTACCTCCTCGCCTTCCTGGCCTGCTCCCGCGCGGGCCTGATCCACGTGCCGGTCAACCACCACCTCACCGGCGACGACCTCACGTACGTCCTGGAGCAGTCGGGCAGCGCGCTCGTCCTCGCCGACCCGGCCCTCGCGGAGCAGGTCCCGGACCGCTTCACCGTGAAGCCGCTGCGGGACGCCCCCGGCTCGCTCCTCACGGAGGTCACCACCCGCCCCGACACCTACGACACCGACCGTGACGCCCGCGATCTGGTCCAGCTCCTCTACACCTCGGGCACCACCGCCCTGCCCAAGGGCGCGATGATGACCCACCGGGCGCTGGTCCACGAGTACGCGAGCGCGATCGAGGCCCTCGACCTGCACGAGGACGACCGGCCGGTGCACGCGCTGCCGCTGTACCACTCGGCGCAGACGCACGTCTTCCTGCTGCCGTATCTGGCGGTCGGAGCCGAGAACACCCTCGTCGACGGGCCCGACCCCGGGCTCCTCCTCGACCTGGTCGAGTCCGGCCGTTGCGACAGCCTGTTCGCCCCGCCCACCGTGTGGATCGGGCTGGCGAACCACCCCGGGTTCGCCGCCCGCGACCTCTCCGCCCTGCGCAAGGCCTACTACGGTGCCTCGATCATGCCCGTACCGGTCCTGGAGGGGCTGCGGTCCCGCCTGCCCGGCCTGCGCTTCTACAACTGCTTCGGCCAGTCGGAGATCGGCCCGCTCGCCACCGTCCTCCGGCCCGACGAACACGAGGGCCGGCTGGACTCCTGCGGACGTCCCGTCCGGCACGTCCAGGCGAAGGTCGTGGACGAGGACGGCCGGGACGTCCCCGACGGCACCCCCGGAGAAGTCGTGTACCGGTCCCCGCAGTTGTGCGCCGGCTACTGGGACAAGCCGGAAGAGACCAAGGCGGCCTTCCGGGACGGATGGTTCCGCTCGGGCGACCTGGCGGTGCGCGACCCGGAGGGCTACTTCACCGTCGTCGACCGGGTCAAGGACGTCATCAACTCCGGCGGCGTCCTCGTCGCCTCCCGGCAGGTCGAGGACGCGCTTTACACCCACCCCGCCGTCGCCGAGGCGGCCGTCGTCGGCCTCCCCGACGAACGCTGGATCGAGGCGGTCACCGCCTTCGTCGTCCCCCGCGGCGAGGTCACGGAGGCCGAACTCCTCGCCCACGCCCGCGCCGGCCTCGCCCACTTCAAGGCGCCGAAGCGGGTGTTCCTGGTGGAGTCGCTGCCCCGCAACGCCAGCGGCAAGATCCTCAAGCGGGAGCTGCGGGACCGCCGTTCCGCCTCATGAACGCGCTCAGCCCTCGCGCTCCTCCGTCATGCACAGGATGTTTCCCTCGCTGTCCTTGAACCAGCAGCCCCGCATCGTGTCCGTCTCCACGACACCGTCGACCGTCTTGATGTCCGGCAGGTCGTAGTCCTCGAAGGTCACGCCCTTGGACCGCAGCTCCGACATCTCGGCGTCGAGATCACCGACCTTCCAGCTCGCCAGCGTGTGCTGGGCCTGGCCGCCGTAGGGCGTCTCGTAGAGACCGATCGTCGTGCCGCCGGTCTCCAGCCTGGTGTCCTCGGGCGACTCCTTCGTCAGGGTGAGACCGAGGGTCTCGGTGTAGAAGCGCTTGGCGCGCGCCATGTCGTTGACCGGAATGATCGCGGCTATGGGGGAGTCCGCCAGCATCGCAACCACCTCCTGTCTCCAGGCTACGCAGCCCGCCCCCTCAGTGCTCGCCCCGCAGGTCCACGATCCGCCGGATCTTGCCCACGCTCCGCTCCAGGCTCTCCGGGTCGACCACCTCGACCGCGACCGAGACGCCGATCCCGTCCTTCACCGCAGCCGCGATCGCCCCGGCCGCCGCCGCCCGCTCCTCGGGCGTCGCCCCCGGGCGCGCCTCCGCCCGTACCGTCAGGGCGTCGAGACGGCCCTCGCGGGTCAGCCGCAGCTGGAAGTGCGGCGCCACGGCCGGCGTGCGCAGGACGATCTCCTCGATCTGGGTGGGGAAGAGGTTCACCCCGCGCAGGATCACCATGTCGTCGCTGCGGCCCGTGACCTTCTCCATGCGCCGGAACACCCGCGCCGTCCCCGGCAGCAGCCGGGTCAGGTCCCGGGTGCGGTAGCGCACCACCGGCATGGCCTCCTTGGTCAGGGAGGTGAGGACCAGCTCGCCCTCCTGCCCGCCCGGCAGCACCTCGCCGGTGACCGGGTCCACGACCTCCGGATAGAAGTGGTCCTCCCAGACGTGCAGCCCGTCCTTGGTCTCCACGCACTCCTGGGCCACGCCGGGGCCGATCACCTCCGAGAGTCCGTAGATGTCGACGGCGTCGATCCCGAAGCGCTCCTCGATCTCCCGGCGCATCTCCTCCGTCCACGGCTCGGCGCCGAACACGCCGACCTCGAGGGAAGTGCCGCGCGGATCGATGCCCTGGCGCTCGAACTCGTCGAGCAGGGTCAGCATGTAGGAGGGCGTGACCATGATGACCTCGGGCCGGAAGTCCTGGATCAGCCGCACCTGCCGGGCGGTCATGCCGCCGGAGGCCGGGATCACGGTGCAGCCGAGCCGCTCGGCGCCGTAGTGCGCGCCGAGGCCGCCGGTGAAGAGCCCGTACCCGTACGCCACGTGGACCTTGTGGCCGGGACGGACGCCGGCCGCGCGCAGCGAGCGGGCCACCACGTCCGCCCAGGTGTCGAGGTCCCGATCGGTGTAGCCGACGACGGTCGGCAGCCCGGTCGTCCCGCTGGAGGCGTGGATGCGGCGGATCCGTGACGGGTCGACGGCGAACATCCCGAACGGGTAGTGCTCGCGCAGATCGGCCTTGGCGGTGAAGGGGAAGCGGGCCAGGTCGGCCAGCGAGCCGCAGTCCTCCGGGCGGACCCCCGCCTCGTCGAAGGAGCGCCGGTAGAACGCCACGTTCTCGTACGCGTGCCGCAGGGTCGCGCGCAGCCGCTCCAGCTGGAGGGCCTCCAGCTCGTCGCGCCCGAGCCGTTCACCCGCGTCCAGCAGGTCGTCCATGGCCGCTCCGCTCCGTCCCGCCGTCGGCCCCGTCCAGGCGACCGATCATTCGGTTGATCCTTTCCGGCCCAGTTAAACCGGGACGCCCCCGGTCCTGGCAAGAGGGCGGCGCGGGATTTCTCGACACGGGCAGGGGCGGCGAGACGGCGCCACGGCGCACTGATCCCTTCGGGTGCCATTGCCCGCCCGAGCGCGCGACCCGCACCGGGGCAGGGAAGAGGACGACGATGAGGCCGTCCGGCTTCCCCTGCCCGCCCCCGGACGAATGGACCGTCATGTCCGACAGCGCGCTCCGCACGACAGCGGCGGTGGCCCGATGACCACGACCACGAACCCCGAGACCCCCGGCGACGCGGCCGACCCCGAGGTCCACTTCTGGGCCGTCCCCGACCTCACCGGCCTGGACTTCGACCCGTTCCTCGCCAGACTCCTCCACGAGGACCCCGTCACCCGCGTCCGCCTCCCGCACGGCGACGGCCACGCCTGGCTCGTCACCCGCTACGAGGACGTCAAGTTCGTCTCCGTCGACCCCCGGTTCAGCCGCCAGGCCGTCTACGGACGCTCCATCACCCGGCTCGCGCCCCACTTCATCCCGATGGAAGGAGCCGTGGGCTTCGCCGACCCGCCCGACCACACCCGGATGCGCCGTGTCGTCGCCCGCGCCTTCAGCGCCCGCGCCCTGCGCTCCCTGCGCGACCACGCCCAGGACGTCATGGACCGGCTCCTCGACCGGCTGGAGGAACACGGCCCGCCCGCCGACCTCATGGACATGGTCAACCGGCCCTTCCCGCTCGCCATGGTCAGCGAGCTCATGGGCGTCCCCGAGGGCGACCAGCCGCTCATGGCCCGGTGGTCCGACACCATCATCTCCGCCGCCGCCGGACGCGAGGCCAGCGAGAAGGCCAAGGCCGAGATGGCCCGCTACTTCACCGAACTCATCGGACGCAGCCACGGCACCGGCAAGGAGTTCCTCGCCGCCGTCCTCGCCGACGCCGTCGACGACACCACCCTCGACGAGCAGGAGGCCGTCGGGCTCGCCGTCCTCATCCAGATCGGCGGCGCCCACGCCGTCCGCAACAACAGCGCCAACATGGTCTACGCCCTGCTCACCCACCCCGAGCACCTGGCCCGACTGCGCGCCGAACCCGGACTCCTCCCGCAGGCCGTCGACGAACTGCTCCGCTACATCCCCCACCGCAACGCCGTCGGCCTCTCCCGGATCGCGTTGGAGGACGTCGAGGTCGGCGGCGTCACCATCCCCGAGGGCGACCCGGTCTACGTCTCCTACCTCACCGCCAACCGGGACCCCTCGGTCTTCCCCGACCCGGAGAAGCTCGACTTCGACCGCGGCCACAACCCGCACGTCGCCTTCGGGCACGGCCCGCACTACTGCCCCGGCTCCGCCCTCGCCCGCATCGAGTCCGAGATCCTCCTCGACTCCCTGTGGACCCGCTTCCCCGACCTCAGGCTGGCCGTCCCCGAGGAGGAGATCCGCTGGCAGCGCGGCGCCCTCATCCGCGGCCCCGAGACCCTGCCCGTCACCTGGTGAGAGGACCCGCGACCCCGTGACCGCCACCGCCATCGGACCGGGCGGCGGCCTCATCGTGCCGCCCGGACACGGCAAGACCCTGACCACCGCCGCCCAGCACGTCACCTTCAAGGTGACCGGCGAGCACACCCGTACCGCCTCCACCTTCGAGGTGGTCGTCCCGCCCGGATTCGACGTCGGCGCCCACGCCCACGGGCACAGCGAGGAGCTCTTCTACGTCCTCGAGGGCGAGCTCGACGTCCTCGCCTTCGAGCCGCTGGTCCGCACCCGCGACAGCTGGCGCGAGTGGGAGTCCGCCTCCGGGCAGCGGGCCGTCCGCGCCACCGCCGGCACCCTCATGCTGGTGCCGCCCGGCTGCCCGCACGCCTTCGCCAACCCCACCGGCGACCCCGTCCGCATGCTCTTCCAGGCATCACCGCCGCCCGACCACGAGCGGTACTTCGAGGAGCTCATGGAGATCCTCGGCTCGGGCGGCCCCGTCGACCACGACGCCATCGAGCGGCTCCGCCGCCGCTACGACATCGAACAGATCACCCCCCTCCGGCACGACGCCGGAGCACGCCAGGAGACGACACCCGCCCCATGACCCCGCCCGAGCGGCCCGGCCCCGTCGTCCACGACTGGGCCGCGGTGCCGCTGCCCGCCACGGAGTTCGACCCCGTGCCGTACCGGCTCCTGCACGAAGAGCCGGTCGCCCGCGTCCGGCTGCCGCACGGCGAGGGCCACGCCTGGCTCGTCACCCGCCACGAGGACGTCCGGCGGGTCGCCTCCGACCCGCGGCTGAGCCGCGCGCTCACCGTCGGCCGGCCGATCACCAGCACGACCCCGCACACCCTCGCCCCGGCCGGCGGCGTCGGCCGCGCCGACCCGCCCGACCACACCCGGCTGCGCAAGCTGATCGCGCCCACCTTCGGCCGCCGCCGCACGGAGGCCCTGCGCGCCCGCACCACCCGCATCGCCGACGCCCTCGCCCTGCGCACCCTCGAAGCCGGCCCGCCCGCCGACCTCACCGAGACCTACATCGGGCCGCTGTCGGCCGGCGTGGTCGCCGAACTCCTCGGCGTACCCGCCGCCGACCTCGACCGCGTCCAGGACTGGCGCGCCCGCCTCCTGCGCCACGACACCACCGCAGCCGACGGCGACGGCGTCAAGAAGGACATCGCCGGCTACTTCGCCGACCTCGCCCGCCACCGCGCCGCACACCCCGCCGACGACCTGATCAGCGAACTCGCCGCCGCCCGCGCCGCCGGCGGGATCAGCACCGCCGAACTGGTCTCCATGGCGGTGATGCTCACCCTCAACGGCCTCGACGCCGTCCGGAACATCGTCTCCACCATGGTGTACGTGCTCCTCGTCCACCCCGACCAGACGGCCAAGCTCCGTGCCGCCCCCGACGGCCTGCCCCGGGCCGTCGACGAACTGCTCCGCTACATCCCGCAGCGCGACGGCGTCGGCCTGCCCAGGGTCGCCACCGCCGACCTGGACGTCGGAGGGGCCACCATCCGCGAGGGCGAGGCGGTCTACGTCTTCTACCCGGCCGCCAACCGCGACCCCGCCGTCTACACCGACCCCGACCGCCTCGACCTCACCCGAGACGAGGCACCCCACCTCGCCTTCGGCCACGGCGCCCACTACTGCGCCGGCGCCCGGCTCGCCCGCATGGAGGCCGAGGTCATGCTCGCCACCCTGCTCGCCCGCTTCCCCAAACTCGCGCTCGCCGTCCCGCCCGAACGGCTCCTCTGGCGGACCGGCTCGGTCAACCGCGGCCCGGAGACCCTGCCCGTCACCTGGTAAATCCGGTGGCGCCACGGCCCCGGCCGGTGCTGGGGTGGGCGCCATGGACCTCACCTCCCTGCGCACCCGCTACGACCGTCAGCTCCGCATCGGCGCCCGCCCCGACGGCCCCGGCGCCCGGGTCGAACGCGACGGCCCCGTCGTCCGCCAGACCGGGCCCGCGCACGGCTGGAACGGCGTCCTGTGGTCCCGGCTCGGCCCCGACGACGCCGACGCGGCCATCGCCGCCCAGATCCGCCACTTCCGGGCCGCCGGCCGCACCTTCGAATGGAAGCTGTACGGCCACGACGGCCCCGCCGACCTCGCCGCCCGTCTCCTCGCCGCCGGCTTCACCGCCGAGGAGGAGGAGACCGTGATGGTCGCCGACGCGACCGCCCTGCCCGCGCACGAGGGCCTCCCCGAGGGGGTGGAGATACGACCGGTCACCGACGAGGCCGGCGTACGGATGGTGGTCGAGGTGCACGAGCGGGCCTTCGGCACGGACTCCTCCCACATCGGCCACCGCCTCCTCGACCAGCTCGCCGACGCCCCCGGCACCGTCGCCGCCGTCCTCGCCCTCGCCCACGGCGAACCGGTCAGCGCCGCCCGCCTCGACCTCCAGCCCGGCACCGACTTCGCCGGACTCTACGGCGGCGGCACCGTCGCACCCTGGCGCGGCCGCGGCCTCTACCGCGCCCTCGTCACCCACCGCGCCCACCTCGCCGCCGCCCGCGGCTACCCCTACCTCCAGGTCGACGCGGCCCCGACCAGCCGCCCGATCCTGGCGCGGCTGGGGTTCGAGGAACTGACGACGACGACGCCGTACGTGTACGAGGTCGGTGCGGTCACGGAGTGAGGGACACGGACGCGTCCCCACGCCCTCGGTGCCGCGGGCGCGTCGCACCGTCGTGACGGGCCTTCCGGCCCGTCACGCCCCCGGGCCGGCCGCTAGCGGGTCCAGTGCCCCGGGCGGTCGAAGCCCTCCGGCAGGCGGGTGGACGCGTCGCCGCGGGCGGAGTTCAGCTGCGGCTGGGTGAGGAAGAGGGCGCCGGTCAGGTCCGCGCCCGAGAGGTCGGCGTCGCGCAGGTCCGCGCCGATCAGGTCGGTCAGGGAGAGGTCCGCGCCGGTGAGGTCGGCCGCGATGAGGAGGGCGCCGCGCAGGTCGGCGCCCCGCAGCTTCGCCCCGCGCAGGCGCGCCCCGATCAGGTCGGCGCCCCGCCGGCTCTTCGGCTTGCCGCCGGCCGCCGCGCGGACCAGGGAGCTGCTTTCGAGGAGCAGCGTGTTCACCTCGGCCCGCACCGGGCCGACGTCCAGCTTCTCCAGGTCGGCCGGGCTGCCGCCGGTCAGCTCCGTCACCCGGGCCAGGGCCCCGTCGAGGTCGCGGTGCAGCGGGCGGGTGGCGGCGTGGGCACGCGCCTCGGCGAGGTAGCGCAGCAGCTCGTACAGCTGGCGCATCACCGGGAACACCTCGTACATCTGCCGTGCGCTGCCCGGAGCCTCCCGCCAGGACACGCCGCCGAAGGTGACCTGGGAGACCTGCTGGCCGGCGCCGAAGCAGTCGTACACGGTGCAGCCGGGAAAGCCGCTGTCGCGCAGCCGGGTGTGGATGCCGCAGCGGAAGTCGTCCTGGAGGTTCCGGCACGCCTGGCCGGAGGACTTGTCCACCGCGAAGTCGTGGGACTTGGCGAAGGGCAGGGCCACGCAGCACAGTCCGAAGCAGTTCGCGCAGTCACCCCGCAGCTCGACCGGGAGGATCTCGACCGGGAGGTTCTCGGCCTGACGGGTCTCGGTCTGACGGGTCTCGGACACGGTGAAACGGGTTCCTTCGTCGGCGGGAGGAGGGGTGGCGGACGTCCCACCGTATCGCGCTCCGCGCGAACTGCGTTGCCGCGCCGTTCCGCCGACGTCCATGATCGACGGCATGCCTCAGTTCAGGACGTACGACGGAACCCGCCTCTCCTACCGCACCCTCGGGACGGGAGAACCCCTACTCGTCCTGCCCGGCGGCCCCATGCGCGACGCCTCCTACCTCGGTGACCTCGGGGGACTGAACGCCCACCGCACCCTGATCGTGCTCGACCCGCGCGGCACCGGCGGCAGCGACGTCCCCGCCGACCCCGCGACCTACCGCTGCGACCGCCAGATCGCCGACGTCGAGGCCCTGCGCACCCACCTCGGTCTCGACCGGATCGACCTCCTCGGCCACTCCGCGGGCGGCAACCTCGCCCTCCTCTACGCCGCGGCCCACCCCGAGCGGGTGCGCTCCCTCGTCCTGGTCACGACGCGCGGCCGGGCGGTCGGGCTGGGCACCAGCGACGAGGAGTGGGACGAGGCCGCCGCGGTCTTCGCCGACCGGCCCTGGTACCCCGAGGCGTGGGCCGCCCTGGAGGCGGCGGGTCCCGACACGCCCATGCCGCGGCTCGCGGCCCTCGCGATGCCCTTCTCGTACGGCCGCTGGGACGAGGCCGCGCAGGCGCACGCCGCCGGTCTCGACGAACAGACCAACTGGACCGCCGCCCAGGCCTTCTACGGCGAGGGCGCCTTCGACCCCGCGGCCACCCGGCGCGCCCTGCGGGAGCTGACCGCCCCGGTCCTCGTCCTCGCGGGCGGGTACGACGGGGGGCCCACGCCCGCCAGGGCCGCCGAGATCGCCGCCTGCTTCCCGCACGCCGAACTCGTCGTCCAGCCGGCCGCCGGGCACTTCCCGTGGGTCGACGACCCGGGGGCGTTCAGGCGCACGGTCGCCGCCTTCCTGGACCCGCGGGTCCGCACCGTCACCGTCGACGGCGTGCGCCTCGCCTACCGGGTCGACGGCCCGGAGCACGCCCCGCCCGTGGTGCTGGTGCACGGCCGCGGCGAGAACAGCGCCGGCTGGGCCGACCTCGCGAGGGAGCTGGCCGCCGACCGCCGGGTGTACGCGCTCGACCTGCGCGGGCACGGGCTCAGCGACTGGCCGGGCACGTACGGCTTCGGGGTGTTCCGCGACGAACTGGGCGGCTTCATCAAGGCCCTGGGGCTGGCCGGTGCGACCGTGATCGGGCACTCCATGGGCGGCGCGGCGGCGTATCTCCTCGCCCAGCGCGAGCCGGAGCTGATCGGCCGGCTGGTGCTCGAGGAGGCTCCGGTCTTCTTCCCGCTCGACCCGCCGCGTGTGCCCGCCGAGCCGCCGAGCGGCCCGGTCGGGCTCGACTGGGCGGTGGTGGGCGCCACGGACGCGGAGCTGAACGATCCCGACCCGGCCTGGCGCGCGGACCTCTCCCGGATCACCGCGCCCACCCTGATCGTCTCCGGCGGCAGGAGCAGCCACCTGCCGCAGGAGCAGCAGGCCTGGATGGCGGAGCGGATCCAGGACACCGCGCTGGTCACGATCAAGGGCGGACATCTCGTTCACCAGAACCGGCCGGAGAAGTTCCTGGCGGCGCTGCGGAAGTTCGGCGTCTGATCCGGACGGTCAGGCGGTGTCGGCCCGCGCGGCCACGCTCCTCGCCCAGCGGTAGTCCGCCTTGCCGCTGGGGGAGCGCTGGATCCGGTCGGTGAGGACGAGCCGGCGCGGCACCTTGTAGCCGGCGAGCCGGGTGCGGCAGTGCGACTGGACCGCCGCCAGATCCAAGGTCGGTGCCCCGGCGCGCAGTTGCACCACCGCGGTCACGCGACTTCCCCACTTCGGGTCCGGCACTCCGGTCACCAGGGCGTCGTACACGTCCGGATGGGACTTCAGGGCCTGCTCGACCTCCTCGGGGTAGACCTTCTCGCCGCCCGTGTTGATGCACTGCGAGCCGCGGCCGAGGACCGTGACGACGCCCTCCTCGTCGACCGTGGCCATGTCGCCGAGGAGCACCCAGCGCTCGTCGCCCTTGCGGAAGAAGGTCTCGGCCGTCTTCGCCGGGTCGTTGTAGTAGCCGAGGGGTACGTGGCCGCGCTGGGCGAGCCGGCCGGTCTCGCCGGCCGCGACCGGTTCCCGGGTGACCGGGTCGACCACCCGGGTGCGTTCGTTGACGTGCAGCCGGAAGCCCTTCGCGGGGCCCGAGTCGGCCGTCGCCCGGCCGTTGGAACCGGACTCCGACGAGCCGAAGTTGTCGAGCAGCAGTACGTGCGGCGCGAGCGCCCGGAACTGGTCGCGCACCGTGTCCGACATCATCGCCCCGGAGGAGGACAGGCTGAACAGCGAGGACAGATCCGTGCCCTTGAGCGGTCCGTGGAGGGCGTCGACCAGTGGCCGCAGCATCGCGTCGCCGACCAGCGAGACACTCGACACCTTCTCCTTCTCGATGGTGCGCAGCACCTCCTCGGGCACGTACTTGCGGTGGATCACCACCCGCTGCCCGTAGTTGAAGGCGATGAACGAGGTGAGGGTGGACGTGCCGTGCATCAGCGGGGGAGTGGGGAAGAAGGTGATGCCCGCGCCGCCCGCCGCGACCCGTTCGGCCAGCTCCTCGGGGCGCTTCACCGGCTCCCCGCTCGGGTCGCCGCCGAACAGTCCGGCGAAGAAGAGGTCCTCCTGGCGCCACATGACGCCCTTGGGCATGCCCGTGGTGCCGCCGGTGTAGATGATGAAGAGGTCGTCGGGCGACCGGGGTCCGAAGCCGCGCTCGGGCGACCCGGCCGCCTCCGCCGCCGCGAACTCCACGCAGTCGAGCGCGGGCACGACCCCGCGCAGGGCTCCCGGCGCGGTTCCGGCCGGACCGCCGGGGACGGGACCGGCCGCAGACCCGGGCGGGGTCCCCACCCGCACGAGGTGCCGCAGCTTCTCCGTCCGCGGCAGCGCGCCGGCGACCCGGTCCGTGAACTCGGCGTCGAAGACGAGCGCCGCGAGGTCGGCGTCCCGGTAGAGGTACACGAGCTCCTCCTCCACGTACCGGTAGTTGACGTTCACCGGTACGAGCCGGGCCTTCAGGCAGGCCAGCACGGTCTGGAGGTACTCGACGCCGTTGTACAGGTGCAGGCCGAGGTGCTCGCCCGGCCGCAGTCCCGCGTCCAGGAGGTGGTGGGCGAGCCGGTTGGCCGCGGCGTCCATCCCGGCGTAGGTCAGGCGGCGCTCGGCACCGCTGCCGGGGTGGTCGACGTAGACCAGCGCCTCGCGGTCGGGGACCACGTCGACGACCGATTCGAACAGGTCGGCAAGGTTGTACTCCACCGTTCCTCCTGATCCTGCCCCGGGCCGGCACGTCGGTCACCGGCGCGGTCATTAGAGCGCCGACGGGCGGAGGTGGGAAGGGGAGGCACAAAATAATCTGACTGAGCGTCAGAAAACTATTGAAGTGAACTCCCCGCTCCTGCAACCTGTTCCGGACATGGAGACGGCACCGGAGAGGGAGACGCCCATGGGCGGCAGCACCGAGCACCTCGACGTGCGGCGCGAGGGTGCCACACTCGTCCTCACCCTGAACCGGCCCGAGGCCAGGAACGCGCTCTCGCTGCCGATGCTCGTCGGCCTCTACGACGGCTGGCTCGCCGCCGACGCCGACGACACCGTCCGCTCGGTCGTCCTCACCGGCGCCGGCGGATCCTTCTGCGCGGGCATGGACCTCAAGGCGCTGGCCGGCAAGGGCATGGAGGGCGAGCGGTACCGGGACCGCATGACCGCCGACCCCGACCTGCACTGGAAGGCGATGCTGCGCCACCACCGGCCCCGCAAACCCGTCATCGCCGCCGTCGAGGGACCGTGCGTGGCCGGCGGCACCGAGATCCTCCAGGGCACCGACATCCGCGTCGCGGGCGACACCGCCACCTTCGGTCTCTTCGAGGTCCGCCGCGGCCTCTTCCCGATCGGCGGCTCCACGGTCCGCCTGCCCCGCCAGATCGCCCGGACGCACGCCCTCGAAATGCTCCTGACCGGCCGCCCCTACACCGCCGACGAGGCCGCCCGCATCGGCCTCGTGGGCCGCGTCGTCCCGGCCGGGACCGCCCTGGAGGCCGCCCTGGAGATCGCCGAGCGGGTCAACGCCTGCGGTCCGCTCGCCGTGGAGGCGGTCAAGGCGTCCGTCTACGAGACGGCCGGGATGACCGAGGAGGAGGGTCTGGCCGCGGAACTGAAGCGCGGCTGGCCGGTCTTCGCCACGGCGGACGCGAAAGAGGGCGCGAGGGCCTTCGCGGAGAAGCGCCCGCCGGTGTACCGCCGGGAGTGACCCCGGCGTCCCGGCCGCCCCGGGATCTCGGGACCGGCCGCCCCGCCCTCCCGCGCGGGCCCACCGACCGGCCGCCCTGCCTTCCCGCGCGGCCTTCCCGCGCGGGCCCACCGACCGGCCGCCCCGCTTTCCCGCCCGGCCTTCCCGCGCGGGCCCACCGACCGCCCCCCGTAGGCCGGGCCCCGGCGATGGTCCTTCGCCCGGGTCCGGCCTGCCACCCCGGTCCGGCCTGCCACCCCGGCCCGCCGCCCCGCCCCGGCCGCCCGCCCCTCTCCGCCCCTGGAGCTCCCATGACCGCCGTCCCCAAAACCCTCCGCGCCCCCCTCGTCGTCGAGTTCCCCTTCACCCGCTCCCTCGGCCCCGTCCAGTCCGCCTTCCTCACCGGCCTGCGCGAACGCACCCTCCTCGGGGTCCGCACCGAGGCCGGGCGGGTGCTCGTCCCGCCCGTCGAGTACGACCCCGAGACCGCCGCCGAGCTCCGCGACCTCGTCGAGGTCGACGCGACCGGCACCGTCACCACCTGGGCCTGGAATCCGGAACCCCGCCCCGGCCAGCCGCTGGCGACCCCCTTCGCCTGGGTCCTCGTCCGCCTCGACGGCGCCGACACCGCCCTGCTGCACGCCCTCGACGCACCCGGCCCCGACGCCGTGCGCACCGGCCTGCGGGTCCGCGTCCGCTGGGCCGCCGAACGGCACGGCGCCATCACCGACATCGCCTGCTTCGAACCGTACGAGAGCACCGCGCCGCGGACTCGGCCCCGCCCCCACGACGGCCGGTTCGACGCCCCCGTCACCGGCATCGTCGCCCCCGCCCGCCTCGACTACACCTACAGCCCCGGCCGCGCCCAGACCGCCTACCTCCACGCCCTCGCCGAACGTCGCACCGTCGGCGAACGCTGCCCCTCCTGCGCCAAGGTCTACGTCCCGCCCCGCGGCGCCTGCCCGACCTGCGGCGTCGCCACCACCGAGCAGGTCGAGGTCGGGCCCCGCGGCACCGTCACCACCTTCTGCATCGTCAACATCAAGGCCAAGAACCTCGACATCGAGGTCCCGTACGTCTACGCCCACATCGCCCTCGACGGTGCCGCGCTCGCCCTCCACGGCCGGATCGCCGGCATCCCCTACGACCAGGTACGTATGGGCCTGCGGGTGGAACCCGTATGGAGCGAGGACGGACGCTACCCCGACCACTACCGCCCCAGCGGAGAGCCGGACGCCGACTACGACACGTACAAGGAGCTCCTGTGACCGCCTCCGCACGCCGGGACGTCGCCGTCGTCGCCTTCGCGCAGACCGACCACACCCGGCGCACCGACGAGCTCTCCGAGGTCGAGATGCTGATGCCGGTCCTCCACGCGGTGCTGAGCGAGACCGGGCTGACCGCCTCCGACATCGGCTTCACCTGCTCGGGGTCCTCCGACTACCTCGCCGGACGGCCCTTCTCCTTCACCATGGCCCTCGACGGCGTCGGCGCCTGGCCGCCCATCTCCGAGTCCCACGTGGAGACGGACGGCGCCTGGGCGCTGTACGAGGCATGGGTGAAGCTCCTGACCGGCCAGGCCGACACGGCGCTCGTGTACGCCTACGGGAAGTCCTCGCCCGGCTCCGTACGCGACGTCCTCACCCGCCAGCTCGACCCCTACTACCTGGCACCCCTGTGGCCCGATTCCGTCGCCCTCGCGGCGCTCCAGGCACGGGCCCTGATCGACGCGGGGCACACCGACGAGCCCGCGCTCGCGGCGATCGCCGCCCGCAGCCGCCGGGACGCCGCCGCCCATCCGCACGCCCAGCTGCGCGGCGCCCGCCCCCAGGGCGACTACGTGGTGGCCCCGCTGCGCACCGGCGACTGTCCGCCCGTCGGCGACGGCGCGGCCGCCGTGATCCTCGCCGCGGGCGAGCGGGCCCGCGCACTGTGCGCCAGGCCCGCCTGGATCACCGGCATGGACCATCGCGTGGAGGCCCACTCCCTCGGCGTGCGCGACCTCACCGACTCGCCCTCCACCCGCTTGGCCGCCGAACGGTCCGGGGCCTTCGACGCGTCCGCCGGCCGGCCCGTCGACACCGCCGAACTGCACGCGCCCTTCACCGCCCAGGAGGTCGTCCTGCGCAGGGCGCTCCGCCTCGGCGACGACGTCCGCGTCAACCCCTCCGGCGGAGCGCTCGCCGCCAACCCCGTGATGGCCGCGGGGCTGATCCGCCTCGGCGAGGCCGCCGCCCGCATCCACCGCGGCGCCTCCGACCGCGCCCTCGCCCACGCCACCTCCGGGCCCTGCCTCCAGCAGAACCTGGTCGCCGTCCTGGAAGGGGACCCGCGATGAGCCGAGCAACGCACAAGGAGCCCGTGGCCGTCGTCGGCATCGGCCAGACCAAGCACGTCGCCGCCCGCCGGGACGTCTCCCTCGCCGGTCTCGTCCGCGAGGCCGCCCGGCGCGCCCTGGCGGACGCCGAGCTGACCTGGTCCGATGTCGACGCCGTCGTCATCGGCAAGGCCCCCGACTTCTTCGAGGGCGTGATGATGCCGGAGCTCTACCTCGCCGACGCCCTCGGCGCCGTCGGCAAGCCGATGCTCCGCGTCCACACCGCCGGCTCGGTCGGCGGGTCCACGGCGCTGGTGGCCGCCGACCTGGTGGCCGCCCGGATCCACGGCACCGTCCTGACCGTCGCCTTCGAGAAGCAGTCCGAGTCCAACGCCATGTGGGGCCTGTCGCTGCCCGTGCCGTTCCAGCAGCCCCTGCTCGCGGGCGCCGGTGGCTTCTTCGCCCCGCACGTACGGGCCTACATGCGGCGCACCGGAGCCCCCGACACGATCGGCTCCCTCGTCGCGTACAAGGACCGGCGCAACGCGCTGAAGAACCCCTACGCCCATCTCCACGAGCACGACATCACCCTGGAGAAGGTGCAGGCCTCCCCGATGCTCTGGGACCCCATCCGCTACTCCGAGACCTGCCCGTCCTCCGACGGCGCCTGCGCCATGGTCCTCACCGACCGGGCGGGCGCGGCCCGTTCGCCCCGACCGCCCGCCTGGATGCTCGGCGGCGCGATGCGCAGCGAACCCACCCTCTTCGCCGGGAAGGACTTCGTCTCCCCGAGGGCGGGCCGCGACTGCGCCGCCGACGTCTACCGGCAGGCCGGGATCACCGACCCGCGCCGTCAGATCGACGCGGTCGAGATGTACGTGCCCTTCTCCTGGTACGAGCCGATGTGGCTGGAGAACCTCGGCTTCGCGGACGAGGGCGAGGGCTGGAAGCTCACCGAGGCAGGGGTCACCGAGCTCGGCGGCGACCTGCCCGTGAACCCCTCCGGCGGGGTGCTGTCCAGCAACCCCATCGGGGCCTCCGGCATGATCCGCTTCGCGGAGGCGGCACTCCAGGTCCGCGGCCGGGCCGGTGAGCACCAGGTCGAGGGGGCGCGCACGGCGCTGGGGCACGCGTACGGAGGGGGCGCGCAGTTCTTCTCGATGTGGCTGGTCGGAGACCGGCCGCCCACCGGCTGAGGTCTGTCCGTGCCGCGGACCGGTCGCTACGCTGAGGCCCGGACGGACAGCGCAGCGTGACGCGTGCGACGTGAGGGGAGAACGGACGTGGCGGACAGCACCATGCCCCAGCAGGCCGGGCCGGGGCACGACCTGCCGGACCTCGACCTGACGGGCGCCGACTGGCGCCCCGGCAGCCAGGGGGTGGGGGACGTGCAGATCGCCTTCGTCGAGGGCTTCGTCGCGATGCGCAACGGGCGCAGGCCCGGAGCACCGTCCGTCGTCTTCGGCCCGGCGGAGTGGCGGGCGTTCGTGGCGAACGCCCGCGAGGGCGAGTTCGACCTGACCTGACCTGACCTGACCTGACCTGACCCGGCCGGGTCAGGCCAGGCCTGACGTCGTCCGACCTGGACGGGGCCGCGCCACAGGCGCCGCGAGCCCGGCACGATCGGCCGGACGGCCCTAGGGTGACGACCATGCACCCTGAGCGCGATCTGGGCCGGCTCCTGGCCGGGATGCGGCCTGAACTCCACCCCGGCCGCTACGTCTTCACCACGGTGGCCGGCCCCGCCCCGGCGGGCCTCGACCCGGTCGTCACCGTCGCCGAACGCGAGGGACTGACGATGGTCGTACGCCAGGAGGACGCGGACGCGGCCTCGCTGGCCTACGACTACGTGGCCGGCTGGATCACCCTGCGCGTCCACTCGGCACTGGATGCCGTAGGACTGACCGCCGCCGTCGCGGGAGCCCTTGCCGATGCCGGTCTGAGCTGCAACGTGGTCGCGGGCCACCACCACGACCACCTCTTCGTCGAACACGCCCGAGCGGACGATGCCTTGGGCGTCCTGGAAGCGCTTGCCCGACGGTCCTGAGACCCTTCACACAACCCCCACAATCCCTCGTGATGGGGGTGTGTCCCGGCGTACGCTGGGACTTCACGGGGTGACCGCCCCGGACGCACCCCCGTGTGCGCCGGGCGTGCGCCCTCAGTGTGGGGGTGGGGTGGACCATGGCAGCACACACCGGCGGACCGGCCGGCCAGGGCTTCCGTCTCTTCGAGCGCGAGGCCGAACTCGCGGCTGCCGAGGAGGCGTTGAACCTCCTCGCGGGACGGGCCGCCGACGTGGGCCCGGCGGACGGCGGCGGGCCGGCACCGGCGGGCACGCCCGTGGACGGCGCGCGGGACACGGGCCGGAGCGGACACGGAGACACCGCGGGGGACGCGTACACGGCCCGGCTGGTCGCGGCCGGCCGGAGTCTCGCGCCGGGGGCCGACGAGAGCGCCGCCGGTCCCCTCCGCCAGGGGAGCGTGCCCGGCCTCGACCCGGAGCCGGCGTCCGTCGTGGGCGGCGGAGAGGGCGATGCTGCGGCGACCGCGACCGCGACCGCGACCGCGACCGCGACCGCGACGGTGCACGGCCGGGACCGGGTCGATGCGTCCGCCGCCGGCGGCGTGCGTGCCCTCCGGCCTCCGCGCACGCCCGGGGCGCCGGTCCTGCGCGTGGTGCGCGGCGGCCCCCCACGCCTCGTGACGGACGCCCGTCGCGGAGGAGTGCTCGCCGTCGCCGCGCCCGCCGGGCTCGGCAAGACCACTCTCCTCGCCGAGATCCGCCGACGCGCCGCCGCCAGGGGGTGCACGGTGCTGTCCGCGCGCGGCGACGAGGAGCAGCGGGTCGCCTTCCACGTCGCCCGGCAGCTCCTCCGGCCACACCTCTCCGCCGCCGCCCGCACCGAGCTGCGCAAGCACCTCGGCGACCGGTACGACGTCGTCGGCCCCGCACTCGGCCTCGGCGCTCCCGCCGAGGGCGGACCGCCCGACCAGGAGGCCGTGCGCGACGGGCTCGACCGGGTCCTCGCCCACCTCGCCCGGCACCACGCCCCCGTCGTGGTCGTCCTCGACGACGCCCACAGGGCCGACCCCGAGTCGCTCGACTGGCTCTCCGCCCTCGCACCCCGCGCCGAAGAGCTCCCCGTCCTGCTGGTCGTCGCCTACCGGCCCGACGAACTCCCGGCCGAAGGCGCGGAGTTCACGGACGGGCGACTCGGCCGCAGGCCCCTCTCCCTGGAGCCGCTCAGCCCCGCCGCCCTCGCCCGGCTCGTCCGCGACCGGATCGGCGTCCACGCCGACGACGCCTTCTGCCGCGAGTACTGGGCCGTCACCTCCGGCAACCCCTTCGATGCCGTCCAGCTCGCCGCCCGGATCCGCGACCGGGGCCTCGACCCCACCGCCGACCTCGCCACCGCCGTCAAGGGCAGCGGTCTGCTCACGAAGATCGAACGGCTCGGCGCCGCCACCGTCCGCCTCGCCTGGGCCTGCGCCGTCCTCGGCAGCGGGACCTCACCCCGGCTCGCCGGCGCCGTCGCAGGACTCGCCGACGAGGAAGTCGCCCAGGGCGCGGCACTGCTGCGCCGCGCCGGCGTCCTCGCCGAGGCGGCGGACGACGGGGACGGCAGCGAGCACGACGGGGACGGCAGCGAGGAGTACGGGGACGGCAGCGAGGAGGACGGGGCCGGCCGGGACGGGACCGGCACCCTCGCCTTCGTCCACCCGCTCGTCGCCGACGCGGTCTACGACGCCATCCCCACCGCCACCCGCGTCGCCCTGCACGGCCAGGCCGCCTGGTGCGTCATCGAAACCGGCCTCGGCTCCACCGCCGCCGCCCGGCACCTGGTGGAGACCCATCCGGACGCCGACCCCTGGGTCGTACGGCATCTGCGCGCCGCCGCGCGGGAGGCCCTGCGGACGGGCGCACCCGACACCGCCCGCCGCTATCTCGCCCGCGCCCTGCGCGAACCCCCCGACCGCGACGAACGCGCCGCCCTCCTCGTCGAACTGGAGCACGCCTCCCAGCTCTCGGAGCACACCACCACCGTCAGCCACCTCCCCGTCACCCCGGAGGAACGGACCCACCCCCACGGACTTCGGCAGGAGGGGAAGCCCCCGGCCGCCTCGCCCGCCCCACCGACCGGCTCTCCCGCGCCGACCTCCACGGGCGCTCCGTGACCGTCCGCGCGCCCGGAGGGCACCACCGCGCGCGCCGAACCCTCCGCCGTCGTCGTCACCTGCGCCGACACCCGCTCCAGCGCCCGCAGCCGCCGGTACGGTGCGCCCTCCGCGACCGGCCAGGCGCTCCCCGTCACCGCCAGGCCCCGCCCCGTACCGCAGTGGCCGGCGTGAGGCGGCGAGCCGGGGGGTCCCGGCGCGCCGCATCCCGCACCGGGGCACGTACCATGGCCGTATGTCCTTCCTCCGCCGCCGCAGCGCCGCCACACCCGCGGGCCCGGACTTCGACGTCCTGGCCATGGACCCCGGGGACTGGCCCGGCAATCTCGGCGCCGGCCTGCTCCCGGCCCCCGACGGCAGCTGTCAGGGCGTGTTCCTCCGCTACGACCTGTTCGGCGGCCGCGGACCCGCGATGATCATCGGCAACCTGCCGGAGGGCTCCCCGGCCCGCGAGCTCGCCGAGGGCCAGGTCCCCTTCGAGGTGGCGCAGCTGCTCGCCGCCCTGGAGAACGACGAGCCGGTCGAGGTCGTCGACAAGGAGGACGTGCCCGTGATGCAGGGCGACAACCTGCTCATCGTGCGCCGCCTCAAGCTCTCCGAGAGCCGGATCTCCTGCGTGCAGTTCGACCGCAGCGACAACGTCCTGGTCACCATCGCCAGTTGGGACCGCCCCATCACCGACGACCTGTACGCGCTGCTCAAGCCGCTGCCCGCCGAACTGTTCCAGCAGGGCTGACCGGGAGGCGGGGGCCGATGAGCGCACGCGTCGACAGCTGGATCTGGGCCGTCCGGCTCACCAAGACCCGTTCCCAGGCCGCCGCGGCCTGCCGGGCCGGGCACGTCAAGGTCAACGGGGAGCGGGCCAAGCCCGCCCAGCCCGTGAAGCCGGGCGACGAGGTCCGGGTCTTCCACGGCGGCCGGCAGCGGATCGTCGAGGTGCGCCAGCTGCTCACCAAGCGGGTCGGCCCGTCCGTCGCCGCCGAGGCGTACGTGGACAACAGCCCGCCCCCGCCGTCGCGCGAGGAGATCGCCGTGGCGGGCGTGCGCGACCGCGGCGCGGGCCGTCCCACCAAGCGGGACCGCCGCGAGCTCGACCAGCTCCGCGGACTGCGCCCCTGACCACAGCCCGGCGGCCCCCCGGCCCACGGCACCGAGGCCGCCCCGTCCAGGACGGGGCGGCCTTCGCGTGTCACGGAGCCGAGGTCACGGCGCCGGCGAACCGTACGCGGACGCGAGCCGCGCCGCCGACGTCCCGAGGCCCGTCGGCCCCCGCCGCGCCAGGGACGTCCCCGCGCCCCTGTGGACGTCCTCGGCCCCGTAACGCCGCACGCTCCGGTGCCAGTTGAGGATGCCCGCGAGCCAGTCCTCCAACTCCCGCAGATACGTGGCGAAGGCGGCCCGGCCCGCCTCGTCGAGACCGAAGTCGGCGATCAGCAGCGGCACTTCGTGCTTCTTCAGGTGCTCGTACTGGCGCAGCCGGCCCCGCATCAGGTCGTCGACCATCGCCACCGCCGTCGGATAGTCGCAGTCGAAGAACGTCTGCAGCACCAGCACGCCGTTGTGCACCTCGCCCTCGACCTCGACCTCCTTCTGGTACGAGAAGAGGTCATTGAGCAGGGTCGCGTAGTCCATCACCGAGCCCTCCAGGGCCCGCACGGTGCCCGTGCGGTAGAGCTCGGGCGGCAGCGCCTCCGCGTGCCGCAGCCGGCACATCAGCATGGTCAGCTCCGAGCCGAAGGTGGTCCGGCGCATCTCGATGTAGTCGACCGGGTCCGGGACGCGGTGCTGTGCCTGGTTGTACAGCTCCCACAGCCAGCTGTCCAGCATCGCGTCGACGGCGGCCCGCAGCTGCGCGCGTGCCTCCGGGGCCATCGGGCCGGCCGTGCGGGCCCACAGGTCGGCGAGGGAGCGCTCCATCGGGTTCACCGCGAGTGCGGCTCCCGCGCCCGGATCCTCCAGCGGCATGCAGGACTTCAGCCGTTCGGTCTGCTCCCTGGCGGCCGGCAGGTTGCGCGGCCGGCCGAAGACGAGGGGGTAGTGGTCGTCCCCGTAGGTGCCCCAGGTCAGCCACTCGGCGCTGAGCACCAGCTCCTCCACCGTGGCGTCCGGGTCGAGCCCCGCCGAACACAGCGCCAGGTCGAAGCCCTCGGCCATCGGCCGGTCCCAGATGTCGTCGAGCAGCCCCGTCTCCGCCGCCCAGTCGAGGGACCGGCGTCTGGCCTCCTCGTGGTGCGGGCTGAGCGCCAGCGGGTACGGCAGGTCGAACTCCGGCAGCAGCGACGGCCCCACCCTCTGGTGCGGGACGTGCGTGAGCGTGCGCAGCCGGCTCGCCGCGGGCCGGCCGAACAGGTTCCGGATGTCGAGGGCGGAGGTGCCGATCACCCCGTCCGCCCGCGAAGAGCCGCTCACCATACCGTCGTTCATGTACCGGCTGGAGCGCATGTGCCACTCGTGACCGCCGGACTGCCAGTCCTGAAGGCCCTTGGTGTAGGCGGCGACGGCCGCCACCTCCTCCGGCCCGAGCCCGTGTTCCGCGCACAGCGCGGGCACCTCGGTCAGCGCGGTGTTCTCGAACTGCTGGAGCCGGGAGGTCAGCAGGTCGTTGACGGCGTCGGCCGCTTCCTGCGTCGTACAGCCGAGGAACTTCTCCAGGACGAGGACACCATTGCTGTTCTCGCCCTCGTCCTCGACCTCGCGCTGGTACGAGAAGAGGTCGTTGCGCAGGTGGACCGCGTCGGAGAACGCGTCCCGCAGCACCCGCAGCGGCCGGGTGTACGCGACCCGCTCGGGCACCTCGGCGCCCGCCGCGTACTCGACGAGCCCCGCCGACCAGGGCGCGCCGCCCACCTTGCGGCGCATCTCGATGTACTCGACCGGGTTGGCGATCCGCCCCTCGTTGATGTTGTCGAGCTCCCACAGCGACTCGTACAGCAGGTGTTCCGTCGCCTCCGCGAAGCGCACGCGCCAGGCCGCCGACATCGACGGCACCGTCCGCCGCCACAGGTCCGCCAGACCAGCCTCCACCGGGTTGGCCGGCTCCGGCATGCCCTCCGCCGGATCGGCGGGCATGAACGACGGCAGCCGGTCGAGGTACGCCTTGCCGCCGGCCCGGTCCTGGGTGCGCTTGAAGACCTCGAGGAAGTGGTCGTCGAAGAAGAACACCCACGTGTACCAGTCGGTGACGAGGGACAGGGCCTCCTCGTCGCAGTCCGGGTGGGTGTAGGAGCACAACAGGGCGTAGTCGTGGGCCTGGAGGTCCTCCTCCTCCCAGACGCCGGAGCCCTCCAGCATGCCCATCTCCCGCGCCCAGTCCCGCGTGTGCGTGCGGGCCGCCTCGACATGGGGATTGAGCCGCGCCGGATACGGGACGTAGAAATCCGGCAGAACGAAGGGCTGAGCCATGCCAGGGGGGCCTCTCGGTGAGCGCGTGCGGTCGTCCGGCCGAGCATTACCCCTCGGCCCGCGCACCCACGCGAACACCGCAATAGTCATACGAGCGCGAGGAGGTGCCGGCCGGACCGCGATCCGCCGGCACTTCCCCACGGGAGGGCGGGTTTCGGCCGCCCCTTCCTCAGCTCTGCGAAACCCGCACGTCAGCGGCCTTCACAAAGGCCACCCGATGGCCGAACTGGATCTCGTAGTACTCCTCCCGGCCCCGGACGACCCGGTGACCCGAGGAATCGAAAACCGGTGCGTAGTAGTACTCGCCCGGGGTGCGGTCACCCACCACGTACCGCTGACCGGCGAGCAGCCGGTACGGCAACGGGGACACCGGCTGCACCGGGACCCCCGCCGGATAGGCCGCGGCCTCCGGATACGCCCGCCCGTACACCGGCACCGACGCCAGACCCTCCCTCGGCGTCAGCACCAGGCCGCGCCCGTTCACCGCCGTCGGCCCGTCCTGCGGATTGTGGAACCACGCCTTCTGCCCGAGGTACCAGACCGCCGTCCAGTCGCCCCGCCGCTCCGCCACCGCGTAGCTCTGGCCCGTCGAGGCGCGCGCGCCCGTGTCGTTGACCCCGGTCGTCGAATCCTGCCCGCCCGGCCGCAGACCGATGTCCTTCACCAGCGGCGCGTCGGCGCTCGGAGCGGTGTGCAGCCGCACCGCACCGCTCCCGTGCGGCGCGCACGCCTCCCCCGCCTTCGCGCACCCCGTGTACAGGGGCCGGTGCGAGACGTAGTCCGGCCGGATGGTCACCACCCCCGCGTCCGGACCCGCGCTCGGCGTGATCGGCCGGCCGAGCAGCTTGAAGTAGTGCGCCCAGTCCCAGTACGGGCCCGGGTCGGTGTGCATGCCCCTGATGGTCGAGGCGACCGTCCCCGGCACGTTGTCGTGGCCGAGCACGTGCTGCCGGTCCAGCGGAATGCCGTACCGTTTCGCCAGATAGCGCACCAGACGCGCCGACGTCCGGTACATCGCCTCCGTGTACCAGGAGTCCGGCGACGTCAGGAAGCCCTCGTGCTCCAGACCCACCGACTTGGCGTTCACGAACCAGTTGCCCGCGTGCCAGCCCACGTCCTTCAGCGGCACGTGCTGCGCGATGTGCCCGTCCGAGGACCGCAGCGAGTACTGCCACGACACGTACGCCGGATCTTGCACCAGCTTCAGCGTGGTGTCCCAGCTCGCCTCGGTGTCGTGGATCACGATGTAGTCGACCGACTGCGACACCGGCCGGTCCGCCTTGTCGTGGTTGCCGTAGTCACCGCCCCCCAACTCCTCGTAGGGCGCCGGGATCCACTCGCACGCCACCTCCGGCGGACATTCCACCGGCCCCCTCGCCGGCGCCCGCAGCCCGAGCGCGGCCAGCTGGCCCCTGGCGGGTGCCACGTCCGGATCGGCCGGAAGCGTCACCACCTGCCCGCTGTCCGTCCGGCGCGACTCGCCGCCCCGGATCACCTCGAACACCTCGTCCGCGTACACCGCCGCCGTGCCGCTGTCCTCCGCACCCGAGTAGCGCGCCACCGCCCCGTACCAGTCGGCCGGATCCGCGCTCGCCGGCAGCCCCGCCTCACGCTGTGCCGCGGCCAGCAGCGCCGCGCCGCCCTCGATGTTCGCCGCCGTACCGGTCCGCAGCTCCTCGGCCGGCCGGCCCGTGAGCGCCGCCGCCCGCTCCAGCGTCCGCAGCCGCGCCGGCAGCGCACCCGCCGACGGCAGCGGTGCCCCGGCCCCCACGCGCGGGGGCCGCGCCTCGTCCCCGCGCGCGTCCTCCTCGCCCTCCGAGTGGTGCGGCGCCTCGGCGAGCGCGGTCACCGCGTCCGTCAGGTGCATCGGCCCGTAGCCGCCCGTCACGCTCGGCGCGCCGCCGTGGGCGTCCCACCGCGACTGGAGGTACGACACGGCCAGCAGCACACCGGCCGGGACGCCGTGCCGCTCGGCCGCCGCCGCGAACTGGTCCTGGAGCGAGCCCGCGACGGGGCCCTCGGCGCCGGCGGACGGCGCGCCGGAGAGGAGAGGAAGGATCAGCAGGACGGGCGCGGCCCGTCTGAGGGAGGTGGAACGGAGCAAGGCAGCCTCCAGGCACGGATGGGGAAGCGGGGGCGTGCGGAACCGAACCCGTACAGGGGTAGCGGCTCGCGGACCATCCGTCAATCACCCTCGATGCCGGGCGATTTCCCACGTCAGAGCGGCCGGAGAGCGGTTTCGCGCGGGCGGCGCCCCCGCCTGCGGCGCGTCAGTGGAGTGGACCTGTGGGGGTGTTCCTCGCGGAGCGGAACGAAGGGCGCCGCACGCCCGGTGTGTCGGCACCGGGCGCGCGGCGCCCACCCCCGTCCCGTGTCGGAGCCGCTCAGCGCGTCCCGACCGCCGCGCGCACGGCCCGCCGTGCCATGGCGCAGTCGTCGTGCAACCGCCGCAGCAGCAGCCGCTGCTCCTCGCCGGGCGAGACCGCCCCGGCGGGCACCGGGACCGAACCGGCCGGCGGCGCCTCCTTGATCGTCCGCTGCACCGCCGTCTCGTACGTACGGATCTCCCGGGTCAGCACGATCATCAGGTTCACCAGGAACGCGTCCCTGGAGGCCGTCCCCGCCTGCTGTGCCAGCTGACTGATCTGGCGCCGCGCCAGCGGAGCGTCACCGAGCACCGCCCACAGCGTCGCCAGGTCGTAGCCCGGCAGGTACCAGCCGGCGTGCTCCCAGTCGACGAGCACCGGACCGGCCGGCGAGAGCAGCATGTTGGACAACAGCGCGTCACCGTGACAGAACTGCCCCATGCCCTGCCGGCCCCCCGCCTGCGCGAGGCCGTGCAGCAGCTTCTGCAGGTCGTCCCGGTCCCGGTCGGTGAACAGCCCGAGCTCGTGGTAGCGGGCGATCCGCGCCCCGTAGTCGAGCGGCGCGTCGAACGTCCCGGCCGGCGGCCGCCAGGCGTTCAGCCGGGCGATCGCGCCGAGCGCGGCCCGCACGTCCGCGCGGGGCGGTGCCTCGACCGGATGACGGCTCAACGCCGCCGCCCGCCCCGGCATCCGCTCGATGACCAGCGTGCAGTTCTCCGGGTCCGCGGCGATCAGCCGCGGCGCGCGCACCGGGGGACGGTGCCGGACGAACGCGCGGTAGGACGCTATTTCGTGACGGAACCGCTCGACCCACGCGGGGGAGTGGTCCAGTAAACACTTCGCGACCGCCGTCGTCCTTCCGGTCGTCCCGACGATCAGCACGGAACGACCGCTGCGCCGGAGCACCTGAACCGGGTTGAACTCCGGGCAGATCCGGTGGACGGACGCGATGGCCATGCGCAGCTGCGCCCCCTGCGGACCGGACAGGTCGATCCTCCCGCTGGGCGGCTGGACGGTGCTCCCCGCCCAGCGCCTCGGCCGCGCCGCTCCCTGCGTCGGAGCGGGGGCGAGGTACGGTCCGGAACCGGCCGGAATGGTGCGGTGCAGCGGCCGGGGCGGGGCGGACACGGAGGACGATGCTGTGTACATGGAGGAGACAGATCCCTTCGTGCGCCGACGAGTTGCGTGCGTCGCCCCGCCCGCCCGACCGATCCGCACCCTGGGGAAAATGAGGGCCGGTCGACGGGGCGGGGTGGCGCGTTCCTACCTGACACCCGGCCGCGGGTGGCGGAACATCGGGCGCACCCTGGCGAACCCTGGCGAATAGTCGCCAGCCCTATGACAGGGGGTTAGTGTCAAGTCAGCCGAGAACCTGGGGGCTTAGACGTGACCGGACAGACCAACACCCGCCTGGCGGACCTCTTCGGCCTCGCCGGCTGGTCCAAGGGCGAACTCGCGAGACTCGTGAACCGGCAGGCGGCGGCCATGGGCCACCCCCAGCTGGCGACCGACACCTCGCGGGTGCGGCGCTGGATCGACATGGGGGAGACCCCGCGCGATCCCGTGCCCCGGGTGCTGGCAGCGCTGTTCACCGAGCGACTCGGCCGTGTCGTGACCATCGAGGACCTCGGGTTCGTACGACACGGGCGCGCCGGCAAACGGCGGGACGTCAGGAACACCGACAACCCTGACGGGCTGCCCTGGGCGCCCGAACGTACGGCAGCGGTCCTCACCGAATTCACGGGAATGGACCTCATGCTCAACCGACGCGGCCTGGTGGGCGCGGGTGCCGCGCTTGCCGCCGGCTCCGTAATCACCAACGCCATGCACGACTGGCTCCACACCGACCCCGCACGCCCCGGCGCCACCCCCCGCGCCGTCGATCCCCTCCACGCCGACCCCGCCGGGTACGACCGCTACGAGGCCGCCCCCATCGGGTCGGAGGAGATCGAGGCCCTGGAACGCTCCGTCGAGGTCTTCCGCGCCTGGGACGCCTCCCGCGGCGGCGGCCTCCAGCGCAAGGCCGTGGTCGGCCAGCTCAACGAGGTGGGCGGCATGCTCGCCTACCACCACCCGGACCACCTCCAGCGCCGGTTGTGGGGCGTGGCCGCCAACCTGGCCGTCCTGGCCGGCTGGATGTCCCACGACGTCGGCCTGGAGCCCACCGCCCAGAAGTACTTCGTGATCGCCGCGCACGCGGCCCGCGAGGGCGGCGACCGCCCCCGCGCCGGCGAGGCGCTCTCCCGCGCCGCCCGCCAGATGGTGCACCTCGGCCGGCCCGACGAGGCCCTCGACCTGATGAAGCTGGCCAAGTCCGGCGCGGGGGAGCGGCTGCTGCCCCGCACCCAGGCCATGTTCCACACCATCGAGGCATGGGCGCAGGCGTCGATGGGCCGGGGCCAGGCCATGCGCCGGACCCTCGGCGAGGCCGAGGAGCTCTTCGTGTCCGACCGGGGCGACGAGAAGCCCAGCTGGATGCAGAACTTCGACGAGGCCGACCTGCACGGCATGCAGGCGCTCGCCTACCGCACCCTCGCCGAACACGATCCGGCCGCGGCCGTCCCCGCCCAGCGCCACGCCAAGCTGGCGATCGACCTGCGCCACAACGGGCACGACCGTTCCAAGCTCTTCGACCACATCTCGCTCGCCTCGGCCCTCTTCATCGCCGACGACCCGGAACAGGCGGACCGTTACGCCCGCCTCGCCCTGGTCTCCATGAGCGACACCTCATCCCACCGGACCTGGGACCGGCTGCGCGAGATGTACCGGCTGACCGGGCAGTACGCGGGCTACAGCAAGATCGAGGACCTGCGCGAGGAGATCGAGACCGCCCTCCCGAAGGCGCCAGCGAACCGCCCCAGGACCGGGGAGGCGTGAGAGGCGTGAGGAGCGGGAGAGACGTGGTGAGAGGAGCCAGGCGTGGTCAGGATGACGGCGCGACGTGCCACGAGGACCGCGGCCCGTCGCTCCCCGACCTCCGTT
Source organism: Streptomyces roseoviridis (assembly GCF_039535235.1). NCBI lineage: Bacteria > Bacillati > Actinomycetota > Actinomycetes > Kitasatosporales > Streptomycetaceae > Streptomyces > Streptomyces roseoviridis. Next base: position 7,164,668 of record NZ_BAAAWU010000001.1, read on the forward strand.
GACCCCCGTCGCCGCCCGTCCGACCGCAGTGCTCGCCCGTCGGGGTGGTGACGCGGTCGTCCGCCTGGCCGGTCACGGGGTCGTCGTCCGGCCTCCGACCCGGACCACCATCACGCAGGCGTCGTCCTCGCGCGGCCCCTCGCCGAACTCCTCCAGCACCGTCCGGACGCACTCCTGCGCGTCGCGCGCGGCGGCCAGGCGCGGGGCGAGGGCCAGCAGGCGCTCCGTACCGCTGTCGTCCATGCCGGCGTCGGTCCGGGTCAGGCCGTCGGTGTGCAGCAGCAGCAGGTCGCCGGGCACCAGCCGGGTCTCGGCCTCCTCGTACGCCGCACCGGCCGTCGCTCCGAGGAGCACTCCTTCCGGCCGGGTCAGCGCCCGTCCCGCTCCGCCGCGGAACAGCAGCGGGGCGGGATGGCCGGCCTGGGACCAGGCGAGGGTCTGGGTGGCCGGATCGTAACGACAGCACAGCACGCTGCCGAGGGCGGGCTGGACGGACGTCTCCAGGAGCTGGTTGAGGTGGCCCATCAGGGCGCCCGGCCGGATCCCGGCCACCGCCATGCCGCGCAGCGCGCCGAGCAGCATCGCCATCGAGGAGGTCGCCGCGACGCCGTGACCGGTCAGATCGCCGACGGTCAGCAGCGCGTCCCCGTCCGGCAGTGCCAGCGCGTCGTACCAGTCGCCGCCGATCAGACCCGTGCTCGCGGCGGGCAGGTAGTGGCCGGCCACGTCGAGCGGGGCGGGGCCGTCGTGGGCGAACCGGAGGGAGCCGCGCCAGGGCGGCAGCACGGCCTCCTGGAGCTCGACGGCGACCCGGCGCTCGGTGTGCTCGATGTGCTGGTGGCGCTGGAGGCTGTCCCGGCTCTCGCGGACCGCCCGCTCGCTGCGGCGCAGCTCGCTGACGTCCCTTAAGACGGCCCACATGGAAGCCGTGCAGCCGTCGGCGTCCAGCACCGGCTCGCCCGTCATGTGCACCGTGCGGACCCGCCCGTCGGTGCGGACGATCCGGAACTCGCCGTCGATCGGCTTCCCGTCGATCAGGCAGTCCGTCACCATCGCCTGGAGCACGGGCTGGTCCTCGGCGAACACCATGGACGGCAGCTCGTCGAGCGACATCGGTCCGCTCTCCTGCGGCCGGCCGAAGATCTGGAACAGCTCCTCCGACCAGTGCACGTCGTCGGTGAGCAGGTCCCACTCGGCGCTGCCGACCCGGGACAGCAGCGAACCCGTGAGCCGGGGAGCGGGCTCGGCGTAGGCCGCGGGGGAGTCCTGGGGCGCCGCCGGGGCGTCCGCGAGGTCCGCGGGCAGCCCCGCCTTCAGCTGGCCCATGTGGGCGCGCAGGTCGTCGAGTTGATGGACGGCCAGATCGCACAGGGCGCGCTGCCAGCGGCCCTGCGGGTCGTCCTCGTCCGTGACGGCGTCCCTGCGCACCGCGTCCACCTCGCCGCGCAGACGGCGCGTCTGCGAGATGAGCGCGTCCACCGCGCCGGGCTCGGGCGGTTGGGCGGGACGGTCCGCGAAGAGAGGGGACGGCATGTCGTACTCCGATGCAGGCGACGTGGCGCGGCCAAGTCTGGAAAGTGAAGCCCGGGTACGACTTTGGCACAGCCCGGTTCACCTCGTAAGCCATTTGGCAACACTCGATACGGTGGTGCTTCTGGCATATGTCAAAGGCCCACAGGGGGACCAGTGGACATTCGGCCACACGGCCACGGGTTACGGTGCTGCTGTGGTGAGCGACGAGGTGAACTCAATGGGTACGGCGCTACTGCTGGCCGCGGCACCGGCCGGACGGGGACGCGCCATGGACGCGGCGTCGGTGCTGCCCGCGCTCGCGGCGGTGCCGGCCGGCGCGCTCACCGGTACGGACACGGCCACGGTCGTCGAACTGGCGGACCCCCTCGACCCGCAGGCCGTCCTCACCCGGCTCCGCGCCGCCGCGGCGGCCCCCGGCCCCCTGGCCCTGTACCTCGCGGGCCAGCTCCAGACCGACCGGCGCCAGCGGCTGCCGCACCTCGCGCTCGCCCGCAGCACGCCGACGACCCTGCGCTACACGGGACTTCCCTGGCACTGGCTCGCCACGGAACTCGCACCGCGCCGGCCCGGCACCACCACCGTCGTCGCCGACCTCGCGGCCGACCCCGAGCTCTGGCAGCGGCTCGCCGCCGACCCGGGCGCGCTCGGCCTCGGCCCGGCCGTCCCGCTGTTCGCCCGGGTCACCCCCTTCCCCCGCCGCGGCGCCCTCACCACGCCCGACTACCTCCGCCACTTCGCCACCCTCTGGCGCACCGGCGCGCGCCCCCCGCTGCCCGTCCTCCACGCGGAAGCGGCCACGGCGGCCGCGCAGGCGACCCCGCAGACGCAGACGGTCCTCCTGTCCCCGCCCGCCCCCCAGCCGCCCTTCGCCGCCCCGCCCTCTCCGTCGGCCCCCTCGGCCCAGGCCGCCCCCGTCTCCCTCCTGGAGTCCCCGCCCACCCACCGCCTGGGCACCGCCGCGCCCTCCCGCCCGCTCGCCGACGGGCCGCCGGTGCCGCTCGGTTCCCCGGAACCCGCGAGCACGACGCCGGCTCCGCGCGCCGCGGCGCACACCGCCGCGCCTCCGGAGAGCGCCGTCCCGGGGGCAGTGGCTGAGCCGGTTGTGCTGAGCACCGGGCCCCGTGCCGGCGGAGCGACGGAGACTGCCGCCGACGGTGACGGCGCCGCGTCGACCGGCGCGGGGCTCGCCCGGCCTGCCGCCGTGCTGCGGAAGGCGGCGGGTGAGCCGGTTGTGGCGGCCGCGGCCGCTGCGGTGGCGGCGGTGCCGCCGGGCGTCCTCGACGGCCCGCCGTCTGGCTTGACTGGCAGGGGCGTTCCGACGGCCGCTGCCGGGTCCGGGGCGGACGCGTCGGTCACGGTTGGGACGACGGCGGATGAGCCGGTGGCGACCGGTGCTGTGGCCGGCGCGGTGGCTGGGGCCGGCACTCCGCGGGGTGACCTGGACGGCGGCTGGCTGTCCGTGCCGCCTTCACCGGGCGTTTCTGCCGGCTCGAGGGCGGCGGTGAGTGAGCCGGTCGCGGCCGGGGCCGCGGTCGGCGCGGGTGCGGCGTCGAGGGTCGACGGCGGCCCGCCGTCCGCGGGCGTCGACCGCGAGGCGTCGTCGCGGGGAGGCGTTCGTGGCCCGGCCGGAGCGGTGGTGGCGGAGAACTCGGCCGAGGCCGACACGCCGGCGGGCACGCCGCTCGGTGGACTTGAGGCGGGGGCGACTTCGCTGGCGGACGGCCTAGCGGTGACTGCGACTGCGACTGCGGCTGGGACTGCGACTCGGACTGCAACTGCAACTGCAACTACAACTGCGGCTGAGGCTGGGGCTGGGGCCGACGGTGACGACTCGTCGGTGTCCCGCAGCCCGCAGACGTCCGCCGCCGTGCAGGCCGACCGTACGGTCGGCGGCGCACCGGGCCGCCGACTCACCGAGGCGGCCGATGCCGCGTCCGCTGTGGGTGCGGAGGTCGTACGGCCGCGATCCGACGGAGCGACCGGAGTGCCGGCGCCACCGGCCGCAGCCCGCGCCGAAGCAACCCCGGCCGGGGCGACGGACACCGTCCCGCCCCGCGAGAGGGACGGAGCCGACGAGCTGCGGGCCGCACAACATGGCGCGGACGGCCGCTCGTTCGTGGCCGCAGCCCGCCCCGTGCCGGCTTCGCCGGGCGGAGCCACTGCTTCCGTCGAGCCCGCGCCTGCGTCGACGGGCCGCGCCACCGTAGCCGCCGCTCCTGGCGGGGCGGGCGCAGAGGTCGAGCCGCAGGCCGCGCCGCGTGGCGCGGGTGACGGGCCGTTGCCCACGGGCTCCCGCCCGTCACCGTTGCCTCCGCCCTCGGACAACGGTGCTGGCCCCGCCGAGTCCCGCCCCGCGCCGTCGGGCAGCGCCATCGTTCCCGCCGAGTCCCGCCCCGCGCCGTCGGGCAGCGCCGCCGCTCCCGCCGAGTCCCGCCCCGCGCCGTCGGACAACGGCGCCGCCCCGGTTGCGCCCGCACCGGCGCCGTCGGTCGGCCTCACCGCCTCCGCCGCGCCCCGCGTGGCGCCCAGCGGGTCCCGGCCCGCCGGTCCCGCGCCGTCGGCCAAGGGTGCCGTCTCCATCCCGCCGCGCCCCACGCACGCGCCCGGGCAGACGCGGCCCGCGGCGGACGCGGATCCGCATCCGGCGATTCTCGCGGCGGCGATGGCCGGGCGGCACGGGGAGGCGGCGGCGATGGCCGCCGCGTGGGAGAGCGATGCGCTGCGGCGGTACGGCCCACGGTCCGGCGAGGCCGTGCACTGGGTGGAGGTGCGGGCGGACCTGGCGCGGCTCGCGGGCGAGCCGGCGAGGAGCTGCGAGCTGTGGATCGCCGCCGCGCAGGCCCGGCTGGGGATGCGGCAGGGACCGGACGAGCCGGACGTCGAGGGCGCGGTGGACCGGGCCCATCACCAGTGGGAGCAGATCCAGGACCCGGCCAGAGCCCGGGCGTTGGGACCCGCACTGGTCGAACTGCGCCGCGCCGTGCCCGGCCGCCACGCCGGCGCCCTCGCGGCGCTCCAGCGGAAGTTGAGCCGGTGAACGTGAGCCGGTGACCGCCTGGCCACCGCCCAGTGCTCTCTCCGCGACCCGGCCGTGCGCCCCCTGCCGCCGCCGACGGCCGGTGAACCCGCCAGGTCCACCGGCACCGCCGCGTCCCGCACTTCCCCGAAGTGCGGTGCCGCGCCGAGGCGTTCCTCGCCGCGAGGGTGATCGTCGGCCTCGTACGTGTCCGCCGGCGTGGCCTCCCGTGTCCGGCCGACGGCTGCCGCAGGGCCGCCGCCTCGGAGCTCCTGCGTCCGGGGGCGGGAGGGGCCGGGCCCCGTCCCGTACCGCCCCCGCCGTCAGGACGTCGTCGCGCCCGCCTCGGCTTCCACACCGGCCGGGGGTTACTCGGAGGACTGCGTCGCCTCCTCGGACAGCTTCACCACCCGCAGGCCGAAGCGGTACGAGCCGATGGCCTCCGCGACGGGGATGAACAGCAGACTGAAGTGCTCCTGGCCGCGGGCCGTGGCGATGCCGCCCAGGTCGAGGACCGCGTCCGAGGACCAGCCCAGGTCGCGCAGGAGACGTCGGACCGTGTCCTTGGCGGCCGGGTCGTCGCCGGAGAGGAAGACGTGGCTGGGGCCCTCCAGGGAATCGGGGGCGATCATGACGAGACGGTCGACGGTGCAGAGGGTCTTGACGACGGGAGTCTCGGGAAAGGCGCGCTGGAGCTCCTCGCCCAGGCTCTCGCCCAAATGGGAGAGGTCGCCGGCGTCGGTGAACCCGACGGCGACGTCCAGCAGCACCTTGCCCGCCAGGGCCGGAGCCCCGACGGAGGTGAGGAGGGCGAGGGAGGCCGTGCCGGGGGTCGCGTTGACCACCACGTCCGCGGCGGCGACCGCCGCCTCCGTCGACACCACGGGGACGCCCCCGCCGTGTGCGGCCGTCTCGTCCGGCTTGCGCGAGCCGAGGACCACCTCGTGCCCCGCCGCACTCCACGCACCAGCGAGCGCCCGACCGACATGACCCGTTCCGAGGATTCCGATTCTCATGGGCCCGACGCTATGGCGCGTCGCCCCCCTGCCACCTCGGCCGGAGGGCGGGGACCGGCCCGTCGTCGGTCGTAGGTCCCTGGGCCCGGGTCGACCCGCGGCCACCTGACATCATCGACGCATGGCCCCGACCACGCCGACCACTCCCACCCCTTCGACCGCCCCGACGGGCCCGGCGCTCTCCCCTGCCGGGTCGGCCCCCGCGGCTCCGGCCGCCGCCCCGCTCGTCACCGAGCGGCTCGTGCTCCGTCCCGTACGCGCCCGGGACGTCCCGGCCGTGACGCGCCTGTGGACCGACCCGGAGGTGCGGCGTCATCTGGGCGGCCCGGTGGTCGACTCCGTCGTCCGCATCCGGCAGCGTCGGATCGTCGGCGCGCCCGGCTTCCACGCCGTGGAGCGGGTCTCTGACGGCGAGCTGCTCGGCCTGGTCGCGGTGGAGAGGGAGGCGCGGAACGGGGAGACGGAGGTCTCGTACCAGTTCCTGCCCGAACACTGGGGGCACGGATACGCCCGCGAGGCCGTCGCCGCGGCCGTCGAGAGGGCCCTGGAGGACGTGCCGGCGGTCGTCGCGGTCACGCAGGAGGCGAACCTCCGCTCCCGGCGCCTCCTGGAGGCCGTCGGCATGAGGCAGGCCGAGTCCTTCGTGGAGTGGGACGCGCACCAGGTGCTGTACCGGCGGTGCGGGCACCGGGGCTGACACCCCGTTGGTCCGCGGCACACGGGAACCGCGGCACACCCGGCTCACGGCCGACCACGTCCGCCCGCGGCTTCACGGCCCGACGGGGCGGCACCGCCCGGCTCTCAGTCCGTTCCGTCACCCGCCGCGAGGGCCGCCACCGCCCGTTCGAGCCGTGCCTGCCGGGTCTTCGCCGTACGGGCCTGCCACAGGCTCAGGATGATCAGGTACCGGTCCGTCTTCCCCAGCGCCTCGAAGGCCGCCGCCGCCCGCGGCCGGGCCGCCAGCGCGGCCGCCAGGTCGTCCGGCACGGTCGCGTCCTGCTGCGAGGGATACGCCTGCTGCCAGCGCCCGTCCGCCTGGGCCGCCCGCACCTCGGCGAGCCCCGGCTCCCGCATCCGGCCCGCCGCGAGGAGCGACTCGACCTGGCGCACGTTGACCTGCGACCACAGGCTGCGCGGCCGGCGCGGGGTGATCTTCTGCACGTAGCAACGCTCGTTGCGCGCCTTGCGCTTGCCGGTGATCCAGCCGAAGGCGAGCGTGGCGTCCAGGATCTCCTCCGCGGTGGGGGAGGGCAGGCCGGAGCCGCGCCGGCCGAGCAGCAGCCAGATGCCCGGCGTGTCGCCGTGGTTCTCCTCGAGCCAGGCCTCCAGCTCGCTGCCGTCGGCGAACCCCATGACCGCGAGTCCCTCGATCGTCTCCACCCGGCACATCCTTCCCGACGCCCAACGCGACGGACCGCCTCACGCGGCGGACCACCCGCGACGGACCGCCTCACGCGGCGGACCGCCCCACCGGACAGCCCGGCAGACCGGCTCGCCGGGCGGACCGGCCCACCCCACGGACTGACCCACCCGACGGACCGCCCACCCGACACCTGTGATCACCCTAGAGGCGGCGGGCGGACGGGGCCCGATCAGAGCCGGGCGTGGGTGGTGATGTCCGACTCGAACTGCTCGATCAGTTCCGGAGTCACGGTCGGCCGGCACTGACCGATCGCGTCGAGGTAGTCCGCCGTGGTCGCGCCCGGCGCGGCGCCGGACGGATCCGCGGCGCGGCCGCCGACCGCCACCAGGTCCCGTTCGAAGGAGTTCTGGGCCGCGATCCGTGCCGCGTGCTCGATGTCCGCCGGGGTGAAAAGGTCGCTGGCGGCGACCAGCGCGTCCACGTCGACATCGGGCCGGGCGTCGGTGTACCGGGACCAGATCGCGGCCCGCGCCCCCTTGTCCGGCGTACCGATGGGAATGAGGTAGTCGAAGCGCCCGGGCCGAAGGAACGCGGGGTCGAGGGACCGGATGGAGTTGGTGGCGCAGACCAGGAGCCGTTCGTCCCGCTCCCTGAACCGGGGGATGAGCTTGAGCAGTTCGTTGGTCACGCCGTGCATGCCCCCCGGCTGCACCGGCTCGGCCCGTACGGGCGCGATCTCCTCGACCTCGTCGATGAAGACGAGCACCCGCTCGAGCTCGGCGATCCGCGCGAAGGCCGAGCGGAGCGCGGCCGCCAGGTTGCCGCCGTCGGCGAGTCGGGACGGGAGGATCTCGACGAACGGCCAGCCGAGCCGGGAGGCGATGGCCCGGGCGAACGTCGTCTTGCCGGTGCCGGGCGGCCCGAACAGGCCGATCGCGCGCGGCGGGCGCACCCCGTGCCGTGCGGCGCGCTCGGGTTCGGCGAGGGGCAGCACGACACGCCGTTCGATCAGGTCCTTCTCGCGTTCCATGCCGGCGACCTTGGCCCACAGGTCGGTGGGGAGGACGCGCCCGCCGAGGTCGTCGAGGAGGCCCGCGGCCGGGCCGTGGAGGGGCTCGACCTTCTCGAAGTAGGCGACCGCCGGCTGCCGGGTGTATCCGGCGTTGAGCAGGCCCTCGCCGAGGAGCTCCTCCTCGGGCAGCACGTAGGCGATCCGGGCGACCCGCGCGGCCACCAGCCGCCGTTCCAGTTCCACCAGCAGGGCGCTCGCCAGCCCTCGGCCGCGCCACGCCGACGAGATCGCGATCCGCATCACCCAGGCCCGTTCGCCGGCGACGCAGGCGAGCGCGGCACCGATGGGGGCGCCCTGGTGGACGGCGACGACGGCCGGCTGCCGGGAGGTGAGGGCGCCGATGCACTCGGCCAGCGAGAAGACCGATTCCTGGCCGAGCCCGGCCGTGGTGTCGATCAGGTGGACGACCGCGGCGAGATCGCTCTCGCGGTAGTCGTGGATGAGCCAGTTCACCGGTGGTACCGCCCCTCGTTCGTGCTGTCGCGCTCCGTTCCGGTGAGGCTAGGCGGGGCGGAGGGGGCCGGTCGTGCGCCGCCCTGCACAAGCGGAGTGCGGCGATTGCGCCGTAGCGGCTCTATGCGGGGCCGGCGGGCAGGCGCGGTGACTCGCTCCCGACCGCGGCCGGCAGGCGGGGCACCCCGCAGGCCCGGTCCGCGGCGGGCAGGCGGGGCGACTCGCTCCCGGTCCGCGGCCGGCAGGCGGGGCGACTGGACCCCGGACCGGGCCCGCGGGCGCCGCGCCGTGCCCTCAGCCCGCCCCGCACGCGCGAAAGCCCCGGAAGGCGGACCTTCCGGGGGCTTCGCTGCGTGATGCGGTGGGCTCCTCGGCGGAGCGGGTGTGCTTCCGGCGTACGGTCCGTCAGACGGACCCGCCGGCCGGCCTCTAGTAGGCCGGGGCCAGCTTCGGGTTCGGGCCGTGCTCGTTCTGCGCCTGGTCGCCCTCGGAGCAGTAGAAGACCAGCAGGATGATGAAACCGACCAGCGGGATCAGACCGATGAGGATCCACCAGCCGCTGCGGCCGGTGTCGTGCAGACGGCGCACGGAGATCGCGAGGTTCGGGATGAGGACCACGAGGACGTAGATCAGGCTGAGCAGCTGAATGCCGAGGGCGGCGTCGATGATCGACAGCACGATCGACACGATGATGTTGAACAGCTGGAACATCCAGAATTCCTTGCGGCGCGCCCGGCCGCTGAACACCGCGTACTTCTTGAACGCTTCGAGGTACCAGTTCACTTTGTCCCCCCAAGGACTGGGTTGAGAACGGGAGCCTGTCCCTGTGGAGCAAGGCTTACGCAGAACTTATGTGGCCGAAACGGCGTGGGTCAATTCGTTACCTGGCGGTGGCCGTTCACAGACCTGGGCGGGACGAAAGTGAACGGCGTCGCCTCCTCTTGCGAGGGGGCGACGCCGCTTCCGATGAGGAACGGACCGCTACGTCCTTCTCTTGCTCATCAGCAGTCCGCCCGCGGTGAGGGCGAACAGGCAGACGCAGGCGCCGGTGATGACATTGCTGAGGGTCGCGCCGGTACCGGCGTCCCGGGAGACCACCCACGGGGAGACGATCAGCCACGCACCGAGCAGCAGCACCACGAAGTTCAGGTCCTGTGACCGCTCCGGGGCCATCGACATGCACAGGCCGAGCGCGGCGATGGTGATGCCGACGACCAGGTTGCTGATGGCGAGTTCCGGCTTCGCGGCGGAGAAGTGGACCGTCCACGCGGAGACAGCGGCGTAGATTCCGGCGAGGATCACCAGTTCCTCGACGGCCGCCACGCCCCGTGTCTGGAGCATGCGGGCATAACGGTCGCGCATTTCCGGGGCGTCGGGGTGTCCCCTGATATCACCGTGACGGTGAGAGACGTCGGCCATACGACTCGCCTCCTTCTGGCGTCTGGTACGTCTGACCGCTCTTGCGGCATCGGGTACCGCTGTTTCATTGTGCTCTTATCTGGCCTTTATGTGTAGATGTGTCCGATAAGGGATCCATACAGAAAACCCCTACGGGATATGCGGGGAATCACCAAATCCGCCGAGCGTTCAACAAAAGTTCAGATCGGGCCCGGGCGGCCCCCGGGCGCACCATCAGGGGCGCGCGTACGGGCGGGTGATGATCTCCATGTTGTGCCCCGACGGATCGTCGAAGTAGGCGCCGCGGCCGCCGAAAAGGCGGTTGATCCGGCCCGGTTCGGTGTGGCTCGGGTCCGCGTAGTACGTCACGCGCATCCGCTCCAGGCGGTCGATCATCGCGTCGAACTCCTCGTCGGGCACGAGGAACGCGTAGTGGCCGGGGGTGAACGAGGAGTCCTCGGCGTCGTAGTAGTCGAGGGTGACGCCGTTGCCGGTGTCGACCGGCAGGAACGGCCCGAAGGGCGCACCGACCTCCAGGCCGAGCACCTCGGCCAGGAACTCGGCGGAGACCCGCTTGTCGCGGGCGTGGATGACGGTGTGATTGAGCTCGACGGCCACAGGGGGTCCTTTCGCGGGGCAGGCGCTGATGTCGTCCGGCTTCCCGTACGCACGGCGGCGGTACGGGGCGGGCGACCGCGGCGGACCCCGCGCCCGGCGACCCGGGGCGCTCACGCCACGGCCGGGCGCCTCTCTCGATCACGGCCCATGGCCGACCCGGCAGTCATGTGATCATGCTACCGCCGCCCGATCGCCCGCAGCAACGGATTTTGCTCGCACCCGCGCGGGCTGCGGCTGCCTCGGGAACGGCGGGAGCGGTGCGACGGCGGGGCCGGTGTGCGGGGAAGGCCGGCGAGGGTGCGGCTGGACCCTCGCGGCGTAGCCTTGGAAGTGGACTCGGGGGCCGCACGTTCCACCGCCGGGAGGCGGACGACGATGACCGCAATCGTTTCCAGGAGCTTCGACTCGGCAGACGAGACACGTCCCTTCGAGGACGGCAAGGGCAGGCTGGACCTGCTCAACACGGACAAGGGAGCGGTCGGCAGGGCCGTGTTCGAGCCCGGCTGGCGGTGGACCGAGCACGTGAAGCCCATCGCCGGCACCGACAGCTGCCAGGCGCACCACGTCGGATACGTCGTCAGCGGCCGGCTCCATGTCGTCATGGACGGCGGCGGCGAGGAAGGCGACCTCAACCCCGGGGACTTCTACGAGGTCCAGCCCGGCCACGACGCCTGGGTGGTCGGGGACGAACCCTGCGAACTCCTGGACTGGATGGGCTTCGGCGCCTACGCCGTGCCGGCCGACGGCTCCTGACCGGACGGACCGGAGCCGGCGACGGGCTCGGACCGAACGAGGCGGGAGGACCCGAGCGGGAGGACCCCAGCGGGAGGACCCGAGCGGGCCGACGGTCGTGCGACGACGTCTCCCGCCGGAGGCCGCCCGCCCGCTCGCACGTGCCCCGGCGTCGGGCCGCGGCGTCGGGCCCCGGAGGGAGTACCGTCGCCACGTACCTCCACCGGTCCGTGCACACCCCACGATCCACCACGTCCTCGCCGAGCCGCACGAACACCGGGCAGCTCCGGCCCGGTTCGCCGCCTCCGCCGACCACGGGGCCCGGCCGGCGACCGTGCGCGCCCTCGGACGCCTTTCCTCACCCACGGCGTCCGGCAGCGTCCGCATCGGATCCACGATGGACACCGGCCGCCCGCCTCCGCCGGCTGTCGACGGCCCGCCCCGACCACGGCCCGCACCGCGCGCCTCGTGGTCCGTGCGGGACCGCAGGCCGTGGGGCAGTGTGCGAGGGCGGGCTCGGCGACCGCGCGCGACGTACGCGAAGAGCAGTGCCTGGGCCGGCGCTGCCGTATGCCGAAGACGTCGGCCGGGCCGGCCAGGAGCGCTGGAGGAGCGCTGGAGGAGCGTGCGAGGAGCGCTAGCGGAGGGAGCCGTAGGCGTCCGTCACACAGTCCGCCGCGCACCGGCCGCGCTCGTAGGCGTTCCGCAGCGCCGCGGCCGCGTGCTCGCGGACGACCTCCTCGTAACCGAAACGCTCACGGGCGAGCCGTACGACGTCCTCGACGGTGACGATCGTCGGCTCGCCCCGCCCCGCCGCCTCCCGCGCGGAGTCGATCGCGAGGTCCGCGCAGCGGGTCAGCGCCCGTACGTACGCCTGCCAGGCGAGGGCCCGCGCCCGGCGCGGCGCGAGCGGGCGCGCCGCCCGGCCCCTCCAGCGCGCACCGGCCGCCATGAGGACGGCACCGGTCACCACCACCAGGACGCCGACGGCGTCGGGACTCACGTTCACAGGGCCTGCCTTCCCCGCCGGGGCCGCGCCGAACCGGACGCGGCGCCCGGCCCGGCGGTGACCCGGTGCGTCAGCCCTTGGGAGAGCTCGTTGACACGTGTAAATTGACGTGTGTCCCGCTGCCCGCAGCACCGCGCCGCCGCGCTCGCGCACCGGCCAGGTAAGGAAGGCCCCCATGCCCTCGGAGTCCCCGCTCGTGACCACCACCCTCGGCCCGGTGCGCGGCGAACGGCGGGCCGACGGAAGCTGCCGCTTCCTCGGCATCCCCTACGCCGCACCGCCCGTCGGCGACCTCCGCTTCGCCGCCCCCGTCCCGCCCCGGCCGTGGACCGAGCCGCTGGACGCCACCGCGTACGGGCCGACGGCCCAGCGACGCCCCTTCGCCGAGGTGACCACCATCCCGGAACCCTCGGTGCCGGGCGCGGGAGTGCTCAACCTCAACGTGTTCACGCCCGGACCCGACCCCGAGGCCGGGCGTCCGGTCCTGGTCTGGATCCACGGCGGCGGCTACGTCGCGGGCTCGGCGGCCAGCCCCTGGTACGACGGGGCCGCGTTCAACCGCGACGGCGTCGTCCTCGTCTCCCTCGGCTACCGGCTCGGCATCGAAGGCTTCCTCCACCTGCGGGACGCGCCCGACAACCGAGGCGTACGGGACTGGATCGCCGCCCTCGCATGGGTCCGGGACAACATCGCGCGCTTCGGCGGGGACCCGGCCAAGGTGACCGTCGCCGGGCAGTCGGCGGGCGGCGGCGCCGTCCAGACCCTGCTGGCCGTTCCCTCCGCGCGCGGACTGTTCCGCGGCGCCCTCTCCGTCTCCGGCGCCGTCATGCGGCCCGACGGGCCCGATGTCGCCCGCGCCGTCTCGCGGCTCTTCACCGCCCGCACCGGCCTGCCGGCCACCGCCGCCGCGCTCCGGGACCTCGGCGACGACGAACTCCTCGGCCTCCAGGAACGGCTGGGTGCCCCCGGACCGGACCGCGAGGGGCTGCCGCCGCTGCTGTCCCTCGGGCCCTTCGCCGACGGCGAGCTGATCCCCGCACCGGTTCTGGACGCCCTGACGACCGGCGACGCGGGCGCGGACGTTCCGCTGATGCTGGGCTTCACCGCCCACGAGTTCGACATGGCCCCCGCGCCGGGCCCGGACGGCCCGCCCCTGCCCGTCCTGCTCGGCGGACTCGGCCTCGCCGGGAACCGGATGGCCGCCTTCACCGAGGCGTACGCCGACACCGCCCCCGCCGGCCTCTTCGGCAAGGCCCTCACCGACGTGACCTTCCGCGCCCCCTCCCTCGCCGTCGCCGACGCCCGTGCCGAGCGCGGACGGCCCACCTGGCTCTACCAGTTCGAATGGAACTCGCCCGTCGGCGGCCGGGCCTTCCACTGTCTCGACCTGCCCTTCGCCTTCGACCTCCTCGGCGCCGAAGGCGTGGCGGCCGCCGCCGGAACCACCCTGCCCCAGGCCCTCGCCGACGCCGTGCACCGCGCCTGGGTCGCCTTCGTCACCGAGCAGGACCCGGGCGCGGACTGGCCTGCGTACACCGCCGCCACCCGCACCACGAAGCTGTGGAACATGCCCCCCGGAACGGCCGACGACCCCCTCCGCGCGGTGCGGGAGATCTGGCTCTGAGCAGCCCGCCACCTACGCCGTGGTGCGGCGCGCGCCGGAGCGGTCGCCGAGCGGCACGCTCCGGTAGTGCGTGGTCAGGCGGCCGTCGTCGGAGAGGAGATGGAAGGCGAGCGACGGGGCCATCTCGTCCCGGAACACGTAGTCCGACGGGCCGCCGGACTGCTCCCACGGCAGCTTCGACGCGGACACCACGCCCGGCGCCACCAGGAGCGGGCGGCCCGCGAACGTCGTGGCCGCGGCGGTGTGGGAGTGGCCGCAGAGGAAGGCGGTGACGGAGGGGTGGCGGAGGGTCAGGGCGGCGAGACGGTCCTCGCCGAACTGCCGGATGCCGTCCACGAACGGAATGCCGAGCGTCGCCGGCGGATGGTGGAAACCCACGAAGACCGGAGTGCCGTCCGGGGTCCGCGCCAGTTCCGCCTCCAGCCAGGCCAGCGTCTCGTCCTCCAGGAACCCCTCGTCCCTGCCCGGCACCGACGAGTCGCAGAGCGCCACGACGAAACCGTCCGCGCGCAGCACCTGGTTCACCGGCGCCTCCGGGGACGGCGGCTCGGCGCCGAGCAGCACCCGCCGGAAGGCGTCCCTGCGGTCATGGTTGCCGGGGCAGGCGAGCACCGGGTGCCGGGAGGCCAGGACGGTCTCCCGGATCCAGCGGTACTCGGACTCCGTGCCGTGGTCGGCGAGATCACCCGTCACGACCACCGCGTCGAAGTCGTACGCGAGCGAGTCGAGGAACTCCATGGTGGCCCTCGTCCGCTCCCTGCTGCGCGGTCCGTCGTCGACGTGGATGTCACTGAGGTGCGCGATCACGATCACGGCTCTTCCCCTCCTCGGTCCAGCCCCTGGGCGGTCTCACCGCACGGAGCGGAACGTACCCCGCCCGAAGTGCCCGCGGCCCGGGCCGACTACCGGGCATTGGCCCTTTTCTGCCGCACCGGCCGGGCTAGCCTCGACACGTACCGCCCCTCCGAAGGGATCAGGCCCCATGCTCAAGAGGTTCGCCGAACTCTCCACCCCGCTCGTCGCCGACGCCTGCGTACGGCTCGGGGTGCCGCTGCGGGCCGCGCCCGCCGGCGTCGTGCCGGTGGTCCCCGGCCGGCGAGTCGCCGGACGGGTGCTCCCCGTACGGCACTACGGCAGCGTCGACGTCTTCCTGGAAGCCTTCACCACGCACGCCGTGCCCGGTGACGTGCTCGTCGTCGACAACGAGGGCCGCAGGGACGAGGCGTGCATCGGCGACCTCGCCGTCCTGGAAGCCAAGGCGGCCGGCCTCGCGGGCGTCGTCGTGTGGGGTCTGCACCGCGACACCGCCGACCTGGTCGAGATCGACATGCCGGTCTACTCCTACGGGGCCCACGCGCCCGGTCCCGTACGGCTCGACCCGCGCGGGCCGGAGGCCCTGCGCACCGCCCGCTTCGGCGAGCACACGGTCGGCGCCGACGATGTCGTCCTCGCCGACGATGACGGTGTCCTGTTCGTGGCGGCCGACCGGGCAGAGGCGGTACTCGACATCGCCGAGACCATTTTCCGCACCGAGCGGAACCAAGCCACGCGGATCCGGGCGGGGGAGACCCTGCGGGAGCAGACGCGTTTCGACGAGTACCTCCGACGGCGGGCGGAGGACCCGGAGTACACCTTCCGCCGACACCTGCGGCGGATCGGTGGCGCCATCGAGGAGTAGGGACTGACCGGAAGGGCGCCCCGGCTGTGCCCCGGTCCGGCCTGCCCGCCGTCGCCGACGGCCCAGGTCCGCGCTCCGCCCGGCCCCGCTGCCGGTTCGCCGCCGGCCTGCCCCCGGTCCGGGCATCGGCCGAACCGGCTCCCGGTCTTGCCAGGGCATCGGCCGAACCGGCTCCCGGTCTTGCCCGGTCGCCGGGCCCGCCCCCGTTCGGCGGCGGTCCGCTCAGCCCGCGCGGAAGCCCGTCGTCCCGTCCGGGAGCAGCGCCTCGACCTCGGCGCCGTGCTCCACGGTGCGGCTCACCGTGCAGTACTTCTCGTGCGTGAGCCGCACCCCACGGGCGAACACGTCCGCCGCCCGAGGGTTGTTGTCCGGGAGCTCGAACTCGTAACTCACCCTGATCCGCCCGATCCGGCCGTCGTCCTCCGGCCCCGAGACGCCCTCCACCACGATCCGCAGGTCGTCGTGGTCGACGGCCCGCGCCGTGCGGTCGATGACCAGCCCGCCGCAGCCACCCATCGCCGCGAGCAGCAGTTCCACGGGCGTGAACGACGGCTGCGCCGCCGCGTCGTCGTCCGCCGCGATCCGCACCTCCGCGCCACGGTCGTTGCGGGCGGTCCAGGTGCGGTATCCGGTGCGGAGGGTCTCGATCCGGTAGTCGGCCATGACGGCACTGCTCCTCGGTACGGGGACGGCGTGCGGCACGCGGGCGCGTACACGCCCCCATCCCATCACCCTGCCCAGTGCCGCCCCGCACGGGCACGCTCTCCTGCTCGACGGGCCCCGCGCCTCCGGCGGCTCTCCCCAAGCGTGCGCCATGGCCTTTCCATCCCCCTCCGGGGGTCCGGGGGTAGCTTTTCGCGCCGCCCTGGAGGGTGGTCCCGCACACCTGGCGGCCTCCGCCGGTCGCCTCGCCCTGTCAGCAGGGCCAGGACACCGGCGGCGCGCACGCGTGACGCGGCGTAGGCGCGGACACGTCCAAGGCACTGAGTACCGGGTCCGCGGCGAACTGAGTACCACGTCCCATGACCCGCCCCCGGTGCCGCTGATGAACTGTCGTCATGACCGACGACACCCCGCGCACCGCAGCCCGCCCGCTCCGCCACGTCACCGCCACGGCCACCGCCACCGGTTCGGCGCTCGTCGTGGTGTTGCTGCCGGTCGTGGTCGGCGCGCTCCTCGCGCGGTCGGTGGGCGGCGACCCGATGGCCTCCGTCAACGCGCTCATCGCGGGCGGCGGTCAGCGGGCCAAGCTCTCCCGCGCCCAGCTGCGCGGCTGCGGCGGCCGGGCCGTCGCCACGGCCCGCGGGGTCTGGGGCCGTTCCGCGCGGCGGGTGGGCGCCCCGTCCTGCCGGACGGCCGAGACGACGGCCTCGACGACCGCTGACGCCCTGCACGAGCCGGCCGCCCACCGGTAGCCGAGCGGCGGGCGCAGTTGCTCGCCGAGCACGGTGCCGCCGCGCTGAGGGGGAGCGGGCACGTGGTGAGCCAGGTCGCCGTGATGCGGGTGCCTCTCGGGTGGCTGCCGCCGTGGCCAGGTCACGACTCCTCGGCCGCCCGCAGGCCCCTCGTACGCCTCACGGGCCGCCGCGTCGCCTAAGGGACGCCGCATGGGACGGCGTACCCGGATGGGGGCCGTCCGGGTACGCACCGGCGCTCGCTCTCGGCGGCCGGAACCGGGCGGCGGGACACCGCCCACCCCCGGCCGGATTCCCCGGCGCTCCGGCGATCGACCGCCGCTGGCTGGAACCGGGCGGCACGCCGCCCGCCCCCTCCGGCCGAATCCCCAACCCCCGGGCGCTCGCACCCCGCGCCGAGAGCGGGCGGCACTCCGCCCGCCCCCCGCCCCCGGCGCCCCGCAGCCCGTCAGCCCCGGAACGCCGCCGGGCGTTCCGGAGAGGCGTCCGACAGGGCCTTGCGGACCGCGTCCACGCCCGCCCGCAGGCCGTAGACGGGCGTGTCGGGCTGCTGGCGCCAGGAGTCGTCGATGCCGCCCGCGTCGACCGTGTCGAAGCCGAGCTCGTCGATGAGGGCGCGCACCGTCTTCTTCGCCACCTCGTCGTCGCCCGCGACCGGCAGGGCGATCCGCTCGGGGTCGCCGGCCGGGCGGGGGCGGTCCAGGATGTCCTGGGCGTAGGTGCCGTTGAACGCCTTGACCACGGGGTGGCCGAGCTGGCGCTCCGTCCAGCGGCTCTCGGTCAGGCCCTCGTCCTCGATGGCCGCGATACGGCCGTCGCGCTCCCGCGGGTAGTAGTTGTTGGTGTCGATGACGACGAAGCCCTCCGCCGCCCCGTCGAACAGACCGGGCGGCAGGTAGGGGACCGCCCTCAGGGGAACCGTCACCACCACGACCTCCGCGCCCCGCGCGGCCTCCGTCACCGCGACCGGCCTCGCGCCCGTCTCCGCGGCCAGGTCCTCGAGGGTGTGCGGGCCACGGGAGTTGGCGACGGACACCTCGTGACCGAGTGCCGTGAGGCGACGGGTGAGGTTTCCGCCGATGTTGCCTGCCCCGATGATGCCGATCTTCATGACCGTGCCTTTCGCATGCCGAGCTTGCCGGGTCGTCGAGTCCGCGAACGGGTGGTGTGAGGCCGTCCGTTCACGCCCTTGGCCCAACCGGCGCCGGCCGCAGGCCATTCCCGATGCCGACCGCGGGCCCTTCCCGGCGACGTGAGGGCTCGGCGCGGCCGACGTGAAAGCTGTGCCGTTTCCGCCCCGGCACAGGGCCGTTCGGGTGATGATCCACTGACCACACCCGGCCACGCCGAGCCCCGCCTCGGTTCCGTCGTCGAAAGGGCAGCGCCCATGGAAGCCCACGAGCCCGCCGCAGACCCCGAGCGGGAGGACGCGCCGCCGCGCGGCATCGGCCGCCGCCGGTTCCTCGGCTACGTGCTGGCGGCACCGACGCTCACCGTCGCCGCCCGCATCGGCGGGGACGCCCTCGCGCCCGGGGCCGCGGCGGCGGCCGTACCCGCCGCGGCCCCGGGCGTCGTCCCGTCCCTGCCGGGACCGGCCGAGATCCTCGACCTCAACGACCTGCTCACCGCCGCCGCCCTGCCCACGGCGAACCTCATCACCATCCGCCTCGACCCCGACGGCACCGCCCACTTCGCGCTGCCCCGAGCCGAGGTCGGCCAGGGCATCACCACCTCCACCGCGATGATCATCGCCGAGGAACTCGACCTCCCCCTGGACCGGATCCGGGTCACCCTCGCCGACGCCCGCCCCGAACTGCTCTTCAACCAGCTCACCGGCGGTTCCAACACCACCGTCTCCACCTTCACGCCCGTCCGGGTCGCCGCCGCCGTCGCCCGCGGCCGGCTGCTGCGCGCCGCCGCCCTGGAACTCGGCGCCGCCGTCGACACCCTCACCACGAAGGCCGGGGTCGTCACCTCCGCCGCCGGCATCCGCCTCACCTACGGCGAGCTCGCCGTCAAGGCCGCCGCCGTCTCCGACACCGCGGTCGCCGTCACCCTCAAGGACCGCGCGGACTTCCGGATCATCGGCACCGCACAGCGCCGCATCGACGCCCTCGCCGCCGTCACCGGACGCAAGACCTTCGCCATGGACGTCCAGGTCCCCGGCGCGCTGCCCACCATGGTCTGCCGCCCCCCGACGATCAACGGCACCGTCCGCTCCGTCGACAACCGGGCCGAGGTCGCGGCCATGCCCGGCATCACCGATGTCGTCACCGTCTCCACCGGCGTCGCCGTCCGCGGCCGGACCTTCGGCCAGTGCATCGACGCCGTCCGCGCGCTGAAGGTCACCTGGGGGCCCGGCACCGCCGAAGGCGCCTCCGACGCGACCGTGCTGCAGAAGCTGCGCCAGGCCGAACTCCCCCTGGCCGTACCGCCCCTCGACCTGCTCACCAAGTCCGTCGACGCCCGCTTCACCTTCCACTTCGCCAGCAACGGCGCCCTGGAGACGAACTGCGCCGTCGCCGACGTACGGCCCGGGTCGGCCGAGATCTGGGCCGGCCTCAAGTCCCCGATCGTCGCCCAGGAGGAGATCGCGCTCCGGCTCGGGCTTCCGGTGAGCGCCGTGAAGGTCCACGTCACCGAGGGCGGCGGCTCGTTCGGCCGCAAGCTCTTCCACGACGCCGCCGCCGAGGCGGCCGAGATCTCGCAGGCGATGGGCAAGCCGGTCCGGCTGATGTGGCACCGCACCGACGACTTCCGGCAGGGCCGTACGCATCCCATGGCGATCTCCCGGGTCCGCGCCACGTACGCGCTCGGCGAGGTCCTCACGTACGAGCAGCGGCACACCTCCGTCGCCACCGACTTCGGCCACGGCGTCGGCGAGATCATCACCTCCCGGGCGGCACAGCTGCCGGTCGCGGACCTCACCTTCTCCGAGACGATGTTCCAGCTCACCCAGTCGAGCCCCTACCACTTCGGCGTGACCACCCAGCTCCTGAACGAGGTCGACCACGGCTTCAACACCGGTTCCATGCGCGGCATCTACTCGCCCAACGTGCGCTGCGCCCAGGAACTCGTCGTCGACGAACTCGCCCGGCGGACGAGCCGGGACCCGCTCGCCTTCCGCCGCCGCTTCCTCAAGGACGAGCGGGCCCGAGCCGTCCTCGACAAGGTCGCCGAGACCGGCCGCTGGGGACGGCCCATGGCACCCGGCACGGCACAGGGCATCGCCGTCCACTCCGAGTACCACGCCTTCGTCGCCGTCCTCGCCGAGATCGACTGCAGCCCGGAGACCACCGGCCGGACGATCCGGGACGCCTGCACGGGACCGCGCGTCACCAGGGTCGTCTGCGCCGTCGACGTCGGCCTCGCGGTCAACCCGCGCGGCCTCGAGGCCCAGATGATGGGCGGCATCATGGACGGCATCGCCCTCACCCTCACCTCCAGCCTGCACCTGAGGGACGGCCGCTTCCTGGAGAGCAGCTGGGACAACTACTTCTACACCCGGCAGTGGAACACCCCGCCCGAGCTGGAGATCGTCGTCATGCCGTCGACCGGCGACGAGCCCGGCGGCGCGGGCGAACTGGCCGTCGCCGCCGCGAGCGCCGCCGTCGCCTGCGCCTACGGCCGGGCCACCGGCACCATGCCGACCAGCTTCCCGGTCAACCACACCGCGCCGCTGCCCTTCACCCCGGCGCCCGCCGTCCCGCCGATCCCCGCCTCCCCGACCGACGGCCGCGACCGCGCCCTCTGAGCGCGGACCGCCCCCCCCGCACACATCGAGAACAGGAGCCACCGTGCCCCAGCACACCTTCATCCTCAACGGCAGGGCCGTCACCGCCGAGGTCGAGGACGACGTCCGGCTGCTCTGGGTGCTCCGGGACGTCCTCGGCGTCACCGGACCCAAGTACGGCTGCGGCGTCGGCGTCTGCCAGGCGTGTACGAGCCACCTCAACGGCAGGGCGTTCACGCCCTGTTCCGTGCCGGTCGGGGACCTCGACGCCACCGACGAGGTCACCACCATCGAGGGACTGCCCGCCACCGTCGGCCGGGAACTGCACCCGATGCAGGAGGCGTGGCTCGACATCGACGTCGCACAGTGCGGCTACTGCCAGCCCGGGCAGATCATGACCGCCGTGGCGGCCGTACGGCGCGCCCACGAAGCCGGACGGGAGATCGACGAGGCCGACCTCGACCAGATCCGCAACATCTGCCGCTGCGGAACCTATAACCGTATCCGTGAGGCCATCAAGGAGGGCGCCCGCCGCATGGTGTGAGCCGGTACGTCCTTCGCGCGCACCGCACCCGCACCGCGTCCACCGCACCGCGGCGGCCTCCGTGACGAGAGGAAGCGTGTCCGCCATGCCCGGAAAGATCGTCCTGTTCGCCGGCGTCTCCCTCGACGGCTACACCGAGGGAGAGGGCCATGACATCGGCTGGCACCAGGTCGACGAGGAGCTGCACTCCCATTTCAACGAGGAACTCGCCGCCATGGGCGGCTTCCTCAGCGGGCGCCGCACCCACCAGCTGATGGCGGACTTCTGGCCGACCGCCGACGAGGACCCCGATCTGAGCCCCGCGATGCGCGAGTTCGCCGAGATCTGGCGGACCAAGCCGAAGACGGTCTACTCCACCACCCTGCGGCAGGCCGACTGGAACACCACCGTCGTGCCCCGCGTCGACCCGGCCGAGGTCCGGGCCCTCGCCGACGCGGCGGACGGCGACCTGACCCTCAGCGGCGCGACGCTCACCCATGCCTTCCGCGAGCACGACCTGATCGACGCGTACCAGATCTACGTCCACCCGGTCGTGGTCGGCCGCGGCACCCCGCTCCTGCGCCCCCTCGACACCCCCACCACCGTCCTGCACCTGGAACGGTCCCGGACCTTCGGCAACGGAGTGGTCCTGATGCGCTACGAGCGGCGCCGATAGCTCCCCGCGGGGACGCCCGACGGCGGGCGCGGCTCGCCGGCGCCGGACGTGCGGCCAGGCCGATGCGGGCCGGGCCGCCCGGGACGTACGGGCCCGTGGCTTCCGCTCCGCCTCGGCTGATCCGGCCGGCGTCGACCGGACCGTGCCGATGGCTCCAGGGCCCTTTCGTCCGGTCACCCGGCCCGGACGGGGGAGAGCAGGAGCCCGCGCGGGCCCTCCGGTTCGGCGCTCGCGAGCCCGGCCGCCTCCTCCGCGTCGCCCGCCTCCACCGCCGCCACCAGCGCGGCGTGCGCCTCCCCTCGCCGAACCCATGGACACCGCCCGCGAGCGGCGACGGCCCCCGCCGTCCAGGACGGCAGGGGCCGAGGGCCGGGCGAAGCAGGTCAGGCCGCGGGCGGCACCCGCGCCGGGCGGCCCGAGCCGCGCGTCAGGACGTAGCCGCCGACACCCGCGAGGGCGGCGAGCACCCCGCCCGCCGCCGTCCAGATCCAGCGGTCGGACCACCAGCCGGACGCCCAGCCGTCCTCGGGCGCCCGGGACTCCGCCGTCTCCGGCCTCGTCGCGCCGGGCACCAGCGGCACGGCGAGCGCGCCGTCCGTGGCGTAGGCCCCGCCCGTGTCGTGCGAACTCGCCGCCACCCGTGCCGAGAACGGCTGGCCCGAGTCCTCCTCGGGCAGCCCGGTCACGGTCAGCCGGACGAAGTAGCTGCCCGGCAGCGGGTCGTTCGACCAGGCGTCCGCGGCCGCCCGGACCGGACGCAGGGCGCAGGCCAGCTCCACCGTCGCGGCCGCCTTGGCGGCGACGCGGGACTGGGTGCCGTACGTGCACGGCTGCCGCCGGCGCAGCCCGTCGTAGACGTCGATCCGCCAGGCGGAGGAGCCGTGCCGCAGCGCGGTGTCCGGCAGGGTCACGGTCGCGGTGACCGTGGGCCGCTGCCCGGCGTCGGCGGGGAACACCCAGTACAGGTAGTCACCCGTGGACGCCTGCGCGGTGGCCTGCTGTCCCTGCCGGAAGAACGCGGCGGTACGGAAGGACGTGCCGGCCTCGGTCGGCCCGGCCTCGGCGGCGGCACCGCTCGCGCTGCCGCTCGGCGTCGGCGTCGCCGAGTCGGCGAGACCCGCCGGGGCGGCGGGGCCGAGCAGGACGGTACCCGCGAGCACGAGGCCCGCGGTCAGCCGGCGCGCGGAGCGCCGCAGGCCGGGTATGAGGGCGCCCGGCGTACGCGTGCCCGGTGCGGGCGCGGCCGGCGGCGTGGGCCGCGCGGACGCGGCCGGGTCGAGCGGGGGCCGCTTCGAAAGGGTGCGCATCAGTGGGTCCTCCAGACGGCGACGCGCCAGCGGGACAGCCAGCCCCAGACCAGCCCGCCGAGGAAGCCGGCCAGGACCAGGACGCCGAGCAGCCACCAGCCGCGGCCGAGGCCGAAGGAGGCGACGTCGGAGGCGGAGCCCGGGCCGTCGACGACGTCGATGGCGAGCTCGACCGGCATGCCGGGGGTGGTCCGGACGGACGGGGGAGCGGAGAAGGAGTTGCTGACCTGGAGACAGACCGTCTCGGCGGCCGGCTTCGTGTCGTCGTCCAGGGCGTCCTCGTCGGCCCGCTTCGGATAGCGCAGACCGGTCGAGATGACGTCGGTGCGTCCGTCGCCCGCCTCGGAGCCGCGGACGATCTCCCGGCCGTGCGCGGTGACGGCCCGCAGCAGCACGCCGTAGTCCTCGTTCACGGCGCGGTCGGCGGAGATGCTCACGGAGGCGCGCAGCTCCTGGCCGGGCAGCACGTCGACCCGGTACCACCGGTGCCGGCCGATGACCTGACGGTCGGTGTAGAGGCCCGGGCCCAGCGTCGGGGCGTCGGCGCAGCGCTCGGCGCCCCGGGTGGCCACGGGCGTGACCACCGGGTCGGCGGCGCGGTCGACCAGCTGCCGTACCCGGCCGGAGAGCTCCTCGGTGCGGTGCACGGAGGTGTAGGTGCCGCCGGTCGCCTCGGCGATGCACATCAGCTGGCGGCGGGTCTTGACGTCCGGGACGAGACCGAGGGTGTCGATGACGAGGTGGATGCCCCGGGCGGCGATGTCACGGGCCACCTCGCACGGGTCGAGCGGGGCGCAGGTGTCCTCGCCGTCCGTGATGAGCACGATCCGCTTGGTGGCCTCACCGCCCTTGAGGTCCTCCGCGGCGCCCAGCAGGGCGGGGCCGATCGGGGTCCAGCCGGTGGGGGCGAGGGTGGCGACGGCGGCCTTGGCCTCGGTGCGGTCGAGCGGGCCGACCGGGTACAGCTGCCGGGTGTCCTTGCAGCCGCGTTGCCGGTCCTGCCCCGGGTAGTCCGCGCCGAGGGTGCGGATGCCGAGCCGTACCTCCTGCGGCACCGCGTCCAGGACCTCGTTGAACGCCTGCTTGGCGGCGGCCATGCGGGTCTGTCCGTCGATGTCGCGGGCGCGCATCGAGCCGCTGACGTCGAGCACCAGCTCGACCTTGGGGGACTCCTTCGGCGAGTCCGTGGCCGCCGGTCCGTCGTCGGCGGAGGCGCTGGTCGGGAACAGCCCGACGGTCAGGGCGGCGAGCAGCGCGCAGGCCCCGGTCGCCAGCCGTTTTCTCGTGATCATCGGAGGATCGTAGGGATGATCGTCCGGCAATCCAAAACCGGGCGGGTGCTCGCCTCCTGAGCACGGGTCGGGGCGGGGGAGCGGAGAGCGGGGCGGACGTGACGGGGGTCGCACCTCCCGGGACGGGGAGCGGCCGCCGCGGTGGCTTACCGTGAGGTGACCGATCACCGGGAGGACAGATGACCGGGACACGGGAGGCCGGCCCCCTCGCGCCCGCCCGCGCGGGAGGCTGGCTCCGCGACCGGGTCTGCGAGGGGCTGCGCGACCGCATCATCACCGGGCGCCTCAGGCCCGGTGACCGGCTGGTCGAACGGGACGTGGCCGAGGACTTCGGCGTCTCGCGGGTCCCGGTGCGCGAGGCGATCCGCATCCTCATCGGCGAGGGCTTCCTGCAGGCCGTCTCCCAGCGCCGGATCGTCGTCCGCGAGATGTCCCGGCAGGACGTGGAGAACCTCTTCGACATGCGCGAGGCCCTGGAGGTCCTCGCCGTCCGCCGCGCCGCCGAACGGCGCACGCCCGCCGAACTGTCCACTCTGGCCCGGCTGCTCGACGAGGCCCGCGCCGCCACCGGCGCCGGCGGTCCCGAACGGCTCTCCCGCGCCAACGCCGCCTTCCACGCCCAGATCGTCCGGATGTCCCGCAACGAGCTCCTCGTCACCTCCCTCGAGTCCCTGGAGGGCCGGCTCCGCTGGCTGTTCCAGCAGGTGGACGATCCGGAGCCGCTCTGGGACGAACACCGCCTGCTGTACGAGGCGATCGGCGCGGGCGCCGCGGACGCCGCCGCCGAACTCGCCCTGCACCACGTGCGGTACTACCGCGAGGTGGCGCTGCGGCTGCTCTTCGGAGGCTGAGGGGAGGGCGGCCGACCGGGGGCGGGACCGGATCGGCGGGGCTCGGGGCCGGCGGCGACGGGGCGGCAGCGCGCGTCCCGGGCCGGGCGCCGGTCGCCGTGCGCCGGGATGGCGCCCGCCACAGGGTGTCGTGGGCGGTGATCCCGGCGGCCGCGGTCCGGCGGCGCGGCTGCCCGTGCCGCTCCCGCACCGCCTCCGGGTGCGGTGACCCCCGCCGCTCGTGGCCTCCGCGCCCACGTCGTGCCTCCCCCTCCGTATGCGGGCCGCGGGCCGGGCCACCCCGGCTGACCGGGGGAGACCGGCCCGCGGCTCACGGCGGGGCTACCAGATCGCCTCGACCCACTCCGGATGGTCGATGAACGGATTGCGGTTGCGCTGGTAGCTGTTGTAGATGACCTCGTTGCGCCGCTCCTCGAAGGCGCTCGGCGGGTCCTGCTGGTGCCACTGCTTGAGTATCGCGAGGCGGCCGTGGAAGGGGACGCTGCCGTTGGTGCTGGACTCGTTGGTCTCCAGGTCGGGCCAGGAGTCGTCGCCCTCGTAGCGCACGGCCATGTAGAGGATCATGCGGGCCACGTCGCCCTTGTCGGCGTCGCGCGGCTCGAAGGAGTTGCTGTCGGTGTAGCTGCCCGGCGCCCCGCCGACCGCGCTGCCGCCGTTGTCCCAGTCCTTGTTGCCCCGGGTGCTGTTGACCTGGACGTCGCAGGCGCGCAGGTGGTGCAGGTCGGTGCCGGGGCCGGCGGAGGTGCCGAAGCTGCCGTGGGACTGGGCCCACACGTGCTCGCGGTTCCAGTCGCCGACGTCGCCGCCGCTGAGGCTCTTGCTGCGCGAGGAGCCGCTGTAGAGCAGCAGCACGTTGCTCGTGTTGTTGGGGTCCTGGTCGGTGACCTTCAGCGCGTTCCAGACCGCGTCGTACGAGATCTTGTTCTGGCTGCTGATGATGGTGTGCAGCGAGGACTTGAGGCTCGAACCGGTCTTGCCGATGGCGTTGCGGTAGTACGTGCTGTCGTAGGCGTCGGTCGTGGCGCCGGCGGGAGTCGCGGTGACCGTAGGAAGGGTGAGGCCGACGAGGACGGCGGACATCGCCGCCCAGGTCCTCCACTTGCTCCTCTGCACAACGGACATGGGGGGCCCTTTCCCGGGGACGGCACGCGCGGGAACACCGCCCGGGCTCAAGCGGACGGTGTTCTACGCGTGTTGAATCGGTGTCACCGGGAGAGTGGCACGAGCGGGTGGCTTGTCGTGTAACGGTCAGAAGGCTTTTCCGTGACGTTCTGACATACGGCACAACCCCGTGCCGGGCACCGGGACGGCCCCGGGTCAGGCACCGAGCCCGGCAAGGCGCCGCAGGTCGAGGGGCGAGTCACGGCGGTCGAGACGCTCCTCCAGGAGACGCCGCGCCCGGTCGCCCTGGCCCGCCTCGACCAGCGCGTACAGCAGCGTCTCCTCGACGACCTCCCGCTGGGCCGCGCTGCCGCCCACCCGGCGCAGCGAGGGCAGCAGCGCGTTCAGCCGCTCCGCCGCCGTCGCCCACTCCTCCTCCAGGACCGCCTCCAGGGCAGCACACAGCGGTACGACGACCTCCCGCTGCACCACATCCGCCCCGGCCGCGTGGCCGCGCAGCCGGCGCAGGGCCGCCAGGTCGCCCGCGGCGGTGAGGGCGAGGGCGCTGTGGAGCGCGGTGAAGGCGGTCGACGGGCGCTCGACCAGGTCGCGCTCGACCGCGTCGAGGACGCCGTCGACGGGCACCCGCCCGCTCCAGTTCCGGCACATCCGGGCCCGCCACAGCAGGGAACCGGAGTCGACGAGCGCCCGCACCCCGCCCACCTGGCCCGGGGCGAGCTGGGCGAACCAGCGGCGGCGCACGGCCTCGGCGTCGTCGAGTGCCAGCTCGTGCAGCGCCACGTGCCAGGAGAAGTGCGCCCGGTGCACGGCGCCCCGCCCGTGCCCGCCGATCCAGCCGTCCAGCCACTCCCGGCCCACGCGGTGCGCCCCGGACTCGTAGTGCACGTGGGCCAGCGCGTGCACCGCGTGGCCGGAAGCGGGCTCCTCGGCGAGCGCGGCACGCGCGAGCTCGCCCGCCTCGTCGATCCGGCCCTGCTCCTGGCGGACGAAGGCCAGGAGCGAGGTGTGGAACCAGTGGCCGTCGTAGACGGACGCGGTGCGCTCCACCAGGCGCAGGGCCAGCGTGCCGTCGAGGTCGCCCACCCCGGCGAAGGCGATCGTGGGAACGGCGATCCCCAGCGCGAACGCGTCCCCCGGGAAACGCTCCAGATGGGCGATCAGCGCCGTGTCCCCGTCCGAGACGCCCGAAGGGCCGTTTGAGGAGCAGCCCGCCCCGGGCGTCGTCTCGTGGTCCCGGATGCGGCGCGTGACGACATCGACGAACGACCGCTCCCGTTCGTCCCCGCGCTCGCGCACACTGCGCCGGGCGTCCGCGAGCGCCCGGGCGACGTCGACGTCCGCCCCGCCCTCGTGCCCCAGCAGGGCCAGCGCGGCGTGCCCGAGCGCGAAACCGGGATCGAGCTCCGTGGCCCGGGCGAACGCCTCGGCCGCCTTCGCCCGTACGGTGATCACCCGGCCGAGCCCGGAGCGGAAGGCCGCCGCCGCGGCCGCGTGCGTGGACAGCGGCAGGCCGAACTGGTCGGTGGGCCGCCGCCGTGCCGGCCGCCGCGTGCTGCGGCCGAGGGGAGCCAGGAGGGCCTCGGCGACCTCCTTGGCCTGGCCGCGGATCTCCGGGATCGCCGTCGTCTCCCACAACTCGCCCCGGCGCGGCGCGCCCAGGGTGAACAGCGGCCGGCCCGTGCCGCCCCGCGCGTCCCGCAACCGCCCCGCGTCGGTGGCCACGCCGATGCCCAGCGGTCCGGGCACGGCCAGCCCTCCGGTGAGCAGACCGCTCCACAGCGGATCGCCGTCGGCATCGGCCCGCAGCCCGGGGCCCGTGCAGTCCACCACCCACGCCACCCGCAGCTCGCGCCCCCCGGACAGCGCGACGGCGAGGCCGCCGTCCCCGTCCGGCACCGCGCCGGTGACCCGGCCCGCGTGCACCCGCAGCCTGCGCGCCGCCCGCGCCCGGGCGACCGCCTCGGCCGTGGCGGGGGCCATCCGGTGCCGGTGGACGTTCCACGGCGTGGCGTCCCGACCCAGGAACTCCGCCCGTTCGTCATCGGCGAGGCCCTGCCAGAGCTGCCCGATCCACGGACGCAGCCCGTCGAACGCGGGCCGCCAGTCGCCGTGCGCGCGGCGGGTCCCGGCGACGTACCGCAGCACCGCCCGGCGCAGCGCCGGGAACGGCAGCACCGCCAGGTCCGGGGGCGGCGGTACGGCGGGCAGCGGGGCCAGCGCGTGCGCCTGCGGCAGCAGCCCGGTGCGGGAGACGGCGTGCACGGTCCGGCCGGGCCGGTCCAGCACCAGGGCGAGGTCGACGGCGGTCAGACCGGTGCCCACGAGCAGGACGTCGTCGAAGGGGCCCACGCCGGCGAGCGCTCCGGGCGCCCAGGGGCGGGCGACGAACCGGTCGGAGCCGGTGAGCCCGTCCGGGGCCCAGTCGGCCCGGCCCGCCGCGGGCCCGGTGGCGAGCACCACGCCGTCCGCCGTCACCGTGCCGCCGTCCCCGAGGCGGAGCTCCAGCCGCCCTCCGGGCGCGTCGGAGAGGCCCGTCGCGCGGGTCCGCAGCCGCCGTACGGACACCGTGCCGTGCGCCGCGATGATGGCACGCCCCAGCGTGTCGGCGAGATAGGAGCCGTAGCGGTGGCGGGAGGCGAAGTCCGCGTCCCGGACGGTGGGTTCGCCGTGCGCGCAGAGCCAGCGTCGGAAGTGCCCGGGGTCGTCCGGATAGCAGCTCATCCCGCCGACCGGCACGTTGAGCCGGTGCTCGGGGACCTCGGTGGCGTACGCGGTGCCGCGGCCCGCCTCGGGCGCCGGGTCGACGAGGACCAGGTCGAGCGGCGTACGCCGGCGGGTCGCCGTCTCGCAGACCTGGACGGCGACGAGGGCGCCCGCCGCTCCCGCGCCGACCACGGCCACGGTCGGTCGGGCGGAGGCGGACGGGGCGGACTGCGGGGCTGCGGCGGACACCACGGGCACCTCCGGGTCGGAGCGGCTACGGCACGGGCACGGCACGAGCGTTGTTCACTATGTCGATGAACAAAATGAACGGGCAACGCGGGTTTTGGCCAAGAGCGCGCCGCAGCGGGGACTCTGACGGCTCATGAGCGGCGGAGGCGCGCCGGAGGAGCGTCCCTCGTGAGACATTGAGCCGGTGAGGATCTCTGCGCGAACGGACTACGCCATCCGGGCCATGGCGGAGCTGGCCCGCTCCCCGGAACGGCCGCTGAAGGCCGAGGACATCGCCGGACGCCAGGACATCCCGGTCCGCTTCCTCTTCGTCGTGCTCAGCGAACTGCGCCAGGCCCGCCTGGTGGCCAGCGTCCGCGGCCCGGAAGGCGGCTACTCGCTCACCCGCGCGCCGGACGCGATCACCCTCGCCGACGTCATCCGGGCGATGGACGGACCGCTCGTCAGCGTGCGGGACCTGAAACTCACGAGCCTCGAATACCAGGGCGCGGCGGCCCCGCTGCCGGACGTGTGGCGCGCGGTGCGCACCAGCCTGCGCCAGGTCCTGGAGTCGACGACCCTCGCGGACCTGGCGGGCGGCGAGCTGCCCGATCTGGTGCGGGAGCGCGCCCGCGCCTACCGGGACGACGTACGGACCTATCCGTAGCACGGGCCGGCCGGTGGCGTGCCCGGCCGGCCGGGTGCGTCAGCGTTCGACCGGAAGTCCGCGGGGCTCCTTGACCCGCTTCATGATGATCTGCGAATTGACCTCCGTGACCCCGGCGAGGGTCGTCAGCCGCTCGATCCACAGCCGCTCGTACGCCGCGAGGTCGGCGACCGCGATGCGCAGCAGGCAGCCGGGGCTGCCGAAGAGCCGGTACGCCTCGATCACGTCCGGGATGTCCTGGAGCGCCTCCTCGAACGCCTCCACCGTCTCGCGGTCGCGCTTCACCTCCACCGAGACCAGCACCTCGAAGCCCCGCCCGACCGCCTCCGGGTCGATGACCGCGCGATAGCCCTGGATCACCCCGTCCTGCTCCAGCTGCCGGACCCGCCGCATGCAGGGGGAGGGGCTGAGGCCGACCCGCTGGGCCAGCTCCTGGTTGCTCAACCGGCCGTCCTGCTGGAGCTCGCGCAAGATATGGAGATCGATTCGGTCCATGGCGCAATTATCCACCACGGAGTTCATGATTCCAGGGTCATTTCGCAATCGCATTGCGTGACGGTTGGCCTATCGTTGCCGCGCACACCTCCAGGGAAGGACAGCACGCTCATGAAGTGGACGCGCGACGCCCGGCCGCGCCGCATCGTGGTCATCAGCACCGGCGGCACCATCGCCAGCCGCTGGACCGGCAGCGGATACGCCGCCGACGCCTCGGGTGACGACGTCGTGGCCACGGCCGCGGTCCCCGACAACGTCGACGTGGAGGTCATCGACCTCTTCAACGTCAACAGCTCCCGGATGACCACCGAACGCCAGCTGCTGCTGCTGCGCACCGTCCACGAGACGCTCGCCGACCCCGGCGTCGACGGCATCGTCGTCACCCACGGCACCGACACCCTGGAGGAGTCGGCCTTCTTCCTGGACCTGCACCACGCCGACCCCCGGCCGGTCGTCCTCACCGGCGCCCAGCGCCCCTTCGGCACGGGCGACGGCGACGGCCCCGGCAACCTCTACGACGCGCTCCAGGTCGCCGCCACCGTCCACGGCCTCGGCGTCCTCGTCGTCTTCGACGGTCTCGTCCACGCCGCCCGCGGCACCGTCAAGACCAAGACTCTCGCCTCCGACCCGTTCGCCGACCCCTCCGGCGAGCGCGTCGGCCGCCTCGGCTTCGGCCAGGTCGACATCGAGCGCGAGCCCGAGCGCCCCGCGCCGCTGCCGCTGCCCGCAGAGGGCCGGCCGCTGCCCCGCGTCGACATCGTCACGCACCACTCCGACGCCGACCCGGTCCTCTTCGAGGCGGCCGTCGCCGCCGGGGCCCGCGGCATCGTCCTCGTCGGCACCGGTGCCGGCAACGCCACCCCGGAGATCGCCGGGGCCGTCGCCCGCGCCGTCGACCAGGGCGTCCACGTCGTCCTGTCCACCCGCGTCGCCTCGGGTCCCGTCGCCGAGGTCTACACGGGCGGCGGCGCCGTCGACCTGGCCGCCGCCGGCGCGGTCCTCGCCGGGACCCTGCGCCCCGGCCAGGCCCGGATAGCCCTGCTCACCGCGCTCCTCGCCGAGGTGCCCTCGCCCGAGCGCCGCACCACCCTGCTCCGCACCCTCCTCGAAGGCCCGGTCCGCGCCGAGTCCGCCTTCGCCGTCGCGCACTGAGCCGTTCGCGAGCCGCCGGGGCCCCTCGCGGCCGGGCCCCGGACCGTGCGCCCGCCGGGGCCCCTCGCGGCCGCGCTCCGGGCCGCATCCCTTCCGCCGTCCTCCTCCCCCCGCGTAAGGCACCGTCACCGTGATCCCCGCTCCACAGCACACCGCCCCCGAGCCCGCCGCCCCCGAGCCGGACGTCGAGCCGGATGCCACCGCCGGCCGGGGCGCCGTCCGGCGCGAGCACGACCTGCTCGGCGACCGGGACGTCCCCGCTCACGCGTATTGGGGCATCCACACCCTGCGCGCCACCGAGAACTTCGCCATCACCGGTACCCCGATCTCCGTCTACCCGCAGCTGATCGACGCGCTCGCCGCCGTCAAGGAGGCCGCCGCCCTCGCCAACGAGGAGCTCGGCCTGCTGCCCGCCGGCAAGACGGCGGCCATCGTCGCCGCCTGCCGGGAGATCCGGGGCGGCGCGCTGCACGGCGAGTTCGTCGTCGACGTCGTCCAGGGCGGCGCCGGCACCTCCACCAACATGAACGCCAACGAGGTCGTCGCCAACCGGGCCCTGGAACTCCTCGGCCACGCCAAGGGCGAGTACCACCTGCTGCACCCCAACGAGGACGTCAACCTCGGCCAGTCCACCAATGACGTCTACCCGACCGCCATCCGCATCGCCGCCATCGGCGCCGCCCGCGACCTGCTGCGCGCGATGGCCGTCCTCCAGGACGCCTTCGCCGAGAAGGCCGTCGAGTTCGGCACCGTCGTCAAGATGGGCCGCACCCAGCTCCAGGACGCCGTGCCCATGACGCTGGGCCAGGAGTTCTCCACGTACGCCGTGATGCTGGAGGAGGACCGCGGGCGGCTGGCCGAGGCGATCGAGCTGATCCACGAGATCAACCTCGGCGCCACCGCCATCGGCACCGGTCTCAACGCCGCCCCCGGCTACGCCGAGACCGCCCGCCGTCACCTCGCCGGCATCACCGGACTGCCCCTGGTGACCTCCGCCAACCTGGTCGAGGCCACCCAGGACTGCGGCGCCTTCGTGCAGCTCTCCGGCGTCCTCAAGCGGATCGCCGTGAAGCTCTCCAAGACCTGCAACGACCTGCGGCTGCTCTCCTCCGGCCCGCGCGCGGGATTCGGCGAGATCAACCTGCCGCCCGTCCAGGCCGGTTCGAGCATCATGCCCGGCAAGGTCAACCCGGTCATCCCCGAGGTCGTCAACCAGGTCGCCTTCGAGGTGATCGGCAACGACATGACCATCACGATGGCGGCGGAAGGCGGCCAGCTCCAGCTCAACGCCTTCGAGCCGGTCATCTTCCACGCCCTGTCGAAGAGCCTGACCTCGCTCAGGGCGGCCTGCCTCACCCTCGCCGAACGCTGTGTCACCGGCATCACCGCCAACACCGAGTCCCTGCGCCGAAGCGTCGAGAACTCCATCGGGCTGGCCACCGCGCTCAACCCGTACCTCGGCTACACGGCCGCGACCGCCATCGCCCAGGAGGCCCTGGCCACGGGCCGCTCGGTCGCCGAGCTCACCCTGGAGAAGGGCCTGCTCCCGCCCGAGCGGCTCGCCGAACTGCTCACGCCGGAGCACCTCACGGGCACGGCGGGCGGAGTGCTGAGGACCTGAGGCTCAAGGCAGCGGGCGACGAAGCCGACATTTCTACCGATAGAGGTATGAATCAGTCGTGGAGTCGCCCGCATGCCGAACCCCGCCGTCATCCCCGCCGCCACGCCCACCACCCCGGACGAGCTCGACCGCGAAGCCGCCGCCCTGCTCGACACCGCGGCCTGGCAGGAGATCGTGGCCCGCTGGGCCGAGGCCCCGCCCGTTCGGGAGGAGGCGGCCGACTGGCGGCGGCTGCTGTCCGTCCCGGTGGACCGGCTCGTCGCCGACGCCCTCGCCGCCCTCGACGCCCGGCCCGCGCCCGAGCCCGTCGAACGGCCGCTGCCCGGACGCCTCGGCGCGATCCTGCCCGACCGGCTGCACGCCTGGCGCCGCATCGGCAGCCCCGACGTGAGTCCGTCGGTCCACCTCGCCCACGCCCGGCGGGTCCTGACCACCTGGGGGTGGCAGAACACCCCGTACAAGCTCCGCGACCGGCGCGGCGCGCGCTGCGTCTGCGGGGCGATGCTCGCCGCCCACCGGCTCGGCTACGGCAGCGCCGCCACCATGAACGAGGCCGGGGCCTGGATGCTCGAAGAGCTCCGCTCCCGCGGCTGGACCGAGCTCATCGGCCCCTGGAACCGGGCCCCGGGCCGTACCGCGGCGGACGCGCTCGCCCTGGTGGACGCCACGATCCGCCGCGCGGCCCGGGCCGGTCGCTAGGAGGCCGGGACCCTACGGCCGGACGCCCGGCAGACGGTCGACCAGCGGCGGCAGGCCGGCCGTGACCGGCGGGACGGCGGAGCGCAGGCCCTCGGCGGGCGCGGAGGCGCCGCCGCTCAGGGCGCCGTCGACGAACGCGTACAGCGCCGGTGTGACCGGATCGGGCAGCGGACGGCCCTGCTCGTCGAAGCGCTGGTACTTCATCAGGTTCCACGCCACGGTCACCTGACGGCGGCCGTCCTCCGTGGCGAGCGACCACGTGCCCGCGCCGAACACCGCGCCGTCATGGCCCCAGTACCAGCCGCCGCTCGGCATCTTCAGCGTGTACAGGCCGAGCCCGTAGCGCATCGCGGGCTCCTCGCCGGGCTCCGTCTCGTGCGCCGGGACCGTCGTCTTCATCGCGCGCAGCGCGGCCGGCCCGAGCAGCCTGCCGCCCAGGAGCTTGCGGTAGAAGGTGTTGAGGTCGTCCGTCGTCGACACCAGGGCGCCGGCCGTGCCGCCCCACGACATGTCGTACGTGCTGTAGTCGCGCGGCGGGTCGATCAGACCGAAGAACGACTCGTACATCCCCGCGTGCGGCCCCTTGATCGAGGGGGAGGCGGGGAAGTAGGTGTGGCGCAGGCCCGCCCGGCGTATGACGTGACGGGTGATGTACGCCTCGGGGTCCTGGCCCGTCACCCGCTCCAGGATGAGCCCCGCGAGGATGTAGTTGGTGTTGGAGTAGGAGTGCTTCCCGCGCTCCTTCACCGGCGGGGCGGCCAGACCGAGCCGGGCCAGCTCCTCCGGAGCGAGGCGCCGGAGCCGGTTCTCGTCGAGCGTCCGGCCCGGGTCCTGGAGCAGTCCGGGGAAGGCGGGCAGGATGTAGTCGGCGATGCCGCTCGTGTGGTTGAGCAGCATCCGGACCGTCACCTTCTCGCCGCGCTCGCCGGTGACGAGGTCCGGGAGGTAGCGGCCGACGGGCGCGTCCAGGTCGATCCGGCCGCGTTCCACCTGCTGGAGCACCGCCACGGCCGTGAAGGTCTTGGTGATGCTGCCGACCCGGTGCTCGAAGTCCGGTGCCATGGGGCGCCCGGCGGCCGGATCGGCGAGGCCCGTGGCGCCCCGCCACCGCGCCGAGCCGTCCCGGACCGCCGCGAACGCCCCGTACATGCCGGCGGCGTGGAAGGCGTCGAGCGTGTCGCGCAGCGCCGCACGGTCCAGCGCGGGCCGGTGCCGCTCCGCGACCGCGCTCATCGGCGCCGCTCCCGTGGCGTCGGCGGCCTGGGCCGGGAGCACGCCCACGGACAGGGCGAGCAGGGCGGCCGAGACCACGGCCGTCGTCCGGGCCGGGCGCGGGCCCCTTAAGCGAGAGGAGCGAGAGGAGTGCTCGGGGCGCGGGGAGCGCGTGGAGTGCATGAGGTGGTTCCCCCTTGGTCGGTCGTCTCGTCGGTCGTCCGCGCGCGGCCGGCGCACGGACCGCCATCCTCACCGCTCCGCACCGCGCGCCGCGTCCCTCCCCGGGACGATCATGATCATCGGTACGCATGACGCCCGGAGGGCTAGCCTGGGTGTATGGGCGGCGACGGTCCGACCGGACCGTTCCTCCGCGGCGACGTCATGCCCGGCCGGGGAACCGACCGGATCCTTCCCCGTCCCCTCGACCCGGCCCCGCCCGAGCGGTACGTCCGCTACGCCCGCGACGTCCGCGACGACGTGGCCGTGCCGCAGCCGGGGGTGACCCCGTCCGCGGCGGTCCGGCGGACACGGGCCAGGAAGGCGCACCCATGTACTTCACCGACCGCACCGACGCCGGCAGACAGCTCGCCGAGCGCCTCTTCGGCCTCAGGGACCGGGACGCGGCCGTCCTCGGGCTGCCGCGCGGGGGAGTGCCCGTGGCGGCCGAGGTCGCCGACGCGCTCGGCGCGCCCCTGGACATCTGTCTGGTACGGAAGCTGGGCGTGCCGTCCCAGCCCGAGCTCGCCATGGGAGCGATCGGCGAGGACGGCGTGCGCGTCCTCAACGACGAGGTGATCGCCCGGACCGGCGTGTCCGGCCGCGACCTCGCCGAGACCGAGCGCCGTGAACGGGCCGTGCTCGAGGAACGGGCCCGCCGCTACCGGGGCGCCCGCGCACCGGTCGACCTCACCGGCCGCACCGTCGTCGTGGTCGACGACGGCTTCGCCACCGGCGCCACCGCGCTCGCCGCCTGCGAGGTGGTACGGGCCCGGGGCGCCGCCCGGATCGCGCTCGCCGTGCCGGTCGCGCCCCGCGGCTGGACCGCCCGGGTCGCGGGCTTCGCCGACGAGACGTACTGCGTGCGCGAACCCGTCACCTTCTACGCCATCGGCCAGTTCTACCAGGACTTCTCGCAGACCCCGGACGAGGAGGTCGTGGCCCGGCTCGAACGGCGGCGAGGCGGAAGCGCCGCGGGAGGCAGCGGCGGCGAGGACACCGAGGTCCGCATCCCGCTCGGCGCCACGGAGGCGGGCGGACGGCTCACTGTCCCCGCTGACGCGACCGGCGTCGTCCTCTTCGCGCACGGCAGCGGCAGCAGCCGGCACAGCCCCCGCAACCTCGCGGTCGCCGCAGCCCTGCACCGCGCCGGGCTCGGCACGCTCCTCTTCGACCTGCTCGCCGACGACGAGGCCGCCGACCGGACCCGTGTCTTCGACACCCCGCTGCTCGCCGCGCGCCTGCGCCGGGCCACCGACTGGCTCGCCGCCCGCCCCGGCGCCGGCGGCCTGCCGACCGGCTACTTCGGGGCCAGTACGGGCGCGGCCGCGGCGCTGTGGGCCGCCGCCGAACCCGGCAGCACCGTCGCCGCCGTCGTCTCCCGCGGCGGCCGGCCCGACCTGGCCGACGCGCGCCTTCCTGAGGTCACCGCGCC
Organism: Streptomyces roseoviridis; assembly: GCF_039535235.1. Taxonomy (NCBI): domain Bacteria; kingdom Bacillati; phylum Actinomycetota; class Actinomycetes; order Kitasatosporales; family Streptomycetaceae; genus Streptomyces; species Streptomyces roseoviridis. The sequence goes on from NZ_BAAAWU010000001.1 coordinate 7,201,530, forward strand.
GACCCTGCTCGTCGTCGGCGGCGCCGACCCGCTCGTCCTCGACCTCAACCGCCGGGCGGAACGGCGGCTGCGCTGCGAGCACCGGCTGGTCACCGTCCCCGGCGCCGGACACCTCTTCGAGGAGCCGGGCGCCCTGGAACGGGTGGGCGAACTCGCCGCCGACTGGTTCGCCGCACGGCTGTGAGCGCGCGGACCGGGCACGGCGAAGGGCCGGGCTCGGGGTGAAGGGGTCCGGCGCGGGCGAAGGGCCGGGCTCGCGGTGAAGAGGCCGGCGCGGGCGAAGGGTCGGGCTCCGGCCGAGGGGCCGGGTTTCCGGCCGGGCTCAGGTGTCCGGTCGGCCTCGGGTGCCCGGTCGGCCTCGGTAGTCCGACCCGGGCTCGGGCGTCCGGTCGGCCTCGGTGTCCGACCCAGGCTCAGGTGTCCGGTCGGCCTCGGGTGTCCGGTCGGCCTCCGGTGCCCGGTCGGCCTGGGTGTCCGACCCAGGCTCAGGCGTCAGGTCGGCCTCGGTGTCCGACCCGGGCTCGGGCGTCCGGTCGGCCTGGGTGTCCGACCCGGGCCCAGGCGTCCGACCGGGCTCGGGTGTCCGGTCGGGCTCAGGTTTCCGACCCGGGCTCAGGAGTCCGGTCGGCCTCGGTGTCCGATCCGGGCTCAGGCGAAGACGATGCGGTCGACCGCAGCGCCGATCAGGGCGTCCCGCTCCTCCTCCGAGAAGACCTCCGGCAGCGTCAGCTGCTCCACGATCAGCCAGTTGAGGGTCAGCATCAGCAGCTTGACCGCCGTCGCGTCACCGGGCAGACGGGTCGACTCGTGGTACGTCACGTTCTGCTCGACGTCCGCGCGCACCCGCTCGGTCAGGACGGCGCGCAGCTCCGGGCGCCGGGTGGCCTCCAGGCGCAGTTCCAGCAGGGCCAGGTAGCCGGTGCGGAAGGAGCTGACCCGGCCGACGAGGTCCCGCATCAGGCGCGTGTACGTCTCGCGGTCCGCGCTCGCCGTCCGGTGCGCGGCCAGCGTCTCCTCGTCGGGCTGCAGCCGCTCGTAGACGCGGGCGCCCGCCTGGGTCAGCAGGTCGTCCCGGTTGGCGAAGTAGTTGGAGGCGGTGCCGGGCGGCACACCCGCCTCGGTGTCCACGGCCCGGAAGGTCAGACCCCGGGCACCCTCCCGGGCCAGCACCTCGATCGCGGCGTCGACCAGCGCCGCCCTGCGCTCCGGGTTCCTGCGCGCCACCGTCCACCACTCCCGTCAGCCGGCACGACTACTCCGGGGAGAGTACTACGAGCGGAGTGCACCGCACTCACCAGGCGAGGTCCTCCAGGGCGTCCGGATCGAGCAGCGGCACCGCCGGGCCCGCGCCCGGCCCGTCCTGGGAGACGGGCAGCTCGGCCCAGATCGTCTTGCCCCGGCGCGCGTACCGGGTGCCCCAGCGCTGCGCGAACTGGGCCACCAGGAACAGCCCCCGGCCGCCCTCGTCGGTGTCCGTCGCGTGCCGCAGATGCGGCGACGTGCTGCTGCCGTCGGACACCTCGCAGATCAGCACCCGGTCGTACACCAGCCGGACCCTGACCGGCGGCCGACCGTACCGGATCGCGTTGGTGATCAGCTCGCTCAGGACCAGCTCCGCCGTGAATCCGACGTCCTCCAGGCCCCATTCGGCGAGCCGCGCCGCCGCCGCGTTGCGCACCGGTGCCACGGCGGACGGATCCGACGGCACCTCCCACTCCGCGATCCGGTCCTGCGGGATCCGGCGGGCGCTCGCCACCAGCAGCGCGATGTCGTCGGACGGCACCGGGAACAGCAGCGCGGCGAGCACGTCCGCGCAGATCTGCTCCGGCGTCCGGTCGGGCCGCGCCAGCGTCCTGCGGAGCAGACCGAGACCGGTGTCGAAGTCCCGGTGACGGTCCTCCAGGAGGCCGTCGGTGAAGAGCACCAGGGTGCTGTCCGGCTCCAGCTTCAGCCGCGCGGACGCGAACGGCCGGTCGCCGAGGCCGAGACCGAGCGGCAGTCCGGGCGGCAGCGCGGGGAACTCCACGCTCCCGTCGGGCCGCACCAGCGCGGGCCCCGGATGGCCCGCGCTCGCCATCGTGCACACACCGGTGGTCGGATCGTAGATCGCGTACAGACAGGTCGCTCCCGCGGTGCCCTCCGCGCCGCCGTCGCCGTCCGCGTCGCTCCCGTCGTCCTCCCTCCCCGGCTCGTTCTCCTCGCCGATCCGGTCGATCAGCTCGTCCAGATGGGTCAGGAGCTCCTCCGGCGGCAGATCGAGCGTGGAGAAGTTCGCCACCGCCGTGCGCAGCCGCCCCATCGTGGCCGCCGCGTGCAGCCCGTGCCCCACCACGTCCCCGACGACGAGCGCCACGCGCGCCCCCGGCAGCGGGATGACGTCGAACCAGTCGCCGCCCACCCCCGCCTTCGCGGGCAGGTACCGGTAGGCGACCCGCATCGCGTTCTGCTCCGGCAGCACCCGCGGCAGCAGGCTGCGCTGCAGCGCCACCGCCATCGAGTGCTCGCGCGTGAACCGCCGCGCGTTGTCGATCGCCAGCGCCGCCCGCGCCGCCAGCTCCTCGGCGAACGACAGGTCCTCCTCCCCGAAGGGCTCGGGGGTGTCGCGGCCGCGCCAGAAGTTGGCCATCCCGAGCACCACCCCGCGGGCCAGCAGCGGCACGGTGAGCAGCGAGTGCAGACCGTAGGCCAGCGCCTGCGCCGCGCCCTCCGGGTCCTGGGCCCGCCAGCCCTGCGCGGAGGCCAGGTCGGCCTGGAGCACGGCCCGCCCCTCGTCGAGGGCCGAGGCCATGGGCGTGGTCGGCACCACGAAGCGGATCAGGTCGCCCACCGGTTGCAGCGGCGTCTCCGGGCGCACCCCGCTCAGCGCCGTGCGCCGCATCTCCGTGTGCACGCCGGAGGGCTCCTCGCCGCGCATCACCGGGTCCAGGAGCTCCACCGTCACGAAGTCGGCGAACCGCGGCACCGCCACCTCCGACAGCTCCTCCGCCGTGCGCACCACGTCCAGCGTCGTCCCGATCCGCGTGCCCGCCTCGTACAGCAGCCGCAGCCGGCCGCGCGCCACCTCGGCCCGGCCGGTCAGCGCGGACAGCTCGGTCGTGTCGCGCAAGGTCATGACGCAGCCGCCCGCACGGTCCCCGGTGGGGCGCACGTTCACGGCGAGCAGCCGGTCACCGGCGAGGTGCACCTCGTCCGTCGCGGGGCGTCCGGACAGCAGCAGCGCGGCCGTCCGCGGCTCCAGACCCAGCTCCCGGACGTGGCGGCGCTCGGCGTCCGGCGGCAGCTTCAGCAGGCGGCGCGCCTCGTCGTTGGCGAGGAGCAGCAGCCCGTCGCCGCCGACGATGACGACGCCCTCCTTCACCGAGTGCAGGACCGCCTCGTGATGCTCCTTGAGGCGGGTCATCTCCGCCGGGCCGAGGCCGTGGGTCTGTCTCCGCAGCCGGTGGCTCACCAGGCCGGCGCCGCCCACGGCGAGGGCCAGGCCGCCCGCCGCGGCGCCGAGCAGCAGCGGCAGCCGGCCCTCGACGGCATTGCCGACGGTCTCGACCTCGATGCCGCTGCTGACCATGCCGACGACCGTCCCGTTCTCGTCGCGGACCGGGACGACCGCCCGCACCGCGTCGGTCGGCGCGCCGTGGTAGATCTCGGTGAACGACTCGCCGGCCGCGGCCCGCGCGATGTCGCCGTGGGCGCGCTGCCCGATGAGGGACGGGTCGGAGTCGGTGTAGCGCGCGCCGTTGGGGGCGAGCACGGCGATGAAGTCGACCCCGGAGCCGACCCGGGCCGCCTCCGCGCGGGGCTGGAGCACCGCGGTCGGGTCGTCGGAGCGCAGCGCCTCCACCAGGCCGGGCGCGTGGGCGAATGCCTCCGCGACGGCCAGCGAGCGGTTGCGGGCGTTGCGTTCGCTGTCGTAGCGGCCCTGCAGGACGAGGGCGAGCGCCGCCGCGGCCACGATCAGCAGCGCGATGACCGCCTGCAGGGCGAACACCTGGCCCGCGACGCTCCGCAACCCGCTGGCCCGCCCCCCCCGGATCCACGGGCGGGCCGCTCCGCGCCTGGCGTCACGCTGCGCTCCTTCCCGCCCTGCTCGCCGGGGCTTCCTTCCATGCTGCCCCCGGTGCGACCGACAGGGAAAACGGGGGACCGCCACGGAGAGCGACGGGGCGGGGAGCAGGCGCCGTCAGACCGCGAGGTCGAGGCGGACGGAGCCCGCGTGACGGCGACCCTCCGTCCGGGTGACGCCCGCCCGTCCGACGGAGGTCCTGAAGCCCTGTGCGGGCACCGCCCGGGCGGCTACGGTGGACGGAAGATCGTTTCGGCATCCCGGAACGGCGCCGGAAGCGCAGGCGCCCCGGAATCGGAGAAGGACGCACATGTCGGCACCCGCCCGCCCCCACGAGCCCGAGGTCCTCGTCCACACCGAGGGCCGCGCCGGCTTCCTCACCCTGAACCGGCCCCGCGCCATCAACGCCCTCACCCACGCCATGGTGCGCCGGATCGACGACGCCCTGACGCGGTGGGAGCACGACCCGGCGGTGACGACCGTGGTCCTGCGCGGCGCGGGCGAGCGCGGCCTGTGCGCGGGCGGCGACATCCGGGCCATCCACGACGACGCCCGCGCCGGCGGCACCGCGTCCGTGGCCTTCTGGCGCGACGAGTACCGGCTCAACGCCCGGATCGCCCGCTGGCCCAAGCCGTACGTGGCGTTCATGGACGGGATCGTCATGGGCGGCGGCGTCGGCGTCTCCGGCCACGGCTCCGTCCGGATCGTCACCGAACGCTCCCGGATCGCCATGCCCGAGACCGGCATCGGCTTCGTCCCCGACGTCGGCGGCACCCGGCTGCTGAGCCACGCCCCCGGCGAACTCGGCACCCACCTCGCCCTCACCGGCGCGCAGGCGGGCGCCGCCGACGCCCTCCTCACCGGTCTCGCCGACCACTACGTGCCCTCCGCGGCCCTGCCGGCGCTCGCCGACGACCTCACCCGGCTGCCCGCGGCCGAGGCGGTCGCCCGCCACGCCCGCCCCGCGCCGCCCGGCGAGCTGGCCGCCCGGCGGTCCTGGATCGACACCTGCTACGCCGCCGGCACCGTGGAGGAGATCATCGGGCGCCTCACCGACTCGGGCGTCCCCGAGGCCAAGGAGACGGCGACCCACCTGCTCACCCGCTCGCCCACGGCCCTGAAGGCCACCCTGGCCGCGCTGCGCCGCGCCCGGGCCCTGGACTCCCTCGAAGCGACCCTGAACATGGAATTCCGGCTCTCCTGCGCGGCCCTCTCCTCGCCGGACCTGGTCGAGGGCATCCGCGCCCAGGTCGTCGACAAGGACCGCGCCCCGCGCTGGTCGCCGCCGACCCTCGACGGCGTGACGGAGCGGGCCACGGAGCGCTGGTTCGCCCCGCAGCCCACCGGAGAACTGGGCCTCACGGCGCCGGAGCACTGAGGGAGCGGACAGGAGGCGGACACGCACCCGGTCACCGACCCGCCGGCACGGCCCCTCAGGCCCGCTCGTCCGCCGCCTCGTCCAACGTGAAGAGCCCGCCCTGCGGATCGCGCACCGACGCACGCCGGCCCGCCGCGACCGGCCAGCCGTGGTCCGCCTCGGGGACCAGCGAACCGCCGTGCGCGAGCACCGCGGCGGTCGCGCGCTCCAGGTCCGGGACCCGGAAGTGGACCAGCCAGCGCGGGCGCAGCTGAGGCTGAGGGGAGGCCGCCTCCACCGGACCGCTGTTCAGCCGGGCGATCGCCTCGCCCTGGCTGTACAGCACGACCTGGTCGTCCTCGTAGGCCACCTCGAACCGCTCCACACCACCGTTCAGCCAGTCCAGGACGCCCCCGTAGAAGACGGCCGCGTCGAAGGCGTTGCGCGTGTGCAGTTCCAGCCACGCGGGCGCGTGGTGCTCGCCGAGCCGCCAGCGGGAGGACACCCGGCCCTCCCACACGCCGAACGCCGCGCCCTCGGGATCGGTGGCCAGCGCCGCCCGGCCGCGCGGCGGGAACGCCACCGGACCCACGCCGACCGTGCCGCTGCGCTCGCGGATGCGGGCCACCGCCTCGTCCGCGTCGGCCACGGCGAAGTACGGCGTCCAGGCGACCGGCATGGCCATCCGGACGGCCACCTCGCCGATGCCGCCCACCGGCACCCCGTCCAGTTCGCCCACCGAGAAGCCGTGCCCCAGCGGACCGTGCCGGAAGGTCCAGCCGAGCACGGCCCCGTAGAACTCCTCCGCCGCGCCGAGGTCACGCACCGCCAGACTCAGCCAGCAGGGCGCGCCCGGCTCATCCGCGGTCAGCGGCACCCGGCTCACCTCACTCCCGCTCTCGTACATCTGCTCTGTTCCGTACATCGCATCCCCGCATCCCGGACGTCTCCTCCAGCCACCCTCGCCCCGACGCCCTGCCGACGCCACTCAGGGGGTGCCCGCACGGTCGGCCCACGGCCAGCGCAAGATGGTTCCATGCTGTTGACCTTCGAACCCGTCCTCGAACGCATCGCCGAGGAGATCGCCGGCCTCACCGCGCGCGGCCGGTCCGCCGACTACATCCCGGCGCTGGCCTCCGCCGATCCCACCCGTTTCGGGATGGCCGTGGCCGAGCTGGACGGGACCGTGTACGGCGTGGGCGACTGGCAGCACCCCTTCTCCACCCAGTCCGTCACCAAGGTCTTCACGCTCGCCCTCGCCCTGGCCCGCAAGGGCGAGGCGCTGTGGGAGCACGTCGGCCGCGAGCCCTCCGGCAACCCGTTCAACTCCCTGGTCCAGCTGGAGTACGAGAACGGCATCCCGCGCAACCCGTTCATCAACGCGGGCGCGCTCGTCGTCACCGACCAGCTGCACCGGATGACCGGCGACGCCTCCGGCGTCCTGCTGGACTTCCTGCGGGCCGAGAGCGGCAACCAGGACCTCGACTTCGACCGGGACGTCGCCGCCTCCGAGACCGCCCACGGCGACCGCAACGCCGCGCTCGCCCACTTCATGGCGAGCTACGACAACATCGCCAACCCGGTGCCGACCCTGCTGCGCGAGTACTTCCGCCAGTGCTCCATCGAGGCGTCCTGCGCCGACCTGGCCCTCGCCACCGGCTTCCTCGCCCGGCACGGCATCCGCGCCGACGGCTCGCGGCTGCTGAGCCGCAGCCAGGCCAAGCAGGTCAACGCCGTGATGCTGACCTGCGGCACGTACGACGCCGCCGGCGACTTCGCCTACCGGGTCGGGCTGCCCGGCAAGAGCGGGGTCGGCGGCGGCATCATCGCCGTGGTCCCGGGCCGCTGCACGCTGTGCGTGTGGAGCCCCGGCCTGGACGAGCGCGGCAACTCGGTCGCCGGCGTCGCCGCCCTCGACCGGTTCACCACCATCACGGGCCTCTCGGTCTTCTGACGACCGCCCGGCCGCCGGCCCCCGGCCCGACCGCGCCACCGCGCGACCGGCCCTCCAGCCCTCCAGCCCTCCGGCCCGACCGCCCTGCGTACGCGACCGGGTCGGCATACGCGACCGGGCCGGGCGGCCGCCACCGGGCCGGGACCACCGGCCCGGCCCACCGTCCGTCAGGGCGCGTCGCGGACGACCACGAACGCCTCCGTCCGCTCCTCGCCCTCCGCCGGGAGCCACCACGCCGTCACCGCGCCGCGCGCCCCCGCCGCCGGCTCCTCGCCGGTCCCGAGCACCCGGACCACCCGCAGCTCCGGAGCCCCGCTCCCGAACCGGATCACCGTGCCGTCCGGGCCGTCGGTCACCGACGCGTCGGACACCGGCGCCCACCCCTCGTCCCCTTCGACGGTGGCGGTCACCTTCGGGTCGGGCGTGTCGGACTCGCTCTGCGCCTGCGGCTCCGCGCGGCCCCGCAGCAGCGCCCGCAGCTCGGCGAGCAGCACCGGGTCGTGCGTCCCGTCGTACACGTACCGCGTGCCGAGGACCCCGTGCTCGGAGGTGCCGACGAGGGACTGCTCCGCGCCCTCCAGCGGCGCGCCCCGGTACGTCAGCGGCACCAGGTATCCGTGCCGGTCGGCGGCCGACGCGTCGCGCACCACCATGAACTCGATGCCGACCTCGCCCTCGGGGTCGTCGAGCCGGAAGCCGCCCGCCTTCTCCAGGACGGGGGTGCCGCCCGTCGCCGGGTACCAGGGGCGGGTGGGGAGCCAGTCCTGAAGGAGCTCCAGCTTCGTCGGCGTCATGGTGGTCCGGTGGATCACAGACATCTCGGGTACATCCCTCCGTGACGGTACGGTCCCGGTCGGCGGACCGCCCCGAAACCGTACCGCCCCACGATCTTGCTCAGCCGTCCGCCCCCGGCGCGTGCAGCTCGCCCGAACGCGCCACCCGCGCGTACCAGCGGGCACTGGACTTCGGGGTGCGCCGCAGCGTCTCGTAGTCGACGTGCACGGCACCGAACCGCTTCGCGTAGCCGTACGCCCACTCGAAGTTGTCCAGCAGCGACCACAGGAAGTAGCCGTGCACCACGGCCCCCTCCTCGACCGCCCGGTGCAGCGCCTCCAGGTGCGCGTGCACATAGGCGGCGCGCTGCGGGTCGTGCACCGACCCGTCCGGGGCGACCACGTCCTCGTACGCCGCGCCGTTCTCGCTGACCACCAGCGGCAGCCCGGGGTGACGGACCGAGATCCGGGTCAGCAGGTCCTTCAGGCCCGAGGGGTCCACCGGCCAGCCCATCGCCGTCCGCTCCCCGTCCGCCTGGTGGAAGGCGACGTCGTCGGCGCCCGGCCAGGGCGAGAACTCGCTGTTGCCGTGGCCGTCGTCCTGGGGCTTCTCCTCGCCCTCGGCGACGTGCGAGACGACCGTGGGCGTGTAGTAGTTGATGCCCAGCCAGTCCAGCGGCTGTCCCACCGTCGCCTCGTCACCGTCCCGCACGAAGCCCCAGTCGGTCAGGTGCGCTGTGTCGGCGAAAAGCTCGCGCGGATAGCCGCCCTCCAGCATCGGGCCGAGCCAGATCTCGTTGCCGACCGTGTCGATTCGGCGGGCCGCCTCCACGTCCGCCGGCGACGGCGTCAGCGGGCGCACCTCGTGCAGGTTGAGCGACACCGCCAGCTTCGCCCCGGCCGGCAGCGCCGCGCGCAGCGCCCGCACCGCGAGCCCGTGCCCCAGGTTCAGGTGGTGGGCGGCCCGCAGCGCCGCCACCGGGTCGGTGCGGCCCGGCGCGTGCACCCCGGAGCCGTAGCCCAGGAAAGCGCTGCACCACGGCTCGTTGAGCGTCGTCCAGCGGGTGACGCGGTCGCCCAGGGCGTCGGCGACCAGGGCCGCGTACGCGGCGAACCGCTCGGCCGTGGACCGCTCCGGCCAGCCGCCCGCGTCCTCAAGTTCCTGCGGCAGGTCCCAGTGGTAGAGGGTCAGCGCCGGCTCGATCCCGGCGGCGAGCAGCTCGTCGACGAGCCGCCGGTAGAAGTCCAGGCCCTTCTGCACGGCCGGCCCCCGGCCGGTCGGCTGCACCCGCGACCAGGACACCGAGAACCGGTAGGCGTTCAGGCCCAGTTCGGACATCAGCCGGACGTCCTCGCGGAAGCGGTGGTAGTGGTCGACGGCGACATCGCCCGTGTGCCCCTGGAAGACCTTCCCCGGGGTGTGCGAGAACGTGTCCCAGATGGACGGCGTCCGGCCGTCCTCGGCCGCGGCGCCCTCGATCTGGTACGCGGCGGTGGCCGCGCCCCACAGGAAGTCGGAGGGGAAACGGCGGACGGCGGTGAGCGGCCGGGTGTCGGACGCGGTCATAGGAGAGGGCTCCCAACGCAAGAGAGACGGATGCGGTACGAAGGAGAGGCGGGCCGGGCCGTCAGCTCTTGACGGCGCCCGCGGTGATCCCGCCGACGATGTGCTTGCCGAGCACGGCGAACACCAGCAGCAGCGGCACGGTGGAGATCAGCGCCCCGGTGAGCACCACCGCCTGGTCGACGCTGTGGTTGCCGGCGCCGAGGCCGGCCAGCGCCACCTGGAGGGTGGGATTGCCGTCGGGGGTGAGCGCGATGAACGGCCAGAAGAAGTCGTTCCACGCCTGGACGAAGACCAGCATGCCGAGGACCGCCATCGCGGGCCGGGCGACCGGGAAGACCACGTGCCAGACGATCCGCAGCGAGTGCGCCCCGTCCATCCGGGCCGCCTCCACCAGCTCGACGGGCAGCGCCTCGATGAGGAACTGGCGCATGAAGAACACGCCGAACGCCGCGACCAGCGAGGGCAGGACCACCGACTGGAGCTGGTCGACCCAGCCGAGGTCGGTGATGATCCGGTACAGCGGGATGACGCTCAGCTGCGGCGGGATCGTCATCGTCGCCACCACCAGGGTGAGCAGGACGTTGCGGCCCTTGAACGGCAGTCTGGCGAAGGCGAAGCCGGCCAGGGTGGAGAAGAGGACCGTGGACAGCGCCACGAGCGAGGCCACGACCGTGGTGTTGACCAGGGCCTCGCCCATGTCGACCTGGTTCCAGGCGAAGGTGAGGTTGTCGAACAGCCGGGGTCCGGGCAGCAGCGGCGCCGGGGCCGTGACCACCCGCTCGCCGGTGTGCGAGGCGGCGACGAGGTTCCAGTAGAGCGGGAAGAGCGAGGCCAGCGCGGCGAGGCCGAGCAGGACGTAGGTGAGGGGTCCGGCGTGGTGCTGCCGGCCGGCCTTCTGCCGGAATCGGGTGCGCACGGGTTCAGCCCCCCAGCTTCTTGCGGTCGGTGCGGGCGACGAGCGCCTGGATCCCGCCGATCAGGAGCAGGAGCAGCAGCATCACCCAGGCGATGGCGGATGCCTGGCCGAGCGCGCCGGTGACCCAGCCCTTCTCGTACATGAGCAGGCTGAGCGTCTGGAACTGGTTGCCGCTGCCGCCGGAGATGCCCACGCTGCCGCCGTAGAGCATCGGCTCGCCGAACAGCTGGGTGGCGCCGATGGTGGAGACGATGACCGTGAACAGGATGGTGGGACGGATGGAGGGGATCGTGACGCTCAGGAACTGGCGCCAGCGCGAGGCGCCGTCGAGCGCCGCCGCCTCGTACAGGTCGTTCGGCACGGCCTGCATCGCGGCCAGGTAGATCAGCGCGTTGTAGCCGGTCCACCGCCAGGTCACGATCACCGAGATCGCGATCTGCGCCGGCCAGGTGGAGGACTCCCAGTCGACCGGGTCGAAACCGACCACGCCCAGGGCCGAGTTGATCAGCCCGTAGTCGGTGTTGAACAGCTGCGCGAAGACCAGGGTCGCCGCCGCGATGGAGGTGGCGTAGGGGGCGAGGACCGCGACCCGGAAGAACCCCCGCCCGCGCAGCTTGTAGTTGAGCAGATGGGCCAGGCCCAGGGCCATGAGCAGCTGCGGGACGGTCGAGATGACGCCGATGGTGAAGGTGTTGAGGAGCGCGTTCCAGAAGAACTCGCTGTCGGCGAGGTCGGTGTAGTTCGCGAGGCCCTTCCACTCCGGTTCGCCGCCGAGCTCCACCCGGTTGAGCGAGAGCCAGCCGGTGTAGAGGAGGGGGAAGAGGCCGAAGGCGGCGAAGGTGAGGAAGAAGGGGGCGACGAAGGCGTACGGCGTCGCCTTCAGGTCCCACCGGTAGAGCCTGCTGCGCCGGGCGGACGGTCCGCCGGAGCGGGCGGAGCCGGGGCGGGGGGAACGGGAGGGCGGTGCGTCGGGCGACGGGGGGCCGCCGTTCCTCGCCCGTACGGAGGTGGCCACGGGGGCGTCCTTCCAGGTCGGTGCGTACGGGGTTGGGCGGGGGAGCGTCGCGGTGCGGGCCCGCCGCGACGAGCGGGCCCGCACCGCCTCCCGCTACTGGTCGATCTTGTCGTCGACCAGCTTCCTGACGTTCTCCCAGGCCTTCGCCGGGTCGGTGCCGCGCTGCTCGATGTCGAGGATGCCGTTGTCGGTGAGGAAGGTCTTCACCTGGCCGTCCCAGCGGCTGATCGGGGCCGGCTTGATCTGGGCCGCCGCGGAGGCGTAGATCTGTCCGACGGGGGTGTCGCCGAAGTACGGCAGCTTGGCACCCACCACCGCGGCCGAGGAGAGGGTGTCCTTGGTGGACGGGATGTTGCCGTTGACCGCGAACACCTTGGCGTGCTGCTCGGGGGCGGTCAGCCAGGCGGCCAGCTCGGCGGCCTCCTTGGCGTGCTTGCCGGACTTGGGCACGGCGAGGAAGGAACCGCCCCAGTTGCCGGCGACCGGAGGCGCGGCGATGTCCCACTTGCCCTGGTTGGCGGCGCCCGCCTGGTCCTTGATGATGCCGGTCATCCAGCTGGGGCAGGCGACGGTGGCGAACTTCGAGTTCTTGAAGGCGGCGTTCCAGGTCCCCTTCTCGTCGAACTGGCGCAGCTTGGCGGTGAGTCCGCCCTGCGCCGCCGCGACGGCGGTGCTCCAGGCCTTCTTCACCCCGGGGCTGGTCTCCCAGGCCAGCTCGCCGCCGGCGCCGGCGTACTGCTCGGGGTCGCTGTTGACGACGGCGTTGAACAGACCGCTCGCGGAGTCGTGGAAGAAGGTCCCGGCGGGCGCGTTCTTCTGGTAGGTCTTCCCCGTCTCCAGGAACCGGCCCCAGTCGCCCGACCACAGCCGGCCGACCTCGGTGCGGTCGGTGGGCAGCTTGGCCTTGGCGAAGAGGTCCTTGTTGTAGCAGATGGCCATGGGGCCGATGTCGGTGCCGAGGGCGATCACCTTGCCGTCGGCGGTGGTGGCCTGCTTGACCTTCCAGTCGAGGAAGGAGCTCAGGTCGGCGCCGCCGGTCTTGGACAGGTCGACCCACTTGTCGGCCATCGCCGAGCCGGTCGCCTCGGCGATGTAGCCGACCTCGATGGCCTGGATGTCGGCCAGGCCGCTGTTGCGGGAGAGGCGCAGCTTCAGGGTGTCCCAGTACTTCTGGCCGTCGGCGACGTTCGACTCGACGATCTTGATGTTGGGGTGGGTCTTCTCGTACTCGGCGTAGAGCTTGGCGCCGGTCTTGTTGTCGTAGCCGAAGGAACCGAAGGTCCCGACCCGCAGCGTGATCGTCCCGTCCTCGGCGGCCTCCCCTCCGTCGCCGCCGCATCCGGTGAGCAGGGCGGCGCCGGCCGTCAGGGCCGCGACCGCCGCGAAGGCGGTGCGGCGGGTGCGGCTCGGGACCCGTCTGCTGCTGGAAGTGCGCATTCCACTCTCCTCGTCCAAAAGGTGGTGCTGATGGGAGCGCTCCCACGTCGTCGTTGCCGGAAGGTTGCTGCCTCGCGGGTGGAGGTGTCAAGACATGAACGCGGATTCGTTGCACGGTGAGGTGCGGTGCGACTCGTGCCCGGATTCGAGTAGTGTGGGAGCGCTCCCATGCTTCGGTGCTCGAAGGACACCGCTTGTTCGGGGGGTCGGACAGTGGCCTATCTTGACCTGATCGCCGCATGGCACGGGGCGCCAGGCCGCACGAGGGGAGTACGAGAGGCGTGAACGGACGGCAGAGTGGCAGACCCACGCTGGAAGAGGTCGCGGCACGGGCAGGAGTCGGCCGGGGCACCGTGTCCCGGGTCATCAACGGCTCGCCCCGGGTGAGCGCACAGGCCCGCGAGGCCGTGCACCGCGCCATCGAGGAGCTCGGATACGTGCCCAACCAGGCGGCCCGCGCGCTCGCCGGGAGCCGCACCGACGCCATCGCCCTCGTCATCCCGGAGGCCGAGGCCCGGCTCTTCGCGGAGCCCTACTTCCTCGACATCATCCGGGGCGTGAGCGCCGAGCTCGGCGAGGCCGACAAGCAGCTGCTGCTCACCCTGGTCCGCACCGAGCGGGAGCGGCAGCGCTTCGAGCAGTACCTCGCCGCCCAGCGCGTCGACGGCGTCCTGCTCGCCTCCGTCCACGCCGACGACCCGCTGCCCGACCTGGTCCGCGAACTCGGCCTGCCGCTCGTCCTGAACGGGCGGCGCACCGCCGACGAGTCCGCCGCCTACGTCGACTCCGACAACCGGGGCGCCGGGCGCGCCGCCGTCGCCCACCTCGCCGGCCGGGGCCGCCGCAGGATCGCGACCGTCACCGGACCCCTCGACATGTACGTGGCCCGGGCCCGCCTCGACGGCTACCGGGAGGGCATCGCGGCGGCCGGCCTCGAGGACGACGAACTCCTCGTCGCCACCGGCGACTTCACCGAGGAGGGCGGCCGCCGCGCGATGCGCGAGCTGCTCGGGCGAGCCCCGGACCTGGACGCCGTCTTCGCCGCCTCCGACGTCATGGCCGCCGGTGCCCGCGGTGTCCTGCGCGAGGCCGGCCGCCGGGTGCCCGAGGACGTCGCCCTCGTCGGCGTCGACGACTCGGCCGTCGCCCGCCTGATGGACCCGCCGCTCACCAGCGTCCGCCAGCCCATCGAGGAGATGGGCCGCACCATGGCCCGGATGCTGCTGCGGGAGCTGGCGGAGCCCTCCGCGACGGCCGGGGAGCGCCCGCGACGGGTACTGCCGACGGAGCTGGTGGTGCGGGAGTCGTCCTGAGGGCGGGAGCGGGGTGAGCAGGGGCCGGCCCGTGGGCCGGTTCAGCCCAGCCGGCGGGCCATGAACAGCGCCTGCTCGCCGGCCGACTCCGTACCGTCGTAGAGCGAGGTGTCCAGGCCGCAGAAGGCGAAGCCCCACCGGAGGTAGGCGCGCACGGCGGGTGCGTTGACGTTGCTGACCTCCAGCCAGGCGTGGCCGGCGCCGCACTCCCGCCCGAAGCCGACGGCGTGCTCCATCAGGGCCCGGCCCACGCCCCTGCCCCGCCAGGCGGGCGCGACCTCGATGTCGCGAAGGGTGAGGCGGGCGTTCCAGCGCTCGAAGGAGAACGTCACGAACCCGGCGACGGTGTCCCCGTCGACGGCGACCACCGTCCGGCGCGGACCGGGCTCGCCGTCCTCCTCCTCGTCCTCGTCGTCGTCCTCGGGGAAGACCTTGAGCAGGGGCGGGTCCACCGGCACCGGGCGAATCGTGAAACCGTCCTCGGCGGCCGTCACCTCGTAGACGTGGTCGGTCGTGAACGAGCCGTCGAGCCGTGCGATCGCCTCGTGGTCCTCGGGCCGGGCGAGCCGGTAGCGCAGGGTGTCCGCGTGCTGTGTCATGGGTCGACCGTACGTCCCCCGGCACGGCGGACGCGGGCCGGTGCCCACGGGCACCGGCCCGCGAGGACGGCCGGATCAGGCAGGGCTCAGAGCGCCGGGTGGGCGTTCTTCAGGAGCTCCTGGAACTGGGCCGAGAACCACTTGCCGGACAGCGGTGCGTCCGGGAGGGCGCCGGACATGCTGTTGCCGTTGCGGGGGTTGCCGGTGTACGTCGGGTCGCACATGCGGTCGAAGCCCTTGCCCTCGTCGTTCGGGATCTCCTTGCTCGCGCCGTCGGACTCGCCCGGGGGCTTCATCCAGACGTACGCGTCGATGCCCGCGGCGGGGGCCGCCTGGGGACGTTCGCCGAGGCCCGCGCCGGCCTGGTTGCACCAGTTGCCGGGGTTGATGCGTCGGTCGATGCGGCTGCCCTCGACGTAGGCGTCGACGGAGGTCTTCGCCGCCGGGCCGGCCGGCCGGTTGGCGCCGCCCCACCCGTTGCGGGAGGTGTCGATCAGCATGCCGATCCTGCTGTCGAAGCCGAGCGAGACCAGCTTGTTCCGCATGGCCTGGGCGTACGACTGCTCGTCGACGTACTGGTTCCAGTCCACCCACTTCGACTGGCGCACCGTGGTGCCGTTGACGGTGTCCGTGACGGAGAAGTGCGGTTCGACGGTGGCGCTGTAGTTCGCCGTGTTCACGATGAAACCGTGGACGTGGGCGACCGTCGAACCCTCGGCGGTCGCGGCCTGCTTGAACAGCTCGGCGGAGGGACCGAAGTTGGAGTCCCAGCCCAGCCAGCCGTGGTGGCCCGCGTCGACGTAGTTGTAGACGTTCGGGATCGCGCCCAGCTTGCCGAGCGCGTAGCCCACGCCCTTGATGTAGTTGCCGTTCTCCTTCATCGTGTTGCAGTTCGCCGTCTCGGTCGGCCGTCCGGCGACGTTGGTGACGAGGTTCGGCAGCGAGTCGATCTCGACCGTCGTGACGATCCGCAGGCCCGCGTACTTCGGGTCGGCGAGGATCGCCGCGATCGGGTCGATGTACTCGCTCTTGTAGCGGTCGATCTCCGTCGGTCCGAGCTCGCCGTTGGAGGCGAGCGCGGCGCAGTCGCGGCCGGGCAGGTTGTAGATGACGAACTGGACGACGAGCTCGCCGGACCCCTTCTGCCTCAGGGCCTCGTCGAGGTGGGCGCGCAGGCCCATGCCGCCGTTGACGCCGTTGATGGCGGCGATCCGGTCCAGCCAGACACCGGTGGGCTGGTTCGACACCTTGGTGCCGCCGGGTTCGGCGGCCGCGTGGGCGGACCACTCGGGGTTCACGTACACCTTGGCGCCGGCGTAGGGGTTGTCGGCCTTGGTGCCGGCCGGCGGCGGGGTCGTCGGGGGAGTGGTCGGCGGTGTCGTCGGTGGCGTGGTGGGCGGCACCGAACCGGTGCAGGTCACGCCGTTGAGCGTGAAGCTCGCCGGGACGGCGTTGGTGCCGCTGTAGGTGGCGTTGAAACCGAAGGAGGTCGAACCACCGGTCGCGAGCGCGCCGTTGTACGACAGGTTCTTCGCGGTCACGGCGGCGCCGGACTGGGCGAGCGTGGCGTTCCAGCCCTGGCCGACCTTCTGGTCACCGGCGTAGGACCAGCCCAGCGTCCAGGCGTTGACCGGGTCGCCGAGGTTGGTGACGGTGACGTTGGCGGTGAAGCCGGTGTTCCACTGGTTGGCGATCTGGTAGTCGACCTTGCAGCCCGCCGCGGCGGCGCCCGCGGTGGCGGTGCCGAGCGCGGTGGCCGTGGCGCCGGTGGCGGCGATCAGGCCGAGCGCCGCCAGCAGGGCGGTGCGGTTCTTCGTGCGGCTCATGGAGTGGGAGTTCCTTCCAGGGGATGAGGGCGCGCAGGTGGTCGCGCGGCCCGATGGCGAATGTGCGGGGAGTGCCGTCGCAGGAACTGATCAGCGCGTGACCGGAGGTGTGGTTCCGGGTGCTCCGGGTGTTCCGGGTCCGGCCGAGGTGGGAAGGGCCGCGGTCGTCGGACCGCTTCGTGACGCGGTCGATGAACGCGGGTGCCGCGGGTGTCTCACCGCTCTCGCCCGTGGGCACGGGCACGTGGGCGGCTACCGGGGCGAGGGGTGTCGTGCCGGCACGTACGAGCACTCCGCCGTGCGAACGGGTGCGGCCGCGGCTCCCGGGGCCGTACCGGTGACGACGCGAGCAGTGCTCGCCGTGGTGAGCGTCGCTCCCGCGAGCGGCGCAGGCAGACGTGGGGCAGGTCGCATGAGCGAGTCCTCACAGCGAGGGCACGCCGGTGACGGCGTGCCGACTGGACGATTCGCTCCCACTGGTCCGGCAGACCGTAGCGGCAACCGCCGCCAAGGAAAAGAGGAGTCGTCCAAATTCGCGGGCGATTGCCTTCGACTCTTCGCGCGTCTTGACGGGGTCTCCTCGGGTCTGCACAGTGGGAGCGCTCCCACTGGTTCAGAGCTTGACCGTGCCCCCTCCGCGCACCGCCCCCGTCTCCCGAGCCGCGAGGAGAACCACCCCATGCCGCCACGATCACGACCGCGAAGAGCACGCGGATTCCTGGCCGCGCTCACCGCCGTACTCGCCCTGCCCGCCGGACAACTCGCCGCCGGACCGGCGGCCCAGGCCGCCGGCGTCCAGTGCAGCGTCGACTACCGGACCAACGACTGGGGCTCCGGCTTCACCGCCGAGCTCACCCTCACCAACCGCGCCACCACCGCCCTCGACGGCTGGACCCTCAGCTACGCCTACGCCGGTGACCAGAAGCTGACCAACGGCTGGAACGGCACCTGGACCCAGTCCGGGAAGACCGTCACCGTCACCGCCGCCGGCTGGAACCACACCGTCGCAGCGGGCGCCGCCGTCACCACCGGCGCCCAGTTCTCCTACACGGGCACGAACACGGCGCCGAACTCCTTCTCGGTCAACGGCACCCCCTGCACCGGTGCCCACCAGGCACCCGTCACCGTCCTCACCAGCCCCGCGCCCGGCGCCGTCCACACCGAGGGCGACCCGGTCCCGCTCGCGGCCACCGCGGCCGCCGCCGACGGCGCCGCGATCGAGAAGGTCGAGTTCTACAGCGACACGACCCTGCTCGGCACCGACACCACCGCCCCCTACACGCTCGGCGTCACCTCCCTGCCCGCCGGCGCCCACTCGCTCTACGCCGCGGCGTACGACTCCCTCGGAGCCAGGGGAGAATCGCCGCCCGTGGGCATCACCGTCGCCGCCGGCCCCGCGCTCGTCGCCACCCCCGCCCAGCTCGCCGTACGCCAGGGCGGCACCGGCACCTTCGAGCTGAAGCTCTCCACCCGGCCCGCGGCGGACGTCACCGTGAACGTCGCCCGCACCTCGGGCGTCACCGGCCTCACCGCGAGCCCGGCCGGCCTCACCTTCACCCCGGCGAACTGGAACACCGCCCAGAAGGTGACCGTCAGCGCCGCCGCCACCGGCACCGGCACGGCCGTCTTCACCGCGACCGCCCCCGGCCACGCCAAGGCCGAGGTCACCGTCACCCAGCTGGCCGCGAACTCCACGTACGACGCCCGCTTCCTCGACCTCCACGGGAAGATCACCAACCCGGCCAACGGCTACTTCTCGCCCGAGGGCATCCCGTACCACTCCGTCGAGACCCTGATCGTCGAGGCTCCCGACCACGGCCACGAGACGACCTCGGAGGCGTACAGCTACCTCGTCTGGCTCCAGGCGATGTACGGGAAGATCACCGGTGACTGGTCGAAGTTCAACGGCGCGTGGGACACCCTCGAGAAGTACATGATCCCCACGCACGCGGACCAGCCCACCAACTCCTTCTACGCTCCCGGCAAGCCGGCCACCTACGCGCCCGAGTGGGACCTGCCGTCCCAGTACCCGGCGAAGCTGGAGCCGTCGGCGACCTCCGGCTCCGACCCGCTCGCCGCCGAGCTGAAGAGCGCGTACGGCACCGACGACATCTACGGCATGCACTGGATCCAGGACGTCGACAACGTCTACGGCTTCGGCAACGAGCCGGGGAAGTGCTCCGCCGGGCCGACGGCGACCGGACCCTCGTACGTCAACACCTTCCAGCGCGGCCCCCAGGAGTCCGTCTGGGAGACCGTCACCCACCCGACCTGCGACAACTTCTCCTACGGCGGCAGGAACGGCTTCCTCGACCTGTTCACCGGCGACAGCTCCTACGCCAAGCAGTGGAAGTTCACCAACGCCCCCGACGCCGACGCCCGCGCCGTCCAGGCCGCCTACTGGGCCGACGTCTGGGCCAAGCAGCAGGGCAAGGGCGCCCAGGTCGCCACGACCGTCGGCAAGGCCGCCAAGATGGGCGACTACCTGCGTTACGCCATGTTCGACAAGTACTTCAAGAAGGTCGGGGACTGCGTCGGGCCGACCGCCTGCCCGGCCGGCACCGGCAAGAACAGCGCCCACTACCTGATGTCCTGGTACTACGCCTGGGGCGGCGCCACCGACACCTCGTCCGGCTGGGCGTGGCGGATCGGCTCCAGCCACGCGCACGGCGGCTACCAGAACCCGCTGGCCGCCTACGCGCTCAGCTCGTACGCCCCGCTGAAGCCCAAGTCCGCCACCGGTGCCGCCGACTGGAGCACCAGCCTCAAGCGGCAGCTGGAGTTCTACCGCTGGCTGCAGTCCGACGAGGGCGCCATCGCGGGCGGCGCCACCAACAGCTGGCAGGGCCGCTACGCCACCCCGCCGGCCGGCACGCCCACCTTCTACGGCATGTACTACGACGAGAAGCCGGTCTACCACGACCCGCCGTCCAACCAGTGGTTCGGCTTCCAGGCATGGTCGATGGAGCGCGTCGCCGAGTACTACCAGCAGACCGGTGACACCGCCGCCAAGGCCGTGCTCGACAAGTGGGTCGCCTGGGCCCTGTCGAAGACGACGGTCAACCCCGACGGCACCTACCGCGTGCCCTCCACCCTCCAGTGGTCCGGCGCGCCCGACACCTGGAACGCCGCGAACCCCGGCGCCAACAAGGGGCTGCACGTCACCGTCGCCGACTACACCGACGACGTCGGCGTGGCCGCCGCCTACGCCAAGACCCTGACCTACTACGCGGCCAGGTCCGGCCACGCGGAGGCCAAGCGGGTCGCCAAGGCCCTGCTCGACGGCATGTGGACCCACCACCAGGACCCGCTGGGCATCGCGGTCCCGGAGACCCGCGCCGACTACAACCGCTTCGACGACCCCGTGTACGTCCCCGGCGGCTGGACCGGCACCATGCCCAACGGCGACACCGTGAACTCCTCGTCCACCTTCGCCTCGATCCGCTCCTTCTACGCGGACGACCCGGCCTGGCCGAAGATCGAGGCCTATCTGGCGGGCGGCGCCGCCCCCGTCTTCACCTACCACCGCTTCTGGGCCCAGGCGGACATCGCCCTGGCCATGGGCTCGTACGCGGAGCTGCTCGAATAACCGCCGCCCCGCGAAGAGAAGCGGACCCGCGTACGACACGGCCGGGCGGACCCCTGCGGGGGCCCGCCCGGCCCTGTGCCGTGGGCGGAGCGGCTCATGATCTCCGGAAGGAAGGCCCAGGTCTCCGGCGAGGTGCGGCGCGGCCCCGCGAGGAACGATGCGGCCCTGCGATGCCCCGTGCAGACCCGGCGAGGTGCGGCGCGGCCCGCGCATCCGGTGCGGCCCCGGCCCGCTCGGCAGGCCGTCGTCCCGGGCCGGGCCCCGTCTTCCGGTCTTCCGGCCGGAGGGGTAGGGTCGGCGCCGCGCACACTGTCGAAGCGCTTCACCGACGGACCCCGGAACAGAGCAAGGCGAAGCAACACGAAGCGCCACACCACCACTTGACGGGATCTCGCGGAAACGGGGCGGAGAAGAGCGTGGTCACCCTCGCGGACGTCGCCCGCCACGCCGGAGTCGCGGCCGGCACCGTCAGCCATGTGCTGAGCGGCAAGCGGTCCACCTCCGCTGCCACCCGCGAGCGCATCCAGCACGGCATCGAACAGCTCGGCTACCGCCCGCACGCCGGCGCCCGGGCCCTGGCGAGCAGCCGGACCGACGTCCTCGCCCTGATGATGCCGCTGCGGACCGGCATCCACGCGCCCGTCCTCATGGAGATCGCGACGGCCGTCACCACCACGGCCCGCGCCCACGGTTACGACGTCCTGCTGCTCACCGGGGAGGAGGGGCCCGAGGCGATCCGCCGCGTCGACGGCAGCGCCCTCGCCGACGCGTTCATCGTGACCGACGTCGGACTCGACGACCCCCGCCTGCCCTCCCTCAAGGCCGCCGAACGACCCTCCGTCCTCATCGGGCGGCCCGCCGACACCTCCGGACTCAGCTGCGTGGACCTCGACTTCGAAGCCGCCGGGGCCCGGTGCGTGGACCACCTCGCCGCGCTCGGACACCGGCAGATCGCGGTCCTCGGCGAACCCCCCGCCGTCTGCGCCCGCGGCACCGGCTCCGCCGAACGCACCCTGCGCGGCCTGCGCACGGCCGCCGCCGCGCACGGTGCCGGCCTGCTCCACCGGCCCACCGCCGCCGGCCACGCCGCCGTCGCCGCCATGCTGACCCGCGTCTTCGAGGAACGCCCCGCCACCACCGCCCTCGTCGTCCGGAACGAGGCCGCCGTCGAACCCCTCCTCACCGTGCTCCGCCGCGACGGCCGCGCCGTCCCCGAGGACGTCTCCCTCTTCGCCGTCTGCGCCGGACAGTCCGCCGCCCAGGCGTCCGCACCGCTCACCTCCATCGGCGTCCCCGCCCAGGAGATGGGCCGCCGCGCCGTGGAACGGCTCGTCGCCCAGCTCGGCGGACAGGAGCCGCCCGGCACCGTCCTGCTCGCCCCCGAGGTCGACGACCGAGGCAGCACGGGCCCGGCGCCCACCGCCGCGCCGGCGCGGTGAGGGGCGAGGACGAGGCCGAGTTCCGCGCCTTCTTCGAGCGCCACTACGCCGAACTCGCCCGCTTCGCCCACCTGCTGAGCGGTGAGCCCGAGGCCGCCGACGACCTCGCCGCCGACGCCATGGTCGCCCTGTGGCACCGCTGGGACCGGGTGCGCGGCGCGGACCGCCCCCTCGCCTACGCCCGGGGCGTCGTCGCCCACCTCGTCCGCAGCCGCATCCGTGGCGCCGTGCGCGAACGGCGCCGGATCGCCCTGTTCTGGGACCGGCGCGCCGAGCACAAGGACGACCCCGACGTGCCCGCCGTCCTCGACGTACGGGCCGCGCTGCGCGCCCTGCCCTTCCGCAAGCGCGCCTGCGTGGTGCTGCGCCATGCCTTCGACCTGTCGGAACGCGACACCGCCCGGGCGCTCGGCATCTCCGTCGGCACGGTCAAGAGCCAGACCTCCAAGGGCATGGCCGAGCTCCAGCGACTGCTCGGCCCCGGGGCCGCCTCCGAACTGGCCGGAAGGAGGGCCTGATGGACCTGCCCGAGAGGGACCACGACGAGACCGCGGGCTGCGACGAGCCGCTCCGCGCCGAGCTGCGGGAGGCCGCCGCCGCCCACGTGCCCGACCGGGCCCGGATGCTCGCCCGGGTCGAGCGGGGCCTCGCGGCCCGCCCGGCGGCCCCCGCCGCCCGGCCCGCGCCCTGGCTCCGGGCGGCCGGGGCGGCCCTCGCCGTCGTCGCCGTCGTGGCCGCCGCAGCCCTGGTGGTGCCGGTGCTGCCCGGCCCCGACGGCCCGCCCGGCCCGGCCGTTCCCGCCGCCACGGGAAGCACGTCCGCCACGGCGACCGCCCCCGCCACCGGAACGGCTCCCACCGGAACGGCACCCTCCACAGGAACCGCACCACCCACCGGCACCGCACCCGCCATTACCGGCACCCCTTCCACCGCGGCCACCACCGGAGCCCCGCCCGCCCCGACGCCCCTGCCGCTCACCGTCACGGGTGTCATCGACCCCGGCAGCAACCGCTACTGGGCCCAGAGCGACCTCACGCTGACCGTCCCGGCGCCGCTGACCGCGCTCACCGTCGAACTGCGCGTCGCCCAGACCGGCGGCGTCGCCTCCACCGGCCACTGGCGCACCCTGCCGCCCGAGGACTTCACCGTCTCCGTACGGGAGGCGGACGGGGCCCTCGTCTACCGCTGGACCCTCAAGGCGGGCCGCACCGCCCCGGCCGGCCGGCACGTGTTCGCCGCCCAGTACGACCACGCCGAGGGCGAGCGGGCCGCCGAATCCGACACGTACACCGTGACGGCCACGGACGCCTCGGGCCGCCGGGCCACCGCGCACGGTGGCTTCGCGCCTCGACAACGACCACCACGATGACGTTCACCGACGGCATCCGGCTGATGAGGAGGGCGTCCACGCCTCCTACGCCGAGGTCCGCGGCCTCGGCGCGCGCCGACCGGTTCACCGCCGACGTCTCCGCCAGGCAGGTCCGCACCCGGGGCGACACCCTCGACCCGGCCTGATCACGCCCGATCACTTCTCCCCGGCCACCGGCGTCATCGGCGTGCGCCTGGCCCACCACGCCGAAGGGGCGGCCGGAGAGCCGCGCCTCCGGCGTGGTGGAACCGGCCGCTCGGATCAGGAGGCCCGGTAGAGCGGGTCCCTGCCCAGCTCGTGCTCCATCACGGCCCGGCGCACACTCGTGACGAAGCCGTTCCAGTAGGCGGCGGCGTCCGGGTTGCCGGCGCTCGGCACACCGGCGGTGGCCCGCCGGTTGGCGGCGCCGGAGAAGTTGCCGAACATGGCGGCGCGCAGGGCGGTGGAGATCTCCAGCTGGGCGCCGGCGCCGGTGCGGGTGCGGTTGACGATGTTGGCGGGGTCGTCTCCGTTGAGCGGGTCGTCGGCGCCGGCGACGACCACGGTCACGTTCCCGGTCGTGGTCAGACCCGATGCGGCGAACGCCGCCGCCAGGTTGCGCCGGAGCCGGGTGTCCCGCCCGCCGATGACCACCTTCTTCTGCACGTCCTCGGCGAAGCCGTGGAGGGAGACGGCGTACAGGTTGTTCGCGCACACGGCGAGCGCGGCCGGATCGTCGCAGTTGGTCGACGTGACGTGCTGCGTCCCGGAGTTCTGCAGCGCCTCGAACATCCAGTAGTCGCGCTGCGTCTCGCCCGGCAGCGCCGCGGCCGACGGGTCGGTGTCGGCGTCGAAGGGCCGGTAGCCCGCGATGGCCATGCACAGCTCGCTCGTGCCCGCCTCGATGCCGCCGCCGTGCGGGGCGAGGACGGCGGTGCTGGTGACCGCGTGGCTCGACGCCTTGGTGTTGTCGGTCAGCGTGACCGGTGCGCCGATGCGGAAGCGGCGCATCCAGTCGATGCCCTCCCTGGCGGCGGCCTTGGTGTACAGGTCGCTGTTGGTCTTGTACGTGTCGGCCGCCGCCGCGACCGCCGCCCCGTCACCGACGAGGGCGTTCAGGGTGGGCAGGCCCGCGGCCACGGCGGCCACGGAGGCGAGGACGGTACGTCTGCTGGTAGGGGTCATGGGGTGATCCTCCACGATCCGGCCGGGACCCCCACCGGCGGGTGCGCGCAGGACGGGAGGGGGCCCGGCGCCGAAAGGGGCGGGCCCTGGACCGTTCCGCGTCCCGCGGGCCTCAGCCGGGGATCGCGACCCGCGGGGACAAGCTCCCCGTGGGGGGGCGCGAAAAGGGGCGACGGCGCGCGCGTACACCGGTGCCACCTCGTCGGAGGCGACCGCGCCGGTGTCGGTGACGCGCAAGCGGACCCGTACGACGTCCCCGTCGAGCCGCGCGGTGACCTCCCCGGAGCCGAACGAGGCGGAGGACATGCCGTGTCCGGGGAAATTCGGATGCCCCCGGCCCACCGGTGTCCCTAGCCTTCCGCCATGGACAGCGGACCCGCCCTGATGAACGTCATCGACGTCGAGGCCACCTGCTGGGACGGGCAGCCCCCGCCCGGCGCGGTGAGCGAGATCATCGAGATCGGCCTCACCGTCGTCGACCTCGCGGCCCGGCGCCGCGTCTCCCGGCACGGGATCCTGGTGCGGCCCGCCCGTTCCGAGGTCAGCGCCTTCTGTACCGAACTCACCGGCCTCACCCCGGCCGACGTCGCGCGGGGCGTCACCTTCGCCGAGGCCGTCCGGATCCTCGCCGACGAGTACGACGCCCGGCGGCGCCCCTGGGCGAGCTGGGGCGACTACGACCGCAAGCAGTTCGAGGCGCAGTGCCGGGCCACCGGGGCGCCCTACCCGTTCGGCCGCCCCGCCGAGCGCGGCCACACCAACGCCAAGGCCGTGTTCACCGAGGCGTACGGGCTGCGGAAGCGCCCCGGCATGGCGGGCGCCTTGAAGACCGCCGGGCTGCCCCTGGAGGGCCGCCACCACCGGGGCGAGGACGACGCCTGGAACATCGCCGCCCTCGTCCTCGACCTCGTGGGCCGCGGGGCCTGGCCCCGCGAGGAGCCCTAACGGCCCGCCCGGCGCTTGTTCCAGACGTCGAAGCCGACCGCCGCGAGCAGCACCAGGCCCTTGATGACCTGCTGGTAGTCGGTGCCGACGCCGACCAGCGACATGCCGTTGTTGAGGACGCCGAGCACCAGACCGCCGATGACCGCACCGGTCACCTTGCCGATGCCGCCGCTCATCGACGCCCCGCCGATGAACGCGGCGGCGATCGCCTCCAGTTCGAAGGTGAGGCCGGCCTGCGGCGTGCCGGCGTTCAGCCGGGCCGCGTAGACGCAGCCGGCGAGCGCCGCGAGCACCCCCATGTTCACGAACACCAGGAACGTGACCCGGCGGTCCTTCACGCCCGACAGCTTCGCCGCCGCCTTGTTGCCGCCCAGCGCGTACACGTGCCGGCCGATGACCGTGTGGTTCATCGCGTAGCCGAGGCCCACCAGCAGCACGCCCATCACGAGCAGCACCACGGGCACGCCGTGGAAGCTCGCGAGGGTGAGGGTGAAGGCGACGACGGCCGCCGTGATCGCCACGCACTTGAGCACCCACAGGCCGGTCGGCAGCGGGTCGAGCTCGTACTCCGCCCGCCGCCGCCGGTCCCGGGCCTCGCGCACCAGCAGCGTCACCACCACGGCGAGACCGAGCAGCAGCGTGGGGTTGTGGTACTGCGTGTACGGGCCCGTCTCGGGCAGGAAGCCCTTGGCCAGGTTCTGGAAGCCCTCGGGGAACGGGGCGAGCGAACGGCCCTCCAGGAAGATCTGGGTGAGACCGCGGAAGAGCAGCATGCCGGCCAGCGTCACGATGAACGACGGAATGCCGAGATACGCGATGAAATAGCCCTGCCAGGCGCCCGCCGCCGCCCCGACGAGCAGGGAGAGGAGCAGGGCGAGCAGCCAGGGCACGTCGTGGCGGACCATGAGGACCGCGGCGAGCGCCCCGACGAACGCGGCCAGCGACCCCACGGACAGATCGATGTGACCGGCCACGATCACGATCATCATGCCCATGGCGAGGATGAGGATGTAGCTGTTCTGCTGGATCAGGTTGGAGACGTTGTTCGGCAGCAGCAGCGTCCCGTCGGTCCATATCTGGAACAGCACGACGAGGAAGGCGAGCGCCACGAGCATGCCGTACTGGCGCATGTTCGCCCGCAGCCCGGCGACGAGCAGCGCGCCCGCCGACGGGCGGTCCGGCCGCCCGGCGGGGGCGTCCTGCGCGGAAGGGATGGTGGTCGTCATGTCGGGGCCTCAGCTTCCGCTCAGGGTCATGTGGCGCATCAGGGTTTCCTGGGTGGCCTCGGCGCGGGCGACCTCGGCGGTCAGCCGGCCCTCGGCCATCGTGTAGATCCGGTCGCACATCCCGAGGAGCTCGGGCAGCTCCGAGGAGATGAGCAGCACCGCCCGCCCCTCGGCGGCGAGCCGGTCGATCACCGTGTAGATCTCGTACTTGGCGCCGACGTCGACCCCGCGGGTCGGCTCGTCGAGGATCAGCACCTTCGGGTCGGCGTGGATCCACCGCCCGAGGACCACCTTCTGCTGGTTGCCGCCGGAGAGCCGGCCGACCTCCTCGAGGACCGTCGGCGTCTTGATGTTCAGACCGGTGCGGAAGTCCTCGGCGACCCTGCGCTCCTGGTGCTCGTCCACGGCCCCGCGCCGCGTCATCCGGTGCAGCGAGGCCAGCGAGATGTTGCGGTGGACCGTGTCGACCAGGTTCAGGCCGTACCGCTTGCGGTCCTCCGTCACGTAGGCGAGCCCCGCCGCGATCGCCTCCGGGACGCTCGCCGTGTTCGCCTCCCGGCCGTCGACCGCCACCGTGCCGGCCACGTAACGGCCGTAGGAGCGCCCGAACAGCGACATCGCGAGCTCCGTGCGGCCCGCCCCCATCAGCCCCGCGATCCCCACGATCTCGCCACGGCCCACCGTCAGCGACACGTCGTCGACGACCGTGCGCCGCCGGTCGAGGGGGTGGCGGACCGTCCAGCCGCGCACCCGCAGCGCCTCCCGCCCCGCGTCCGCGCCCGCGTACGGAGTCCGCTCGGGGAAGCGCCGGTCGAGGGCGCGCCCCACCATGCCCCGGATGATCCGGTCCTCGGAGACGTCCGGATCGGCGTCGGGCGTGGCCCGGACGGTGAGCGTCTCGACCGTCCGCCCGTCGCGGAGCACGGTCACCGTGTCGGCGACGCGCCGGATCTCGCCCAGCTTGTGCGAGATGACGACACAGGCGATGCCCTGGGCGCGCAGCTCCAGGACGAGACCGAGCAGGGCGGCGCTGTCGGCGTCGTTGAGCGCCGCGGTCGGCTCGTCGAGGATGAGCAGCTTCACCTCCTTGGCGAGCGCCTTCGCGATCTCCACCAGCTGCTGGGCCCCGACGCCGAGTTCCGACACGGGCGTGCCGGGGTGCTCGCGCAGCCCGACGCGCCTCATCAGCCGGACGGCCTCCCGCATGGTCGCCGGCCAGTCGACGACCCCGCGCCGGGCGCGCTCGTTGCCGAGGAAGAGGTTCTCGGCGATGGACAGGTGCGGGACGAGCGCCAGCTCCTGGTGGATGATCACGATGCCGTGGCGTTCGCCGTCGCGGATGCCGCGCAGCGCGAGGGGCCTGCCCTCGAAGAGGATCTCGCCCTCGTAGGAGCCGTGCGGATGGACTCCGCTGAGCACCTTCATCAGCGTGGACTTGCCCGCGCCGTTCTCCCCGCACAGGGCGTGGACCTCGCCGGGACGCACCGTCAGCTCC
This sequence comes from Streptomyces roseoviridis, assembly GCF_039535235.1. Taxonomy (NCBI): domain Bacteria; kingdom Bacillati; phylum Actinomycetota; class Actinomycetes; order Kitasatosporales; family Streptomycetaceae; genus Streptomyces; species Streptomyces roseoviridis. The sequence goes on from NZ_BAAAWU010000001.1 coordinate 7,229,574, forward strand.
ACCCCGTCCAGGGCCTTCACACCGGGGAAGGTCTTGGTGATCGACCGCATCTGAAGCACCGGCGGCCGGCTCATGAGAGCTGGTCCGCGGTGAAGTAGCCCTCGCGGACCAGGAGCTGCGTGTTGGTCCGGTCGATGCTGACCGGGTCGAGGAGGTACGCCGGGACGGTCTTCTTCCCGTTGTCGTAGTCCTTCACGTTGTTGACCTCGGGCTTGCGGCCGTCGAGCACCGCGTCGCCCATGGCCACCGCCCGCGCGGCGAGTTTCCGGGTGTCCTTGAAGACGGTCTGGGTCTGCTCCCCGCGCATGATCGACTTCACCGAGGCGAGCTCGGCGTCCTGTCCGGTGACCACCGGAAGCGGCTGCCCCGGCGTGCCGTAACCGGCGCTGCGGAGCGCGGAGATGATGCCGATCGACATCCCGTCGTAGGGGGAGAGGACCGCGTCGACGCTCTCGGCGCCGTAGTTCTTGCTGATCAGGTCGTCCATCCGGCGCTGCGCGGTGCCGCCGTCCCAGCGCAGGGTGGTCGCCTGGTTCATCCGGGTCTGCCCGCTGCGGACGACGAGCTGACCGCTCGCGAGATACGGCTGGAGCACCTTCATGGCGCCGTTCCAGAAGTAGCGGGTGTTGTTGTCGTCCGGGGAGCCGGCGAACAGCTCGATGTCGTACGGCTTGCCGCCGGTCCTCGCCGGGGCGCCGAGCCTCAGCTTGTCGACGATGTAGCGGGCCTGGAGCTCACCGACCCGCTCGTTGTCGAAGGAGGCGTAGTAGTCGACGTGCTCGGTGCCCATGATGAGCCGGTCGTAGGAGATCACGGGGATGCCGGCGTCGTGGGCGCGCCGGAGCACGTCGGTCAGGGCCGACCCGTCGATCGCGGCGACGACCAGGAGCCGCCGGCCCTTGGTGATCATGTTCTCGATCTGGGCGATCTGGTTCTCGACCTTGTCGTCGCCGTACTGCAGGTCGGTCTGGTAGCCGGCCTTGCGGAACTGCTCCGCCATGTTCTCGCCGTCGGCGATCCAGCGCTCGGACGCCTTGGTCGGCATGGCGAGGCCGATGGTGCCTCCCTTGCCCTTGTCGGACTGGTAGCGGCTGCCGCCCCGGGCCTCCTGGCCGCAGCCGGCGAGCAGCGTGGTGAACAGGGCGGCGGCCGCGGCGGCGCGCAGCGTGCGGGTGCGCATGGATCAGTTCCCTTCGGTCGCGGGGAAGCGGCGGAGCTCGCCGGGCAGCCGGGAGCCGAGCGGCGACATGCCGCCGGCGGCGCCGTGCCGGGCCAGCAGATCGAGGACGAGCCGCCCGCGCCGCACCCGCTCGCGGGCGGTGGCGAGGGCGTGTTCGCGCAGATGGGCGCCGTAGGGGTAGATGCCGGCCGCCCTGCTCAGGCCGAACTTCAGATAGAGCGGCGCCCCGCGCCGGATCAGTTCGGCCGTCTCGTACATGCGGACGTAGCCGCCGAGGTCGTCCGGCGCCTCCACGTAGAGGTCCATCGGTGCGCGGCTGGCCCGCCGGATCTCCGTGAGGTGGGCGAGCGAGAGGTCGGAGGGCACGTTGAGCGAGTCGGCGCCGAGCCGCTCGTACAGCGCGTACGAGGCGGGGTTGACCGGGCCGATCAGCGCCGACACCTTGAACGTGGTGTCGGCGGGCAGCACTCCAGCGGTCCGCAGCCGGTGCAGGGTCCACAGCACGCCCTCGTCGGCGACCAGCAGGCACCGCACGCCGAGTTCCGTGGCGCGGACGGCGTCCTCCACGCACCCGGCGAGGGCGTCGTGGCCGCGGGCCCGCAGTCCCGCGCCGCCGGAGTCGGTGCGGGTGGCGGCACCGATGTCCCAGGTGCCGCGCGGCCCCGTGAACAGGCAGAGTTCGACGGAGCGTTCGGCGCACGCCTCGACCATCTCGGTGATCTCGTCGTCGGTGAGCATCCACACGCCGCTGCCCTGGCTGATCCGGTGCACCGGCACGTCGAGCCGGGTGCTCTCCTTGAGGACCTCGGTGAGCGCCTCGGGGCCTTCGACGGACGGGATCTCCGTGCGCCAGGTCCCGCCGTCGGGGAAGGCGTGCGGGGAGGTGTCGGCGGCCTCGGCGGCGGGGACGGGGTGGCCGATCCGGGCGAGCGCGGCGGCGCCGGGCCGGCGGGGTGGTGCGGGCAGAGCGGTCACGGCAGGACCCTTCTGTTCGATATATCGGACGTCGTTCGCATGTGAGGGCGGCGAGGAAGCCGCCCACGGCACACGGCCGTACGCGGCACACGGCGGCACACGGCTGCAGGTGGCACGCGGCTGGAGAGCGGTGTACGCGGGCGGGCACGCCACACGGTCGTACGCGACCGGCCCCGCCCCCTCAGGGGCGCAGCAGCACCTTGCCGGTCCCCGGATCCCCGCCGCCCACCAGGGCGAGGGCCTCCGCGAACCGCTCCAGCGGGAATTCGTGGCTGATCAGCGCCCCCGGATCGAGCACGCCCTCGCCGAAGGCGGCCACCGCCCCGGCCCAGTCCGCGGAGGACGCCCCGAAGACGCTGCGCACCTCGAGCTGGCTGACCGAGAGGTGGACGGGATCGATGCCCACCGCCCCCTCGGTGAACATCCCGGTGAGCACCACCCGGCCGCCCCTGCGGGCGAGCAGGCACGAGGACGCCGCCGTGGTCGGCGCGCCGGCCGTCTCCACCACCAGGTCGAAGCGGCCGTGTGCCGCCGCCTCCGCTTCCCCCGGGGCCAGCACGCCGGTCGCGCCCTGTGCGAGGGCCCGCTCACCGCGGGCCGCCCGGGGTTCGACCACGGTCAGCGCGGCGGGCGAGGAGGCGGCGAGCAGCTGGACGGCGAGCAGACCGAGGGTGCCGGCGCCGACGACGGCGATCCGCTCACCGGGGCGGGGCCGCCCGGCCCGTACGGCGGCGGTGACCACGGCGGCCGGTTCGAGCAGCGCGGCGGCCCGCAGGTCGGCCCCGTCGGGCAGGAGGTGCAGCAGCCGGGCCGGGACGACCACGTGGTCGGCGAAGGCACCGGGCTCGGTGAACCCGGTCTCCGCGTAACCGCCGGTGCACAGGCTGGTCTCCCCGCCGCGGCACCGCTCGCAGTCACCGCAGCTGCGGAAGCCCTCGGCGACGGCCCCGCGGCCGACGAGCGCCGGGTCACCACCGGGGCCCACCGCCTCGACGGTGCCCGACCACTCGTGGCCGGGCACGACGGGATAGCGGACGTAACCGGGTGCGCGGTGGCCCTCGTACAGCTCGCGGTCGCTCAGGCAGATCCCGGCGGCGGCCACCCGCAGCCGCACCTCACCGGGGCCGGGCCGGGGCACCGCACGCCGCACCAGCCGGTGGACCCCGGGCTCGGGGACGAGGACCGCGCGGCTCACGGCCGGCGCCGGTGCCGGAGTCGAGGCCGAGTCCGGTGCCGGCACCGGTTCCGTGGGCCCGGGCGCTCGGAGGGCGCCGCTCATTTCGGTGCCCTCCGCTCCCAGCCCTCGGCCCACAGGTCGAAGCGGGCCCGCTGCTGCGGGAACTCCGCGGCGGCGTCCACGTCCAGCTCGACGCCGAGGCCCGGCGCGTGCGAGATCTCGAAGCAGCCGGTCTCCGGGTCGACCCGGGGCGCCCCGCGCACGATCCCGGTGATCTCCGCGTCGGCGAAGTCGTTGAAGTGCTCCAGGATCTTGAAGTTCGGGGTGCAGGCCGCCAGTTGGAGGGAGGCGGCGGTGAGCACGGAACCGCCCACGTTGTGCGGGGCGACCATCACGTAGTGGGTCTCGGCGGTGGCGGCGAGCTTGCGGGTCTCCAGGATGCCGCCGATGTGCCCGAGGTCCGGCTGGATGACGTCCGCCGCCTGGGACTCGAAGAGTTCACGGAACTCGATCCGGTCGTGGATGCGTTCACCGGTCGCGATCGGCAGGTCCACCTTGTCGGCGACCTTCTTCAGCGCCTTGAGGTTCTCCGGCGGGACCGGCTCCTCCAGCCAGGCCGGCCGGAAGGGGGCCAGCTCGCGGGCGAGCCGCACCGCCGTGGCGGGGGAGAAGCGCCCGTGCATCTCCAGCATCAGCTCGGTGTCCGGGCCGATCGCGTCACGGACCGCCTCGATGAGGGAGACCGCGTACCGCGAGCGCTCGGCGTCCAGTTCGAGGTGGCCGTTGCCGAACGGGTCGATCTTCAGGGCCCGGTAGCCGCGCGCGACCACCTCCTGGGCCGCCTTGTGGTACGCCTCCGGGGTGCGCTCGGTGGTGTACCAGCCGTTGGCGTAGGCCTTGACCCGGTCCGTCACCCGGCCGCCGAGCAGCTGCCACACCGGCACGCCGAGGGCCTTGCCCTTGATGTCCCAGCAGGCCGTCTCGATCACGGCGATGCCGGACATGACGATCTCGCCGGCCCGGCCGTAGTCGCCGTACTTCATCCGCCGGACCAGGTCCTCGACCGCGAACGGGTCGGAGCCGGCGATGTGGTTGGCCTCGGCCTCGCGCAGATAGCCGATCAGCGCGTCGGTGTGGCCGAGCATGCGGGTCTCGCCGACCCCGGTCAGGCCCTCGTCCGTGTGGACGAGGACATAGGTGAGGTTCCTCCAGGGCGTTCCGACGACATGGGTGGTGATTCCCGTGATGCGCACGGCAGATGCTCCCCGATGGTCGAGCGATGCGATATGTTCGAGATATCGTCACGCGTTCGAAATGGTGGCGCGACCGTACGCAGCCGTTCCGGGGGTGTCAATGGTGCGCGCGGCCATTGCCCGCGAACCGCCGTCTGGCTAGCCTGAGTTCGTCATACCGACCGATGGTCGGGATATCGAACGACAGAGGGGCGGGGTGGACGGCCATGGGGCGTCTCGTACCGGCGGTGACCAGGGCATTCGACATTCTCGAACTGTTCCTGCAGAGCGACGACACCCTCTCCGCCCCGGAGATCACCCGCAAACTCGGGCTCCCGCGCACCACCACGCACGAACTGCTCACCACCCTCGCGGCCCGTCACTACCTGACCGCCGTGCCCGAGCAGCCCGGCCGCTACCGCCTCGGCGTGCGCACCCACCAGCTCGGCAGCCGCTTCTCCGAACAGCTCGACCTCGCCGCCGAAGGACGGCGCGTCGCCCAGGAGACCGCCGACACGTGCGACGAGACCGTCCACGTCGCCGTCCTGGAGGACCTGGACGTCATCTACATCGCCAAGGTCGACTCCACCCACGCCGTCCGCATGGTCTCCGCCGCCGGCCGCCGCCTGCCCGCCCACTGCACCTCCGTCGGCAAGATGCTGCTCGCCTCCCTGCCCGAGGCCGAACTCGACGCCCGCATCGACGGCCGCGAACTCACCGCCATGACTCCGGACAGCATCACCGACCCCGCCGCCCTGCGCGCCGAACTCGCCGCCATTCGCGCCCGGGGCACCGCCACCGAACACCGCGAGTCCAACCCGGACGTCTCCTGCGTCGCCGCACCCGTACGGGACGGCTCCGGGCGGGTCGTCGCCGCCCTGTCCATCTCCGTGCCGGTGATCCGCTGGAGCGAGGAGCGCGAGACCGAGCTCGCCGAACTCGCCGCCCGGGGCGCCGCCGACCTGTCCCTGCGCCTCGGCCACCGGACGGCCCCGCGATGACGCCGCCGGCCGCCGAGGTCGCCGTGCGGACCGACGCAGCCCTCGGCGAGGGCCCCACCTGGGACGCGGCCGGCGCCCGCCTGATCTGGGTCGACATCCTCGGCTCCCGCGTCCACCACTACGACCCGGCGACCGGCGCCGACCGCGCGACGGACGTCGGCCAGCACGTCGGCGCCGCGAAACCCCGCGCCGGCGGCGGACTCGTCGTCAACCTCAGGGACGGCGTCGGCCGCTACGACCCCGACGGCACCTTCACCTGGCTGCGTCACCATCCCGTGCCCGGCCGCCGCGGCAACGACGCCGCCGTCGCCCCCGACGGCAGCCTCTGGGCCGGAACCATGCGCTACGACGAGCGCGAGGGCGGCGGCGACCTCGTCCGCCTCGGCCCCGACGGCACCGCCACCCCGCTCCTGACGGGCGTGGCCGTCAGCAACGGCATCGGCTGGAGCCCCGACCGCCGCCTCGCGTACTACGTCGACAGCCCGACCCGACGCGTCGACACCCTGCGGGTCGAGGACGGCCGCGTCGTCGAACGCCGCCCCTTCGCGACCGTCGCACCGGACGCGGGCTTCCCCGACGGCCTCGCCGTGGACGCCGACGGCTGCGTCTGGGTCGCCCTGTGGGACGGCGGCCGGCTCCACCGCTACACCCCGGCCGGCACCCTCGACCGCACCGTCCCGCTGCCCGTGCGCCGGCCGACCGCCTGCGCCTTCGGCGGCCCCGGACTGCGCGACCTGTACGTCACGACCGCCCGCACCGGCCTGGCCGACCCCGAACCGCTCGCCGGCTCCCTGCTGGTGCTGCCCGGCATGGGAGAGGGACTGCCGGCCACGCCCTTCGCCGGCTGACCGACGGCCCGCCCGCCGGGCGGTCAGGCGCCGGGCGTGCCGTGCGGGTCCCAGCCGCCCAGATACGCCGACCGGGTCGCCGCCGCGGCCTGCCCGGCCGTCAGCTGGGGCCGGTTCTCCGGGACCAGCACCTCCGCGCCGGGACCGGTGTTGCGGTACTCCGCGAACCGCTGCCGCTGCCACGGGTGCGCCTCGCGCATGTTCGCGTACGGGGCGAGCGCGTCGATCCCCGGCCCGAGCACGCTGTCGCGGACGACCAGGGACGGCCGGGCCGTCGGGTCCGAACCCGGCACCCACGGCCGCGCCAGCTTGTAGAAGCCGTCCGGAGCCTCGCCGGTCACCCGGCAGCGCGACGCCAGGAAGCCGTACGGGGTGGCCCGGGCGGTCGACGGCGCGAAGACGAAGCCCAGCGGGGAGTCCGTCCGGTCCTCCCGCGGCAGCGTGTGGAACCGGCAGTGCTCGAAGACCGCGGTCGCCCGGCCGAAGACGAAGTCGACGTCGCCCTCGACGTGGCAGTGCGCGAAATGCTGCCGGGCGACGTGGGACAACGCCATGGAGTCGGCGTACAGGGTGTCCTGGTGGCCCAGGAAGCGGCAGTGGCGGAACGCCGACCGGTCGCCCTGCACCTTCAGCGCCACCGCCTGCGTCCCGCTGGTCCCGGGCAGGTCGCCGCGCAGGAAGTCGTTGGCGAAGGTCACCCAGTGGGCGCTGAAGCCGTCGGCCTGCACGCTGGTGGTCGCCGAGCCGGTCGTCCCGTACGGCGTCCCGTCGGGACGGAGCGTGCCGGCCGCGTTGTCGTAGACCACCACGACGTCCCGGGCGTTCTCGCTCGCCCCGATCCACGTCATGTCCGTACGCTCCCGGCTCACCGCGACGGTCTCGCGGTACCTGCCGGGCGCCAGGACCAGTGTCCACCCGGCGCCCCCCGCGGCCGACACCGCCGCCTGGACCGAGCGGTGGTCGCCGAGGCCGCCCGGGTGCACGTACAGCGTGCGCGGGGTGAGCCGAGCCGAGGGCGAGCCGAACCGGCCGAAGGGACGGCGGCGTTCCCGCGCGTGCGCACCGGCGGACCCGGCGAGGGCGAGAGCCGCGCCCGCGCCGGAGGCGAGCAGGGCACGACGGCTGAACGAAGGCATGAGGAGGCTCCTCGCGAGAGGGAAGGGCAGAGGGGAGTGGAGGCAAGCGGGGGAAGGACCGGCGCGGGCCGCCCGACAGAGCGGCGGCGCGCCACCGGCCGCGCGGAACGCCGCCCGCGAACGCCGCCGCCACGGGAGGCGGACGGCGCCGCACCGGCCGTACGGGAGCGGGCAGGGCTCAGCGCGGGGAACGGCCCGCGCCCGCGCGGTGGCCGATCAGACCCGGCAGCGCCTGCGGCCGGTCGACCCGGGCGCGCAGCACGGGCGTCCAGCCGGCGTCCGCGCGCAGCACCTCGCCGGGGAACTCGGCGTTGTGCACGGCGAGCAGATCGACCGCCCGCCCGTTGACGAGGTTCCCGGACGTGGTGACGGGGGCGTCCTTCCACTTCTTGAGGATCCTCCCGGCCGGGACGCCCCCGGCGAGCGTGAACGCGTTCTTCTCCGCGACCAGCTGGGACTCCTGTCCGATGCCGAACGAGTACGCGTACGCGGCATGCGGCACCACGAAGTGGTTGTTGTACGCGTCGACCTTGCCGAACCGGACCCGCGGCGCCCGCTCGACCACGTTCCGGAAGAGGTTGTGGTGCAGGGTGACCCGCAGCTTCCCGCGGTCCGTGGCGCCCGCGCCGTCGCTGTTGCCGATCATCAGCGTCTTGTCGTGGTCGGCGAACACGTTCCACGAGGCCGTCACCAGGTCGGCGCCCCGCACGACGTCCAGTTCGCCGTCGTGCTGCTGGTACAGCTCCCCGTAGTACGACGGCAGGGAGGAGTCCGGACGGGCGCCGTCGGTGAACGTGTTGTGGTCGATCCACACGTGCGTGGAGCCGTACACGACCATGCTGTCGTACTCGGAGTTCCACGCCCCCGTCGCCCCGTCCGTCGGGTCCCACTGCGGGAAGCAGTCCAGCGGGCTCTCCAGGGTGAGGTTGCGGACGATCACGTTGTCCACGCCGGTGATCTGCAGGCTGCCGCCGGTGATCCCGGCGGACCGCCCGACTCCGACGACGGTGGTGTGGGCGGGCACCTTCACCTTGATCGCCCGGCCCTGGCGGGCCGCCGACGCCGCCCGCAGCTCTTCCTGCGGGCCGCTGACCTCCCTGTCGTACCCCCACACCTTCGGGTCGTACGCGGCGAGGTAGGCGCCGAAGTCGTAGCCGGGCTCCTCGAACGCCGAGCAGCCCCCGGCCGTCGCGTCCAGCGTGCCCACCACCCGGACGATCCTCGGCTCGCCGCCCGGAACGGCGAGCGCCGCCCGCAGCTCCTCCCAGGTCGTGACCGTGAAGACCCGGGACGCGACGGCCGCGGAGCCACCGGTCGTCCCGGTGCCCTCCGAGGCCCAGCCGTCCCCCGCGCCGAGCACGGCCCGCTCGGGGGACGACGCCGACAGCCCCGCCTGCCCCGCCTGCTCCGCAGGCCCCGCCTGGGCGGCGGGCACCGGGCCGGCGATCGCCGCCGCCAGCGCGAGCGCTCCCGCCGCCCACGCCTTCCCGCCGTGCCGCGCTCCCCGCACGCTCCGCTCGTGACCCATGCTCAGCTCTCCTCCGAATCGGGCCAGGTGATCCACCCGGCGGGTACCACCCCGTCCAGCCGGCGCGTCTCGCGCGGCGCCAGCACCCCGGTGCGCAGCAGCTCGCCCGCGACCAGCCGGGCCACCTCGATCGCACCCGGCGGGTTGAAGTGCGTGTCGTCCTGCTCGGCCGGCGTCCAGTTGAAGTACGTCTTCGTCGCCTCGGGCCCCAGCTCCTGCCACAGCGCCAGGGACAGCGCCGCCACGTCGAGCAGCGGCACGTCGTCCTCCCGCGCCACCGCCCGCATCGCCGCCGGGTACTCCCCGAGGGTGCGCTGCGCCGTCCCGGCGGCGTCGAACCGGCGCCGCTCCACCGAGGTCGCGAGCACCGGCAGCGCCCCGCGCTCGCGGGCGCCGGTCACGAAGACCCGCAGGTTCTCCTGGTACGTCGTCCACGGGTCGGTGCCGCGCGCCGGGTCCGCGGTCTTCTGGTCGTTGTGGCCGAACTGGACGATCAGCACGTCCCCGGGCCGTACGGCCCCGAGGACCGGGCCGAGCCGCCCCTCGGCGAGGAAGCTCTTCGTGCTGCGGCCGTTGACGGCGTGGTTGGCCACCGCGACGTCCCGGTGCAGGAAGAACGGCAGGGCCGTGCCCCAGCCGGTCTCGGGCGCGGCGTCGGCGTACTTCTGGGCGGCGGTGGAGTCGCCCACGAGGTACAGGGTGCGCATACGGGTCCCCCTCGGGGCTGCGACGGCGGTCGCTGCCCCGGCCGGGGCGAGCGCGAGGCCCGCCCCGGCCGCCAGCAGACCGCGGCGGGTCACGGTCACCGGCCCAGGCTCTTCCACTCGGCCTGGGCCTCGTTCAGCTGCTCGGCGAGGCTGTCGAGGAAGTCCTTCGCGGACATCGTGCCGAGCAGCACCTTCTGGAAGGCGGGCTCGTTGCCGGCCTTCGAGATGGTGTTCCAGTCCGGCAGGTGGTAAGGCAGCTGGACGATCCTGGTCCGGCCGCTGAAGAGGGCCTCGGCGGCCAGCCGGGTCGGCTCGGACTCCTGGATCCAGGCGTCCTTCGCGGCCTCGGTGTTCGACGGGATCGCGCCGGCCGACCTGTTCCACTTGCTGTTGGCCTCGTGGGAGGCGGCGTACTCGATGAACTTCCAGGCCGCCGCCTTGTTCCTGCTGGACGAGAACAGGCCGAGGCCGTCGACCGGGTTGGACACCTGGACGCGGGTGCCGTCGTCCTTGGTCGGGTTGGGGATGCCCCGGAACTTCCCGGTGCCGAGCGCCTTCACGTGGTCCTGGTAGGAGCCCAGGTTGTGGTTGAGCATGCCGATCTCGCCGCTGTCCCACTGCGCGACCATCTTGGTGAAGTCGTTGTTGACGTCGGCCGCGGGGGTCGTCCGCTTGAACAGCCCGGCGTACCTCTCCAGGGCCGCCACGTTCGCCGGGTCGTTGACGGTGGTCCTGTCGCCCTTCCAGAAGCTGGTGATGCCGCTCTGGCCGTACATGGCGTCCAGGGCCTGGGCGACGGACCCGGCGCCGCCGCGGATCGTGTAGCCGAAGCGGTTCCTCTGCCGGTCCGTCAGCCTCTCGGCCGCGGTGTGGAACGCCGACCAGGTGGACGGCTCCTTCAGGCCGGCCGCCCGGAACAGGTCGGTGCGGTAGTAGAGGACGCCGTTGTTGGCGGAGGTGGGGACGGTGAACAGCTTCCCCTGGCCGCCGGCCGACCTCACGTTCTCGACCATGCCCTCGTTGAGCTTCCCCTTGAGCGGGCTCGCCTCGAGCCGCGCGTCGAGGGGTTCCAGGGCGTTCTGCGCGGCGATCCCGGCCAGCATGGCCGCCCCGACGCCGCCGACGTCGGGCAGGCCGCCGCCCTGGATGGCCGTGTCGTACTTGGACTGGACCTCCTTGGAGGCGATCCCGACGTACGTGACCGTGATGCCGGGGTGCGCCTTCTCGAAGTCGGCGATGATCTCCTTCCAGATGTCGGTGCGGACACCGCCGTTGTTGTCCCAGAAGGTGATCTCGCCCTTGCCCGAGCCCTCGCCGCCCTTGTCGCCGGCGGCGCCGCTGCCGTCGTCGCCGCAGGCGGAGACGGTCAGCGCGAGCACGGTGGTCAGGGCGAGGGCGCAGGCGGCTCTGTGCCGTCCGCCAGGGAAGACGTTCATCGTCGGCTCTCTTCTCTCGGGTCGTGCGGGGGATCGCGGGTGGAGGTGGTGCCGGGAGCTGATGCGGGCCTAAGGGGTGATGCGGAACGCGGTGAACTCGGCCGTCCCGGCGTGCCCCGAGCCGGGCGGCGCCGCGGCGAACAGGCCGAGCAGCGCCCCGACCCACCGCCAGGGCGTCGCGGCGAACTCCTGACCGAGCGGAACGAATCCCCCGCCCGAGTCGGCCGCGAAGCGGCAGCGGGCGTCGGCGGTCAGTTCGATCCGCAGCAGGGCCCGGCCGCCGGGCGCGGGCAGCGACGGCGCCGCGTCCCGTTCCCGGCCGGCGCCGGCCGGGGCGAACCGGTGCACGAGCCGCACCGGGCCGTCGCCCTCACGGGCCAGCCCGATCCAGCTGTAGGCGTCGCCGAGGACCACGAGCCCGGCCCTCGCCCCGGGCGCCGTCGCCCGGGCGTCCAGGGCGAGCCCCACCTCCACGGCGCAGGCGCGGGCCGGCATCCGCTGGGTGAGGATCTGCGGCAGGGCCCGCAGATCGTCCAGGAGTTCGCCGCGCCCGCAGGTCAGGCGCAGCCCGTCGCCCGCGTGCCCGACGGTCAAGCCCTCCGCCGGGTTGGCCGTCCACTGCCACTGGCGCCCGAACCGCCCGCCCGGGAACCGGTCGTCGCACGCGGGCGCGGACGGCGGCTGGGCCGGCAGGTCCGGTTTCGGATGCACCAGGACCGGGCTTCCGTCGCGGCCGAGCACCGGCCAGCCGTCGGCGTCCCAGCGCATCGGCTGGAGGTGCACCACCCGTCCGTGCGCCCCGCGCTGCTGGAAGTGCACGAACCAGTCCTCGCCCCGGCCCGTGCGCACCCAGCCGCCCTGGTGGGGGCCGTTGACCGGGGTGTCGCCCTGGGCCAGCACCACCCGCTCCTCGTACGGGCCGAAGAACGACCGCGAGCGGAAGGCCCCCTGCCACCCCGTGGCCACCCCTCCGGCCGGCGCGAGGATCCAGAACCAGCCGTTGTGCCGGTACAGCTTGGGCCCCTCCAGGGTGAACCAGCCGGGGATCCGGTCGGCGTCGACGAGCGTCGTGCCCGCGTCCAGGAGCCGGGTGCCGTCCGGGCTCATCCGGTGTCCGGTCAGCCGGTTGTTGAAGCCCGCGCGGGACCTGGCCCAGGCGTGCACCAGATACGCCTCGCCGGTCTCCTCGTCCCACAGCGGGCACGCGTCGATCAGGCCCCGCCCCGCCTTCACCAGGTGCGGCTCGCTCCACGGACCGCGGACGGAGGGGGCGTTGACCTGCTGGATCCCGTGGTCGGGATCGCCCCAGAAGATCCAGAACCGCCCGTCGTGGTGGCGCAGCGACGGCGCCCACACCCCGGCGTCGTGCCGGGGCGCGGCGAACGCCGCCTCCGGCCGCAGCCGGTCGAGCGCGTGCCCGACCAGCGTCCAGTTGACGAGGTCGCGGAAGTGCAGCAGCGGCAGACCGGGCGCGCGTCCGAAGCTGGAGGCGGTCAGATAGAAGTCGTCACCGGCCCGGAGGACGTCGGGGTCGGACCAGTCGGCGGCGAGCACCGGGTTGCGGTAGGTCCCGTCGCCCAGGTCCCCGGTCGGCGGTCCGGGCTGCCCGTACGGGGGGATCACGACGCCACCGCCTCGCGGACGAGGGCCGCGGCGGCCGCCCGGTCGAGCCGGCCGTCGGCCACCACGGTGACCACCCGCCGTACCACCGTGCCGCCGGCGGGGACGTCGAGTCGCCGGTCGTGGGCGAGGGAGGAGCCGACGCCCGGATACTCGGCGGCGCGGACGAACCACGGATCGCGCCGGGTCTCCTCGTCCGCCCCGGCGAACACCAGCGTCCAGCCCTCCCCGGCCAGCGCGACCCAGTCGCCGCGCCGTGCGTGCACGGCGGCCTCGCCGTCCCCGGCCGCCCCGAACACCGCGGGCGTTGCCGCCTCCTTGGGGGCGCGCCAGAAGAACCCTCCGTACGCGGCGCCCGGCCGTCCGTTGGTCGCGGGGCTCCCGATCGACAGCCCCGTCCCCGACGCGTCGGTCAGCGCGAAGCGGAGGTCGAGGGCCCAGGCCGTGGCGCTCAGCGCCCGCACTCCGAGGACGCGTTCCTCCCGGAGGACGACTGCGCCCGCGGCCGTCCAGCTGAGCAGCTCGGTGAAACCGTCCGGCGCGAGCCGGGCGAAGCCCTCGTGCCGCTGGGTGCCGTGGTTGGCGAGCTCGGTCGGCCCCCGGCCGCGGACGAAGGTCCGCCCGCCCCAGAAGTTGTGCCCGGCCGCATCGGGCACCGCCACCGACACCCCCAGGTGGTGCGGGTGGTCGGCGGGCATCAGCTCGCTGACCGGCACCCCCGCCGGCGTCGTCACCGGGTGCAGATACGGGCGGGGGGAGTGGCGGGCCGACAGGCCGGGCCGGGTCGTGTACGAGGCCACCGTCCGCCCCGCGCAGCGCAGTTCCACGACGTCGGGCGCGGTCACCGGACCACCTCCCGCGCCCGCCGCGCCCAGGGCGCGCCCAGCTCGGAGAACAGCCTCAGCGTCTCGGCGCTCTCGTCGACGAGCCGTCCGATCCCGGGCACCGTCCGCCGCGGCCCGCCCTCGCCCCGCACCGTCAGCCAGAACTCCTCCGGCAGTTCCGCCGGGTCCGGAGCGCACCGCACCGCCTCCACCACCCGCATGAACGCGCCCGTCGCCTCCGGCGGCACCAGCAGCGGCTCGCCGGCCGTCACGTGCGCGACCAGGTTCTCCAGGAGCCCGGTCCGGCCGTGCGGGGTCTCCACCGGGCCGTGCCCGGCCCGCTGGAGCAGCACCCGGTCCCGCTTGTACCAGAACGTGATCCGCCCCCGGCTGCCGTGCACCACCACGTACGGCTCGGCGGCCGTCTCCGCGCACAGCGTCGCCGCGACCGTCACCTGCGGACCCGCCGCCGTCACGATCCGGACGCAGGAGGTGTCGTCGGACTCGATGGCGTGCGCCCGGGACAACTCCGTCTCGATGTGGACGACGTCCTCGGCGCGCGGGGCGCCCGCCAGCGCGAGCGCGGTGGCGACGGCGTGGGCCAGCGGGTTGGTCAGGGCCCCGTCGACGACGTCGGCGCCGTCGAGCCGCCGCCGTCCCGCCCACGGCGACCGCCGGAAGTACGCCTCGTCGCGCACCCACGCCCCGGCCCCGCCGACCCCGAGCAGCTCGCCGATCGCCCCGTCGGCGATCAGGTCCCGGATCGCGGGCACGGCGTGCGAGCCGAGGGACTGGAAACCGACCTGGCAGGCCACCCCGGCCGCCGCGACGCCGTCCGTCATCCGCCGGAACTCCGCGTACGAGGGCGCCGGCGGCTTCTCCAGGAGCAGATGGACCCCGCGCCGGGCGGCCACGAGCGCGAGCTCGGCGTGGGTGGCGATGGGGGTGCAGACGATCGCGATCCGCGCGCCGGTGGCGGCGAGCAGCGCGTCCAGGTCCGCCGACTGCGCGGGGGGCGCGCCGAAACCGGCCAGCTCGGTGGCGTCCAGCGGGCGCAGCTCGCAGACCCCGGCGAGCCGGACGAGCCCCGCCCCTTCGAGACGGCGCAGCTCCGTCAGGTGCCAGCGGCCGTGGCCGCGGGCCCCCGCGAGGACCACGGGCACGGGCGTGCCGGCCCGGCCGGCCGGTCCGGCCGGGGTGTTCGGGATGTCCGGGCTGGTCGGGCTCATCCCTTCACCGCCCCCGCGCTGAAGCCGGTGACCAGCCACTTCTGGATGAAGGCGAAGACGATCACCACCGGTACGGCGGCGATCACCCCGCCCGCCGCGAGCGCGCCGAGGTCGACGCTGTCCGCGCCCATCAGGGTGTTGAGGCCGACCGGGATGGTCTGCTTCTCCTGGTTGCCGAGGAACATCAGGGCGAAGAGGAAGTGGTTCCAGGCGTGGACGAAGGCGAAGGAGCCGACCGCGACCAGGCCGGGCCGCAGCAGCGGCAGCACCACGATGCGAAAGGCCCGGAACCGTCCGCAGCCGTCGACCCAGGCGGCCTCCTCCAGGGAGTACGGTACGTTCCGGATGAAGCCGCTGATGAGGATCATCGACAGCGGCAGCTGGAAGACGGTCTCCGCGATGATCACGCTGCCGAAGGAGTTGATCATCCGCAGACCGGCGAAGATCTGGAACAGCGGCACCAGCAGCAGCGCGCCCGGCACGAACTGCGAACACAGCAGCGCCAGCATGAACCCCTTCTTGAGCCGGAACTCGAAGCGCGCGAGGGCGTATCCGCCGGCCAGGGCCACCACCGTCGTCAACACGAGGGTGGCGATGCCGATGTACACGCTGTTCTCGAAGTAGGTGGCGAAGCCGCGCTCGGTCCACACCTTCTCGAAGTGGGCCGTCGTCATCGGCCACGGCACGAGCGAGGTGGAGCCGGCCGGGCGCAGCGCGAAGAGCAGGATCCAGTAGAAGGGGACCAGGGTGAAGAGGAGGTACGCGCCGAGCGGAAGGTAGATCTGCCAGCGGGGCACCTCGTCCCAGGCCCGGCGCCGCTCGCGGTCGCGGGGCGTGCCGGGCGGGGCGGCCGCTTCGGCCCGGACCTCGATCCGGTCGAGGACGGTCATCGGTTCTCGCCTCCGAACTTGCTCAGGCGCAGGTACACCGTCGAGCAGAAGAGCAGGATCACGAACGCCACCGTGGTCAGGGCGGAGGCGTAGCCGAAGTCATGGGCGTCCACGCTGGTGTGGGCGATGTACAGCGGCAGGGTGGTGGTCTCGCCCGCGGGCCCGCCGCCGGTCAGCGTGTACAGCAGGTCCACGTTGTTGAACTCCCACACCGCCCGCAGCAGCGTGGACAGCACGATGGCGTCCCTCAGGTGCGGCAGCGTGATGTGGAGGAACTGCCGCAGCCGGCTCGCCCCGTCGACCTCGGCCGCCTCGTACAGGTCCCTGGGGATCGACTGCAGGTCGGCGAGGATGAGGATCGCGAAGAACGGCACCCCGCGCCACAGGTCGGCCACGATCGCGGCCGGGAAGACGGTGGCCGTGTCGGACAGCCACGACGTGCCGTACGAGCCGATGCCCGCGTCCGCGAGGTAACGGGTGATGCCGGTCTGGGAGTTGTAGAGGAGCACCCAGATCGCGGAGGTCAGCACCCCGGACACGGCCCAGGGCGAGAACACCAGCGCCCGGCCGAGCGCCCGCCCCACGAAGGTCTGGTTCACGATCAGCGCGAGGGCCAGGCCGAAGAGCAGCTGGAGCGACACCTCGACCACGACCCACTTGAGGCTGAAGACCAGCGTCCCCCAGAAGTGCGGGTCCTCGGTGAACAGCTCGGTGAAGTTCGCGAGCCCCGCGAAGCCGTTCCGCCACGGTTTGGTGGGGTTGTAGTGCTGGAGGCTGTAAAAAAAGACGCTGAGCACGGGATACGCGATGAAGCCCAGCATCAGCAGCCCTGCGGGCGCGATCAGCAGATACGGCAGTCGGCGCGGGGGGCCCTTGGGGCGGCGGCGCCCGGGCGGGCGCACCGCCCGGGGCGATGGGGTCACAGCTGCGGCCATGACGCGGCTCCGTTCTGGTGCGTGGTGCGACGCGAGGGTGAAGCGCTTCGCGGACGACGTTCGGAATCTCGGACAGGCGGGACGGAGTGCCGGACCGGCGTGCCGGACCGGGGGTGCGGGGCGGCGGGGCCTGGGGCGGCGACCCCGCCGCCGGTCCGGGTGGGGGCGGTACGGAGGCTCAGCCCGCGTACGGGTCGGGCGTGACCCCCGGCCGGGCCAGGAACGCGAAGTCGCAGCCCGTGTCCGCCTGGGTGATCTGCTCGCTGTACAGGGCGCCGTAGCCCCGTTCGTAGCGCGCGGGCGGCGGCGTCCACTCCGCCCTGCGGCGGGCCAGCTCCGCCTCGTCCACGTCCAGGTGCAGCGAGCGGCCGGGGACGTCCAGGGTGATCGTGTCCCCGGTGCGGACCAGGGCGAGCGGCCCGCCGACGTACGACTCGGGCGCCACGTGCAGCACGCACGCGCCGTAACTCGTGCCGCTCATCCGGGCGTCGGAGATCCGCACCATGTCCTTCACCCCCTGCTCCAGCAGGTACGCGGGGATCGGCAGCATCCCGTACTCCGGCATGCCCGGACCGCCCTTGGGTCCGGCGCCGCGCAGCACGAGGACGTGGTCGGGGGTGATGCCGAGCGCGGGGTCGTCGATGGTCCGCTGCATCGTGCGGTAGTCGTCGAAGACGACGGCAGGACCGGTGTGCTTCAGCAGCCGCTGCTCCATCGCGATGTGCTTGATCACCGCCCCGTCCGGGCACAGGTTGCCGCGCAGCACCGCGAGCCCGCCCTCGGCCGCCAGCGGCCGCTCCCGGGGCCGGATCACCTCCTCGTCGTGGACCAGCGCGCCCGCCAGCTGCTCCCGCAGCGTCGCGTGCGCGACCGTGGGCCGGTCCAGGTGCAGCACGTGCGTCAGCCGCGACAGGAACCCCGGCAGGCCGCCGGCGAAGTGGAAGTCCTCCATCAGGAACCGGCCGCCCGGCCGCAGGTTCGCCAGCACCGGCACCGTGCGCGCGATCCGGTCGAAGTCGTCGAGCGTGAGGCGCACTCCGGAGCGCCCCGCCATCGCGATCAGATGGATCACGGCGTTCGTCGAGCCGCCCAGCGCGAGCACCGCGGCGACCGCGTCCTCGTACGCCTCCCGGGTCAGGATCCGCGACAGCCGCACGTCCCGGCGCACCAGCTCCACGATCCGCATGCCCGAGGCGGCCGCCATCCGGTCGTGCCCGGAGTCCACCGCGGGGATCGACGACGCGCCCGGCGCGGTGACGCCGAGCGTCTCCGCCGCGGCCGTCAGCGTGGAGGCCGTGCCCATGGTCATGCAGTGGCCGGGGGAGCGGGCGAGTCCGTTCTCCAGCTCGGCCATCTCGCAGTCGCCGATCCGCCCGGCCCGCTTCTCGTCCCAGTACTTCCACATGTCCGTGCCGGAACCGAGGGTCTCCCCGCGCCAGTGCCCCGGCAGCATGGGACCCGCCGGCACGAACACCGCCGGCAGGTCGACCGACGCCGCGCCCATGAGCAGCGCCGGAGTCGACTTGTCGCAACCGCCCATCAGCACGGCCCCGTCGACCGGGTACGAGCGCAGCAGCTCCTCGGTCTCCAGGGCGAGGAGATTGCGGTAGAGCATCGGCGTCGGCTTCTGGAAGGTCTCCGACAGCGTCGACACCGGGAACTCCAGCGGGAAGCCGCCCGCCTGCCACACCCCCCGCTTCACCGCCTGCGCGCGGTCGCGCAGATGGACATGGCACGGGTTGATGTCCGACCAGGTGTTGAGCACCGCGATCACCGGCTTGCCCAGGTGCTCCTCGGGCAGGTAGCCCAGCTGCCGGGTCCGCGCCCGGTGACTGAAGGACCGCAAGCCCTCCGTGCCGTACCACTGGTGGCTGCGCAGCTCCTCGGGACGCCGTCCCGCACCGGCGCTCATACCGGCCACCCGACGGCTATCCGGGCGACCTCGGCCCGGGCGGCCTCCGGCAGCCGGCGGCTCGGCGGCCGGGTGTCGCGCCGGCACAGACCGAGCGAGGCCAGCGCCTCCTTGACGACCGTGACGTTGTCGGCGCTGCCGTCCGCCGCCCGCAGCTCCTCGAAGCGGCGGATCCGGGCCCACACCTTCATGGCCGCCGGGTAGTCGCCGGCGCGCAGGGCGTGCAGCATCTCCAGGGAGAGGGTCGGTGCGACGTTGACCAGGCCGGAGGTGAAGCCGGTCGCGCCACCCGCGAAATAGGAGGGGGCGTACGGCTCGGCCAGCCCCGCCACCCACACGAACCGCTCCAGGCCCGCGTCCCGCGCGAAGCCGGCGAAGCGCGCCGCGTCCGGCACGGCGTACTTCACGCCGATCACGTTCGGACAGGCGTCGGCGAGCTCGGCGAGCCGGACCCCGCTCAGCCGGGGGGTGCGCACGTACGGCACGATCCCGAGCTCCGGCACGGACTCCGCGATGGCCCGGTGGTAGTCCACCCAGCCGGATGCCGAGACGTACGGATGCACCGGCTGATGCACCATCAGCATCCCGGCGCCCGCCGCGCGGGCGTGCCGCGCGGTCTCGACGGCGGTCGGCAGGTCGTGGCCGACACCGACCAGGACGGCGGCCCGTCCGGCGGCCTCCTCGACGGTCAGCTCGGTGACGCGGCGGCGCTCTTCGGGGGTGAGGGCGTAGAACTCGCCCGTGTTCCCGTTCGGGGTCAGGGTGCGCACCCCCGCGTCCAGCATCCGGCGCAGCAGCGCCCGGTGGGTGCCGGTGTCGAGGCCGCCGTCGGCGGCGAACGGGGTCACGGGGATGGCGACCACGTCGGCGAGCGCGGCCCGCAGGTCGTCGAACGGCACGGTCACTCGGACTCCTCGGAGCGGGGGAAGGCGCGGGCCACGAACGAGGCGATGTGGTCGTGGACGGCCCGTCCGGCCCCCTCGACGTCCCCGGCGGCGGCGAGGCGCAGGATCTCCTCGTGCTCGGCGGCCTCCCGCTCCCAGGAGGGAACGGCCGCCCACGCCACCGTGGACACCAGGGCCGCCTGGTCGCGGACCTCGTCGAGCATCCGGCCGAGCAGCGGATTGCCGCAGGGGAGGTAGAGGGCCCGGTGGAACTCCCGGTTGGCGAGGGAGCGTTCGGCCGTGTCACCGGCGAGGGCCGCCCGGCGCAGCGCCTCGCGGGCCGCCTCCAGGGGCGCGCCGGCCGCCACCGTCCTGCGGACCGCCTCCGGTTCGAGCAGCAGGCGCACGTCGTAGACCTCGCGGGCCATGTCGGCGTCGACCATCCGGACCGTGACGCCCTTGTACTGGTTCAGCACCACGAGCCCGCTCCCGGCGAGGGTCTTCAGCGCCTCGCGCACCGGGGTCTTCGACACGCCGAAACGGGCGGCGAGTTCGGTCTCCACCAGCGCCTGTCCGGGACTGAGGCCGCCGGTGAGGATGTCGTGTTTGATCGCCTCCAGGACGAACTGGGTGCGGGAGGGGATGGGGCTGGGGGCGGCGAAGGCCATGACGCACTCTCAGATCTCGCGTATCGCGTCTCATATATGACGTACGAAGTGCAACGCCGATGAAGCTAGAGGGGTGTCGGGGCGTCGTCAATGCTTCGCGCACGAGGAAGGGAAAGCGCTTGCTGTCGTGGACGCGGCGCGACCCCGCCGGCCGGGTGCCGACGGGGTCGCCGTGACCTGGGGAAGGGGACGGTCAGCGCACCCCGAGCAGATGCTCCAGGGCCAGCTGGTCCAGCCGCTCGAACGCCATCGAGCGCTCCGCCGCCGCCCGCGCGTCGAAGGTCTCGTACGCGGTCGGGTCGGCGAGCAGCCCCGCGAGCCCGTCGGCGGCCGTCGGGAGGGCCAGTTCGTCCAGGCGGGAGGCGGCCAGGGCGGCGACGACCTCGGGGTCGGCCCGGAAGGCGGCCGCCCGCTCCTTGAGGATCAGGTAGTTGCGCATGCAGTTCTTCGCCGACTCCCACACCCCGTCGAAGCCGTCCGTGCGCACCGGCTTGAAGTCGAAGTGGCGCGGGCCCTCGTAGCCGGCCGTCTCCAGGAGGTCGACCAGCCAGAACGCCTGCCGCAGATCGCCCGCGCCGAACCGGAAGTCCTGGTCGTACTTGATGCCGGACTGGCCGTTGAGGTCGATGTGGAAGAGCTTGCCCGCCCACAGCGCCTGCGCGATGCCGTGCGGGAAGTTGAGCCCGGCCATCTGCTCGTGGCCCGTCTCCGGGTTGACGCCCACGAGCTCGGGCCGCTCCAGGCGCTCGATGAAGGCCAGCGCGTGCCCGACGGTCGGCAGCAGGATGTCACCGCGCGGCTCGTTGGGCTTGGGCTCGATCGCGAAGCGCAGCTCGTACCCCTGCCCGGTGACGTACTCGCCGAGCAGGTCGAAGGCCTCCTTCATGCGGTCCAGCGCGACCCGGACGTCCTTGGCGGCGCCCGACTCGGCGCCCTCCCGGCCGCCCCAGGCGACGTACACCGAGGCGCCCAGCTCGACGGCCAGGTCGATGTTGCGGATCGTCTTGCGCAGCGCGAAGCGGCGCACGTCCCGGTCGTTGGCGGTGAAGGCGCCGTCCTTGAAGACCGGGTGCGTGAACAGGTTGGTGGTGGCCATCGGCACCTTCAGGCCGGTGCGGTCCAGGGCGGCCCGGAAACGCTTGACGGCCGTATCGCGCTCGCTCTCCTCCGCTCCGAACGGAATGAGGTCGTCATCGTGGAAGGTGACGCCGTACGCGCCGAGCGCGGCGAGCCGTTCGACCGACTCGACCGGGTCGAGGGCCGGCCGGGTGGCGTCCCCGAAGGGATCGCGACCCTGCCATCCGACCGTCCACAGGCCGAAGGTGAAGCGGTCGTCGGGAGTGGGGAGGAGGTTCTGCGGCATGTCCGGCTCCTTCGCGAGGCTGGCCGCCAGATTTGTTTTCTGAGATAACTAATACCGCCGGGGAGCCGTCGGGCGCCAGCCCGCACCCGGCGAACGAGAGGTGGCCCATGCCCCAGCGTCCCGTGGTCATCGGCGTCGACAGCTCCACCCAGTCCACCAAGGCCGCCGTCGTCGACGCGGAGGACGGCACGCTGCTCGCCCTCGGCCGTGCCCCGCACACCGTCACCGGCGAGTCCGGCGCCCGCGAGACCGACCCCGAGAACTGGTGGGGCGCCCTCGCCCTGGCCGTGGCCGACGCCCTGAAGCAGGCCGCCGTCCCGTCCGCCGCCGTCACCGGCATCGCCGTCGCGGGACAACAGCACGGTCTGGTCGCCCTCGGCGCCGACGGCCGCCCGCTGCGCCCGGCCCTGCTCTGGAACGACACCCGCTCCGCACCCGAGGCCGCCGCCCTCACCACCGCCCTCGGCGGCCCAGGCGCCTGGCTCGCCCGCACCGGCTCCGTCCCCGTCGCCGCGATGACCGCCGCGAAATGGCAGTGGCTGCGCGCCCACGAACCCGCCACCGCCGACCGCACCGCCGCCGTCCGGCTCCCGCACGACTTCCTCACCGAACGGCTCGCCGGCATCGCCGTCACCGACCCCGGCGACGCCTCCGGCACCTGCTGGTACGACACCGCGCACGGCGCCTACGACCCCGAACTGCTCGCCCTCCTCGGCCTCGACCCCGCCCAGCTCCCGGCCGTCGCGCCCAGCGCCGCCACCCGCGCCGGCTCTCTCACCCGCACCGCCGCCGACGCCCTCGGCCTCCCGCCCGGCATCGCCGTCGCCGTCGGCACCGGCGACAACATGGCGGCGGCCGTCGGCCTCGGCCTCGGCGGCGCCGCGGGCGGCGACGGACTCCTCGACCACCCGGTGGTCAGCCTCGGCACCTCCGGCACCGTCTTCGCCGCCACCCGCACCCGCCCCGCGAGCCCCGGTCTCTCCGGATTCGCCGCCGCCGACGGCGGCTACCTCCCACTCGGCTGCACCCTCAACTGCACCCTCGCCGTCGACCGGATCGCCACCCTCCTCGGCCTCGACCGCGAGGACGCCGCACCCGGCGACGGCCTCGTGCTCCTGCCGTACCTCGACGGCGAACGCACCCCCGACCTGCCCCACGCCACCGGACTGCTCACCGGACTGCGGCACTCCAGCACACCGCGCGCGCTGCTCGGCGCCGCCTACGAGGGCGCCGTCTTCACCGTGCTGCGCGCGCTCGACGAACTCCTCACCGCCTGCGGGCTCGACCCCGCCGACCAGGCCGTACGCGACCGGCCGCTGCGCCTCATCGGCGGCGGTGCCCGGGGGCGCGCGTGGACCGGGACCGTACGGCGCCTCTCCGGCCGCCCCCTCGTGGTGCCCGCCGCGACCGAACTCGTCGCCCTCGGCGCCGCCGCCCTCGCCGCCGCCGCGGTCACCGGCGCCGCACCGGTGGCGCTCGCCCGGGCCTGGGGAACCGGCGAGGGCGAAACCCTGCCCCCCGTGCCCCGGGACGAGGAGACCTGGACCCGCATCGCGCACGTCCTGGACAGGGCGGCCCCCACGCTCCTGAGCTGAGCGGACCGGGCCGTCCACGAGAACCGGGCCCGAGCGGAGGGCCGTACGAGAACCGGGCTCACGAGCGGAGGGCCGTACGAGAACCGGGCTCACGAGCGGAGGGCCGCACGAGAACCGGGGCCCAGGAGCGGAGGGCCGTACGAGAACCGGCGCCGAGCCGAACCGGGCCGCCCCGAGGGCCGCGCCGGGCGGGCGGCGCCACCGGCCCGCCCGGCCGCCGCCCGCAGGACCCCGTGGGCTCAGCGGTGGGAGAGCAGCGCCGCCGGGCGGTGCCCCCGCTCCGGGACGTCCCGTGCGTCGACGGCCACGGACGGCAGTGGCCGCGCGAGCCCACAGGGCTCCGTGCGGCAGAGGGCGAAAGGACGGACCACGGCCAGGACCTCGGCGGCGAAGCACCTGCCCGCCAGGAGCCCGCCCGGCACCGCGACACATGAGTGCACGGCGTCGGCCGCAGTCGGCGCGGGAAGGGGTGAACGAGGGACGGACGGCACCGCCCTGGCCGATCAGGCCGCGCAGGCCGCGCGGAGCCGCGTCACCGGTCGGGTGGGGCTCGGCGGACCGGCCTAGGAACGGCGGCGCGGCTTGCCGGACCGCCCGCCCCGGGGGGCCGCGCCCCCGCCGCCGGACCGGCGGCGGGCGCCGGAGCCCGAGGGCTTCTGGCCCTGCTTCGGCTTCTCCGAGCGGCCGCTCCCGGCACCCTTGGCGTTCTTCGCCGCCTTCGCGGCCCTGTCCGTCTTCGACGCCTGCTCGTCGGAGCGGCGGCCCCGCGAGCTGTTCACGGTGCGCCCCCGCACGATCCCGATGAAGTCCTCCACCAGATCGGTGGTCGCGTCCTCCGGCCACGACAGCGCCACCTGCGACTGCGGCGTCCCGGTCAGCGTCCGGTACGTGAGGTCCTTGCGGTGGTACAGCCGGGCCAGGGACTGCGGCACCACCAGAAGCCCGATCCCGGCCGCGACCAGCTCGATCGCGTCGGCCGTCGTCGCCGGCCGCTCGAAGGCGGGACGGCCCGGCGGCGCCTCCCAGTCCAGGGTGTCGTCGAGCGGATGCAGCACGATGTCGTCCGCGATGTCCTCGACGGTGACCTCCTCCGCCGCCGCGACCAGGTGGTCCTTCGGGACGACGACGACGGTCGTCTCCGTGTACAGGGGGATGGCGCTCAGCTCCGTACGGTCCACCGGAAGCCGCAGGAACGCGGCGTCGGCGCCGCGCCCGCGCAGCAGCCCCGCCGCCTCGGCCGCCTCCACCTGGACCAGCTCCAGCGGCACGTCCGGCAGGCGCTCCTGCCAGATCCGCACCCACTTCGAGGGCGTCACCCCCGGCACGTACGCCAGCCGGAAGGACACCGCCGGGGGAGCGGAGGGAGCGGGGGCACTGGGGGAGGAGCTTGCGTCCGAGCCTGTCACCAGCCCAGATTACCGGCCGTGGTCGGCGGGGGCGCACCCGACCGATATTCTTGTCGGTATGACGCAGCACCAGACCGCCCAGACGATGAAGCCCGCCACCGCGGCCAAGAAGCTGGGCGTGTACCTCGATGCCACCCCCGCCGAGTTCCGCGAGGGTGTCGTCTCCCGCTCCGAGCTCAACGCGCTCCAGACCGATCCGCCGGAGTGGCTGCGCGAGCTCCGCCGCAACGGCCCGCACCCCCGGCCCGTCGTGGCGGCCAAGCTGGGCATCTCCATCTCCGGACTCGCCCGCGGCGGCGTCACGGAGGCCCTGACCACCGAGCAGATCGAAGCCCTCAAGGACGAGAACCCGGAGTGGCTGCAGAAGGAGCGCGCCACCCAGGCCGAGGTCCGCAAGGAGGCCGCCCGCATCAAGGAGAAGCGCGCGGAGGAGGCCGCGAAGGCCGCCGACCGCGACTGATCCGTAGAGGTCGCATCCCCCGGCGGGGATCCTCCCGGAGGGGAGGGTCCCCGCCGGACTTCTCCGCACCGGAACTATTTCGGATGCGGCGTCTCCGCCCCCGGTGGTGGAATCGCCGGATGGGAAGCGACACACCGACGACGACGGTCGACCGGGGGCGGTTCGCCCACGCGGTCACCCCCTGGGAGGAAGCCGCCTGGCGCGAGGCCGCCCTCGACTGGGCCGAGCGGCAGCTCGCCCGCCACGGCCTGCGCGCCACCGGCGTCCGAGAGGTACGGGTGCGCCCCTGGTCGGTCATCATCCGCTTCCCGACCGGCCCGGGCGAGCGCGACGCAGCCTGGTTCAAGGCCGGCGCGCCGAGCAACGCCTTCGAGGCGGGCCTCGGACACGCACTCGCGCGATGGGTTCCCGAGCACGTCCTGACCCCGCTGGCGGTCGACGCCGACCGCGGCTGGTCCCTGCTCCCCGACGGCGGACCGCTGTTCCGGCACGTCCTCGACACCGGCGACGCCGGACCGGCCAACTGGCCGGCGGCGGTCGGCCAGTACGCGCGCATGCAGCGCGCCCTCACCCCGTACACGGACCGCATGACGGCCCTCGGCGTCCCCAGTGCCCGCACCGGACACCTGCCGGGCATCTTCGACGACCTCGTCGAGAGCAACCCCACCCTGGACCCGGCCGACCGCCGCTCCCTGCGCGCGCACCGCCCCCGCCTGCTCGACTGGTGCGCGGAACTCGACGCCGTCGGCGTCCCCGACTCGCTCGACCACTGCGACCTGCACGACGCCCAGCTCCTCGCCTCGGGCCCCGGCCGCTTCACCTTCTTCGACTGGGGCGACGCCGCCGTCGCCCACCCCTTCGCGAGCCTCCTCGTCCCCGCCCGCGCCGTCCGCGACCGCTACGGCCCCGACACCATGATCCGCGTCCGCGACGCGTACCTGGAGCCCTGGAACGACCTGGGCCCCACCCTCCCGGAACTCCGCCGCGCCGCGACCCTCGCCGTCCGCCTGGCCGCCGTCGGCCGCGCGGTCTCCTGGTTCCGCCTCTTCCCCGGCACCCCGGCCACGGACTGCCACGAGGCGAGCGCCCACTGGATCCGGGAACTCTTCACCGCACCGGATCTTCTCTAGGGCGCGTACGGAAAGCCTGCCCGGCCGCGTCACCGCCGTCCCCGCCGCCGAGGTCGAGGACCCGCAGGGAGCCGGTTCCCGCCCCGCCGAGGTGCCGGGCCAGATCGGCCTCGGCGACGGTGTACCGCAGTCGTCCCCACGGGGCCTGCTGCCCGGCCCGCCACGCGTCGACGGCGGCGTCGGACGAAGCGGTCCGCGACCCGCTCCGAGCCGGAGCCGGAGCCGGAGGAGGAAGTGGTGGCAGAGGCGGGGGGTGCCTGACGTCTCGGTCATGCGCCCTGACCCCGGCCGCCGTGCCTCCCCCGCTCCGCTCCGTTCGTCCTGCTCGGTGCGGAACGAACGCCGGCGGCAGCAGCGGCACCACTCCCAGCACCACGCTCTCCTCGTTCCCCTCCGCGCGGGACGCACCCCAGCGCGAGCAGCGGCACCGCCCCGAGGACCAGCCACGGCACCGCACCGCCGAGGTCGAGCAACGCTCCGACCGGTGCGCCGGCCGCGAGGACCGCGAGGCCGGACAGGGAGGCCAGGGCGCCGGTGAAGAGGCCGAGGCGACGCTCGTCGACGAGGTTCGGCAGCAGCGCCCGGGTCGCCGGCAGCACCAGCATCTGGCCGAGCGTGAGCAGCACCGTGAAGACCGCGGCCGCCGCGACACCCGGCAGCTCCCGCAGCACCGCCGTCGCCCCGAACGCGCCGGAGACGAGGACGAGTCCGGCCCGCACCATGCCCGTCCGGCTCAGCCGGGCCGCGGCGAGCCGCTCCAGCGGGGCCGAACCGCACACCACGAGCACCGACGACATGGCGGGCGACGACGCCTTCGTCTCGCCGCTGCTCGCCCTCGGCGCCTCCGGCGGCATCCTCGCCTCCGCGCACCTGGCCACCGACCGCTTCGCCGCGCTCGCCGACGCCTGGCGCGCGGGCGACACCTCCCGCGCCCGCGCCCTCGGACACCGCCTCGCCCGCCTCTCGACGCGCCTGTTCGCCGAACCCAACCCGGCCGTCGTCAAGGGAGTCCTGCACGCCCGGGGCCGCATTCCCACCCCGGACGTACGGCTCCCGCTGCTCCCGGCCTCCGAGGAGGCGGTGGCGGCGGCACTGAGGGAACTGGCCGAGGCCGAGTCGCAGGCCGCGTCGGCGACCGAGTCGACGGCCGGCTGACCGGCGCGCGGCGGGCCGCGGCCCGCCGTGGCGGCGCACTCGGCGGGTGCGGTGCTGTGCGGTGCGGTGCGGTGCGGTGGCGGTACGGGGCAGGAGGCCGACGGCCGGGTGTTGCCCCTGGTCCCGACGCCTCCTGCTCGCCGCCGCGGGGGCGCTCCTCATCGCCGTCCCCTCATCCGCTCCCGCCGGAGGAGGGACGCGCCGACGCCGACCTGACGGCCCGTCAAGGCCGTGGCAGGGGAATGTCCCGCCTGACCTCGTTCGTCCCCGACGTGGCGTGCCGTCAGATCAACAATGGGTAACGGAAAGGGATATGGCGGGCAGAATCCTTCCCTCCGGTAGCGGCGTCCTGGGATCTTGCGTCCACCCCACACATCACAGGGCCCGGCCGGTGCCACCAGCTCCTCCGGGCCATCGGAGGACGCATTGTTTTCCCACATATCGAGCCGGCTGAGACTGCCGGTCGCGGCCGCCGTCGTCGTCGGCGCCACCGTCGCCCTCACCGCCCCCGCGCAGGCGCAGGTCCTGCCCGTGGAGAAGGCGGCCAAGGAGGCCCGCACCGCCCCGGCCGCGCAGGCGCCGGCGAAGTCCGCGGCCGGCGCGCAGGCCGCCACGGCCGCCTGGGCCGCCGGTACGCGCGCGTACCTGGTCATCACGACGCCCGGTGACACCACGGCCGTCCGCACGGCCGTCACCTCCAACGGCGGCACCGTCTTCGCCGCCTACGACGCCATCGGCGTCGTCGTCGCCCACTCGACCTCCGCCTCCTTCGCCGCCACCATGCGCGGCGTCGCCGGGGTGCAGCAGGTCGGCGCGACCCGCACCTCCGACGTCCCGGCCGACGCGTACAACCCGGCGCTGCCGGCGAACCCGTCGCAGTCCACGACGACGCTGAACGAGACCAACCGCTGGGACATGACCCAGATCAAGGCCGACCAGGCATGGGCCGTCACCACCGGCTCCGCCGCGGTCAAGGTCGGCGTCCTGGACACCGGCGTCGACGACCGGCACCAGGACATCGCCCCCAACTTCAACGCCGCGGACTCCGTCTCCTGCGCCTACGGCAAGGCCGACACGCGCGCCGGCGCCTGGCGCGACGTCGGCACCCACGGCACCCACGTCGCCGGCACCATCGCCGCCGCGAAGAACGGCAAGGGCGTCATCGGCGTCGCTCCCGGAGTGAAGATCTCCTCCGTGCGCATCGCCGAGCCCACCACCAGCCTGTTCTTCGCGGAGAACACCATCTGCGGGTTCATGTGGGCGGGTGACCACGGCTTCAAGGTCACCAACAACAGCTATTACACCGACCCCTGGCAGTTCAACTGCCCGGACAACGTCGACCAGGCCGCCATCATCGAGGGCGTCCGCCGGGCCCAGGCCTACGCCGAGTCCAAGGGCTCGCTCCAGGTCGCCGCGGCCGGCAACGCCAACTACGACCTGGCCAACAAGACGACCGACACCGAGAGCCCCAACGACTCGACCCCGGTCACCCGCACCCTCACCAACGCCTGCATCGACATCCCGACCGAGCTGCCGGGCGTGGTGACGGTCTCCGCGCAGGCCAACGGCGGCGCGAAGGCCTCGTACTCCAACTTCGGCAACGGCATCATCGACATCACCGCCCCGGGCGGCGACGGCGCCAGCGGCGTCTACTCGACCCTGCCGGGCGGCAAGTACGGCTCCATGAGCGGTACGTCGATGGCCTCCCCGCACGTCGCCGGTGTCGCCGCCCTCCTCGCGAGCGTGAACCCGTCCTACACGCCGGCCGACATCCGCAACGCCCTGGCGACGCAGGCCACCGACAGGGCCTGCCCCTCCGACAGCCGCTGCACGGGCACCACGGCCAAGAACGGCTTCTTCGGCGAGGGCCAGGTCGACGCGCTCAAGGCGGTCGGCGGCGCGACCCCGCCGCCCACCGGCCCGTACTTCGAGAACCTCGCGGACGTCACCATCGTCGACAACGCGACGGTCGAGAGCCCCATCACCGTCTCCGGCGTCGCCGGCAACGCCCCCGCGACGCTCAAGGTCGGCGTCGACATCAAGCACACCTACCGCGGTGACCTGGTGATCTCCCTCGTCGCCCCGGACGGCACGGTCTACCCGCTGGAGGACTTCGCCAACAGCGACAGCGCCGACGACGTCGCCAAGACCTACGCGGTCAACGCCTCCGCCGAGACGGCGAACGGCACCTGGAAGCTCCGCGTCCAGGACATCGCCTCCCAGGACACGGGCCGCGTCGACGCCTGGAACCTGACCTTCTAGACCGCCTCACGGGCCGCCCGCCCGACGCACGCCGAGCCCCCGGGAGAAGACTCCCGGGGGCTCGGCGCGTACGGTCGGCGCGTACGGTCGGCGCCTACGCGTCCGCGGCCGGGGCCTCCCGCGGTACGTCGAGGACGAAGAACAGGAAGCAGGGCCGGGTCGCGAGGTCCCGGAACCCGTCGGGGAACAGCTCCCGGGCGGCCGGGTCGGGCCGGGGCTCGCTGATGACCGCAAGACGGAACCCGGCGTCGGCGAAGGCGTCCGTCATCGCGTGCAGCGGCATGCGCCAGAACCTCATCGGGGCGGACCGCCCGCCGAAGTCCCAGTCGAAGCCGTAGTGGGTGGTCGCGAAGTAGTCGGGCCGGGGATCCTGGAAGGTGTAGGCCACGAAGGGGTGCTCCACCGACGCGATCAGGCGGCCGCCGGGCCGGAGCACGCGCCGCAGCTCGCCCAGCGCCGGGCCCCAGTCCTCCAGGTAGTGCAGCACCAGCGATGCGACCACGTCGTCGAACGCGCCGTCGGCGAACGGCAGCGGCTCGGCCAGATCGCCCACGTGCAGGTCCGCGTCCGCACCGAGCCGCCGCCTGGCCAGCGCCACCATCGCGGCGCTGGCGTCGATGCCCGTGACGACCGCGCCGCGCTCGCGCAGCGCCGCGGACAGCGGGCCCGCGCCGCAGCCGGCGTCCAGGACGCGGCGCCCTGCCACGTCCCCGGCGAGGGCCAGCATCGCGGGCCGCTCGTAGTGGGCGTTGACGAGGTTGTTCTCGGTGTGCGCCGCGTACGCCTCGGCGAAGCCGTCGTAGTCGTTCGCCCGCGCGCGGGGCCGGGCGTCCGTCACCGCGTCACCGTCGCAGGGCACGCAGCAGGGCCACGGCGCCGAGCACCGGCACGACGAGCGAGAACAGGCCGAGGAGCAGCAGCTCCATCGGGCCGATCCGCGGGGCCGCCAGAAGGAGGGCGCCGCCGAGGAGGAGGACGGGGACGGCGGCCGAGGTGGCCGTGCCGATGACCTTCTCGCGGGTCTTCCAGTGCGGGGAGCCCCACAGCAGGACCAGGCCCGCGACGAGGGCGACGGAGCCGGCGACCGCGCTGAAGAGGAAGACCAGGCCGGCGCAGCCGAGCAGGGTCACGGTCAGCCGGGTGCGCGCCGGCCGGTCGGGGGCGGTGGCCGCGGGCGCCCTGCCGGCGAGCGGCTCCTCGGCGAGTGCGGAGGCCGCCACCGTACGGGGCTCGCCGAGATCGGCCAGGACCGTGCGGAGCTCCTGCTCGCTCACGGCTCCGCTGACCTCGACGTGCTCCCGGAGGTCGGCGAGGAGCTCGGCGCGGCGCTCGGCGGGCAGCTGCGCGGTCTCCCGCGCCACGGCGTCGAGATACGCGGTGACGAGCGGGTGGTCGGTGGTGTTCATGAGCGGTCCCCCTGCGGGTCGTTGAGGAAGTGGTCGACGGCGTCCCGGAACTGCGGCCATGCCCGGGTGAAGTCGGCGAGCGCCGCCCGGCCCATGGCGGTGAGCGTGTAGTAGCGGCGGGGCGGGCCGCTCGGCGATTCGCGGAGCTCGGTGTCGACGAGCCCTTCGCGGCGCAGTCGCGACAGCAGGGGGTAGATCGTGCCCTGGCTGGTGGTCATCACGCTGACCGCGGAGAGCTCGGAGAGCAGCTCGACGCCGTATCTCGGCCCGTCCCTGAGCAGCGCGAGAACGCAGTGCTCCAGCACTCCCTTGCGGAGCTGGCTGGGAACCCTGCCCCCCGCCTCGTTCATTGCGTCACCAGGAACCATGCAATGCAAGATAGCTGTCAGGGGGTGGTCCACACAAGGCGACCCGGAACGCGGCCCTCAGCCGGCCGAGAGCCGCGTCTCCGTCGGAGAGAGCAGAATCCCCGTCAGGCAGCCGGCCGGTGAGGGCGCGGCCGGAAGGATCACGTTGGGCTGCGGGGAGGCCGTCAGGGCGTCCAGGACCTCGCCCGCCGGGTAGCCGAACACGTCCACGTCCCCGAGCACCACCGGCACGGCGGCAGGCCCTCTCGCCGCCGCGTCGCCGCCGCACCGGGTGAGGTGGACGAGCGCCAGCCCGTCCACCGTGTGCTCGGCCCGGCCCCAGCGGTCGGCCGTGTCCCCGCACACCAGCAGGTCCAGGCCCTCGTACGAGGCCGAGAAGGACCACCCGGTTCCGCAGACCCAGGTCCGGCGGACGTCCGCAAGCGTCGCGACGGCCCACTGGGCGCCGCGCTCCGGCATGCCGAACCGCAGCAGGCCCGCACCGCGCGGCAGCACGAGCCCCACCCCGGGCAGCACCTCGAACACGCCCCGATCGTGCCCCGGCGCGCGGCGCCGGGCAACGCCTACGCGTCCAGCGTGATCGCCTGGACGGGGCAGGCGCGGGCCGCCTCGCGGACGAGCGTTCCGCTCCCGCCGTCTTCGCGGCCGGGGAGGACGGTGCCGAAGCCGTCGTCGTCCTGCGCGAAGACGTCGGGCGCGACCAGGGCGCACTGCCCGGCGCCGATACAGACGTCCGTGTCGAGGGAGATGCGCATCGGCCGGTTTCCTCTCACCAGGTGACGGGGAGTTCGAGCATGCCCTGGATCGTGTCCCCGGGCTTGAAGGGGATGTCCTCCGCGGGCGCGGCGAGTCGCAGCCCGGGCAGCCTGCGCAGCAGCGTCCCCAGCGCGATCTCCAGCTCCGCGCGCGCCAGGTTCTGCCCCAGGCACTGGTGGATCCCGAAGCCGAACGCCACGTGGTGCCGCGCGGGCCGCGCCCAGTCGAGCGTGTCCGGATCGGCGTAGACCTCGTCGTCCCGGTTGATGACGGACGTGGCGAAGACGACGCCCTCGCCCGCCCGGATCACCACATCACCGACCTCGACGTCCTCGCGCGCCACCCTCAGCATGCCGTCCGCGATCGACAGGAAGCGCAGCAGCTCCTCCACCGCCGTGGGCAGCAGGGCCGGATCGGCCCGCAGCTCCGCGAGGCGCTCGGGATGGCGCAGCAGCGTGTACGTTCCCAGGGAGATCATGTTGGCCGTGGTCTCGTGCCCCGCGACCAGCAGGATGGTCGCCAGCTCCACCAGCTCCCGGCGGTCGGGCCCGCCGTCCTCGCGGCCCCGCGCCACCAGGTCGTCGAGCACCCCCTCGCCGGGTTCGGCCCTCTTGCGGTCGATCAGGTCACCCAGGTATCCCTCCAGGCGTTCGAGGGCGTCCTCGGTGTCCGCGCCGGTGGGGCCGCGCAGCAGCCGGCGGGACTGCTCCTCGAAGAAGTCGTGGTCCTCGTACGGCACGCCGAGCAGGTCGCAGATGACGATCGACGGCACCGGCAGGGCGAACGCGCCGACCAGCTCGGCCGGCGGCCCCTTCTCCTCGATCGCGTCGAGGAGCCGGTCGACGGTCGCCTGGATCCGCGGCCGCAGGTTCTCCGTGCGCCGCAGCGAGAAGCCCGGGATCAGCGGCCTCCGCTGTGCGTTGTGTTCGGGGTCGTCCCAGCCCAGCAGCGCGGCCCGGCGCCGGCGCACGCTCGCGATCCGTTCGGTCGGCAGCGGGAAGTCGTCCCGGGTGGAGTCGGTGGACAGCCGCTGGTCCGCGAGGAGGGCCCGGGCGGCCCGGTGTCCGGTGACGAACCACACCTGGCGTCCGTCCCAGAGGGTGACGCGCGACAACGGGCGTTGCCCGCGCAGGGAGTCGTAGGCGGCCGGCGGGTGGTAGGGGCAGGTCCGGTCCTGGGGAAAGGCCACGGCTTCGGTCATGTCTGGACCTCGCAGACGGCTGGGCATCGGTTTCGGCGGTGGTGCCGTCCCCACTACATGCCTCAGGCATCTATCCGGTCTACGCACAGTTCGGCCAAACCGCCGAAACGAGTGGATCCACGCGGCCGTCCCCGGCCGCCGCGCCGTCCCGCCCCCGTCGACTACCGTGCACCGCATGCCGTCTCCCGCCCTGCTGTTCCCCTCCGACCCGCTCCGACCGCACCGGCCCGACCCGCACTACGCGGCCGAAGCGCGCCGTGCCGGCGAACTCGGCGCCACCCACGCCGTCGTCGACCACGACGCGCTGCTCGCCGGACACGCCCGGGAGGCCGTCCGCCGGGTGCCGGCGGACGGCGGACCGCTGTGGTACCGGGGCTGGATGCTGCCGCCGACGGCGTACACGGCACTGCAAGCCGCCCTCGCCGCCCGCGGCCGGACCCTGCTCACCCCACCGGCCGCCTACCGGCGCGCCCACGAACTGCCCGGCTGGTACGCGACCTTCGCCGCCGTGACCCCGCACAGCGCCTGGATCCCCGGCGGCGGCATGCCGGGCGACACGGAGCTGGAACGGGCCGCCGAGGAGCTCGGCGGCCGGGGCCCGGCGATCGTCAAGGACTACGTCAAGTCCCGCAAGCACGAGTGGACGCGGGCCTGTTTCGTCCCGGACCTCGCCGACACCGAGGGCCTGCGCCGGGTGGTCGGGCGCTTCGTCGAGCTGCAGGGCGACGACCTGGCCGGCGGGGTGGTGCTGCGCCGCTTCGAGCAGTACGTGCGCGGCGCGGACGGCCGGGCCGAGGAGGCCCGGGTGTGGTGGATCGACGGCGAGCCCGTCCTCGTCGGCCCGCACCCCGACACACCGGACGTGCGGCCCGCCCCGGACCTCTCGGCGGTCCGCCCCCTGGTCGCCGCCCTCGGCTGCCGCTTCGTCACGACCGACCTGGCGCGCCTCGCCGCGACCGGCGCCTGGCGGGTGGTGGAGGTCGGCGACGGCCAGGTCAGCGACCTGCCGGGCGGCACCGACCCCGCCGCGCTCCTGGCGGCCCTGCCGGGCGGCACCGACCCCGCCGCGCTCCTGACCGCCCTGCCGGCCGCGCCTCCCGCCGGGCCCCCGGCTA
Source organism: Streptomyces roseoviridis (assembly GCF_039535235.1). Classification (NCBI taxonomy): domain Bacteria; kingdom Bacillati; phylum Actinomycetota; class Actinomycetes; order Kitasatosporales; family Streptomycetaceae; genus Streptomyces; species Streptomyces roseoviridis. Next base: position 7,263,973 of record NZ_BAAAWU010000001.1, read on the forward strand.
CGCCTCCAGACCACCGCGGGCGATGACCCCCGCGTACCAGTGGGCGCTGTCCTTGAACGTCCGCCGCTGGGTGGCGAAGTCGACGTGGACGATGCCGAACCGCTTGCTGTAGCCGTACGCCCACTCGAAGTTGTCGAGCAGCGACCAGAGGAAGTAGCCGCGCACGTCGGCGCCGTCATCGAGGGCCCGGTGGACCGCGGCGAGGTGCGCGCGCAGGTACGCCACCCGCTCGGGGTCCTTCACCCGGCCCTCCGGATCGGCGTAGTCGTCGTACGCGGCCCCGTTCTCGGTGATCACCAGCGGGACGCCGGGCAGGTCGTCGCGCAGCCGGACGAGCAGCTCGTGCAGCCCGTCCGCGTCGACGGGCCAGTCCATCGCCGTGCGCGGCCCCGGTGCCGGAAGGAAGCGCACGTGCCGCTCGGCGCCCGCCCACGGCGACGGCGCCGGCGAGGACCCGGCGGCGACCACGGTGGGGGAGTAGTAGTTGATGCCCAGCGAGTCGATCGGTGCCGACGCGGTCCGAAGGTCGTCGTCCCGTACGAACGACCAGTCCGTGACCGGGGCCGTGTCCCGGACCAGGTCCTCGGGCAGGGTGCCGTGGAAGACCGGGTCCAGGAAGACGCGGTTCCCGACCGCGTCGATCCTGCGGGCCGCGTCCAGGTCCTCGGGCGCCCCGGTGTGCGCGCGCACCGCGTGCAGGTTCAGGGTCAGCGAGATCTCGGACCCCGCGGGCAGGGCGGCGCGCAGCGCCCGGGCCGCCAGACCGTGGGCCAGGTTGAGGTGGTGGGCGGCGCGCAGGGAGGCGAGGGCGCTGGTGCGGCCGGGCGCGTGCACCCCGCTTCCGTAGCCGAGGAAGGCGGCGCACCACGGTTCGTTGAGGGTGGTCCAGGTCGCCACGCGGTCGCCGAGCGCCTCGGCCACGAGGGCCGCGTACGCGCCGAAGCGCTGGGCCGTCTCGCGCTGCGGCCAGCCGCCCGCGTCCTCCAGCTCCTGGGGCAGGTCCCAGTGGTAGAGGGTGGCGACGGGCCGGATGCCGGCCTCGCGCAGTTCGTCGGTGAGCCGCCGGTAGAAGTCGAGGCCCCGGCGCACGGCGGGGCCCCGCCCGGTGGGCTGTACGCGCGGCCAGGAGACGGAGAACCGGTAGTCGGTCACGCCGAGCCGGCGCATGAGCGCGATGTCCTCGCTCACGCGGTGGTAGTGGTCGGCGGCGATGTCGCCGGTGTCCCCGTTGCGGACCTTGCCCGGTACGCGGCTGAAGGTGTCCCAGATGGAGGCGGTGCGGCCGTCTTCGGCGGCGGCCCCCTCGATCTGGTACGCGGCGGTGGCGGTGCCCCAGCGGAAGCCGTCGGGGAACCGGAGCGGGGCCGTGGTGCGGGGGCGGGGATCGAGCGCGGTCATGAGGCGGGAACTCCCGGGAGTGAGACGACGGGGAGGCGAGGAACGCGGGACGGCGGGGAAGCGAGGGACCCGTTTCTTCACGGGGGCGGAGCGGAAGGGCCGGCCGGGGCGGAGGGCGAAGGTACGGCCGGGGTCAGCCCTTGACCGCGCCCTGCATGATGCCGCCGACGATCTGCCGGCCGAGGAGGCCGAAGACCAGCAGCACCGGCAGGGTGCCGAGCAGGGTGCCCGCCATGATCACGGACTGGTCGTTGACGTAGCCGCCGCCCAGCTGGCGCAGCGCTACCTGGACGGTGGGCTCGGACGAGGTCAGGGCGACGATGGGCCAGAAGAAGTCGTTCCAGGACGCCATGAAGGTCAGCAGGCCGAGCACGGCCATGCCGGGCCGGGCGACGGGCACGACGATCGACCAGAAGATGCGGCCCGAGGAGGCCCCGTCCACCCGGGCCGCCTCGATCAGCTCGTCGGGCAGCGACTGCACGAGGTACTGCCGCATGAAGAACACCCCGAACGCGGACACCAGACCCGGCAGGATCACCGCCTGGAGCCGGCCGGCCCACTGGAGTTCGGCGATCAGCATGAACAGCGGGATCACGCCGAGCTGCGGCGGGATCATCATGGTGCCCACCGTGACGGCGAGCAGCGCGCCCCGGCCGCGGAACCGCAGCTTGGCGAAGGCGAACCCGGCGAGCGTGCAGCACAGCACGGTGCCCAGAGTGATCGAACCGGACACGATGAAGGAGTTCAGCAGGGCCTTGCCGATGTCGGCCTCCGCCATCACCGCCTCGACGTTGCGGATCAGGTTGCGGCCGGGCAGCAGCGCGGGCGGCACCTGGGCCAGCTCGGCGTTGGAGCGGCTGGCGGCGACGATCGTCCAGTAGAAGGGGAACGCCGAGACGAGCACGGCGACGACGAGGAGCGCGTACGCGAGCTTCCCGCCCCGCATGGTGCGGCCGGCTCGCGAGCGGCGGCGCCGCCCAGCGGCGGGCGCCCCGGGGGCCGGGTGCGGGATCGGTGGATCGGCGAGCGACGTGGTCATCGGCCGGCCTCCTTGCGGGTGCGGCGGCGGGCGATCAGGGCGTTGGCCCCGACCAGGAGCACGATCATCAGGAACATCACCCAGGCGATGGCGGCGGCACGGCCCAGGTGGAAGAAGCCCCAGCCCTGCTCGTAGAGGTAGAGCCCGAGCGTCTGGTACTGGTGGGAGATGCCGCCGGAGACGGATCCCTCGAAGAGGAGCGGCTCGCCGAAGAGCTGCGTGGCGCCGATCGTGGAGACCACGACCGTGAAGACGATCGTGGGCCGCAGGCCGGGCAGGGTGACGTGGAGGAACTGCCGCCACTTGGACGCCCCGTCCATCTCGGCCGCCTCGTACAGCTCGTGCGGGATGGACTGCATCCCGGCCAGGTAGATCAGCGCGTTGTAACCGGTCCAGCGCCACACGACGATGCTGGAGACGGCGATCTGGGAGGCGACCGTGCCGTTCTGCCAGTCGACGGGTCCGATGCCGACGAGCCCCAGCACGTAGTTGACGAGCCCGAAGTCCCGGCCGAAGAGCTGCGCGAAGACGAGGGTGGCCGCGGCGACGGAGGTCGCGTACGGGAGCAGCATCGCGGTGCGGAAGAAGGTCCGCCCGCGCAGGCGGTAGTTGAGCAGATGGGCGAGGCCGAGGGCCATCAGCAGCTGCGGAACCGTGGACAGCACCCCGATGGTGAAGGTGTTGCGCAGCGAGGTCCAGAAGAACTCGTCGCCGAGCAGCGCCGTGTAGTTGCCGAGGCCGCGCCACTGCATGTCGCCGGGCGTCTGGAGCTCGACCCGGTACAACGACACGAACGCCGTGTACACCAGCGGGAACAGCCCGAAGGCGGCGAACAGGGTGAAGAAGGGGGCGAGGTACGCGTACGGGGAGAGCGTCCGCCACGCGCGCCGCGGGGCGGACGGGCGAGGCGGCCCGGACGCGCGGGGCGGGCGGGGCGGGCGGGGCGGTGCGGTCGGCTTCGCGGAGGAGGCGAGGGTCACGGGCGGCCCTTGGGGGTGAGTCGGTACCGGGGCGGGGCGAAGAGCCCCCCGGGCCGCCACGGCGGCGGCCCGGGGGCGTCGGGCGCGGAGGACGGGGGCGCGGGGAAGGGGAGGCGCGAGGTCAGCCGATGGTGTTGGCGACGCCCTTCTTCGCGTTCTCCCAGGCCTTGTCGGGAGACGTTCCCTTGCGCTCGATCTCGCTCAGGGCGTTGGTGATCTGCTGGGCGATGTTCTGGTCGTGGACGCCGAGCACCTGGACGGGAGCGGCCTTGGCGGCGTCGCCGAAGATCCTGCCGATCGGGGCGTTCGAGAAGTACGGGTCCTTCGCGGCGGCGACCTTGTCGATGGCGCCGGTGGCCGAGGGGAAGTTGCCGTTCTTCTGGAAGAGCTTCGCCTGCTGTTCCGGCGCGGTGAGCCAGGCGATCAGCTCGTACGCCTCCTTCTTGTGCCGGGCCGCCTTCGGCACCGACAGGTAGGAGCCGCCCCAGTTGCCGGCGCCGCCGGGCAGTGCGGCGATGTCCCACTTGCCCTTGCCGGCGTCACCGGCCTGCCCCTTGATGTAGCCGAGCATCCACGCCGGGCAGGGGAGGGTGGCGAAGGAGCCGGCGGCGAACGCCTGGTTCCACTGCGGCGACCACTGGTCCAGCTTGGCGCTCAGGCCGCCGTGCGCCGCTGCGACGGAGGTGTCCCACGCCTTCTTCAGGGCCGGGTTCTTCTCCCAGATCAAAGCGCCGGAGGCGTCGTAGTAACGCTCCTTCTCCTGCCCGATCATGATCGAGTAGAGGCTGCCGACGCTGTCCAGCCAGGCGCTGTTCGCGGGCGCCTTGGCCTTGTACTGCCTGCCGAGCTCCAGGTAGCCGTCCCAGGTCGACCACTTCTTCGCGAGCTCTTCGCGGTCGGTGGGCAGGCCGGCCCGGCGCAACAGGTCGGTGCGGTAGCACATGGCCTCGGGGCCGACGTCGGTGCCGAGACCGAGGACCGCGCCGTCGCGGCCGGTGGCGGCCGCCCACTTGGCCGCGGGGAACCGGCTCTCGAGCCCGTCGGCACCGTATCTGCGCAGGTCCTCGAACTTGTCCGCCTGCTGCTGGGTCACCGAGGCGATCCGCCCGACCTCGACGGCCTGGACGTCGGCGAGACCGCCGCCGCCGGCGAGCCGGGTCTGCAACGACTTCCAGTAGTCCGCCTCGTCCTCGGTGTCGGTCTGCTTGATCGTGACGTTCGGGTGGAGCTTCTCGTACTCCGCGTAGAGGCCGGCCTCCTCGTATCCGAAGGAGCCGAACAGGTCCACGGTGAGCGTGACCTTCCCGCCCGGGCCGGCGGACGACGACTCGTCCGGCGACCCGCCGCAGGCGGCGAGCAGGGCCCCGGCCAGAACGACCGCTCCCAGACGGACGGTGGCCCTCTTGGCGGCTCGGGCGATGGGCATGGGAAGCCTCCCTTGGCTTCGGAGCGGAGAGAGAAGAACACTGCGAGGACGCACCCGCCCGGCGGCCTCGCCGCCGATTGAGAGCGCTCTCAAAGATGCGTCTGGAGCGTGCCCGCCCGGTGTCCGTCCCGTCAAGACTCGAAGGCGTAACGGGTTGGACTCACCCCCAACTGCGCCCGCTGTTCCATCTATTGACACCGATGTTTCAGGAGTTTTACGTTCACCGGCATCTGAGAGCGCTCTCGCGCCCCGGATCGCGCTGACACCCCTATCCGTCGTGATGACACGAGGTGCCGCCCATGCCCGCCCCCCGCAACCGACCGGCCGCCGTGCTGGTCCTGGCCACCGCCCTGGCCGCGGTCGGACTCGTCCCGACCGCCCCACCGGCCGCGGCCGCCACCGTCCCCGTAGGCTCCGGCAGTTACTCCGACAGCCGCCCCGCCGGAACCTCCGGCCCCACCACCAACACCGGCACCCCCGTCACCCCCAAGGTCACGGCCGCCGCCCAGGGCAGGCCGGTGCCCACCAATGACTGGTGGTCCTCCCTGGCCTTCCAGCGCTACGGCGACAACCCGTACTCCACCCCCATGTACGGGCACCCCCTCACCTACCAGGCCACCGCCGGCGGCCTCGACATCGGCTACCCGACCAGCCCGCAGATCGTCGGCGACGGCCGCCAGTACGAGTACCCCCACAAGCGCGACCTCACCGTCGGCCTCACCGGCCTCAACTCGCCCGACACCAAGGCCGACGCCTGGTCCGACTGGACCGTCACGCCCTACTGGTCCGACGGCACCCGCACCCTGCGCACCACCATCGGACACGGCAGCCCCTTCGTGTACGCCAAGGGGTCCGGCGGCAACGCCCAGATCACCACCGCGGCCGCCCCCACCGTCTTCGCCGACCAGGGCAACGTCCTCGGCATCACCGTCTCCGGACACCACTACGCCCTGTTCGCCCCCACCGGCACCGACTGGAACGTCTCCGGCACCACCATCACCACCGGCCTCGGCGGCAAGGACTACTTCTCCGTCGCCGTCCTGCCCTCCACCGGCGCCCTCGCCACCTACCGGAAGTACGCCTTCAGCTTCGTCACCGGCTCCACCGTGAACTGGAGCTACACCGGCGGCACCGTACGGGCCACCTACACCCTCAGCACCGAGGCCAAGGAGGGCACCGAGCGCGGCACCCTCCAGGCCCTCTACCGCCACCAGTGGCTCCACACCACCGACGCCCTCACCTCCTACACCTACGTCTCGCCGCGCGGCACCATGAAGGTCCGCGAGGCGGCGTCCTTCACCACCGCCCAGAAGGCGTCCGCCGTGCTGCCCGCCCTGCCGAGGACCGGCGGCGTCGACACGGCCCGGCTGCGGACCCACCTCAACGAGACCGCGAACGCCGCCGACCCGTTCTCCGGAGCCGTCGACACCTACTGGACCGGCAAGGCCCTCGGGAAACTCGCCCAACTGGTCCCCGTCGCCGACCAGATCGGCGAGACGGCGATCCGCGACAAGCTGCTCGGGCTGATCAAGGGCCGCCTCCAGGACTGGTTCACCGCGGGCGGCGCCAACGAGTTCTCGTACGACCCGGCGTGGAAGACCCTCACCGGCTACCCCGCCTCCTACGGCAGCGACACCGAACTCAACGACCACCACTTCCACTACGGCTACTACGTCTACGCCGCCGCGATCGTCGCCCAGTACGACCCCGCCTGGGCCGCCGGCTCCGCCTGGGGCGGCATGGTCAGGACCCTGGTCCGCGACACCGCCAACCCGGCCCGCACCGACACGGCCTTCCCCTTCCTGCGCGGCTTCGACGTCTACGCCGGCCACAGCTGGGCCTCCGGCCACCAGGGCTTCGCCGCCGGCAACAACCAGGAGTCGTCCTCCGAGTCGACCAACCTCAGCGCCGCGCTCGTCCTGTGGGGCTCGGCCACCGGCGACACCGCGCTGCGCGACCTCGGCACCTATCTCCTGACCACCGAGGCCGAGGCCGTCGCCCAGTACTGGTTCGACGCCGACCAGCAGGTCTTCCCCGGCTCCTTCGGCCACGACACCGTCGGCATGGTCTGGGGCAGCGGCGGCGCCTACGCCACCTGGTGGACCGCCAACCCCGAGGAGATCCACGGCATCAACGTCCTGCCCGTCACCGCCGGCGGCTCCCTCCACCTCGGCGGCCGCAAGGACGCCGTCCGCCGCAACATCGCCGAGATGGAACGCGAGAACGGCGGCCCCGCCGTCGAATGGCGCGACATCCTCTGGGAGTTCCAGTCACTCGCCGACCCGGCCGCCGCGAAGGCGAAGTGGGACGCCGGACACGCCGCCTACACCCCGGAGGCCGGCGAGTCCAAGGCGCACACCTACCACTGGATCGGCACGCTCGACGCGCTCGGCGCACCCGACGCCGGCGTCACCGGCGACCTGCCCACCTCCGCCGTCTTCACCAAGGGCACGGTGCGCACCTACGCGGCCCACAACCACGGCTCCACCGCCCGGACCGTCACCTTCTCCGACGGCAGGACCCTGACCGTGCCCGCCCGCTCGACCGCCGTCGGCACCGGAACGGGCGGCGACCCCGGCCCCGACCCCGGCCCGTCGACCGGGAACACCTTCCAGCTCCGCTCCGGAGGCACCCTCACCACCGCCGGCGGCGGCACGGCCGGGGCCGACACGATCGCCTCCGCCGACGGCGCCAACCACGACGGCACCCCGTACCGGCCGCTCGTCTACGAGGCCCGCGGCGTCAACGGCACCCTCACCCCGGGCGCCGCCACCGCCTTCCGGCTCCAGGTCGACGCCGGCACCACGGTCGGCCTCGGCCAGCAGGCCAGGGTCAGCTACGACCTGACCGGCGACGGCACCTTCGAGCGGACCGAGACGTACCACTACTTCGCCACCGACCCGGTGACCGGCTGGGAGGAGTACGCCCAGACCCGCGGCCTGGCGTCGGCGAGCGGCACGCTCGGCAACCTCACGAACGGCACCGTGCGCCTGGAGGTGTGGAGCGCGATCGGCAACGGGACGTCGAGGCTCCAGACCGGCACGGACAGGTCCGTCCTGGTGATCCCGTACGGCTGAGCCGCCCCCGCGGCCGGACCGCGCGACGAAACGGCGGGCACCGCGCGAGACGCGGTGCCCGCCGCCGCGCGTGGCCGCCGCGGCGGCTCCCCTCCGCCTCAGGCCGAGGCGCGGCGGACCAGCGCCGTCGGAGTGACGATCGACTCCGGCGTACGGTCACCGCCCTCGTCCAGGACCCGCATCAGCAGCCGCACCATCAGCCGGCCCATGCCCTCGATGTCCTGACGCACCGTCGTCAGCGCGGGCACGGTGTCCCGCACGACCGCGGGCATGTCGTCGAAACCGACGACCGCCACGTCCTCGGGGACCCGGACCCCCCGCTCCCGCAGCGTCCTCAGGGCGCCCGAGGCCATCAGGTCGTTCGCGGCGAAGACGCCGTCCACGTCCGGCCACCGGTCGAGCAGCCCGGCCATCGCGCGGGCGCCGCTCGCCTCCGTGAAGTCCCCGTCGGCGACCAGCTCGGGATCGGCGCCCGGCAGGACGTCGTGGTAGCCGTCGAGCCGGTCGAGCGCCGCCATCAGGTCCCGGGGCCCCGCGATGTGCGCCACGCGCCGGCGCCCCAGCGAGACCAGGTGCCGTACGGCCTCGCGGGCCCCGCCCCGGTTGTCGCAGTCGACGTACGGCACCGCGACGTCCCGTCCCGCCGCCGACCGGCCGCCGAACACGGTGGGGATCCGGGCCCGCCCGATCAGCGCCGCGAGCTCACCGTCGTTGTGCAGCGAGAACGCGAGCGCCCCGTCGACATGGCCGCCCCCGAGGTACCGTGCGATCCGCTCGTGGTCGCCGGGCCCCTCGACCCACAGCAGCACCAGCTGCGAGTCGTGCGCGGCCAGCTCCCGGCTGATGCCCCGCACCTGCTGCTCGAAGAACGGGTCGGAGAAGATCCGGAACTCCGGCTCCGCGATGATCACCGCCACCGCCCCGTTGCGCCGGGTCACCAGCGTGCGCGCCGCCTGGTTGGGCACGTAACCCAGCTCCTCGACCGCCCGCCGCACCTTCTCCACCAGGGCCTCCCGCACCCCCGCGCCCCCGTTCACGACCCGCGACACGGTGGCCCGCGAGACCCCGGCACGCGCGGCGACGGCTTCCAGCGTGGGGCGGGACCCCGTGCTCGACTCGGGCAAGGCGGGCGCTCCTCATCTGCTGCGGGCACGTCGGCGGGCCGGTCGGTCGGTCCTCGGTGGTCCGGCACGTCGGTGATCCGGCACCTCGGCACGTCGATCGGCCCGGCCAGGATATCCGGCGGCATCGTGCGGTTGAGAGCGCTCCCAGAAGTACGCGCCCCGAGGTGTCACGCCCGGTGGTACTGCACCGGCGAGGGCACCTCGTCGCCCAGGGCGACGGCGGCGTGCCGGGCCCAGAACGGGTCGCGCAGGAGTTCGCGGCCGAGGAGGACGGCGTCGGCCCGGCCGGAGGCGAGGACGTGCTCCGCCTGCTCCGGCTCGGTGATCAGGCCCACGGCCGCCACCGGCATGCCGGTCTCCCGCCGGACCCGTTCGGCGAAGGGCACCTGGTAACCGGGGTGGACGTCGATCCGGGCGTCGGGGACGTTGCCGCCGGTGGACACGTCGAGCAGGTCGACCCCGCGAGCCTGGAGCTCCTTGGCGAAGCGCACGGTGTCGTCGAGGGTCCAGCCCTCCCGGTCGTCCTCGGGGTTCTCGGTGAGCCAGTCCGTGGCCGAGACGCGGAAGAACAGCGGCAGCTCGTCGGGCCACACGGCGCGGACGGCGTCGACGACCTCCAGCGGGAAGCGGGTGCGGCCCTCGAAGGAGCCGCCGTAGCCGTCGGTGCGGTGGTTGCTGTAGGGGGAGAGGAACTCGTGGATCAGATACCCGTGGGCGCCGTGGATCTCCACCACCTCGAAGCCCGCCGCGAGGGCGCGCCGGGCACCGTCCGCGAAGGCCCGGACGATCGCGGCGATGCCTTCCCCGGTGAGCTCCTCGGGGGTCGTCGAGGCCGCCGAGAACGGCACGGCGCTGGGGCCGACCGGAGTCCAGCCGTGGGGCTCGTCCGGCGCGATCGGACGGCCCCGGTCGACCCAGGTGCGCTCGGTCGACGCCTTCCGCCCGGCATGAGCCAGCTGGACGCCGGGCACACTGCCCTGGCTCTTGAGGAAGTCGGTGACGCGCCGGAAGGCGGTGACCTGGGCGTCGTTCCAGATGCCGAGGTCGTACGGGCTGATGCGGCCCTCGGGGACGACGGCCGTCGCCTCCGTGATGATCAGACCGGTCCCGCCGGTGGCGCGAGCGGCCAGGTGGGCGAAGTGCCAGTCCGTCGGAACGCCGGCCGCGTCACCGTCCGGGGCGGCGCTGTACTGGCACATCGCGGCCATCCACACGCGGTTGGGCACGGTCAGGGACCTGAGGGACAGGGGGCTGAAGAGGGAACTCATCCGGAAACTCCTGAACGCGGGACGATCTGCCACATGAATGATCGGGGACTGCGGGAAAGGCCGGGGGAGCGGGGCGCCGGCCGGTGCGCACATCGCCTCCGGTCGGCGCCCGCCCTCCCCGGGGCTCAGCGGGCGGACGTCAGTGGGGGACGGGTATACGGGCCGGGGCGGCGGCGCCGGTCGCCGGGACACCGGCGGGCGCGCGGGCGGGGGCGCGGCGCTCCAGCGCGGCGGACCGGAACGCGAGGCCGAGAGCGGCCGCGGCGAGCAGGGCACCCACCCAGTTGGGAGCGGTGAAGCCGAAGCCGGCCGCGATGACGAGACCGCCGAGCCAGGCGGCGAGCGCGTTGCCGAGGTTGAAGGCGCCGATGTTGACGGCGGAGGCCAGGGTGGGCGCACTGTGCGCCTGGTCCAGGACGCGCTTCTGGAGCGGCGGCACGGTGGCGAAGCCGAGCGCCCCGATGAGCAGGACGGCGATCGCGGCGAGGACCTTGTCGTCGGCGACCACGGTGAACAGCGCGAGGACGAGCGCCAGCCCGCCGAGGGTGGCGTACAGCAGGGGCATCAGCGCACGGTCGGCGAACCGGCCGCCGATGAGGTTGCCGAGGAACATGCCCACGCCGAAGAGGACCAGCAGCCAGGTGACGGCGCCCTCGGAGTAGCCGGCGACGTCGGTCATCATCGGTGCGATGTAGGTGATCGCGGCGAAGACACCGCCGAAGCCGAGCACGGTCATCGCCATCGCGAGCAGCACCTGGGGGTTGCGGAACGCGGTCAGCTCGCCGCGCAGTCGGGCCCCCTCGGGGCGGGGCACGGCGGGCACGAGCCGGGCGATGCCGAGCAGACCGACCACGCCGAGCGCGGCCACGATCGCGAAGGTGGTGCGCCAGCCGACCGCCTGGCCGATGAAGGTGCCGAGCGGCACCCCGACGATGTTGGCGACCGTCAGGCCGGTGAACATGGTGGCGATGGCGCCGGCCTTCTTGTCCGGGGCGACCAGCCCGGCGGCGACGACGGACCCGAGCCCGAAGAACGAGCCGTGGGCGAGGGAGGCGATCACGCGCCCGGCCAGCATCGTCCCGAAGCTCGGGGCGAGCGCGGAGACCAGGTTGCCGATCACGAACAGGCCCATCAGCAGCATGAGCATCCGCTTGCGGCTCACCTTGTTGCCGAGGACGGTCAGCAGCGGCGCCCCGACGACGACGCCGAGCGCGTAGCCGGTGACCAGCAGTCCGGCGGTGGGGATGGAGACGCCGTAGTCGGCGGCGATCCCCGGCAGCAGCCCCATGACGACGAACTCGGTCGTGCCGATTCCGAAGGCCCCGACCGCGAGGGCGAGGAGTGCGAGCGGCATGGCTCAGCCCTTCCGTATTGCTTGAGTGAGCTCTTTACGTGCATCCACAATAGTTGCAGGAGCGTGATAAGTGCAAGCGCAGGCTAATGCGGTCCGGGCGGCGGAGAGGTCGGTGCCCGACGACGGCACGAAAGACCTGGGCCCTGGGCTCGATCGGGGGCGCACCAGGAGGCAGCTCCGGCGGCGGGACGTCCACCGGCCTGCCCGCCGCGCCGTCCGGGCCCACCGCCGCAGCCGCCCGGCCTCCGACCGAATCCCGACAGGGGCGTTCCACGCTCGTTCCAGGGGAGGAGTCCCCGCGTTCCCCCGCCCTTCTATCCTTCTCGCATGGAGGCACTGGCCGTACGGCTGTCGGGGCTCGATCCGTACGTCGACGGGGCGATCCGCATCGTCACGTTCTACGACACGCTGATGCGCCGGCGCGTCGAACTCCCCGCGCTCGCACGGGCGTCGGCGGGCCTGGCCGAGTGCGTCGCGGGGATCCGGCTGCACGCCACGGGCCGGGCCGTGCGCGTGTCACCCGGGGGCACCCACGCCGCCGCCCCGCCGCTGCCCGCGTCGACCACGGTGCCGGTCGTCCTCGACGAGGAGGAGATCGGCACCGTGTGGCTGGAACGTCCCGGCCCGCCCAACCCCCTCGACGAGGTCCTCCTCGACCGGCTCGCGATCGCCGTGGGCGCGGCCGTCGAACGGTACGGCCCGGCCCCCACCACCATGGCCGACCCCGCCCTGGTCGAACTGGTCGTCAGCACCGACGGCGACGAGGCCGCCCGGGCCCGCGCCCTGCGGCTCCTCGGCTTCGCCGCCGGTCGCCCCGTCCACGTCGTCTCCGTGCGCACCGACCTGCCGCTCGACAGGATCGGCGCCCGCATCTGCCCCGAGGGCGTGGTGAAGGCGGCCGCGCTCGCCGACACCGGCGTCATCCTGGCGACCGCCGTGGACCGGGCGGGTTTCCCCGCGGGCGCGCGCGCCGGAATCGGCGCCGCCGACCACCCCGGCCTCGCCTGGCGGCAGGCCCGTACCGCCCTGCGCTTCACCACCGCGCGCCAGCCCGTCGTCCACCACGCCGAGCTGGGCTCCCTCGCCCTCCTGGCCGACATCCCGCCCCAGGCCGCCCGCGCCAACCCGGACGTGGCCGCGGTGGCCCGGATCGCCGGTGACCCCGAGGACCTGGAGACCCTGGACGCCTACTGCCGCACCGGCTCCCTGCGCCGCGCCGCCGACCTCCTCCACCTCCACCACAGCAGCGTCTCCCGCCGCGTCGAACACCTGGGCAGACACCTGGACCTCGACCTCACCGACCCCACCGGCCTGACCCGCGCCCGCCTCGCCCTGACCGTGTGGCGCCTCCTCGAACCGTGAGGACGACCCGCACGGCCACGAGCGCTGCGCGGTCGTCGAAAATCTCTTCGGCGGTTTTCGTTATCCGGTGGCCGTGGCGCGGTCTCCCAGGTGTTGGGCAACGGCAACAGGCAGGACGATCAGGATGAAGCAGGGCATGGAAGCACCGAACGGCACGGACCTCGTCAGGGCCGCGCAAGGCGGCGACCTGAAGGCGCAGGACCAGCTCGTCGCCGCGTACCTTCCGCTCGTCTACAACATCGTGGGCCGGGCGATGAACGGCCACCACGAGGTGGACGACGTCGTGCAGGAGACGATGCTGCGGGCACTCGACGGGCTCGGCGGACTGCGCTCCCCGGACAGCTTCCGCTCCTGGCTCGTCGCCATCGCCATGAACGCCATCCGCGCCCACTGGCACCGCCGGCAGACCGGCCACACCACCGCCGCCCTCGACGACGCGCGGGACCTCGCCCAGCCCGGCGCCGACTTCGTGGACCTGACGGTCGCCCGGCTCCAGCTGTCGGGACAGCGGCGCGAGACCGCCGAGGCCACCCGCTGGCTGGAGCCCGAGGACAGCGCCCTGCTGTCCCTGTGGTGGCTCGAATGCGCCGGAGAGCTCACCCGGCACGAGGTCGCCGCCGCCCTGCGGCTGTCGACCGAACACACTGCCGTCCGCGTCCAGCGCATGAAGGCGCAGCTGGAGGCCGCCCGGGTCGTCGTACGGGCCCTGTCGGCCCAGCCGCTGTGCCCCACCCTGCGCACCGGACTCGACGGCTGGGACGGCCACCCCTCCGGTCTGTGGCGCAAGCGAATAGCCCGCCACGCCCGCACCTGCCCCCACTGCGCCGGCCTGTGGCACGGCCTCGTACCCGCCGAGGGCCTGCTCGCCGGACTGCTGCTCGTGCCCCCGGCGGCACTGCTCCTCACCCACGTCCGCGAGAGCGCCGGCCTCGCCCTCGCCGCCGCGCCCGTACCCGCCGCGGGCGGCCCGGCGCTCGGCGCGGACGGCCCCCGTACCGGCGCGGCCCGGGCCCGGCACGCCGCCGCGCCCGGGCCGCGCGGCGCCCGCCGCAAGGAGCAGCAGCGCAAGCGCGGCCGCCGCCGGGCCGTCGCCGCCGCGGGCCTCGCTGTGGTGGCCGTCACCGGCGGCGCCTTCGTCCTGGTCACCGGCCCCGAGGCCGGCGACCAGGACGCCACCGACGTGACCCAGGCATCGGCCCCCGACGCCGCCTCCGGCCTCGCCTCGCGGTCGGCCACGACGCCGGGCACCGGTACGCCCTCGGTCTCGCCCTCCGCCACGACCAGCGCCGCCCCCGGCGCGAGCCGCAGCGCCCGGCCGAGCCGCACGGCCGAACCCTCGCCGCCCGCCGAGGCGAGCACCACGCCCGCCGCGCCCCGCCCCACGGCGCTCGTGACCCGACCCCGGTCCACAAGCGCCGGGGCCGCCGGCGGCTCCGGCGGCAGCTCGGACTCCCGTCAGGTGATCGACCTGGTCAACACGGAGCGGGCGCGGGCGGGCTGCGGCCCGCTGACCGAGAACGGACTCCTCACCAGGGCCGCCCAGGGACACTCCGACGACATGGCCGCGCGGGACTTCTTCGACCACACCGACCCCGACGGCGACGGCCCCGGCGAGCGGGTCACCGCCACCGGATACCGCTGGTCCACGTACGGCGAGAACATCGCGAAGGGCCAGCGCACCCCCGCTCAGGTGATGGACTCCTGGATGAACAGCCCCGGCCACCGGGCGAACATCCTCAACTGCGACTTCCGCGAGATCGGCATCGGCATCCACAGCGCCGGCGGCCCCTACTGGACGCAGGTCTTCGGCGCGCAGTGAGCGCACGCCCGGCGTGCTCCGCCGCCCGCCGGGGCCGTCGCGCCTACCGTGAACCGATGCGAGCCGTACCGAAGTGGACCCTCGTGCCGTCGGGCTGCGCCCCCGTGGTGCTGGTGGCCGGCTGGACGACCGCGGGCGCGCTGGAAGGACCGTCCTACGACGCCGTCCGGCAGACGATCAGCGTGCTCGCGGCGTACGGGGCCCGGGGGTTCTGGGTGATGACCGGCGCACTGCTCGCCCTGGGCGTGTGCCACCTCGGCACCGCCTGGGGGCTGCGGGCGGCCGCCCCCGCCGGGCGCGCGGCGCTGGCCGCCGGGGGAGTGGCGGCCCTGGCCGTGGCGATGGTCCCGACGCCGAGCAGCGGAGGGGCCCTGCGCCACGGGTCCGTCGTCGCCGTGGGCTTCACCCTGCTCGCCCTGTGGCCGGTCCTGGCCGCCCGCCCCGGCGACCGGCCGGCCCCCTGGGCGCTGCGGCGCGCACCCGCCTACGCGGCGACGCTGCTGATGGGGGCCGGTGCGCTCTGGTTCCTGGTCGAGGCGAACCGCCAGGGCGCCGCGGGCGTCGCCGAACGCCTGGTGACCTGCGTGCAGTCGCTGTGGCCCCTGGTGGTCGTCGTCTCGTGCCTGCGCCACCAGCACGTCGCCCGGCGCGGTCGCGGGCCGGGGGAGCGGCACGTGGAAGGGTCCGGGCGAGCGGCGCGCTGACGGATCGTGTGAACGGTGCGCTGACGGGCCGGGCGAGCGGTGCGCTGACGGATCGTGTGAACGGTGCGCTGACGGGCCGGGCGAGCGGTGCCTTGGGGGTCCGGCGCGCGGCTCTCTGACGTTCCGCCGGCCTGCGACCGGAAGGACCAGGCACCCGGCACCACGAACCGCCCCTGGCCGGCCGACCCCCTACGCGCCGCCGGTGCGCGGCTCCATGCGGAACTCGAAGCCCACAGTGCCCGGGTCCAGGGCGGTCGCTCCGCCGTCGACGGTCAGCACGGCCCCGTTGACGAAGGAGGCGGCGGGCGAGAGCAGCCAGGCGATCGCCTCGGCGACCTCCCGCGGCTCCGCGGGCCGCCCGGCCGGCAGGACCCGGGTCACCTCCTCGTACGCCTTCTCGACACCGCCGTCGTCCAGACCCGCCTCCTCGGCGAACCGGTTCATCCGGCGGTCCGCCATGTCGGTGCGCACCCAGCTCGGGCAGACGGTGTTCGCGCGCAGCCCGGCACCGCCGTAGTCCACCGCGAGCGAGCGGCACAGCTGGAGCAGCGCCGCCTTGGAGGTGGCGTAGGCGGCGTTCCCGACGCCGTTGCGGAGGGCGGACACCGAGGCGACGGCGACCACCGCCCCACGTGCGTCGAGGAGGTGCGGCAGCGCGGCACGGAGCAGATGGAAGGGGCCGGTGAGGTTCGTCCGCATGACCGCTTCCCAGTCCTCCAGGGTCACGTCGCCCACCCCGCCACCTCGCCCGATCCCGGCGTTGAGGACGAGACCGTCGAGCCGGCCGTGCTCCCGGAGCACCGTGCCGACGAGCTCGCGCACCTCGTCGGGCTCGCCGATGTCCGAGGCGACGGCGAGCGCGCCGGTCTCCTCCGCGACCAGCCGCAGCGGTTCGGGACGGCGCCCGGAGACCGCCACGCGGTGCCCCGCGGCGCTCAGCAGCCGTGCGGTCGCGGCGCCGATGCCCGTCCCGCCGCCGGTCACGAGGTACACACGCTGGTCCGTCATGGTCGTCGAGCCTCCGTCGTCGTCCGCGTCCCCGTGATCATAGGCAGGGCGGCTGCCCGGGCGAGGGGTGGGAGCGGATGCCGGAGGACCGGCGGCGCGGGGTGCGCCGGGTGCGCGGGGTGCGCCGGGTCAGGGGCGGATGTGGGTGCCGGAACGGGTGATCGATAGCATCGCGCCTCGACGCTGCGGCCCTCAGTGGCCAGACGAGGTGGGGGAACGATGAGCGATGACATCCTGTCGATCATTCCGAGCGATCCCCGGTGGCAGCCGGACAGTGATGCGGCCGACTCCGTCGTCGCGCTCGTCGAAGAGCTGGCCCCCGGTGCGGACGGCGGCGTGGACGTGGAGATCGAAGTGATGTGGCACGACGCGGTGACGGCCGTCGACTGCGGGGCGAACCTGGAAGCCGGGCCCACGTCTGAACCTTCGCGGCTCGGGCGCCTCGTGACCGGCATCCGGCCGTCGCGGTGCCGGGCGACGCCGGTTCCGCCACCCCGGTGTGACGGAACGGACCCCGGCACGGTACGAAGACCTGCGTGAACGAACAGTCCCCGGCCTCCACCATCCGCGTGTTCATCGCCCTCGCACCGCCCGACGACGCGAAGGAGGAGCTGGCGCGGGCGCTGAGCCCCGCCTATGACGCGCACCCGGGCATGCGGTGGAACCGGATCGAGGACTGGCACATCACCCTGGCGTTCCTCGGCGAGCTCCCGGCCGCGTCCGTCCCGCCGCTGCGGGCACCGCTCGCCGAGCTGGCGGCGACCCACCGGCCCGTCGAGCTGGCCCTCCGGGGCAGCGGGCACTTCGACGAGCGGGTGCTGTGGAGCGGGATCGGCGGGGACGTCGAGGGGTTGCGGCTCCTCGCCGCCGACGTCCGCGCCGTGGTCACCGGGTGCGCCATCCCGTTCGAGGACCGGCCGCTGCGCCCGCACCTGACGCTGGCCCGCGCCCGGCGCGGCGACCGGTCCTCCGTACGGACGGCCGCCGCCGGGCTCACGGACTTCACCGGCCGCCCCTGGCACAGCGAGCGGCTGCACCTGGTCGGCAGCAACATCGGACGGGGGCCGGGGCCCATCCACTACCGCGACATCGCGTCATGGCCCTTCACCGGATCCTGACCGGCCGACCCGGCCCCCCTCCGTCCCTTGCCCCCTCCGTCCCTTGCGCCCCCTCCGAGCCCTGCCGCGCCCTCCTCCGAGTCCTCCCGCGCCAGGGCCGGGGCGGCCCGGGGCGGTGTCCGGCCGCCCGTCCCCGCTTCGCGTCCGCCCCTGCCTCGCGTCCGTCCCCGCCTCCCGGCCGCCCCGACCCGCGGCCGGCGGTCCGCTCAGTACTTCTTGACCCCCACGTGATCCACGATGAACCGCCGCTTCTCCGGATCGAGCGCGAAGTGGATCCGACCGCAGTCGCTGTGCGCCACCCCGTCACGGACCTTCACATGCGGCAGCGTGTCGCGCTGCTCCCCGTCGAACGTCACCCAGCGCATCCGCGCGTTCTTCTTGATCGTCAGATCGCTGGTGGCCACCTTCAGGCCGTGCTGCGTCGAGAACCACTCGTCGAGGCGCGGCATGGACGCGGACGTCTGCTCGTACAGATCCGCGGCGGCCTTCGCGAGCAGGATCAACTGCTCCGTCATCTCGTCCGGAAACCGGTACTGATCCGCCTTCCAGCTGCGCTCGGCCCCCGGCGTGAACACGATCCGCCCCTCCGACGCCTCCTCCAGGGCGCGGTAGGTGGCCGCCGCGTCACCCTTCTCGAGGACGGGGATCGTGCTCCACGGGTCGGCCGCGGCCTCGCCCTGGGACGCCCGCTCCCGCTCGTACAGCTTGCGCCACCGGACCGCCTCCTCCTGGAACTTCGTGGCCTCGGCGGCCTTGGCGGCGTTGTCGTCCGCCCGGGCCGACTCCGCCACCGCCAGCTGTTCCCACGTCGCGGCGCTCTCCTCCAGCTCGCGCACCCGCCGTTCGAGGGCCTTGCGCTCACCCGCCGCGTCACCGAGCCGACGGGCCTCCTCCACCTGCGCGGCAACCCGCCGGGCCGCCGTGCTGCGGGCCGCCCGCCGCGCGGCCTCCCACCCCTTGTCGGAGCCGCGCGCGAGGACGGACAGCTCCGCCAGGCTGCGCATCCAGTACTCCACCATGCCGTCCGCGGTGACCTCGGGCCGCGCGTAGCTCGGATGCGACAGCCGCAGATCCGGCCAGACCAGCAGGGCCCCGCCGTCGGGAACCCTGAGCGCCGGCTGCCGGCGCAGCAGCGCCTGACTGGTGGCGTAGTTGAGCGTGACGACCTGAGCGAGGCCCATGAGCTGCGACGAGGCCCGCCGTGCCACCTGCCACGCCGCGTCGTCACGCGGCTGCATCAGCAGTGCCGGCAGCCGGGTCGGCGACGCGAGCGAGTCCGACAGGACGCTCACGTGCTCGCTCTGCCGGATGGGCTCGAACCGGCCCGTCACGACCTGCCCCAGCGTCCGCAGCTCCAGCGTCCTGTCCGCGCAGACCCGCGCGAGCACGTTGGGCCGGAACAGCGGCGGGTCCTGGACGGGCGACAGCCAGCCGCTGGGGATCTCCTGCCCCATCACGACGCGCAGCAGCACCCGGCACTCGACGCGGGCCACCGTCACCTGCGTGTAGAACCGTGCCCCGTTGTCCACGGGATGCGACAGGTCGACCCGCAGGGCCCGTGCCCCGACGCCCTCCTCGACCTTCCAGCGGGCCTCGCGCTGCTCCCGGCCCGGCGGCTTCGCCGGCAGCACGGCCTGCCCGGAGCGGGCGAGGTCGCCCGCGGCGAGCCCGGTCCCCGACGGCCCGTTCAACCACGCGGCGAGATGCCCGTGTAAGCCCGCCACGACATCGGCCTCGGCGCCCTGAGCCGGTGCCACATCGAAATCGACCACGTACAGAGGTTGCATGCCCACTCCCGAGCCACCCGCCCACGCCAACCCGATGACGCAACGTTAGTACCCGGTTCGGGCGGACGGCTTCCCCCCTGCAAGGGGGGAGAGGGACACGGGGGACGGTCGGGGCCGCTCATTCCCTCCGGTCCACAGGGGAACGGAACGTACGGAGACGGGCACCGCGCGGCCGCCCCGCGGCCACTCCCGCGAGCGCCGTGGCGACCCCGTTCAGCACCGTGGTCACTCCGGTCAGCACGGTGGCCACTCCGGTCAGCAGCGCGAACGGCCTCGGCCGGCGGGTCTCGCCGCCTCCCCGCCGCGCGTCCCGGGCCCGGCCCCCACCCGGCCGGTCCGGCGCGACGGACGGAGCGACCGGGGCGGACGCGTGGTCCACCAGCCCTCGGGCGCGGAGCTCGCCGATCACCCGAGGCAGATCCGGCATCGCGAGTTCGATGCGGATCCTTGTCGGGTCGGCATGGGGCCTGCGCAGCAGGTAGCGGTAGAGCCGCTCCTGATCGGCGCTCAGTCCCAGTCCGGCCAGGCTCATGGGTCGGTCCTCTCTCCCCGGTCGCCTCCCCCGTACCCGTGAAGCATGCCGAAGCGCGGCCCGGCCGTGTTGGCACTGCATCCACAGCTTGTTGCCGCTGCGTCTCACTCCGGCGGCGCCCCGCCGGGTCCGTCACCGCGATGTCACCTGGGTGACGGCTGTCGTTCGCCTCGGATCCACTCTCCTCTCGCGGATGCGGGTGATCATCGGTGGGCCGGCCGGCCGCGCGGGACGTGCCGGTGCGTTCGCACGTGTCCGAGGGAGATCCAGGTGCAGCTTCGACGTTCGGCTCGAAACAGGCGGTGGAGCGCAGCGGCCGCCGTGACGGCGGGCGTGCTGGTCCTGGCCGCGTGCGGCGGCGGGGACGGTGACGCGGACGGCGGCGCCGGACCCCTCGCGACCGGCCCCGTGCCCGTCGTCGACTGCGCGACCAAGGGCAAGGTGCGCGGCTCGGGTTCCTCGGCCCAGCAGATCGCGATGAAGCGGTGGATGCAGCAGTACCAGCGGGCCTGCCCGGGCGTCCAGCTCGTGTACGACCCGCTGGGTTCGGGCGCCGGCGTCGCCCAGTTCCACCGGGGCGCGACCACCTTCGGCGGGACGGACCAGGCCCTGACGGAGAAGGAGAGGACCGTCCCGGCGGACGTCTGCCCGGGCGGCAAGGCCATCGACCTGCCGATGGCCGGAGGCGCCGTCGCCCTCGGCTACAACATCCCCGGCGTGACCGGTCTGGTCCTCGACGCCCCCACCCTCGCCCGCCTCTTCGACGCGCGGATCACCAAGTGGAACGATCCCGCGATCCGGGAACTCAACCCGGACGCACAGCTCCCTGACCTGGCCGTCGTCCCCGTCCACCGCGCGGACGACTCCGGTACGACCCAGAACCTCAACGCCTACCTCAAGGGCGCGGCGGGAGACCGCTGGCCGTACCCGGCGGGCAAGAAGTGGCAGGCGCAGGGCGGGCACTCGGCCAACGGGTCGGACGCGGTGGCGACGGCCGTCACGCAGACCGAAGGCGCCATCGGCTACTTCGAGCTGTCCTTCGCCGAGAAGCGGAAGATCGAGACGGTGCACATCGCGACCGGCGCCGCCGAACCGGTCGCCCCGAGCACGCAGAGCGCCTCGGCCGGCATCGCCGCCGCGAAGATCGTGGGCGAGGGCAGGGACCTGCGGCTGAAGTTCGACCACAGGACCTCCGCCGAGGGCGCGTACCCCATCGTCTTCGTGACGTACGAGATCGTGTGCGACACCGGCAACGACCCGGAGAGCCTGCCCGCGCTCAAGTCCTTCCTGACCTACACGGCCGGCCGGCAGGGCCAGGAGGAGCTCCACGCCCTCCACTACGCGCCGCTGCCCGAGTCCGTCGCGACACAGGTGCGCGAGGTCGTCGCCTCGCTGAGCTGACCGTCGGGGGCAAGGGAGCGCGGGAGCACGGGTGCACGG
Source organism: Streptomyces roseoviridis (assembly GCF_039535235.1). Classification (NCBI taxonomy): domain Bacteria; kingdom Bacillati; phylum Actinomycetota; class Actinomycetes; order Kitasatosporales; family Streptomycetaceae; genus Streptomyces; species Streptomyces roseoviridis. The sequence goes on from NZ_BAAAWU010000001.1 coordinate 7,285,409, forward strand.
GAGCACGGGGACACGGGCGCGCCGGGTCGTCCGCCGGCTGCCGGACCCACCCCACCCCCCCGCCCCGTCCGCTGGGTGCCTCGGCCCGCCCCGAGCCCCGGCCTGTCCCGCGTCTCAGCCGACGGCCCGCTTCACGAGCTCGGCGATCCGCGTCTCCACCTCGGGCGTCACCTCGGTCAGCGCGAATCCGGCCGCCCACATCGTGCCCTCGTCCAGCCGGGCCTGGTCGCTGAAACCGAGCGTCGCGTACCGCGCCTTGAACTTCTCCGCGCTCTGGAAGAAGCAGACGACCTTGCCGTCCAGCGCGTAGGAAGGCATCCCGTACCAGAGCTTCGGGGCGAGAGCCGGGGCGTTCGCCGTGATGACGGCGTGGACGCGTTCGGCCATCACGCGGTCCGACTCCTGCATCTCGGCGATCTTGGCGAGCACGTCCCGTTCCGCCTGCGCCGCCTTGTCGGCGCGCGAGGCGCGGCGCGCGGCCGTCTTCATCTCCTTGGCGTGGTCCTTCATCGCGGCGCGCTCCTCGGCCGTGAATCCCTCGTACCCGGTGGTGTCGGTGCCGCTCATGGTCGTTGCCTCTTCTCGTGGATGCTTCGGTGCGTGCGGATTCTCGTGGATGCTTCGGTCGTGCGGAGTTCCTCGCCGCGGTCGCGGCCTCCCGGAGCCGGACCGGTGACGCGTCCGTGCCCGCCACGGGGACGACCACGGGGACGACCACGGGGCCGGCCACGCGGACGACCACGGAGGCGCTGACACGGACGCGGTCATGGAGCCGGCCACGGAGGCTCGGAGCGCGGCGGTCTCAGAGGCGGGTGAGGAGGCGCTCCAGCGGCGGCGGTACGCGCGCGAGGTCGAGGTGCTCGACCAACGCCCGCGCGTACAGCGCCTTGCGGCCGCTGTGGGTGCCCATGAACCGCCGTAGCTGGTGCTCCACGGGCCGCTCCCGCTGGGCCGGCTGGCTCGTGAAGGTCCGGAACGGGCGCGTCTCGCCCTGGATCTCGATCACCTGCCGCACGCCCTCGGGCCCGAGCGCGCGGATCAGTTCGTCCTCCAGGTCGGCGACGCAGATGTGGAAACCGAGTCCCTCCAGGCCGGCGGGAGTGAGCCCGGACGCCAGCCCGACCCGTTCCAGATGGCGTCGGAAGTGCCGCTCCTCCCCGACGTCGCACAGCCCCGCCAGCGGGAGGCCGAGTCCCGGGGGGCCGCACACGTCGAGGAAGTGCCCGATGTTGGTCGCGCCTGCGAGCGGTACGACGGCGACGCCCTCCGCGCCGAGGTCGCGGCCGTGGCGCGCGGCCAGGACGTCGAGTGCGACCTGGTCGCTGTCCCCCTCGACGAGCACGACCGTCCGTACACCGGCGGCCCGTTCCCGCGCCTCCGCGGCCGCGTCGGCCGCCCCCGCGCCGCCGGCCGCCCACCTGGCCACCGCCCGGCGGAATCGCCCCAACTCGTCCACCGTGACCTCGCTTTCCGGCGCCATCCTGGCACGTCCCGGATCTTGCTCGCACGTGCGTTTGCGGCGAGGAGACCCGGTGAGCGGTCCGGCCCGGCCCTTACGGCGCACCGGCCCGGCCTTACGGTGCACCGGGCCGGCCTTCCGGCGCACCGGCCCGGCCCTTCCGGTGGGCGGGTCCGGCCTCAGCCTCCCGCCGGTCGGTCCCTGGCCGCGTAGTAGGCGCGGAGCGCGGCCTCAGCACCGGAACCCATGGCAGTCATGATCCGCTGGTAGCGGGCGGAGCGCAGGTCCCCGGCCACCAGCACGCGCGCGTGCTGGCCCTCCGGCGGGCAGTACCCGTCCGCCGCGCGGACGAGGTCACCGGTCGGGGCGTTGGGTGCGCTGCCCAGGCTGAGGTACGCGGCGTCCGCCGTGAGCGCGAACCGCTCGCCGCCGTCCGTCCCCACCGCCTCCGCCGTCACCCCGGCACCCTCCGCCCGGTGGAGGGTCAGACGCGCCACGGGCAGCAGCGTCACGCGCGGGTCGTCGCGGACCTCCTCGGTCTTGTACGCGTCGCCCTCCGGGTACGCCACGAGGAGACGGGTGGCGGTGGCGGGGTGGCTGCGCAGGAAGGTGCCGATGGGGCGGTCGCCGCCGAGGACGAGGAGGGTGCGGCCCTCGGCGTCGTGCGCGTCCGCCCGCCAGAGCGGAGGGAGCACGAGGCCCGCGGGCGCGGTGATCCAGGGCACGTCACCGGGCTGGAGCGGGCCGACGCCGGTGGCGACGACGGCGTACGGAGCGGTCAGGCGGACGCCCGTGTCGAGGGTGACGGCGACGTGGTCGTCGGCGGCGCGCAGGGCGACGGCACGACGGCCGAGTTCGAGGCGGCACAGGTCCGTCGCCGCCAGCTCCTCGGTGATGGCGGCGGCGAGGCGCGGGCCGTCGGTGTGTCCGCCGAGCACGTTGTCCAGGGCGCCGATCCGGTAGAGGCTGCGGCACAGGGCGTCGGGCTCGACGAGGACCGAGCGCATGCCGACACCGGCGGCCGTCCGGGCGGCGGCGCAGCCGGCCGGCCCGCCGCCGATCACGAGCAGATCGGCGTCGTGGCCCGGGTGCGGCGACCCGGGGGACGGCGGGGGAGAGGTCCCCTCGTCGTGCGGCCCTGTCCCGTTCACTGCGCCTCCTTTTTCCCGTGCCTCACCGGCGTCCCGCTCACCGACGCCCCGCGACCGTCCGGGCGGGACGCCAGGGCGGATCATGGCACTTCCCACGATGGCGCATGTCGATGTGGCGCCACCGGCCCCGCCGGTGCCTTCATGGTGGCGGCCCGGCGCGCGCAGCCGCCCGCACCGACGCCACCCGCCCCCTTCCGCAGACCCGCCGAGGTGAACCCGATGGTGACGGACCGGTACGGCAACCCCCTGCACGCGTGCACCGCGGAGACGGCCGGTCACCTGGACCGGGCCGTGGAGGCGCTGCTGCACTTCCGCCCCGAGGTGGAGCAGGCCGTCTCCGACGCGCTCCGCAGCGGACCGACCGCGCCCGTCGCCCAGTGCTTCGCCGCCTATCTCGGGATGCTGGGCACCGAGCCCGCCGAGGCCGCGCAGGCCCGGCGCCGCTTCGACCGGTACGCGGCGGGCGTGGACGTCCCGTCGCTGCCCGCACGCGAGCGCATGCACCTGGCCGCGGCCGCGGCATGGCTGGCCGGTGACCTGCGGCGGGCGGGCGACGTGCTGGAGGAACTGTCCCTGGCGTACCCGCGGGACGCGCTCGCCCTGGCCGTCGGACACCAGCTGGACTTCTTCACCGGCGACGCGGTGCGGCTGCGCGACCGCGTCGGCGGAGCCCTCTCCGCCTGGGACACCGCGGAACCCCACCGGGGCCTGATGCTGGGCATGTACGCGTTCGGCCTGGAGGAGTCGGGACACTACCGCCACGCCGAGGAGGCGGGGCTCGCCGCGGTCGGGCAGAACCCCCGCGACGTCTGGGCGATCCACGCCGTCGTCCACACCTACGAGATGCAGGGCCGCGTCGCCGAGGGCATCGGCTACCTCGACGCCCGCCGCGAGGACTGGGCACGCGACAACTACCTGGACGTCCACAACTGGTGGCACTACGCCCTGTACGCCCTGGAAGCCGGGGACACCGACGCCGCCCTGCGGATCTACGACGCCTCCCTGCACCACGACGAGTCCTCCGGCGCCGCCATGGAACTGCTCGACGCGGCCGCCCTGCTGTGGCGCATCCGGCTCGCCGGAGCGGAGCCGACCGCCCGCTGGCAGGCCCTGGCCGACGCGTGGGCCACCCGCGCCGATCCGCCCTTCTACGCGTTCAACGACGTCCACGCCGTCATGTCCTACGTCGGGGCCGGCCGGTTCGAGGAGGCGGCACGGCTCGTCGAGGACCGCCGGCGGTGGCTGGACCAGCCCGACTCCGCCACCGCCACCAACCACCGGATGACCGCGGACATCGGCCTGCCCGTGTGCGAGGCGCTGATCGCCCACGGGCAGGACCGGCACGCCCTGGTCGTGGACCTGCTGTGGCCGCTGCGCCGCCGGCTGCACGGGTTCGGCGGCAGCCACGCCCAGCGCGACGCCGTACAGCGGACGCTCCTCGACTCCGCGCTCGCCGCCGGACGGCACGAACACGCCCGCGTCCTCGTCAGCGAGCGGATCGGACTGCGGCCCGACAGCTCGTACAACTGGTCGGCGAGGGCCCGGCTCGCCGACGGCCTGGGCGACACCGCCCTGGCCGCCGCCGCGCGCGACCGCGCGCGGCACACGGCGGCGGCAGCGGCCGGGGCCCTCCCGCCCGTGGCCCGCTCCTGAGAATTCCGCGCGCCGCGTGCGGCCCCCGCGTACAGTCCCCGGCATGACCGAGCTGCACGGAGCCTCCGTCGTCCTGCGCGGCACCGTCCCCGGGGACGTGACCGCCCTGGCCGCGATCCGGGCCACCCCCGAGGTGCGGGCGCGGTGGCGGGGCGGGGACGACATGGCGGCGGAGGTCGCCTCCGACCTGGAGGATCCCGGCACCCACTGCCTGACCGTCCGTCACGGCGGCCGGATCGTCGGCATGATCCAGTGGTACGCGGAGGAGGACCCCGACTACCGCCACGCCGGCATCGACCTCTTCCTCGACCCCCAGGTCCACGGCAAGGGGCTGGGCACCGATGCCGTCCGGACCCTGGCCCGCCACCTCGTCGACGACCTCGGCCACCACCGGCTCGTCATCGACCCCGCCGCCGACAACGCGCCCGCGATCCGCTGCTACGAGAAGGCCGGGTTCCGGCCGGTGGGAGTGATGCGCCAATACGAGCGCGGCGCCGACGGCACCTGGCACGACGGGCTGCTCATGGACCTGCTGGCCGACGAGCTGGTGCGCTGACCGCGCCCCCCGCCACGCAGGGGCGTCACCGCGCGTGGCGGAGCCCCACCCGGCCGGTACTAGACTCTGGACCTGTGGTGGATACACAGTACGAAGACCTGTTGAAGCTGGTGCTCGAGTCGGGGACGGCCAAGGCCGACCGGACGGGAACCGGCACCCGAAGTGTCTTCGGACACCAGCTCCGCTATGACCTCTCGCAAGGGTTCCCGCTGGTCACCACGAAGAAGGTACACCTCAAGTCCATCGTGTACGAGCTGCTGTGGTTCCTGCGCGGCGACTCGAACGTCGGCTGGCTGCGGGAGCACGGCGTGACCATCTGGGACGAGTGGGCCGACGAGAACGGCGACCTCGGCCCGGTCTACGGCGCCCAGTGGCGCTCCTGGCCCGCCCCCGACGGCCGGCACATCGACCAGATCAGCCAGGTCCTCGACACCCTGCGCCGTGACCCCGACTCCCGGCGGATGATCGTCTCGGCGTGGAACGTCGCCGAACTGGACCGCATGGCCCTCGCCCCCTGCCACGCCTTCTTCCAGTTCCACGTCGCCGACGGCAGGCTCTCCTGCCAGCTCTACCAGCGCAGCGCCGACCTGTTCCTCGGCGTCCCGTTCAACATCGCCAGCTACGCGCTGCTCACCCACATGGTGGCGCAGCAGACCGGACTGCGGCCGGGCGACTTCATCTGGACCGGCGGCGACTGCCACATCTACGACAACCACGTCCAGCAGGTCACCGAGCAGCTGTCGCGCACGCCCTTCGACTTCCCGCAGCTGCGCCTGCGCGAGGCGGACTCGCTGTTCGACTACGCCTACTCCGACGTGGAGATCGTGGACTACAAGCACCACCCGGCGATCAAGGCCCCGGTGGCGGTGTGAACGTCGGGCTCATCTGGGCACAGAACCCCGACGGCGTGATCGGCGCCGACAACGGGATCCCGTGGCGGCTGCCGGAGGACATGGCGCACTTCAAGGCGACCACCCTCGGCCACCCCGTGATCATGGGGCGCAGGACGTGGGACTCGCTCCCCGCGCGGTTCCGTCCGCTGAGCGGCCGGCGCAACATCGTGGTGACGCGCAACCCGCACTGGACCGCCGAAGGCGCCCAGCGGGCCGGCTCCCTCGCCTCGGCACTGGAGCTGGCGGCCGGATCCGCGCAGGTCGGGGACGAGCCGGGGACCGGGGGCGAGAGAGAGCCCGGGACCGCGGCGGGGCCGGGCCCCGAGGCCCCTTCCGCCTGGGTGATCGGCGGCGGCGAGATCTACCGTGCGGCCCTGCCGTACGCCACGACGCTCTCCGTGACGGAGGTCGACGCGCCGGTGACCGGCGACACCTTCGCCCCGTCGCTCGACCGGGCCTGGCGGATCACCGAGGACACCGGATGGCTGTCCTCCACGACGGAGCTGCGCTACCGCATCCGCCGCTACGCCCGGCCGTGACGCACCGGTGACGGCCGGGCGCGGACCGGGGAACCGTCCCGGTCCGCGCCCGCGGCCTCAGGCCGCCGTGTCGAAGGTGTAGTGGCGGGTGTGGTCCAGCATGTCGGCCGGGGTGACGTCGTTCCACGGCCGCATGGTGTCGTTCAGGTCCACGACGTTCGGGGTGCCCGCGGCCGGGAGGTAGGCCGAGCGCGGGTGCCGGGCCTGCCAGTCGGCCCACAGCTTGTCGACGAAGGCGTGGTGCAGCCAGAAGACCGGGTCGTTCGGGGAGACACCGGTGGCCATCTGCCCGCCCACCCACACGTGGACGCGGTTGTGCAGGTTCACCCCGCGCCAGCCTTCGAGGTGGTTGCGGAACCCGTCCGACGAGCTGTTCCAGGGCGCCGTGTCGTACGTCTCCATGGCGAGGACGGAGTCCACCTCGGCGCGCGTGGGCAGCTGCCGGCCGCCCGCGCCGAGGTCGCGGCGGAGGTAGTCGCGGCCGTCGACGCGCACGTTGACGGTCCAGCGGCCGGCGGCGCGGGCGAACGGTCCGTCGGTGACCTGACCGTCGCGGGCCCGGCCGGTGCCGCCGAGGAAGTCGGGCGCCCACAGCGAGGAACGGGCCGTGCGGTCGGCCGTCCAGTCCCAGTAGGGGAGGGTGACGGTCGCGTCGACGGACCGCAGCGCCTGCTCGAACTCTATGAGGAAGCGCCGGTGCCAGGGCAGGAACGACGGCGACCGGTGGCCGACCCGGTCGCCGGTGTCGGTGTCGCCCATGATGAAGGCGTTGTGCGTGGTGACGAAGGTGTCGTACCGGCCGCTGCGCTTGAGCTCGAGAAGGGCGTCGACGAAGCGTCGCTTCTCATCGGCGGTGAGGGCGGCCTGGTTCTTGCGTACGGTCATGGTGGTGCTGCTCCTGGATCGGTCGGGTCAGGTGAGGGTGAGCGGGACGAGCGGGGCGCCCTGCAGTTCCCGTACGGCCGCGCGGGCGGCCGCCTTGGGCGTGGCGACGGGCTCGTAGTGCGTGATCACGCTGATCCAGGTGCCGTCGGCGTTCTGCATCACGTGCAGTTCCTCGCCGTCGATCGTGACGGTGTAGCCGCCGGTGTGGTGCCCCCCGTGGTGTCCGCCGCCGTGCGAGGGGCCGCCCTTGATGCGGCGGCCCTGGTAGACCTCGTCGAAGGAACCCGGGGCGGCGGCGGCTCCGGCGGCCGGAGCGGCGGTACGGGCCGTGGCGGCGTCGGCGTGCCCGGCCAGGGCGAGCCCCGCGGCGGCGCCGGCCGCGGCGCCCGCGGCGACACCCAGGGCCTTGCGGCGGGTGATGCTGGACATGGAAAAACCCCCTGTGTCTGTGCGACCGGGGGATTGGTCATATGCCCCCGGCGATTTCCATCGGTATCGCGAGGGATCGGACGGGTGGAAATCGCCACGGGGAGGTTGGCCGCGATACGGACAACCTGTCGCGAAAAGTGCAGAGTTGAACGGAGTTGATCTTGCGGTGCGGCGGCCGCGGAGGGCCCGGCGGCGAAAGACTTGCGGAGAAAGTGATCATCTCGTGAATGATCTTTCGGTCCGGTGTCCGGCGTGTGGCGGAGCCCACGCCCGCACTCTGGCCGGATCCGCACCACGGGACGAGCGCCCGCCCGCCCGCAATCACCGGAAACCTCGGCTCCCGGCCGCACGGGGCGTTAGCGTGGCCGGCATGCGCGAAGTGATCACTGAGGACCGCCGGACCCTGGCGGTGGAGGAGTGGGGAGACCCGGCCGGAACACCGGTCGTCTACCTGCACGGCAGTCCCATGAGCCGACTCGCCCGCTACCCGGACGAGTCCCTGTTCCACGAGCTCGGCGTCCGGCTGATCACCTTCGACCGGCCCGGATTCGGCTGCTCCACCCCGAGGCCGGGCCGCCGGGTGGTGGACGCCGCGGACGACGTGGCCGCCATAGCCGACGCCCTCGGCCTGGACCGCTTCCCCGTGTTCGGGGTCTCGGGAGGGGGCCCGCACGCCATGGCCTTCGCGGCCCTGTTCCCCGAGCGGGTGACCCGGCTCGGAACGCTGGCGAGCCTGGCACCGCGGGACGCGGACGGGCTGGACTGGACGGCGGGCATGAACGAGGGCAACCGGCGCAGCGCCGCGGCCGCCCTGGCCGGCCGCGAGGCGGTCGGGGAACACCTGGCACGCGTGGACACGACCGACCTGCCGCCCATGCCCGCCATCGAGCAGGCGGTCTTCGCCCGGCCCGAGATCGGCGCCATGATCGGCCCGGCGTTCGACGAGGCGGTCCGCCCGGGCCTCGACGGCTGGGCCGACGACGTCACGGCCCTGTTCGGTACGGAGTGGGGATTCGACCCGGCCGGCATCACCGTCCCGGTGCGGCTGTGGCACGGCGGGCTCGACACGCTGGTCCCTCCCGCGCACGGCGAGTGGCTCGCCGCCCGCATCCGCACCGCGACGCTCATCCGCCAGCCCGACGCGGGGCACGGCGGCCATTTCGACGCCACCCCGGCGATGCTCGCCTGGCTGCTCGACACAAGCCCCCTCCCGTAGACCCCCTTCCGTCACGGGACCGTCGGAGCGCGTCGGTCCCTCACGGCGCGGCTCCCGGCGGACGAGCCGTCAAGAGCCCGCGGCGCGCCGCGCCGGCGGACGGTCCGTCAGGAATGCGTGGCGCGGCTCCCGGCGGACGGCCCATGAGGAATGCGTGGCGCGACTCCCGACGGAGGGGCCGTCGAAATTCCGTGGCACGCCGCGCCGGCGGACGCGAGGATGCCGGGCATGGAAACAGGCGAGCCCGTCGACGGCCCCGGCGACGCGTCGGCGGTGACCCGGTGGACGCGGTCGACCGTCCACACCGACATGTGGGTCGACCCCGACGACGATCCGCGCGAGGACGCCGACGAGGGCATCGACGAGCGCACCGCGCTGCTCGCCGCCCTCCGGCACTTCCGCCTCACCCTGGCAATGAAGTGCGCCGGCCTGGACGCCGGGCAGCTGGCCCGGCGCGCCGTGCCCCCGTCCACGATGTCCCTGCTCGGCCTCGTGCGGCACATGGCCGAGGACGAACGGCACTTCCGCCGGCTCGCCGGCGAGGACCTGCCCAGGATCTACCGCACCGCCGAGGACCGCGACGGGGACTGGAACGGCGCCGTCGCCGACCCGGAGGTCGCCACGGACGCCTGGGACCGGTGGCGGGCCGAGAGGGAGGAGACCGACCGGTTCATCGCCGGCTTCACCGACCTCGGCACCCGGACCGGCGGCGGAGAGCGGCTGCGGGACCTCCTGGTCATGCAGATCACGGAGTACGCGCGGCACTGCGGCCACGCCGACCTCCTGCGCGAGCGGCTCGACGGCCGCGTGGGCCAGTGACCTCACGGCCCCCACGGCCGTCGGCACCGGCTGCGCACACGAAGGGGCCCGCCCCGTCCGGGGCGGGCCCCTGGTCGTGCCCGGCCGGCGGGCCGGGGGGCGTGGGGCGTCAGTGGGCGCCCGCGTAGACGCGGCTCGCGAACTCCGCGATCTGCTTGTCGGTGAGGTTCTGCGCGAGGTTGGCCTCCGAGATCATTCCGCAGAGGCGGTGATCGTTCTGCATGTCGATCACCGGCAGCCGCTTCACCTGGTGCTGCTCCATGACGTGCAGGGCGTCCGTCGCCGACGCGTCCGCGTCGATCCAGTGCAGCTCGCCGCCGAGGGAACCGCACTCGACCTGAGCGGGGTCCTTCCCGTCGGCCACGCACTGGACGACGATGTCGCGGTCGGTGACCATGCCCTTCAGCTTGTCGTCGTCGCCGCAGATGGGCAGCGCGCCCACGTGCAGTTCGCGCATCATCCGCGCCGCGTCCCGCAGCGACTCGTGCTCACCCACACACTGCGCGCCCGCCGTCATGATGTCGCGGGCCTTCAGTGCCTTGTCCTGCGCCATGATCGCTCCTCCTCGGCTGTCGACATGGGTGTGTACAGGACCGGTTTCCCTGTCTTTCCATCGGAACACGCGCACGCGTCGGCTGCCATGCTGCGAGGCCCCGGAACACCTGCCCGGTCGGCGGGCCTCCGGTGGCGTGTGTCTACGGAGAGGTGGAGCGGCGCTGGTCGCTCTCGTTGCGCAGGTCGGTGGTGTGCCGGGTGAGGGTGTCCACGCGTGCGGCGAGGTCGGGGTGGCGGCGGGCCAGGTGGGCGTGGGTGCGGGAGAGCGGTTCGAGCAGCTGGGCCGGGTTGCTGTCCGCGAGGGCCTCGTCGAGGTCCTGGCGCAGGGCCGGGGGGAGGGAGTCGAGGGCGGTGATCTGCCCGGCGAGCCGACGCAGGTCGGCCGCGTTCCCGTGGGCCCAGGCGGTGACGGAACGGTCGGCCGCGCGGCGGTCGCGCGTGGCCTGGACGCGCTGCTCCGCGGTGCTGCCGGGATTCCCGGGCCGTACGCGCAGATAGCGGCGCTCGGCCGCCTGGCGGCTGGTGACGCCGAGTGGATGGGCGAGGTCGGCCCAGCTGGCGCCGGCGTCCCGGGCGGCCTCGATGAGGCCCGGCTCCCAGCCGGCGAGCTGTTCGCGCAGCTCGCGCAGGAGCAGGAGGGCGGCGAGCGCTTCCTCCGACGAGGTGCTCTCGGGCGTCTCCCCGGACTCCCCGGACTCCCCGGAGGAGGCGGACGGCGCCGTACGGGCCTGGCGGAGGGTCTCGTCGATCGCGGCGAGGGCCGAGAGGGCCGCCTGGAAGGCGACGGGATGTCCCGCGGTGGGATGTTCGGGTCCTGCCATGGTCACTCCCTCACCTTTGTCGTCGATCCGTTTTGTCGTCGATCCGTTGACGTCGGAGTTGTCGTCCATCCGTTGACATGTTACAACGGAGTCAGGTGAAGCGCATTGGCAGTCATTGCCTGATCCACTGGAGGTGTTTCGCGATGTTGATGCGCACCGACCCGTTCCGCGAGCTCGACCGGCTCACGCAGCAGATGCTGGGCACCGCCGGCACCTGGTCCCGTCCCTCCCCGGTCCCGATGGACGCGTACCGCGAAGGCGACGACTACGTGATCGTCATGGACCTGCCCGGTGTCTCGACGGACGCGATCGACATCGACGTCGAGCGGAACATGCTGACGGTCAAGGCGGAGCGCCGCCCCGTCGCGAAGGCCGACGACGTGCAGATGGAGCTGTCCGAGCGGCCGCTCGGCGTCTTCTCCCGGCAGCTGATGCTGGCCGACACGCTCGACACCGAGAAGATCACGGCCGACTACGTCGCGGGCGTCCTCACGCTCCGCATCCCGATCGCCGAGCGCGCGAAGCCCCGCAAGATCAGCATCAGTCGCGGCGACGACCGCAAGCAGATCAGCGGCTGAGCCGCCACCAGGCCGGGAGCGGAGGGCGGAAGTCGCTCCCCCTCCTTTCCTCCTCCGCCCTCCGCTCCCCGCACCCCGCACCCGTTCGCGAAGGGGGCCCTGATGAGACTGCGCTGGGAGACCTTCCTCGACTCCGTCCAGGAGCGGGGTGCCTACGACACGCCCCAGGAGGCCGAGCGCGCCGCCCGCACCGTGCTGGCGCTGCTCGGCGCGCATCTGGTCGGCGACGTCCGTGCCGCGCTCGCCGCCCGCCTCCCGGAGACCTTCTCCGTCATCCTGCTCAACCCGCTCCAGGCCGTCGAACCGCTCTCGCCGGAGCGCTTCGTCCGCGCGACGGCCGCGTGGATCGAAGGCGCCACGGAGCGGACCGCGGCGTGGGACGTCAGCGCCGTCCTCAGCGTCGTCGCGGATGCCGCCGGCGAGGAGCTCACGGCCCAGATGCTCCTCCAGCTCCCGCCCGGCTACGACCTCCTCTTCGGCCGGCCGCACCTCCCGAGGTGACCGGCACCCCTGTCAAACCTGTTCGCTCCGCCCGGGTGGCGTCCGTCCCCCGGGCCCGAAGAGAACGGCGGTCCACACCACCATGACACTCCAGGCCGAGACCATGACCTCCGCCCCGGCGCCCGCGGCCGCGCCGCCCTCCGAGCGCGCCGCCGTGTCGTACACGGCGCTGCTCGAACGGGTCCGTTACGAGGGCGCGTACCCGACCCGCGAACGCGCCGAGGAAGCGGTCCGCTCGGTGCTCGCGGCCCTCGGCCGGCAGCTCGTCGGTGACGAGCGGGTCGAGCTCGCCGCCCGTCTCCCCGTCGAAGCGGCCCTGGTGCTCACCGCCCAGATCCCCGCCACCACGCCGCTCACCGGCTGGGAGTTCGTCAAGGACCTCGCCCGGCGCACCGGCGGCAGCCCGGCCACCACCCGCTGGAACGTCGGCGCCGTCCTCGCCCCCGTCTCCCAGCTGGTCGGCTCCGACCTGGTGGACCGCATCATCGACCAGCTCCCGCCCGGCTACGCGCTCCTCTTCGGCAAGGCCGACCTCCGTCCGGCCCGCCGACCGGCCCACGAGGCGCAGGGCGCGCGCGACTGAGCCGTCGGCCCTCGCGGCAGCCCGGATGAGCCGGCTCACCCGGGCTGCCGCGAGGGCGCCTCGCCCGCCCGATGAGCGGCGGCCTCGGCGGCGGTGAACGAGGAGGCGAAGGTGAACGCGCGCGGGGACGGCCCGTGCGCGCGCAGCTCCGCGAGCCGCTCCAGGGCCTCGCCGACGCCCGGCCGGTGACCGGCGGGCACCCACCACAGCACCAGGTGCGCCTCGACGTGCCGCTCGAACCACTCACGGCGCCGCCGCATGACCTCCAGGTGTCCACTGCGGTACGTGAAGTCCCACAGGGCCTCCCGTGACTCCCACACCGTCAGATTCACGATGACGTCCTCACCGGCCGGGCGCAGGCCGGTGGCGTCGGCCGCGCCGTCCTCCACGAGCCGCCACACGAAACCGGGCGCGCGGTCGGCGGCCGCGTTGACCGGGTCGAGCATCTCGGCGAACGGCGCGATGCGGGGGTCGTCGAAGGGGTAGCGGAGTGTGGCCACGTTGAGCTGGGCGAGATGGGCGTGCGGGGCCGAGGGCGCGGTCGAGGTCATGGCCTCATCCCAGCACGCCCCGTATTTCTATGTCAATGCTCGTTGTTTTTAGAGGCTTCGACGACGACGCAGCACTCCCCGGGGCGGGGGTCCATGCGCGCGCTGACCGGTCCGCCGGTGCCGAGCAGCCCTTCCAGGAGGGCGAGGTTCATGCCGCAGACGAGCGGCGGAAAGCGTTCCGCGACCGCGTGGAAGGGGCAGTTGCGCATGCGTACGACCGTTCCGGCCCGCCCGGCGACCGCCTGGCCGTCCGTGACCGCCCCCGGGCCCTCGATCGCCCTTTCGTCCGCGGCCCTTGGACCGTCCGCGGCCTCCTCCGCATACGGCTCGTATCCCCGCGCGGCCAGGATCCGCCTCGCCTCGTCGAGATCGCCGCAGGGAGCGGCCGAACCGCGCAGGGCCTCGCCCCTGCGCCGCGCCGCCGCGCAGAGCCCGGCGTCGAGGCCGGCCTCCTCGGCGGCCTGGGCCAGCAGTTCGGCGGCGGTGCGGTAGTCCCGGGCGGGCAGTGACACCGACCGCTCGCCCCGGGCCCGCGTGTACACCTTCGCCGGCCGCCCCGCGCCCGGCCCCGACCGGCCGGTCAGGCGCCGGCTCCCGCTCACCAGCAGGCCGGCCTCGGTCAGCCTCTCCAGATGGTGCGCGGCGAGCGTGCGCGCCACCCCCGCCGCCTCGGCGGCCTCGTTGCGCCCGACCTCGCGTCCCTGCGCCACGACGTACTCGTACAGGCGCCGCCGCACCGGATCCTGCAGCACGGCGATCGCGTCGATGTCCTCCATCTCGCCATTCTAGGAACGACGGGGGTGAGCGATAGAAGAGCCGGTTCGACGAGCCGCTTGCTGAACCTATCGACTTTCGATAGATTTCCATTGCTACTCGATCGAAGGGAGAGGTGATGGGAAAGCTGACGGTGCTCGCGCTCCGCGCCGTGCTCGTGATGCTGCTCGCCGGCTCGGTGTTCGTACAGACGGTCATGGTTCCGCTGCTGGCCATCGACATGAACGGGCTCGACGCCGACGTCGCCCATCTGCGCACACCGGTCCTCGTGATCCTGGTGCTGGGCGTGGTGACGGTCCAGGTGGTCCTGGCATGTGTGTGGCGCCTGGTGACGATGGTGCGCCGGGGGACCGTCTTCTCCCACGCCGCCTTCCGTTACGTGCACGTCGTCATCGGCGCGGTCGTGGCGGCCGCCCTGCTGGTGTTCTCGCTCGGAGTCGTCCTCGCGCCCGGCGAGGCCGTCGCGCCCGGCATCGTCCTGCTGATCGGCGGCCTCGGCCTCGCGGTCCTGGGAGTCGCCCTCGTCGTGCTCGTCCTGCGCATGCTGCTCGCCCAGGCCGTCGCACGCGACGTGGAGGCGACCGAGATGCGGGCCGAACTGGACGAGGTGATCTGATGCCGATCGCCGTCGACATCGACGTCATGCTCGCCAGGCGCAAGATGTCCGTGGGCGAACTCGCGGAACGCGTCGGCATCACCCCCGCCAACCTGGCCGTCCTCAAGAACGGACGCGCCAAGGCGGTCCGGTTCACCACCCTCGCCGCGCTGTGCGAGGTGCTCGAATGCCAGCCGGGGGACCTGCTGCGCTGGGAGGCCGAGGACCCCGAGGCCGCCGGAGACGCCGCGGGCGCCGCGCAGTCGGAGGACCCCGCGGACACCGTCGGCGCCTGACGCCCGCCCCGGCCGGACGCCGCCGGCCGCCTCCGGCCGACCGTCCGGGGCGCCGCCGCGCACCCCGCACGACGGTCCGCGCCCCGCGCGCCCGTCCGGCGCGGCCGCCGTCAGCGCACCGGATCCGCCCCCGGTACCCGGCGCCCGTACGCGAGCAGCAGCAGCTCCTGCGCGGGTCGGGCCACCGTGCGGCCCGACCCGTAGGACCAGTCGAGGTCGGTGGCCCGCAGCTCGACGCCGTCGAGCCGCGCCCCGAAGAAGCGCAGGGTCCGCGGCGCGACGGTGTCCAGCACGATCCGCAGACGCTCCTCGGGCACCCGCCGGCCCAGGCCGAGTGCGACGGTGATGTCCAGTCCGTGCACGACGTCGTGCCCCAGCGCCGCCGCCCGGCCGCCCACGGGCGGCCCCCACGGGTGAGCGGCGTTGTCCCGCAGCGCGGCGGCGAGCTCCCGCGGGGACAGAGCGGCCGCGTCCCGGCGCGCGACGCGGTCGGTCATCCGGTGCAGACGGCCGCCCGCCCGGACCAGCTCCAGGGCCGTCCTGCCGAACGAGTACCGGAACCCCATGCTCATGTGCGCGGCGACCTCCCGGACCCGCCACCCGTCGCACAGGCTCGGAGCATCCCACTGCGCCTCGCTCAACCGGTCCAGTACGCCGGCCAGTTCGACCCGCTCGGCCGCGATCGCGGCCCCGATGTCCACCGCTGCAGTGCTCATGATCAACAGCGTCCCCGACCCCTCGCCGGAAGTCCAAGACAGAGGGCTGCTCGCCACTAGCATCGCCGCTTATGGAACTCCGCCAGTTGCAGTACCTCGTCACCGTCGTCGAGAAGGGCAGCTTCACCCGCGCCGCCGCCGGCCTCCACGTCGCCCAGCCGGGCGTGAGCGCCCAGATCCGGCAGCTCGAACGGGAGCTCGGCCAGCCCCTCCTCGACCGGTCCGGGCGCACCGTGACCACCACCGAGGTGGGCGACGCCGTCCTTCCCTACGCGCGGGCGGCGCTCGCGGCCGTCGAGGGGATGCGGCAGACGGTGGAGGAGTACACCGGACTGCTCCGCGGACACGTCCGCCTCGGCCTCGTCTCGGGCGCCGCCACCGACGAGTTCGACCTGGCGACGCTGCTCGCCGACTTCCACGGCGAACACCCCGGGATCGAGATATCCCTCACCGAGGACTCCTCGGCCCACATGCTGACGGCCCTGCGCCGAGGCGAACTCGACCTCGCCGTCATCGGCGTCGCCGCCGACGACGTCCCGCCGGACATCAACCTCCAGATCCTGATCGACACGCCGCTGGTCGCCGCCATGGCCCCGGGCGACCCGCTCCTGCGCACCACCGGAGGAACGACGCTTCCCCTGGCCGAGCTCGCCGCGCGCCCGCTCATCAGCCTCCCGCGCGGCACCGGGATCCGCGGCACGCTCGAACGCGCCTGCCGCAAGGCCGGCTTCACGCCGCGCATCGCCTTCGAGGCCGCCGCGCCGACCCTGCTCGCGCGGCTCGCCTCCCGTGGTCTCGGCGTCGCCGTCCTGCCGGAGATCCCGCCCGAAGCGGCAGCCGCCCTCGGCCTGCGCACCCTGCCGCTGACCGCTCCCGACCTGCGCGGCCGGATCGCCCTCGCCTGGCCCGCCGAGGGCCCCGCCGGACCCGCGGCCAGGGCCCTCCTCACCCGCATGCGCGACGGCCTCCCCCGCACGGTCCGCGCCGCGGCGCACCCCTGACGCGCCGTCGCCCCGCTCCGGGCGTGAGAGCCCCGGCGGGCGGCCGCTTCTGTGCGCGCGCCATGACGCCCGACCTTCGACGGCGGCCGCCAGGTCTTCTCGGTGCGCGGAGCACGCGCGTCACTCGTCGTCGCCCAGCGCTTCCGCGACCACCGCCGCCGCCTCCGCGATCAGGCGGTCGTCATGGGCGTCGTCCGCCCCGCTCCGGCTCGACATGATGGCGATGACGAGGGGAGGGGCGCCGGGCGGCCATGCCACGGCGATGTCGTTGCGGATGCCGTGGACGCCGCCCGTTCCCGTCTTGTCGCCGACCGCCCAGCTCTTGGGGACCCCGGCCCTGATGAGGGTGTCGCCGGTGAGGTTGGTCCGCAGCCATGTGGTGAGCTGTGCGCGTTCCGCGTCGCCGAGCGCGTCGCCGAGCACGAAGGCCCGCAGGTCGCGGGCGAACGCGCGCGGCGTGGTCGTGTTGCGCGTGGCGCCGGGGGACCACCGGTTGAGTTCTGGCTCGCGGTCGTCCACCCGGGTGACGGTGTCGCCCACCGAGGCGAGGGCCCGCTCCAGGCCCTTCGGTCCGCCGAGCGCGTCGAGGAGGAGGTTGGCCGCGGTGTTGTCGCTGTACCGGACGGCGGCCTCGCACAGCTCGCGCAGGGTCATGCCGGTGGCGACGTGCTTCTCGGTGACGGGGGAGTGGGCGACCAGGTCCGCACCCGAGTAGCGGATCACCTCGTCCATGCCGGCGGGCGCGTGCCCGCGCAGGACGGCACCGGCCGCCAGGGCCTTGAACGTGGAGGCGAAGGCGAACCGCAGGTCGCCGTTGTAGGCGACCTCCCGCCCGTCGCCGGTGTCGACGGCGTAGACGCCGAGCCGCGCGTCGTACCTGCGCTCGAGCTCCCCCAGTTCGCGGGCGGCACCGGCGAAGGGCTTCCCGCTCGCGGCGGGCGGCGTCGACACCGACGGCGGGGGAGCGGGAGAGGCCCGTGGGGCGTCGTGGGTGCAGGCGGCGAGCGGGAGGGCGACCGACAGGGCCAGCCCGCCGAGCACCACGCGCCGCACCCGTACGTACCGCATCTTCGTACCTCCTGGTGGTGGGGGAGCACCGAGCACTTCTGGATCAGTGTCCGTGCCGTGGACTAGGTTGTCCCAGTCCGGCAGGCGACTCACCGCGGGGGAAGCATGCTCATGCCCAGGCGCAGCACGTCCAGACCCGACCGCGCCGGCGCCCCGTGACCCCTGCCGCCCACTCCGCCGGGAGCCGCCGGACGAGCCGATGACGGCCTCAGGCGGCGACAGCACTTCTCTTCGCGAACCTCATCGTCAGCAACCGGACGTGCGTGTGCGGGCCCGGGAACGCCCTCGTGGCCCCCACCCGTCGCGTACTCCTGTACTCCCCTTGGAGCCATCGACGTGACCGTGCGAATAACCTCCCCCCGTCGTACCACCATCCTCTTCCTGGTGTGTGCCGCCCTGGCCGCCACAAGCGCCTGCGGCAACCAGAGGGACGACCGCGGAGAGGGCGGCAAGCCGAAGAGCGCAGCCTCCGACGCCCCCCTCAGCGACCGGCTGCCCGCGGACGTCCGGTCCGCCGGCGTGATCAGGGTCGGCTCCGACATCGCCTACCCGCCGGTCGAGTTCAAGGACGCCTCGGGCCGGACGGTCGGCCTCGACGTGGACATCGCCCAGGCCCTGGGCCGCCAGCTCGGCGTGGAACTCCGCTTCGAGAACGGCACGTTCGACACCCTCGTCACCGGACTGCGCGCCGACCGGTACGACATCATCATGTCGGCCATGAACGACACCAAGGACCGTCAGAACGGTGTCGACCCGGCCACCGGCAAGAAGGTCGGCGAGGGCCTGGACTTCGTCGACTACTTCAACGCCGGGGTCTCCCTCTACGGCCGCAGGCAGCACGCCGGCACCGTCAAGGGCTGGAAGGACCTGTGCGGGAAGACCGTCGCCGTCCAGCGCGGCGCCGTCGCCCACAACCTGCTCAAGACCGAGAGCGCCGGCTGCACCCGCTCCGGCAGGCCCGCCATCGACATCGAGGCGTTCGACACCGACGCCGAGGCCCAGATGCGGGTCCGCAGCAACGGAGCCGACTTCGGCAGCTCCGACTTCCCGGCCGCCGCGTACGCCGTGAAGACCTCCGGCGGAGGCAAGGACCTGGCCCTGATCGGCGAGCAGACGGGCGCCCTCCCGTACGGCATCGCCGTCGCCAAGAAGGACACGCGCCTGCGCGACGCGCTCGCCGCGGCCCTCGACGCGATCATCGCCGACGGGCAGTACGGCAGGATCCTGGCCAAGTGGGGCAGCCAGGACGGCGCCGTCACCAGGGCCGTCGTCAACGGCGGTGCCTGATGGCGGGCGCGGACGCCGACATGCGGGCCGTGCCGGTCCGGCACTACGGCCGCTACGCCGCCGCGGTGGTGGTCCTGGCGCTGTTCGGGGCCATCGTCTACGCCTTCGCCCGGGGCCAGGTCAACTGGCGGGCCATCCCCGACTACCTGTTCGACGACCGGGTGCTGCTCGGTGTGCGCGAGACGCTGACGCTGACGGTCCTGTCCATGGTCATCGGGGTGACCGGCGGCATCCTGCTGGCGGTGATGCGCCTGTCGAGGAACCCGGTGACCTCGTCCGTCGCCTGGTTCTACATCTGGTTCTTCCGCGGCACCCCGGTGTACGTGCAGCTGCTGGTCTGGTTCAACCTGGGCCTCGTCTTCGAGTACGTCAACCTCGGGCCGATCTACCAGGACGAGTGGTCGGACTTCATGACCCCGTTCCTCACGGCGCTGCTCGGTCTGGGACTCAACGAGGCCGCCTACATGGCGGAGATCTGCCGGGCCGGCCTGCTCGCGGTCGACGAGGGCCAGACCGAGGCCGCGCACGCCCTCGGCATGCGGCACGGCCGGACGCTGCGGCGGATCGTGATCCCGCAGGCCATGCGGGTGATCGTGCCGCCGACGGGCAACGAGGTCATCAACATGCTGAAGACGACCTCCCTGGTGGCGGCGGTGCAGTACTACGAACTGCTGCGGTACGCGCAGGACATCGGCCAGACCTCCGGCGCCCCCGTGGAGATGCTGTTCCTGGCGGCCGCCTGGTACCTGATCCTGACCTCGGCGCTCAGCGTCGGACAGTACTACCTGGAGCGGTACTACGCCCGCGGCTCGGCGCGGGTCCTGCCGCCGACACCCTGGCAGAAGGTCAGGACCACCCTGTCGACCTTCCGCCGTCCGGAGGTGGGCGCGTGACCGCCATGGTGAAGGCCGAAGGCGTCCACAAGTCCTACGGCGCCGCGCACATCCTCCGCGGCATCGACCTCGAGGTGCAGAACGGGGAGGTGTTCTGCCTGGTCGGCCCGTCCGGGTCCGGCAAGTCCACCTTCCTGCGCTGCATCAACCACCTGGAGCGCATCGACGGCGGCCGGCTCTCGGTCGACGGGCAGCTCGTCGGCTACCGCCAGAAGGGCGACAAGCTCTACGAGCTGAAGGACAGCGAGGTCGCCGCCCAGCGCCGGGACATCGGCATGGTCTTCCAGCGCTTCAACCTCTTCCCCCACATGACGGCCCTCGGCAACGTGATGGAGGCGCCCGTCCAGGTGAAGGGCGAGTCCAAGGCGGTGGCACGCGAGCGCGCCGAGCGCCTGCTCGACCGGGTCGGCCTGCGCGACCGCATGGGCAACTACCCCTCGCAGCTCTCCGGCGGCCAGCAGCAGCGCGTGGCCATCGCCCGCGCGCTGGCGATGGAGCCCAAGCTGATGCTCTTCGACGAGCCGACCTCGGCCCTCGACCCCGAGCTGGTCGGTGACGTCCTCGACGTCATGCGCGACCTCGCCGAGTCGGGCATGACGATGATCGTCGTCACCCACGAGATGGGCTTCGCCCGCGAGGTCGGCGACTCCCTGGTGTTCATGGACGGCGGCGTCGTCGTCGAATCCGGCAACCCCCGCGACGTCCTCACCAACCCCCAGCACGACCGGACCAAGGCATTCCTCTCCAAGGTCCTCTGAGCCCGACACGAAAGGGGCGGTACGGGCACCACGCCCGTACCGCCCCTTCGCGTCATGGGTCCGGGCGCCGGTTCAGTCCGTTCCGCACGGGTTTTCCGTCAGGTCTCCGCAACCGTCCGACGAATTCGCGCCATCCGCCAGACGTCAGAAATACCGTTTCCGAAGGCGAACCTGGTGCACAGAAGCGTTCCCGGATTCCGATCGATGGCGTGATTCCAGCCGTCGCGGTGAAACGTGACGGTCCACACGGTGGACCCCCACCTTCACGGTGGTTGTAATTGTCGGGCCCATTCGGACGGCTGTCCGAAAGGGCCTCACGGGGGCTTGCGAGGAGGTCGTCGATCAGGAAGGGCACGCCGCTCCGCGCGGCGATCTCGGCATGCCCCGGGCGTGCCGGCACGGCGGGCCGCCCTTGACCGGATCCACTTCCTTACTCCTTCAACTCTCCCATCTTCAACGAATGGTATCCGGGCCGCACGACTTCCGCCGCGACCCGGCGGAAGCCGACACAGACGAAGAGGGAAAACGATGACGGACAACAGTCGTACGATCCGGCCACCCCGGAACGACGACAGGTTCGAGAAGTTTCCGCTGACGGAGATCCAGTACGCCTACTGGGTCGGCCGGGGCTCCAATTTCGTACTCGGCAACGTCGCGCCGCACGCCTACTTCGAACTCGAAGGACGCCGTCTCGACCCCGAGGTGCTGTCCCGCGGCTGGCGCACCCTCATCGAGCGCCACGACATGCTGCGCGCCGTCGTGGACGAGGACGGACAGCAGCACGTCCTCGCCTCGGTACCGAAGTTCGAGGTGCGATGTACCGACCTCCGGCAGACCCCGCCGGAGGAAGCCGAACGCGTGCTGACGGACATCCGCGAGGAGATGTCCCACCACGTCTACACCGCGGCCGACTGGCCCCTGTTCGACATCCGCCTCTCCCGGCTGCCCGCACACGACCGGCTGCACGTCAGCCTCGACCTCCTCATGGTCGACCTCGCCAGCCTCACCCTGCTGTTCAGCGAGTGGAGCGCCCTGTGCCGGGACGCGGAGCTCGAACTCCCCCCGGTCGACGTGACCTTCCGCGACTACGCGCTCGCCCTGGAGCAGGGCTCCCAGGCCCCCCGGCACCAGAAGGCCCTCGACTACTGGACCTCGCGCGCCACCACCCTCGCTCCGCCGCCCGACCTCCCCCTCGCCAAGGCCCCCGTCGCCGTCCACAAACCCCGCTTCACCCACCGCGAGTACCACCTGCCCGAGCCGGACTGGAAGCGGCTCCAGGAACGCTGCGAGGCCCGCGGCCTCACGCCGACCGCCGTCCTCGCCGCCGTCTTCTCCGAAGTCCTCGCCGTCTGGAGCGGCACCCGCCGCTTCACCCTCAACCTCACCCTCTTCAACCGGCTGCCGCTGCTCCTCGACCGCGACGACGCCGGCAAACGCGTCGTCCACCCCCACCTGCGCCGCATGGTCGGCGACTTCACCTCCATCTGCCTCCTGGAGATGGACGCCTCCACCGGCCACACACTCGGCGAACGCGCCGGGGCCACCCAGACCCAGCTCCAGAAGGACCTGCGCCACCGCCAGGTCAGCGCCCTGCAGACGCTGCGCGAACGACGCCGGCTCGGCCTGCAGAGCGGCTTCGAGACCATGCCCGTCGTCTTCACCAGCGGCCTCGGCACCGCCGCCGACGTCAGCGACGCCATGAGCTACTTCGGCGACATCTCCTACCGCGTCAGCCAGACCCCGCAGGTCTGGCTCGACCACCAGGTCGTCGACTTCACCGGCTCCCTCGACCTCACCTGGGACTGCGTGGAGGAGCTCTTCCCCGAAGGGCTCCTGGACGACATGTTCGCCACCTACTGCGCCACCGTCGCCAGGCTCGCCCACGACGACGGTCCCTGGGACCAGGAGCTGACCGTCACCCTCCCCGCGCACCAGCTGACCGCCCGCGAGGACGCCAACGCCACCCGCGGCCCGCGCCCCGACGGCCTGCTCCACGAGCCGTTCCTCGACCGGGCCGCCGCCCACCCCGAGCGGCCCGCCGTGCTGACCGCCGACCGCGAGGTCACCTACGGCGAACTCGCCGCCCGCGCCGACGCCGTACGGCGCCGCGTGCGAAGCGCCACGGGCACCGCGGAGCTCCGCGACCGGCTCGTCGGCATCACCCTCGACAAGGGCCCGGAACAGGTGGCCGCGGCCTACGGCGTGATGATGGCCGGCGCCGCCTACCTGCCGGTCGGCGCCGCCCTGCCCGCCCAGCGCCGCTCCCGGATCCTCGCCGACGGCGAGGCCGCCGCCCTCGTCACCGACCGCGCCCTCGACGCCGCCCTGGAGTGGCCCGAGCAGGTGCCGCGCCTCCTCGTCGACGGCCCCGGGGGCACCGGCGAGTCCGACGACACCGACGCCGCCGCGTCCACCGTCCGCCTGTCCGCCGGGCCCGCCCGGCCGGGAGACCTCGCGTACGTCCTCTACACCTCCGGCTCCACCGGCACCCCCAAGGGCGTCATGATCGAGCACGGCGCCGTCCTCAACACCGTCGCCGACATCGGCGAACGCTTCCGCGTCGGCCCCGACGACCGCGTCTTCGGCCTCGCCGACCTCGGCTTCGACCTGTCCGTGTACGACCTCTTCGGCACCCTCGCCGTGGGCGCCGCGCTCGTCCTGCCGGACCCCGACATGCGCTCCGAACCGGCCCACTGGGCCAAGCTCATGGCCCAGCACGGCGTCACCGTCTGGAACTCCGTACCGGCCCAGATGCAGATGCTCGTCGAACACCTCGAAGCCGGCGGCGAGGTCCCCGAACGGCTCCGGCTCGTCATGCTCAGCGGCGACTGGATCCCGGTCGACCTGCCCCGCCGCATCCACGACCTGTGGCCGGACGCCGAGATCATCAGCCTCGGCGGCGCCACCGAGGCGTCCATCTGGTCCATCCACCACCCCGTCGACGAGGTCCCGCAGGGCGCCACGAGCGTGCCGTACGGCGTACCGCTGCGCAACCAGACCTTCCACGTCCTCGACGAGCGCATGGAACCCTGCCCCGTGTGGACCGCCGGCCAGCTCCACATCGGCGGCGCCGGACTCGCCCGCGGCTACTGGGCCGACCCCGAGCGCACCGCCGCCGCCTTCGTCACCCACCCGCGCACCGGCGAACGCCTCTACCGCACCGGCGACTTCGGCCGCTACCGCACCGACGGAACCATCGAGTTCCTCGGCCGCCGCGACGGCCAGGTCAAGATCAACGGCCACCGGGTCGAGCTCGGCGAGATCGAGGCCACCCTCTCCCAGCACCCCGGCGTCGACGCCTCCGTCGTCGTCAAGTCCGCCGACGGCTCAGGCGCCGCCCGCCTCCACGGCTACGTCGTCCCCTCACCCCGCGACGAGACGCTGTTCGTGACCGAACACGCCGAGCCCACGACCAGCCGGGAGCTCTGGCAGACCCTCGGCAGCACCGCCGGCGGCCCCGGCGCCGGCCCCGCCCCCGAGCGGCTGCGCGCCGCCTGGGACGTGCTCGACGAGGTGTACACCCTCGCCACGGCCGCGGCCTTCCGCTCCTTCGGCCTCCCGCACGAACCGGGCGCCGTCTTCGACCCGGCGGCGCTGCGCGGCGCCGGCGTCGCCGCCCGCTACGAGCGCTGGCTGGCCCGCGCCGTCGCCCGCCTGGAGACCACCGGACACCTCGCGAAGGGGCCGGGAGGGACGACCGTCGTCGCCCGCGCGCTGCCGGCCGCCCTGCCCGCGGAACTGAAGAGCCGCGCCCGCGAGACCCTCGGGGACGTCCTCGGCATCGACGAGGACGTCACCGCCTGGATGCTCACCCTCGCCGACGGACTCGCCGACGTCCTCACCCAGAGCGTCCACTCGGCCGAGCTCTACGCCTCCGACCGCACCCCCGGCGTCTACGACCGCCTCTTCGGCCCCACCTACGAGGCCGCCGCCGGAGCCGTCCGCGCGCTCGCCGCCCGCTGGCCCGCCGACCGCACCCTCAAGGCCATGGAAGTCGGCGCGGGTTACGGCTCGCTCACCCGGCACCTGCTGCCGCTGCTGCCCGAGGACCGCACCGAATACCTCTTCACCGACATCTCGCGCTACTTCACCGACCGCGCCGGGACCGTCTTCGCCGACCACCCCGCCCTCCGTTACGACCTGTTCGACCTCGACCTGCCGCCCGCCGTCCAGGGCTTCGGCGACCAGGCCGCGGACCTCCTCGTCGCCGCCAGCGTGCTGCACGACATGCGACGGATCCGCCCCACCCTGCGCAACCTGCGCTCCATGACCGCCCCCGGCGGCATCCTGCTCATGGTCGAGCAGACCACCTTCCACCCCTGGTTCGACCTCGTCATGGGCCTCCAGCAGGGCTTCGACAACTTCGAGGACACCGAACTGCGCACCCGCCACTGCCTGCTCGACCGCGACCAGTGGGCCGCCGAGCTCGCCGCCGCCGGCTTCGCGCGCAGCCAGGTCCTCACCACCAGCGGCGGCCCCGCCTCCGTCGGCTTCGACGTCATCGTGGCCCAGGCCCCCGACACCCGCCGCCGCTTCGCCCCCGACGCCCTGCGGGACTTCGCGGCCGCACGCCTCCCCAAGCACATGGTGCCCGCCCAGATCCTCGCCCTGGAGGAGCTGCCGCTGAACGCCACCGGCAAGGTCGACCGCGCCGCCCTCGCCAAGGCCGGGGCACGCGGAGCGACCCGCGGCAGGCCGGCCAAGCCGCCGCGCACCGACCGGCAGCGCAAGCTCGCCGAGATCTGGCGCGAGGTCCTCGGCCTCAGCCGGGTGGACCTCGACGACGACTTCCTCGACGCGGGCGGCGACTCGCTGCTCGCCGCGCGGCTCGTCGCCCACCTGCAGACCGCGTTCGACGTCACCGTGCCGGTCGGCACGGTCCTCCAGTACACGACGGTGGAGGCGCTCGACGGCTACCTCGAGCAGCTCCTCGGACCGTCCGAGCTCATGCCCGGGGAGAAGCGATGAACCAGACCCAGCACACCGACGCCGACACCGGCCGGACGGCACCGTCCGCCGGCACGTCCGCCGGCACACCGGAAAGCCGCCCGTCCGCCGACGCGATCACAGCGTGGGTCCTCGGCTTCCTCGCCGAGATCCTCGACGTCCCGCCGCAGGACCTCGACCCCGGCACACCCCTCGACGAGCTCGGCGTCGACTCGGCCACGACGCTCGTCCTGTGCGCCGGCCTCACCGAGGAGTTCGCCCTGCCCGTACGCCCCCGGGACGTGTTCGACCACTTCACGGCGGACGCCCTCGGCCGGCACCTGACGGCACCGCTGCCCGCGGGAGTGTGAGAGTCCCGTGAACACCCCGACGCCGCCCCGCTGGACCCTCGGCGGGGCGCCGCGGCCGGCCGCCCCCCTGCTCTACTGCTTTCCTCACGGGGGCGGCTCCGCCGCCGAGTACCTGCGCTGGGCCCGCGACCTCAGGTCGGGCGAGCCGCAGGCGGTCCAGCTGCCCGGACGCGGCTCGCGGACCCGCGAGCCGGTGGTCACGTCGATGGACGCCCTCGTCGACGCGCTCCTCGACGGCGTCCGCCCCGCCCGGCAGCCCTTCGTGTTCTTCGGACACAGCTTCGGCTCGCTCGTCGCGTACGAGTTCACCCGCGCGCTGCGCGCGGCCGGCCGTCCGCAGCCCGCGTACCTGGTCGTCTCCGGCTACCCGGCCCCGCACCTGCCCCGCGCCGCCTCGCAGCTGCACCGCCTGGGCGACCGCGAGCTCCTCGAAGCGGTCTCCGAACTGCACGGCGGCATCCCGCCCGAGGTCCTGGCCGACGACGACATCGTGGTCCTGGCGGCCCGCGCCCTGCGCGCGGACTACCGGATCCTCGAGACCTACGCGCACCGGCCGGGGCCACCCCTGTCGGTCCCCCTCACGGTCCTCGGCGGCACGGAGGACCGGGTCAGCGCCGAACAGCTCGACGCCTGGCGGGAGCTGACGGACGCGGAGGTGACGGTACGCCGCTTCCCCGGCGGCCACTTCTACCTGCGGGACCGGCCGGCCCCCGTCCTGCGGGCCCTCTCCGGGGCCCTCGTCTCGGCGGCCGCGCAGGCGCCGACGGGCCGGGGACCGGAGGAAGGGCCGGGCGAAGGACCGGGGGAGAGGACGAGCGGGGGGAGGGGCCAGGCGCCGGCCGAAAGGGCGGACGCCGGGGCCGGCGGGGGGCACGCGCCGTGCTGACCTTCGCCGCCGCCTCCCTGGTCCTCATCATGATCCCCGGCCCCGACCAGGCACTGATCACCCGCAGCGCCCTGGCGGGCGGGCGCCGGGCCGGACTGCTCACCATGGTGGGCGGCGTCCTCGGCCTGGTCGTCCACGTGGGAGCGGCCGTCCTCGGCATCTCGGCGGTGCTGCTCGCCTCGGCGACCGCGTTCACCGTCCTCAAGGTCGTGGGCGCGGTGTACCTGGTGTGGATGGGCATCGCGACCCTGCGCGGCGCCCGCCGCACCCTGCGGGAGAAGCCCGAGGAGTCCGGGGCGGGCGACCAGGGCGCGCCCGGCGGCCGATACGTGCGGTACGGCTTCCTCTCCAACGCCCTCAACCCGAAGGTCGCCTTGTTCTTCGTGACCTTCCTGCCGCAGTTCCTGCCCCCCGACGGTCACGTCTTCCCCCGGGCCATGGTCCTGTCCCTGGTGTTCGCGGCGCTCTACCTGCTCTGGTTCAGTCTCTACGTGATCACCGTCGACCGCCTCGGCCGCGTCCTGCGCCGCCCCCGCGTCCGCGCCCGCATCGAACAGGTCACCGGACTCCTGCTGATCGGCTTCGCGGTCCGGCTCGCGTTGCAGTCGCCCTGACGCCACCGGCGAGGCGCACAAGGGGGCGGAGGTCCGGCGGACGGCCGGGTCTCCGCCCCCTGGCGTCGGCCGTGTGCGGTGCACGAGGGCGTGGTGGGATCGCGGAGCTTCGTCAACCAGGGTTGACGCACAGGTGGTCGTCAACATAGGTTGACGACATGACCGATGCGACCGATCTCGCCGCACGGGCGGGCGACCGCGACCCCCGGGTCGGACTCCGGGCCGTCTCGGCCCTGCGGCGACTGCTGGAACAACTCGAAGCCGTCCAGGTGTGCAGCGCGCGCAACCAGGGATGGTCGTGGCAGGAGATCGCGACCGAACTGGGAGTCAGCCGCCAGGCCGTCCACAAGAAGTACGGGAGGCAGTGATGTTCGAACGGTTCACCAAAGCCGCACGCTCCGTGGTGAAAGGAGCGGCCGCGCACGCGGAGCGCGGCGGCGCGGCGGTCGTCACCGGCGAGCACCTGCTCCTGGCCCTGCTCGACCAGGACGACACCCGGGCCGCGGCGGCCCTGCGCACGCTCTGCCCGCCCGGCCGCCGCCCCTCGCTGGCCGCCGCCCTGGCCGACGCCCGCCGCCGGGCGGGACTCTCCCGGGCCGACGCGGAGGCCCTGGCGGACCTCGGCATCG
Organism: Streptomyces roseoviridis; assembly: GCF_039535235.1. Lineage (NCBI taxonomy): Bacteria > Bacillati > Actinomycetota > Actinomycetes > Kitasatosporales > Streptomycetaceae > Streptomyces > Streptomyces roseoviridis. The sequence goes on from NZ_BAAAWU010000001.1 coordinate 7,313,412, forward strand.
ACGTCGGCGCGATCGTGGCCCGGGTCGAGGAGACCCACGGCACCGGCGCGCTCGCCGCCGACCGCAAGGACGCCGGGCGGAGGCCCGGCCGCCGGTCCTTCTCGCGGGAGGCCAAGACCGTCCTGGAGAAGTCCCTCCGGGTGATGTTGGCCCGCAAGGACCGCGAGATCGGCGACGAGCACATCCTCCTGGCGCTCACCACGACGGGCGGAGTCGTCGCCGAGGCCCTGGCCGACCACGGCGTGACGTACGCCGCCGTCGACGCCGCGCTCTCCGCCCCCGCCTCCGCACCCTGACCCGCGAAGGGGCCGGCCCTCGCCGCCCGAACAGGCGAGCCGCCCGAACAGGCGACGGGCCTCACCGTGGTGGGGTGCGCCGGTCGGCGGCCGCCTTCCTCGCCGAGCTCGCCACCGTCGCCCCCGTCTGTGAGCGTCCCGGCCGGCTCGCCCGGCTGCGTGCGCTCACCCGTCTCCGCTCGACGGGCGAAACGTCCCTGTCTCGCCTAGTTTGTGGACGTCGAAGCTCTCCTCGAAAGGAGTTCCCCATGGCTAAGAAGGCCAAGGGCAAGATGGAGCAGGTCAAGGGCAAGGCGAAGGAAGCCGCCGGCAAGATGACCGGCAACGAGCGCATGCAGGCCGAAGGAAAGACCGAGCAGATCAAGGGCAAGGCGCGGGAAGCGACCGGCAAGACGCAGGAGCAGGCCCGCGGGGTCAAGGACTCGCTGGGCCGCCGTCACGAGTCCTGACCGAGCCGTCCGCGCGGCGGCCCCCGGCGCTCGGCGCCGGGGGCCGCCGCCCGTGTCCGCCGCCCGTGTCCGCTGCGCGACACGCCCACGTCCCCGAACCCTGCCCGGCCCGCGAGGCGCGTCGGCCACACTCGTCCGCGACCAGTGTCCGGAAGAGTGAAGATCGGGAGTGTGGCATGACGACTTCGAAGCGCATCGCGACCACCGGCCTTGCGGCCGTCTGCCTCGCCCTGGCGACGACGGGCGCCGCGCACGCCGGCAGCGCGTCCGTGGCCGAGGGCGGCCCGTACGCGACGCACGGCGACACCTGGACGGTGCACGGCGGCCCGTACGCGACGCACGGCGGGGACTCAACCGCCCAGGGCGGTCCGTACACCTCGCATGGCGGGGACTCCACCGTGCAGGGCGGTCCGTACACCTCGCGCGGCGGGGACTCGACCGTGCAGGGCGGCCCGTACACGACGCACGGCGGGGACTCCACCGTGCAGGGCGGCCCGTACACCTCGCACGGCGGCACCCACGTCGTCCAGGGCCCTTACCTGGGCGACTGAGCCGCCGGCTCACGACGACCGGGCCCGGAGGGGCCCCGGCCGTGGTCAGTGCCCGTTCGCCCAGCCCGGCGTCCACGTGCCGGCGGCGCCGACACCGGACGGCGCCGTGGCGGCGAGGTGGGCGCGGAGGGCGGCCAGTGCCGGGTGCGGGTTGTCGCGGTGCCAGAGCAGTGAGTGCGGATAGACGGGCGTCGGGTCGGTCACGGGGATGCGCCGCAGACCGTGGCCGGCCGGCCAGACCAGGCGGGTGTGCTCGCCCATGAAGGTGGCCAGGGCCGGCGTGTCCGCGACGGTGTCGAGCAGCGCGTCGGATCCGAAGTTGGGGCCGGTCGCCTCGATGGTGAGCCCGAACTCCGCCACCAGGTCGTCGTAGTAGGCGGCCCACTCCGTACCGGGAACGATGCCGGGCATCCAGATCCGGTGCCCGGCGAGCCGGGCGAGGGGCACCGACCGGGCACCCGCAAGCGCGTGCGCGGGGCCGGTGAGGAGCTGGAGCGGTTCGTCGAGCACCCGGACGGACTCGATGTCATCGGGGAGCGGCCGGCCGGGCGCGGCCACCGCGCGGAACGAGGCGTCGATCTCACCGGATCGCAGGGCGGCGACCGCGGTCTCGATGTCGAACAGCCACACCACGTCCAGATCGGTCTCCGGGTGCGCAGGGTGGAAGCCCCGCATCAGGCCCGACGCCGCCCCGCGCGAGGCGATCACGTCGACGCGCAGCGGACGGCGGCCGGGACGCACGGAGGCGACCGCGCGCTCGGCGAGGCGCAGCAGCTCGCGCGCGTGGGGGAGGAAGGCCTGCCCGTCGATGGTCAGCTCGGAGCCGCGCGCGGTACGGGTGAACAGCCGCACGCCGAGGTGGCGCTCCAGCGCGGCGATGCGCTTGGAGACGGCCTGCTGGGTGACCGCCAGTTCGGCGGCGGCCTCATGGAAACGGCCCCCGTCGGCGACGGCGACGAAGGTGCGGACGGCGTCGAGATCCATGGCGAGACCCTAGCGCCACAACTAGCGGCACAACTGAGGGTTGTGGCATGGGGACCTCATGGTTGTTTGATCTCCGGGCGTCGCGCTCGCTTTGATGCTTCCCGTCGCGGATCGGTTGTGCGGGAGGGGTGTGGGCATGGGCGGCGGGCACAGCCTGGGGCGGCGGTTCGGGTGGCTCTGGGCGGCGTACGGCACCAGTGCGCTGGGCACCTGGCTCGCCTTCGGCGCGTTCCCGCTGATCGCCGTCCAGGTGCTGCACGCCGGTCCGGCCGAGGTCGCCGCGCTCTCGGCCGCCGGGGCTGCCGTGGGTGCCGCCGTCGCCGTGCCGCTCGGTCCGTGGACCGAGTTCCGCCGCAAGCGGCCGGTGATGATCGCGACGGACCTGGCGCGGTGCGCGGCCCTGCTGAGCGTCCCGGCCGCGTTCGCGCTCGGCGTGCTCGGCTTCCTCCAGCTCCTGCTGGTGTCCATCGTGGTCGCCGCGGCGGACATCACCTTCCGTGCCGCCTCCGGCGCGTACCTGAAGACGCTGCTCCCGCCCGAGGACCTGCTCGTCGCCCACGCGCGGTTCGAGGCGACGTCCTGGGCCATGACGATCGTCGGCCCCCCGGCGGGGGGCGCGGCGATCGGGCTCCTCGGTCCGGTGGCGACGGTCCTTGCCGACGCCGTCAGCTGTCTCCTCTCCGCACTCGGGATCCGGGCGATGGGCCGACGCCGGCACCGCCCCGAGTGGCCTGAGACCCCTCAGCGCCCCGAGTGTCCCGAGCGCCCCGAGTGCGCCGAGTGCCCCGAGCGCTCGGTGTGTGCCGAGTGCCCTGTCCGCCACGAGGCGGAGCGCCGGGGGGCCGGGCGCCGGGGGACGGTCTGCCGAAAGGCCGCTCGCCGCGGACGGCCGCGCATGCGCGCCGGGGACCTGACCGAGGGCTGGCGCCACCTCCTCGCCGACACGACCCTGCGTCCGCTGTTCCTCAACACCACCGTCTTCAACGCCCTGGTGATGGCGACCCAGCCGCTCCTGGCCGTCCTGATGCTGGGCCGCCTCGGGTTCGCACCGTGGGAGTACGGCCTCGCCTTCGCCGTACCGGCGATCGGCGGACTGCTCGGCGCGCGGCTGGCACGGCCGCTCGTCACCCGGTTCGGGCAGCACCGGGTCCTCGTCGTGGCCGGGGCACTGCGCGCGGTCTGGCCCCTCGGCCTGGTCTTCCTCGGCCCCGGCACCGGCGGGCTGCTCCTGGTGATCGGAGTCGAGTGGGGGCTCGTCTTCTGCTGCGGGGTGTTCAACCCCGTCCACGCCACGTTCCGCCTCCGGCACACTCCACCCGACCGGGTCGCCCGCACCCTGACGGCCTGGGCGGTGACGGCCAAGGCCGCGACCGCGCTGCTGACCGCCACCTGGGGTCTGCTGGGCGGCCTGCTCGGCCCGCACACCGCCATCGGCCTCGCCGGCGTCCTGCTCCTGGCGACCCCGCTGCTGCTTCCCCGCCGCGCGCCGGTGCCCCCTGCCGCCGTCGGCCTCCCGGCGCGGGCGGCGAGCTGACGACTACGCGCCGGCGGCCGAACGCCGGGGCCGTACGTGCGGGGCGAGCGCCCGGACCAGAGCCAGGGTGCTGAGCGTGAACAGCACCACGCCCAGCGGGACATGGAGCGAGGCCACATGGGCCACGCCCAGCGCGACCTGGGCCGAGGCGAGGGCGAGGAAGCCGACGGCGTACAGCACGGGCCGGACGGATCCGCCGCCCGGACGCCACGCCAGGACCGTGGCCAGCAGATACAGCAGGGCGGCGGAGTACATGACCCACGAGCCGATGTCGTGGAGGAGGTAACCGCGGGACGAGGTCAGCAGCGCTCCGGCGGTGGACGCCTGGAAGAAGAGGCAGAGGGTCTGCAGCGCGAGGGTGACCTTCAGGAACGAGGCGGTGCGCGGGCTGCTCGTCGTCGTCCGGCTCATGGTGTGCTCTCCTTCGTCGTCTTCATCGCCTTCGGCGTCCGCCCCGAGTCGTCTCGGAGCGGCTCGGTCACAGGACACCGGGACGCGGCCGCTTGTGACGGCATGTGACGCGGATCACCCAGAGGGGGCGGGTGCGCCCCGCGACGCGAGAGGACGGGACAGCCCGGTCAGGTCGCGCAGGGCCCGTCGAGCGGGATGCCCAGCCGGTCGGCCACGGCGGTGAGGGCCGAACCGAGAGGGAGGGCGACCCGGGTGAGGGCGTGACGGTCGCCCCGGGTCGCGTCGCGGTTGACGATGAGGACCGGTGTGCCGGCCTGGGCCGCCTGGCGGACGAACCGCAGCCCCGACATCACGGTCAGCGAGGATCCGAGGACCAGCAGCGAGGCCGCTGCGTCGATCAGCTCGCGGCACCGCTCCACCCGCGGCGGCGGAACGGCCTCGCCGAAGAAGACCACGTCCGGCTTGAGGACGCCGCCGCAGACCAGGCAGGGCACCACGTGGAAGTCCCCGACCTGTTCGTCGGTGAGGTCGGCGTCGCCGTCCGGGTTGAGCGCGGCGGACACCGGCCGGAAGCCCGGATTCGCCTCCTCCAGCCGCTGGGCGAGCTCGCGACGCGCGGAGAAGGCACCGCAGGACAGACACACGACCCGGCCCAGGCTGCCGTGCAGCTCCACGACGTTCGCGCTGCCCGCGGCCTGGTGCAGACCGTCGACGTTCTGCGTGATCACACCCGTGAGCAGACCGTGGCGCTCGAACGCCGCCACGGCCCGGTGCCCGGCGTTGGGCCGGGCGCGGCCGAAGGTCCGCCAGCCGAGGTGGCTGCGGGCCCAGTACCGGCGCCGGGCCTGCGGGCTTCCGGTGAAGTCCTGGTACGTCATCGGGGTGTGCCGGCTGAGACTGCCGCCGTCGCCCCGGTAATCGGGGATGCCCGACTCCGTCGAGATCCCCGCCCCGCTGAGGACCAGCACACCGCCGCCGCCGAGCGCGTCGGCGACCGGCCCGAGGTCCGTGGTGCCCGGCGGCAGGTCCTCGGGAGGCGTCCAGTGCAGAGTGGGGCGCATGCGCATGCCGCCAGGGTACGGAACCCGGCCCGCGGGCCGCCTGTGGTCGTCATGCGTGGCCGCTCCGTGGCCGCTCCGTCGTGCCGGGGCGGCGCCGGGGGCGCGCCCGTTTGCCGGTTCGGCAAGACGCCTGGCGGGGCGGGCCGGGCGCGGCGGACAGTGGGGCGGTGAACGACAGACACGCTTCAGACGGGCCCGGGGCCGGCACCTCCGTACCGACGGACGGACACGCGGCGGGATACGCGGGTGATCCCGCGGTGCGGGCCGAGTGGGACAGCCGTTACGCCGACCGCCCGCAGCTGTGGAGCGGCCGTCCCAACGGCGCGCTCGTGGCGGAGGTGACCGGAGCCGCCGGGGCGGCCGGCCTCACGCCCGGACGGGTGCTCGACGTCGGCTGCGGCGAGGGCGCGGACGCCATCTGGCTCGCCCGCGGCGGCTGGGACGTCACCGCCCTCGACGTCTCCGGCGTGGCGCTGGAACGGGCGGCCGGGCACGCCCGCGACGCCGGCGTCACCGTCCGCTGGATCCACGCCGCGCTGACCGACGCGCCGCTCCCGCCCGCCTCCTTCGACCTGGTGTCCGCCCAGTACCCGGCCCTGCTGCGCACCCCCGACGCCGCGGCCGAGCGAGCACTCCTCGACGCCGTCGCACCCGGCGGTGTCCTGCTCCTCGTGCACCACGCGGGCATGGACACCCACCAGCGCCACGACAGCGGCTTCGACCCGGCCGACTACGTCTGGCCCGCCACGGTCACCGCGCTCCTGGACGACGACTGGGAAGTGGAGGCCGACGAACAGCGGCCCCGCGTGGCACCGGGCGGCGGAGCCGGCGCCCACCACACCGACGACCTCGTGCTGCGCCTCCGCCGCCTGCGCTGAGCCCGCCGCGCCGGCCCCCCGCGCCGGCCCGCCCGTCCGGCCTGTTCGTCCGGCCTGCTCCGGTCCGCCCGTACGGTCCGCTCGTCCGGTCGCTCGTCCCGTCCGGCACCCGAAGGGGTGACCTCCGCGCCCGCCCCGGCCGGCCCTCCGGGTGCGTGCCGAGCGGCCGGATGGCAGAAAGGAGGGGAGAGCGCCGGCGGAGGCCGCCGTGGGAGGAAGGCGGTCGCACGGCGGTGGTGCAAGAGCGGTGGTGCAAGAGCGGTGGTGCAAGAGCGGTGGTCGAAGAGCGGTCCGTCTGCCCGAGCCCCTGGAGGAAAGATGTCCCACGCGGTCAGTGACGGGTCCGGGCCCGACGGTGTCGCCCGCCGGCCGGGCGGCCCGGACGCCGCCCACCGCTGCCCCCCGGGCGTCAGCGACGCCACCGTCGAGGCGCTCGGCTCCCTGTCCAAGGCCCTGGAGACCGTCGAGCGGGCACGCGGCGCCCTCTACGGCTTCCACCAGCTGACGGGCACGGCGGACTTCGAGCTGGACCGCGCCGTACGCCTCCTGAGGGAGGCCGGGCACGACGACTGGGCGGACCGCGTGCAGACGGAGATCGTGGGGCGCAACGTCATCCCCGGCCACTGGACGTTCCAGATCGTCGAGTCCTACGACCGGACCTACTACGAGCCGTTCAAGTCCCTCTCGCGCCAGGCGACCGACCACCTCGCCGACGGGAAGGACCACCTGTACGAGGCCCGGCTCAAGGAGGAGCGGCGCACTCACGGGCATCCCGACCACCTCTCCCGCCCCGGCGACATCCGGTGAGCGGACAAAACACCGTGGGGGCTCGGCGCTCATGCAGACGTTTCTCCCGTACATGACCTTCTCCGAGTCGGCGGCCGTCCTGGACCCCAGGCGGCTCGGCAAGCAGCGCGTCGAGGCGCTTCAGGTGTTCCGGGGCCTGACGGTGCCGACGTACGGGTGGCGCCGGCACCCCGCGGTGCGGATGTGGGCCGGCTACGAGGAGGCCCTGGTGCGCTACGGGCTGGACGTCTGCGCCGTGTGGACCGCCGAGGGCCGCGCCGACACCTGTTCCGTCACCTTGCTGCACGACTACCGCGCCTGGCGGCCCTCGGGCGAGGTCCGCCTCCAGAGCGGCCTCGCTGCGGCGGGCGAGCTGCCTCCCTGGCTCGGCGACCCCGCCTTCCACCGCAGCCACCGGTCCGCGCTGGTGCGCAAGGACCCGGACTACTACCGGCCCGTCTTCCCCGACGTGCCCGACGACCTCCCCTACGTGTGGCCGGCGTCCGACCGGGGCGGTGCCCCGAGCAGCGGCCCGAGCAGCGGTCCGGGCGACGGCCCGGGCAACGGCCCGGCGGGATGAGGACCCGACCTTCGTAGACTGGGACAAAGCTGTCGGTGACGGGCGGGACCCGGCCACGGGCACTGGCCGCGGCCACAGGCACGGGTGCGGGCACAGGAACAGGCAGGCACGGGCCACGGGCCACGGGCCGACCGTCAGGAACCGGCGACGGGCACGGAGCGGCGGCGAAGGGGAGCGGAGTGGACATGGGACGGCGTCCCCAGGAGCCGGCCGGGGAACCGGAGGGCCTCTTCGGCATGGCCGACCTCGTGGCCGCCGCCATGCCCGCCGAGCCGGGCGAAGCGCGGCCGTTCCGGGACGGACCGGAGGCGCGCAGGCTGCTGCGGGTCACGGAGATCCACGCGGAACCGGGCGCCGCCGCGTCGTGGCGGGGCCGCCAGATCCTCGCCCGCTTCCCCGACGCCCGGCTCGTCGAGACGGACTCCCACTGGCGCATCCCGCACCTGCACGGCAACGAGGGGAACGTCGAACGCTGGGTCAGGATCAAGAGCGAGACCCTGGTCCTGGGCGAACGCACCTCCCTCACCGTCCGTCCCAACGGCCGCTCCGCCGACTGGATCGCCCCCGGTCTCTCCAACGGATGCGCCATGGCCTGCGCGTACTGCTACGTCCCGCGCCGCAAGGGGTTCGCCAACCCCATCACCGTCTTCACCAACGTCGACCGCGTCCTCGGCGCCCTCGGCCGGCACATCGCCGCCGCGGGTCCCAAGAAGGACCCCAACCAGTGCGACGAGCACGCCTGGGTCTACGACATCGGCGAGAACGGCGACTGCTCGGTGGACGACCTGATCAGCGACAACACCGCCGATCTCGTACGGGCCTTCCGCCGCTGGCCCACGGCCAAGGCGTCCTTCGCGACGAAACTGGTCAACCCCGATCTGCTGCGGCTCGATCCGCAGGGCCGCACCCGGATCCGTTTCTCCCTCATGCCGCCGGACGACTCCCGTCTCCTCGACATCCGCACCAGCCCCGTGCCCGCCCGCGTCGCGGCCGCCGCCGACTTCCTGGACGCCGGATACGAGGTGCACTTCAACCTCTCACCGGTGGTGATCCGCCCGGGGTGGCGCGAGGGCTGGGACGAGCTGCTGCACCTGTTGGACGACGTCCTCCCGCGCCGGGTGAAGGAGCAGGCGGCGGCGGAGATCATCATGCTCACCCACAACGAGGACCTGCACGGCGTCAACCTGGGCTGGCACCCCCGCGCCGAGGACGTCCTGTGGCAGCCGGACCTCCAGCAGCCCAAACGGTCGGAGAACGGCGCCCTGAACGTGCGCTACCGCAACACCGTCAAGCGCGAGGCCGTGGACGCGCTGTCCCGCATGATCGAGGCCCGTACGCCCTGGCTGCGGGTGCGCTACGCCTTCTGACCCTCCTGGCCGCCCGCGGCTCCCCGTGGCCCGGCGTCATTCGCCGGCCCGGGCAGGGGCCTGGGCCTCGGGCAGGGCGGCCTCGGCCGGGCCCAGCTCGGGCGCCGGGCCGCTTCCGGGGGCGTCCCACGGCGCGGGAGCCCCCGCTTCCGTCCATGCGGCGAGCGCGGCACCGTCGACGCAGAGGATGCCGCAGGCGGCGGCGTATTCGAGGGCCGGCTCGGTGAAGGATCCGGTCGTCACCAGAACGGCCACATCCGCCTCGTGCACCGTGAAGCACGTGCCGCCGAAGCGCTGGAGGTCCGGCGAACCGACGCGGTGGTCACCCGTGTACTGCTTGCACTGGAGCACGACCCGGCGACCGTCGGCGGTGGTCGCCACCACGTCGGCACCGAGATCGCCCGCGCCGCCCACCACCTCCACCACCGTGCAGCCGTCCCGGGCGCACAGCGCCGCGACGCTGTGCTCGAACCCCTCGGGGTCGACGGCCGTGTGGTCCAGCGCCTCCCCGTCGACGGACGGCGCCTCGGCGGCCGGAGCCGGATTGCGCCTCCGGCGCACGGCACCGGCGCGCGGGCGCAACCGGCGACGGGTGGGCGCGATGCTCCAGCGGGCCATCAGGACTCCCAGTCCGAGGACGACGAGAAGCAGGACGGGCATCACCGGCGCCCGGGCCCCGGTCGCTTGGGCGGTCTTGAGCAGCAGCGCCACCCCGCCGACGACCGCCCCGGCGAGTCCGACCACGAGCACCAGATCCCGACCGACCCGCACCCGGCCCTCCCGCCCGGCTCCTCCGCCCTCGCCGCCGACGGCTGTCATCCGCACCCCTCCCTCGTGTCCGACCTCCCGCCTAGCCGCGAACACGGTCCTGAAACTCGGGCCGTTCGGCCGGACCCGGCTCTGCGCCCGGGGCCTGCGGCCCGGACGCGCACACCCAACTGCCCGCGAGGCACGCCCAGTCGGCCGCGGAGCACCACCTCGCTGCTCCCACGCGGAGGCGGTCGGCCCGAGTCCCGGGGACCCGCGAGGAGGGGCGGGCGGCCACCTGATCTGCGCGGAGCTCCCCACCTCGTCGGTCCGGTGTGCATGCGCCGGCACGGGGCATGCGACCGTCGAGCCCGGCCACCGCGACAACCCCCGAGTCGCGGTGGCCGGGCTCGACGGGCAGAGGGGGCCGGCTCCTCGCCAGAATCCGGGAGGCTCCGTGCGGACGACTCGGCAGGTCCAGACGACGCAGACGCAGAAGACACGGTCGGCGCAGAAGACGCGGTCGACGCGGGAGACGTTGCCGGCGCGGGAGACGCGGTCGGTGCGGACGACCGACGGGATGCGGCTCCCGGCTCCCCACGTCGTCCAGGCCCCGGACGGGCACCTGCCCGACGCGCAGCTGGGCGGCTCGGTCACGGTGCGCGTCTCGCCGGAAGGCGGCGTCACGACCGGGCAGACGTACACCCTGCTCTGGGCCGGCGGGCGGGGCCGGCCGGTCGGCTACACGGACGCCGTATCGGTCGGACGCCCCGCGGAGCACGTGGAGTTCGAGGTCCCGCCCGCGTTCGTGAGCCCCCACCTGGACCAGGTCGTCCCGGTCACGTACACCGTCGAGGACGGCGAGGGCGAGCGCTCCGGGGACACCCTGCTGCTGCGGATCGGCGAGGCGGAGGAGTAGCTCCGCCCGGTCCGGTGAGGGCGGCCGTACGGGTTGAATTCCCGGCGGCCGGGCCGCCGGGCCCTCGCGGGTGCGCGGCGCGGGGTACCTCTCCGGCGTCGGGGCATCCGGGAGGCAGCGAAGGATGCCGGAAGCCTGTCCGTGGTCGATGACGAGAAGGAGGTGGCCCGTGATGACCGATGCCGAGATTCCCGGCCTGTCGGGTGTGGAGAGCGGCGCGGAACGCGCCGCTGAGGAGGCCGTCGCGGCGGTGGTGCGGTGGTACGAGGAACGGCTGGCCGCGGAGCGCGACAGCTCCGCCCCGGACCCGGCGCGGATCGCCGAGTGGAAGGCGGGCCACGAGGCCGCGCTGTCCGACCGCGCCCAGCTGGCGACCGCCGACCCCGAGGAAGCGGCCGGGATCACGGTCGCGTACACCGCGCTGCTGAAGGAGCTGAAGGAACGCACGTGAGCTGAAGGAAGGGCATCGGCTCGACGGACCCGAATCGGCCGAAGGGAACTGAATCGGTCCGACGGACCTGAATCGGTCTGACGGACCTGAATCAGTCTGACGGACCCGAATCGGTCTGACGGACCCGAATTAGCCTGAAGGTACCGAAGAGACCTGGAGCTACCGAAGTGAGCTGAGACGCCGGGGAGCGGAGGGACGGCCGGTTCGGCGCGCCACCGGTGCCGACCGGGCCCTCCCTCCCGCTCCCGCAGCGCCGCCGATCCGATTCAGCCAGTGGCGGACCCCGCCGAATGCCGAATTTCGGCGATTACCGTACGGGAGCCGGTCGCGAGCGAACGCGGTCGCTCATCTTTGGCCGGCCCGCGGCCGTTCACCGTGTGGCGGGGGAAACGGCGGAGGGGCGCACGTGTCGCGTGGGGAGGAAAGCCCTTCCCGTTGCGTGAGCATCGAGCGTCACGGGCCGGGCACACCGGCCCCCTCCGGCCCCTCCGTCGACTTCGGAGACCGGGCCGCACCGTGGAGTCAAGAGCGCCTGGAACAGCGCCTTCCGCTTTTCGTCCCTCCCTGCCGCGTGCCCTCACGGGCGTGCGGCCCGATCCGTACGGTGTCGTGCGCGCCGGGACGCAACGGCCGGAGGGATTCCGATCGCAATCACTTCCAGTGATTTTCTGACGTGCTTTCAGTCGGGGCGGCCTTCCGGTGGCGGTCACGGCGAGGCGCACCGTCCCGGGCGCGGTGCGAGGAGAGGCGCGACGAGCGGCCGAAAGGACACCTTGTGGGAGCGTGCTCACGGAGCCGAGGATTCCTCTCGATCGCGATTGACAGGTGCATGGCGTTACCTCGCCGTGTGCCCCAGCACTTCACAGCCAAGGCCGCCCACCCAGCGGCCTCCCCCACCCCCACTGGAGAATGCAGTGAAGCAAGCGTTCCGCACCGGCAAGCCCTTCCGCGCCGGCCGCCTCGGCGCCGTCGTCGGTGCCCTCGTCGCCGCCTCGGTGCTCGCCGCCCCCACCTCCTCGGCGCAGCCGGCCGACACCTTCCGTGCCACCGCCTCCGAGCTCTCCGCCGCCAGCGAGGCCGTCCTCGCCGCCGACGTCCCCGGCTCCGCCTGGTACACCGACCCGGCCACCGGCAAGGTCGTCGTCACCGTCGACTCGACCGTCTCCGAGGCCGAGGTCGCGACCCTGCGGCGCTCCGCGGGCGCCCACGCCAAGAGCCTGAAGATCGAGCGGACCCAGGGCCGGATCAACAAGCTCATCGCCGGCGGCCAGGCCATCTACACCGGCGGCGGCCGCTGCTCGCTCGGGTTCAACGTCCGCAGCGGCAGCACGTACTACGCCCTCACCGCCGGGCACTGCACGAACATCGCCAGCACCTGGTACACCAACTCCGCCAACACCACGGTGCTCGGCACCCGTACCGGGTCCAGCTTCCCCACGAACGACTACGGCATCATCCGCCACTCCAACGCCTCCGCCGCCGACGGGCGCGTCTACCTCTACAACGGCAGCTACCGCGACATCACCGGTGCCGGCAACGCCTACGTCGGACAGTCCGTCCAGCGCAGCGGCAGCACCACGGGCCTGCGCAGCGGCACGGTGACCGGCCTGAACGCCACCGTCAACTACGGCAACGGCGACGTGGTCTACGGCCTCATCCAGACCAACGTCTGCGCCGAGCCGGGCGACAGCGGCGGCGCCCTCTTCTCCGGCACGACGGCGCTCGGACTCACCTCCGGCGGCAGCGGCAACTGCTCCAGCGGGGGCACCACGTTCTTCCAGCCCGTCACCGAGGCCCTGAGCGCGTACGGCGTCAGCGTGTTCTGATCCCGGCCTCGACGGCGAGGGGCGGCGCCGGTCACGGCGCCGCCCCTCCACCGTCTTCGGCGGTACACGTTGCTTCGGCGGCTTCCCGGGCAGACGGAGACGAGCAGCACGGTCGGCCGAAGGAGAGACGATGCCGCAGGATCCCGCACTGAGAGCTGTCGGATGGGCCCGTTCGCTGCCCGTCAGCAGGGGCGTGAAGACGGCCAGGGACTGGACGCGCGAACACCTCACGAGGCTCGGCTGGGACCGGACCGCACCGGATCTGCTGGACTCCGTCGTGCTCACCGTGTCCGAGCTGGTCACCAACGCCCACATCCACGCCCGCAGCGACGCCCAGCTCATCCTCACCTGGGACGAGGAATGCCTGCACGTGACCGTGCACGACGACTCGCCCGAGGTGCCCGCACCCCGCGAAGCCGATGAAGGGGCCACCGGGGGGCGCGGGCTGCTGCTCATCGACGCCCTCGCCGACGCATGGCAGACCCACCGCTGCCCCCGCGGCAAGGACGTCACGGTCTGCTTTCCGCCGCCCCCGTCCGCCGCGCCGGAAGAACCGTAGTCACGCCCCGCCGGAGGAACCGTAGTCACGCCCCGCCGAACGGCACGTAGCCGGCCGCGTCGGACGGACCGTCGCCCTTCCTCGCCGACGTCCACGCCCCGCCGATTCGGGGATCCGCCCACGGAGGACGGCTCTACGCGTGTGGGAGACGGCCCCGCTTGAGCGGAAAACACCATTCACCCGCGGCGCCGTTGGAGCAAAGCCCACAACCTGCCCGCCGATGGCGCAATTCACGCTCTGCCAGGAGAGAATTCCGGACGCACTGCCAGTAAAGACCAAGAGGAAAAAGATCCGTGCGACCAAGTCTCTTCGGCGCGTCCGCCTCCGTGGCCGCACTCGCTCTCCTGGGCTCCCTCGTCACCGCCTGCGGCTCGTCCGACGACGACGCGACCACGCTGCGTCTGGTGGCCGCCGAGTACGGCGACAGCCCGGCGACCAGCTCCAAGGCGTACTGGGACAAGGTGACCACCGCCTTCACCGCGGCCCATCCCGGTACCAAGGTCGAGGTGACGCTCTACCCGTGGGCCGATGTCGACCGCGAGGTCACCCGCATGGTCGGCGAGAACAACCCTCCGGACATGGCGCTGATGGGCGCGTACTCCGATTTCGCCGCACAGGGCCGCCTGTATTCCGCAGGGGAACTCCTGTCCATCAAGGCGGAGGCCAATTTCCTCCCCCCGCTGAGTGAAGCGGGATCGGTCGACAACACGCTCTACGGCCTGCCCTTCGTGGCCAGCAGCCGTCTCCTCTTCTACAACAAGGACCTGTTCGACAAGGCCGGAGCCCGGCCGCCGAAGACCTGGACGGACCTGAAGGAAGCGGCCGAGGAGCTGAAGCGGGAGGGCGTGCTCTATCCGTACGCCCTGCCGCTCGGCCCCGAGGAGGCGCACGCCGAAGCGCTCATCTGGCAACTGAGCAACGGCGGCGGATACACCGACGACAGCGGCCTCTACGACATCGCCTCCGAGCGGAACACGGAGACGTTCCGCTGGATCAAGGACAACCTGGTCGCACCGTCCCTGACCGGCCCGATACCGCCGGCCCAGCTGAATCGGCAGGACGCCTTCGACGCCTTCCTGCGCGGCCAGGTCGGCATGGTCAACGGTTACCCCTCGCTCCTCCACAAGGCCCGGGCGAAGGGCATGAAGGTGGGAACCCTCAGCATGCCGGTGTCCGACAGGCTGGAGGACGACGAGGCCCCGCTGTCGGCGGGGGTCGCCGACTGGATGATGGCCTTCAAGCGCGACGGCAACCGCGCACCGGTCGGCGCCTTCCTGGAATTCCTCTACGAGGACAAGAACCTCGGCGACTTCGCCGAGCGCTACCACCTCCTGCCCTCGACCGTCACCGCGACCCAGATCTCCCAGGACGCGGCGGCCGACCCCAGCGTCGAACAGTTCCTGACCGCCCTGCGCACCGCCCAGCTCTACCCGGTGAACGAACCGTCCTGGCTCCAGGTCAGCAACACCATCAAGCGGAACATCGGCAAGGCCGTCGCTCCCTCCGCCGACCCGAAAGCCGTCCTGGAGAACATCGCCCAGCAGGCCCGGAACGTGGCGGAACGGAAGTAGGGGAGCGGGGCAGGCGGCCCGGGAGAAGGCCCGCGGGGGCCGCCTGCCCCTCCCGGCGCGCCCGGCCCGACCACCCCGGGCCGCCGGACCTCCCGGCCCGCTCAGTAGGTGAAGGCCAGCCCGTGCGTGCGGGCGAGGGGCCCGGGCACATGGCCCGCGTGGATCAGCACCGGGTTGCCCCAGGTGTGCTTGGCCTTCAGCGACACGCGGATCTGGGAACAGCCGCCCAGGTCGGCGGTGGTGAGGTAGAGCGTGTTGACCGCCGCCTGGTGGTGCCGGGAGTTGGAGACGCGCCAGGTCTGGACCGTGCTCGTCCTCGGGGCGCCGCACCGGGTGCCGTCCGGGTTCTGCGGCTGCGCCTCGATCCAGGTCTGGACCTGGCTGCCGTCGTACGCGGTCGTGCCGCCCGAGCAGCTGGCGTACGGCGAGTTGGCCTTGCACGTGGTCAGGTTGGCGTCCTGCACGACGGCGATGCGGTCGGCGCCGGTCGGCGTGACCGTGTACCCGAGGGTCGTCGCGGTGCTGCCCGCACCCACCACCCGCTCGCTCTCCTGCAGCAGCGTCCAGCGGGCCGCGTACGGGTAGACGGCCCGGCCGAGTTCCGCGCCGGCGCCGATCCGCATGGTCACCTGGCGCCCGGACGCGACGATGCTGGAGTAGCTGGTCACCGACAGGCG
Source organism: Streptomyces roseoviridis (assembly GCF_039535235.1). Taxonomy (NCBI): domain Bacteria; kingdom Bacillati; phylum Actinomycetota; class Actinomycetes; order Kitasatosporales; family Streptomycetaceae; genus Streptomyces; species Streptomyces roseoviridis. The sequence continues at coordinate 7,329,059 of NZ_BAAAWU010000001.1, forward strand.
GCAGGTGTACGTGCCCTCCTCGGGAGCGATGAACACCCACCGCACGACGGGGGACTGCGAGGTCTCGCCCGGCAGGAAGTTGGCCGCCCAGTACGCGCCCGCCTCCACGCCGGCGGGCAGCGGGGCCGTCTCCGGGGTGCCGCCGGCGTACGCGCAGCGGATGGAGAGGGTGGTGCCGAGCCAGTCGCCGTCCGCGAGCGCAGTGACGTTCGACAGGACCAGGTTGCGCGACCACAGGTACGAGCGCTCCCCGGCCGCCGCGGTGAACGTCACCTCCGTCCCGGGGATGTCGCGGTACGGTCCCGCGGTCGAGGTCACCTGGTAGTCGAAGGGCTCCGCCAGTTGCGCGCGGGCGGGCGCTGCGGTGCCCACGAGCCCGGCCAGGGCGAGAGCCAGCGACAGTGCGGACGCGGCGAGGCTGCCGCCGAGCCGGGCGGAGAGTCTGCTTCTGGGACGCATGCGGAACGAACCCCCGTGGTGGCGGCTGATCTCGTGATCTTGAGTTGAGGACCAGGGGACTGTAGCCGGTCGGACGGTCGCCGCTCATGGCGGCTCCGGGACGGCCGCCCCGCGTACGGAAACCCGCACCGCGGTCGCCCGCCGACACCAAGAGCACTGCGCCTGCGCGAGGAAACCGGGTCGACGCCCGACAGCACGGTGACCGATCATGCCTCCATGCCCCTGAACGAGACCCTCGCACGCATCGACGCGGACCTGGCGGCCGGCCGGGTCCCCCTCGCGCGCCAGCGCCTGCGCGGCCTCGTCTCGTCCTTCCCGCACGACCTGACTATCCGCCGCCGTCTGGCCGAGGTGTACCGGCTCTACGACGACGCCGCCGAGGCCGGACGCTGGACCTACCTGGACGAGGAGCGGGACGCCGACGAGACCGCGGCCTTCGAAGCGCGGTACACGTCCCCCGGTCAGCGGATGAGGGCCCTCGCCTGGCGCGGCCCGGAGGACGAGGCGCCCACCGCCTTCGCGCGGGCACAGCTGGCCGCGGTGCGGACCGCCCGCGCGCAGGAGTTGGGGCGTTCCGTAGCCTGGGACGACCCCGCCGCCTACGAGGAGCCGGAGCGGCAGGGCGAGGCGCCCTCCGAGCCGTGGACGCTGGGCGGAGTGCTGGCGGGCGCCGGCTGCCTGGTGGGGGTGCTCGCGTTCCTCGCGGCCTGGGTGAACGGAGTCGTCGCCCTCTTCGACTGACGGCCGCCCCCTGAGGAGCCCCTGGCGCCCCGTCCGTACGCGCGGAGGAGGCACCGTCCCCGAAGGCGGACCGATCACTGTCAGTGGCTGCGAGTAGGTTGTGATCACCCGCTGAACAGCCGCGGGGACCGCGGCGCGTGCGCGAGCCGCGGAGAGCACGCACGACCGGGGGAGCGCACCATGAGTCCCACCATCACCTGGCAGGCCGTCGACGGCTACGAGCTGGCGCTCGATCCCTGGACGGGCCCCAAGCCGGTGCTCCGCTGCCGCACCGCCGCCGGGCGCGAGCTGAAGAAGCTGCCCGCCGCGCTCAAGAACGAGCCGCTGGTGCGCCAACTGACCGCGCTCGCCGGCTGGATCGGCGACCACGCCGCCCAGGCGGTGGAGACCGTCGAGTCCTGGATGACGGCGACCCTGCCGCTGCCGGCCGCGCTGATACGGCACGTATGGCCCGACCCCTGCTGGCGGCAGGCCCTGCGGTACACGGTGATCGCACCGTCCGGCGCAGGAGACGGCGAGCCGGCCGGCGAGCCGGGAGCGCCCGACGTGCGGCGCGCCGGAATCCTCACCGGTGTCGCGCCGGGCGAGGACGGCGCACTGCTGGTCACGGGACTGGACGGCGCCCACGAGCTGGACGACGAGGTCGTCGTGATCCCGCACCCGGTGCTCCTCGACCCGCGCGGCAGGGGACTGCTCGCCGCATGGCGGGACCTGCTGGACCGGCTGGGCGCGGAACAGGGCGTCGAACAGCTGCACCGCGCGGTGTACGCCCGCCCGGACTGCTCCCCGGCCCCCGGCACCTGGGGTGCCCCGCACGGGATCACCGCCTTCCACACCACCACCTACTCCTCCGGCGCCCACTTCGAGCGCGTGGTGACCCGCTACGGCGGACGCATCGACGGCGAGCGGGCCGGTTTCGGCTTCAGCCACCTGGGCCGCGTGTACCGGATGGTGGCCGGCCTGCGCTACCAGGGCCCCATGTCATCGGTCGACCTGCGCAACTTCTCGTTCACCGACTGCCCCGAAGGACACGGAGTCGGCACGTACGACGCCGTGCCCCTGCCCGTCTGGTCCGAGGGCATCAGAGCGATGGCCGCCCTCTACGACGAGCGGGACGCCCCGGCGGACACCGCGACCTCCCACCCTGCCGACGGGGCCGACGACTACCAGTCCTTCCTCGTCGCCTGCGCCCGGTACGCCGCCGAGGGCGCACCGCAGGCGCCGGCCGCCACGCCGCCCCGGCCCGCCGACGAGCGGCAGCTCCTCGGCGCCGGCGCGGTGCTGCCCGGTGTGCCGGCCGGCCCCGACGAGGAAGTGCTGACCGCACGCCGATACGCCTCACCGGTCCTTCCCCACGACGGCGATCGCTTCGTCCGGCTGCTCGCGGGGCGCACGGTCCAGGCACAGGACGCGGTGGCGCGCACCGTGGGCCTGGAGCCCGACGCGGGCGACCCCACGCCGGTGGGCCGCACCCAGGTCCGGCCGCTGGACTTCCTGTCCCGCGTCTGCGCGGCCCATCCGGAACTCGTACACGAGGCCATGGCGCTGCTCGCTCCGCTGCACAGCTGCGCCACGACCGCGGCGACGAAGCCCGGCCGCGCCGCCAACCAGCTCCGGGCGAGCCTGAAGAAGGCGACGGCACCGCATCCCGAACTGCTTCCGTACGCCCTGGACGAGGGCGCGCGGATCGTGGCGGGAGCGGGCAGCACCGCGATGGCCAGGACCCTGTACACCGAGGCCAGGTCGGCCGAGAAGCGACTCGGCACCATCGACGAGCGGGTCCTGCGCGACCTGGTCGCCGAGTTCAGCGAGCTGGGCGTCGTCGACGCGACGGCGCTCGCACGCTACCGGGACGACCTCGCCGCGCGCACCTCCCCCGAAGAGGCGCACGAGGCGTACCGTCTGCTCGTCCTGCCATGGTGCCGCAGGAGGAGCGGGCTCGCCCCCGCCGGGGACGGTGCTCCTCGCGGCCCACGACGCGAACTGCCCGCCTCCTTCGCCGTCGAGGTGGCGAAGGGCGCCGGCGGCCGGCCCGCCGCCGACGACGTCAACACCGAGATCTTCCATCTGCTGCTGCGCTCGGCGGCCTTCGAGAAGGCCGCCGTGTCCCTCTGGGAGACGTGGGCGGCTCCCCTGCGGCGGGACCTGGCCGAGCACCCCGACACCGCGGACCTCCTGACCCGCCACATGCCGCCGCCTCAGGGCTCCTCCGCCGCGGCGAGGACGAAGACCGCGGAAGGCTGGCTCGCCTTCCTGGCACGCGTCGGCGTCCTCCAGCGGTGCACCGGCGGACCCGGACCGGCCTCCCCGGAGACGGCGCGGCGCGCGAACGCGTGGCTGACACTGTTCCTGGAGCAGTACGCGGGCATGCGGCAGCCGGTCGCGGGCCTGGAACCGGTCGTCGCGGAGGTCGCGACGCGGATGCGCGAGGCCGGCGAGACCCGCGAGCCGCTGCTCGCGCTGCGGACCCGCTCCCTGGGCGGGGACTTCTCGAACATGGGCGTCGACCTCGCGTCGTACGCACTGATGCGGCGGGCCGGCATGCCGTTCGGCGAACCGGGCGCCGAGCGGCGCGTCTTCGCCCTCCAATGGCTCCAGCGGCGGGGCGGCGACGGCGTCGAGACGGTACTGACCGACCCCGCGTTCCGGGAGCCGATCCGCGCCGAACTGACCGGATCGGTGCGCGGCAGCCTCGGATACACGGTCACCCGGCACGTCCTCACGCCGTTCCCGGAGGTCACCCGGCAGGTGGCCGCCCTCGCGCCCTTCCGGGAGCTGATGGCCGGCATCCTCGACGAGCGCGCCCGGCGCTTCCGACAAGGCGGCCCCGACGCCCTGTTCGCGGCGCAGGACCTCCTCCTCCACGTGGAACCCTTCATCGTCACCGGGACCCCGCATCCTTTCGACGCGTACGTCCGGGAAGCCCTCACCATCGACCCGGCCACGCTGCTGGCGGACACCCTGCGCGCCCGCTGCGCGGCCCTCGGCCACGACGCCGCCCCGGACACCGCCTGCGGACTGCGCGAGATCACCACCGAGCACACCGGCAAACTGCTCCGGTCGACGGACGCCACCCTGCGCGACCGCCACGCGAACATGTTCGCCGTCGAGCCGCCCGCCCGCTTCAGCCGGTACCTCGAATACCGCCCCGGCTCGGACTTCGCCTACGGCCTCCTCCCCAAGATCGAGCGCTGGCTGCCGGAGATCCCCGACGACTCCTGCCGCACCACGGCCCTGGGCGTCGTCCAGGGAGTCCTCTGGTACGAGACCTGGCAGTCGACGCTCCGGCCGTACGTCCGCTGACGCGCGGGTCCGGGCGCCGTGCCGCGACCCGGCACGGCGCCCGGACGGCGCCCCCCTTAGCCGGCGGCGTGATGCTTCCCACATGCGCGGCTTCGTGCTTCAGAGCGCCGACACGAGCGGCGGAGGACCGTAGGGTGATCGCATGCCTAGAACCTCTCCTTCCGTCGCCATGGACGCCCTTCTTTCCGGCAACCGGCGTTTCGTGTCGGGCACGCCGGAGCACCCGAACCAGGACGCTGCCCGTCGTACGGAGCTGGCTCCGGCGCAGGAGCCGTTCGCCGTGATCGTCGGCTGCTCCGACTCGCGTCTGGCGGCCGAGATCATCTTCGACCAGGGACTCGGGGACCTGTTCGTGGTCCGCACCGCCGGGCACGTCGTCGGGCCGGAAGTCCTCGGCAGCGTCGAGTACGCGACCAGCGTCCTCGGCGCCCGTCTGGTCGTCGTCCTCGGCCACGACTCCTGCGGCGCGGTCGCCGCGGCCCGCGCGGCCGTCGAGGACGGCTTCGCCGCGAGCGGCTTCGTCCGCGACATCGTCGAACGCGTCACCCCCAGCATCCTGGCCGCCCGCACCGCCGGCCTGACCGCCGACACCGACATCATCGACGAGCACATCCGCCACACCGTCGACCACCTCCTCGACCGCTCCCGCCTCCTGTCCGGCCAGGTCGACGCAGGCGAGGTCGCCGTCGTCGGACTCGGCTACGCCCTCGCCGAAGGCAACGCCCGCGTCGTCACCACCCGCGGCGACGTCCAGCAGGAGGCCCTGGTCTCCTGACGCGCCGCCACGACCGCTCAGGCCCCCTCACATGGGGGCCCGAGCGCGTCCGGCCGGCGCGGGCCGGTGGCCTGCGCTCCGCGTCGGCAGACGCCGCCCTCGTGCCGCCTCCGCCGACCGGGCCCGAGCGCGCCCGCCCGACGCGGGCCGGTGGCCGCGGCGCCCCGCCCCGGGTACGCCGCACCCTGCCGGCCGCAGCGCGCGGGAACCGCCCCCGGCACCGCGAGGACGGCAGCCGGGTCACCCGTTCACCGGTGGGTTCATCTGTCTTGTGACGAGATGCCGTAGGGGACATTCGGGTGGAGCATCGCGCGCTCCGCAACCTCCCGCACCCCGCCTTGAGTCGTCTTCCGCAGTGGTACGACGACCAAGGAGGCACTCGTGACTGGGTTTCAGGCTTTCACCTCGGGCACCGCGGCGCTGCAGGATCTCGACCCCTACCGCTTCCCCGCCGCGCTCGTCGACGACGACCTGCCCGCGCGGAACACGACCCCGCGCGGCCTGACGGAGCTCGACGACTACCTTCTCCCCGCCCCCGCCCCCGCCCCCGCTCCCGACCCGGCGAGCCGCCTGGCCGACCCGCTCGACCCGGCCGACCGGCGCCGGCTGGAACTGCACGCCACCCTCACCGCCGCCGGCATCGCGCCCCTGCCGGGCGACCTCGCCGCCATCGAGGCCCTGTGCCGCCTGGACGACACCACCCACGTGGCGCTCCGGCGGTGGATCGACCGGACCATGTGACCTCGACGGACCGAGCACACCCGGGCACGGGCCCGACGAACCCGGCTACTCCACGCGATCACGCCGGAGCGCAGAGCGAGAGCCGCCACGGGGGCGTCGGGCCCGCTCGAACGGGTAGCCGCCAGACGGAGGTGGCCCCCGTGCAGTACAGCGACTGGATGCTCACCGTCAGCGAACGCGGAAACCGGTTCACCCGGCTCGACCGGCGCCACGCGGACGGCGCGGCCTGGACCCGCGGCAACGACGTGCGGCCGCTCGTCCACGGCGCGGCCTACTTCGCCGAGCTGCTCGGGGCCGTACGGGCACAGCGCGCCGGCGACCTGCTGCTGTTCACCGACTGGCGGGGCGACCCCGACGAACGCCTCGACGGCGAGGGCTCCGAGGTCAGCCGGGTCCTGGGCGAGGCGGCGCAGCGCGGAGTGATCGTCAAGGGGCTCGTGTGGCGCTCCCACCTGGACAAGCTGCAGTTCAGCGAGACCGAGAACCGCCACCTGGGCGAGGAGCTGGCGAAAGCGGGCGCCGAGTGCCTGCTCGACATGCGGGTGCGGCCCGGCGGCTCCCACCACCAGAAGCTCGTGGTGCTGCGCCACCCGGGCCGCCCGGAACTCGACGTCGCGTACATCGGCGGCATCGACCTCTGCCACAGCCGCAACGACGACGCCCACCACGGCGGCGACCCCCAGGCGGTTCCCTTCGCGTCCGCGTACGGCCGCCGACCGCCCTGGCACGACCTCCAGCTCGCCGTACGCGGACCGGCGGTCGGCGACCTGGAGGCCGGCTTCCGCGAGCGCTGGGAGGACCCCTCGCCGCTCAGCCGCAGCCCCGGGGTCCGGCTGCGCGAGCTCGCCCATCACGAGGACACCCATGCCGACCCCCTGCCGCCGCAGCTGCCGGACCCGGACCCGTGCGGCAGCCACACCGTGCAGGTGCTGCGCACCTACCCGAACCGGCTGCTGCGCGGATACCCCTTCGCGCCGGACGGCGAGCGCAGCATCGCCCGCGGCTACCTGAAGGCGCTGCGGCGGGCGCGGTCCCTGATCTACCTGGAGGACCAGTACCTGTGGTCGCCGAACGTCGTCGGGTTCTTCGCCCGGGCGCTGCGGGAGAACCCGGAGCTGCGCCTGATGGCCGTCATCCCCACCCTGCCCGAGCAGGACGGGCGGCTCACGCTGCCGATGAACCTCGTCGGCCGCGTCGCGGCCCTCGAAGAGCTGCGCCGGGCGGGCGGGGCGAGGGTGGCCGTGTACGGGCTGGAGAACCCCGAGGGGAAGCCCGTGTACGTGCACGCGAAGGTGTGCGTGATCGACGACGTGTGGGCGGCGGTCGGCTCGGACAACATCAACCTCCGTTCGTGGACCCACGATTCGGAACTCAGCTGCGTGATCCTGGACGACAGCGTCGACGGCCGGGAGCCTGCCGACCCCGCCGGACTGGGCGACAAGGCCCGCGGCTTCGCACGCGATCTGCGCCTGGAGCTCTTCCGCGAGCACCTCGACGCACCGGAAGCCGACGCCCCGTACGCACCGGACGACCTGTGCGACCCGGTGAAGGCGTTCGACGCCTTCTCCGAGCGGGCCGCCGCGCTGGACGCCTGGTACGCGAACGGCCGCCGCGGCCCCCGCCCACCCGGCCGGCTCCGCGCCTACGAGCCACCGGACATGTCCCGCCTCACCCGCACCTTCGCCATGCCGCTCTACCGCCTTCTGGTGGACCCGGACGGCCGCCCCCACAGACTCCGCCGCCACAACGCGTACTGATGCCGTCTCTCCCGGAGGACTCCTCGGCCGAGAAGTGCCCAGAAATCCGGACCGGTCCGCCCAGCGACCCACCCGGGGCCTGCTCCGACACCGTGGGTGCCGGCGCGATGCGCGTGCGGGCGGCGGCACCGGTTCGTCCCGGAGAAGCCGCTCAACTGGAAGTGGATCTGGTAGCGGTCGCGCATGAGCGATGACGGCATGCCGCACCGACACTTCCACGCGGAAGCCGCAGCACGACGTCTGCCGTGCCGCCCTGCCTGTCCGGCGACAACCGCGGCGGGTCCGCCGGCACGCTGTCCTAGGGTGGACGCGTGTCCGAATCCGTACATGCGCTCGCCCACCGGCCGTTGACCGTCGCCGCCGTCGCCGAACTGCTGGGTCTGCCGGCCGAGCCCCAGGTCCCCGACGAGATCGTCGAGGAGGTGGTGGAGCGGCGCGGGTGGCGCTGGGAGCACTCCCTGGTCTGCGACTCGCTGGTCACCGGGCACGGTCATGTGCTGTGCAGTGAGAGCTACGTTCCCTTCGGGCACCCCGACGCCCGGCACTTCCTGGTCTTCGGCGAGGTCTATCCCGTCGACCCGGAGGACGAGGAGACGAGCAACGGGCGGTGGCTCCTCGGCATCATGGACGACTGGCAGAAGCAGCCCGGATGGACGGGGACGCGGCCGGCCACGGCCGAGGACTGCGAGGACGTGCTGACCCGGGCCGCGCAGGCGGTGACCGGTCATCTGGGCACCGCTCCGGAGCGCACGATCACCTGGGAAGCGGCCTTCGCCGCCGGCCCCGCCCTGACCCACCGCGTCTGGCGCACCCCCACCCACGCCCTGGTCCTCGGCCCGTCGGCGGACAACGGCCCCTACGGCTACCTCACCCACCTTCAGCTGTCCTGCACGCCCCTCGACTGCGGACCCGAACTGCCGCCCGCCCACGACGAGAAGGCCCTGCGGGAATGGATCGCCACCCACGTCGACTGGTGACCGGTCCCGACGTCCAGGCGGGGTGGCCCCGGCCCGACGTCCCCACTCGACCACTCAAACAGGCCGTCCCGGGCTGCCCCGTGATCACCGGCGCGAGCTGCCGGTCAGGGGTGTCGACCGTCCTGCACGAGTCGCCCGCGCAGGACCGCAACAGGCGGGCGGTTCCGGGTCAGTCGAGGACGTCCAGGAAGCCCGGCCCGGAGCGGGCGTCGTCGGAGCGGCGCGCCCGCATCGGGAGCGGATCCGGATAGGTCTCCGCCGCGGCCCTCGCGCGGACGACGTCGGGCCCGCCGCACGCCTCGACCGCGAAGGTGCCGAAAACCCTGGCGAAGGCGGCCGGGTCGCGGAGCTCCACGCCGAAGGCCCGGCCGTCCAGCAGGGGCACCCACACCACGCGGTCACGCCGCGCCCAGTCCAGCACCGGCTGATCGTCCGCGGTCGAACGCCCCTCCAGCCACAGCCGCGCCACGTGCAGCAGGTTCACCTGCTCCATCGGCAACGGCTTGCGCCGCACGCGCAGTTCACGCGTCGACAGCTCGAGGAGCTGGTCCTTCCTCGGGTACCAGAAGACGCCGACCCCGAACGGCCCCCACAGCACGACCCCGATCAACGGCCAGATCACCGCGTCCCCCCACGACCGGAGGAGCCCGCCGTCCAGCAGGTACAGGGCACCGAGGACCAGAACCCACTTCGCCGTCATCCGCCAGAACCCGCTGCCCTGCCGGTACAGGACCCGTCGCTTGCCCGTCATCTCCATGCCCGCACGGTATCCCCCCTGGTGCCGTCCACCGCAGGCGCCCTTCGTCCCCTTGCCGCGCTTCCCGACGGTGCCTGCCTACGGCAGGAGCCCCCGCTGTGCGCGTACCCGCGGTGCAATTCCTGTTCGACGAACCTTCACCGTCGTGATTCCCTCATGGGCGGTGACCGCCTGCGACGCCCACCCCGGCCCCGCCGAACGACGCGGCATCAGAAAGAGAGCAGACACATGCAGCAACCCACCTTCGTCCTGGTCCACGGCGCCTTCGCCAACTCCTTCTCCTTCGCGCCCCTCCAGGCCGAACTGGGGCTTCTCGGGCACCGCTCCGTCGCCGTCGACCTGCCCGGCCACGGCTTCGAGGCGACCTTCACCCACGCCTACCAGACGCCGCAGGACCCCGAAGGGCTCGCCACCGCGCCCGGCTCGATCAAGGGCGTCACGCTCGCCGACAACGTCGCGCACCTGATCGGGATACTGGAGCGCGCCAAGCGCAACGGGCCCGTGATCCTGGTCTCCCACAGCCGCGGCGGCATCACGGCCACGGCCGCGGCCAACGCGCGCCCCGACCTGATCGACCGCCTCGTCTACGTCTCCGCGTGGTGCCCGGTCCGGCTCGACGCCGGCGACTACTACGCCGAGCCGGAGATGGCGGAGGTGGATCCCGCCGCCTTCGCCTCGGCGCTGGCCGGGAACCCTGCCGACCTCGGTCTGCTCCGGGTCAACTTCCGCACCGCGAACCCCGACGCGCTCGCGGCGTTCAAGGCGGCCTTCTTCGCCGACGGCACCGACGAGCAGTTCCTCACCTTCCTGAACACCTTCCAGCCCGACGAGAACCTGGACTTCGGCGGCTCCGCCGACCGGGCGCAGGCCGCCACCTGGGGCCGCATCCCGAAGACCTACATCCGCCTGACCGACGACGCGAGCCTCCCCCTCGCCCTCCAGGACCGGCTGATCCGCGAAGGCGACGAGCTGACGCCGGACAACCCGTACGACGTCCGCACCCTCGAGGGCAGCCACCTGAAGTGGCTGGCCGACCCGGCGCCGGCGGCCCGACTCCTGGCCGAACTCGCGGCGTCGGAGGAATGACCGCGCGCAGGACGTGCTGACCGTGCGTCGGACGTGACGACCGCACGCAGGACGTACTGACCGCGCGCAGGACGACCGCGCCGAGGACGGGACGCCCCCGAAGGAGGGGACGCCCCCGAGCGACGCGATGACCGCGACGGACGAGGACGCCGCGACATGACCGGTCCCGTAGGACCAAGCGCCGCGCGACGGGCCGGTTTTGGGGTTTCAAGGTGGTGGGGACCGGGGAGCGGTCCTCGGGGCCGCATGGCTAGCATCGGGTGATGGCGACGATCGACACCCTCATACCGGAGCGCGGCGCGCACGACACCGCCGCCCTGCACGCCTACGACCCCGACACTCTGGCGGGCTACGTGCTGGACGACGGCAACGCCTGGTGGCGTCGCCGGGTCTGCGTACGGGCACTCGCCGGCCGGGTTCCCGCCGCCCGGATCCCGGCCCTGCTCGACCGGATACGGGACGGCGAGGAGACCGCCGAGGTCCGCATCGCGCTCCTCGGCATCCTGTCCGACCGGCCGGAGCTGCTGCCCTGGCTGCGCCACGAGGACCGGCGCGGCGAGTCGTACGGCCTGCCCGAAGCGGTGCTGGAGGCGCGCGGCCTGCTCGGTGACCGCACGGCGGCGCCGGAGCTGGCCACGCTCGCCTTCTCGCCGTGGTGGCACCGGCAGCGGCTCGGCGAGGCCGGCCTCGAAGGTCTCATCGAGCGGTACGGGGCCGAGGCGATCGTGGCCGATCTCGGCGAGGACCGGCCCGAGGACCGGGCCTTCGCGGCGTGGATGCGGTACCGGGCGGGAGGGGACGTCACCCCGTACTTCGCCGATCCCGACCGGAGCGTCGCCTACGCGGCCCATGAGCTCGCCACGGACCCGGACCGGCTCCGCGCCTATCTCGACGAGGCGCCGACGACCGAGGCGGCGGTCTGGGCCGTCCACGCCCTGCACCGGATCACCGAGGACACCGAGGAGACCCGGCGGCTCGACGAGCGCCTCGGCCGCCCCCGCGTGCAGGTGCACGGGCTGGACGAGGAACTGCGCCGTGCGATCGTCCACGAGTACGCCCCCGGCTGCCAACGGCCGAGCGACCCCCGCTGGCGTCTGGAGGCCCTGTGCACCGAGCCGCCCGCACGCCCCGACCCGGCCGGACAGGCGGCCCGGGTGGCGGCGGTCATGGACGGGGCGGGACTCGCGCCGAAGCCGCCGGTCTCCTGCGGGGAGCACAACCAGCAGGGCGACGGCACGTACCACGTGATCGAGTGCGACGGCGAGGACGTCCTCGTCAGCACCCTGGGCCGCTTCGTCATGAGCCACGACCACGACCACGCGGCCCGCATCCCCCTGGAGCGGGCCGGATTCCGCTGGATCGACCAGGAGACCGCGGACAGGGAGGTCACCGACCTGTGCGTGTACTACTTCGGTGACCGCGGGTCCCGCGACGTGGACACGCTGCTCTTCTACTGGCAGGACTGACTCCGCCCGGCGGCGGGACGCCCGCCGCGCCCGTACGCGGTGGGGGCGGCCGGCCGCCGGGCGCCCCCGCCCGGCATGATCGCCGGCGTCCTCGCCCTCCGTCTCGGGGACGCCACCGCCGCCCGGCGAGCGACGCACGCCCCGGTGGCCCCGCGCTCTCACGACGGGCGCGTCGGGTGCCATTCGACCAGCAGGATGGTGGCGTCGTCCCGCAGCGCGTGGTCCCCCTGCCTCACCAGGCTCTGGATGATGCGGCGCAGGGCCTCGGGGGCCGATTCGCCGGCCGCCATGAACCGGATGACCGTGTCGGCCAGGCGCTGCTCGCCGAAGAGACCGCCGTCCGGTGAGCGGGCCTCGGTGACGCCGTCGCTGTAGATCAGTACGCGGTCGCCGGGCTCCAGCCGTGCGCGGTGCTGGACGGGCGGCCGTTCGCCGTGGAAGCCCAGCCCGAGCGGCAGCTCCGGGGTCCGGGCGAGCACCTGCGGCAGGACGTGCCCGTCACGGATGAGCAGCGGCGGCGGATGCCCGCAGTTGGTCCACGTGAAGTGCCCGCTGGTGACGTCCAGACCGGCGATGACCGCCGTCATCAGCCGGTCGGGGATCCACTGCGCCAGGGTGCGGTCGATGGCGGCCGCGACGTCCGACAGGCTGCCCCCGGAGCGGCGTGTGGCCCGGCAGGCCGCGAGTCCGATGGCGCTCGCCCCGCCGGACGCCAGGTCATGGCCCATGGCATCGAGCAGGGTCACGTGGAGGAAGTCGTCGGTGATGCTGTGGTCGAAGGCGTCCCCGCCGATGTCGTACGCCGGCTCCAGCACCGCCGAGGACGTCACCGACGGCGTGCCGATGGTCCGCGGCGGCAGGAACGCCCACACGAGTTCGGCCTGCAGACTCATCGGCCGCGATCGCGACCGCTCCACGAGCACGTCCATGTAGGGCTTCTTGGACATGATCAGCAGGGTGGCGAGGCCCGCAAGGACCTGGCACTCATCGAGCAGGCGCGGCGTCAGCGCTTCCGCGGTGACCTTCATGACGCCGACCCGCTCGATACCGTCGACCATCGGCACCCAGGCCGTGCCACCGTCGCGCGGCTGCTGGATCCGCTGCGACCGATAGGCCAGTCCGCCCAAGGAGGAATCGATGTCCAGGGCGTCATCGGCGGGCAGCCCCCGGACGTGGGGCAGGGCGAACAGCTGGCCTTGTTGCACGTCGGCCACGTAGAGATGGATGCCGGACAGCCCCAGGCGCCGACCGGCCTCGTCGACCAGAACAGTGATCTCCCGGGCGGAGACCCGGTGCGACCTGGCCAGCAGCTCCGACAGCACGCCCTCGGTCCTGGACACCACCCCTCCCTTCCCGCGTCGTCGCCACGCCGCACGCCTCGTCACCGCTGGACCGCTCTCTCTCCATAGTCGTCAGTGCCGGCGCCATCGGCGCGCCCGACACGGCCTCGGCGGCGCATCCGCCGGGGGAGGAGCAGGCGTTTCGCCGGCCCCACCGGGACGCCGTGTCACCGATTTCCCGCCGACGAGGGACGCATTGGTTCGGGGCGCCGGGGCACGCGGGTGTGCATGGACATCCACACGACCGGCATGACCACCACCCGTGGCCGGCCGCCCGCCCGGCGGGCCGGCGCCTCCCACCGGCGGACCGGCGGGCGCCACCGGGGCGCCGAGCGGCGCCGGGGCAGGTGGCACCGAAGGCTCGTGGCCTACCGGGAGATCGAACTGCTGCCCTGCCCGGCCCCGGAGGGAAAGGGCGAGGACTGCCTGCTTCTGGTGCACATCCGCAAGGTCGTCGGGCGGGTGACGTACCGGGCCTGCGACCGGTGTGCCGAGGGAGTGATCACCGGCGTGGTCCTCGACGAGCCGTTCCTCGGCAGCGGCCTCGGCACCCGGGCGCTGTCGCATCTGCGCGCACGCCATCCCGGCGTCACCTGGCGCACGACGCTCGACCGTCGCTTCACCCGCGACCTGCTGCGGCGGATGCGGGTTCCCAAGGCCGGCCCCGGCGAGAACTGCCCCCACCTGCTGCCCTCCGTCCCCGCCGCCGGTGGCTGAGCGGGGCATGCGGAACGCGGGACGAGACGGCGGACACGCGTGCCGGGGAGGCTCGGCCGGTGCCTGGTGCCGACGGCAGGTCGAGGACCGCTGGGGCCACCTGCGCCGGGCGGTGCGAGGGCCCGGCGAGGAACGGGACGGGCTGCTCCTGCAGTGCAAGGGCGCCGCGGCGGCCGCCGCCGCCTGGTGGGTGGCGGCGTGGCTGCTGCCGTCGACGGTCACGGCCTTCGCCACGTTCACCGCGTTGCTGGCCCTGCAGTCCACCGTCTACCGGTCGCTTTGGGACTCGGCGCAGTACCTGGGGGCCATGGCGCTGGGGACGGCGGCAGCCGCCGCCTTCGGCTCCACCGCCGGCGTCCACGTCTGGAGCGTGGGAGTCCTCGCCTTCGTCGCCCTGATCGGCGCCCGGTTCCAACTCCTGGGCCGCCAGGGTGCCCAGGTCCCCGTGGTCGCGTTGTTCGCGTTCGCCGGCGGCGGTGGCGACATCGACTACATCGGACATCTCGTGGCGGCCGCCGCCATCGGCGTGTGCTGCGGACTGACCGCCCACTTCGCGGTCGCTCCCTCACCCCACACGGACACGGCGCAGCGGATGACCGCGGACCTGGTGGCCCTCGCCCGGGACCTCCTGCGCGCCCTGGCGCGTACGGCGGAGCGGGACGACGCCGAAGAGAACTCCAGGGAGTACTGGGCCCGCCGCAGCGAGGAGCTGGCCGCCCGTGCGGTCCGGGTCCGCGCGGCGGTCGACCGGGAACAGGAGAACACCCGGCTCAACCCCCGCCGGCCCTGGAACAGCGCCGAGGAATCGCTGCACCGCTGCCACGAGGCCATCAGCATGACCGAACGCCTCGGCACCCACATCCGGTCCATCGCCCGCGCCCTGACCCACGCCCCCCGTGCCCCGGAGACGGCGCGGGTCCTCACCTCGTACGCCAAGCTGCTGCACGCCACCGCCGACGCCCTGGACTGCCTCGATCCGCCCCAGGGCCCCGAGGACGCCGAGAAGCTGCGCGGCCACGTCGAGGACGCCATGCACCGGTACGAGGACGTGACCGCGGCGGTGCGCGAGGACCGTCCCGACACTCCTGGCGAATGGCCGGTGTACGGCACGGCGCTCACCGAGGCCGTCCGCATCCTCGAAGAGATCGAACACAGCGGGGAGCTCACCGCCTCCGAGCCCTGCCCGTCCGAGTGACGCGTCAGCGGGAGGAGCCGCTCGCCCCCGGCGGCCAGACCGACGAGTCGGCGCCGGCACGGCTCCAGGAGCACGGGGTGCCGGTCACCCAGCGGTCGCGCCGGCGAGGCGCGAGGCCGGACGAGCCCGCCGCAGCCGCCGCAGAGAGTCCGAGGTCGAGCCCGCCGCAGCGGTCCGTCGTCCTCCCGAGCGAGGTGGCCCAGGCGGCCGGACCCCGAGCCGCAGGGGCAGAGCAGGGGCAGAATCGAACGGACCCGGATGGACCCTGACAGACCCGTGCCGCCTGCGGAATGGGGGACCGCAGGCGGCACGTCGGCCACCAGCCTCGCCGCCGTCCACGACTCGGGGGGTTGTCCGTGGACGGCGGCGCTGACGTCCGTCTGCCCCGGCGGTCGCACTCCACACCTCGTCTCTTCGGGTGAAACGGATCGCGCCACCGAGGCCGGTTGCACCTCCCACGGCCGCTCAGGCCATGTCGTCGAACTGGCCGAGGAAGGCACCGACCACCGCCGCGACGGCCCCGCCCGCGAAGAGGAGGCCGACACCGAGGACGAAGGAGACCAGGACGGCTTCGCGCAGGCGCCGGCCACGCGACCGCAGCGGAACGACGCGGCCGGGGTCGCGGGGGTCGTAGGCCGCCTCGATGCTCCAGGCGGGGACGGAGTGCCGCACGGTGCGGACCAGCCCGCCCGGGTCCGTGTACGCGTACCGGCCGGGCTGGTCCCGGAGCCGGACGGCGGTCGTACGCACTCCGTGCTTCCGCAGGTACCGCTCCTCCACCGGCGCGTAGGCGAGGAACGCCCCGAACGACAGGACCAGGATCCCGAAGAAGCCGAACGGGACGATGAAGACCAGGGCGACGGGGTCGCCCGCGAGACCCACGAGCACGCAGGAGACGACGACCACCAGGGTCGCGACGAGCGCGCCGCGCTTCATCCCGCGCAGCCAGTTGCGGTAGCTCGGCTGGTACAGGCGCTCGCCCCAGACGAGATCCGCGCCGTCGACCCCTTCCGTCTCCTCGCTCGGGCCCGGCAGTGCCGCGTTCACGGCGTCGGCGAAGGCACCGGCCGCGGCGGAGTCCACTACGTCCCACACCTGGTGGACATGCGCCTTGTCGGTGGTCGGCGCGGCGGTCAGCTCGATCGTGACGGACTGCCCCTCGGCGCGTACACGGCTGATGGCCTTCAACGGGATGTGCATCTGCTCGTGCGGACGGCGCACGATCAGCGCGTCGTCCTCCGCCAGCACGACGGTTTCCCCGCCTGCGTGCAGAACGGGTATGTGAGAAGCGATCGACATGTGCGCGATGGTAGGGGCGGAAGCCGGCACCCCGGGAGCCCGCGGGTCCTCCGCGGACGTCTCGAAGCCGGTGGAAGCGGACATCTCGAATCCCGAGGAAATGCGAGGCATGGCGGCCACGTTCGGGGGCACATGGATGTCGAGCGCATGGGGCCGCTCAGAAGGGACCCTGCGGCTTCCCCCGCCCGCAGGGCTCATGGGGTGGAGACCGGCCCGCACCAGTGGTGGGTGCGGGCCGGTCACACGTCCGCCTGACCCGCTTGGGGGAGCCCAGGCCCCGCCTCGACCGTTCCGCGCGGCCCGACGCCCGGTCGTGACCGGCGTGCAGAGACCCGGCCGGCGCCCACCCACCCGTACTGGCGATTTCTCGCCTGCTCCGCCTTCCTCGACCGGCGGCGCGACTCGGCGGCCGCCACGGACAGCACCTCGGGGGGAGATCCCCGTTCTCTACCGGTCGGGCTTCCGCAGGAACCCGAGTGACCTGGTGAGGGTTTTCAGCGGCGAGGCGTCCTGTCGGGACGCGGCCGGTGCGATCCCCGCCGGTGTGCCGGTCCCACCGTCGCCGCCGGTGGCTTCGGCGAGCGCGGCGAGTGCGGACTCCGCCGCCTCCCGGTACAGGTCGCAGGACGCGGTCATGGCCTCCAGCGCTTTGGCGTACCGGGTGACCATGGCGCGTGCGTGGATGAGTTCCTCCTCCGGGGTCAGGAGGTGCCAGCCCTGCCGCAGCCGCGCCAGCGCCGGTTCCGCGTCGGCCGGCATGGGCCGGGGCGTCGAGGCGAAGTCTGCGATCGCGCGGAGGAGTTCGGCCGGCTCCGTGCCGTCGAGGAAGACATCGCGTACGGTGAAGCGCGCCGCCTCGTAGCCGGGGGCGTGCGGTGCCCAGGGCAGCACGACGGCCCCGCCGCGCGGCAGCCCGACGCCCAGCTCGCGCTTCATCGCGAAGTCGGCGATCAGTGCCTGCTCCGGCGTCGCCCGGTGCTCCACCACCCGGTGCCGCAGACCCGGCGGCAGGAACGCCGTGATCGGCCGCCGCCCCAGCGCGTCCGGCGTCATCGCCTCGTGCACCACGACGTGGACGAACCAGCTCTGCCTGACGCAGTCCCGCAGCCGCCGACGCAACTCGCCGTCGTCCTTCGGCAGGTGGTTGACCGTCCGCAGCCGCACACCCGGCACCGTCTCGTGATCCCAGGCGACCTGGTCGCTGTCGGGCCAGAACACGGTGGCGGGCGAGGGCCAGTTCGCCTCCCACGCCCGCTCCGCCTCCGCGACGAGCACCCAGGTGACGCCCTCGCTCTCGACGCGCCGGGCCTCCAGCCCGTACGTGGTGAGCTGAGCTCGCACCGTCACACCGTCCGCCACGCCCCAGCGGGCCTCGAACACGCGGCGCGCGGAGGGACCGGCGTCGGCGGACGCGTCCCGGGGGAACATGTCGGTCGAGCGGGCCGCCTCGACCGGGTCGAGCTCCAGGAAGTCGTCGATCACCCCGGCCGCCCTGAGGGCGAGCAGGTTGCGCCGGACGTCCCGCTCGGCGTCGGACCCGAAGTGGCGCCCACGCCCGAGCCATACGGTGTCGGGAACAGGGGGCGATGAAGTGCTGCTCTTGGCCATGGAACCGTCCAGTGCGTGATCGGGGCTCGACCAGTATGGTCCGCGGCCGGAGCGGCGCGGTCCACGGGTCCCGGGCCGACCAGGCCGGACGACGGCTCCGGGGGCGACGGAGCGAACCGGTCAGGATCCGAGAAGCCCCGGCCGGCCGCTCCGCCCTAGCGTGAGGGACATCGGTTCACCCACCGCACGCCAAGGAGACAAGACATGAAGGCACACGTGAGCTCGATCCTTCTCGGGGTCCGGGACATGGAGCGGTCGAAGCGTTTCTACGCGCAGGGCCTGGGGTGGAAGATCGAGCGGGACTACGGGGTCTCGGTGTTCTTCGCCCCCGACGGCGGCTCGCCGGTCGGGTTCTACGGCCGCGAGGGCCTGGCCGAGCTGGCGGGCACCAGTGCCGACGGCAGCGGGTTCAGCGGCGTCGTCCTCACCTACGTGGTGCGCAGCCCGGCCCGCGTCGACGAGATCGTCGCGGAGGCCGAGAAGGCGGGCGCGACCGTCCTCAAGCCCGCCGGCCCTCTGCCCTGGGGCGGCTACGGCGCCACCTTCGCGGACCTCGACGGCTACGTCTGGAGCCTCGGCTACAGCGACCAGGGCGAGGACCAGCCGTACGCGGAGTAGCCGCCCGCGGCGCGGAGCCACACGCCCCCGCGCCGCCCGCCCACGGCGCCCGCGCCGCATGCCCGCGGCGCCCGCGCCGGCCGCCCACGGCGCCCGCGCCGCATGCCCGCGGCGCATGCCCGCGCCGCCTGCACGCCCCGGCGCCGGTGGCGCGTACCGGCGCGTGAACCGGCGCACGTGCCTCGCCGACAGCCCGGGGGAGCCTCGCCGACGGCCCGGAGGGAGGCCCGCCGTCCGGGCCCGGCGGGGGCCGCGACCACCTGCTCCGTCCGGCCAAGGGGCCGGCCCGCCCGGCCCGCCAGCCAATGAGTCAACGTTCCGTTGTTTCGTTGCCGGGCGCGATAGGGTGGGCGACATGTCGCAGGAGAGCCGGACGGAACCGCGAAGCCGCTTGGCCGGCCTGGCCGACCTGCCCCCGGGCGGCGAGGGCCCCGCACGCGCGCTCCAGGAGGACGCCGCCCTGCTCGGCAGGCTCCTGGCCGGCGCCGCCCGGAGCGGCGACGGGGATCGGCCGGATGTGTCGGACGACGAGGTGGCCGCGGCCCTCGCCCTGTTCGAGGACATGCGCACGGCACTGGACCGGCTGGAGACGCAGGTCGTCATCGAAGCGCGCAGGCGCGGCATGGAGTGGCGGCAGATCGCCCTCCACCAGGGCATGAGGTCCTCCCAGGCCGCGTCCCAGCGGTACCAGCGGCTGGTGACGCGCCTCGAAGAGATCCGCCAGGGCATCCGGTGACCGGTCAGGAGACACCCATGAGCCACCCCCCTTCCGACCCGCTCTCCGCCGTCGACGCCCTCCTCGCCGCCGTCGACGGCGGCCAGGTGCTGCCCTCCCCGGCCGAACGCGTACGCCTGCGCGAGGCCGCGGGCCTGACCCAGGCCGCCGTCGCCCAGGCGCTCGGCGTCCGCGTCCCCAGCATCCAGGCGTGGGAGGACGGCCGGGCCGAGCCGAAAGCCGAACGCCTCCAGGCGTACCGGCGCCTCCTCGACGGTCTGGCCGAGCGCTACCCCGCGCCGCAGCCGGCGCCCGTGCCGTCCGCCTCCGCCGTACCGGCCTCCGACCGGCCCTCCGAGGCCCCCGCACCGCCGCCCGACGCAGCACGCCCCGCGCCCTCCGCGTCACGCCCCGCGCCCTCCACACGCCCGGCGCCCTCCGCGTCACGCCCCGCGCCCTCCGCGTCGCGCCCCGCATCGGCCCTCTCCCGACCCGCCGCGCCGCGGTCGGCCCGGCCCGCGCCCCCGGCACCCGCCGCGCCCGGGGACGACCGCTTCGCCCACGGCCCGCTCGCCGTCGTCGACGCCACCGACGACGGCCAGGTGCTGGCGTACGGCGTCGGCGGCCTCGTCCTCGACGTCCCGGCGAAGTCGCTGCCCGCGCTCGTGGAATGGACGCTCGCCGAGGCACGCCTCGGCGCCGAGAAGCTGCACGGCTCGGGCCGCGACGCCGACCCCCTCCTCGTCCTGACCACCTCCGCCCTCCGGCGCTACGGGCTGCCTGCCGAACTGTCCGAAGCCGAGCGCCTGGCCGGCCGCCTGCCGGCCGGGCACAAGACGGTCAAGCAGCTCGAAAAGGCCGACTGGCTGCTCACCAAGCGCGGTTTCGGCCCGTGGGCACGGATCTACCGCCCCGCCCAGGGTGGCCGTCGCGCCTGCGTCCAGTTGTGCATCCCGTCCTGGAACGCACTCGACGCCCGCTCCTGGGGACACGCGGCCGACCTGCCGCCGGCCGAACTCGCCCGCGTCCTCGGTCTGTACGCCACCCGCGTGCTCACCCCGCGCGGATCGACCGC
This sequence comes from Streptomyces roseoviridis, assembly GCF_039535235.1. NCBI lineage: Bacteria > Bacillati > Actinomycetota > Actinomycetes > Kitasatosporales > Streptomycetaceae > Streptomyces > Streptomyces roseoviridis. The sequence continues at coordinate 7,349,688 of NZ_BAAAWU010000001.1, forward strand.
CGTCAGCGGCCTGGAGCTGATGACGGCGCTCACCCCGCCCACCCGCGCCTCCGCCCCCGATGAGAGCGGCAGGCGCCACAGCGTCCACAACCCCGGCTCGCTCGGCACCCAGCCGCTCGACCCGGCGCCGTGCGAGGCACCCGACGGACACCCGGTCCTCGCCCACCTGCCCCGCTTCCACGTCCGCGGCCCGGACGAGCGCCTCTTCGAGGAGGCGTACGACTGGGCCCGCGAACTCACCGACGACGAATGCATGCACCGCCACCTGGTCGGCGTCGACGTCAACATGGCCTTCGCCGCCGGGGCGAACGGCGCCGTCGTGGGCCTCGCCGCCCCACCGGTCCACGTCACCAACCCCGACTTCGACCCGAAGACGCCGGGTTCGTGGCTGGTCGACCTCTCCCACGTCGACCTGTCCCACGTCCTCGTCGCCGGACAGCGCGCCCAGCTGCGGGGCGACCTGCTGCCGAGCCCGTTCACGCCGACCGGCGAGCGCCCCACGGGCCCGGCCTGGTACGCGACGCCGACCGTGGCGTACGCGATGGAGCTCGGCTACACCGTCGCCCCCCTGGAGGCGTGGGTACGCCCCGAGGCCGGACGCTATCTGGACGGCTGGTACAAGCGCCTGCGCGACGCCTACATCGCCACGATGGCCGACCTCGGCGTCGGAGAGAAGCTCGACCCCGCCCGGTACCTGGCAGCGATGGACGGCTACCGGCAGCGGGACCCCGAGGCCGCGATCGTCCTGGACGCGATCAAGCAGACGGTGAAGGGCGGCATCGGCAAGCTGCAGGAGAGGGCGAGGGGCGGCGGCTGGCGCCCGGGGGAGCCCTGGCCGGCGCTCGCGCGCCCCACCTGGCGGCCGGACATCCGCGCCACCGTGATCTCCCGCGCCCGGATCAACATGCACCGCAAGATGGTCAACCTGGCGGCCGCCACCGGCCGTTACCCCGTCGCGGTGCTCTCCGACTGCGCGGTGTACGCCGCCGACGGCCCTTCCCCGCTCGACGTCCTGCCCTACGATGCCGCCGGCAAGACGGTGCCGGGCAGCTTCCGCATCGGCGTCTCGCCGGGGATGGTCAAGCACGAGGGCACCCAGACCACGCTGTGGGGCGAGGAACTGCGCGAGCAGACGCAGGCACCGCTCCTGAACCTCGCCCGCTACATCAGGACCGGCGCCCTGACGGCGGCGGACACAGGAGAGTAGAGCGATGGCACGGTCGATCGGAGAGGGCCTGCACCAGGCCCTCGAGCAGGCACAGACCCGCCCGGTCCCCAAATCGGCGGGCGCCCAGATGCGCTACCTCGTCCGGCAGCTCAAGGGCACGAAGGCGGTCGCGCAACTCCTCCGCGTCTCCCAGCGCACCGTCGAGCGCTACGTGAAGGACCAGATCAAGAAGCCCCGCCCGGAACTCGCCGCCCGCATGAACCGCGAGGTGCAGAAGCGATGGCAGCCGAGGGTCAAGGAGCGGGCGAAGAAGACGGCCGCCACCACCCAGGGCCTGGTCATCGACGTCCGGGCACAGCTCGGTTACGACGCCCCCGCCGGCACCACCGACGAAGCCCGCCTGCGCCACCTCACCGTCGCCCTCCCACCCCACCACGCCGCCCGTCTCTTCGACGCCCAGGACCAGGGCGCCAACGACGCCGCCCTGCGGAAGATCACGGCCGACGCACTCAAGGAGGTCTACTTCCAGCAGAGCGGCACGCGCGCCGCCGGCCTCGAAGAGGTCCGCATGCTCGACGTCGAGCACGTCGAATTCGGCCTCTGAAGCAGCGGAAGAGAGCGGACGACGACTGTGCGCCGACCCGCTCGGGCGAGACGTTCAGAAGGCCGTGTGGTGAAGAACCTCGAACCCGCCCAGCCGCGCACGCGGAAACGGCCGCCCCGACGGAAGAACGCTCCGGGCGGCGCTCGCGGGGATTCCCTCGTCGAGCAATTGTTGGTACGCGGAGAGTGCCGCGCGGTACCCCCGTACCAGTGCCACCTGAACGGACCTCGGGGCCTGCGGCACCATGTAGCAGCGGTCTGTGCCGAATTCGACGAAAGACAGCCCCTCGCGGGACAGGTGGTCCTCTTCTCTCAACGCCGCGAACCGCACGTCAAAACCCACCCCGGGCCCCGGCGTCATCCACGAGGCGCGGATCGACTGGATCTGGTTGTCATCGATCATGATGCCGTCCGCCCCGGTCACCGCATCGAGTATCGGCTTGATGACGTTGTCGAGATCCGCCACCAGATGGGTCTGGTAGCGGCGGGCTTCATCGACGAACCACACCACGGAGGCTTCGACGTCATGTGTGAACACGCCCGTTGTGGCCTTCTGGACCGCTGAAGCGAGCGCGTCCTTGAAGCGGGCCTTGCGGCCGGGATCCGCCTGAAGGGAAAGCGGGTCCACCGCACTGCGAATGTCGACCCGACCAGAACCGCGAAACTCACGCACCGAGAAATCCCCCTCGGTGACCACTGCGCTGAACATGCACGGATCCTTTCAGCGCCCGCCGATCACCACAAGCAGCGAGGACGGTGAGCAGCTCAGACCGGCCTCCCCTGTCGGTGGACAGGGAAGAGCTGCACCTAGGATTTCGCCCATGCTGTTGATAGACGGCGGGAAAGCCGCAGACGACGCTCCCGGACTGCGCACCGGGGGAGTGCCCCTCGTCCCGGACGAGTTCGTCTGGCCGACGTGCCGCGAGTGCGGCGGCCCCATGCTGTTCTTCGCCCACCTGCCCCTCGACTGGGGTGTGGTCGCGGTCTTCCTGTGCCAGAACAACCCCGGCTTGTGCGACGACTGGGACGCCACCGCCGGTGCCAACCGCGCCTTCGTCTTCCACGGTCCGCTGTCGGCGGCCACCGTCCCCGCCGAGGGGGAGACGCGGCTCGGTGCGGTGACCGCCCTGCGCCCCCGCCCTGCCGACACCCCGACCGAGGAGCCGGTCCTCGGGCGGCTGGGCGGCGAACCCGACTGGCTGCAGGGCGACGAGACTCCCGACTGCCCCTCCTGCGCCACCCCGATGACCTTCACGGCCGCGTTCAAAGAGGGAGCCGAGTTCGAGACCGCGGCCAACTTCGGCGGAGGCGGCCTCGGTTACGTCTTCCACTGCCGCCCGTGCGACCAAGCCGCTTTCCTCTGGCAGCGCTGAGCCGCCGGCAAGCCCCCGGCAGGCGCCGGAGCGGATCCGGGCCCCCTCCGCACCGTGGTGCGCGGCCCGGTCGCCTTGTCGGCGACCTCCTAAAGTGAGTGCGTCATCGTCAAGAGGGGGACTGACACCATGGCCGACCACCTGGCCTTCGCCGCCTTGCAGCCGAACGATCCGACCCGTCTGGGACCGTACCGGCTGCTGGGCCGGCTCGGCAGCGGGGGCATGGGGACGGTCTTCGCGGCCGAGAGCCAGGAAGCGCGACGGGTCGCGATCAAGGTGATCAACGCCCACCTGGCCGGCGACGAACGGTTCGCCCGCGAGTTCAAGCGCGAGGTGACGGCCGCGCGCCGGGTCCGTCCCTTCTGCACGGCACCGGTCCTCGACGCGCAGCTGGACGAGCATCCGCTGTACATCGTCACCGAGTACGTCGACGGCCCGACCCTGCAGGACCTGGTCACCCGGACCGGGCCGCTTCAGGGCGGCGCGCTCGAGCAGCTGGCGGTCGGCACGGCCGCGGCCCTCACCGCGATCCACGCCGCCCACGTCGTCCACCGGGACCTCAAGCCGGCCAACGTGCTGCTGTCCGCGGTGGGGCCCAGGGTGATCGACTTCGGGATCGCCCGGGCCCTGGACGGCCCCGAGGCGTCCGTGCAGCCGACGCACCTGTCCGGTACGCCCGGCTACATCGCCCCGGAGGTCCTGCGCGGGGGACCGGTGACACCGGCCGCCGACCTCTTCGCCTGGGGCTGTGTCATGGCATACGCGGCATCGGGCGCGCTGCCGTTCCGAGGGGAGGACGTCTTCGTGGTGCACCATCGGGTGCTGACCGATCCGCCGGAACTGTCCGGCCTCACCCCCACGCTGCGCCCGCTGGTGGAACAGGCGCTGGACAAGGATCCCGGCCGACGCGGATCCGCTTCCGCACTCCTGGCGACGCTGGTCGGCGACGACCGCGCCGACGCCGAGCGGGCCACCGCACTGGTGGAGCGGTCCTGGCCGGCCCCGACGCTGCCGGCGATCGCTCCCGAGCGCCCCGCGCCCGCCGGGGCGCCGGAGCGCGAGGGTCAGGCCCGCAGCACGGGCCGACGCCGCGCGGTGGCGGCGGCCGGCGCGGTGGCCATCGGCGCGGCGGTCCTGGTCGGAGCGCTGATGTGGCCCGAGGGCGACGGGGGCAAGGAGCCCGCTGACGACGCCAAGGTCCGCAGCGGCCCTGTCACCCTGCACAGCCCGTTGTCCTTCGAACTCGACACGGTGCCGCCGACGGGCGCCCAGCGGTGGATCGACACCCGGGACCTCACGGACGACCTGCGCGTCCAGAACCACCAGGGAGGCGCCCCGGACATCCGGGCGATGAAGCCGGACGTCCTGGCCCGCTGGGAGGCCGACCAGCCCCCCACCGAGCAACAGTGCGCCGACGCCCTCACCCGCGCCCCCTTCACCACGGCCGAGAGCGTCAAGCGAGGCGACCGTTTCTGCCTGCAGACCAGCGACGGCCGCACGGCCTACGTCCGCCTCGTCAGCCTGCCCCTGGGCCAGGGCGAGACCCGTCTGGAGGCGACGGTCTGGGAGCTGCCGGAGTAGGGCCACCGGGGGGCGGGAACTGCCGCTCCGGCTGCGGGGCCACGTGTGCCGCGTGAAACCGCTGAAGAGGAGCATGTACGGACGCGCAGCATCCCCCTGCTGCGGGCGCGTGTTCTCGCGCGAGCGCGAGCGCGAGCCCGGGCTCAGGAGCGGACCGGCCCTGCCGCCTTGCCCGCCCTGCGGATCGGTGGCCCAAGAACCTCGTCGACTTCCGTGGCCGCGACGTCGAGAAGCTCCTCACCGAACAAGCAGAGAGACTCCTCCCAAGGGTGGCCGAAACTCCCGAAGCGGAAGTCCTCCGCAAGGAAGACGAAGTAGTCCCCGTCGGGACACGGGCTCAGCGGCCAAGGCGGTTGCCCAGGTCCGTCGACCTCCTGCGGTGCGAAGCGGTACGACGTGTGCTGCCAGTCGAGGGCGAACAAAGTGCCCGACGGGCCGACGGAGGAAGCCAGCCCCTGCTTGACGACCGCGACCAGGTGGTCCAGGCGCTCGTCACTCGGATCATCGTCAAGCGCAGCGAGGCTCCAGGTCACCGACGCGACGGGCTCCTTGATGGCCGGCCACTCGATTGGGTTCGTACTCGGACGGAAGCCGAAATCCTCGTAGAAGCGGTCCCATACCCGCCGGTACTCGGCATCCGGCAGTACGACCACGGGATCTCCGATCATGCCGCGATCCTACCGATCCGCCCCGTGACCGCAGAAAGATCGTTCACGGAAGTGCGGACAGACAGAACCGTCGGATCGGCCGACTCCTGCTCGGCGGTACCCCGGACCTGCTCCATGGATCCCCCGACTTCTGGTAGCAGGCGGGCCGGCTCGGCCGCCGACCGCGGCTGAAGGCGGCTTGCGCGAGAGCCCGCGTGCACGTGAGCCCTCGTGCCGGAAGTGAGACCGACCGGAGGGATGAGGCGGGGCTCAGGTAAGGGGCCAGCCCCGCCCGGTGGTCACTTCGCGTGCGATGCGGTGCCACCGCACCTCCCCGCCGGGCAGGGGCCAGGCCCAGGTCGGCTGTTGCGTGGTGTTCAGGTCGTGCAGGAGGCGGACGAGCTGTGGGCCGGCGGTGGCGGCGCCGTCCGGGACGGTGGGGCCGCGGACGGCGCGGAGTTCGGCGAAGCGGGTCAGCTCGGACTCGTAGAAGCCCACCGCTGAGTCGATGCGCGCGGCCAGGTCGTCGCGCGGCACCGTGCGGTGCAACTGCAGCAGCGGAGGCTCAACGGATTCGGCGATGGCCGCGGCGAGCCGCGCGTGACCGTCCAGGACCAGGTGGCAGTCCAGGCCGCTGACCCACCACAACAGAACGGGTGGGAGCGTCCCTTCGCGGGCCTGCTTGCGGTACGCCTTGACCCGGCCGTCGTCGGGAGCGGGCATCGGTCGCAGCGGAAGGACCTCCCACGAACCGGAATGCACGTACCAGTCGATGTATCCGTCCGGATGGCCGTCGACGAGCATCGAGCTCCAGTACTCGGCATGCGAAGCGTCCGGCCGGCGCCAGCGCAGGAGCGGACTCTCGTGCGAGAGCAGCCACCGGCCCTCGTGCAACGGGCTGTCCGGCGAGTCGATGAGGTGCTGAGCGAAGCGGTGAGCCCACCGTTGCGGGCTGCCCGCCAGCGCGCGCGCCGCATCGGCACGCAGCGGCGGGACGCAGGAGCGGTACTCCTCGGTGCGCCAGAAGTCCACGCCTTGGAGGTGCTCGTCGACAACGGCGAGCAGCACGGGCCGCGACGACCGGGACACCAGCAGTCGCGGCCCGGCACTGAACACGCACAGCCCCGGCCGAGGGAGGTCCTGCACGTCCAGGGACAGGCCGATCCACGTTCCGTCGTCCCGCCTGACATCACTGCGCTGCATGTCGAGAGCGTAGACGGCTGCTACCGGGACGCCGTGGCCGGCCATCGTCATCGGTCCGGCGACGACGCTCGACTACCCGACCCGCGCGGGCTCCCGGTCACGTGCGGGGTCCGGGTTGCTGCCGGGCTCCGCGCCGTGGCTTTCCGGGGCGCCGAACCACGCCACCGCCACCGCGCCCGCGACCGCCAGTACGAAGCCGAGGACGGCCAGCCACGCGAAGCCCGGGCGGGAGGCGTCCCCCAGCCACCACACGCCGATCATGCCCGGCAGCACGGTCTCGCCGACCACGAGGGCCGCCGTCGCACCGTTCACCGAGCCGATCTGCAGCGCGACCGTGTGCAGGTACATACCGCCGACGCCGGCCACCAGGATCGCGTACAGCGCCGGGTCCGTCAGGAGCGCGCCCAGGTCGAAGGGGTCGATCCCGTTCAGGATCCGCACTCCGACCCCGAGCGCACCGAAGCCGAGGCCGGACAGGAGGCCCGCCAGGATCGCCGCCCGGGCGCCGAGCACGCGTACGAGGACCGTGCCCCCGACCATCAGCAGCAGCGACACCGCGAGCAGCCACCAGTGCGTGGCGATCGGGGTGTTCCCGCTGCCTTCCGGGCCTGCCGCGCTCGCCAGGAGCACCAGGGCCGAACAGACCACACCGATGGAGGTCCACTCCGCGCGGGTCAGCCGGATGCCCAGCAGTCGCACGCTGAGGACGGCCGTGATGACCAGGTTGGCGCTGATGACGGTCTGGGAGAGGAACAGCGGGAGCATGCGGGCGGCGAGCGCCCCGAGGCCGAAGCCGACGAAGTCCAGGATCGTCCCCACGATGAACTCCCACGTCATCGCGGCCTTCGCGGTCGACGACAGGCTCGGCCCGCCGTGCTGGGTGGTCTGCCCCGCCGCGGCCGCCTCCCGCCGGGCGGACTTGCGGGATCCGACGGCCTGGAGGACGGATCCCGTGCCGTAACAGATCGAGGCGGCGACGGCGGTCAGCAGTCCTATGAGCACAAGCAGGTCCCTTCACACGGTCGGGGCCGGTCGGCCCCGTTCGTTCTCCGCTTGCCAGACGTAGGATCGGGCGCCCGCGTTGCCTCCGAGCTCCCGCCTTCGTGTTCCGCCGCGCCGCGGGCGGGCGGCGGCCCGCGCGGCAGGGGGTGTGCGGCGCTCCCGGCTGACCCGGTCGGAGGCCGCCGTACGGGGGAGGCGGTGCAGTGATCGAGTGGCGCCGGGGCGGCGGGGTTTCCGCGAGGCCGGGGGCGGCCACACGTTACTGACGCCACCCGCAGCCGTCCTCTCGGAGGAAGCCTTGACGAAGAACCCCATGCGGCGCGGCGGCGCCGTCGCAGCGGTCGCCACCGTGCTGTCCCTCGCCCTCGCGCCGGCCTCGTTCGCCACCGGAGGTCCGGTTCCCGAGCGGTCCGTGAGCACGACGTCCCAGGACGCGCAGCCGCTGCCGACGTCCCCGGCGGCGTACGAGCTGGGAGAGGAGCTCGCCGGGCTGTCGGGCAAGCAGCTCGAAGTGAGCTTCCTGGCCGCGGTCATCCCGCACCACCGGGGCGCCGTCGAGATGGCGAAGCTGGAACGGGAACGCGGCACCGACTCCGGCGTCCGCCACCGCGCCGAGAACATCATCAGCGGCCAGCAGCACCAGCTCGACCGGTACACCCACTGGCTGCGCGACTGGTACGGCCTCACACCGCAGCAGGCCAGGGACCAGGCACCGGCCGAAGTCCGCGAAGAGATGGCCGAGCTGGACAAGGAGAGGCGCCACCGCCTCGACGAGCTGCGCGGGACGCCCGCCGGCAAGCACTTCGACACGGCGTTCGTGAAGCGCATGATCCCCCACCACTCCGCGGGCATCGCCCTCTCGCTCGAAGCCCAGTCCCGCGCCGTCCACCATCGGCTCCGCGAGGCCGCCTCGACCGGCATCACGGTCCAGCAGACCGAGATCGAGGACTTCCGCGACTGGCTCGGCCGCCACCGGTAGGAACGCGCCGTCCCGGCGCCGTCCCGGGGTCGTCCACGCCCTCCCTCCCCGCTCCCCGGGCCCGCCCGGGGAGCGGGGAGGGAGGGCCGGAGCATGTGCTGCTCTCGTACGCCAGAAGGTGACCTGTCCGCGGGCCCCGCGGGCAGCACGGCGGGCGGGCATCGCGGCCGAGGAAGCACCCCCGTGACGGGACGGCGAAAACACGTACGTTTCCCCGCGCGGGATCGAGACAGGAGGAGAACGGGGCTGTCACCGGTTCCTCAGAGCCGACAGGGAGGTGAGCACGTGATCGGAAGGATGTCCGACACAGTGCTGGACGGGGCGTACGAGGCGCTGCGGTTGTACCGACACGGCGCGTTCTCCGTGGTCTGCCCGACATGTCACGTGCCCGCGGGGGAGTTGTGCCTCACGCGGCGCAGCGTTCACGCGGGACGGCGCCGCGCACACCGGGAAAGCACACAGGGCCACACGCTCCTACCGCTGCTCGCGGGTCGCCCGCGATGACCCCCTCCGTCGCCGAGGACCGGCAGGGACGCTGAGGCCCGGGCGGCCCCTCACCGACGCCGCCCGCCGCCCCCCGCCGCAAGCCGCCGCCAGCACCTGCGTGCCCTGTCAGTGACGGGCGGTAGCCTGCGGGCATGTCGGTCAACATCAACCTCCACTTCACCGTCTCGCAGCTCGCGGACGCGGCACAGGCCGAGTCGGTCTCCGCATCGATCGGCGAGCTGCTGCGCGACGAGGGCATCGAGGACCAGATCAGTTACGGCACGGCCTGTGACGACGGTGTCCACTACGTGTCGGGCGAGACGCAGTTCCCGCTCAGCATCACCCGCTTCGGCCACTGGCAGCCGGAGTTCGAGAGCGCGTTCGCGTTCGCCGTCTCCGAGATCGCCCCGGCGGCGAAGGGCGTCATCGAGTGGGGCTACCCCGACGAGGAACGCTGAGCGAATCTGCGGAGGGGGAACCGAGACCGCGAGCCGGAAGCCGCCCCCCGAGTACGAGGGCGGCTTCCGGGGCCATGCCGTGCCCGACATCCTTGACGGCTGTGTCGAGAGGCGTGGTCAGTGCTTCGCGGGCGCTGCCTCGTTCCACCCCTGGAACTCGCCGTTCACGTGCAGCACACCGCTGAGACCGAGCTGATCGCCGCGGTAAGGCTCGCTCGGGGCATAACAGCCGCGCGTCATGCCTGCCTCCAGGGTGAACGTCCCGCATGTCGCCTGGGTACCCCAGTCGCCGTAGATGTAGCCGCTGATCACCGCTGTGCATTTCGGTCGGCCGCAGGGCGGCGTTGCCCCCCCGGCCGTCTCGCAGGCCCCGCGCCGGCGGCGGCCGGCGTGCGGGACGCGGCGGCCGCCGGTAGCGTCGCGCACGCTCGGTCAGGTGCGGACGATGGCGACGGAGTCGATGCCGTTCCAGGCGAGGTTGGCGTTGTTCAGGAGCAGGGTGTCGACGTCGATCGAGTGCTCGGATCCGTCGGCGGGGTCGGTGACCTTGTACGTCGTGGCGTTGACGTTGCCATCGGCGCCCACCGCGCCGCCGTATCCGTGGATGGTCACGTAGTGGCGCAGCAGCGGCGTGGGGTTCGTGTTCCACGGCAGCTTGCCCGGGACGACGAGAACCATGACGGGCTTGCCCCGGTTCAGCGACGACCGGATGTGGCCCTTGAGGGCTTCGTAGAGCGGCCCGGTGGCGACGCTGCCGTCCTCGAAGGTGTACTGCCAGTCCGACGACGAAATGTACTGGTTGAGGACTCCGGGCATCCTGCCCGGCCAGGTCACGCCGCCGAGGCTGGTGTCCGTCCCCAGCTTGTCCGCGAGTTCCGCCTGCGACGGTGCCGAGTAGCCGAGCGTGGCCAACGTCGTCTGGACGACGCCGGGGCCGCACCAGTTCCACTCCTGCTGCACCTTGGGCTCCACCCGCATGTCCAGGGCCCGGACCGTGCGCTGCCACTGACCGGCGATGCCGAAAGTGGCCTCCGCGACGGCGTAGGGGCGGCGCAGGTCGGTGAACGCGGTGTAACACGCCCGGCTGCCGTTGGTGGTCATGGTCGGGCAGGAGTCGGTGATGTCCGGGCCGCCTCCGCCGAAGGCCAGGCGGATGTTCACCTGGAAGTTCGTGTAGGCGCCCGGGTTGACGAAGGCAACCGTACGCACCTGGGTGCGGCTGTAGTTGAACTCGAGGCAGACCTGGTACGCCGTGCCGTTGTAGGTCCTGGTCTCGCTGCAGGTCCGGTTCGCCGCCGGCGGGTATTCCTTCCACACCGCGGCGTGCGCCGGAACGGGCGCTGCCAGCACGCCGAGAAGAGCCGCGAACGCCACGAGCAGCGCCGCCAGGGGACGTCTCAGACGGGTGCGTGGGCCCGACGCCTCACTGATCATGAACGCGAATCCAGACATGACACCTTCTCACTTCTTGTCGCACGTGCCGTGCTACGGGAACCGGCGCTTGATGGGGAGGCTGAACGGCCCGACGGCCGTGACCTTCACCGACACCGCTGAAGCGGCCGTGGAGGTCTTCGCGCACCTGCGTCCACCGATGCCCGTACGAGCGCAGCTCGGCCTCGGAAGAGCCGGATCTGGGCGAGCGGTGGACGAGGGCAGAGCCGCGCCACGGCCGCACTCGGCGCCGGGCCGTCGCATCCGCGCCGGCCCGGGAGCCAGCCTCCTCTAGGCTGGCGAACCGAACAACACCGGTTCCCGCATGACAGTCATAAGCGGGAATGATCAATCAGGGGATGCAGTGGAACTGCGGGACATCGAGATCTTCCTGACCCTCGCGGAGGAACTGCACTTCGGCCGGACGGCCGAGCGGCTGCACATCTCGCAGGCGCGCGTCAGCCAGTCGGTCAGGCAGCAGGAACGCCGCCTGGGCGGCGCTCTGTTCGACCGCAGCACCCGCACCGTCACGCTGACCCTGCTGGGCCGGCGCCTGCGAGACGACCTGGAGCCCGGCTACGGACAGATACGCGCGGCGATCGACCGGGCGGCCCGGGCCGCCCTCGGCGGCTGCGGAACCGTACGCGTGGGAGCGATGGGCGCCCTGCCGTCCGAACTCCGGTGGCTGGTGGACGCGTACAAGGCGCAGTTCCCGCAGTGCGCGGTGGAGTTCACGGAGTTCCACTTCAGCGACCCCTTCGTCAAACTGCGTACCGGAGAGGTGGACGCGCAGTTGATGTGGCTGCCCGTGCCGCAGGACCAGGGGTGGTGCGGGCCGGTGGTGCTGACCGAGGGCCGGGTTCTGGCCGTGTGCACCGCCTCACCCCTCGCGGCGCGCAGCTCGGTCTCCATGGAGGACCTGGCCGGCCGGACGGTCCTCGACCCGGGACAGAACGTCCCCGAGAGCTGGTTCGCCGCCATGTGTCCCGACCGCACCCCCAGCGGGCAGCCCATCCCCCGCGGACCTCAGGCACGGACCTTCCACGAGATCCTCGCCCTGGTCGCGGCAGGGCGCATCGTCTGTCCCCTCAACGGCCACGTCCCCCGCTACTACAGCTACCCCGGCGTGACCCTGCTGCCCATCCACGACGCCCCCCTCACCGAATGGGCACTCGTCCTGCCCACCGCCGAACCCGCGCCCCATGTGCGGGCTCTCGTCGACCTGGCCCGCACACTCGGCGCCCGCCACGTCGCTGCGACCCCGAGCGAGGCGCCGCTGGGGTGAACCCGCGGCACCGCCGTCCGAGCCGCCTCGCCGAGGTGCGCGCAACCGCCGTCCGAGCCGCCTCGCCGGCGCACCGCCGTCCCCGGTGGCGCGCCGGCGAGGCGTGAGGTGACCGCCCCTACCGCAGGCCGCGCAGTGGCCCCGCCTCACGGCCCCGGCGGGACCGCGCCGCCTGACGGCCGTACGCCTTCCGGTGGCGCGTCCAGGGCCTGGCCCAGAAGGTGCAGCGGGCCGGCCGTGACTCCGGCCCGTTCCATGGCGTGCCAGTAGGCCAGTGCCGTGGGAGTGTCCACCAGGCCGTGTACGAGGGGCACCTCCGCGTCGGCGGCGTGCAGCAGCGACTCCGCTCGGCAGGACGCCAGCGTGCCGGGGAGGACGTGCTGCGCCGTCGCCTCGGCGGTCGCGACGGCGGCGGGCAGCCCGTGTGCCAGAGTGCGCTGTGCGGCGCCGACCGACAGGAGCCCACCGCCCACGACGAGGACGTCCGCGCGCTCACGCATCCGGGCGAGCGCGCGGCCGGTGTCGAAGCAGTGCGGGAAACTGTCGTCCACGACGACGGCGCCGGGCCTCAGCCGGTCGACGTCGATGAGGGTGCGGTGTCCGCTGACCGCCGCGACGATCACCCCGGCGCCGTAGACCGCGTCGGGCAGGCCGGCATCCGAGGTGTGCACGGCGACCTCCCCGGCCAGGCCGCGATCCCGCAGCGCCCGCGCCAGCCGGCGCAGACGCGGACCGCTGCCCGGAACGTCGCACAGGACGAGCCGGGCGGGCGGGCGCTCGGCCAGCGTCAGCAGCAGCTCCAGCGAGGAGGCCCCGATGGAACCGAGCCCGACCACGGCCAGCTCCGTGTCGGCCAGGTCCCGGCCGGTGGCGGCCAGGGCGGCGTGCACCGTGCGCACCACGGAGACGACCGTGGCCGCGTGCCCGGTGGTGACGGCAGCCGGGGCGCGCGACGCGCGCAGCACGTCGAAACCGTAGCCGGTGAGCGAGGGGATCATCCCGGCCAGGGAGACGCATCGTGCACCCAGCGACGAGGCCGCCTCCACGGCCCGGGCCGTGTGCGCGGCCAGCGCGCTGTCGCCGGCGAGTTCGTCGGCGAACAGCGGGAGGGCCACGAAACCGGAGCGGCCGAGTGGAGTGGCGGTCGTCTCCAGCAGCCGGGGAGCGCCGTCCGGGAACAGCAGCCGCCGGATGTCCTCGCGAGCCGTCCCCGCGCCCGGCAGCCCCGCGCCCGGCAGCACCGCGTCCGGCAGCCCCGCGAGCCGGGCCAGCTCGGCCGGCGGCGGCAGGTAGCCGACGAGTGCGGCGTCGAGCTCCGGCCCGCCCGTACGGCGCGTGCCCGCCCGTCGCCGGTGCCGCGCCGCCCGGAGGACGAGGAGGTCACGCAGTTCCTCGGCGAACGAGGCGAGCGCGGGCCCGTCGAAGGCCGCCGCAGCACCGCGGACGGTGACGCGCAGTCGGTCACCGTCCGGCCGCGCCGCCAGGAAGACGTCGGTACCGGCGGCCGGTGGCGCGAAGTCGCTGTCCTCGTCGTCCCAGCGCACGGACAGGACCTCACCCTCCCGAGGCCCCAGCGCACCGAAGTCGAGGAAGGTGAGGAAGAACTGCGAGGTCAGCGGCAGCCCTCCGGCGTCCCGCGGGACGATCTCCTCGTACGTGCGGGCACTGACCGCCTCCTCGACGACCCGGCGCACCCGCCGCCCGAAGTCGTCCGCGGGTGGCACCGCGGTCCCGGGGCCGAAGGGGCGCACGGCGACGGCGGTGGCGAACGGGCCGAACACGCGGTGGATGTCGGGCAGCGGGTGGTCCCGGCCGGACACGGCCAGGCCGATCACCAGGTCCTCCTGACCGGTGAGCGAGGCGAGCACCTGGTGATAGGCGGTCAGCAGCGGCGCGTACAGGGTGGCCCCGGCCTCGGCGGCGATCTCGCGGAGCGCGCCCACGACGGCGCTGTCCAGGACGAAACCGTGGGAGACGAACGCGGGGGACGAGGCGCCACCCGGTGCTCCCTCCTGCCCGGCCCGGCCCGGGACGGGGGTCCGCAGGACCGGCTTGGCGTAGGGCCGGCACAGCTCGGCTTCGCGCCGCCGGGCGTCGTCTCCGTCCGGGCCCGGGACCGGCGCGGGGGACGCGGCCGGTCCGGCCAGGCGCTCGGCGTACGCGCGGAAGGTGCCGCGCAGTTCGGGGAGTCCGGGCGCCGCACCGCGGGCCAGGGCGTCGTGGACGGTGGTCAGTTCGTCCAGGAGCAGGGCGGCGCTGTAGCCGTCGCCGATCAGATGGTGGGCGTGCACGACCAGGACGTGCTCGTGCGGGGAGAGGGTGAGCACACGCAGTCGCAGAAGCGGCCACGCCCATGGTTCGAAGCGGCGGCGGCGTTCGTCCTCGACCCGCTGCGCCAGGTGCCGCGGTCCGGTCACGGTCTCGAAGTCGACCGGCAGCCGCAGCGCGGGAGGGAGCTCCTGCTGCACCGGGGGCCTCGTCCCGGCGGGGAAGACCGTACGCAGCATCGGATGCCGGGCCACCAGGACGTCGACCGCCCGCTGGAAGAGCTCCCGGTCGAGCGCGCCGGTCAGGCGCAGCCGTGCCAGCCAGGACGTTCCGCTGCCGCGGGAGAGCGCTTCGGCGAGCAGGAAGCCGCGCTGGCCGGAGGTGACCGGGTAGGCCGCCGGGAACCCCGTGCCGGCCGGACCGTCGTCGGCCGGTCGCCGGGTCCGGTCGTCGACGCCGTACGGGCCGCCCGCGTCGGCCGCCGCGGCGTCCACGGCCTCGGCGAGGGCGGCCAGGGTGCGGTGCCGGTAGACGGCGGTGGGCCGGGGCAGCGGGCCGTCACCCTGCCGGGCGAGACGGTCGAAGACCTGAAGGGCCAGCAGCGAGTCACCGCCCAACTCGAAGAAGTCGTCGTGCCGCCCCACCCGGTCGACGCCGAGCACCTCGCACCAGATCCGGCCGAGACGCTCCTCCGTGGCGCTCGCCGCGGGCCACGCGCCCGCGCCCGCGACCGGTCCGGTGTCCGCCGCCGCCCGGGCCCGCGCGGGCAGCGTCCGCCGGTCCCCCGTGACCGGTCCGGTCTCCGCCGTCGCCCGGGCCCGCGTGCGCAGAGCCCGCCGGTCGACCTTGCCGGTGCCGGTCAGGGGCAGGGCGTCCAGGAAGGCGATACGGGCGGGCACCATGTACGGGGGCAGGCGATCCGCCAGGTACCGCCGCAGCGCCACCGCGTCCGCAGCCCCCGCCCCACCCGTCGCCGCACGGGTGACGAAGGCGAACAGGCGCCCGCCATCGGCCAGCACGGCCGCCTGCGCGATCTCCGGATGGGCGCGCAGTGCCGTCTCCACCTCGCCGGGCTCGACACGGTGGCCGCGTATCTTCACCTGGTCGTCGATCCGGCCGGCGAACCGCAGGGCTCCGTCGGGCAGTACGTGCACCCGGTCCCCGCTGCGGTACCAGCGACGTCCGTTGCGCAGCACGAACGCGGCCCGTGTCAGCTCGGGTTCATCCAGGTAGCCGGCGGACAGACCGACGCCGCCGATCAGCAGTTCACCGGTGCCGCCGGGACCGACGGGCTCGTCGTCGGCTCCGACGACGAGCAGCTCGGTCCCCGCGACGGCACGGCCGATCGGCAGCGCCGTGACGTCGTCTGCGGGACGTTCGTCGACCACGTGGTAGGTGGCGTTGATGGTGGTCTCGGTCGGTCCGTAGAGGTTGACGATCCGCTGTCCGGGGCCGAACAGGTCGAACCAGCGCCGCACCCGGTCGGCCCACAGGACCTCCCCGCCGACGTGGACCAGACGCAGCGCGGACAGGTCCGGCAGGCGCTCACCGCGTCGCAGGCGGTCCTCCGCCACGGCCAGCAGCCGCTCCCACAGGGACGGGACCGAGCTCCACACGGTGATCCGCGCCCGCTCCACGTGCCGCAGCAGCAGGTCCGGGTCACGCACCAGGTCACGATCGGTGGTCACCACGGTGGCGCCTGTCAGCAGCGGGGCGAGCAGCTGGCGCACGGAGGCGTCGAAGCAGGGCGAGGAGGTGTTGGCGAGCCGGTCGCCGGGTCCGTAGGCGAAGGCGTCCACTGCCCAGTCGAGGTAGTTCTCCATGGCGCGGAAGGTGATGGGCACGGCCTTGGGGCGGCCGGTCGAGCCGGAGGTGAAGATGACGTACGCCGTGGCCTCCGCGTCCGCGGCCGTCTCGTCGGCGTCGGCGTCGGCGTCGGCGTCGACGTCGACGACGTCACCCGTCGGGCCGGTGACGGAACCGGCGGGGGTGACGGGCAGGGCTGTCACGCCCGTGAGCGCCTGCGCCGCCGGCCGGCCGGCGGCGTCGTGCACGACGACGCGGACGCCGCAGCGGGCCGTCTGTTCCGCCAGCCTCGCCGCCGGGTGTTCGGTGTCCAGCGGCACCCATCCGGCTCCCGCCCGCAGGATGCCGACGACGGCCGTCACCGTGCGGGCACCCGGCGCGGTGAGCACTCCCACCAGGTCCCCCCGCCGCACGCCCCGTTCCCGCAGCCGGCGGGCGAGATCGCGGGTGGCCAGGTCCAGCTCCCCGTACGTCAGGGGCAGCCGGCCGTCGTCGACGGCGACAGCGCCGGCATCGGTGCGGAACCGGTCCGTCAGACGGCCCACGACGGTCGACCGGGGAACGGAGACGGGAACCGGAACGGAGCCGGGAACGGCTCCCGGTACCGCTCCGGGTACGGACACGGGCAGGTCGTTCCGTGGTCGGGGAACAGCGGGTGCCTCGGCGATGGCGCGCAGTTCGCGTGCGAAGTCGTCGGCGTGCCGGGCGGTCGTCGCGGCGGTGAAGAGGCGCTCGGGGGCGTTCCAGGACAGTCCCAGGCGCGGCCCGTCCTCCCAGGCCAAAAGGCTCAGCCGGGTGGCGGCCGATCCTGTGCCCGCGGCCGTCGGCCGTACCTCGACGGGACAGTCCGCGTCCAGCGAGGCCGGGAAGCGGGCGAAGCTGAAGCTCGCCGGGCTCGCCGTACGCGGCCCCGAAGTGTCGCCCGGCAGCAGCCGGGCGAGGTCGAGGCTGCTCACCGTGGCGTGCCGCTCGCACTCCAGCCACGCCTGGCGCACCCGTTCGGCCAGCCGGTGCGGTGGCTCCTCCGGGTCCGTGTCCACCCGCAGGGGCAGGGTGTCGGCGAGCGGGCCGACCAGCCGGTCCAGGCCCGGCAGCCGGGCGTCGCGGCCCGCACGGGCGACGTTGACCGTGACGTCCCGGCGCCCGCTCCACCGGGACAGGCAGCGCACGTGGACGGCCAGCAGGAGATGGAAGAGCGAGACGTTCCACCGGGATGCCCGTGCGCGCAGGGCGGAGACCACGTCCTCGTCCAGCGTGCGGTGTACGGAGAGGAGCGGCCCGGGGCCGTCGTCGTCGTCGGGCCTGCCGTCGTAGGGCAGGGGCAGGGGAGCCAGGCCCGCCAGACGGGTCGTCCAGTACGCGATGTCCTCGGCACGGGCGGCGGGGCGCCGCGCGTCGGCGACGTAGGCGGCGAAGTCCGCGGCGGCGGGCAACGCGGCGCCGCCCCGGCCGAGGGCGAGGGCGGTGTAGAGCGTCCACAGCTCCGTACCGAGGACGTTCAGGCTGTAACCGTCGGCGGCGGCATGGTGCACGGCGATGACCAGGTGCGCCAGCCCGGGGGCCTCGGTCACCAGAAGGGCGCGCACGGGGGGCTGTGTCGTGAGGTCGAGCGGCCGGTTGGCCAGTTCGGTCTCCAGCGCTTCGAGCGCCGCTCCGCCCGCGGAGCACGACCGGGTCTCGAACCACACGCCGGGGTCCACCCCCGGCGCCACGGTCTGGTGCGGCACCCCGCCGTCGTGTCCGATCCGCATCCGCAGCATGCCGTGCCGTTCGACCAGCGTGGCGAGGGCGAGGCGCAGCAGCCCCGCGTCGAGCGGCCCCCGGACGGTCTGTCGCACCCACCCGCGGGCCGGGGTCCGGGGATAGAGCACGCTGCTGGTGTACAGGGCCAGTTGGACGGGGGTGAGCGCGAAGGGCTCGCCCTCGGCGACGGCGACGGCGACGGCGACGGGGGCGGGGACGGGACTCGTGCCCTCAGGCGATGCCGCCGGCGACGGCGTGCCCGCGTCGACGGACGGATCGCCGAGGTGGGCGGCCAGTTCACGCACCGTACGGTGCTCGAAGAACAGCGTGGCCGGCAGGTCCCGGCCCAGCGCGCGTTCGAGCCGCCGGACCAGGTCGACCGCCGTGAGCGAGTCGAGGCCGAGCGAGAGGAAGGGCTCGTCCTGGCCGACGGCCTCCGGCGGCAGGGAGAGGGCCTCGGCGAGGAGCGATCGCAGCAGGACATGGATCGTGGGCGCGTCACCGGGCGCGACCGCGGGGACGGCGGGCCGCTCCGCGGCTCCCTCGGGAGCGGCTATTCGCAGGGCGGCGCCGCTCCGTCCGGGACGATCGCTCCGCAGGGGATCGGCGCTCCGTACGGCGGCGCCTGTTCGCACGGGGTCGTCGGTCCGTACGGGGTCGTCGGTTCGTACGGCGGCGGTGCTCCGTTTGGGATCGGCGTTCCGCACATGGTCATCGGTTCGCACGGCGGCGTCGGTTCGTATGGGATTGGCGCTCCGCACGGGGTCGTCGGCTCGTACGGCATCGCCGGTTCGTACCAAGTCACCGGTCCGCACGGGGTGACCGGTGCCGCCGGGGGCACCGCTTGCCGCAGGACCACCGGTCCGTACCGCGGCGTCCGGATACACCGGACCGCGCGTGGGTACGGCGTCGTCCGTCCGTACGGCGGCCTCCGCCGAGGCATCCGTGGCGGTCGGCCGCGCCCCGGCACCGCCTGTACCCGCCCCCGTGCCCGCACTCGTGCCCGTGCCCGCACCCGCACTCGTGCCCGTGCCCGTGCCCGTGCCCGCACCCGCACTCGTGCCCGTGCCCGCACCCGCACTCGCACCCGTGCCCGCACCCGCACTCGCACCCGTGCCCGCACCCGCACTCGCACCCGTGCCCGCACCCGTGCCCGCACCCGCACTCGCACCCGCGGCGGCCGTTCCCGCCGGCGGGGCAGGGGTCTGCGCGGTGGCGGCGAGCCCGGCGGTCAGGTCGGCGACGACCACCTGCGCCGCGTCGACCGCGCAGGCCGCCCGCACGGCGCGCAGCGCCTCGGCCGGAGCCAGGGGTGAGCCGTCGGCTCGCGGGAACCCACGGTCTCCGAACCCGGCGGCCAGCCCGGTACGGGCAACGGCGCCGAGGTTCAGCGACAGCCAGCGGCGGCCGGCGGCGCGTTCCGCCGCGGCGAACGCGTCGAGGAAGGCGTTGGCCGCCGCGTAGTCGCCGAGAGCACCCGCGGCGCCGGGAAGGACCGAAGCCACCGAGGAGAGGGCCACGCACAGTGCGGGACGGTGCCCGTGGCGGTCCAGGGCACGCGCCAGCAGCCGGGTGCCGTGCGTCTTGGCGGCGAGCGCCAGGCGCGTGTCCTGCGGAGCGGTGCCGCGCAGCGAGCCCGGCACGGCCACTCCGGCGGCGTGCAGGACGACATCCGGCGCGGGACCCGCCGACAGGAGGGCGTCGAGGTGCTGTTCGTCCGTCACGTCGGCCTGCCGGTACAACGCGTCGGCCCCCAGTTCGCCGAGCTGCGCGAGCAGCCCGGCGGGCGGCTGCGCGGAGCGCCCGGCGAGAACCAGCGTCGGGCGGCCACGCCCGGCGAGGTCGCGGGCGAGCGCCGCGCCGAGACCGCCCGCACCGCCGGTGATCAGGTAGACGCCGTCCGCGGGCAGTGGATCGACACGGTTCGGCACGACGGTGCCGGGCAGGGACCCCACACCTCGGAGCAGTCGGGTCCCGCCGCGCCAGGCGGCCACCTCCGTACCGCCCTGAGAGGCGGTCAGCTCGGCCAGCACCGCGTCGAGTCGCCGCTCGAACGGGTCGCGGGAGGACAGGTCGGCGCAGGCCAGCTGGGCGCCCGCGGTTTCGTACGGGAAGGCGAGGGCCAGCCCGGTGACCAGAGCCTGGTCCGGCCTCGGCCGGGCCTCGCCGGCGGCACCGGTGCCGTGGGCGTCCTCGGTGAGCACCAGCAGGCGCCGCGCGCCGACCCGGTCGAACTGCCGCACCGTGTCCCGGAAGGCGGCCGCCGCGTCGGCGCCGTCCCCGCACGGCGCGGTACCCGCGAGGTGGACGACGGTGTGGACGGACTCCGCCTGCCGGTGCGCCACCGGAACGCCGCGCCCGGCCAGCCGCGCGGACAGTTCCCGCACCGCGTCCGCGTCGGGCCCGGTGACCAGGGTGACCGGGGTGACCGGGGCCGCCCCTGCGGGCCCGGCCGGGGCGCCCGGTGCCCAGGTGATCCGGTGCAGCAGCCGGCTGGCGTCGGGGCCGGGCCAGTAGGACCGCCGCTGGAAGGGATAGGTGGGCAGCGGCACACGGCGCCCCGTCGGTGTCAGGGCGGCGTGGTCGACGGAGACTCCGCGGGTCCACAGCCGGGCGACGGTACGCAGCAGCGCGCCCCGCCCGTGGTCCGCATCCCGGTGCGTGCCGCGTCCGTGGTCCAGATCCGGGGGCGCGGCGGGCAGGGCGGAGAGCACGGTCACGGGGGAGCCGGACCGGGCGGCGGTGGCCGCGCGCAGCGCGCCCGGCAGGTCGGTGCCGGGCCCGACCTCGACGAAGGTGTCGAATCCGTCTTCGGCCAGTCGTCGTGCCGCGGGGGCGAACAGGACCGGGCGCAGGAGGTGTTCGCGCCAGTGGGCGGCGTCGGGGACGGCGTCCCAGTCCGCGGTCAGGGTGCTCAGCAGCGGGATCCGTCCGGTGCCGGGCGACAGGGCGCGCGCGGCGTCGTGCACCGCCGGGGCGGCCGGTTCCATCAGCGGCGAGTGGAAGGCTCGCGTGACCCGCAGCCTGCGCGCGGTGACGCCCCGCGCGGCCAGCTCCGCCAGAGCGTCCTCCACCGCCGGCACCGAACCGGACAGCACCACCCGGCCGGGCGCGTTGCGGGCCGCGACGGACAGGGTGCCGCCCGATCCGGCGACCAGCTCCTCCACGACGTCGTCCGCGCCGCGCACCGAGGCCATGGCACCCCGCTCGGTCAGCTCGGCTATCGCCCGCCCGCGGGCGGCGGCGAAGCGCACCGTGTCGGCGAGCGGCAGCAGACCCGCGGCACACGCCGCGGTCAGCTCCCCGACACTGTGGCCGGCGACCGCGTCGGGCGTCACGCCCCAGGCAGCGAGCTGACGGGCCAGCGCCACCCCGAAGGCCACCAGGACGGGTTGGGTGATCTCGGTGCGGGCCAGGTCGGCGGCATCGGCGGCGGGATCGGTGCACCAGTGGGTGAGGGAACGGCCCCGCAGCGGGCCGAGCGCGGCGGCCGCCTCGTCGAGGGCGTCGCGAAACGCGGGCGCCGTGGCGTACAGCCGTGCCGCCATGCCCGGCCGCTGGGCGCCCTGGCCGGGGAAGAGGAAGGCGAGGCGGGGGCGGGTGCGGACGGTGCCGGTGAACGCGTCCGGGGACGGGGAACTGCCATCCGTCACGCGGTCCACGGCCACGGCCGCCAGCCGTGCGCGGAGGTCGTCACCGTCGTCGCAGACGAGGGCGAGCCGGTGCCGGTCGTCGTCCCGGGCCGTCGCGGCCGTCAGGCACACGTCGGCCGCGGAGGCCAGGGGGTGGGCGTCCAGGTGGTCCGCCAGGTCGCGGACCGAGGCGTGCAGCGCCGGCTGGGTGGCGGCGGACAGGGCCAGCAGGTGAGGACCCTCTTCGGGGTCGTCCGCCCGCGCGGCGTGCGGTCGGTGTCCGGTAGCCTGCTCCAGCACGGCATGTGCGTTGGTGCCGCCGAAGCCGAAGGCGTTGACACCCGCGAGCAGCGGGCCTCCGGAGGGCGGCGAGGGCCAGGGCAGCAGCCGCTCGGGCACCTGGAAGCCGTAGCGGGCGACGAGCGGGGAGGGCGGGTCGGCGTGCAGCGACGGCGGCACCTGGCCGTGCCGGAGCGCCAGCACGACCTTGACCAGGCCGGGCAAAGCGGCGGCGTTCAGCAGGTGGCCGATGTTGGCTTTGGCCGAACCCAGCAGCCGGGGGCCCGCGCCGGGAACCGGAGGGAAGGCGTGGGCGAGGGACTTCAGCTCCACCGGGTCGCCGAGGGCGGTGCCGGTGCCGTGCGCCTCGACGTAGGTCACCTCGGCCGGGTCGATGCCCGCCGCCTCGTGGGCGGCCGTGATGACCTCTCGCTGACGGGCGGGATTGGGGGCCATCAGGCTCAGCGAGGTGCCGTCGTTGTTGACGGCGGTGCCGCGCACCAGCGCGAGCACGTCGTCGTCGGCCAGCCGGGCGTCCTCCGCCCGCCGCAGCACGAGGACGGCGCCGCCCTCGCCGGGCACGAAGCCGTCGGCGTCGGCGGCGAACGCCCGGCTGCGGCCGGTCGGCGACAGCGCCTGCGCCGCGTGCAGCATGCGGTGCGCGGCAGGGGTGAGGTGCAGGTTGACGCCGCCGACCAGGGCGATGTCGCACTCGCCCGCCATGAGACTGCGGCGGGCCAGGTGCACGGCGACCAAGGCGGACGAACAGGCGGTGTCCACCACCAGGGCGGGACCGTCCAGATCGAAGCTCTGCGCGATCCGGGCGGCGAGGAGGTTGGGCAGGTTCCCGGTCAGTGCCGAGGCCGCCAGGTCCGTGGCTCCCTCCCGGGCCGCCCGCTCCAGCAGCTCCCGGTAGCCGCTGTCCCCGCCCGCCACGAACACGCCGATGCGCCGGGGACGGCGACGTGGACCGGCGTAACCGGCCCGCTCCAGGGCCTCGTGCGCCAGTTCCAGCAGCAGACGGGCCTGCGGGTCGAGGGTACGGGCCTCCTCCTCCCGGATCCCGAAGCGGGCCGCGTCGAAGGCGTCCGGGTCCGTGAGGAACGCGCCCCAGCCGGCCGCGGGCACCTCCTCGCCGTCCCAGCGGTGCGGCGGCACGCGGGTGACGCGGTCCCTCCCCTCCGTGAGGAGCCGCCAGTACGCCTCCGGCGTGTCGGCGCCCGGAAAACGGCAGGCGAGACCGATGACGGCAAGCGCCTCGCGCGTCTGCCGCCCCGGCCCGTAGGAGGGGTCCGCGGGGCGCGGCGCGTCGCTGCCTGCGGTGGTCGCTCCGTACGGCGCACCGCTGCCCGCGGTGGTCGTTCCGTACGGCGCACCGCTGCCTGCGGTGGTCGTTCCGTACGGCGCACCGCTGCCTGCGGTGGTCGCTCCGTACGGCGCACCGCTGCCCGCGGTGGTTGCTCCGCGCGGCGTAAGGCGCTCTCCGGTGGTCGCTCCGCGCGGCGAACCGCGTTCTCCAGTGGTCGTGTCGTGCGTCGCGTCGGGCTGCACCGTCGTTGCCCCGTGCGTCGTGTCGGGGTGCACCGTCGTTGCCCCGTGCGTCGCATCGGGGTGCATTGACATCGCCCCGTGCGGCGCGTCGCGGTCTACCGCCGTTGCCCCGCTCGGCACATCACGGCCCCCGGCGGGCACATCACGGCCGGGCACATCACGGCCCCCGGCGGGCGCACCGCCCCCCGCCCGCGCCAGGAGATGGTCGACGACCCCGGCCACCGTGTCCGCCCCGTCGCGCAGTGCCGCCGGCTCCAGCGGCACGCCGAAGGCGTCCTCCAGCGCGGTCAGCACCTCCATCGCCTTGAGCGAAGTGCCGCCCAGCGCACGGAACGAGGCGTGCGCGTCGATCCGCGCACCGTCGAGCCCCAGTACCTCGGCCCACACGTCGCGGACAATCCGCTCGACGGCTGCCCGTGACCGCGCGGGACCGGCGCCGGCCGCCGATCGCGGTCCGGCGGAGGAAGGGGGCGCCGCCGCGGCGGCTCGGCGCACGACGGCGTGGGGGAAACGGCCCGCCTCGAACCGTTCCCGCAGCACGTGGCGGCGCACCTTCCCGCTGGTGGTGCGGGGGAACCGGCCGGGTGGCAGGGCGACGACCCGTACGCCGTCATGGAACAGCGCCTCACCCACCCGGTCGGCGACCCGGCGCAGCACCTCGTCGGCCGCGCGCGGCGGGCGGGCCCAGGCGACGAACACCACCACCCGTTCGCCGCCGGTGACCGGGTCGGTGGACCCCACCACCGCGGTGGTGCCGGGCGGCAGCCCGGGCGTGGCGGCGGCGACGTCCTCGAGGTCGGCGGCGTGGTGCTTCAGCCCGTTCAGGAACAGCACGTCCTTGTGACGGCCGGTCACGCACAGCCGCCCGTCGCGCAGGAAACCCGTGTCCCCGGTGCGCAGCCACCCGTCGGCGGTGAAGGCGTCGGCGGTGGCCTCGGGCAGCCGGTGGTAGCCACGGGCGAGCTGCGGACCGCGCACCTGTATGTGTCCCACGCGCCGGTCGCCGGCCACGCGCCCGGTGTCGTCGACGATCCGGACGTCACAGCCGGGGACGGGATGCCCGACGTCCATGAGCTCGACGGCGGAAGCGGCCGGGGCCGGGGCGTCCACGGCGAGGCCCCGGCCGAGCGCCGCGCGGTCCAGCGCCACCGGTACGGCCACCTCTCCGGGGGGCGGGAAGGTCACGGCGAGCGTGGCCTCGGCCAGGCCGTACACCGGTTGCAGAGCATGCGGTGCCAGTCCCGCGAGTCCCGCGCGACGGGAGAAGTCACGCCAGACCGACGCGGAGATCGGCTCGGCACCCACGACGAGCCGCCGGACGCGGGAGAGGTCGAAGCCCGCCATGTCCTCGTCGGTCAGCCGCCGGTTGACCAGCGCGAGGGCGAAGTTGGCGGCCGACAGGTGCGTGGCCCGGTGCGCGGTGGCCACCTCGAACCAGATCCCGGGCCGCCGGGCGAACGCCAGAGGGCCGATCTTCACCTGCCTGGCCCGGACGGCGAGCGGCGCGAGGTGCGTACCGATCAGGCCCATGTCGTGGAAGTACGGCATCCAGCTGACCACCACGCCACCGGCGCCCAGACCGGAGGCGGCCGCGATCTGGCGCAGGTTGGCGGTCACCGCGGCATGGGTGAGTTCCACGCCCTTGGGCACACCGGTGCTGCCGGAGGAGAACTGCACGAACGCCGGCCCGTCGGGCTCGCACGTCCCGGGCCCGTCCAGCTCGTCGCCGTCGCGCACCGCGTCCAGCCGCAGGACGGTCACTCCGGCGGGCAGACGGCGCGCCGGCTCCTCACCGGCCGCGTCCACGAAGACGGGTGGCCGGCCCAGGTGCTCCCACACCGGCAGCACCCGGCGCACGTCCGCCGCGAGCGGCACCGGCACCAGCCCCGCGCCGACCAGCCCCCAGAACATCACCTGGAAGTCCTCGCTGCGGTCGGCGACCAGCGGTACGCACGTGCCCGGTGCGATCCCGCACGCGCGCAGCCCTCCGGCGACCCGCCGGGCGTCGTGCAGCAACTGGCCGTACGTCACCTCGTGCTCGCCGCCGTCGGCGCGTACGTGCACGGTCACCTGCTCGGGGGCTTCGCTCGCGGCCTTTCGCAGGACGTTCCACAGGGTGCTGTCGCTCATCGTCCGTTCTCGCACGTCGGGGGACACGATCCGCGGCCGGAGCGCGCCGCTCGACGGCAGCCCCCTTCGAGACGCTTCCAGCCACCGCCACGCCCGCGCGTGCAGGCTACCGGAGCACCGGGCGAGCCTCGTGGACGCATGCGCGAGGCCTCATCGGCCGCACGTCAGGAGGGTGCTGCGGCCGGTGGCGTCCAGGGCTTCGCAGACGGGGTGGGCACTCGTGCGGCCCATCTCCTCATAAAAGACCACTCCCGGAGCCTGTTGTTACGGGGACAGGTGTGCGCGCCGTGGTACGGGATAGCAGGAAGTGGATTCAAGCCATGATCGTGAAGGGTGCCGCCGGTGTCTCAGGAGCAACGCAGACGGGGCCAGAGGCTGAGGCTGCCGGTGAAGGCGGCCCTGCCGGGCCGTCACCCCCATGAGGACAAGGCGCCCGTCACCGACCGGGTGGTGTTCGGGGTGACGGCTGTGCTGACCTTGGGCTTCGTGATTTGGGGGGCGACGGCCACGGAGGCGTTGGAGCGTGTCTCCGACACGCTGCTGGACGCTTTGATGCACAACGGCGGCTGGGCGTTCGTCCTGGCCGCTTCCGGTTTCGTCGTCTTCGCGCTCTGGCTGGCCGTCAGCCGGTACGGGCGGATCGAGCTGGGCCAGGAGCACGAGAAGCCGGAGTTCAGCACCGTCTCCTGGGTCGCCATGATGTTCAGCGCCGGCATGGGCATCGGTCTGATGTTCTACGGCGTCAGTGAGCCCCTCGCGCACTACACCACCCCGCCGCCGGGCACCGACCCCGCGGACTCGGCGGACGCCATGCAGACGGCGCTCGCCACCACGCTGTTCCACTGGACGCTGCACCCGTGGGCCATCTACGCGGTGGTCGGTCTGGCCATCGCGTACAGCACCTTCCGGCGGCGCAGGCGGCAGACGATCAGTGCCGTGTTCGTCCCGCTCATCGGGAAGAAGCGTGCCGAAGGCGCACCGGGCCGGGTGATCGACATCCTGGCGATCTTCGCCACGCTCTTCGGTTCCGCGACCTCGCTCGGGCTCGGCGCGCTGCAGATCGGCAGCGGCATGCACGAGATCGGGTGGCTGGGCAGGGCCGGGACGGGACTGCTCGTCACCATCATCGGCGTGCTGACGGTGTGCTTCGTCCTCTCGGCCGTCTCCGGGGTGGAGCGGGGCATTCAGTGGCTTTCCAACACCAACATGGTGCTGGCCGTGATCCTCGCGGTCTTCGTGTTCGTCGTCGGTCCGACCATTCTGGTCCTGGACCTGATCCCGACGTCCCTGGCCGCGTACTTCGGTGATCTGCCGCAGCTGATCGGCCGCACCGAGGCGTCCACCGGCGGCGGTGACGTCGCCGACTGGCTGAGCAGCTGGACCGTCTTCTACTGGGCCTGGTGGATCTCCTGGACGCCGTTCGTCGGCATGTTCATCGCCCGCATCAGCCGGGGGCGCACGATCCGTCAGTTCGTCGGCGGCGTCATCCTGGTGCCCAGCACCGTCAGCCTGGTCTGGTTCGCCGTCTTCGGCGGTACGGCCATGCGCCTGAAGGAACAGGGAAGCCTCGGCGGGGCGACCACGCCCGAGGCGCAGCTGTTCGGCGTGCTCCAGGAGTTCCCGGCCGCCGGCGTGATGAGCCTGCTCGTGATGATCCTGGTCGGCATCTTCTTCATCTCCGGCGCCGACGCGGCGTCGATCGTGATGGGCACCCTCTCCCAGAAGGGCACCTTCGAGCCCGCCCGGTTCGTCGTCGTCTTCTGGGGCGTGGTGACCGGCGGTGTGGCGGCGGTGATGCTGCTGGTCGGCGAGGGCAAGGGCGATGCCCTCGCGGGCCTGCAGCACCTGACGATCCTCGTCGCGGCCCCCTTCGTCCTGGTGATGATCGGCATGTGCTGGGCCCTGTTGCGCGATCTTCGCCGGGACCCGCTGATCGTCCGCCACGAACTCGCCGAAGAGGCGGTGGAGGAAGCGGTGATCGCGGGCCACGAGAAGTACGCGGGCGACTTCGAGATCCGCATCGGCCCGTCGCAGGACGAGTCCCCGACGGGGGCAACACCCGACGGCCGTGACCGCAAGGACCCCGGGTCCCCGCCTCCGGCCCCCTGACACGCCGTGGCGACCCCGGCGCCGGTCCCGGCCGGGCCGGGGTTCCGGTCGCAGACCCGGGTCCCTCTCCGCCGGGCGAGGGCCGGGTTCCTCCAAGTGCGCGCCTCGTCTGGCAGGTGCAGCCGATCACCGTGAGCCTGAGTTCGGCGCCCTGCGTCCGCAGCGGCGCGCGTGTCTGGAAGGACTCAGATGTCTGAACGCAACACGGTCATGCGCAGTCTGCACGACATCGGCCTGGCGGCGTGGTTCGGAGGCTCTCTCATGGGAGCCGTCGGGTTGAACGGAGCTGCCCGCAACGCCGTGAGGGAGTCGCGCCTCGGCGCGCGGATCGCCAGCGCCGGCTGGGCCGCCTGGACCCCGGTGAACGCGGTCGCGATCGGCGCCCACCTGGTGGGCGGCGCCGGCCTGCTGGGCGCCAACAGCGCCCGGGTGGCCTACCAGAGCGGCGTGGGGGCCTCCACCCTCGCCAAGACGGTCCTCACCGGAGCCGCCCTCGCCGCCACCGCCTACAGCCGCGTCCTGGGCAAGAAGGTCGAACTCGCCTCGTCGACCGACTTCGAGGACCAAGAGGCCGCCGCCGACCACCCCGTGGACCTGGATCAGGCGCAGCGCCACCTCGCCGTGCTGCAGTGGGGTCCTCGTGCTCAACGCCCTGCACGGAGAGCAGCAGCGCCCCCAGCAGCAGGCCGGAATGCTCCGCCGCGCCGCCTCACCGCTGGTCATGGCGGGCGGCAGAGGCATGGCCGCCGTACGCCATGTCGGCCACCACGGCCCCATGGCCGACCACAGCTGGCCCACAGGCCGGATGGCCGACCACAGCTGACCCGTAGGCCGGATGGCCGCCCACAGCTGAGCCGCAGGCCGGATGGCCGCCCACAGCTGACCTTCAGGCCGGCCCGTTCCTCCGGCCCCGCGCCGGGGCCGCTCGGTCGGCTGCTCGGCACCCCGAGACCGATCGCCCACCCACCCGACGTCATGCCCCCAAGGAGGCAGGCCATGGCCCGAGCCACCACGACCAAGGTGACGCAGCCCGTCACGGACGACAGCATCAAGGTGCGCCAACTCAGCCACTACCAGTTCAGCTGGGTCGCGGGTGAGCCCGCCGCCCCCGGCACCCTGACCCTGCAGCTCGTACTCGACGAAGGGGCCTGGGAGGAGGTGCTGACCGTGGACGCCGACGACGCCGACGTCCTCCAGGACCTCCTGCGCAGCACCCCGACCGTGCACTACGACGTCAGCCGCCGAACCCTCATGTTCGGCGTGACCGCCGTCGGCACCTGAACGACCCACGACCGGCCGCGCCGACCGCCGGTGCGGCGCCGCGGCCGTGCACCGGCGCCTCCTGGAGCGCCCGACGGCGACGCCCGTCTCACGAGAGGGCGGGGCGAAGACGTGCGGGCGGCCCGTCGCGGAGCGCTGCGACGGGCCGCCCGCGACGGGCTACTTGCGCCTGCCCCGCATGATGACCAGAAGTCCGACCGCGAGACTACGACCAGTACCGCGAGGGCAAGCCCCGTGGGCGGGCTTGCACCCCGGTCATCGCGATCTTCAGGCAGCTCCCTGTCCAGCCCGTGGGACAACTCTCGCCCTGTGGCACGGACATCGGAGGACCCTCCACCTCGACTCTTCGTCCTGTTGTCGGCGGCGTGCTGAGGACGCCCGGAAACCGACCGTTATCCCACTCTCGCCGGCAGGTCTCGACGGCCGGAGCCGACGGAGCCGACGGAGCCGACGGAGCCCGGACGTCCTCGGCGGTCGGCACTCAGAAGCCGATCCGAGACCTTCGACCGGGCGTCCTTTCCCGACCGACCGACCGACCGACCGACCGACCGACCGTCCGCCACGTCGACGGCGCGGCCGCATCCGCAGGAGGCTTCCCGCCGGAAGGCTTGGCGGAGCGCCCGCCACGCACCGGCCGTACACCGCACGCTGTCGACCGGACGGGCGGGTGAGCCGGCCGGCCGGGCGGGGTCGCCGTCGTCGAGAGGGAGTGCAGCGCGGACATGACGCACAGCAGCGACATCGCCATCGTCGGTGGCGGAGCGGCCGGCCTCTCGCTGGCCTGGCGGCTGCTCGACGGGCCGCCCGGGGCCCGTACCCCGGACGTCGTCCTCGTCGACGCGCCTGCCGGACCGCTGCGGCCGGCCGAACGCACCTGGTGCTACTGGGAGGCCGGACCGGGTGCCTACGACACGCTGCTCACCGCCCACTGGAACCGGCTGCGCGTCCGCGCGCCGGACGGCACCGGCCCCGCGCGAGACCTCGGAGGGCTGCGCTACAAGATGCTCCGCTCCGCGGCCTTCGAACGGGGCCTGGAGGGCCGCCTGGCCGGACTGCGCCGGATCGAGGGCACCGTCGAGCACATCGCCGACGGCGCCGGGGGCGCCGAACTGACGTACCGCACCACCGACGGCACCGTGCGGACCCTGCGCGCCCGCTGGGTCTACGACTCCAGGCCCCCCACCGCACCACCCCCCCGCGCGGGTCGCGCTGCTCCAGCACTTTCGCGGCTGGTTCGTGCACTGCGACCGGCCGGTCTTCGATCCCGCCACCGTCGAACTGATGGACTTCCGCACACCGCAGCCCGCGCACGGACTCTCCTTCGGATACGTCCTGCCCACCGGCCGCCACGAAGCACTGGTCGAATACACCGAGTTCAGCCGCGCCCCCCTGCCGGACGCGGCCTACGACGAGGCCCTGCGCCACTACGCCGAGCGGGTGCTGGCGCTCGGCCCGTACCGGGTGACGGCCACCGAGCAGGGCGCCATCCCGATGACCGACGGGCGCCACGAGCGCCGTCCCGGCCGGCACGTCTTCCGCATCGGCGCGGCCGGGGGAGCGGTCCGCCCCTCCACCGGCTACGCCTTCTCCGCCATCCAGCGCCAGACCAGGGCCGTCGCGGACGCCGTGCACGCCGGCCGGACCCCCGCACCGCCGCCCGCCCACCCGGCGCGAGCCCTCGCCATGGACGCCGTCCTGCTGCGCGCTCTCGACACCGGCCGCCTCGACGGGCCCGCCTTCTTCACCCGCCTCTTCCGAGACGTACCCGCCGCGCGCCTGCTCCGGTTCCTCGACGGCACCACCCGCCTCGCCGAGGAGTTCTCCCTCGGCCTGCGCACGCCCGTCCTCACCATGCTCCGCACCGCCGCCGAATTGCCCCTGCTCGCCCGCCGTCCCTGACCGAGACCCCGAGGAGAAGCCATGAGCCCGTACGACCGCGCACCCGCCGACCGGCACGGCCGCGACCGCAGGGCCGTCGTCCTGCCCGCCCACCCCGGGCGGCCCAGGGCCGTCGGACCGCGCCCCCGCTGCGCGGTCGTCGGCGGCGGCATCGCGGGCATCGCCGCCGCCACCGCGCTGGCCGAACGAGGGGTCCGCGTCACCCTCTACGAGCGCGACACGGCCCTCGGCGGCCGCCTCGCCGGATGGCCCACCGAACTCGCCGACGGCTCGGCCGTCACCATGAGCCGCGGCTTCCACGCCTTCTTCCGCCAGTACTACAACCTGCGGGGACTGCTCAGGCGGGTGGATCCCGACCTCGACCGGCTCCGCCCCCTGCCCGACTACCCGCTGCGGCACAGCTCGGGGCTCCACGACAGCTTCGCCCGGGTCCCGCGCACACCGCCCTGGAGCGCCCTCGGCTTCGCCGCCCTCAGCCCCAGCTTCG
The DNA here is from genome assembly GCF_039535235.1 of Streptomyces roseoviridis. Taxonomy (NCBI): domain Bacteria; kingdom Bacillati; phylum Actinomycetota; class Actinomycetes; order Kitasatosporales; family Streptomycetaceae; genus Streptomyces; species Streptomyces roseoviridis. The sequence continues at coordinate 7,381,089 of NZ_BAAAWU010000001.1, forward strand.
GACTGCGGGACCTGGCCCGGCTGGACGCACGCGCGGCACTTCCCCTCCTCGACGTGCGGGCGCCGGACGTCCACCGGCGGTTCGACGACATCAGCGCCCTCCAGCTCCTGGACCGCATCCGCTTCCCCGGCCCCGCCCGGCACCTCGCCTTCGAGGTCTTCTCCCGCAGCTTCTTCGCCGACCCCGCCGAACTGTCCGCCGCCGAACTCGCCCTCATGTTCCACATCTACTTCCTCGGCTCGTCCGAAGGGCTCCTCTTCGACGTGCCGGACGAGCCCTACCCCCAGGCCCTCTGGGAGCCGCTCGCCCACTATCTCCAGGGCCACGGAGCCGACATCCGCACCGGCACCCCCGTCACGGCACTCGCCCCCGCCCCCGGCGGCGGCTACCTGATCCGCACCGCGCACGGCACCGAGCACGCCGACGCCGTGGTGCTGGCCCTGGACACCGCCGGACTGCGCGGCCTGACGGCCGCCTCGCCCGACCTGTGCGACGATGCGTGGCGCGCCCGGGTCGGGCGGCTGCGCTCCGCCCCGCCCTTCCTCGTGTCCCGGATCTGGCTCGACCGCCCCGTCGCCGCCCACCGCCCCGGCTTCCTCGGCACCAGCGGCTACGGCCCCCTCGACAACATCAGCGTCCTGAACCACTGGGAAGGGGAAGCGGCTCGCTGGGCCGCGAAGACCGGCGGGGCCGTACTCGAACTCCACGCCTACGCGGTGGACCCCGCCACCGCCCCGGACGCCGTCGCCGGGGCCCTCATGGACCAACTGCACCGCGTCTACCCCGAGACGGCCGCCGCGCGGGTCGTCGACCGGCGCGACCAGTGGCGCGAGGACTGCCCCCTCTTCGTCGTCGGCGGCCACGCGGACCGCCCCACCGTCGAAACGCCCGACCCGACCGTGACCGTCGCCGGCGACCTGGTCCGCACCGACCTGCCGGTGGCGCTCATGGAACGGGCCGCCACCACCGGTTTCGCGGCCGCCAACGTCCACCTGCGGCGCTGGGGCCTGCGCGGGCAGACCCTGTGGACCGTCCCGGACCGCGGACGCTGGGCGCCTCTGCGGTCGCTGGCCCGCCGCCTCGGCGGCGCTTGACGGACGAGACGACGGGCCGGCGGTGAGCGCCGCTCAGCCGGGGAAACGGCCGCTGCGGCGCAAAGCGAAGCGCCGCTCGGCATAGGCGAGATCGTCACGCCACAGCCGCCCCGCCGCCGCCCGCACGGCGGGGCGCAGCAGCGGCGCCAGGGCGCGGGCCACCGCGAACCCCCGCCGGTCCGATCCGGCGACGACGGCCTCCACCACCGCGGTGCGCGGCCGCTCGGCGCCCGCCGGGGTCAGCGGTGTCGCATGCGTCTCCACGACCGAACCGGTCCCTTCGCCCGCCACGATCCGCATCACGACCGTGCGCCCGTCGGGCGCGTCGAACGCCGCCCGCACGGGGACCACGACCCGCCCGGCCACCTTGAACGACACGTCGACGACCAGGACGTCGCCGCCTTCGTCCGGGCCGCCGGCCGGACCGTCCAGGACGGTGAGGTCGACGAACGAGTACGGGTGCAGCCAGGCCCCGTGCCAGGGGTCCAGGCGGTTGGCGACCACGTCCTCCGGCTCGCAGGCGCCCGCCCCGGTGTAGACGGACGCGACCGCTCCGCCGAGCGGCGGACGTACGGGCACGAGGGGTCGTTCCGTCGGCGGTTCGCCGCCCACGCGATCGAGCCGCACCCACAGCAGGACGCCGTCGTCGTGCACGGGCCAGGGCGACCAGCCGGCGGAGGACCCGCCGTCCAGGGCCAGGCCGTGCCAGTGGCAGATCAGCCGTCCGCACCGCACCGCGCTGTCCTTGAGCGGCGCGCCGAGGTGCGGGCACGCTCCCGGACCGGCGTGGGGCGCGCCGCTCCCGTCGCGCCAGAGCACGATCTCCTCCCCGGCGACCGTCCGCCCCAGCGGCCGACGGGTGGTCAGGTCGCGGCTGGCGCCGACGACGAACCAGTTCCCCGAAGGGCGCGCCCGGGCCCGCTCCAGAGCCTCCGCGATCAGCGCCGGCTTGGCGTCCCGCCACGTCGGACGCTGGCGCTCCCAGGCGACACCGCTCCGGCGCAGCCGCAGGGGGACCACCGGCCGGGGAAACCCGCCCCCGGCGCGCGCCCCACGCGGCCCGTCCGTCCCGTTCACCTTCCGTCCTCCCGTGCCGCCGCTCATCCCCGCTTCTCCTCCCGGCGCCTCGTGACCCGGCTCGCCTCCGTCCGTGCGGCCGCACCGTCCCCGTACCCGCCCCCCTCTCCGGTCCTGTGCCCGGCGGCCCGGACCGGCCCCGAGGCCGGGCGGACGGCGGTGCGCGCGGCCACAGCGGCGGCCAGGCCGCGCAGGGCCACGGCGGCTCTCCTGCGCCGCCCCACCACCGCCCTGCGGTGCACGACCGCGTACCCGTCCTCCTCGATGGCCCCCAGGATGTCGCGGTACAGCACGAACGCCGTGCGGACACACGGCGCCGACACCGGGTCCAGCCGCGCGAGCCCCGGCTCGGCCGCACGGTAGACCTCGCGCGTCAGAGCCGCGGCGGCCCGCAGCGCGGAGGTGATCCGCGCGTCCCGGCAGCCGGTCAGCCTGCTCCACGCCAGCAGGTCGCGGTCGACGCCGTGCGCGGCCAGCAGGTCCTGGGGGAGGTAGACCCGCCCGCGGTCCAGGTCCTCGCCCACGTCCCTGAGGAAGTTCGTCAGCTGGAAGGCGACGCCGAGCTCGGCCGCGTACGGTTCCGCCTCCGCCGGCGGCACGACCGTGCCGAGCACCGGCGTCATCTGCAGCCCGATCACGGCGGCCGACCCGTGCATGTACGCCCGCAGGTTGGCGTAGGTCGCGTACTCGGTGACCGACAGGTCGCTGCGCATCGACGCGAGGAAATCGGAGAAGTGCCGTGCGGCGATGCCGTAACGGGCCCGGGTGTCGGCCGCCGCCCGCACCACCGGTTCGGCGGCCTCCTCGCCCCGCACGGCCCGCAGCCACTGCCGCTCCAGCGCGTCCAGGGCCTCCGCGCGGGCGTGCGGGGAAGCCGCCGGCCCCAGCTCGTCCACGATGTCGTCGGCGCGCCGCGCGAACCCGTACAGCGCGTGCACGGCGGAGCGCCGGTCCACCGGAAGCAGCCGGGTGGCGAGGAAGTACGTCTTGCCGTGGCGGGCGTTGAGCCGCCGGCTGGCCGTGTAGGCCGCCCGCAGCGACGGGTCGGTGATGCCCGCCGCGTCCAGTTCCCGAGCCGTCATCCCGCCCGCCCCTCCCCGGTCACACGGGCCGCGGCGAGCTTGCCCGACAGCAGCACCGTGGGCACGCCGACACCGGGCGTCGTGCCGCAGCCCGCGAGGACGGCGTTCTCCGTGCCGCTCACGAGGTTCCGCGGCCGGAAGGGCCCCGTCTGCGCGAAGGTGTGGGCGACGGAGAACGGAGTGCCGGCCGCATGCCCCATCGCCGTCCAGTCGGCGGGCGTGACCAGGCTCTCCTCCTCGATCGACGCCCCGAGTCCCGCCAGCCCCCGGCGCTCCAGCTCCCGCACCAGTTCGTCGCGGTAGCGCGGCCCGAGGTCGCCCCACTGGGCGGCCGCGGGACCGATCCGGGTGTTGGGGCACGGCGCCAGGACGTAGTGCAGGTGCCTGCCCTCCGGCGCCAGCGACGGATCGGTGGCGGTGGGCCGCGTGACGAGCAGCGAAGGGTCGCTCATCAGCCGCCCCGCGCCGGTCAGTTCGCGGAACACCGTCTCCCACGCCCGCCCGAACGACAGCGTGTGGTGCGAAAGGCCCGGCCAGGTGCGATCGGTCCCCACGTGCAGCACCACCGCGCTGGGCGCGTGCCGCAGGCGGAGCGGGCGCCGGGGAGCCCGCCCCAGCAGACCGTAGGAGACCGGCAGGTCCGGAGTCAGGACGACGGCGTCGCACGGGATCCGGTCGTGCGCGGTCACCACCGCCGTCACCCGCCGCCCCGTGCGTTCCAGCCGGGTGACGCCCTCGCCGTACCGGAACGCGACGCCCGACCGCGCCGCCGCCGCTGCCATGGCCGCCGGTACGGCGTGCATCCCGCCCCGGGGGAAGTACACCCCCGCGACCGTGTCCATGTAGGCGATCACGGCGTACGCGGCCAGGGCACGGGACGGGGAGACCCCGGCGTACAGTGCCTGGAAGGAGAAGACCCGGCGCAGCCGCTCGTCGGAGAGGAACCGCCCGATGGCGCGGTCCAGGCGCCCGAACCCGCCGAGCGCCGCGAGCCGTGCCGTGTCGGGGTGGAGCAGCCGTGCGGGGGAGTCGAAGTTGGCGTCGATGAAGCGCCGCATCTGCACCTCGTACAGCTCCTTGAGCCACCGGCGCAGCCTGCGGTACCCGAGGGCTTCCCGCGAACCCGCGAAGGAGGCGATCTCCTCCTCCATGACGTCTCCGTCGGTGTGCACGTCGAGCCGGGTGCCGTCGGCGAAGAGCGCCCGGTACGCCGGGTGCAGGGGGATCAGGTCGACGTGGTCGTACAGGGAGTCGCCGACCGCCCGGAACGCCTCGTCGAGAACGTCCGGCATGGTGAGGACGGTCGGGCCGGTGTCCACCCGGTAGCCGCCGAGCGCCAGGCGCCCCGCCCGCCCGCCCGGCGCCGCGTCCCGCTCCACCACGGTCACCCGCCGGCCGCGGCCCGACAGGTGCAGCGCGGCGGCCAGGCCGGCCAGGCCCGCTCCCACGACGACGACATGGTCCGTCGGGCCGGTCACGGTCTTCAACGGGTCTCTCCGATCAGAACGGTGTCAGGGGTGGTGGTGCCGTCGGGCGTGCGCCGGGCAGGAGAGGGGGGAGCGGGGTCGGCGGCGACGGCGTCCGCGCGCTCCTGCCGGCCGGCGGTGTGCCCTCCGTGTCCGGGCTCGGCCGCCGCACGGGCCGCGGCGTCCAGACCGCACGCCTCACGCATCAGACGGCCGATCAGACCGGCCGCCCGAGGAGACAGCCCGGCGGCGGCGACGGCCTCGGCGCCGCGGACGCAGAGCTCCTCGACACGCCGGGCCACCTCGTCGCGCGCCCCGCACGCCACGAGGAGGTCCAGCACGCGCTCGACGTCCCCCGCCCGGACGGCCCGGCCGCCCGTCACCCCGTCGAGGAGCCGCAGTCCGGCACGGTCGCCGCGCCGCGCGCACAGGTCCCGGGCGACGGTCAGCAGAAACGTCGCCTTGCCCTCGCGGACGTCCTCGCCCACCGGCTTCCCGGTCCGCGCCGGATCGCCGAAGGCTCCGCGTATGTCGTCGCGGAGCTGGAAGGCCAGCCCCGCGGAGCGCCCGGCCGCCCGCAGCGCCACCACCGTCGGCTCCGGCGCCCCGGCCAGCACCGCGCCGAGGGCCAGCGGGTGGCCCACCGTGTACAGCGCCGTCTTCAGGACCGCCGTCCGCAGCGCCCGGCGCTCCGAAGCGGCGGACGTCACCTGGCCCCGCAGATCCAGATACTGTCCCGCCACCATCTCCGCCCGCATGACCCGCCACACGCCGGCCGCCCGGCGCTCCGCCGGAGCGCCCCGTACGGATTCGGCGAAGGCGTCGTCGGCCCAGGCGAGGGCCAGGTCGCCGGCGAGCACGGCGGCCGCCGTGCCGAACGTGCCGCACGGCAGGGGACGCCCGCCGGTGCCGTACCGCGCGTCCACCGCGACGTGCAGCGCCGGGCGCCCCCGGCGCAGGGGCGAGCCGTCCATGACGTCGTCGTGGACGAGCGCGCAGGTCTGGATCAGTTCGAGCGCCGCCGCGACCCCCAGCGCGCGGGGAGTCTCCCGGGCCCCGCCCCCACAGCCCCGCATCGCCCACCACAGGAACTGCGCACGGAGCCGCCGGCCGCCCTCCAGGGTGAACCGCGCCACGCGGTCCGCGACATCGGCGGCGAAGACCGGGTCCATGGCCGTCGCCTCCTCCACACGCCGCTCCAGCGTCCGGCCGAGGCACACGGCGACGGCCGCGGGCACGTCACGGTCGACTTCCAGCGGATCGGATACGCGCATCGGGACTCCCCTTGCCGGTGCCATGGCTCTTCCGTCACGGGTGCTTCGCCACCGTGCGGGCGTTCGGATGCACCTTCCGCCGGCCCGTCCGCGGCGGGACGAGCGGCGGGAGCCCTGCGCGCCGGGCGGCGCCCCCGCGGTGGGGGCGGGCATGGGTGACCCGCCGCGGGGGCGGCGAGCACGGCCCTGCCGGCGGCACGCGTACGGCGCCCCCGCCCCGCCGAGCGGGGGCGGCTCATCCGGACGTGTCGGAGAGCGGGTCGTGTCCCCAGTTCATGAGCGAGTGGCGCCACCGCGTGTCGCGGACGTCTCCCGTCGGCCTCTGCGCCAGATGGCGGTGGATGTAGCCGTTCACCTTCGCCATGTGCCGGTAGTCGGCGTCCGTCAGTTCGGACTTCTTCTTGCGCAGGATCCCGACGATGGCGCGCCCGGAGGCGTGCCCGGTGGACTCACCGCCGCCCCTGTGCTCACCCGCCCGCTTCGACGCGTCGGTGCCGAGCCAGTCCTCCAGCTCGGACGCGGTCATGTTGACGAGCTCGCGGAACGTCCCCCAGGTGTCGTGCCGGTCGTCGGCCGCCACGGTGCCCGCCCTACCGCTTCTTCTTCAGGGCACCCGGCTTGTGCACGGCCGTCCGACCGGACGAGTCGCTGCGCACCTCGTACTGGGGCTCGTCCGGTGAGGCGTCGACCGTACGGCCGGACGCCTTGGTCCGTTCGGTGATCTTCTTCTCCACCGTGCCCTCGGTCTCGCCGCCGTGACTGCTCCAGGCGACCTTGTCGCCCGGGGACAGGGCCTTCTCGCCCGAGGTCTTCTTCGCCTTCGCCATGGAACCTCTCCTCTCCGGGCCCGCCGGTGCGCGGGCGACCGATCCCCACCTTGCGGCCGCACGCCCCGGCCCGCATCTCCCGCCCGCCCGACGGGTGCACCCGCAGGCGCCGGACGGCCCGGAGAACACGGCGAAGACCCTCCTCACGCGGCGGGGACCCCTGTCCCCGGGTGACGTACCGGGTGGCGGGTACGGTCGGAAGACCACCGGCAGGGCCAACGACCTTCACGCAGGCGCTTCTCCCGTACGTGGCCTTGGAGTCGGCGGCCGTCCTGGGCCGCACGTGCGCGTCATCGCCCCGCCCTCCCACTCCCAGCGAGCGGGGCCAGGGGCGACGACCAGGTCCACGGTCGGGACGAAGGTGTCGAACCCCGCGTCGTACGGCGGGCGGCTCGCAGCTCACCGAGCGCTCCGGCCCGTTCGCCGACGCCGCCGCGTGGACGTCCTGGCGGGCTCGGGCAGGGCGTGGGCCGGGCGGTCGGAAGGTTGTCAGAGACTGCGCATAGGTTCCCGGTGACCACCCGGCCGGGTGGCAAGAGAGGGGAGCGAGAGATGGCATGGGCCGGGGACCCCAGACTGGCAGCGACGCCCGAGGCCGCCGAGTACCTGGAGGCAGCCTTCACACCCGGTGCGCAGCTGGGCACGGTGTACGACGATCCGACGACGCCGGTAGTCGTCACCGGGATCGAGGAGCTCACGACCATCCGCGTGCCCAGCGGCCGGCTCGTCGTGGACGCGCCCTGGCACGACGACGAGGTCTACGACTACGAGAGAGGCCTGCCCACACCGCACCCGAGGGAACTGGCGGTGAGGATCCCCCCAGGCACATACCGGGTGGACATCGCGTGGTCGGCGGGACCGTACGAGTTCATGGGCGAACACTTCGACGGTGTCGCACGCGCCGCGACGCGCTTGTGCGTCAGCGACGCCCCCGTCGCCGGATGGGAAACGGGCCTGAGCGTCCACGAGGACATCGACCGGTTGCAGCCCGGCGAAGAGCCCCGGTTCTTCTCCGACGCCAACGTCGGCTGCTTTGCCGACGCAGGGGCGTGGACGGCCTTGTCCGCGCCGTTCCGTACCTTCGCGGACGGCGTCCCCGCCCCCCGCGACACCGAACGGCTGGCGGACGGTTCCGAGCGGCTACGCGATGAGGCGCACCAAGCGGACCTGGTCACCTTCGTCGCTGAATCAGGCGGCGTCGTCTGGCTCGGACGCACGAAGACCGGCGACGTGGCCGCGATCGTCGTCACCAGCGGCCTGCCCGGCGCGAAAGCCTGAAGTCGCCGGCCGTGGGGCGGGGCCGGCGGTGCCGAAGAGGGTCGGACGACGTTGCCCTGTCGGCCCGACGCCGAACTCGGCACTCCTGACTGACCGGTGCCGAGGCGCTGAAGGATGCCGTCTGCGGCGAGGTCGCGCGCGCAGGATCGGCCGGGCACGCTTCTGGAAGGCCCAGTCCACGGCGACGGCGCAGGCCCGGTGGCGTGCCGGGACCGGTGCGGATCCTCCCGGCCGGAGACTGGAGTTGCTGTACTGCGGACGCCACCGTGGGCCCCGCCGTGTGGCGGGGCCGCAGGGGTGGGTCAGCGGTTGAGCTTGCGGGGGTCGAGGATCTGGTCGGCGGGCGGCGGGGTGGTGTCGACGGGCTTGTCGAAGTCGGTGAACTTCAGGGAGCCGGCGTCGGTGCCGCCGGTGTTGATGATCTCCACGGGGTAGGGCTTGCCGGTCTTGGTGACGTGGACGGTGGTGACGGAGTCTCCGTCGCGGTCGTAGACGACGGCGAGGGCCTGGCCGGCGCGGGTGATGTCGGCGCCGCGGCTGGTGGTGGTGGGCGAGTCGCCCTTGAGCTCGTCGGCGACCGCGCTGAGGTCGCACATGTCCTTGCGGATCATCGCCCTGGCGGTCTTCTTGTCGACCTTCATCCAGCGGCCCTTGACGATTTCGAGGACGGCGTCGGCCTGCTTGGCGTTGAGGTTCTTGTCGGAGGCGATGGAGGCACGCCAGAAGGCCTCGTCGCCCTTCATGAAGACGCTGCTGCGGTTCTTGATGATCTCGATGACGCCGGCGTCGGGCTGGGTGATGGTGCCGCGGCAGGAGCCCGCGGTGTCCATGGCCATGTCGATGACGAGGGTGCGGCCTTCGCCGTCCGGTGCGTCGCCGGTGACGCGCAGGGAGGTGGCGCTCTTGAGGGCGGTCTTGGCCTTGTCGCTGATCTGGGCGCCCGTCAGGCCCTCGAAGGCGTCCTTCGGCTTGGCCGGGCTGGGGCTCGTGCTGGGGGTGTTCTGCGCGCCGGCATCGCCCCCGGTGGGGCCGCAGGCCGCGGCGCTGGTGACGGTGGCGGCGATGAGCGCGGCCGCAGAGGCGCGGCGCATGGTGCGGTGGTTCACGTGCTGGGTCCCTCCCCTTGTTGAACGCGCTCACTGTATGGGGCGGGTGTGACAGGCGGGGACTGGTTATCCGGCCGCGCGGCGGGCCGGTTTCCAGTGGTCGACGGGGCGGAACGGCCGATGCTGACGCAGGCCCGTGACACGGTGCTCGCGCCGGGTGCGCTGCCCCGTGAGCTGCGCTTCCAGCCCAGATCCGCCCCCCCTCCAGGCACGTGGAGATGTCCCAGCGCCCTGCGGTGTTGGCGTGGACGGGCCGTGGCCTGCTGTCCGGCGCTAGTTGAGCATGTGGGCGGCTTGGACCTGATGGAGGTGGATGAGGACGTCGTGGGTCTGGGCGAGGCGGATCCGGGGGGCGTCGGCGATGCCCGGGTAGGTGGCGCCGATGTTCTTGATCATGTGGGGTTCGGCCAGCCACGTACGGGCCGCCGGGGGAGCGTTGCGCAGGTCGACGACGTAGTCGCGATAGCGGACCTTGTCGAGGGTGTGCTCGGCGGTGCCCGGGGCGGCAGGGGCGGCGGTGAACCGCTCCGGGACGCCGTCGTGGTTGAAGGCGTTGAACGAGCCCTGGTTGAAGGTGAGGCCGACGCTCAGGTAACCGGCGCCCAGCCGCTCGCGCAGGAACTCGCCCTGGACGCGGGGGTGGCTGGCAGGGGCGTAGGTCTTGAGGGCGACATGGGTGTTGTGGGCGGAGAGCATGATCTTCCCGCCGGTGCGCTGCTGCCACCAGGCGACGTTGTCCGCCATCACGCGGTCGCGGTAGAGCATGGCGGCCGGGACGTTCTGCGGGTCGTCCCAGTCGAAGGCGTACAGGGTGGTCATCTGGTGGATCGCGGTGGCGTGCCGCAGGGCCCAGGCGTGGGCGTCGGCGTCGGCGCCGGGGTGCTGCTTGAGCAGGTTCACCGCCCGCCCGGTCCGTTCGGCGAGCTCCTTGCGCTCGGCCAGCGGCTTCGAGAAGTAGTCGTTCACGTAGGTCTCGGCGCTGGTGGCGGGTCGCAGTCCTCGGTACAACTCGGCGATCTGCGCGGCGAGTCCGGGGCTGGACGCGGCCGCGAAGGCGTTCACCCTGTCGTACAGCCCGGGACCGGCGAAGCCGTTGTCGTCGCCGACGAAGCGCACCGGGTCGCCGGGGTGCTTGACGTTGTATGCGCGCATCCACTGGAGCAGGTCGCGGTTCTCCGCGTTGTTCCACCACCGATAGGTGCCCTGGAACTCCTCGTCCATGATCTGCTTCAGGTCGCCCTCACCGCGCGTGAGGTAGGCGTCGATCCGCAGTCCGCTGCTCCACGCGGCTTCGAAGGCGAAGGTGCGAAAACCCTTCTCCTCCACCAAGTAGCGGAACAATCGGTGCTTGACGGTGACGAACTCGTGCGAGCTGTGGGTGGCCTCGCCCACGCCCACCACCTTCGCGTCGCCCACCATCGCGCCGAACGCGCGCAGATCGGCCATGCCACCCCGCGGTTCGGTGGTGCGCAGCGGGTGTGCCACCCGGTCAAGAGCCGCCTCTGGCGAGCGGAACGCGACGGCGTCGGCGGACACCGACGAGGTGGCGGGAGCGAACGGGGTGGCGGCGGAAGAGGCGGGGGCGACGGCCAGGGTGACGCCGAGAGGGACGAGCAGCGTGGCCAGCAGGAACTTGCGCGTGGTGATCATGTGCTCAACTCTGGCTGTACGCGGACATCGCGGGCCATCCGGTACGCCCCCCGAGCGGCCTGGGGTTACCTTCACCTGCCAAGCGGCGGGGCACCGGAACCACGCTCCCCGCCGCTCGTGCGGTCCCGCCCCGGCGGCCCCCCGCAGAGCCGCTCCCGGATTTCCAGGGCGCTGCCGCCCACCTGCCTGACGGCCTGGTCCTCAAGGGCGAGCTGGTCGTTGTGAGGTGGAGGCCGACCGTGTCCGTCCGCCAGCACGGCGTGGACGGCGGCGTTGCCGGGCCCGGGGCCGGTCGGCGAACCGGTGCCCGCGCGGCCGAGGCGAAGCGGGCGCGCCTGCGGCTGGGACCGCCTCGGGTCCGGCGTCAGACACCGTAGGGGCCAGAGCACGGAGGCAGCAACGGTGCCGGGCAACGCTCCGTTCGGCCGCTTCGCTCAGGTTGCGCCAGAGGTGCCACCGGTCCGCCACCTGGACAGCCTGCTGCGCGTCGCGGTCAGTGGGGGTGGATGAGTGAGCTGCCGGTGAGGACCACGACCTGGTCCTCCTCTCTGTAGGTGTGCGTTTCCGCTCTGTCCGGGTTGAGCCGGACGCCGTGCTGGGGCGGCTGGCTGATGCGACGGGCGATGCGATGGCCGATGGCGAGGTGCCCGTGTCGTCGGACGGCGTCGACGACGGAACTGAAGGTGATCGGCTGGTGCACCGGCACGTAGTGGCCGGCGGGATGCAGGGCGATCTGGCAGCCCGCGGGCGCGAACAGCTCGTCGAAGATCCCGTCGAGATGGGGGTTCTGCGAGATCTGTGAGAGGCGCAGGCTCAGGAAGTTGCCGCTCACGATGAGATCGTCGGGTTTGCCGGCCTGAGCCAGGACCCGGTTGCGATCGTCGGCCATCTCGGTGACGAGGGTGAAGTCGTGCATGGCGCACTCCGCCAGATCGCGGAGGTTGAGCAGGGTGGCGAGGGTGCCGGCGTCTGCCTCGTGGGCGTCGCGGTCGCCGGGGCAGAGAACGATGACGTGGTCGTATTTCGTCACCGTCAGGCCCTCGAGGACATGGCGTCGCGTGATGTCCGCCCTGTGGAAGGTCAGCTCCAGGCCTCCGCCGCGCCATTCCTCCACCGCGACCGGCGTGTCGGCGACGACGTCGACGCGTGAGCCGGCGGGAAGGCGGGCACCCAGCTGCTCGATGACGGCATCGAGGCGTTGGTTGGAGCCGAGGACGAGGACGTTGCGGCCTGGGGCCGGGGACGTCTTCGCAGGCGTCGGGTCCACGGGGGTGAACTCGGGGACCGCGTCCGACAGAGCGATGGTGGTGAGGTCCTCGCTGAGGACGACGATCCGATCGGGAGCCTCGATCCGCGTGTCGCCGTGAGGGTTCATCAGGATCCGGCCGTCCTGCCGCATCAGCCCGATGACGGTGGAGGCGCGGAAGGCGAGCAGAGCGTCGTGGAAGCGTCGCCCCGCCAGTTCGGGCTGGTGCGTCATGTAGATCTCGTGGCCGCTGAAGTTCAGCAGCTCGCTGTAGACCTGGGACAGCCCCGACTGCAGACTGCTCTGCACCAGCAGTCGGGCGATGAACCCTTGCGTGCTGACGACACGACAGCGAGGCCCGCCTGCGAGCCGGGCCGCAGCGAGGTTCTGCTCGTCCGCCACCCCGGCCACCAGGAGCGGACCCGTGCCTCCTTCGCCACGCGTGCCGGCGACGGCGAGCAGCGACTTGATGACGCCGAAGTCGGGGCATTCGTCCTCGGCCGCGAGGACGATCACGGACCTGGCCCGTTCCGGGCTGACGATGGTGACGTCCTGGGGGTCCGCGGGGTTGCCGGTGCGGCAGACGATCCGGGTACCGGCCGTGTCACCGACCCGTTCGCGGATCTCGGTCTCCATCTCCGACCGGTCCTTCTCCGCGAGGACGGCGACACAGGCATGGCGACGGCCGCGGTTGGCCTCGACCAGTTCAGCCACGACCACGTGGACCTGTGAGGACCAGCCGAGGATCACCGTGTGGCCCGTTTCCACCACAGGAGTCCTCCCGGCGCGCAGCCGGGCGAGCTGGTTCTGCAGTCCGGCGCTGATCACCGGGATCAGCGTGCTCATCAGCATGATGCCGCTGAACGCCATGAAAACCGCGACCATCAGGAAGGGCGCCGATCCCCGGTCCTTGATCAGGATGGTGGGGCTGAGCACTCTGAGGAACCCGGCCCAGACCGAGGAGCGCGCGTTGTCCGGCCGGATGCCGTCCGGGGCGAACGCCAGCAGGAGCAGACCGTTCAGGGCCGCGAACGCGAAGCACAGGGCCGCGAGTACACCGATCAGGGCGGGTGCGCCTCGTCCCATGACGTTGTCGACCCGATAGCGGAACTTCTGCAGCACAAGAACTCCTGTCTCACGGTGCTCCGCTGGCAGCCAGCGTCGAAGTCATCATGCGAGCCCTCATCGCGACGACCAACGAAGCCCGGCCGGTCGGATCTCGGCGTCGTGCGCCCGCCCTTCCTGCGCCCCGGCCGGCAGCACCGCATACAGGTGAATCCCGGGTACGTGCTGGCGTGTCCCGCGCGCCGTGCCGAAGGCATCCCGAAGGGTGCCCCCTGTGGATACTCAGTTCAACAGGCGTGCCCTGGTCACCGCCGCGGGCACGGGCGCGCTCGCCCTCGCCCTGCCCACGGCTCCCCAGACCGCGGCCGCGCTCGCATCGTCGGCGACGCGCACCGCTTCGCGGGTGCCCGGCGGCGCTCCCAGGGACGTCTGCGAGCGGGTCGCCAGGGCTGTTCTGGTGCTGGACGAGCACGGTGAAGCCCTCGTCCCGCGGTACGCCAGGATCCTTCTGGACACGGGCCTCCCGCGCGGACACGGTGACGGCAAGCGGGTCCTGGTCGTCGGAGCCGGGCCGGCGGGGCTGGTCGCGGCGGATCTCCTGCGGCGCGCCGGGCACGAGGTCACGGTGATCGAGGCCAACGGCAACCGGGTCGGAGGCCGCGTCAAGACCTTCCGCACCGGGGGCCACGAGAACGCCGCACAGCCCTTCGCCGACCCCCGGCAGTACGCGGAGGCCGGAGCGATGCGCATCCCCGCGAGCCACCCGCTGATCATCGGACTGATCGATGCCCTCGGCCTGGAACGCCGCAGGTTCCACCTCACGGATGTGGACCCCTCGGGCAGGCCGGCGAACCGGACGTGGATCCAGGCCAACGGGGTCCGGGTCCGCCGTGCGGAGTACGAGCGCAGGCCGCGCGTCCTGAACAGGCACTTCGGGGTGCCGGACAAGTACCTCGACACGACGTCGGCGGAGATCTACCGAGCCGCCCTCGCGCCTGCCCGTACGCTCATCGAGGGCAAGCGGGGAAGCGACCTCGTCGAGGGCTGGGCCACCGTCCTGCAGCGGTACGGCCACTGGTCCATGTTCCGGTACCTCACCGAGGAGGCGGGGCTCGACGAGAACACCCTCGACCTCGTCGGCACGGTCCAGAACGTCACCTCACGGCTGCACCTGTCATTCTTGCACAGTTTCCTGTCCTCCGCGCTGATCAGCACGGACACCGCCTTCTACGAATTGGCCGGCGGAACCGCCACCCTCGTGGACGCCCTCTACGCGCGGGTGAAGGACCTGGTCCGCTTGGACCGGCGTGCCGTCCGCGTCGAACACGACCCGCGGCACGGCGTCACCGTGCACACCGTCTCCGAGGGCCGTGACGGCACCGTCGAGCGGGAGACCTTCACCGGTGACGAGGCCATCATCACCGTCCCGTTCTCAGGACTCCGCCACGTCACCTTCACGCCGGCGCTCTCGTACGGCAAGCGGCGGGCCATCACAGAACTCCACTACGACGCCGCGACCAAAGTCCTGCTGGAGTTCTCGCGCCGCTGGTGGGAGTTCGACGAGGAGACCTGGCGGCGAGAGCTCGAGGCGATCCGGCCCGGCCTGTACGAGCAGTACCGGCGCGGCAGTGCCCCGGCCGACGGCTCGCTCCTCGGCGCTCACCCGTCGGTGCCGGCAGGCCACATCACCGACGCCCAGCGCGTCCACTGTGCCGCCCACCGTCCGACCCTTCGCGACCAGCCCGAGGCCGCTCAGGTGATCGGCGGCGGTTCGACGACCGACAACCCCAACCGGTTCATGTTCGAACCTTCCCATCCCGTCCCGGGCAGCGAGGGAGGCGTCCTGCTCGCCTCCTACAGCTGGGCGGACGACGCCCTGAAATGGGACTCGTTCGATGACGACGAGCGCTACCCGAGGGCGCTCGGGGGAGTCCAGGACGTGTACGGACAGCGAATCGAGGTCTTCTACACCGGAGTGGGCCGCACCCAGTCCTGGATGCGCGACCCCTACGCGTACGGCGAGGCATCCGTCCTGTTCCCCGGCCAGCACACGGAGATCTTCCCCGACGTGCCGACCGCGGAGGGCCCCTTGCACTTCGCGGGCTGTCACACCTCGGTCAAGCCCGCGTGGATCGAAGGAGCCCTGGAATCCGCCGTACGCACCGCCCTTGAAGTGCACACCGGAAAAGTGACGGCACGTCACCCCTGATCGGGGCGAAAGGCCTGCCCTCCACGACCGCGGGGCATGATCGAGGCCGAATCTCCCCTGGACCGCGGCCCGCACGAGGCACTCGTCAGCGCCGTCCGTCCGTGCAGGCGCGGGACCCCCGCGCGAAGACGATGGACGAGTCCCGCACGACGTCGCCCCCCCCGCAGCCGCCGCAGCCACCGCACGGCGTTCCACGCGAAGGAGTTCGGTCGCGGAAGGGTCCGGGCGAGCCCGGGCTCCCGGACCGCGGTCTCCGAACCGATCGTGTACGCGGACAGGACGTTCGGGTGTCGGTGGCGACCGCCGCGAGACCGGAGAGCAGCACGACCCGCTCCACCCCGGCCCGGCGCATCCGGTCGAGCAGCCCCGGCACGTCCCGGTGTCCGGACAGGCGGAAGGCCGCCCGGGGATCCCCGAGCGGCCTTCCTTGTGAGCGTCGCTGTGTCATCGCACCGGATCAGGCCAGAGGCACCGCGTCGATCACGCGCTGCGGGACCGTCCACACCCCGGTGGCCGTGTCGGTCGGGCTCCGGCGGCCTTGGGTGACGAGCCAGACCGCCGGGGAGTCCGGGGACTTCAGCCGGGTGCCGTCGGCGAACTCCGTGGTCAGGGACTGCCAGACACGCTGGGGGACGACCTGCATGGGCACGTTCGCGTACCCGCTCGCCGTCAGCTCCTCCATGCTGTGGAACGGGACCTTCGCCCCGCCCACGACCGCCGCCTGGCTCAGGGAGCCGGCGTCCTTGATCCGCGTGCCGTCGGCGATCTTCGTGGTCATGCCGTCCCACACGCGGACGGGGATGACCAGGCGCGGCTTGGCGCCGTAACCGGCCTGCTGGAGTTCGTCCATGGAGTGGAAGTCGACTCTGGCGCCGCCGACCACCGCCGCTTCCGACGTGGCCCCGCTCTTGGCGATCCGGGTGCCGTCCGCGATCCTCGTGGTCATGCCGTCCCAGACCCGGACCGGGACGACCAGGCGCGGCTTGCCGCCGTAACCCGCCTCGTTGCGTTCGGCCTCGGTGTGGAAGTCGACTCTGGCGCCGCCGACCACCGCCGCTTCCGATGAGGCCCCGCTCTTGGCGATCCGGGTGCCGTCGGCGATCTTCGTGGTCATGGCGTCCCACACGCGGACGGGGATGACCTCGCGCGCCTTGGTGCCGTACCCGGCGTCGTTGCGTTCGGCCTCGGTGTGGAAGTCCACCCTGGCGCCACCGACCACGGCCGCCTCCGACGACCAGCCGCTCTTCGCGATCCGGGTGCCGTCGGCGATCTTCGTGGTCATGGCGTCCCACACGCGAACGGGGATGACCTCGCGCGCCTTGGTGCCGTACCCGGCGTCGTTGCGCTCGGCCTCGCTGTGGAAGTCCACCCTGGCACCGCCGACCACGGCCGCCTCCGACGAGGCACCGCTCTTGGCGATGCGCGTCCCGTCGGCGATCCTGGTCGGCAGGGCGTCCCACACCCGGTCGGGAATCGTCCACATCCGCTTCTCGCCGAACCCGCAGGCGATCAGCTCGTCCATCGACATGAACGGCACCTTCGCCCGGCCGACGATGCCGGCCTGCGAACTGCTGCTCGCCTTCTTCACGCGCGTGCCGTCCGCGATCCGGTCCGGGATGAGACTGAACGCCCGCCCCGGCAGCGGCCGGACCTTCGACGCCCAGTCCGTACCGAAGCCCGAGTCGACGACCTCCTGCGGGGAGGCGAAGTTGACCCGCGCGCCGCCGATGATCGCCGCGACCGGGGTGCTTCCGCCGGTGCCCTGGACCAGGATGCCGTCGTCGGGCACGTCGGCCCGGATCATGTTGAACGCGCGCGTCGGGACCGTACGGACCTTGCTCGCCCAGTCGGTGCCGAAGCCCGCGTCGATGACCTCCTGCGGGGAGGCGAAGTTGATCCGCGCGCCGCCGAGCATCATCGCCACCGGCGTCGGTACACCGTTCGCGATGCCCTGGACCAGCGAGCCGTCCGGCGGGATGTCGGCGTGGAACTCGTTGAAAGCACGGCTGGGGATCGCGCGCACCTTCTCACGCCAGTTCGCTCCGTATCCGGTCTCGACGACTTCCTCGGGCGAGGCGAAGTTGATGCGCGATCCGGCCACGAACATGGCCACCGGCGTCGAGGAGCCGCCGCCCGTTCCCTGGACGAGGGTGCCGTCCGCCGGGACCGTGCCGAGGTTGTTGAACGAGTAGTCCGACACGATGACGACCTTGGAGGGCCAGTCCGCGCCGTGGCCGGTGTCGACGACCTCCTGCGGCGAGCCGAAGTTGATGCGTGCCCCGCCCACGACCTGCGCCACCGGCGTCCCGTTGCCGCCGTTCCAGCCCTGTACCAGGGTCCCGTCGGACGGCACCCGGTTCATGTGGTCGCGGGCGTCGACCGACCAGTCGGAAATCTTGGGCGGACGGCCGCAGTTCACGGGGGAGTTGCAGTGCGACTGGTGCAGCGGCGCACCGCCCGCGAAGATGTACACGCGGCCGCGCTGGTCGATGGCCGACGAGCCGTTGCGCGGAACCTTCGGACCGGCGTCGATGACCGACTGGTACGTGGGCCGGGGCGTGGAGTCGCAGATCCCACCGTCGCACGTGGCCTGCCAGACCGGCGCGCCGCCGACCATCTTGTAGATGCGCCGGGTGTCCGTCGTGTGCAGGAGCGTGCCGTCGGCCAGACCGTGGACCGACGTCACGGGCTGCGGCTGCGGCGGGGCGGGCGGGTTGGTCGGACCGGGCGCCGAGCCACCGCCCCGTCCCGTGCCCTGCGTGACCTTCTTGAAGCCCTCGCTCTTGGGCAGGTTCACCCAGAGCGCGCTCTCGTGGCCCACGAAGTGTTCCATGCCGGCGTTGCATCCGGCCGGCAGCCACTGACGCGTCATGAAGACGCGCTCGGTGAAGATGCCGTAGGAGACGAAGGTGATCTCGTGCGAGGGGGACACGGTGTTGGTCTTCAGACCCACCGAACTCGTCCAGGACGCCTTCGCACCGATCTGGATCTCAAGGTTGACCTTGGCGACGACGTACTCGACCGACATGCCGGCCGTGAACTGGGTGCTCAGCTCCACCGTGTCGGACTTGGTGACGGTCACCTCGAGGTTGTCCCCGGGTGCCACCCTCCAAGGCCCGTCGGAGGCTTTGAAGTCCTCGTAGTGCTGGCTCACCTTCCACGCGGTCGGTCCGCAGGAGACCGGCAGCGGCAGAGGTGGTGGATCGGCGGCCCGCGCGACCTGGGGCGTCATCGCCACCAGCCCGCCGGCGAGCAGGACGCCGGTCAGCGCGGTGAGCGCCGACCGCAGCCTGTGTCGGAACATCGTGCCTTCTCTCGGTGAGGGGCGGCCCGGTCTTCCGGCATGCGGGCCGGGCCCGGAAAGGATTGACTGACCGGTGGGAGGAGACGTGACGAGCGTCAGGCCGGACCCGGCCCGGCGCTGTTTCCGCGCGGTGTCGCATTTCCTTGAAGGCACGCCGCCGCTGTTGCGGTCTGGGCAGCACAGATCCCCATGTGAACGTTCCCCCCGTGGCGAGCCGCACCCGGTGGTCGTGCGGGCGCAGGCTCCTTGGCGCAGTACAGGTCGGAGGTTAGACGCACCCGCCGCCTGTCTGTCAATGCATGCGCCGGAACACCTCTGCCGGCCCGGCGCGCGGCCTTCCCGATAACGCCACAACCTGCCACGCAGTCCCCGAACGGGGCGCTCAAGGCACGTGCGGCAGTCGCGGCCGCCGGTCGCGAGCCGCCGGCTGAACGCACCGACCGCTCGCGCGCACGGTTGGGGGCGCCTTCGTGGCGTGACCGGAACTGCCGCGAACCATGTCCATGTTCTTCTGCCGTCGTCGCCGGGGATCTGTGGCCCGTCAGTTAATGTCTCCAGGGGGAACATCGCCGCGCGGTCATGCCCTGACGGCAGGGGGGAGTCATGGATCTGAACATGCTGCGGCAGTTCCTCGTCGTGGCGCGACTGGAGCATCTCAGCCGCGCCGCCGAGGAACTCCGCATCGCCCAGCCGTCGTTGAGCCGCACCATCGCCCGTCTGGAGAGCGAGCTCGGGACGCCGCTGTTCGACCGTGGCGGTCGGCTGCGACTGAACGACGCCGGGCGGCTGTTCCGCGGGCATGTCGAGCGTTCCCTCGGGGAGCTCGACGCCGGGCGGCGGGCCGTCGCCGGGGCGGCGGACCAGGGCTTCGGCACCGTGCGGCTGGCGTCGGAGACCTTCCTCACCCTCACCGGCCTGCTCGCCGCGTACAAGCGCGTGCATCCGGCCGCCGAGGTGGAACTCCACCAGATGGCGGCCGAGGACATGGCCAGCCGCCTGCGGGCCCAGGACGTCGACCTCTGTGTGGCCTCGCAGCCGGTGCCGGCCGAGGGCCTGGAGGCGGTTCAGCTGAACGACGAGGCGGTGTGGGTGGTCACCCCGCTCGACCACCCGTTGGCGGACCGCGCCTCGGTGCGCGTCGAAGAGCTGGCCGACCAGTCCTTCGTCACCGCGAGCAAAGGGCACTGGCAGCGGCGGCTGCTCGACCGGCTGTTCGCCGCGCGGGGGCTCACCCCGAAGGTCGTCTGTGAGAGCGACGAGTTGAGTGCCGTCGCCGACCTGATCAGCGCCGGACTGGGGATCGGCCTCGTACCGGAGATCGCCAGGCGCACCGCCGCCCGCCTCCCCTGCGTCTGGATCGCCGTCGACGACCCCGACTGCCGCCGCACGCTCACCCTGTACTGGGGCAGGGACAGCCATCTGTCGCCCGCCGCGCGGCTGATGCGCGAGGCGATCACCGGCTGGGACTTCGGCGCCGGCGCGCCGGGAGCGCGAGCTCTTCGAGAGCCGCCCACTCGTCCGGCCGGCGCCATGCCCGCGGAAGCATGACGCCATAGCGGAATTGATCTTGGACTCGGCCGGTGTGTCGCCCCTAGCGTCGACGGTGTCCGAACGGCCCGTCACATGGGGAGGACCAGCCATGGTCACCGAAGGAAACCCGCGTCGCAAAGCCCCCGCCCGCCGCACCGCACTCACCCGGATCGCCGCCGTGTCGCTGGCCACCGCCTCGCTGGGCGTCCTCGCCGCCACCGGCGTCGAGGCCGTCGGCGCCGAGGCCGGCTCCCCGGCCCGGGCGAAGGTCGAGATCGTCGAGGCGCACCTCCGCACCGACCAGTGGCACGTCATCGACGCCGCCCCGAACGGGGTGAGCCTGGGCGACCAGGACGTCTACTCCGGCACCGCGTTCAAGGACGGCCGGGAGATCGGCAGCGGCGGCGGCTCCTGCCAGGTGATCCACGTGGACGGCGACGACGTCACCACGCAGTGCGTGCTCACCATGGAGCTCGAGCGCGGCTCCGTGACCCTGCAGGCGCTGTGGACGAAGGGACCGGAGCCGGTCGACATGGCCGTCACCGGCGGAACCGGCGCATACCGCAACGCCCGCGGCAGCGCCCGCTTCTGGGACATCAGCCTGCCGACCGAACGCATGCGGGCCGAGATCCTGCTCTGATCCCTCGCAACCGGCACGGAGTCGAAGGGGTCGGCGTCGTCATCACAGCGCGGTCCGAGGGGCAGGGCCGCGCCGCTCTCGACCGGCATGCCCGCCCGGTGTGGAGCTGCCGATGCATGACGCCGGCGCATCCGATCCCGGCGAGACCGCGCACGGGTGCGCCGGCGCCACGTTCCCTCTGAGCGAGGCAATGGAGCGGCGTGCCGCTGCCGTGCATTCCGGGAGCGAGGCGACCGACGGCGGGCCCACCCTGACCTGTGCCTCACCGGCGCCGCGCACCTGCCGGACGCCCCCGTCCGCACGTCACAGGCCACCCTGGGCGGCCCCGACCCAGAGCCCAGCCCGCCTCCCGGCCTCCGATCGCCCGCCGCCCACCCACCCCCACGGCCGCGACCCCGCCCGGTCGGCACGGCCCGCCTGCATCACCGCGCCCCAGCCGGATCACGGCGAGCTCCCGCATCACCGCGCCCCAGCCGGATCACGGCGAGCTCCCGCATCACCGCGCCCCAGCCGGATCACGGCGAACTCAGGCACCATAATTTCCTCCCTCGTCCCGCCTCGAAGATCGATTACGGCGCAGCCGTCGACCAAGGATTCCTCGCGCTTTTCCGTGAGCCGGACGCACGCAAGTGCGCATTCCAGGACGGCAGTCGACGCGATGGCCGGATGGAATTCGTCCGGACGCGAACCGTCAAGCCATCACTGCACGTCAATCCGCAGAAGAGGGCTGGAAACCGTGCCGCTGCAGTCCGCCGCACGTGTCTCGAAACACCCGCGCACACCGAAAACGGCATCGCTCATACCCCGGACGCGCGGGACTATGAACGACCGCTCGGGCCATTTCCGCACAAGCGCAGGTGGAGCACACGCGCAATTTTGCGGAAGGGCTTTGCCGAATGGCTTGTGAGTGCCGTTGCCGGAGGAAATGCACGCACCTAGCTTTGTGCACTGCGTCGGCGCGCCCCGCTCGACAGGGCGCAGGGGCGCCGGCACCTGCACGAGAACGGAACCAGTCCTGTTCATCCCACGACGAAAGGTATGACGATGGCCTACGAGCGTCCCACTCTCACCAAGGTCGGCGACTTCCAGAAGGTCACCGGACTGGCCGGCCAGGGCAGCCCCGACCTGCTGGGCGGCCACAGCCTGCTCTGATCCGGCACGCCCCTCGGCCCCGGGCGATCCGAACTCCGACGGTACGTCCCGGGGCACGTCGGGACCGCTGCGCGGGCGGCGTATGCGCCGCCCGCGCTCGTCCCCCGTACCGCTGCTGAGACCGCATCGACCAAGAGAGGCCTGTGCATGGCGACGGGTACGTCACTACCCACGGGGGCGAGTTGGTTCGTGGTCCTTCCCGACACCGACGCCGTCGCGGCCCTGGCCGCACCGGTGCGCGCGCGTGCCGCACAGCAGATCAAGCACGCCTCGGGCCGGCCCTGGCTGCTGGGCTGCTGGCCGCAGGACAGCGCCACGACGGCGGTCTGCGGACGGACCCGGTTGTGCGTGCTGGGACAGCACGCGGTGACCGAGCGGGAGGCGGCTCGCGCCGCCGGCGCCGAATCCCCCGGGGCGGCCGAGCGACTCGCCCGCACCTGGCCCGGCAGTCACCATCTGCTCGCCAGCTTCGACGGCGACGTCCTGGCCCTCGGCACCGTCACCGGCGTGCGCAGCCTCTTCGTGGCGCAGGCCCCCGGCGCGGACGGCGCGTGTGTCGCCGCCGACCGCGCCGACGTCCTGGCCGACCTGGTCGACGCGCAGCTGGACGAGGGACGGCTGGCCGTACAGCTCCTCAGCCCCGGCATCCTGCACCCCCTGACGGCACAGACGGTGTGGCGCGGCGTCGACGTGGTGCCCGGCGACCACCGCCTGACGCTCGACCGCGACGGGCACGCCCGTACGAGTCGGCACTGGTCGCCGCCGCCGGCCGAGCTGTCGCTCGCCGAAGGCGCCCGGCTGGTCCGCGACCGGCTGGCCGATGCGGTCGCCGTACGCGTCGCGGGCGCCGGACCGGTCACCGCCGACCTCGGGGGGGTCGACTCCACCGCGGTGGTCTGCACCGCGGTCCGCCAGGGAACGAAGATCGTCGCCTACACGGCCGCCGTCCACGACGTCCTCGGCGACGACGTCACCTACGCACGGCGCACGGCGGAGGCGCTCGACCCGCTGGAACACCACGTGCTGCCGGCGACCGCCGTCCCCCTGACCTTCGACGGCGTGCACGAACTCGCCGACCCGCTCGACACCCCGTCGTTGTACTCCGTCAACCGCCACCGGCGCATGTACATCATCGAGCGGGCAGCAGAGCGAGGCTCCGCGCTGCACCTGAGCGGGATGGGCGGCGACGAACTCTTCAGCGGCGCCAGCGCCCACGTGCACGGCCTGCTGCGCCGGCATCCCCGTACGGGCTGGCGGCACACCCGAGGCTTCGTCACGAGGCACCGGTGGTCCCGCCGGACGGCATGGCGCCAGTTGCTCGACGGCCGCTCCTACGGGGCCTGGCTGGACCAGGTGGCCCGCGACCTCACGCTGCCCCAACCACCGATGTCGGTGCCCCTCTTCACATGGGGAACCCCGCCACGGCTGCCCCCCTGGGCCACCGGCCGGGCCGTCGAGGCCGCGCGGGACCTCATCCGGACGCAGGCCCCGCAGGCGGAGCCGCTCGGCAACGGACACGGCGTGCACCGCGAGCTGGCCACCATGCGCACCCTCGCCCGCTTCGCACGGCACGTACAGCAGATGTCCGAGCCCCTGGGCATCACCTTCGCCTCCCCTTACTACGACGACCTGCTGGTCGAGGCGGCGCTCGCCGTCCGGCCCCAGGAGCGTGTGACCCCCTGGCGGTACAAGCCACTGATCGAGGAGGCCATGCGCGGCGTCGTCCCCGAAGCCAGCCGCCGACGCACCACCAAGGCCCACGCGGCCTTCGAGGAGGAGACCGGGCTGCGCAGGCACCGCTCCTCGCTGCTCGCCCTGTTCAACGACGCCCGTCTGCACGGCCTGGGCCTCATCGACGCCGAGGCGGTGCGTGCGTGGTGCCGCCGGCCACTCGCCGCCGACCTGGAGAGCGCACTGCTGCACGCCACCGTCGGCTGCGAGGTCTGGCTGCGTTCCCGGGAGAACTCCGCCGGCCGAAGGGGCCGGCCCCGAACCGACACAGGAGGCATCTCCGCATGACGATGACCCTGCGCCCCGGCGTGGTGACGGCCGACACCGAATACGGGATGGCCCTGCTCGACCAGAACAGCGGCGAGTACTACACCCTGAACCCCACTGCCGCCGTCATCGTGCGCGCCCTGCTCGACGGCACCACCACCGACCAGGCGGTGAGCGCGCTCACCGGCCAGTACGACGTGAGCGCCGAGCAGGTCGAGGAGGACATCGCCCGCATCCTGCAGGAGCTGCGCGACGCCCGCCTGCTGGCCGGGTGAGTCCTGACGCGCCCCCGGCACTCGCCGCGTCGCCGTCAGGCACGGCTCGTCGTTCTGGTGGGTGCTGCGGGGGCCAGGTATCTGCCGGCACTCGCTTCGTCGCCGGCAGGCGCCGCCCGCCGTTCCGGTGAGTGCCGCCCGGCCGGTTTCCGCCCGCGTCCGCCATCGTGGCCGGCCCGCATCCGTCTCGTGTCCGAAGGGGAGAGCAGTGTCCACATCGCAGGTCGTCCCGTACGACCCCCGGTCGGTTCCGCTCGGCCGGCGGCTGGTGACCCGGCTGGTCGTCGTCTGCGCCCATGTCCTCGCACGCCGGTCCCCGGCCGGTATCCGCGACGTACTGCGGCGGCTGCGCAAGGGCGCCCGGCCGGCGACGCTCGCCGAGGCCGCCCGTGCCCGCGAGACGGTCCTGGCCGTCAGTCTCGCCGCCGGAGGGCAACAGGGCTGTCTCGCCCGGTCACTGGCCACCGTGCTGCTGTGCCGCCTGCGCGGCCAGTGGCCGACCTGGTGCGTCGGCGTGCGGACCCAGCCCCCGTTCGCCGCGCACGCCTGGGTGGAGGCCGAAGGGGTCCTCGTCGGCGAAGGAGCCCCGGCCGACTACTTCCAGCGGTTCTTCACGGTGGACTGAGCCCAGGTGGCCCCCACCCCGCCCTTCGCGGAGCCTCCCCTGCGACCGCCCGCGCCCGGACCGACGGACCGCCACACCGCGTCGCCGTCGGCCGGCGAGGAGCCCGTACCGCCGAAGCCCGCGCCGAGCGGCTCCCCGGCCGCAGGGGGCACACCCCCCGGGACAGCCGCCCCCGACGCGCGGGCGCGACCGTGGCTCGTCCTGGCGCACCTGCACCCGCACCGCCCCGGGATCCTCCTGGGCACCGCGCTGTCGCTGGCGGGAAGCCTGCTGGCTCTCGCCCAGCCGATGGTGGCCAAGCAGATGGTGGACGCCCTCGACCGCGGGAGCCCCGCGACCGGCGCACTGGTCCTGCTCAGCGCCCTCGTCATCGCCGGCGCCGCGACCGCCGCACTGGGCCAGTACGTGCTGGAGCACACCGCCGAATCGGTCGCCTGCACGGCGCGCCGACGCCTGTCGGAGCACATCCTGCGCCTGCGCCTGCCCGAGCTCGACCGCACCGAGCCGGGTGAGCTGATCTCCCGGGTGACGTCCGACACCACGGTGCTGCGCCAGGTCGCCACCCGCTCGATCGCCTCGGCGGGCAGCGGCCTGCTGGTCGTGGTGGCGGCGCTGGTCCTCATGGCGCTGCTGGACCCGGTGCTCCTGAGCATCACCCTGGTCACCATCGCGCTGATCGGCGCGACCGTCGCCGCCGCCGTCCCGCACATCGCGCGGGCCGCCCGCCAGGCCCAGGAGGCGGTCGGCCGCATGGGCTCCCTGCTCGAACGCACCCTCGGTGCGCTGCGCACCGTCAAGGCGTCCGGTGCCGAAGGCCGGGAGACGGCCGGTCTGCACCGAGCGGCCGAGGACGCCCGCCTGGCCGGCACCCGGGCCGCCCGGTGGCAGGCCCTGTCGGCCACCACCTCCACCGTCGCCGTACAACTGTCCTTCCTCGTCGTCCTGGGCGTGGGCGGAGCGCGCGTGGCGACGGGAGCCATCACCGTGTCGACCCTCGTCGCCTTCCTCCTCTACGTCTTCGCCCTCGCCCCCCGCGTGGGGCAACTCGTCGAAGCCGTCGGTTTGCTGCAGGCGGGATCTGCCGCCGCCGCCCGTATCGACGAGGTCCACTCCATGGACACCGAACCCGCCGGTCCGCCTGAGGACCCGGCGCCCCTGCCGGAGTTCCGCCGGCCGGTCGGCGTCACCTTCCAGGGTGTGCGCTTCGCCTACGACCCCGAAGCCCCGCCCGTGCACGAGGACATGACGTTCACCGTGCCACCGAGGACCACCACCGCCCTGGTCGGCCCGTCCGGAGCAGGCAAGACCACCGTCTTCTCCCTGCTCGAACGCTTCTGCCGACCGGACCGTGGCCGCATCCTCCTCGACGGCGAGGACATCACACGTCTCCCGCTGCCCCGACTGCGCGCCCTGATCGGCTACGTCGAGCAGGACTCACCGATCCTGTCCGGCACCCTGCGGGACAACCTCCTTCTCAGCGCCCCCGATGCCGACGCGGCACAGGTGCGCGACGTCTTGCGTCGCACCCGCCTGGACTCCCTGGTGGCGCGCCTGCCCCAAGGACTCGACACACCCATCGGTCACCGCGGCAGCACACTGTCCGGCGGCGAACGGCAGAGAGTGGCCGTCGCCCGCGCCCTCCTGCGCCGCCCGGGACTCCTGCTCCTGGACGAGGCCACCTCCCAGCTCGACGCCGCCAACGAAGCCGCCCTGCACGAGACCCTCGCGGACATCAGCCGCACCACCACGATTCTGGTCATCGCCCACCGGCTGTCGACGGTGACCACGGCCGACCAGATCCTGCTGCTGGAATCCGGGCGCGTACGGGCTGCCGGCACGCACGCGCAGCTGCTGGCGACCGACGGCCTCTACCGTCGCCTCGCGGCCGCTCAACACCTCGCTTGAGAGCGCGGCGTGGCAGGCCGCAACCCGCAGGCGGCTGCGGGCAGGGGACGGGGCGAACAGCCTCCGGGAGCCGGCGGCCTGCGCGTCATCGGCATCGACGACGGCAAGAAGGACCACGCCCACGCCCCGGCGCCCTTCGAGCCCGCCCCGGCCGGGACGGGGAATGGATCCGCTCGGTCCTCGCCAGTCGTCCTGGTCTCATGAGGCGGCGCGGTATCGGTTTCGCAGCGAGGACGGCCGGCCTCCTCACGCGCATGCGTGGGGTGGCTTGGCTGTCTCTTCGGGGTCTTCGGCTTCAGTGGGAATCGTCCAGCGCAGCAGGGTGGTGGTGCCGGCCTGTTCCAGGGTGACGGGGTAGACCTGGTCCCAGGCACGTTCACCGTGGTGTCGCATGGAGTGGTCGCCGGGGTCCCAGCCCAGGTGCATGATCTGGGACCTCTCGAGCTCGATCTGTCCGGTAAGCAGGGGGTGGCTCTCACCGGCCCGTTCGAGCAGGTGGAAGTGGGTGTGCGCATCTACGGAGATCACCAGGCCGGTGCGGGGCCCTTTGGCCAGCCAGTCCCGGAGCTGGTCCGCGAGTGCGAGGGCCTCGTGGAGGGGAAGATCGAGCCGCCCGTAGGGGCCGCGGCGCCCGCCGACCTGGGACATCGAGTCGCCGCCGAAACAGGCGTGGGCATCGTCCTCGTACTTTCCCCAGTAGGTGACATCGGCGAGCCCGTCGATCGACTCGCCGGACAGCCCGACGAACGAATCCAGGGCGAGGGCGTCCCCGAGGACCATGCCGCACCGATCCACCGGCAGGTCACCGAGAAGGACCGGCTCTCCGTCCGGACCGCCCGGCCAGGGCAGATGGAGATCGACCTCCAGGACAGTGACGACCGGTCCATCGTACGAATCCCACGTCATGGCACGGACCTGCAACGGCCGGTCGGCCGCAGCCGGCACCGCGACCGCCTCGCAGAACCACTCCTGGCTCGGGCCGTCCGCAGGCTCGTGGAGATGGCCGCCGCCCTGCTTGACCGCAGCCTTTGCACGGACGGACAGAGGGTCTCCATGCTCGGGCCACTGGTCGATCCAGCCGGCCATACCCAGGACCAGCACGCCGGACGGTGTCGTGACGACTCCCAGGTCGACAAAGGTCTCGCTCATCTGCTTATCCAACCAGGCTCGGTCGACCTCCGGTGCTACAGCGCCCCCCCCGCAAGCCGGTGAAGCCCAGTGTGGACCTGCACATCCAGAAGAGCGGCAGGCGCCGGCCGAAGGTCCGTTCGGTCGGCATGACCGAGGAGGGCGGCGCGGTCTGGGCGGAGGCGAAGAAGAGCACGGGCAAGCCGAAGCGGGCGAAAGTCAACAGGATCGCGATCGGCGGCACTGCGCACCCCGGCGCCGGGTCCCGGCACAAGACCGCCGGCCGGTATGTCCGGCAGCAAGAAGGTCCGCAGCTGCGCGGCGGGGAAGAACACCCGCCTCCTGACCTGCACGGCCTGGCACTCGAACGAACTCGCGCCCCGGGCCGCCCACCGCATGGGCAGCCGTTGGCCACCCGCTCACCTCCCGCTTCTCGTCCCGCCCGGTTCTGCTCGGCGGGGACGTGTCAGTCCTGGGTGCGCAGCCCCGCCAGGAGCCGGTCGAGTGCCTGCTCACCGGCCTGTGGGTCCCCGCCCCGTGCGATCCAGAGCGCGGCCTCGTTCATCGCTCCGGAGAGCAACCGGGCGAGGGGCTCCACGGGCTGATCGGTGATGATCCCGGCTGCGGCGAGCGCCGTCAGGGCTTCCGTGAGGTGCCGGGCGGAGGAATTGTCGTCCATGGCCCGCCACTCGTCCCAGCCCAGGACGGTTGGCGCGTCGACCAGCAGGATCTGCCGCACCGCCGGGTCGGTTCCCGCGGCGAGGAAGGCCCGGCAGCCGGCCCGGAGCTGCTCCCAGAGGTCCTCGTGCCGCTCGGCCGCGGTCGCGACGCGCTCGCCCAGTTCGTGCTGCACCTGGCAGACGACGGCCCGGAAGAGTCCGGCTTTGCTGTCGAAGTGGTGGTAGGCGGCGCCCTTGGTGACCCCGGCGGCCCGCGCCACCTCGGCCAGTACCACGTGGTGGTACCCGTCGGCGGCGAACCGCCGTCGGCCTTCGGCCAGCAGGGCATTTCGCGTGACCGCCCGCTGTTCCGCCCGGCTGACCGGCATCGAGTGCACCGCCCTTTCCGTCTTTTCGCGTACCGAAGGTATGCTAGCGCCTCCATTCGCATACTCGAGGTATGTGAAATGTGCTGGGGAGGACCCTGTCATGACGAACGAACCGACCATGCCCACCACGACCAGGCTCGGCGGGTTCTACCCGGTGCTCGCCACCCGGGACGTGGCGGCCTCCCGCGACTTCTACACCCGCCACCTCGGCTTCGAGGTGACCTTCGAGGCTGACTGGTATGTCAGCCTGCGCCGCCCCGACGCCCCGCAGTACGAGCTGGCCCTTCTCGATCACACCCACCCGACCGTCCCCGAAGGCCACCGGGCGGCTCTGCAGGGCGGCTTGCTGCTGAACTTCGAGGTGGACGACGTCGACTCCGAGCACCAGCGGCTCGTCGTCGAGGCCGGCCTGTCCGAGCTACTGCCCCTGCGTACGGAGGAGTTCGGCCAGCGCCACTTCATCCTCGCCGCCCCAGACGGTGTGCTGATCGACGTCATCACCGTCGTCCCGCCCAGCGAGGAGTACGCCGCCCAGTACTCCAGCGCCTGATGACCCGGGCCGCCCCGGGGGCCCGAGCGACTCGCGGCCCCCGGAGCTTCCCGGTGAGGCGGCAGGGCGACGACTTCACCGTGCTGACCACGGCGACGGCTTCCTTGTCCGGGCCCGTTCCTCCGGGTGAACTTGTCGATGTTCGGCACTCCTTGAGCCGCTCGTGCTGGTCTTGGAACCGGCTGATGATGCCGAAGACTTTCCATGGATCGCCGGTGGTGTGGCCTCGTCGGCGTGAGGGGCGGTCGCTTCGATCGGCGCGCGAATGACGGCTCCGTCAGTCCTGCGGCGTACACGGTTGGTCACTGAGCGCAAGATTCGGCTACTATGGGTGACGGGGCGTCGTGTCTGCGTGGTGCTGACTTCGCCTCCTCCCGCCCCTTCGCCCCCCTGCCCAGGGATGCGCCGCTGGCGCAGATTCCGGCATGCGGATCGACGCGAGGGCTGAACCCCGGACCGGCGCCCCGCGCCGTGCCCGCCCACTGAAACGGAAAGGCCTGCCTCATGCTCACAGGATTCGACGTCACCCGCGCCGACCAGGCGTCACGGCGACGGGTGAAGGACGGCATCGCGGTCACGATGCTGCGGGAAGGTCCCCAGGACGAGCTGTCGGCGATGATCATCGACTTCGAGCCCGGCGCGGTCTTCGGTGAGGAGCTCCACGCGACGCCGGAGATCCTCTTCGTCCTGGAGGGGGAGTTCCATGACGGTGAGCAGGTCCATCCGGCGGGGACGCTGATCACCGCGCGGTCGGGCAGCGTGCACTGGCCGCAGTCCGAGACCGGCTGCCGAGTCCTTGTGCTCTACCCCGACGGGGCGGCGAGCGAGTAGTCGCCCGCGCCGACCCCCGTAGCCGGCTCCGCGTCCTCCAGCATCCGCTTCGGGCCTCATCCGCAGCAGCACGGAGCCGGGAGGGGCGGTGCCTTCGCCCCTTCAGGACGGCGGCACGCGGCGTGGGATCTGGCAGATGGTCAGGCGAGGGCTTCATGCCGGCGCCGGACCGGGATGCCGTGCGACACGCCGGCTTCGGCGACACGGGCGTCGTGCGGACTCCCGAGATCGCCGTGCCGGATTCCGATCCAAGGGGCGTCCGGGCGGCCCGGCCTGCTCCCGCGCCTGCGCCGGTAGCCAGCAGACGCCGGAACACGACGGGCCGCGACGTCAGACCTGCTCGCCGCTGAGGAGACCGTGCTCGACGCGGCGAGGAAGACAGGCGTCGAACCCAGGCTTCGCCCGGGCTTCGGGTGTCGCACGACCCCTTCCCCTACCGGCAGGACGGCAGCGTCTTCCAGAACCGGGAAGAGAAGCGCCCGGCGAGCAGTCCGGCCACTACCGCGAGTTCGCGGTGACCAAGCCCGGCTCCGCGGTGTGACCGTACTTCGCGCTACGGTGGCCCGGCTCCGTGCCGGGCCAGGCGGCGTCAACTGAAGCGGAAGGGCACCCTCGTATGCGCACCGTCTACGTCGTCACTCATTCGCAGGCCACACATCACGTCGAAGACGTCGTCGGCGGATGGCACGATTCGCAACTGACGCCGACAGGCATCCGGGCGGCAGCCGCCATCGCCCGGGCTCTGCGGGACCGGATCCCGCAGGACGCCGGGGTGGAACTGTACGCGTCGGACCTGCGGCGCACCCGGCAGACGGCCGAGGCGGTCGCCGAACTGTTCGGCGTCGATCCGGTCCTGGACTCCCGGCTGCGGGAGAAGTCCTACGGAGTGGCCGGCGGCAGGCCACAGCAGTGGCTGGACCAGCGGTTCGTGGCCCCGCCCGCTGTCGGGGAGCGAATGGAGCACGACGAGGGCGTGCAGGGCGCCGAGACGAAAGCAGCGTGGGCGCGGCGCGTGTACGCGGCCATGGACGACATCCTCAAGCGCCCGTGCGCCCACCAGATCATCGTCACGCACGGCGGCTCCCTGACGTTCGTCGTCACCGCCTGGATCAGGATGCCGCTCGAGACGGTCGGCTACGCCAGCTTCCGGGCGCCATCGGGCAGCATCACCACGCTGCACGAGGACGACTTCTTCCACAACCGGCAGGTCATGAGCCTCGGGGACGCTCGCCACCTCGATCCCACGCCGCTCCGCCGACCGACCTGACAGAACGGTGGGCTGAGGCCGCGGGAGCGCCCGGCGACGTCGGAGGTGGTCGGACCGCCACCAGAAGCAGCCTCCACGCTTTTGTCGCACCGGCCGCGACCGGCCGCGGCACGACCAGCGGGATCGGTAAGGGCGTCCTCGGCCGCGGCGGCTCAGCGCAGCAGCGCTCCGCGCAGAGTGATGCCGTGCCGCGTGCGCAGACGCCGCAGTTCCCACAGAGCAACGACGGAGACGGACAGCGGGCCCCCGAAGGTGAACGCCATCCGTGCCACCAGCGGCACACCGTCGTAGGCGCCTCTGAACAGGTCGAACAGGGCGACTTCCCAGACGAGCAGCGTTGCGAGGAGCGGAGGTAGCGTCTCGTGCAGGTCTGCTGTGCGGAAGACGTGCACCAGCGACTGCGTGATGCCGTAGAAGGCGAAGGGCGCCAGCCACAGCAGAGAGGCGCCCAGGGCGAGCAGCAGCACGACCCGGCCGGGCGACGCCGTCCAGTTCGTCCCCTCGTGAACGTAGCCCAGTCCCGTGACCAGCCGCGGCGCGGCAATCGTGACGGTCAGCGCGAGCAGCGCCCCGGCGGGCTTGCCCGCGCGGCGCAGGAACAGACGCCGATGAGGCGGGCGTGCCGCCGCGATGAAAACGGCGACGGCCACGGGGAAGGTAACCGCGAGCACGATCAGAGTGGTGCGAATCTGGGCGAAGCGGTCGTCCACTACGGCGTCGGCGTCGGACGCCAGCCCGTAGGACACCAGCATCCACGTCACCGCGACCAGACCGACGACCGACCGCACCACCTGCACCCTCTTCACCACCGGATCATCCACGCGGTCGGGCCGGGACGGCGTGAACACCACACGCGCCACCGCGATCGGATTGAACAGCCGCCTCAAAGTCAGGCGGCGCGCCGGACCCGGTGGCCATGAGCCCGCCGGCGGTACGGTCCGCGCATCCGGTCCCGGTGCTCGTCCCGCTCCGTAGCCGTTCCACGGAGCGCCGCCCCCGCCATCGCTCACCTTCGTACCCTTCCTGTCGTCATATCCGGGTCATGAGGAGAATTCCAGATCCCCGCCGGCCAAGACACCCCCGCCCTCATGCGATTGCGCAGCGAGCGCGACCCCCGCGCTCGCTGCGGTTTCCTTCTGCGGGGGTCTCGAACGCGACACGCCCGAGCTTGTCGCCGACTGCCGCCGCCCTCGTGCGCCACGAGCACACGCCGCCAGGCCGTTCGGGGTTGGCCGGGCAGCAAGGCGCGATTGTCCGGCCGGCCCCGAGGCTCGCTTTCGCACGGCCTGGAGGTCCGGCACGGGTGCGGTGGATCAGTTGGTGTTCAGGTGTCGGCGTACTCGTCCATGTGCAGAGCTGCGTACGGATGAACGTGCAGAGCTGCGTACGGATGAACGTGCAGAGCAAGGAGCCCCTGCGTGCGGTGACGGATTGCGAGGACTTTCCCACCTGGAGCGAGCCGACCAGGTCGTTGCCACGGTGCCTGGTGGAGGGCGGCGGGTGCACTGGAGGGACGAGGGACCAGGGGGGACGCCTCTGACGGAACAGGTGCTGGCCTGGCTCATCACGTCGCAGGGGCGGGCGACGGCCGTCACGGTCGATGCCCAGGGGCATGTCGAGGACGCTGATGGTGCCGAGGCCTTCATCCCGCCGGGCGAGGATCCGGCGTCCTGATCGCAGCTGGTCAGGCCACGTCGTTCTCTCGCTCGATGGCCTGGAGACGGTTCTTCAGCCGATGGCTGGGGCCGTTGATGGACATCACTTCGCAGTGGTGGAGAAGCCGGTCGGGGTGGCGGTGGCGAGGACCTCGGCGCCGAAGACCTGGCCCCATTCGCTGAAGGTCTTGTTCGAGGTCAGGATGTACTCCGGCCCGTGACCGGCCGTTCGTCGACCGGCGCGGAGGCGCGGCGGGTCCGTCGGCTGCGAAGTACTTGCTGACCGTCCGCCAGTTCAGGCCCGTCTCCTTAGCGACCTCGGTCAGGGCTCATCGTTCCGGACTCGACCACGCCGCGAAAGCGCCGTAGCTCCAGCCAGCGCTGCGGATCCAGGACCGCGGCCACCCCATCTCTGCGACCTCGCCCAACAAGCAGCAGAGTGCCGAACCCTGAACCTCAGCACCTCACCGAACCCTGCACGTTCATCCGTACGCGGCCCTGCACGTTCACGTGCACGCCGACAGCGGCTGCGGCCCACCGCGGGATCGAGCCGCCTGAGGGCCCGGAGCCGCCTGGTCGCTGATGATTGGGAGATGGCTGAGGGCACGGCTGACGCGCCCAGGGGAGGACGGCCTTCCCGCGCTGGCCGCGTCCCGCCGGCGCACGATGGACGAGCTTCGCCGAGACCGACCGCTACCGGCCGCGGTGGCGGGTGATCACCCCCGAGCAGCTTGAGTCGCTGGTCGGCGGTCCGGTCGAGACTCGACCGCGGCGCCGGCTACGTGCCACGCCCCCGGGAGCCGTAACCGCAGATGGTGTTCGAGGCGTACGCGGTCGTCCGCCTCGCTCGCCCGGAGCCGTTGTGGCGTCCAGGATCCGGGCTGGGGTCTGAAGGATTGTGGCTGGGGCGCTGTGCCTGGGGCACGACACGGTAGTCGGCCTGTAAGTCCTCAGCACCCCGCCTGGGCCACGACGGGCGGGATGTGGGCCTCCGCCCGGGTGTCTGGCACACCGCGGACTCGTTGTCGGGGCATGCTCACCGACTTCACTCACGCCGGCCTCGACACGTCGCGCCGCCTGGTCCTGCGCGCGCGTAGCGCCTTGGACCCGGGGGACCGGGACACGGCCCGGGCCCGGCTCCACCACCGAGTAGTCGGCTGGAGCGACGTCACGGATGAGCAGCATGCCCCGAGGTGTCAGATCCTGCCGCAGTCGTAGGTGAGGTCCAGTCCGAGCAACTCGCCGCCTTCGCCGCTGTTCCAGCCCGTGATCTTCACGTTGAACCGGGTCCGCGGGATGGCCCGCTTCACGGTGCGGGTGTACGTCAGCGTCACCGGTCCGGGCGCGATGGTCTCCCCGGCGCCCAGACCCTCCACGGTCAGCGAACCCGCCCGGATGAGTTCATACAGGTCGAGCCTCTCCTGGTGCAGCTTCATCTGTCCTGTCTTGACGGTGACGTCAAAGCTGGCGCCCTCCGTGATCGGGGCCTGGGCCACACCCCTGATCACTATCTTCACCTCCGCGCCGGGTTCCGGCGCTTCGGGACTGAACTCGATCTTCTCGACAACCAGTACACCCGCGTCCTCAGCAAGGAGGTCTTCACACAACAGAGTCGTCATGGGTCGCACGGTAGAGAAAGGTGAGAAGGCCCAGCAGGGAACTGGCCGGGTTTCACCCCATCGGAGGAGCTGTGGCGTGGGCTCGGGGGAGACCGGTTTCTCCGCCCTGAGGAACACCGGGACAGCGGTCAACGCCAAGCCCGTGCTCATGGTCGGAACGGGGGCTCAGGGCGTGGCCGGGGGGCCAGAGGATGTTCCTGCTCGCCAGCAGCCCGGCATACGGGGGCGGCCATACGGCGCAGGCCAGGAGGGATTCGTCCTCCGGGTGCGCGAACACACCCAGAAGGAATGGGCAGGACACACCGTGAGAGGGCGGGATCACGACGGTGCCTTCCTGCCGAACGCGGTGGCTGGTGTGGGCGCCGGGCTAGGCGCAGTCGGGGAGTGGAAGGCCTGGAAGTGAGTGGGCGGGTGGTCGAGCGGCACGTCCGGTTTCCAGGCGGTCAGGCTCTGGGCACCCGGTACGAACAGCGGGCCAGGGCAGCGCGCCCAGGGGCAGAACCGCCAGGGTCCGATGGTGTGGGTGGGGGTGTTGGTGTGTTGGGTGCCGGGTGGTCCGGCGGGGGGAGTTGGCGGTTCGACGGGTGTGGTCCGTGCGCAGGATGGCCGGCCGGGTCGGCCTGGCCGGGTGCGGGCCATCTCCGCCAGCGGCAGGGCCGCGGCCACGGCATTGGTCGCGCTCGGGCGCAGCACGGCGGCCAGGATGGAGAGGGTGGCGACATCGACGGCGATGGTCAGCTCGGGCCGGGCCAGGTGCCCGTCGTCGAAGAGGGCCAGAACATCCAGGCGGGTGGTGTCGATCTGGACCTGCTCGCCGGCCGCAGCGCGGTGGCGGCGCACCGGCTCGCGGACGGCTAAATTCAGCGGGCGGACCTAGTGGTGCGGGCGCCGGAGGCGGGGGTGCCGGTGATGCTGCTGGAGATCGACCGCCGCACCGGGGACGCGCACGATCTGGTGACCAAGCTGCGCCGGTACGGGGAAGTTGCGGCGGGTGACGTCCTGTTTCGCATTGGGATCCTGCCGTCGAGGGAAGAGGCAGGCCGCGCCAAGTACCTCGTGAGACGGGTCATACGGGCGGTGTCCAGGGTCCGGCCTGAGTGAATATGGTCGTCCGATGGCGCGTTCGAAGTCTTCGGGAGGGGAGAGTGTCGGTGGACATCGTCGCGATTATGGAAGCACTGGCCGAACAGGGCGTAACGGTGCTGTTCAAGGCCGACGCTGAGCGGATGGCAGAGAGGGGCAAGCCTTGGACCTTCGTCGCCAGTGGAGCGCCCTTGCGCGAGGACGTCCTTGTGCGCACCGATGCCGCGTCTGTGGAGCAATGCCTCGCAGCGTGCTTGCCCCGCCGGCGTGAGCTGGGCTTTTCGTTCCCTGAGTGAGAGAGCGGATGTGACCGAACCGCCGCCCTGGATGTCAGTGCCGGCTGCTTGCATGAGCCCATGGACACCGTGCACACGACCGCCGCTCTCCTCCCGGGCCCCGCCGAGCTCCGCGCGCACCTGCGCGCGCTCGCCGTGCTGGACCAGGCGATCTGCCGCGACCCGCGGTTCTCCCGCTACTCCTTCTCCACCACCTGGGGGCCTGGGACGGAGGCGGCCCTGATGGACAACGGCTCGGGTGACGACTTCTCCGTCCTCTTCACCCCGGCCGGTGTGCTCGTCCACGGCTTCGACCACTTGTCGGAGATGAGCCCGTACGCCACGGACGACGAACAGGTCTGGCCCGGTGTCATCGACGAGGTGCCCGCCGCGCTGCGCCCGCTCCTGGACGACCCCGCCTTTGTCGACGAGGGCCTCGGCGCCCCGCGGGTCACCGCCTGCCTGTGGTGGGAGGCCGGCGGCAGCGCCTGGCGCACCGGCTCGGGCATCGAGTTCCCCTCGGGCAGCCCGGACCCGGACGGCGCCGGACACCTCTTCCGCCTCCTCACCGACCGCTCCCCCGAGGCCGTCCAGGCGCACTTCGAGGAGGACTACGGGCGGCCCGTCCCTCTCGACACCGTCCGCCACGTCCTCGCAGGCCACCCCCCGACCCCCGAAGCCGCCCGCGGCCTCAACCCGGCCGCCCTCTCCGACGAGGCCCTGCTCCGACGGATCGCCGCAGACCCCGAGGTCGAGGCGTACCTCGCCTGCGACGGCGAGTTCGACCTCACGCGGACCGACCCCATCGAGTCGATCGCTCTGCCGGGCGGTCTCCCGGTGGAGCCCGTGGCCGGCTGCAACGCGGGAGGCACCCACTATCTCTGCGGCCCGGCCGGCTCCGACCTCGTCCGCCCCGTCCTCTACACCGACTCCGAGGGCCAGGCTTCCCTCATTGCGGAGTCCCTCGCCGAGGCCCTGACCCTGGCCATCGTCCTCCCCTCCTGGCACGACGCCCTGGCCGGCTTCCGTCCCCCCGCGCTCAACGCCGACTACCTTGAGGACAACCCGGACCACCCCGAGGTCCGCGACCGCCTCCTCGCCGCCCTCCGCCTCCCCCCGGCCACCGAGGCCGAGGTCCTGGCCCGCCTCCTCACCACGGCCGCCCGCACCGTCCCGGACGGCTTCCTCCCTTCGGTCGAGGCGAGGAGGGCGCGGCCTTCAAACCGATGCTCCGTCTGCCGGCCGAGGAGGACAGCCCTGCCGTGCGCCGCCTTCCGGACCGCCGATGTCCTGCCGTGCTGCAGAGGGACGTGGATCTCACGTAGGTGCACTTGGAGGCTGACCGGCTACCTGTCGGGCGTTTGCGCAGGCAGCACGGTGGATCCGGCGTGGCGCGTTGAGGTGCCGGGCAAGGAGGGCCTCGTGGGCTTGGTGGATGCTGTGACCGGAATCGTGATCGACGAAACGTGACCGGGGGAGCCTCCGGAACGTGATGCGGCTCAAGGCCTGCCCGTCCATGTGCCGGTCCGGACGCGTACTCGGTCACCTCGTTCTTGTACGCGCTTATCGGCGACCTCGACGACGGTGCCACCGTCTGCACCATCCACGGCGGACCATTGTCAATGGCCACCCCGACCACTGACCGGTGACCAGCGGGGGTCCCCTCCATGACCAGCTTCCGCGCGGCAGACCGTCCGCATTCGCACTGGCTCGTCCTCGTCGACCTCCCGCCCGGTCAGGGCTGGCGGAACGGCTACCGGTCCTGCGCGAGAGGCGCCCCCGCTCCTTCAGCGGGCCGCCGACGCCGCCCTGTACGAAGGCCGACATTCGGGCCGGGCGGTCTTGGCGACCGCCGCGCACGCCTCCGTGCCGCAACGGGCGCCGCGCGGGCAGGCCGGGCACGGCGGTGTGGGGGCGTGCGGCATGAGCACCGCTGCCCTTCCGCCAACGGGTGACTGGATCCGGGGTATCAGCGTCAAGCGCCGCACGCCGCCTGCCTCCTCGTCGGGGCCAAGACGATCGAGAACATGCCCCAGGCGTGGTCGTGGCGAGGCTGGCTGTTTCTACACACGAGCCAGAAGAGCGACCGACGTCGTCGACAGGTGACCTCGAATCACCAGGGGCCTTGCCGTGCACCCAGGACGTCAGTGCGGCCTCGGGCGGAGGTTGTACAAGGTCAAACTGTGGTTGTACGCAGGCCGAAAAACGCTCAACCCATTACCCGATGCGCACCACGACCTCGCATCCCTAGGGTCTTGTCGAACCCACTCGGTGAATCCAAAGGAAAGGGATGGATCAGATGCGAACGACAGCCCGACGCCGTATGAAAGTGGTTGTGGCGGTGGCGGTTATCGGTGTTTCCGCGTTGGCGACTACCACCGCAAGCGCCCAGCAGCCGAACCAGCAGACTGCCATTTCCGAGCCCGCCCCCCAAAACGCGGCCGCCCAGGCCATCAACACGACGGTCGACGCCAACAGCCAGCTGCGCTGGGGACCCTACCTGAGCAGCCGCAAGGCCGGCGTGACCGGCGCCAAGTCCAGCTTCTACGTTGAGTGCTACAAGCGCGGCTCGGACTACAACGACGGCAAACACCACACCGACATCTGGTACCGGGGCGTGGTCACCGACGAATCGACCAGCCACACCTACAGAAACGTCTACTCCTGGGGCGGCAACGTGAACACCCCGCACGACCCGCCGGCAGGCCTCGGCCGCTGCTGACCCCCACGCACACCACGACGAAACCGTGCCGGTGCGCCCCGCGACGCGCCGGGGAGCACCGGGCCGCTGCCGACCGGTCAAGACCGGCCGAAGGGCCGTTTCGGACCGCTCACAGGCCGACTCACAAGGAGCACGGATGACCTGCAAGAACCACACCGCCACCATCGCCGGAGCGTCCCAGCGAAAGCCGGCTGGCCGGCTGCGGCAGCTGCCACGGATCACCGCAGGCGCCATGCTCCTGGTCCTGGCGGCCGCAGGTGCGGCCCAGGCAAGCCCGGCGGCGTACCGCGGATGCGACTACCCGTACGTCTGCCTCTACCAGGGGGAGACGGAGACCGGTCGATACAAGGACGTCACCGCCGACTGGCAGGTGCTGCGCGACAGCCGTGGCGCCACCTACCTGGTGAACACCCGCAGGGACGACACCGTTCTGATGCACTTCACCAACGGCAGGGTCGTCTGCGTCCCACCCCTGGCCAACCCCGCTAGCCCCTTCATGTACGGAACCATCGACAAGATCCAGATCAGGAGCACGTCACGATGCTGAACCCCGCCTCCGCCAACGCCGCGTCACATACAGGGCCATTGCCCATACGGATACGTGCCACGTTCACCACCGTTCTCGTCTTCACCGCTGCCCTCATCGGCGGACTCATCCCCGGCGCGGCCTCCGCGGCCGCGGCTGCGCCTGCCTCACCCGCCCAGGTCGCCATGGGCAGGTGCGGACTCTACAACGGCAGCGATCTCATCAGCCGCGGTGACCGGGGCACGAAGGTGAAGGAAGCCCAGTGTCATCTGCACGCCTGGCGCTACCTTCCCGAGTCAACGGATGTCGACGGCGAGTTCGGGCCGAAGACAGAGCGCGCCGTCATGGCGTTCCAGCGGGACCGCAGGCTTGCCGTCGACGGAATCGTGGGACCGAGGACATGGGCGGCGCTGCGCAATGGATGAACGGAAGACCGGCAAGAGAACGTACGTAGCGGTGCTGGCCGCTGTGGCGATCGCCACCATCTCGGCGACCGGCTCCCCGGCAGCCGCCCTCGCGCCCGCCCCCGGCACCCTGAGCGCCGCCAACTGTGCCACCTTCCGTCCCTTCCTGTCCTCGGGGGACAGCGGGCCGTGCGTGGCTTTCCTCCAGCGCAGACTGAACGCGAAGGGTGCCGGGCACCTCACGGTGGACGCGGTGTTCGGCCCGGCCACCACCCGCGCGGTGAAGAGCTTCCAGAGGGCCTGCGGCTTTCGCAACCACGAGATCGACGGCTTGGTGGGCCCCAAAACCTGGGCTGGCCTGATCGACGGCTCCTGCGTCTGAACTCCCGCCAGCCGGCGCTGGCGGGTCGGCAGGGCGCCACCTGGTGAGCCGTGCTCCGGGGCACAGTCGAGCCGGTCCGGCGGCGGCGAAGGACACGAGAGGCCTGGGTTCTGCCGTCACATGTCACGCCCACATCAGGAGTGGCCGACGCGAGGGTGACGGCTGCTGCGTAGGACTCGGCGGTCTTGTCGTACCGGGTGGCGATGCCACGTCACTGTTTCAGCGGGTTGAAGCACCGTTCCACGACGTTGCGGCGCTTGTAGATCTCGCGGTCGAAGGCCGGCGGGCGGCCTCCGCGGCTGCCGGGCCGGGCCTCGTGGAGTCGACCGACACCAGCCAGTCGATGTCGCCCGCCGCGTCCGCTTTGGCCTGAGCGGCCCGCAGCATCCCGTCGAATGAAGACGGTCGGGGCCGGCGGGCCCGCCCGACCATCCGCCGGCCGTGGGGGACGATCCATCCGATCGGCGGGGTGCCCCCACCGCGGGGCCGACGCCTGTCGGCCGGCACTCGTCAGAACGGGAACGCCGCCTCGACGACGAAGCCGCCTGCGGCGGGCACGCGCGCCTGGAGGGTGCCGC
This sequence comes from Streptomyces roseoviridis, assembly GCF_039535235.1. Lineage (NCBI taxonomy): Bacteria > Bacillati > Actinomycetota > Actinomycetes > Kitasatosporales > Streptomycetaceae > Streptomyces > Streptomyces roseoviridis. The sequence continues at coordinate 7,421,960 of NZ_BAAAWU010000001.1, forward strand.
CGAGGAGGTGAGCGCGTTCCCGGAGGCCGATGAGCCCGTGGCCCCCGCCTGGCAGGTCGAGCGGCCGGGCGGCGGGCTCGGGCGCCGTGTTGCTCACGAGGACCCTGATGGTCCGGGCGTCGATGCGGAGACGCACGTGGGCAGCGGCTCCGGGCGCGTGCTTGTGCACGTTGGTCAGGGCTTCCTGGACCGTGCGGTAGACGGCTCGCTCCACGGCTTCCGGCACGTCTTCCGCCGGCGGGCCGTCGGGCAGGTCCAGCGTGATCTTGAGACCGGTGGCCTGGGCCAGTTCAGGAATGTCGGCGAGGCGAGGTTGCGGCGCCGGCTCGCACGTGGCCCCTCCGGACGCGCGCAGCACACCGACCATGTGCTGGAGCTCGGCTATGGTCTGTGCCGACAGCTCGAGGATCACGCCTGCACTCCGGCGGGCGTCGACCTTGTGCGGCTCGCCGACTTGCAGCGCACCGGCCTGGAGGCTGATGAGACTGACCTTGTGTGCGACGACGTCGTGCATCTCTCGGGCGAGACGGGCCCGCTCGGTGGACAGCACTTGTTCGGCGAGCAGACGGTTCTCTCTGAGGCGGCTCGCGGTGACTTCCAGGAGCTGCTCGCGTCGTAGCCGGACCGATCGTCCGAGGACGACAGCGCCGCCCTGCAGGACGCAGGTGTCCAGCATCAGCAGCAGGCTTTCCTGATCAAGACGCAAGGCGGAGAGGTCCTCGAGCGGGTGCGGGATGAAGTGTGCGGCTGTGACCGCTGCCACCCCGATGCCGCTGAGGATCCACCGTCGGCGCCGCACGGCCAGGCAGTACAGCGCGATCAACGGCGCGAAGGCGATGCAACCGAGAGAGAGGCCAGGCAGTGTGGCCAGCAGTGCCACCTCGGGAGCACGCCACCGCAGGAGCAGCGCGGCGGCTCCGACGAGTGCGATCAGGAGTTCGTGACCACTGGCGGACCCGTTCACCAGCACCGCTTCCGCGCAGGCGAGGGTCACGGGGAGCGCAGCGCCGGCCAGGTGCCGAAGAGGTGAGGACCGCCGACAGGTGGGCCAGATGCGTAGCCCTCCGCAGGTTTTTGTCAGGTTCACAGTCTGGGTGCGCCGAACGTCTCGGCACTGTCGGCGACCAGGTGGGCGCGGTCCGCGAGCACGGCTGCCTGCACGCGGTTGAGACCTCCGAGCTTCGAGAGCAGGGAGCTCACATGGTCCTTGACCGTACTGGGCGACAGGTGGAGCCGGCGGGCGATGTCGCGGTTGGTGCACCCCTCGCCGATGAGGGCGAGCACCTCACGCTCACGCGTGGTCAGATGCTCGACACGCCGAGTAGCCGCCCTTGGTCGCGTGGCCTGGAGATAGCCCCCGATCACCGGGCCGGCTGCCTCGGGCGCCAGTACTCTGCCGCCCGCCGCGAGCACTCGAACCGCCTGAACGAGCTGCTCCGGGGCGGTGTTCTTCATCAGGAACCCTGCCGCTCCGGTGCGCAGTGCCTCGTCGATGTACTCGGTGGCGTCGAAGGTGGTCAACATCGCCACCGCCGGCGCGCTCGGTAGACCGGCAAGCCGCCGCAAGACGGCCAGCCCGTCCACATCCGGCATGCGGATGTCCAGGAGCAGCACCTGGGGTTCGTGGCGTCGCACGGCCTCGACGGCATCGGCACCGCCACAGCAGAAGGCCACGGATACGTCCGACGCAGAATCCAGGATCACTTCCAGTCCCGTGCGGACCAATGGCTCGTCGTCCACGATCGCGACTCGGATCACCATCACTCCTTACATGGGCAAACCGGGGCGAGTGCTATGACGGGATGAGAGGGCAAAGGGTGGCTTCATCGCCATGTGCGTTCCGCCACAGATCCACCCGCGCGCCTCAGCTGGTGTCGTACTTCGTGGAAACCCCAAGCAGCGCGGGTGGCCCCGCCTCGAGTTCTCGACGCTTTCCACCGGGGCGGGTGCGAACGCCGAAGCCCGTGTCGGCGCTCGTTCGCCGACACGGGCCAAGGTGGTGGTGGATGGCGGCCGGGACACCCAGGGTGTCCCGGCCGCCGGGGGCTGTGGTTGTCAGCCGGGCTGCTGTCCGGCCGGTTGGGGCAGGACCACTCCGAATGCGTCGCCGTCAGCCCGGTCGAGAACCAGTTCGAGAGGTTCGGCGGTTCCCTCGAAGCGGACGGTGACGGTCAGGCGCATCAGGTCGGGTGCCTCGAAGTCGGCCTGCGCCGGCTTCTGGGCGGCCTCGCCCCACTGTTCCACCCAGCGCCGCGCGGCGGCGCCGGTGTCCCGGTCGTCGTCCAGTGCGAGGGAGGCCAGAGCGTCGGCGTCACGGTCGCGCAGGTGGCGCAGGACCAGCTGTGTGGTGCGCAGCGACTCGGGCATGGGCTGTCCGGTCACCTTCAGGCCCAGCTCCCCGGTACCGTCCTTGATCCACCCCGGGGTATGGTCACGGCCGGATGCCGAGGGCCCCGCCTCGCAGGCGGTGAGCGCAAGGAGCGCTGCCAGCAGCAGCACGGCTGCGGTGCGACGTCTGCGAGGCACGTCCGGCCTTCCGGGGCTCATGTCGTCTTACCGGGGCGGATGATGCTCACCGAGCCCACGTCCTTCTTCTTGAGTATGTTCGCCAGGGTGTTGATGTTACTGCCGCCGTGCTGCCTGACCTCGGCGTTCCCTCCGCCGGCGCTCACGATGACCGCCGCGTGGTTCCACGTCCGGTCGCTCTTGTAGTAGACGAACAGGATGTCGCCGGGGCGCGCGTCGTAGCGGGAGATCTCACGGCCGACGCGGTGGGCCTTGAGGTGGTTGCGGAGGTTGTTGGCCGCCGCCCAGCTCCAGCTGGAGGTGACCTGTGCCACACCGCGTGGGTAGACCCTGCGCTGCCACCACTTCGAGCCGTCCTTCTGCCCACCGCTGCGCTGCTTCATCTTGCCGCCGTAGTAGAGGGCCTTGGAGACGAAGTTGGTGCAGTCCTGGCCGTACTCCCAGCGGATCGTGACGTTGCGCTTGGCCCAGGTGGCCGTGCCGCTTCCGGACGGCGCCGCGCGGAGCAGGGCGGGCCTGGCGGGCGGCAGGGGCTCCTCGGGAAGCATGCCGTCGTCGTCGAGTGTGATCAGCGGCTTGTCCTCGGGGTCGGAGCCGCCCTCGTCGACGTGGTCGGGAGCGGGCGGTGCCACCGTCACGACGCTCTGTGCCTCGGCGCCGGTCGGCAGCGTCATCTCGACGTCGGCGTCCGCGGACTCCTGGCTGAGTACCGGGGTGGTGGGGGTGCCGGTGAAGGTGAAGCGGCGTACGAGGTCGCTCTCCTCCCGTTCGGTGGTGCCGTCGGTGTGGGTGAGGACGGAGGTCTCCCGGTAACGGGCGCGCACCAGCACGCTCTGGTCGGGGCCGGTGCCGACGAGTACGTCGGTGAACTCTGGGGTGATCTCCGTGTAGCTGCGGTTGTGGCGCTTGAATGCCTCACGACGGCGGGTGAGCTCCTGCTCCTGGCCGCGCAGCAGGTCGCGGTAGACCGGGCCGTGCTTGCCCGCGGCGGCCGCGGCGTCGGCCGAGGTGTAGGTGCCCTTCAGAAGGGCTGCCCGAGCCTCGGCGTACTCACGGACGGCTTCCGTGTAGCGGCCGCCCCCGCCGGGAAGGCCGGTGGGTCGTACGGTGGCCGACCTGGCCGTCGCACCAGCGCCGTGTGCGGAGCGGGTGGTGACGGTGACCTGGTGGTCGGCGCCGTTGGCCAGTGCGGGGAACACCGCACGGGTGTCCTCGGTGGTGGTACGGGCCACCTCGGCGCCGTCCTTGGTGACGACGACGGTGTAGCTGAGGGTGTCGACGGCGGCGCCCGGGTCGGCCGGCTGGTTCCAGACGGCGAGGAGCCCTCCGTCAGCGGCCACGGCCTTCACCTGCTCGGCTGCGCCGGGCGCGGTCGGGGGCACGTACTCGACCACCAGCGACGGCCGGTCGGCGGGGTCGGCGGCACGTGACGAGTGGTAGACGACGCCGGGCGCCGGGGTGGACTCGTCGCCGTGACGCAGGCTGAAACCGTGGTTGGGGTTCTCCGGGCCCCACCCGGCGACCAGCGGCCCCAGATCGAGGTCCGTGAGTGCGTGCGGCAGCCCGTCCTGGTCCTCGTAGACATCTTCGCTCGTGGCGGCGGCCAGCGCCTGTCCGCTCTCCGCGGGGGACCACGGAACGGTCAGGTCGCCGAGGGTGGCGGCGGGTTCGGCGCAATCGTCCGCGCCCGTGGCACAGTCGGCACGGCGTAGCTTGAGGTGTGCGCCGACGATCCGGGCCCCGGCGGGCAGACCGGCGAGGTCGGGCTTGAACCAGGTGCGCCAGGCGACGCCGTCGGGCGTACCGACGCGCAGCAGGCCGTCCTGGAGCGGGGCGCACGGTGCTCCCGCGCAGTCCTTGTCACCGACGGCGCTCGTGGCGTCCACCAGCGCGTTCCCGCTGATCTCCAGGGTTCGCGTCGTGGGCACCGGGTCCGGCTCCGGAGCGAGGACGGTGAAGGTGCGCTGCGGTGTCCAGGGGGAACAGGCGGCTTCGCCGCAGGCCCGCATCGACCAGCGGTACTGCTTGCCGGTCTCCAGTGCGCCCGCCGGTACGGCCGTGGCGACGCGGTTGCCGGCGTCGGTGCCGGTGGACTCGAGGGCTACGCCGGACATGGTGGTGCCGTCCGCACCGAACAGGGCGAACTCGCCGCGCAGGCGCTCCTGGTTGTCCGCGGTGACCACACCGGACAGCAGCGGGGACGGGGTGCGGGTCGCACCCTCCTGCAGGGAGTGCGGCATGTCGGGCGTGCGGACCACGGCCGGTTCGGCGCCCACACCGAAGGCGTAGGAGGTGGTGGCGGAGAGCAGCCCCCCGGCGTCGAGGGTGCGCACGTGCAGTACATGCCAGCCCTTGTCCGCCTTGAAGGTGACGGTCTGCGGCTTGCCGCCGGTGTTCGCCGGTGCGATCACGGCCTTCGGGGTGGACGGGTCGTCCAGCCCCCACTGGAAGCCGCGGCCGTCGGCCGACGTGGTGACCAGGGTGCAGGTGGTGTCACCTGCGGGCCTGTCCCGCCACTTGTCCTTCGGGAAGTCCGGGCAGGCCACCTGGGGCGCCGCGGGCTTGGTGAAGTCGCCGCGGAAGGGGAGGTACGCACTCCAGGGTCCGTCCGCGGAGCCGTCGCCCGCGCGCACACGCAGCCGCAGACCACCCTCGGGGAGGGCCTTGTTCGCCGGGACGGTCACCTTGGCGATGCCGCCGGAGGCGACGCTCGCACTGGTCATGGTGTGGGCGTAGGTCCCGGCGTCCTTGGTGGCCGGATCGGCGGTCACCTCGAACTGCGCGGTGACGGCGCTCCCGTCGGGGTCGCTCACCTTGGCCGCCAGCACGGGAGTCGCGGAGGTGACGTAGGTCCGCTTCTCCTGGGCGTTGAGCGTGGACGGGCTCAGCGTGAGACCGGTGGGCACGGTGGGCTGGTTGTTGTACGTGACGGAGAGGACCGGCACGTTCGTGGGCGCGTTCCGGGAGTTGAAGCGCTTCCAGGTGTACGCGTCCTTTTCGTCGCTGGCCCGGATGCCGAGGCTGTTCTCCGCGTGCGGGTTGGCTGCCCACGCCTGCATCAGCGTCTTGACGTCGGCGGTGACCCAGCCGTCGGCGCAGCCGGCGCCGAAGCCCTTGGTCTCCGTGCTGGTGGCCCACTTGCGGTTCCAGCTCGGCTGGGCGTCCCACCGGGTGGCGGTGCTGGGGGTGCTGGTGTCCCAGACCTCCCAGGGACGGGCCTGGCAGGACCAGGAGTGGTGGTTCCAGAGCTTCAGGGTGGCGGACTTGATGTCCTTGTTCTTCACCGGACGGTTGTCGAAGCGCAGGAAGGAGCGCGCGATCTGACCGGATCCGTTGTTGCCGAGCTTGAGCTCCTGCGAGGTGGACTGGTCGGTGCCGTAGCCCTCCTGGACGAAGGTGGTGAAGGTGCTGAGCAGGTTGACCGACGGATCGACCGTGACCGGGAACTCGGTCTTCGGGTCCTTCAGGAAATCGGCGTCCGGAGTGAGCGTCAGGTCTATGTCGTCGCCGTTCTGGGCGAGCTGCAGGGAGACGGGGGCGCGGTGCGGGTGCTCGCCGGAGCGCACGTCGACCCGGGCGTCCCACATGACGGGCGCGGGCAGGGTGCCGACGAGCTTCCCGGTCCTGTTGTCGGTGAACGCGACTCCGCCGTCGGCGGCCTTCGCTGTCATGCCCTCGGCGGTGAGCGTCATGCGCACGGTGCCCGCGCTGCTGATCGCCGCCCGGGAGTTGAGGCGCAGGAACTGCTCGAAGCCGGTACGGGTGGTGTCCACCACGAGGTCCGTCTCCGGCAGTGCACCGGGGTAGACGGCACGGTTGCCGGACAGTCGGGGCGCGGGCAGTCGTCCGCGCCACCCGAGGACGACCTGCCGGTCGTCCGTCGAGGTGAGCGACACCAGGGGCGTGGCGGCCGGTGCCGGGGTGGCGGCCGTCAGCCTGCGGGCGGTGGCGGCACCGGCCTGCGGGGCACTGGGGCCCGCGAGCTTCACATCGAGGGGGTGGGCTTTGGCCCGCACCGACCCGTCAGCCTGCGCGGCCAGCGTGACGTCGACGTCACGCCACGCGCCGGCGGCATCGCGATAACGGACGGGGCCAGCGGAGTGGTCCTCCGTCAGGGTTCCGTCGGGGTTGGCCCAGACGGTAAGGGTTTCGGTCCTGCGGTCGGTGACCTCGACGCGCTTCTTCTCCAGACGGGCACGGAGCAGCGCGGAGGTCTCTCCTCCGCCGACGGCGGGCTGGGCGTTCGGTCGGGCCGCCGTGATCGGTTCGGCGGCGGAGAGCGGGGCCACCGCGGTGAGGGATGCCTCCAGCGCCAGCAGGAGGGCCGTGCCGAGCGCGGGTACGGCCAGACCTCTGAAGGCACGCGGACGTCGCCGTGGTATCTCGGAATGTTGCATGAATGGTCCACATCGATCGGCGCCACTAAGGCGCGCGTAAAAAGCGCATAAAAGTAACACGAACATATGGAGACCCGGCCGTGAGGCATCACACAGGAGTCAACCCCGCCGGGAATCTGCATCGCGGGGGAGAAATACCTCTCTGTCGGAACCCGGGCGCAGAATCCGGCCCGGCGACAAGGTTCACCCCCGCCGAACGGCGGGGGTGAACCCGACAATCGGCGGATGGTGTGCCGTTCACCTATGTGTCAGTCTTCTTGCGGAAACCAGAAGGCCCGAAGCCTGCCGGTTACTGCACGGCGCTCGATGACCGTCGGCCGTCGGAGACAGCCAACAACCGCCATGAGCAATATGCGGCGAAGATCGGCACACCTTCGAAGGTCCTCGTTTTTGTTCATTTGCAGCGTCGTTCTTGCGGCGGTCAATAAGTTCCTGGTCGGACCGCAATGTGGTACTCATTTTGACGGCCGTGCGCGATGGTCTCGTTCCTGCGAAAACAGCGGGACTCCCACCGTCGCTTCACCCAGCAAGTGCGTGGCGGGACCCTTTAAGCGTCGGGCCGTGGCTCATCCGCCGGCCTCGCTCCACAACGGGCCGGCCGGGGTGCCGCTCCTGCTGGGCCGCCCGAGGGGCAGGTCGTCGACCGCGCCCTTCGCGCTCACCGCGAAGGGCGCCGAGGCCCCGGCGGGTTCACCTGGGGATACCGCCGGTCCGGAGCCGCACGGCGCGGGGGAGCGGCGCCAAGTCTGTTCGACATCCTTCGGCAACGCCCGCCGGTACTCCGGTCAGGGCCGGTTCGACGGCCTCGGCCGTCTGCGTGTCATTGCCCCCTCGCGGCTGTGTGACCGTTCCTGGGGTCCTTTGGCCCGATCGCCTCGCGCGCCGCACACGTAGGCGTGGGGGGCCGATAGACCTCGCACGTACCTGGTGCTCATGCCATGACCGGTGCCATGCTCCCCAGGTGGTGCCAGCGACCCGCGATCCACGGGAGAGCCCGATGAAGCCCTCTGACAGCATTCCGGTTCAGCGCTTGGAGCCCTCCGAGCCTGAGCCCTACGGGACGAGGGTCGCCCAGACCTATGCGGGAGATCCGCAGGAGTGGCGCAAAGCCCTCGGCGAACGGCTGCTGTTCCAATGGGGCATCTGCGAGCACCCGCAGTCCCCGCGTCCTGTCTCCCTTGACGAAGCCGGGGAACGCTACTTCGAGAGGCAACTCGAACTCGCGGGTCTGTCGACTGGGCGTCGCACGGTGAACCGGATCTTGGACTTGGGCTGCGGCTGGGGCTATCTGCTCGGCCTGATGGCGGACCGCTTCCCCGAGGCGCGGGTCGACGGCGTCAACATGTCCGGCCAGTCGAGCGTCGACATGGGCATCGCGGCCCTGAACTCCGGTCACTCGATCGCCACCGCCGTCACCACCTACGGGAAGGCCGGGACCGTCGCGGTCAAGGGCAGCAGCCGCGCCGCATCGGGAGCTGACCTGTGCAAGTCGGGCCGCACCACCGGCTGGACCTGCGGCAAGGTCAAGTCGTACAACGCCACCGTGAACTACGGCAACACCACGGTCTCGGGTCTGGCCAGCTCCACCGTCTGCAGCGAGGGAGGCGACAGCGGGGGCGCCTACATCTCCGGCCACCAGGCCCAGGGCATGACCTCCGGCGGCCCCAGCGGCCAGAAGTGCACCGGCGGCGTCTACAGCCAGGGCACCTCCTACTTCCAGCCGCTCGACGACGCCCTGCGCCGCTACAGCCTCACCCTGAACACCAACTGACCCGCCTCAACGCTCATAGGGAACGAAGGGGGCTGTGCACCGGAACCGGTGCACAGCCCCCTTCGGTGCGCGCCGGCCACGGAACCTGAGGCGCCAGGACCGGCCCCGCATCCGACGCACCTGTTGCCGGCCGGCATCCACCTTTCCTTGATGTGCCCCACTGCGCGGCCACGACGGGGCATGAAGCGAGATGCCCGACCGCGAGGATCGCGATCGGGCAACGTCGCATCCGGAACAAGCGGTCAGGGCGCCTCCACCAGCACGCGGCCGCGAGCCGGAGCCTGTGCCGTGATGCCGGTCGCGTACGCGCTGTCGACCCGCGAGCGTTCAGTCGCGTCGGGCACGGCGTTCTTACAGCTGGTACCGGCGCTGGAGCCCGACATCAGCTGGGAGCACGGGCCGGGCTTGGTGTCCGGCAGGCCCAGGTTGTGGCCGAGCTCGTGGGCGACGATGCGGGTCTTGTCGTATCCCTGGGCGACCGCCTGACTGCCGAGTTCGAGCCGGACCTGGCCACCCGGCCGGACCGGGCCGAGGGTGGCCTGTGGCCAGCCGGTGGTGGCCACGATCGCGATCTCGGCCCGGGTACCGGGCGCGGCCTTGACCAGCTCGACGTTGCTGACGTTGTTGTTCCAGGCTGCGACTGCTGCCGCGATCGCCTGCTCCCAGCCCCCGGCCCGGCTCACGTCATAGCGGAGCGTGGTCACCGCGGCCGTGTACCGCGCCTTGGTGGGATGGCTTGCGGACACGGCGTGCGCCGCCGGTACCGCTGTCATGAGCACCGCCGTCGCGGTGCCGACAAGACCCAGCCGTATGGAGTGCTTCATCGCTGTCCTTCGTGTGTGTGGGGGGCGGACCGCCCGGGGGCGGGGAACGGGAAGTGCGAGGCGCGTGCGCGGCGGTGGCCGCGCGCCGTGCCGGCTCCACCACCTCGTGCTCGCCGACCGCGAGGTAACGGGGAGACGCTAGATCGGTGAGTCTCACCGACCGCGTTTCCCCGCCGCCGCAGAATCGGGCACACGTCGGTTCTCGCAAGTGCCGCAGCCGCCCTGCCGACAGTGCCGGCGAACCTGACCGACAGGTGTCGAACGCGGATACGGCTACCCGGCAGCGCGATCAAGCGTGTGGGGCAAGGCTGAGTACCGGCATGGCGCCAAACTCCTCGCTGTGTGTCCGCGGAAAGATCAAAGCAGTGCGGCGCGGACAAGTGTCCGCCCGAATGCCGCGGGCGGGGAAGCTCCCACCTTACGATAGGTCCCAACTATCGTCATGATTCAGTCCCATTGCGCCGGTTCGCAGCCGGCCGTCTTCACCACTCCTTCGGGACCCGCAGCCCGCTGGGTGCAGACCGACCACGGACCACCACTTGAGCTTGACCACCTCGTCGAAGTCGACCGGACGCCCAAGCGTCGCCCGGCCCTTTCAGCGGGGCACCCAAACGACGAACCACCCCACGTGGGGACGCCCGCGCAAGACGGTGAGGGCCGTCCACGCGCCCCTGAGGGGCTGGAGGACCCGCTGGCCGGCCGTCGACGGCGACATGCTCGCCGTCGACCTGCGCCGCCGCGACGCGAAGGAGCCGGTCACCTCCATCGCCCACCACCTCGGCGTCGGCCGCTCCACCCTTCACGCACCTTCGCGCCTACGACGAAGCCATCGCCACCGGCCGCGAGCCGGGGCTTCTCTGTCACAGCCCGCGTGCGGACTGGCATCCACCCCGCGCCCGGCAAGATGAGGTCGAGCCCGCGCATCCCTGAACGAACACGGTCCTTGGGCCTCGGACCATTGGACACGCCAGCGGCTCACGATGAGAGGCGGCGGCACCTATGAGCCCTTGAAAGGCGCGAGATGCTGAAGGTCGGAGCGGTTGCCGCCATCGGAGCGGGGCTGGGTTTCGGCAGCACCTCGACTTCCAGCGCGGCGGCACCGACCGCGGTGGTCATCCGCCCCGAGATTCGGGAGCTGAGCCGTGCGCAACTGGCGAGGTTCGTGAACGCCGTCTGCCAGCTCCACTCCGGCACCACTACAACAACATGGTGGCCACGCACTACACCCACGCGAATCACTGGCACAGGGTCCCGGCCTTCCTGCCCTCGATGTGTGTGTACCTCGCTCGCTTCGAGAAGGCGCTGCAGCGCATCGACCGCTCGGTGGTTCTGCCGTACTGGGACTGGAGCCAGGGCTCCCAGGCCCCGGAACGCTCCGTGTGTCTGCGACGGTCTCCAGTGGCTCCACCGGAACGGTTTCGTCTGGCCCCCACTTTTGAGCCGTGTGGGTGACAGGTCAGGGCAGTGCCAAAGGGGAACGGTTTGGAGTGGCCCCACCCCTCGATCGGGTGACGTTTCGCGGGCGTCCTGGGGCGGAGGCGGTCAGGTACGGACGGCGGTCCGCGGCGGCCGGTAGCGTGGGTCCACGGAGCCCGCCCGGCTGCTTCCCCCTGACAGGTTTGCGGACGGGCCGGCGCCTTATTGGGTCGCTGTCGAAGTACTGGCTCACGTACGAACGACATGAAGGTTCATCGGCAGAGGCCGTGGGAAACGCGTCTCAGCTGTCGCGTGTGAAGGTGTCGAGTTCACAGCTGTCGGGGTCGCCGACGTATCCGTAGAGGTATGGATTCTCGCGACTGCCGCTGACGTAGAGACCGTCTCCGTAGTACCCACCGTTGACGTCGCTGTCCCAGTAGCCGCTGATCTTGTGGAAGGTGAAGGAGACAGGCCAGCCGGAGTCGTTGACGGCAGCCAGCTTCCACGTTCCGCTTCCGGTTCTGGCCTTCGTGTCACCGGTGGCTCCGTCAAGATCTGTGGGCCACCCGACGGTGCTGAACGTCCCGTCGTTGTCGAGGGCCAAGCGTCCGGCAGAGCTTTGATAGGTGCCGGCCAGATCCTTCGTGCTGAGTCCCTCTGGCCGCTGGCCTGCCCCAGGGCATGGGGAGTAGCGGCCGCAGCCGGTCGCACTCACCGATGCCGTCAGGATCAGCGTGCATGCCAGACCGAACAGTCTTCGGTTCATATCCCGCCCCCGCCCAAGAGACTCAACTCGTTGCAGTCTCTCAGTGAGCCGCTCGGGCCCCGCGCGGGGTCTCGCTTGTCGACCCTGCAATAGGCGGTGAGAGCGAGAGCTTCAGCCGTCGCTCTCACCACGAGACCGCTCTCGTCAGGCGGTGGCAGTGTCGTCGTCCCCAACGACCTGGCTTCTTTGAGCCGGTAGGCCCGGCGGTGGTCCGTTCTCGCGATCAGGCCGCGGCCGCTTTGCGCTTGGCGGTGGTGCTGGCGAGGCGGAAGGACTGAGTGCCGGTCTCGATGATGTGGGCCTCGAACGTGAGGCGGTCGACAATGGCCTGGCAGAGCCGCTTGTCGGTGAAGGTCTGGTCCCACTCAGTGAACGGCCTGTTCGATGCGATCGCGATCGCGTGCCGTTCCTCGCGTTCGGTGAAGAGCTGGAACAGCAGCTCGGCGCCGCGCCGGTCGAGCTTGACGTAGCCGAGCTCGTCGAGGCAGAGCAGGTCCACCCGGCCGTACTTCTTGATCGTGCGGCCCAAGCTGCTTGTCGCTGGCGGCCTCGGCCAGCTCGTTCACCAGGTTCGCCGCGGTCGTGTAGCGGACGCGGCCACCGGCCTCCGCGATCACGGTGCCCAGCCCGATCAGCAGGTGGGACTTGCCGGTGCCGGAATCGCCGATCAGGCAGAGCGGGTTGCCGGCCTGGACCCAGGCGGGCTGGGCGAGGGTGCTGATGACCTCGGGCGGGACGTTGGGGTTCTTCGAGAAGTCGAAGTCCTCGATGCGCTTGTTGCGAGGGAAGCCCGCCTCTTTGACCCGGCGGAACTTGCGCCGCTCGTCGCGGTCCTCGCACTCGCTCTCCAGAAGCTCGGCCAGGAAGTCCGCGCAGGACGCGTGCTCGCGCAGGGCCTGGGCGGCGAACTCCTCCCAGCGGCCGCGGATCGTTGACAGGCCCAGGTTCCGGCAGGCCGCGTCGATCGTGGCCGACGGGTCGGCCCCGCGCTGAGCGGGCAGGCCGAAGGAGCCCCACCGCCCCGTGGTCGCCGGGGCGGAGGAGGTGCTCTGCGTCATGCTGAGCCTTTCGGTTGGATAGAGAGCAGCTGGCCGTAGGCGGCCAGCGAGGGTTCCGGCCGGGTGTCCGGTGGCAGTTCAGGACGACGTGCGGGCAGGGAGATGACCTGCGCGGAGACGGTGTCCTGGTCTTCGGGCCCGTCTTCGGCGGCGGTGGCGTTCGAGGGCGGGGTGGTGACGACGGGCGGTGGTCCGCCGCCGGCGGCGACGGCCTTGCGGGCCTCGATCGCGACGAGGTCCGGGGAGACCGACCCGGCCTGGAGGACCGCGTTCATGCCCGCGACCACGGCCTCGCCGGGCAGCCGACGGTGCAGAAGGAGGACGTCGATAAGGGCCCGGGTGCCTTCCGCCCGGCCTCTGGCTTCGCGGGCGGCCGCCCAGAACGCGTCGTGGACCGGGGTGAACAGACCGCTTTCGCGGGCCGCGGCCAGGCCGGTGGAGTTCTCCAGGGCCGCGGGGCTGACGGTGGTTGTCGATCGCCGGCCGCCCCGGGCGGTGCGGGGCGGCCGGCAGAGGGCACGAGCGCCGCTTCGGCCGGACGGAGCGGCACTGTGGTCCGACCAGTACATCAGGGCCACCGGCGGGCCGTCCCTGAAGGCGATGCCGAGAGGGGCGTCCCGGCCCGGGTGGCGCAGGTGCGCCACCCGGGCCGGGAGCTCAGACGATCGCGTACGTGAAGGTGTACGCGACGGAGGTGTCCCCGTGGCGGTAGGTGAACCCGCCGGAGCCCGTCAGGCCGGCCAGCTCCCCGGTTCCCGAGCCGGGGACCACCTCGAAACGGCAGGTGGTGCCGGTGGCGTCGAAGCCGCCGCGCTCCTCCAGGACGAAGGTGCCCTTGCGGCCCTCGACGCCGCCCGAGAGCAGTTCCATGCCCGAGTAGGTGCCGACGTTCTCCCCGGTGTAGGCGATCGTGTACGAGCAGGAGGTCGCGGCCGCCTCGATCCCGCCGGAGAAGGCGTTGGTGACCGTGGCGTGGGCGAGGCTCGGGGTGGAAGCCGGGGAGCCGACGGGCTGCTCCTGCCAGTCGGCGAAGGTGAAACGGCCGGTCGTCTCACCGGTGGTCGGCGTGGGCATGCGTCATCCTCTCGGCTGGCCGGTCGGTCTCCTCCGCCCGGCATGCCCTCAGCCTGGCAGCCGTACCTGACACCTCCTGTCAGGTACGGCATCCCGTACCGCGACAATGGCCGCCATGCGCGCCGACCGGCTTCTCTCCCTGCTCCTGCTGCTCCAGAACCGCGGCCGGATGACCGCGCCCGAACTCGCCGACGCGCTGGAGGTGTCCGTCCGCACCATCTACCGGGACATCGAAGCCCTCGGCGCCTGCGGAGTCCCCGTCCTCGCCGACCGCGGCCCGGACGGCGGATACCGGTTGGCGGACGGCTACCGCACCCGCCTCACGGGCCTCACTGATACCCAGGCCGCCTCCCTCTTCCTCGCCGGCGCCCCGGGCCCGGCCCGGGAGCTCGGCCTCGGTGCCGACCTGGCCGCCGCCCAGCTGAAGCTCCAGGCCGCGCTGCCCGCCGCGCTCGCCGGCCGGGCCAGGCAGATTCAGGACCGCTTCCACCTCGACGCCCCCGCCTGGTTCCGGGACGCCGACCCCGTGCCGCACCTCGCTCAGATCGCCCAGGCCGTCTGGGACCAGCGGATCCTGCGCACCCACTACCGCCGGTGGCGCGGCGAGGTGCACCGCGAACTGCATCCGCTCGGCCTCGTCCTCAAAGGCGGCATCTGGTACCTCGTGGCCCAGACTGAGGGGGCGGTGCGTACCTACCGCGTCTCGCGGTTCCTGGCCGTGGACACCACCGCAGACGACTTCGAGCGGCCCGCAGACTTCGAACTCGCAGCCTACTGGCGCGTGTCCACCGACCGTCTCGACGCCGCCCTCCACCAGCAGACCGCCGACCTGCGGCTCTCGCCCCGCGGGCGGCGGCTGCTCCCGATGAGGTTCGGCGCCGCGGGGGAACGGGCGCTCGCACAGGCCGGCCCGGCCGACGCGGAAGGATGGGTACGGATCGCCCTCCCGGTCGAATCCGCCGCCGTCGCGGTCGGCGACCTCCTGCGCATGGGCGCGGACGCCGAGGTGCTCGGACCACCCGAACTGCGCGCCGCCCTCGCGGAGACGGTCACGGCCCTGGCGCAGCAGTACGGGGTGCACACCTAGGTGCATTGACCCGGAGCGTTGTTGACGCGGCTGATGGGGGGGTGTCCGTCGAGTGCGGTGTGGCAGCGGTGGTGGTTGTAGGTGTGGAGGAAGTCTGCCAGGGCTTCGGCCCGCTCGGTGTTCGAGGTGTAGGGCCGCAGGTAGGCCCACTCGTCCAGGAGGGTGCGGTTGAAGCGTTCCGCTTTGCCGTTGGTCTGCGGCCGGTAGGGCCGGATCTTTTTATGGACGATACCGGCTGAGGCGAGGTTCTGGGTGAAGAGCTTCGACTTGTAGCAGGCGCCGTTGTCGGTCAGGACGCGTTCGACGGTCATGCCGTGGGCGGCGAAGAACGCGTTGGCCCGGCGCCAGGTGTGAGTGGGTGGTGGGGTGGCAGTGGGTGGGCGTCAGCGGGATCGTGATGCGGATGTCCTGGTAGAGGGCGCGGGACGGGTTGTGCTTGCTGTCATGTGATGACCAAGCGGCTGATGCTGGGTGGCTAGCAGGTCTGGTTGCGGCTGTCATGAGTTTCGCTGTTCCTGTGTGAGGGGCGGGCGGGGTCGGGTGGGCTGGGCTGTATGACGGTTCACGGGGCGGCGGGTGTGGCCGAGGGCGGGGCAGGATCGGCTGGGGCTGTGCCGGCCGGGCGTGTGTCGTTGGCGCGGGGTGTGGTGGTACGCCGGCTTCTCGCGGTGGACGGGCAGGGAACGCTGACTGCGCTGCATGTGCGGATCGCGGCGGAGCTGGCGGGTGTGTCGGAGCGGACGGTGTGGCGGTGGCTGGCCGATGGGCGCCGGGGCTTCGTCGAGGCACGGCCGCGACAGGACGGGTTTTCGCTGAGTGACGCTTTGTGGGAGACCCTCGCGCAGGTCGGCGGGAACGTCGCGGAGTTGCGCCGCAGGATGATCCAGGCCCAGGAAGAGGGGACGCTGGAGGGGTGGGGTGCGCAGTGTGTGCCCTCGCTGCCGACACTGCACCGGGTGATCAAGCGGGATCTGAGGGCGGGCCGGGTTCTTGAAGTGGCGCGTCCGGCAGGGGCCCGGGCCGGGCTGGAGCCCAGCCGGTATGACCGGGCGCTGGCGGATCTGGGGCTCATGGACGGGCAGGGTGGTCCGCTGATTGTCGACGGGCCGCCCGCCGACGGGCCTGTTCCCGAGGGCGGGGCTCCGGATGCGGGCGCGCGGGGCGGTGGCGTGCGCTTGTACGTGCCGGGGGCCCGGCTGGTGTCGACTCGGCAGGTGGCCGCTGTTGTGGAGGCGGTGGGGCATACGGTCGCGGCGCGCGGGATGTGCTGTGTGTACGGGGACACGGGCCTGGGGAAGACGGTCGCCGTCGAGCAGGCGTTGCGTCTTCTGCCCGGCCGGGTGCCGGTGTGGCGGATGGTGGCCGGTGTGGCGCCCGGTCTGCCGCAGCTTCGGGCCTCGCTGTGTGAAGCGTTCGGGATGCAGTCGGGGGCGCTTGCGCACCGGGCCGGGTCGGCCAGCCAGGCTCTGGTGCGGGCACTGGCCGAGCCGGGTGTGCTGTTTGTCGATGACGCTCAGCGGCTGACGCCGCCGCTGCTGGACTATCTGCGGCAGCTGTGGGACGCGCCGGGCTGTGCGGCGGCGCTGGTGCTGTGCGGTGCGGGAAGCGAGCGCGCCCTGGCCCGCGCTTCGGCGCTGCGCTCGCGCGTGCTGACCTGGCACCAGGTCGGCCGGCTCGAGGCGTCACAAGTGCCGCAGACACTGACTCTGTTCCATCCCGTGTGGGCGCAGGCGGACCCGGACGACCTCGCGCGGGTGGACGAGCAGATGGCGCGCGGCAATCTCCGCACGTGGGCGAAGATCACGTCACATCTCTACGCGGCCCTCGAGCGCGATCCGGCAAGGCGTGTGGACCGGGAGCTGATCGAGCAGGCCTGCGCGCGTCTTGGCCCCTACCCGTGACGGTCCGCGTTGCGCGAAAGGCTCATGTACGGGGCCTCACCTGCTCCAACGAGGTGAACGAGGGCGTGCTCATGGAAGCGGACGAGAACGAAGGGGACATGGCGTGGACGGACAGTCGCTGCCGCCGCCGGACGATCCGGCGGGTGTTCTGGGTAAGGAGGCCCTGACGGCGTTGCGGACGCCGGCGGTGCGTCGTCTGCTGGCGCTGCGCGCCGAGCGGCGCCTGTCGCGGGGGCATGTGCGCCTGGCCGGGGAGTGCCTGGGCGTGTCGGAGCGGACGGTGTGGCGATGGCTGGCTGAGGCCTCACGTTCGCCGCAGGCAGCGCTGCGCCCCGGGGAACGCAGCGGTGACCGGTTCAAGATCACCAGGGAGATCCGGGTGCTGCTGGCGTACTGGCACGGCAACGCTTCCGCGGTCCACCGCCAGTTGGTGGCCCGGGCCGAGACCGGCCCACACGGCCACGGCGGTCAGCCGACGACCACGGCTGCATCAGCGGCTTCTCCCGCGGGCGCCCCGCCGGTCGCAGTGCCGTTGCTGGACCCGGTGCCGTCGCTGTCGACGTTCCTGCGCGCGGTGCGCCGTGACCTCACCGCGGGGGAGCGGGCCGGTCTCGCCGCGGGACCGGACGCGGCACGCGCCCACGATGTCTTCGGCAAGCGGGCGGCGTCCTGGCGCAATCACATCTGGGAGGCCGATCACGTCCAGGCACCGCTGCTGGTTGATGCCGATGGTGACCTGGTGCGCCCGTGGGTGACCTGGTTCATCGACACCGCCACCAAAGTCATCACCGGCACCGCGGTCACTCCTGGCGTCCCTTCCCGTGCCTCCGTGCTGGCGGCGCTGCGTGCCGCTGTGCTGCGCGAGGAGCCCTACGGTCCTGCGGGAGGGACGCCGGAGCAGGTGGGGGTGGACCGAGGCAAGGACTTCCTGTCCACCGCCGTCATCACGGCGTTCGGCACGATGGGCGTGACGGTGAAGGATCTGCCGGCCTACAGCCCCCATCTCAAAGGCACAGTGGAAAACCTCAACCGGGCCGTCGACCGGATGCTGTTCGCCGCCCTGCCCGGGTACACCCTCACACCCACGAAGCACCGCTCAGGACGGCGAAGCAAAGGCGCGGTCCGCAAGCCGGAGACGTCCGGTGCCATGTCGTTTCAGGACTTCACCGCGGAGGTGCTGGCATGGACCCACTGGTGGAACACCGAGCACCGCCCCCAGGCGCTCTCCGGCCGTACGCCGCTCGAGGCATGGCAGGCCGACCCGACCCCTGTCACCGACATCCCCGCCGCCGACCTGTGGACCTTCACCCTCGAGGACGACGGCCGGGCGCGGAAGCTGACCAGCCACGGGGAGCGGTGGCGCGGGCGCACCTACATCGCCCCGTGGATGACCGGCCAGGCCGGCCGTACCGTCACCGTGCGCTACATGCCGCACCACGATCACGAGATCGACATCTGCGCCGCGAACGGCAAGTATCTCGGGCCCGCGCATCTCGCGGACGCGGCTACCCCCGAACAACTCAAAGCCCTGCGCACAGCCCGTGCTGAGCGTGCCCGACGTCTGCGCGCCGAGGTGAAAGCCGCCGAGACGCTGCGCCGGCAGCGCTTCGCCCCGGCCACCACGGCCGGGCCGGCCCAGCGACTGGGAGCCCTCACCTGCGCTCAAGCCGGGGACGAACTGGCCGCCGCCGAGCACACCGACGCCTCGAAACTGGCGCTGCCGGACCTCATTCCGCCTGCCGCGCCGCCGGCCGACTGGCGTACCCCTGCCTCCCTGGCCGCACTGACCACACCAGGCCCGCCCGTCCGGTACCCGTATGGACATGACGGTGCTTCCGCCCCGGACGGCCCGGGCGGGCGGGCCGCACCTCCCACCACCGACGAAGACGGAGACGCCTCGTGAGCGCGGCCACCTACCAGTACGTCGACCTGCCCGACGCCTCCGTGGTCACCACTGCCGGGCCCGGCCCACCGCCCGTGCGGTGCGCTACGAGTTGTTCACCGCGCTCGACCTGGCCGGCGAGCCACCGCGCCACCCCAGCGAGTTCGACCGCCTGCTGAAGACCGCCCTGGCCGAACGCCCCCGTACCTTCCTCGTCGACGAGGCCCAGTGGCTCAACGGGGAGGCGTTCGAATACTTCCGCTACCTCTGGGACGAACCCTCAACCCAGCTCGCCATCATTTTCGTCGGCGGCGCGGGCTGCCACACCGTGCTGCGCCGCGAACCGATGCTGTCTTCCCGTGTCTTCATCTGGCAGCAGTTCACCCGCCTCACCCCCGACGAGGTCCTCGAGGTGATCCCGCTGTTCCACCCGGTCTGGGCCGACGCCGACCCCGAGGACATCACGTTCGCCGACAGCCACGCCGCACATGGCAACTTCCGCGCCTGGGCCCAGCTGACCGCCCACACCCGCACCGCCCTGGCACGCACCGGCCGCCCCCGCGTCGACCAAGAGCTGCTGCGCTGGGCCTTCAGCCGCCTCGCCTGACCACACCGTCAATGCCTCCCGCCCCGCCGCTGCCTTCCGTCACCGTGGTTCTCGACCGTCACGACGACACGCTGCACACGCACACCGCTCTGGCCGCCCACCACCCGTCGTCCGGCCGGATCACCCTGCACCCCGGCCCCGGCACCACCAGCGAGACCGGCCTTGCCCACGACCTTCTCGCCGCCCTGGGCAAACCGCCCCTGCTCCCGGGCCGCTTTCCCGCCGGGCGCCAGCCCGCCTGGGAAGCCGCCAACGCCTGGATGACCGCCCTGCCCGTTACCCGGCTGACCGTCCTGCGCGCCCACCGCCTCACCGCCCGCCGCACGATGCGCCTCCTGGAGCTGCATGCCCTCACCGGGATCCACCTGACTCTGGTCTGCCATCGCCCCCATCTTCCCGCCGCCCTGCACCAGGCCCTGCAGACGGCCGACTACTCCCTCACCACCGACTTCGACGCAGCCCGCCGCCACTACTACGGCACACCGGTCACCGAACCCCCACTCGCAGACGAGCCCGCCGGGCCGACCGGCCGGTGGCTCACCCTGCCCGCACTGGACCGCCTCATCTCCTACGACAGCCCCCGCCCCTGCACCGACCCGTGCACCCCGCCCCCGATCGCCTGGCGGCACCGCCCACCGCCCGCTCCTCTCACCGCGCACACCGCCCAGCAAGTCGCCCACCGACTGCACGCGGCGACCGCACATCCGCGCCTGGCCGCGGCCGTCGCCGCCGCACTGTTCACCGGCGCCTCCCTCCAGCAACTTGCCACCGCCCGCCCCCGCGACTACGACACCGCCGCGGCCACGCTCGCCCTGCACGACCGCGCCCGCTACACCGACGGCTGCGCCGCCCACCCCGTACCGCCCTGGGCGGGCGTCTTCCTGCGGGCCTCGGCTTGTTTCACCCGGCTTACCTCCGGTGAGGACCAGGAGCTGCTCGTCGGGCCAGGTGACCGTGGGCACCTGCTCCGCGTGGCGGAGACGGCCAGGCTGCGCCCGCCCCAGCCGCCCGCGGCTCGCCGCAAAGGCCCGGTCGGCCGTGTGGAGTGGGACTGGCGCGAGCGGAAGGAAGCCGAGAGGTACGAAGCAGTTCCGACCAGTCGCGTCAGGCCCTCACGACGCTGAACACCCTGACCTGTGACGCGACGGGCCGGGCTCAGCCGATCGAGATTTCGGCGAACGCGACGTCGCTGAATGCGATGTGCAGACCGTGGGCCCGGCGGCCCCAATCGCGAAAGTAGGCGTGTCCCAGCGCGCGGGCGAGGATCACCGTCTGCTGCTGCTCGCCCGCGCCGGCATCCCGTGCGGCGAAGAGCTCCCGGGCTACCTCTCCCGGCAGGTCCTGGGTGATCCACCGCACCCGCGGGTCGTCCGAGGACCCTGCAGGAGCCGCGAACCCGAATCGCGCCCTGGTATGGAAGACGAACCCCTCCGCCTCTGCCTGGGCACGCCGACGGGCCCGTACTCGCGGCTGCCACCGAGCCAGGACCGCTTCCTCGATCGCTCGCACCTGCGTCGGACCCGGGGGACGACGCGCTCCTGGTTTCATCGTCACCCACCGCTGCACGGTGCGCTGCGAGACCCCCAGCACGGCGGCCACCTGCCGGGTGGAACCCCGATGCGCCGCCAGCAGAAAACGCAGGCGGGCCTCGGTGCTTGAGGGAACGGGCCGGGTGCGCAACGCGCGCTCCAAACCCTGCTCGATCTGTCCCATGCCCGCCTCTCGAAGCGGCTGGCCGGCGGGGCCGACACATGCAGTCCGTTGCGTCAGTTCTCCCACGTCGTCTGCCCCTGCCTGCCAGTTTCTGCAAACTCCAGACAGCGCTGGCTGACGCAGGCTACGAGCCCCTGGGTGAGCATCCCGATAAGCCGAAGGAACGGGTCACGACAGACGCAACCGGCATCCCAGTGCTGTCCTTCTGGTACCGAGCCCAGGGCGAGGCGGGAGAGCTCCGCCGGGAGAAGACCTGGCGTGCCCCTCCGACTGCGCCTCGTCCACGACGCCGTCCGCTAGCGCCGGTTCCGGAGGCCTCACTGCCGCGCACCCCGGCGGGAGGCTGGGGGAGCAATGCGCCCTCAGGGGGGGTGGGGTGCTTCGCAGCAGCCACAGGATGATCCTTGGGCCTCCGGAGCGCTACAGAAGAAGATCAGCAGTCAGCAGGCGTACAGCGACGAACCTCCCTTCTGAGCACGGACCACCCGGTCTGCCCGGCACTCATACGACCGGGACCGCTGTGACTACGCCCACCGCATCCCGATCGTGGACAGCAGCTTCACGCGTTCCGGGGACAGCGTCGCCGCCCGGGAGCGCTGGTTCCCGACCCATGCCCCGAGCCGGATCTCTCGTTCCTCCCGCTGCTCCTGGTCTTCGCCGACGATGATCCGTTCGATGTGCTTGCGCGGCACCTGTAGGTGCCCCTCGCGCTCGTAGAACTGGCGGGCGGCGGCGTAGTTCATGGCCCACTTGTCGGCCTGCGACCGGCGCGGTTTCGGCTTCTCCTCCTCGGTGGCGGGTGTGATCCCGAGGACGTGCTCACACATCCATTGCTGCACGGTGGTGAGGTTGTCCCAGCCGAGCCGCTGCGCCCGCACCCATCGCCCGAGGTCCTCGCCCTGGTGCATGACCTCGCCGGGCTCGGTCGGCAGTGTGCCGCCGGCCTCCTCGAGGTGGAGCCGGACGAGGTGGAAGGCGCGTTGCCATTCCACCGGCCAGGCCGGGCACCAGGAGGGGTCGATGTCCTCCAGCTGCTCGCGCCGCTCCTGCGACAGGGCGCCGGACCAGGACTCCACCGGCAGACCCTCGGCCTGGCGCTGTTCGAGTTCCTGGGCGCGCCGGGCGGCGGCGCGGGCGTTCTTCAGCCAGGTGCCCACCCGGTAGCCCTGGTGCGTGGCATCGAGCGGGGCCAGGAGGTGCCCGTTCACCTCGGCCCACCCGCGCGCGGCGGACAGGCCCTCCTCCCATGCGACGTCGTAGTGGCTCCACACCATGCCGAGCTTCTCCAGCTGCGCGATGCGGTCTTCGTCCATGTCCCCGCGGGCGTAGAACCGGCGAGCGTCGGCGATCCACTGCCCGAGCGGGAAGTTGGCGAGCGAGGCCGGCCACCCGATCCCCTCCGCCTCCTCGCCCTCCGGCACGCGGTACGTGAACGGCACGCGAAGGTCGCCGTGCTCGCGCGCTAAGATGACGGCGGCCTCCACCCCGCGCCGCCAGTGCTCGTGCTCGGGGTTGAGGACCCGCAGGTTGATGAACGCCGCCAGCTGCGCCGGGTCGCGCGGCGTCGAGAACTTCAACAGCTTCCGCGCGGGCGCCGACGGCCCGCCGGACCCGTTCCCCTCACCCCGGCTCTCTTGGCCCCCGCTGCGGCTCTGAACGCCCCTGACACGGCTCTGGGCCTGCTGCTCGGCGAGCTGCTCCACCACTCGAGCGTCGTGCGCCCTGAGCGCCTCCAGGAGCTTGGCCAGCCCACCGAACGCCCTGGAGGTCAGCATGTTGTCCGGTGTCTCGCCGGGCCCGAGGAGCACCGGCACCACGAGGGACGCGACCTTGCCTTCGCCCGGGTGCATCCGCAGCGCGCGGCCGACGGCCTGGACGAGGTCGGGCATGGAGCCGCGGACGTCGGCCCAGTAGACCGAGTCACATTCCCGGGTGTCCACGCCTTCCCCGAGTACCTTCACCGAGCCCAGGAAGCCCTTTTCCACCACCGTGCCGTCCGTGGCGATGCCGGAGGCGAACTCATCGAGGACCCGCCGCCGGTGGCCCGGCTTGTGGTCGCCGCACAGCCAGTCCGCCCAGATCGTCTTGGGGTACAGCTCGGGGTCCGCGGCGTGCAGCTGCGTGGCGACGTCGGGCAGGCCGGTCGCGAACGCTTCGGCTTCCTTGACGACGTGGTGGAAGACCAGCGTCCTGCGGAAGCCTTCCTCGGCCGACGCCTTGAGCAGCGCGGTCTGGAGGGCTGCGAGCCGGGCTCCGCGGACCTCGTCCGAGCGGCCTTCGGCGCCCAGGAGCTGCGCGGCCTGGAGCTGGGTGTCGGTGATGTCCACGCACACCACCTGGTAGGGGGCACAGATTCCCCGGTCGATCGCCTCCGACAGGGTCAGGGTGAACGCCCGGCTGCCGAAGGGCCCGTCCGGGTCGTCCTCCATGCTCGCCACGAGCTCACCTGGCGCGCCCTGGTCGGCGTCCTCGTCCAGCTGCCACAGGCGGGGCGTGGCGGTCATGTAGAGGCGGCGCAGTGACGGGATACGGGTGTTGTCGTGGACGACCGCCCACGGCTTGCCCAGCCGCCCCGAAGTTCGGTGCGCCTCATCGACCACGATCAGGTCCCACCTGGGAAGGCCGGCGGCGTGTGCGCGCTCCAGCGTGCCCAGCCCGAGGGAGGCGTACGTGGCGAACGCGGTGACCTTGTCGAAGGGCCGCACCCAGTCGACCAGCTCGTCCACGTCCGTGGTGTTGGGGAAGGACACGTCCTCGCCCCGCAGGGACGAGACCCCGATCATCGGGCCCGTGCGGCCGGCCACGCGCCACGCGGCCTCGGTCTGGGTGAGCAGGTCCAGTGAGGGGACGAGGACCAGCACACGGCCCGCACGGAGCTTCTCCGCGCTGCGGGCCGCGACCCGGGTCTTCCCGGACCCGGTCGCCATGATCACCTGAGTCCGCAGACCCCTCCCGGGCGCAAGCGATCTTGCAGGCAATTCGAGGGCACGGACAACCGCGTCAATGGCTTCCTGCTGCGCCGCCTCACGCTGATCGGTTCGGCTCGTGATCGACATATCTGTCTGCCTTCTCCTGGGCTCTATGGGGCTGGAAACGGGAAACCTGCACGTAGATGGCGTGCGATCGGCTACGGTGAACCTCACCGGAACCCGGTCAAAGCCTCGGTCCAGTAGCGGGGGAGCTAGATCGAAAAGCCGATTCCTGACCTTAGTAGTGGTGCTGTCTGATACCAGAGTATATCTAGGCCCCTAAAATGAAGCACCGGACCGAAAAATCACGCGGAAGCCCGGACGGCAGGCAGGCAAGCGGACCAGAGACCACACCAGCCTTCCCCCCGGTGGATCGCCTGCTTGGGGGTACACGGGCCGGCATGGCACCGAAGAGCGAACACTCCATGTCCCTGCGGGCCGTACGCCAGCTGCGCCGGACCCGCTCCTTCTACACAGCCGGCGTCCTGTTGTGGGCGGCTGCAGCGGCCTGGACGGGATGGACTCACCCCGGAAGCCGGCAGATGTGGGTCTCCCTTCTCCTCCTGGCCGTCTTCGCAAGCCTGCTCGCCACCACCTCCCTGTGGCTGTACCGCCTCCAAGCCACCCCGATGCACCGGCCGGCCCATCACGCCCGGCCCCGACGGGCCGTCACCCCCCGCCACGCAAACGCCTGAACCCCACAGCACCCCCCACCCTGTA